>CAVVKP010000016.1:0-390139 GCA_963748785.1 uncultured Actinomycetota bacterium | reverse complement strand
GATCTTCACGGCCCATATCGGCAACGCCCTTCAGGCTGCCGAGAATCTTCGCGTCGGCACCGTCCACATCAACGAGACCTCGAGCGCCCGCGTCGATCTGATGCCGTTCGGGGGAGTAAAGGCGAGCGGGGAAGGCAAGGAAGGGCCCGCATACGCTATCGCCGAGATGACCGAGGAACGCCTCGTCACCCTCGGCCGACCGTGAGCGCGAACGTATCGAGTTGGTCACCGGCGAACAGGCTGGGCGGCGAGAGGAAGAGTCAGTGGCTTTGAAGTTGGGTTACAAGGCGTCCAACGAGCAGTTCGCTCCGACCGAGCTGTTCGATTACAGCGTGTTGGCCGAGGAAGTGCGGGTTCGACTCGGTGTTCATCAGTGACCACCTGCAGCCGTGGCGCCACGACGGGGGGCACGCGCCGTTCGCGATGTCGTGGCTGGGCGCTTTGGACGCCCGCACCGAGCGGATTGTCATGGGCACCTCGGTGTTGACGCCGACCTTCCGGTACCACCCGGGGATCGTTGCCCAGGCTTTCGCTACCCTGGGCTGTCTGTTCCCCGAGCGCGTGGTGCTCGGCATGGGCACCGGGGAGTCGCTCAACGAAGTCGCGCTGGGCATCGAGTGGCCGGACGGCAAGGAGCGCTTCGCCCGGTTCCGCGAGGCCGTCTCGTTGATCAAGCAGTTGTGGGCCCAGGAGCGGGTGAGTTTCGAGGGGCAGTACTACCGCACCGACAAGGCGACGATCTACGACCGCCCCGATCACCCGGTGCCGATCTACCTGGCCTCGGCCCGGCGGCGACCCGGTACGCGGGGCGGCAGGGCGACGGGTACATCACGACGTCGGGTAAGGCGCCGGAGCTGTACACCGAGACGTTGTTGCCGGCGGTGCGCGAGGGCGCGGAGAAGGTCGGCCGTGACGTGACCGATCTGGACATGTTGATCGAGGTCAAGGTGTCCTTCGACCACGATCGCGACGCGGCAATGGAGGCGACGCGGTTCTGGGGGGCGCTCGGCCTAACCCCTGAGCAGAAGGCCGGCGTCGAGGACCCAGTGGAGATGCAGCGCCTGGCCGACGAGCTCACCGTCGACCAGACGGCCAAGCGCTTCATCGTCTCCACCGATCCCGACGAGCACGTCGAGAAGATCAAGTCCTACATCGACCTCGGCTTCAACCACTTGGTGTTCCACGCCCCCGGTCCGGACCAGGGGAAGTTCCTCCGCCTCTACGGCAAAGAGATATTGCCACGCCTGCGCGCGCTCTGATCTGGGCGGACAACCCACTCAGGACGAGCGAACAGCTCTGGGCCGGATTGAGGTTGGAGCACGCTGTGGTCTGCCGTAGCCCGACCCGGACCATCCGGGTCGGCGGAATCGGCTGAGGCTGCCGCCGCGTCCCGACTGATCGCTATATGACGACGACCCACGGTGGGAGTAGTGGAGAACTCAACGGAATGCAGCTGCTCACTACCGCATTCGACGGTATACAATGGGGCCAGCCTGGATCGACGACTCCTGTTCGGGCACTAGGTGACGGAGGTGCGAGTGTCGGCCGCAGCCAGGTCAGCGACGTGCACGGTACCGACGCGGTTTTTTCGGAGCCGCTAGGAACCGTGAAGAGTGGAGAGCGTGGCGTGGCCAGGCCGCCGGCGTGGTCACTCGGCGAGTGGGACGTGGTCGTGATCGGTGGCGGCAACGCGGCGGTGGTTAGCGCGCTGGCCGCCGAGGAACTCGGCGCGCGCGTCCTCATCCTGGAGCGTGCGCCGCGTCAGATGCGCGGCGGCAACACCCGGCACACCCGGAACATCCGTTGCGTCCACGAGGCCGACGATTACAACTCAGGTTCCTATAGTTTCGACGAGTTGTGGCAGGACCTGTGCAACGTCGGCGAGGGCGTCAACAATGAGCAGCTCGCCAGGTTCACCGTGCGCGAATCGGAGACCATGCCACTCTGGATGAACAAGCACGGAGTCCGCTGGCAGCAGCCGCTTGCGGGCACGCTGCACCTGGGGCGGACGAACCGTTTCTTCCTTGGCGGCGGGAAGGCCCTGCTCAATTCCTACTACCGGTACGTGGACACCCGGCCAAGGATTACCGCCGTCTACGACGCGAAGGTCGAGGAGTTCGAGTTCGACGGGTCCAGGTGCACCGCAGTGGTCGCCGCCTATGGGGGCGGCAGGCACAAGTACGCGCCAGGAGCGTCATCTGCGCGAGCGGCGGCTTCGAGGCCCAACCTGGAATGGCTGCGCCGCTACTGGGGTGACGCGGTCGACAACTACGTCATCAAGAGGAACCCCGCACAACGACGGGCACGTGCTCGCCCAGCTCTACGACGCCCATGCGGCCTCCGCCGGGCACGAGCGTGGCTTTCATGCGATCGCCCTGGACGCGCGGGCACCGCGATTCGACGGCGGTATCGCGACCCGGCTCGACATGATCCCGTTCGGCCTGGTCGTCAACAAGCACGGGGCGCGCTTCTATGACGAGGGCGAGGAGATCTGGCCCAAACGGTACGCCATCTGGGGCCGCCTGATCGCCCAGCAGCCGTCCCAGATCGCCTACACGCTGTGGGACTCCAAGGTCAACCACTTGCTCCCGCGCCGCCGATGAACGGCGCGACCGTGGCCGCCGATCTGGGCGAGGTTGTCCGGCAGCTTGGCCTTGATGAACAGGCGGTGCTGCAGACCGTCAAGGAGTACAACGCCGCTGTCGTCGACGGTGCGTTCGATCCGAGCGCCCTGGACGGCTGCCGCACCGACGGCATCGTCCCGGCGAAGACTCACTGGGCCCAGCGGCTGGATACGCCGCCGTACTACGGCCTGGCCATGCGCCCGGGGATCACTTTCACCTACATGGGCGTGGCCGTACAGGCCGATGCCCGCGTCGTCCGGGAGGACGGCAGCACCTTCGATAATGTCTTCGCCGCTGGGGAGATCATGTCTGGGAACATTCTGAGCACCGGGTACCTTGCCGGCTTCGGCATGACGATCGGCAGCGTCTGGGGACGGCAGGCCGGAGTAGAGGCGGCCCGGTATGTCGCTCGATAGCACGCCGCGCGGTCTGGCTGCGGCCGTCGCGGCCGATGGCCGTTCATCATTGCCGCTGCTCGTGGGGGAGGCCAGCCGGCAGCTGGCGGTCTGCAATGCCTGCAGGTACTGCGAGGGCCTGTGCGCGGTCTTCCCGGCGCTTGAGCGTCGCTCGGTGCTCGAGGCCGGCGACATCAGCCAACTGGCCAACCTCTGCCACGACTGCCGGGCCTGCTTCGACGCCTGCATGTACGACCCACCGCACGAATTCGACCTGAACATCCCCGAGGCGCTGTCGGCCGTACGGGTAGCCGACTACCAGCGTTACGTCTGGCCGCTCCAGGTCCCGCGGATCTTCTCCGGCTGGAGCGGCGTCGTGATCGGCGCCCTAGCCTCCTCCGTGATCGTCTTGATCATCGCCGTGGCCAACGCCGGCTGGGCGGACTCGTCCGGCACGGAGTCGGCCCGTCGTCGCCTTACGACCTGATCCCGTACCCGGCTCTGATCACGCTGATGCTAGCGGCGGCACTGTACTCGGTGCTCGTCATGGCGCTGGCCGCGCGAACCTACTGGCGCGTGGTCGGCGGCGGCCGCTTCGGCGCACGCCCGGTGCGGCAAGCGGTCTGGTACGCGGCTACCTTGCGTTATCTTCGGGGCGGCGGCGGCAACTGCTACTACCCCGTCGATGACCGGCCCTCGTCGGCCCGTCGGCACCTGCACGCGATGGTCGCGTATGGATTCGGCCTCTGCCTGGTCTCGACGATTGCGGCGGGCGTGCTGCAAGACATAGCCGGGGTCGAGCCGCCCTACCCGTTCGTGTCCGTGCCGGTACTGTCCGGCACGGTGGGCGGCATCGGCTTGGTGATCGGCTGCGTTGGCCTGCTCGGGCTCAAGGCACGCTCGTCCGGCGTCACCAGCTTCGCGCGGATGACCATCAAGGATTACGGGCTGCTCACCGCGCTGACGTTCCTGGCGCTGTCCGGCCTGGCGACGCTCCTCACCCGCGACACCGGGGCCTTCGGGATCGTCTTCCTGATTCACATAGCCGCGCTGGTCGAATCGTTCGCGATGGCGCCGTACAGCAAGTTCGTGCATCTCGTCTTCCGGTTCGCCGCACTGGTTCGCGACAACCTGGAGCGCGCGGGCAGCGGCAGCGTCTGATCGGGCCCCCGGTCTCGCGCTCGGCGCTGGGGCCGGAGCGCCCTTGTACCGAAACGAGGATAAGGGGCGCCGTTCACCGAAGCAGCGTTCCAGTCGCTTCAAGCTGCTCATGCAACGACAGGCCGACAGCCGCGGCCATGTAATGGCACGACGGCCGAGCCGCCCGACGCCACCAGCACCAACGCTGGCAGGACCTGTCCAGACACAAGACCGGTATCCGCGAGTTCATACTCACAGGCACGTAACGGGCACGCCGTGACGGCTGGGTGGGTTGGGTTCCCGCGGCTGGGCGGTCTCGGAACTAGACTCGGCGGCAACGGTGGTGAGCGGAGGGAGCTGCGTGTGACCGCGGAAGCATCGGAGATGGTGACGGTCCCTCGTGCTGAGCTTGACGCGTTGCGGGCTGAGGTGAGGCGGCTGCGGCGCGAGGTCGGGCGCAGCATGGCCCGGGCGCGCAAGGGAGGCCGACCGCGGCCCGGGGGATGGTTCGCTCACGATGTCGCGCAGCGAGCTCGCTGAGGCGTGGGGAATCGGTGAGTGATCGCTAGGTTCGTTTCTCCGGGAATTCCTGGCAGGAGATCGAGGCGCTTCCCGAGTCGGTGAGGTGGACCGTTCAGCGGGTGATCTTCCACCTGGTCGAGGAACCCGCACCGACGCTGGCCGACCCGTTCCCTGAAGACGGCCCGCTGCCTTGGGGCGTACGAGCTGCATCTGCCCTCTGACGGCGTGACGATCTGGTACGTGGTGGCGCCGTACCAGGGGCAGGAGATCATCAGCATCCAGCTGATTCGGCTGGACACCTAACGGGTTCCACGAAGCCCGGCGGGCAAGGCTTTGTTAGCTCCTGCCTGAGCCGCTGAGCCGTACCGAGCGCGCTCTGGCAGTGGACTCAGAAGAGAGGCTCGCCGACAATCGGGGTATGTCGCTGGCCGCGCAAGCGGGATATCCGGGCAGTCGGGCCGCCGCTACGGGGACGGCGTCTGCGCGTCACTTCTAATTGCTTCTGGGGCCACTGACATGCAAGCTCAACCAGATGGGCCACAGCAAGATCGAGACGACCAAGAACATCTACGGCCACCTGTTCGCCCAGGACCGGGCGGACATCCTCCCGGACAAACCAAGAGACCCCTCGGGAATTGGGCTCCCGGGGGTCTCGCGCATCGGCCTGGCCCTAGAGGCTGTAGGGCCAGTAACCTCGTTTTGTAGGGCCAGCGAACCTGTTTGGCCAACGATCGGAGGGTCCGGGGGGTCGTCCCCCCGGGCAAACACTACGGGCCACAGGGAAGCTGACCAACGGGCAGCGAACGCAGTGGCCCGCTCGCGTGGGCGATACTGGGATTGAACCAGTGACCTCTTCCGTGTCAGGGAAGCGCTCTCCCGCTGAGCTAATCGCCCGGGACATGGCACCGAACCCCGCCGAAACCGGCCGGTTCATCGCCACGCGGAGAGACTACCAGAAGTTCGGCACAGACATGGATTCGGCGGCGGGCCCGCTACCCGGGCGGGGGCGACGCCGCGGGCTGGCCTTCGCGGGTGGCTAGCTGGTCGGCGAATTCCCGTAGGCAGAGCGCCAGCTGCGACGTCGAGAGGCTGGACAGCGGCTTGCCGCAGACGGCGGTGGAAGCCCCCGGGGCGCCCGCGGCGTCCCCGGGACCGCCGATCCCGGGGACGGTGGTCAGTACCGGTGACACCGAGCCGGTCGCGTCGATGTCGAGGAGGTAGACCACGCGCCCGTTCAGCTCGCCGTAGGCCCGCCACATGTTGCCGCCGACCGGGGTGAACTCGGATAGCTGCCCGCCCGAGGAGATGAACCCCGGCTGCTGCTGGGCGAGCCAGTTGCGGGCCTCGGCCTCCATGTTGTCCACGTTGATCTGCCGCGGGTCGCCGGGGGACAGGATGTAGATGGACAGCGGGTTGAGCTTCCCGTCGGACACCGAGTCGGCCGGGGACACCGCGTAGGCGACGAACAGCTGCGACGAGGAGTTGCGCAGCGTCAGCGGGGTGACCCACTCCAGCCGGCCGTTGGCCTTGGACCGGAGCAGGTAGTCGGCGACGTTCCCGGCCTGCGCCGCCGAGCTGGTCGGCTCGAAGCCGAAGCCGCCGTTGTTCATCGACCCGCGCCCGGCCGCCCAGGAGGCCTGGGCGAGCTGCGTCTGCACCAGGGACTCCGGGTACGCCGCGCCGGGCAGCTGGCCGGGCTCGCACCGTGGGCTGGTAGCTCAGCGACGTCTTGCCGTTGTCCCCGTGGACCAGGATGACTCCGGCCGCGGTGTTCACGCTCCGGCTCATGAACCGGACGACCTTGGTCACCGGGATGACCACGACCGGCTGGCTGCCGTCGCAGTAGCCCCAGGCGTCTCCGATCGTCCACCGCAGGCCCGGGTAGCTGCTGGGCGAGGTAGTCCGGCAGGTCTGCCATGTTGGTACCGGAGAACGAGCGGTCGATGGCGTAGCGGCCGCTGAAGGTGCACGTGGTGACCTTCGAACCGTTCCACTCGGCGACCCCGCCCATGCCCTGGCTGATGCCGTTCCCGTCGAGGATGCCGCTCCAGCCGTCCGGCTGCCCGTGCCAGGCGTTCAGGTAGTGCACGGTGGCGGCGTTCAGGCTGACGTTCTGGATGTCCCCCGATGACCGCGACAGCGCGTAGACGGCGCCGTTGAAGGAGCTGATCCGCGCGTTCCACCCGCTAACGGGCAGCGTTCCCGCCTTGACGCAGCTTGCCACGTCGGCGGCGCCGGCGAGCGCGCAGCCGCCGGTCCCCGGCCGCGCGCCGGCGATCAGCCGGTCCAGGGACGGCGGGGCGTCGGCTCCGGAGGTGGCCGGCGCGTAGAAGACCGTGGACTGGGCGTAGTAGCGGGCGAAGTCCTTGTCATTGTCCCAGACGACCCGCCACGTCTGCACGCAGGGACGCGACGCGCGAGCAGGGCCGCCGCGGCGGCCGCCACCCGGTCCGCCCGGCGGCCGGCGCCGCGCGGATGACCCGATCACGATCACCACGGTGCCGATGAACCCGATGGTGAGCCAGATCCACGCGCCACGCCCCAAGGTCAGGAAGTTGACTAGGAACCACTGGTCGGCCGACTGCTCGAACCGGTGGCCGGGGGTGACCACGCGCAGGCACCAGCCCAGCCCGTAGAGCGCCGGCGTCCACGCCCACCAGGCCGACCAGCACCCAGGTCGGCCTGTCCCAGGAACCCGACGGGTCCATTTCTCGGGAAAAGCATCTGCCCGCGCGCACGGTCCTCACGAACACGGGTAGACAACGGTGGTCACCCGGGACACCGTCGCCGGACGCCCACCCCAACAGCACGCGGCCGCCGGGCAGTAAAAAACGCGACGGCGGGCCGACCCGAAGGTCCGCCCGCCGCCGCGGTCAGCCGGGGAAAGGATCCCTACAGGACGCCCTGCTCGGTGAGCTCGGCGACCTCGTCTTCCGACATGCCGAGCAGGCCGGTGAGGATCGCCGCGTTGTCCTCGCCGTACAGCGGGGCCGCGCGGTTGCCGCGCCCGCCCAGGTACGGCGGCGTCTCCGACATCCGCACCGGGACCTCGGCCAGCGGCCAGCTGCCGATGCGCGTCCCGGTCAGCTCGGTGAGCCAGCCGAGGTGCGCCAGCTGCGGGTCGCTGTCGCAGCGGTCCCCGGCGGTCTGGCACACCCCAGCGGGGACGCCGGCCGCCTGCAGCCGCCTCATCAGCTCGTACGGCTCGACCGTGGACGTCCACGACTCGATCAGCGCGTCCAGCTCGTCGTGGTGCGCCTGCCGGCTGGCGACGCCCGCGAACCGCGGGTCGGCGAGCCACTCGGGCTGGCCGGCCACGGTCGCCAGGGCCTGCCAGTGCTCCTGCGTCGCGCAGGTGACCGCGATCCACCGGTCCTCGCCGGCGCACCGGTAGATGCCCTGCGGCGCGATCGACTGGTAGGCGGCCCGGTTGCCGGTCCGCTCCCAGGCCCGGCCGTGCGCGGCGTGGTCGAGCACCGGGACCTGGGTGAGCATGATGCCCGCCTCGGTCTGCGACGCGTCGATCCACTGGCCCTCGCCGGTGACGTCCCGGTGGTACAGCGCGGACAGGACGGACAGGGCCATCGAGTAGGCGCCGAACCAGTCGAGGTAGGAGTAACCCCAGCCGGCCGGGGGCGCCGGGCTCGGCATCCCGCTCATCTCCGACATGCCGGACAGGGCCGCGGCGATCGGCCCGACGGCGCGGAACCGCCCGTAGGTGCCGAACGCGCCCATGCCCGACTGCTTGACGTAGATGACGTCCGGCCGGATCTTCTTCTGCTCCTCGTAACCCAGGCCCCAGCGCTCGAGCACGCCGGGGGAGAAGCCCTCGGCCACCACGTCGCACTTGGCCAGCAGCGACTTGGCGATCTCCAGGCCGCGCGGGTCGGCCACGTTGAGCGACAGGCCGCGCTTGCCGGGGTTCTTGTTGTTGTACTGGCCGCCGATGGCGTTGTCCTTCAGCGCGGGCACCGGCCCGGTGGCCGCCTCCCGCGCCGCCCGGCCGCCCTCGGGCACCAGCGAGCCGCGGCCGGAGTCCGGGTGGGTCTTCCACTCCACCTTCAGCACGTCCGCGCCGAGGGCGGCGAGGAACCTGGTCGCGCCGGCCGAGGCGAGGAACCAGCTGAAGTCGAGGATCCGCACGCCGGCCAGCGGGAACGGCTTGCCCAGCGCGGACAGCCCCGCGTCGGTGGCGTCCGGCACGGATGGCCCGCGCGACGACAGCGTGCAGCGAAGCCCGCTGCCGGGTGCCGCCCGCCGATGGGGAACCGCTGGCGGACACGGGGGACGCGCCCTCCGTTATTCCTGCTGATTCTTCGCTTCGGTGAGCCAGCCGTCACGAAGCAGCTTGTCGTCCTCGCCGAGCAGCGGCGCGCGCCGCCCGGTGGTCCACGAGCCGCGGGTGGAGATCCACTTGCTCACCGGGTAGCGCAGCGACCGCTCCAGCTCCGGGTGCTCCACGTCGGCGAACGTGCCCCGGGACAGCCAGTGCTCGTCGTCGGCGTTCTCGTGCGGCTTGCGGATGGGCGACCACAGCAGGCCGGCCAGCTGGGCCTCCTGCCACGGCAGGTCCTCGTAGCGGAAGCGGCGGGTGAGCCGCTGCACGTACTCGACGCCCGACGTGGCGGCCGTCGAGGCGCCCGCCACGGCGCGCACGCCGGGTACCGGCTCGGGGACCACGTCGGTGATGCCGTCGGCGAGCCCGTACCGCTCCATGAACGGCTTGAGGAAGCGCTGGTCGCGCGCCCCGACGTGCATCGACAGGTTCCAGCGGCCGTCCTTGGTGTAGCTGATGGACGGGTTGGTGATCGTGCCGAGCGCGTGGCGGCAGGTCTGCCGGTACACCGGCTGGCGCAGCATGACCCAGCTCATCAGGTCGATCTCGGTGTTCTTGGCGACCGCCTCGTGGATCGCCACCGACACCTTCTGGCCCTCGCCGCTGCGCAGCCGGTAGAGCAGCGCGCTGACGATGCCGATGACCAGCTGCTCGCCCGCGATGTGCAGCGAGTGCCAGGCCTGCGGCGCGATCGGCGGCAGGTCGTAGTGACCGGACGGGTCCGGGTCGTACCCGCAGTTCATGACCACGCCGCCGAGGGCCAGCGAGACCAGGTCCGAGGTGTGGTACCCGGCCCACGGGCCCGTCCTCGCCGAACGGCGTCACCCGCGCGTGCACCAGCTCGGCGTGCGCGGCCGGGTCGATGCCGAGCCGGGCCAGCTCGCCGAGGCCGCTGGCGTCGATCAGCACGTCCGCCTCGGCCAGCAGGGCGTCGAAACGCGCCTTGCCCTCGGCGTCGGCCAGGTCGATCACCACCGACCGCTTGCCGCGGTTGTAGCCCCAGAAGTACAGCGACCGCTCCGGGTCCTCGGTGCCGCCGTAGAACGGCCCCAGCCGGCGGCCCGGGCTGCCCTGCGGCGGCTCGACCTTGACGACCGTGGCCCCGAGCCCGGCGCAGAGCAGGCCGGCGTAGTCGCCGGCCTCCCCGCCGAGCTCGACCACCCGGACGCCGGCCAGCGGCCCGGGGCCGCCAGCCACGCCCGGCTGGGTCAGCTCCGTGCCCTCGCTCACGCCAGCTCCCACTTCACCAGCGTGAACTCGGGGGTCTCATCGGCGAACACGGCCCGGACCTTGGCACCGACGGTGACGTCGTCGCGGTTGCCGACCACGCGCCCGGTGTAGCGCACGCCGTCGGCGTTCTCCACGATCGCCACCACGTACGGCAGGTCTTCCTTGAAGCCGGGGTGGAACGCGCGGTGGTACACCACGTAGCTCCAGATCGTCCCCTCGGTGGACACGTCGGTCCACTGGAGCTCGCGCTCCCAGCAGGAGGGGCAGATCTGCAGCGCGGGGTAGACCAGCGTGCCGCAGTTGCCGCACTTCTGCGCGATGAGCCGGTGCTCGCGGGCCGCCGCCCAGAACGGGCCCTGGTCGGGGTCGTCGAGCTTGGGGATGGGCTTGTTGTAGGCCTGATCAGTCATTTACTTGTGCGTCGAGATGATCGACGCGCCTCCCTTCAACCAGACCTGCGTGGAGCAGTACATCGCGATCTCGGCGTCGCTGATCTGGCGCTCGCCTGCCTGCCCGCGCAGCTGCCGGACCGCCTCCACCAGGTGCAGCCAGCCCCACATGTAGCTCTCGGAGAGCTGGCCGCCGTTGGTGTTGACCGGCATGTCGCCGCCCGGCCGGGTGTGGCCCTCGGCGAGCCACGGGCCTGCCTCGCCGACCGGCGCGAAGCCGTACTACTCGAGCATCTGCAGCACCCAGACCGCGGTCGGGTTCTGGATGTACAGCGCGTCGATGTCGTTCGGGGTCAGCCCGGTCTTCTTCCAGATCTGGTCGGCGGCGCCCTTGAGGAACTCCCGGTTGAGGTAGTCCGGGGTGTACTCGCCGCGGATGCCGCTCTGCTCGGACATGCCGAGGATGTAGACCGGCTTGTTCGGGTAGTCGGCGGCCCGCTCCGCGCTGGTGACGATGAGCGAGACGCCGCCGTCGGACAGCATGGTCACGTCCTGCCGGCGCAGCGGCTCGACCATGTACGGCATGGCCAGGTACTGCTCCATCGACATCGGCTCGCGGAACAGCGCGATCGGGTTCTTCTGCGCCCACTCGCGCTCGGAGACCGCGATCATGCCGAACTGCTCGTCGGTCGTGCCGTACATCGCCTTGTGGCGCTGCAGCGCCATCGCCGCCGGGCCCGCGATGTGCATCAGGCCCGACGCGCCGGCCAGCGTCGGGGAGGACGCGCCGAACGGGAACCGGATGCTGCGCGCGTTCGCCCCGTAGCACAGGGCGACCGTGGTGGCCATGCCGGTCATGATCGCCTGCACCGCCAGGTGCAGCGAGAAGTTGCACGTGCCGTAGTCGAGCGACTGCGCGTACTGCGGGTTGATGCCGAGCTGCGGGCCGACGGAGACGTCGGTGTTCGTGCCCTGCACGGACTTGCAGGTGATCAGCCCGTCCAGCTTGTCCCGGGTGATCCCGGCGTCCTTGAGCGCTTCCTTGATCGCGAGGACCGAGTTTGTCTCGGGTGACTGGCCGGGCAGCTCGCCCTGGGGCGTGTGGCCGACTCCGACGATCGCGATCTTTCCCCTGATGTCCGTGTCGATACCGCTGGACATCAGCCGATCACCGACTGGCCGCCGTCAACGTGCATGACGGTGCCGTTGATGGCCGCCGAGCGCTCGGCGGCGAGGAAGGCGCACCCCCAGGCGACCTCATCCGGCCGCGGCTGGCGGCCGATCGGGATGATCTCCGCGGCGATCTTGTCGGACCGCTCACGGGTGAGGCCGGGGTGGGTCTCCATGTCGCGGATCGTGTCGGCGAAGCCGGGGTTGATGTCGTTCACGGTGATCCCGTACGGGCCGAGGGAACGGGCCAGGGACTTGGTGAACGTGCGCAGGCCGCCCTTGGCGGTCGAGTGCGGGATGCGGGTCGGGCCGCCGCTCCAGCCGTCCGGGCCGTTCATGTGCATGATGCGGCCCCAGTTGCGCTCGCGCATCCCGGGGGCGAACGCCTTCGCCAGGTACCACGACGCGGTGAGCTGCTGGTTGAGGTAGCGGTGCCAGTCCTCGTCGCTGGTCTCCCAGAAGTCGCGGTGCAGCCGGCGCGCGGCGTTGCTCACGTAGATGTCGACCTTGCCGAAGGCCTCCTCGGCCTTGGTCTTCATGTCGACGACGGTGGACTTGTACGCCGCGTCGCCGAGCACGACGAGGGCCTTGGCGCCCAGGGCCTCCGCCTCCTCCTTGACGGCGTTTGCCTCGTCGGCGTTCGACCGGGCGTTGATGACGACGTTCGCGCCGCGGGCGGCGAACTCGAGCACGATCGCCTTGCCGAGGTTGCGGCCGGAACCCGTCACGAGCAGGGTTTTTCCTGCGATACCGAACTCATCGGTCATGGTGTGCTCTGCCTCATTCCTTGAAATTTCCTGATGTTTCCGTGGAAGTCTCTGGCCTGACGTTCATGGCCTGGCCGCGTCGGCCGTCCGGGTCTGCGGCTGGCTGACCGCGACCGGGAAGTGGCAGGCGACCTGGTGGCCAGGGCTGGACCCTGGGGCGGTGCCAGCACTGGTGTCTCCTGCGCGCACCGGTCCTGCGCCCGCGGGCACCGGGTGCGGAACCGGCACCCGGATGGCGGGTTGACCGGCGACGCGACCTCGGCCACCACGGGCACCCCGGTCTCGGCCGCCGCGGCCGCCGCGTTCGAGGTGTCGCCGGGCGCGCGGTGCCTGGCCCGCTCCACCCGCGGTACCGCGTCGAGCAGCTCGACGGTGTAGGGGTGGCGCGGGTGCTCGTACACCTCGTCGGCGGGCCCGGTCTCGCACAGCCGCCCCAGGTACATGACGGCCACCCGGTCGCTGACCTGCTTGACCAGCGCCAGGTCGTGCGCGATGAACAGGTAGGACAGGCCGAGCGAGGTGCGCAGCCCCTCCATCAGGTTCAGCACCTGCGCCTGGACGAGCACGTCGAGCGAGGACACCGCCTCGTCGGCGATGATCAGCGCCGGCTCGGCGGCGAGCGCCCGGGCGATCGCCACCCGCTGGCACTGGCCGCCGGACAGCTCGCGGGCCCGCCGCCTGCCGTGCACGGCGATGTCCAGGCCGACCTGCTCAAGCAGTTCGGCGACCCGCTGGCGCCGCTTGGCCCGGTCCCGCATCCCGGCCGCGATCAGTGGCTCGGCCACGATCCTGTTCACCGGCCACAGCGGGTCGAGCGAGGTGAACGGGTCCTGGAAGATCATCTGCATCGAGCCGGCGGGCCGAGCGCAGCGCCGACCCGCGCAGCGTGGTGAGCGCGTGCTCCCTGGAACACCACCTCGCCCGACTTGGGCGGCGGCGTGCTCATGATCGACCGGGCCAGCGTGGACTTGCCCGAGCCGGTCTCGCCGACCACGCTGTAGCGTCTCGCCCGGGTAGATCTCCAGGTCCGACGTGGGACACGGCCTGCAGCACGCCGCCGCGGACCCCGCCCTGCGCCCCGGACGGTGAATTCCTGCACCAGGTCGCGCGCCTCAAGCAACGGCGTCGTCATCGCACCTCCCCGGCAGCGCCGGACACAACGGAAGACGCAGGCGGGACCGTGGTAACCGTTGGTCCCTTCCGGCAGCGGGTGCCAGCACGCGTACCAGTGCCCGGGCACGTGCTCGGACAACGGCGGGTGCCGGTCGGTGCACTTCTCGCCGGCCCGCGGGCAGCGGGGGGCGAACGGGCAGCCGGCGAGCGGGGTTGACAGGTCCGGCGGCCGCCCCCCGATGACCGGCAGTGGCGTGTGCGCGGCCCGGTCGAGCCGGGGCACCGCGCCGAGCAGCGCGCTGGTGTAGGGCATCCGCACGTTGCTGAACAGCTCGTCCACCGGCGCCCTCTCTACCGTGCGCCCGGCGTACATCACGACCACCTCGTCCGCGAAGGACGCGGCCAGGCCGAGGTCGTGGCTGATCATCAAGATGGCCATGCCGAGGCGCGCCTGCAGGTCACCGAGCAGCCGCATGATCTGCGCCTGGGTGGTCACGTCGAGCGCGGTCGTCGCCTCGTCGGCGATCAGCAGCTTCGGCGAGCAGCTCAGCGCCATGGCGATCATCACGCGCTGGCGCATGCCGCCGGAGAACTGGTGCGGGTACTCGTCGTACCGCTGGGCCGGCGCGGACAGCCGCACCAGGCGCAGCAGCTCGATGACCCGTTCCCGGGCGTCGGCCTTGCTGACCGACTTGTCGTGCGCCCGGATCGCCTCGGCGATCTGCGGGCCCACCTTCATCGTCGGGTTCAGCGACCTGGCCGGGTCCTGGAAGATCATCGCCACGTCCTGGCCGCGGTAGCGGCGCAGTTCCCTGGCGCTGAGCCCGATCAGCTCGGTGCCGTCAAGCTTCACCGAGCCGGACACGTTGGCGCTGCGCGGCGTCAGCCCCATGATCGCCCGCGAGCTGGCGGTCTTGCCCGACCCCGACTCGCCGATGATCGCCACGGTCTCGCCGGCCTGCACGGCATAGGTGAGCCCGGAGACCGCGTTGACCACGCGGCCCCGCGGCCGGAACTGGACCGACAGGTTGCTGACCTCGAGCACCGCCGACTTGGCGGGGGAGCCCGGTAGGTTCGCCGTCATCGCGCACTCCAGCGGGCCCGCAGCGCGTCACCGGTCAGGTTGAGCGCCGCCACGGTGACCAGCAGGGCCAGCGAGGGCCATAGCACCAGCGACGGCCGCACCGACATGGTCTGGATTCCGGACTGAATCATGTTCCCCCAGCTCGCTCCGGGCGGCGGGACGCCCAGCGACAGGAAGCTGAGCGCGCCCTCCTGGATGATCGCCACGCCCGCGCCGAGCAGCGCGAACGTGAGCTGCGCCGGCAGCAGGTTGGGCGCCACGTGGAACAGCACGATCCGCCAGGCCGGGGTGCCGCTCATGGCCGCGGCGGTCATGAAGTTCTGGTCGCGCAGGCGCAGCGTGGCGGTGCGCGCGAGCCGGGCGAAGGCGGGCACGCTGTAGAACGACAGGGCCCAGATCACGTGCAGCTCGCCCGCGCCGAGGCCTTCGGCGATCGCCATCGCCAGCACCAGCGACGGGAACGCGATGAACACGTCGAGTACCCGCATCAGCACCGCCGACGAGCACGCCGCGCGAGTACGCCGGCCAGGATGCCGATCAGGCCGCCGAGCCACGATGCCGATCACCTGGGTGGCCGCGCCGACCTCAAGCGAGACCCGCCCGCCGTACAGCAGCCGGGAGAAGATGTCGTTGCCGTTGACGTCGGTGCCGAGCAGGTGGCCGGGGGACCCGGCGGCCAGCCCGGAGTCGAGCACGCTGCCGCCGGTGGGCGAGGGCACGTTGCCGACCAGGGGCCACAGGAAGCACAGGGCGATGATCAAGATCAGCAGCCCCGCCGGGATCCAGAGGCTGAGCGAGCGGGCCAGGCGCCCGCGGGCCCGCGGCGCGGCCGGGGCGGCCGGGCGCCGCCAGGCCGGACGCCGCCGCGTCATTGACCGGGATTGTCATACCTGATCCTTGGGTCGAGTACGGCGTAGAGCAGGTCGGCCAGCAGGCCGATCACGACCACCACCACGGCGAACACCACCACGGCGCCCTCGAGCACCGGGTAGTCGCGGTTGGTGATCGAGTTGAACAGCTCCTGGCCCATGCCGGGCAGGCCGAAGAGCTCCTCCACGATGACGGTCCCGCCGAGCAGCACGCCGACGTTCAGCGCCACCACGGTGATCAGGCCGAACAGTGAGTTCGGCGTGGCGTGCCGCAGCAGCACCCGCCAGTTGCCCAGCCCCTTGGCCTGCGCGGTCGTCACGTAGTCCTCGTTGAGCTGCTCGATCACGTCGGCGCGCAGCAGCCGCGTGTAGAAGAAGCCGAAGGGGACGCCGAGCGACAGCGCGGGCAGCGTCAGGTCCCGCAGGTTCTGCCCGAAGTCGGTGCCGATCGGCGTGTAGCCGAGCGCGGGGAACCAGTGCAGGTTGTCCGCGAAGACCAGGATCAGCAGCAGCGCCAGGATGTACGGCGCGATCGACAGCCCGACGACCGAGACGAAGGTGGAGATGCTGTCGAAGATCCCGCCCGGCTTGCGCGCGGCGAGCGTCGCCATCGGGAAGGCGATGAGCAGCGAGATGATGAAGGCGAACAGGAGCAGCTCGAAGGTGATCGGCAGCTTCTGCGACAAGATCGTGGTGACCGGCACGCCGTCGCCGAGCGAGCTGCCGAGGTTACCGCTCAGCGCGCTGGACAGCCAGTGCCAGTAGCGGACGAAGAACGGGTCGTCCAGGTGGAGCTGGTGGCTGAGCTGGGCGACCTGCGCCGGCGTGGCCTCGGCGCCGAGCAGGGCCTGGGCGGCGTCACCGGGCAGCAGGTTCATCACGGCGAAGGCCAGGAACGTGACGCCCCAGACCACGGGGATCGCGGTCAGCAGGCGGCGGACGATCAGGCGCAGCAGGCTGGAACGCAGGATGGCCGACGGGCCGCCCCGGCCGCCCGGAGGCGGCGGGGATACCGCCGCCTCCGGGTTCGCAGCCGCAGTCGGGTTCGCGGTGCGGTTGTGAGCCACGGTCACGAACCGCTAGTGAACCCGACCTGGTCCCACAGGATCTCCGGCCGCACCGCGGACGCGGGCAGCAGGGTGGTGAGCCCGGGGCCAGACACGTTCTTCGCCGCGATGTTCCAGCCGTTGACCGGGAACAGGAACGGCGCGTACGCGTTCTTGCTGATGTACTCGGCAGCCTGGTTGTACAGGCTGCCCGCGCTCGGTCGGGGCTCTGCGCGCCCGCCGCCTGGGCGAACAGGCGCGTCGAGCTTCGGGTCCTTCACGCCGCTGAACGGCGACGTGGAACCGAAGCGGAAGACCACGCCGAGGCCGGCGGCCGGGTCGAAGGCGCCCGCCGTCTGCAGTGAGGCCTCCCAGGTCTTGCTCTGGAACTGCTGGATGACGTTGGCCAGCTGGTTGACCTGGATGGTGACCTTCATCCCGGCGGCCTGCCACATGGTCTGCAGCGCCTCGAGCACGGTCTGGGCGACCGAGCTCTGGGTGGCCATCAGGTTGATCGTGACCCCGCTGAGGCCAGCCGCCTTCACCGCGGCCTTGGCCTTGGCCAGGTCGTAGGTGCGGTAACCGGGCACGTTCTGCTCGTAGAACAGGCCGTTCGGCGCGGTGAAGCCCTGGGTAACCGGGTGCAGGCTGCCGAAGAGCTTCTCGTCGATCGTGTTCACGTCGGTCGCGTAGTACACGGCCTCGCGCGCGCTCGAGGTTGTTGAACGGCGCCTTGCCCGTGTTCAGCTGGATCACGTACGGCGAGGTGGACGGCACGTCCAGGACGTTGAACGACTGGTTGAAGGCCGACACCAGCTGCGGCGTCTGCATGCCCTCGTACCCCTGCACGCCCCCGGCCTGCATGGTCTCGAGCGCGGCCTCGTCGCTGGCCACCGACTTGAAGGTGAGGAACTTCAGGTACGGGCGGCCCTTCTGCCAGTAGGTCGGGTTCGCCTTGAGCACCAGCTCGGAGCTGACGGTGTCGCTGACCACGGTGAACGGGCCGGCGCCGACCGGCATCAGCTTGAACTTGTTGGGGTTCGCCTTCTCCGCGGTCTCTGAGGCGATCCAGTTCACGTTGCCGTCGTGGAACGTGTTGATGAACGCCGCGTACGGCGCGGTCATCTTGACCACGACCTTGAGGTCGCCGTCGGTGCTGACCTTGGCGCCGGGCCAGTGCGGGTTGCTGCCGACCGTGCTGGCCAGGTCCCTGCTGGAAGTTCCACGCCACCGCGGCCGCGTTGAACGGGGTGCCGTCGCTGAACTTCACCCCGGGGCGGAGGGCGATGGTGTAGGTCTTGCCGCCGTCCGACGGCGTCGCCGAGAGGGCCAGGTCGGGGATGAGCTTGCCGTCGGCACCGAGCTGGAACAGGTTGCCGTAGATGGCGTCCATGTAGCTCTGGTTGGCCGAGCCGTTGCCGTCGGTGGCCGGGTCGAGCCCGGTCGGCCAGGCGCCGGTGAGGCCGGTCTCCTCCAGCATCGTGAAGGAGCCGCCGGGCTTGGGCGTCGCGCTGTTCTGCGGGCCCACCGTGGACGAGGCGGAACCCGAACCGGCTGCGGTTCCGGTGCTGCTGCTGTCTTCCGCCCGAGGAGCATGCCGCGACTGTCGCGGCTGAGAGCAGGACGGCGGCCATGCCTGCGGCGGCCCGTCCGGCTGAGCGATAGGTCGTGCCCACTCTGTTTACACCTTCGTCTTGAGTGGCGAGGCCCCGCCCGGGCCGGCCTCAGCGAGGGCGGCGGTGCGGGGTTTTGAGGGCTAGCGGCACACACCAGCGGGCTGCGGGCGGTGCGGGTGACGACCGCCGTACTTGCCCTGGCTTCGGGCTTGTGGCCGACGGCCGCCTCTGGCAAGCGATTTTTTATGTTTCATTCTACGAAACGGGTGTATCGTTGAATGACATGATGCTTGTCCGTGAAGCCCGGATTGTCAAGAGCTTCGCCAAGACGTTAGCGCCACGACACTATGTGGGGATGGACCAGATGCCTGGCGAACGCGAACCGGCCGCACGCGCGATCGACGTGCTGGTCTGGCTTGCCGATCACACCGCCGACACCTGGGGCGTCCGCGAGGTAGCGCGGGCGATGAACACCTCGCCGAGCACGATATACCGTATCTTCCAGGTGTTCGAATCGCGCGACTTGGTGACGAAAAACGAAGATGGCCGGTACACCCCCGGCCTGGAGCTGTTCCGGATCTGCCAGGTCTTCTCCCAGCGGCTGTCCCCGGTCAAGCTGGCCAAGCCGCACCTGGAGAAGCTGGCGCTGGCCTGCGGCGAGACCGTGCTGCTCGCGGCGTACGGCGCCCGGCGGGGCCAGATGATCGTCATCGACATCATCGACGCCCCGCACCCGCTGCGCTGGGTGGTGAGCATGAACCGCTGGTACGCCGTGCACTCCGGCGCCACCGGCCTGGCGATCTTCTCGTTCCTCCCCGAGGAGGAGCGCGAGGCCATCTACCAGCGGGAACTCGAACGGTTCACCGACCGGACCATCGTCAACCCCGACCAGCTGGAGGCCGAGGCGGCCCGGATCCGCGCCCGTGGCTACGCCGTTTCCCGGGGTCAGCGGTCCAAGGGCGCGGTCGGCATGGGCGCGCCGCTGTACGACGCGGCCGGCGACGTGTTCGGCGACGTCTGCGTCACGATCCCCGAGGGCCGCTTCGATCCCTCGCAGGAGCCGAAGCTGGGCGAGCTGCTCGTCTCCACCGCCGCCGAGATCTCCGCCGACCTGCGGGACGCCGGATTCCTGCGCGACGCCTGACATCGCAGGTAAGAGCGGGTTTCGCGGCTAAAACAACGGCGGCTGCCGGTCAGCTCGCGCCGCCGTAGTCGAGCCCCAGGTCGAGCGCCCGCGCCGAGTGCGTGACCGCCCCCACGGCCAGGTAGTCGACGCCGGTCTCCGCGACCTCGCGCGCGTTCGCCAGCCGCAGCCCGCCGCTGGCTTCCAGCCGCACGCCGTCGTACTCCCGCGCCGCCGCCACGGCCTCCCGCAGCGCCGCGGCCGGCATGTTGTCCAGCAGCAGGAACCGCGCCCCGGCCGCCAGTGCCTCACGCACCTGCGCCACCGAGTCGCACTCGACCTCGATGACCAGGCCGGGGCGCGCGCCGGCCCGCACCGCGCGCACCGCCGCGGCGATGCCGCCCGCCGCGGCGACGTGGTTGTCCTTGACCAGCGCGGCGTCGCCCAGGCCCATCCGGTGGTTCTCACCGCCGCCGCGCCGCACCGCGTACTTCTCCAGGCCGCGCAGCCCCGGCAGCGTCTTGCGGGTGTCCCGCACCGACGGCCCCGGTGCCCGCCACGGCGTCCGCCCAGGCCCGGGTGGCCGACGCGATCCCGGACAGGTGCGTGAGGAAGTTGAGCATCGTCCGCTCCGCCCCGAGCGCCGCGACCGCGTCACCGGACACGCGCAGCACCGCGTCGCCGGGCCGCACCCGTGACCCGTCCGCGACCAGGGCCGTCCCGGTGACCAGCGCGCCGCCCGGTCCGGCCCCGCGGCCCCGCCTCTGCCCCGGCGTCCGTCCGGCTCCCGGCCAGGTAGCCGCCGACCAGGTCGAGCACCGCCAGGGCCACCGGCAGCCCGGCCACCACGCCCGCCTCCCGCGCCACCACGTCCGCGCGCACCGTCCGCCCGGCCACGGTCGTCGCGGACGTGACGTCCACGCCGTAGCGGAAGTCCTCGTCCAGCGCCGCCCGCACCACCCGCAGCACGTCGGCGACCTCCAGCCCGGCCTCCTCGATTGCCGCCACGGTGCCCGCCGTCAGCGGGCCCCCCGATTGGGCGGGCGCAGCGTCGGTTCCCACGGCCTCAGCTGTCACAGCTTCTCCTCGCATCGTCACGAGCAGCGCGCCGCGCGCCGCCACCGCCCCGCCCATCACCGGTTCCTCCGACACCACCAGCCGCTGCCCGTCCCAGCGCGACCAGGGTGTGCCACGGCGCGGCCGCCGTCCCGGTCGCGTCCCGCCGCCGGTGGCACCCGCGGCTCTCCGCCCGCTGCCGCGCCCCCGCCGCGATCAGCAGCGACACCGTCCGCAGGTTCACCGCCTCCACCCCGTCGAGATCAAGGTCGCAACCAACCTCAATCCCCGGGAGAACGACAGCGTCTGCACCGCTCACCGGCCCGTTCACCCGGCCGGCGTCCCCGGCCCTGGCGGCGTGCCCCCCTGGCCAGGCTACCCCCGCGTCGTCGTCCTGCTCCGCGAGCGCCCGCCGCAGCTGCCCGAGCCCGTCGCCGTCGCGCAGCACGCCGGCGTACCGGGACATGGCCAGGGCCAGCTCCAGCCGTCCGCCGCGCCGCGCCAGGCCGGGCACCTCAGTCGCCCTGACTCGGCCGGTGCCGTCGGGCCGCCCTGCGCCCTGCGTCGTCGCCGTGACATCCGGGCGCAGCGAGCTCCGCGATGGCCGCCCCGGTGCGCCGTCCGGCGATGATCGCCTCGGTGACCGAGTTGGAGGCGAGCCGGTTGGCCCCCTGCACCCCGGTGGACGCGGCCTCGCCCGCCGCGTAAAGGCCGGGCACGCTGGTCCGCCCGTCCAGGTCGGCCAGGATGCCGCCGCAGGAGTAGTGCGCGCCCGGTGCGACCGGGATCATCGCGGTCACCGGGTCGATGCCGTGCTTGCGGCACGCGGCGGTGACGGTCGGGAACCCGTCTTCCAGCAGCTCGCGGCCGAGCCCGGTCGCGTCGAGCCAGACGTGCCCGGCGTCGCCCGCCGCGATCACCTCGGTCATCCGGGCGGCGACTACGTCGCGCGGCGCCAGGTCACCACGCGGGTCGTGCCCGGCCATCAGCGGCGCGCCGTCGGTGTCGCGCAGCACCGCCCCGGCGCCCCGCAGCGCCTCGGTGATCAGCGGGCACTGCCCGCTCGCGCCGGGCAGCCACAGCACCGTCGGGTGGAACTGCACGAATTCCAGGTCCCTGATCACCGCCCCGGCCCGGGCGGCGATCGCGATGCCGTCCCCGGTCGCGCCGGCCGGATTCGACGTCGTGCCGAACGCCTGCCCGAGCCCCCCGGTCGCGATCACCACCGCCCCCGCCGCGATAACCCCCGGTGTCAGCCGCCCGTCGGCCCCGATGGTCCCGGCCAGCACCCCGCCGACCGCGCGCGCCTCGTCCAGCGCGCCGGACCTCGCCGGCCTCGCCGGCCAGGTCGCCGCGAGTCTCCGCGCGGGGGAGCAGTTCCAGGGCCACGGTCCGGTCCAGGATCTCGATGCCGCTGGCCAGCAGCGCGGCCAGCAGGGTGCGGTGCACCTCGGCGCCGGTCGCGTCGTCACCGGAGTGCACGATGCGGTGCGCGCTGTGCCCGCCCTCCAGGCGCAGTTCGCGGGTATCGAGCCGGGCGCCGAGACCGGTCAGCCAGTCGATCGCGCCGGGCGCGCCGTCCGCGAGGGCCGCCACGACCCCGGGCTCGCACAGCCCCGCCCCGGCCACCAGCGTGTCGGTCGCGTGCGCGGCTCGCGCTGTCGCCCGCGCCGATCGCCGCGGCCAGCCCGCCCTGCGCCAGCGGCGTGGCCCCGCCCACCAGGTCCTTGGTGACGACGAGCACCCGCAGCCCGCGCGCCGCCGCCGTCAGCGCGACGGCGATACCCGCCGCCCCCGACCCGAGCACCACGACGTCGGCGTCCCGCCGCCACCGCGCCCCCGGGCCGGTACCGAGTCCCCGTCAACTCACGAGTCTCGCTAGTCATTTCCGCCGCTCCCCTTATCCCGTTATCCCGCCCAGGAGGGGTCACTCCCCAGTGGCCGTGACGACCTCCGCCTAGCTCAGTCAGCGTCAACGCGCGCCTGCCGCCGCCGGGGCCGGCCCGGTGGCGATCATGGCCTCGACCGCGCGGCGGGCCCGGTCGGCGACCTCCGCGTCGACCTGCACCTCCCGCTGCGCCGGAGCGCAGGCAGCGCTCCAGCGACTCGGCCGTGATCATCTTCATGTAGTGGCAGGTCGCGTGCGGGTTGACCGGCTCGAACGACACCGCCGGGTTCGCCTTGCGCAGCTGGTGCAGCATCCCGGTCTCGGTCGCCACCAGCACGGCGGACGCGCGCGTCGTCCGGGCGGCCTCCAGCATCCCGCCGGTGGACAGCACCCGGGTGCGCTCCGCGGGCAGGTCGCCGGTTCCGGTCTGCCACAGGGCGGAGGTGCCGCAGCCGCACTCCGGGTGCACGTAGAGTTCCGCCTCCGGCCGGGCCGCCGCCATGTCGCGCAGCGCCTGCGGCGAGATCCCCGCGTGCACGTGGCACTCGCCCGCCCAGACCCGCAGGTTCTCCCGGCCGGTGACCCGGCGGACGTGCGCGCCGAGGAACTGGTCGGGCAGGAACAGCACCTCGCGCGACTCGGGGATGGCGGACACCACCTCGGCCGCGTTGGCCGAGGTGCAGCACATGTCGGCCTCGGCCTTGACCTCGGCGCTGGTGTTCACGTAGGCCACGACGGCCGCGCCCGGGTGCTCGGCCTTCCAGGCGCGCAGCTGGTCGGCCGTGATGCTGTCGGCCAGCGAGCAGCCCGCGTTGGCGTCCGGGATCAGCACCGTGCGTCCGGGGGAGAGGATCTTGGCCGTCTCGGCCATGAAGTACACGCCGCACAGCACGATCACCGAGGCGGAGCTGGTGGCCGCGAGCCTGGCCAGGGCCAGTGAGTCGCCGACGTGGTCGGCGACCTCCTGGATCTCGGTCCGCTGGTAGTTGTGCGCGAGGATCACCGCGTCGCGCTCGGCGGCCAGCCGCCGCACCCGCGCCGCCCACTGGGCATCGGCGGAGTTAACCGGTGCCGTCGCCTTCGTGTCTGTCATGTTTCCGACGATAAGTCGAAAACGGTAGGTTTACAACTGTCAGGCGAAAACTAGTGGCCGACCTCACAGTGGCCGACGGCCGGCCCGCGGCCCGCGGCAGCGCGGCTGGCCAGGACACGACCGGGCCGACGGGCCAGGAGAAGTGACGGAGGGGGCGACGAGCATGGCAGGCGGCGACCGGGAGGACCTGGCCGGGGCAGAATTGCGGAGCGCGGCCGGGGCGGGGCCCTACGATGGGTTCGTGCCCGCTGACTGCTTCCGCCATGAGGCGCTCGGGGTCGTGTTCCAGGTGCGGGACAAGCGCCTGGCCGTGCTGCTGTGGCGGCGCGCGGAGGCGCCGTTCGAGGGCGCCTGGATGCTGCCCGGCGGCGCTGCTCGCCGCGGGCGAGCGGCTCGGCGCGTCCGCGAGCAGGCACCTCGGCGCCAAGGTCGACATCCCCGAGATCGCGCACCTTGAGCAGCTTGAGACGCGCAGCGACCCGGTGCGCGACCCGCGCGGCCGGGTCCTCGCGACCGCGTACCTGGCCCTGGTGACACCGGACGCGCAGCCGAGGCTGCCGGACGACACGGGGTGGCACCCGGTGGACGACCTGCCGCCGACGGCCTTCGACCACGGGTCGATCATCGGCTCGGCCCGCAACCGGCTGCGCGCCAAGCTCTCCTACACCAACATCGGCTTCGCCCTGGCCCCCGAGGCGTTCACGGTCTCGCAGCTGCGTGACACCTACGCCGCCGCGCTCGGCCACCCGGTCTCGGCCACCAACCTGCAGCGCATCCTGACCCGCCGCGGCGTGATCGAGCCGACCAGCGACGTGTCACGGCCCGCCGTCCACCGGCGGCCGTCCGGCCACGGTCTACCGCTTCGCCGCCCGCGAGCTAGTCGTCACCAACCCCTTCGCCGCCTTCCGCCCCCGCGTCGCCGGCTAACCCCCGCGCCGGGTGATCCTGTGCGCCCGTGACCCGCGCGATTACCGGTTTGCTGACTGGCTTTACCGCCGCACGGCGCCTTTTCCCGACGAAGAACCGGAAATGTTCCTGGTAATCGTGCTGGACGCACTTGCGCCTGCCGGCTGAACCGATACCGCACCGGGTAACGCGCCCATAACGAATTACTAACCGTCTTGTCGGAAGATCCGGCATCCTGGCGGGACCTCCCGTGGCCGCCTAGGCTGATAGCCAATATCACGAATTTCAAGCTGCTCGGGAGTGGGCGTGGGGAGTAATGCTTCACCGGTGCCCCTGGGGGCCCGACGGTGATTAAAGAATTGCGTGCAGGCGACCCGGCCACGGTCGGGCAGTACCGGTTGCTCGGACGGCTGGGGGCCGGCGGCATGGGCGTGGTCTACCTGGCGAAGTCGCCGGGCGGACGCCTGGTCGCGATCAAGCTGATCCGGCCCGAGCTGGCCGAGGAGCGCGGGTTCCGCGAGCGGTTCTCCGCCGAGATCGCCGCCGCCCGGCACGTCAGCGGCATCTTCACCGCCGCGGTGGTGGACGCGGACGCCGACGCCGAGCTGCCCTGGATGGCCACCGTCTTCGTGCCGGGGCCGTCGCTCACCGACGCGGTCGAGGAGCATGGCCCGCTGCCGGAGCAGTCCGTGCTCGCGCTCGCGGCCGGCCTGGCCGAGGCCCTGGAGGCCATCCACCGCGCCGACCTGGTGCACCGGGACCTCAAGCCGTCGAACGTGCTGCTGGCGTCGGACGGCCCCCGGGTGATCGACTTCGGCATCTCCCGGGCGCTGGAGCGGTCGATGATGACCACCACCGGCATGGTGCTCGGCTCGCCCGGCTTCATGTCGCCCGAGCAGGCCATGGGCCAGCAGGTCGGCAAGCCGAGCGACGTGTTCAGCCTGGGCACGATCCTGGCCTACGCGGCGACCGGCGGCGGCCCGTTCGGCGTCGGCCCGACGCCGGCCCTGCTGTACCGGGTGGTGAACGAGCCGGCCGACCTGACCAACGTGCCCGAGCGGATCCGGCCGCTGATCGAGAGCTGCCTGGCCAAGGACCCGGCGGACCGGCCAACCCCGGCCGAGCTGCTGGCCGCGCTCAGCGACGAGGTCGAGGTGCTCACCGGGGAGTGGCTGCCGGCGGCGATCGCCGACGGGATGGGCAAGTACGTCCCGGCGGTCTCCACGCCGCTGCCGCCGTCGCTGCGCGACCCCGCCAGCCAGGCAGCGGCGGCGGAGGCGCCGGAAGCCGCCCCGGCCGGGCCGGACGCGGACGCGCCGCAGCCGGCCGCCGTGACTCCGGCCCCGTCGGTGCCGCCGGGCACGGAACTGGCCGCGGCGCCGCCGCGGCCCGCGGCCCCGGTGGCCGCCACGGTCGTCGAGCGCGGCCCGCTGGCCGACGCCGGCCCGGTCGCCCGCCCGGCCGCGGTCACCGACGCCGGGCGGCAGTCCCGCCCGGCCGCGGTCACCGGGAACTTCGCCGGCCCCCCGCCGGTCATGCCGCCGTACGCCGGCCCGCGCTACGCCGGGCCGCCGTCGCGGCTGCGCCAGTGGCGCTGGCCGGCGGCCGCCCTCGCCGCCGTGGTGATCATCGTGGTGGCGGTGAGCCTGGTGCTTACCCGCTCGTCCAGCGCCGGGCCCCGGGGCGTGACCCCTGGCCCGGCCGCGTCCCTGGCGGGCGCGACGGGCACCGCGCCGTCCGGCGGCCCGCCGTCCGCGCTGGGGCGCGTCGCGGCCCCGGCGGGCCAGCAGCCGGTCACCGGGGGCGGCGGCTACGCACCGAGCGGCCGCTACTCGCCGACGCCGGGCCACTCCTCGGCCGCGGCCACGCGGGGCCGCGCCACGCCCAGCACCTCGCCGGCCTGCACGGCCTGCCAGGGCAAGCCGACGCCGGCGACCTCGTCGACACCGACGCCTGCCGGGTCGTCATCGGCGCCGATCGTGAGCTCGCCGCCGCCGTCCACCGTGTCGCCGCCGCCGTCGACCGTGTCGCCGCCGCCGTCGACCCCGGACTCTCCGCCGCCGGACACGTCGAGCCCGACGCCCACCGCGTCGTAACCGCCGTCCCGTGGCCAGCCCGGGCCTGACCCGGCGGCCGGCTGGCGATGCCGAAGGCTTAGCCCCGGTCGGCCCGGGCGCGCTGGCAAGCCGGTCAGTACGGCCCGTGCCTGGCCATGTCGAGCACGATCGGCACCATGGCCACCAGCGTCCGGACCCGTCGGCGGCATCGGCCCGGTGAACGTGATCGTGTAGTGGTCGGACGAGGTGAGCAGCTCCTTGCCAAGTCCGGCCCAGGTCTTGCGCAGCCGGGCGTACCGCTCGCCGTCCGGGCCGTTGATGGTGAACTGCCTGACCGCCAGGTCGCCGCCGCGTGCCCGGCCACCTGGCCGTCCGAGTCGAACAGCGTGTAGTGGCGGCGCGTCTCGCCGATCTCGATCCGCCCGACCAGCTGGCCGTCGGCGTCGGTGATGTCGGCGAGCCAGTCGCTGTCCCGCTTCTCCAGGGTCAGCAGCGGCTCGCCCGAGGCGGTCTTGACGCCGAGGACCCGGGTCCGCGGAACCATGTCGGCCATGGTCTGCAGCACCGTCCGGGGCGCGGTCTCCGCACCACGGCGACGAGCTTGCGGCCGGAGTCGTACAGGTCGTAACGCACCCGGCCGGCCATCATCCTCGCGGGCTGGCGGATCCGCAGTTCCTTGACGGCGAAAGGGTCCTCCATAACGGGTAAGTGTACGGCCGATTTCCCGCTGTGCCCGGCGTCTCGCCGACCCGGGCGGAAACGGGACGGGAGGGGTGAAACACGTCACCGTTCGTCATGATGAAAGGCATTGGCCGAACGAACGGGGGCGGGCCGTCCGTGGGCGGCTACGCTGCTCCCTTTCAGTCGTGGCCTGCCTTTCCGCGGGAGCTCGCGGGTCAGACCCGGGCCTGACTGAATCAGCGAGACAGGGCCAGCTTGGCGGATCGGCGCCGATCGCGCTTATCGCGGGTCGCGGCGCAGCGGGTGGTCGGCGGGGACCTCGACGAGGACGATCTGGACGCCGTCGGGGTCCTCGATCCGCATCTCGGTCAGGCCCCAGGGCTCCAAGACCGGTTCCCGAAGAACGCGGGCCCCTGCACCAGCCAGGCGGCGGTGCTCGGCGCGGACGTCCCTTACCTGGAGCCAGATCATCACCGGGGCCCCGGAAGGGGCAGGGCCGTGCCCGGATACCTCCAGCAGCCCCTGGCCGAGGAAGAACACCATGCCCGGATCGTCGGCGCGCCCGAACTCGCGGTAGACCGCCAGGCCCAGCACGTCGCGGTAGAACCGACGGCTCCGGCCGAGGTCAGCGGGCGCAGCAGGATTCGGCTGCTCAGTACCTCCACGCGGCTATCCTCTCAGCCCTCGGGGCCAGGGAGGCGCCTGGCCTCGGTTCGCGTATGGAGGAAGAGCAAGCCCGGGTGGACCCGTTGCTCGCGGCGGTGGACCACGCCGTATGTTCGCCTGGATCAACGACGACCGCCGTACCGATCCCGGCCTTCCCCGTCGCCGCGCCCGCATCACAGCTGGGCGGGCTCTGCCTGCAGCTCTGTTCCGCTTATTGGTAGGTGCCCGTTCACGGGCAGGCTCTCGGTAAATATCGCGCCGCCACCGGAGTGGTTGCCCGCGTCAATGTGGTCGCCATGACGCGGGCATTGCCGACGAGGTTGGCGAGGATAACGCCGAAGCTGCGGCGGTCCAGCCGCAAAGCGTCGATACAGTAGTGGAAAATGTCGAGGCGTTCGAGCCGCCGGCCGCGAAATGTTCTTGTCAGGCGCTGACCTTCATTCATCCCCATCCGAAAAGAGGTCTGCAATTCATGAGCGGGCAAGTGGCGGCGCTGCCGCCCGTGCGATCCCGCCGCGCCGTGCTCCGCCTTGCCGGAGGGGGTGCTGTTCTGCATTGACGCGATCGCGCTCGGCTACCTGCAAGCCTACGACGACCCGGCGGTGATCGCGGGTCAGGGCACTATTGGGCCGGAGATCGCCTGTGGGAAGTGCTCCGCTTGGCCGTCGAGTCGGCCGCCGCCGTGCCGTTCGCCGCATGGCCGGAACGGCACGGGTTTCGGGCCGCCATCCCTGCCTGTGAGCGGACCGGCCAGGAGCCCGGACGGCCGTTCCCGCAGCGCGCTCCGGGGCAGGCAGCCGCGCGTGGGCCAGATTCCGTAGGCCGCCTCGGCAGTCATAGGGTGCGATCTATGACTATATAGGCAAAGGCTCGTTAAGGCTAGAAATCCAGAAATCTCGCCGCCTACACTCCCGTCATCAACCAAGTGAATGCGAACGAATGCCGCGACGAATGCGGCAGACCCATGTTTGAGGTGATGGATGAGCCTGGTAATAGCTACCGACATCGGCGGCACCTTTACCGATATGGTTGCTTTCGATACGGACAGTAAGGCGACGATACACGCAAAATCGCATACCGATCCGGCCGACCTCACCGGCGGTATCATTCGCTGCCTGGAGAAGAGCGGCCTCGCATTGCCCGAGGCCACGGACTTCGTGCACGGGTCGACCGTGGCGATCAATACAGCGATCGAGCGCAAGGGAGCGGTGACGGCACTAATCGTCACCCGTGGCACGCGCGACGTGTACGCGATCGGCCGGGGGAACCGGCCAGAGGCGTATAACCTCTTTTTCGAGCGGGCCGAGCCGTTCGTGCCGCGCAGCCGGATTATCGAAATCGACGAGCGCCTGGACGCGTCCGGTAACGTCGTTACCCCGCTCGATCCCCAGTCTGTACGCGACGCGCTACAGACGGCGCTCAGCGCTGACGCGCAATCAATCGCGGTGTGCCTCCTGCACGCTTATGCCTCGCCCAGGCACGAGGAGATGGTAGCGGCCCTCGTCGGGGAGGTTACCCCGGGCAGCTACCTGTCGCTCTCGCACGAGATCCTGCGCGAGTACCGGGAGTACGAGCGGATGTCCACCACCGTGCTCAACGCGTACGTCGGCCCGCGGGTGAGCGAGTACATCGACGAGCTCGAGAAGGCCCTGGGCGCGGCGGGCTTCGCCGGCCGGGTGTCTGATCATGCAGTCCAACGGCGGGGTCATGGCGCCCGCCACAGCCCGCAAGCAGCCGGTCAGGACCATGGAGTCCGGCCCCGTTAGCGGCGTGATCGCCGCCAGCCAGCTGTCGCGCCGCCTGGGTATCAGGCACGCGGTCGCCTTCGACATGGGCGGCACCACGGCGAAGGCGGCGCTGATCGAGGATGGCGCCGCGGTGATGTCGGAAGGTTACTTCGTCGGCGACGAGATGAGCGGGCACCCCGGTGATGCTGCCGGTCGTCGACGTGATCGAGGTCGGCGCGGGCGGTGGCAGCATCGCGCACCTCGACGAGGTCGGCTCGCTGCGCATCGGCCCGGAAAGCGCCGGCGGCGCGCCCGGGCCCGATCTGCTACGGCTGGGGAGGCACCAGGCCGACGGTCACCGACGCGAACGCCGTGCTCGGCCGCCTCAGCCCGGAGCGCTTCCTCGGCGGTGAGATGCCGCTCGACGTGGAGAGCGCCGCTGGCGCGATCGGCCTGGAGCTGGCCACCCGGCTCGGGCTGAGCACGAACGCGGCCGCGCAGGCGGTCATCGACGTGGCGGTCAACAAGATGGCCCTCGCGGTCCGCGCGGTCTCCATCGAGCGCGGCGTGGACCCGCGCGACTGCGCGCTGATCGCCTTCGGCGGCGCGGGCCCGCTGCACGCGACCGCGCATCGCCCGGGACCTCGACATCCCCACGGTGATCGTTCCACCGCTGCCCGGCCACTACTCGGCCTTCGGCATGCTGGTCACCGATGTCCGGCACGACTACGTGCGGACGTGCTACGGGCGGCTCGACGAGGTCGCCGCCGGCCACGCTGACCGCGATGATCGCGGAGATGACCTCCGAGAGGGCGGGAGCTGCTGGCCAGCGAGGGCCTGCCCAGGCGACGCGGTCGCGGTCGAGCCCTTCTTCGACCTGCGGTACGCGGGCCAGGAGTTCACCCTCCGGGTGCCGGTGGGGGCCGACGAGGTAACCGAGGCGGGGCTGGGCGCGGTGCGCGCCAGGTTCGACGAGCATGCATGAGCCCGCTACGGGCACGTGGCCAAGGACGAGGCCGTCGAGATCGTCAACGTCCGGCTGGTCGCCATCGGCCAGCGGGACACCCCCGACATCGAGGCGCCGCCGGCCGCCACGGGGCAGGCCGCGCCCATCGGGACCCGGCAGGTCGGGTTCGCGGGCCCGGGCGGCTGCGTGCTGAAGGAGTCCACCATCTGGCGGCGGGATGGCCTCGCGCCGGGGACCACCATCACCGGCCCCGCCATCCTCGAGGAGTACGCGAGCACGCATCGTGGTCGGCGAGGGGGACGTCGTCACCGTCGGCGACCTGGGAGAGATCATCGTCAGCGTCGCATCGCGGCGCCCCGCCCCGCCGGGGCGGCAGCAGAAGGAGAGGACCGCTGATGCTGAATCCGGTCACCGTCGAGGTCATCCGCAACTCATTGCCCGCGGCGGCCAACGAGATGGCCTATGACCTGCAGCGCACCTCGTACAACATGATGATCTACGAGGTCAGGGACTACTGCTGCGCGCTCCTCGGGCTGAACGGCGAGCTGCTGGCGCAGAACGTGGGCGGCGTATCGCACTTCGTCGCCGACCTCGGACGTGATCGTCATCGACGCGATGGAGCGCTTCGGGCCCGACGGCTTCCAGCCGGGCGACGCGTTCCTGATGAACCACCAGCGGGTCTGCGGCCAGCACCTGAACAACGTCGTCACCTACACGCCGGTGATCGTCGATGGCCGCCTGTACGGGTTCGCGATGATCCGCGCGCACTGGTCCGACGTGGGCGGGATGAGCACCGGGTTCGGCGCCAGTGGGCTGGCCTGCCGACCCGTGGATGGAGGGCCTGCAGCTCGACCAGGTGCGGATCATGCACGAGCGGCGAGCACGGACGAGAAGGTCCTGCGGATGATCAGCGGACAATATCCGCTATCCCGAGTCGTCCATGGGCGACCTGCGGGCGCAGTTCGCGGCCTGCCGGGCTGGGGGAGCGGCGGGTCACCGAGCTCGTCGAGCGGTACGGCCTGGAGCGAGCTTGACGCCAGCATCAAGCGGATCTTCCGCGACTCCGAGGAACGGGCGCGACGGGCCGTGGAAGCGCTCGCCGACGGCGACTACGTCGCCGAGGCGGCGATCGACCACGACTTCGTCGACCGGGACGACCCGGTGCGGATCAAGGCGTCCGTCCGGGTGCGCGGCAGCGAGATGGAGATCGACCTGAGTGGGTGCTCGCCACAGCGCCGCGGTTCCGTGAACTCGCGCACCAGGGCGGCCGCCTTCGTGGCGTTCAAGGCGCTCACCTCGCCGCACGAGGCGGTCAACCAGGGGTCGTTCGCAGCGCTCAAGGTAACGATCGCCGAGGGCACGTTCATGATGGCGGCTTACCCGGCGCCGATGGCGAGCTGGTCAACCCCGGTTCCCACCGTGGTCGACACGATCTTGCGGGCCATCTCTGGCGCCGCGCCCGAGCAGATCCCGGCCGCGCACTTCGGCACGCTAGGCGCGCCGATGACGTTCTTCGGCGTGAACCCGCGGACCGGGCGCCGGTTCGTCGTCCAGTCCATCGAAGGCGGCGGCTGGGGTGGACGGCCGCACCAGGACGGCATGTCCGGCTCGGTCAGCGTCTGCCAGGGCGACGTCAGGAACGCGCCGATCGAGACGCCTGGAGATGAAGTTCCCCATCCGGGTCGAGGAGCGGGCCATCCTGCCCGACTCGGGCGGTGCCGGGCTGCACCGCGGTGGCCTCGGGCTCAAGACCACCGTCCGCAACCTGACGGACGGCACGTGGAACATGTCGATGCCTGGCCGCGAGGTCTGCCCGCCGTGGGGCCTGTGGGGTGGCGACCAGGGAACCGTGGGGCACTACGAGTTCGAGCGGGCCGGAGACGGAACCAGGGAGCGCGTCAATGGTGCGCGCCGTCCCGCGCCCGCCGGGTCCGTCGTCTACATCCAGACCGGCGGTGGCGGCGGCTGGGGGTCGGCCGCCGAGCGGCCCGCCGATCAGGTGCGGGACGACGTCCGCAACGGCTACGTGTCGGCCGAGGCCGCCCGCCGCGACTACGGCGTCGTGCTGACCGGGGCGGGCGCCGACCTGGAGGTGGACATCGCGGCGACCAAGGCCTGCCGCGCCGCCCTCGCCTCCGCGTCCGCGTCGCCGCTGGACTGACCGCGATACCCGACGCGATTGACGAAGGCAGGGAGGCCCATGTCAGCAAACGTGTCACTGACCTCGGTAGGCAAGACGTTCGCGCCCGGCTCGCGACCGGTTCTCGATGACATCAACCTTGAGGTACACCCGGGCGAGACGGTGACCATCATCGGCCCGTCCGGGTCAGGCAAGAGCACGCTGCTCAACTGCATCGCGGGCATGGAGCCGTACAGCGGCGCCATCGCGATCGACGGCGAGCCGGTCCGCAAGCCACGGCCGAGCGTCGCCATGGTGTTCCAGGCTCCGCACCTGCTGCCCTGGCGCACCACGGTCGGCAACATCGCCTACGGCATGCAGTTGCACGGCAACCTGGGGAAGGACGATCAGCGCGAGCGCGTCGAGTACCTCCTCGACATGGTCAAGCTCCGGGACGCCAGGGACCGCTATCCCGCGCAGTTGTCCGGCGGCATGCAGCAGCGCGTCAACATCGCCAGGGCGCTCGCCGTCCGGCCAAGCGTGCTGCTGATGGATGAGCCGTTCGGGGCGCTCGACGCGATTTCGAAGGAGCACCTGCAGGCCGAGCTGCAGGGAATCGTGTCCGGGCAGCAGCTCACGATGATCTTCATCACCCATGACATCTCCGAGGCTGTCTTCCTCGGCGACCGGGTCGTCGTGCTGTCCGCCGACCCCGGCCAGATCGCCGCGGAGCTGCGGGTCGAGCAGCCCCGGCCGCGACCGCTGGAGTGGAAGCGCTCGGCCGAGTTCCAGGAGTTCTACTCCTTCCTGTGGAAGGAGCTGCTGCAGGCATGACCGCTACTCCGGAAGAGACCGTTGCCGTGGCGGGCGACGAGCCGGCGATGCCCGCCGCGGCGCCGCCCCGCCGCGCCACTGGTGGCGGCGCAAGGGCCTGACCTCCGCCATCTCCACAGCCTCGGTCATCATAGTGCTGGCGGCGTGGCAGCTGTGCGCGTCGCAGGGCGTGGTCGACGAGAAGCTGACCAGCTCGCCGTGGGGCGTCGTGCAGGCGGCCCGATTCCTGGTCGACAACGGGCAGCTCGGTTCCGACGTCGCGAGCAGCGCCAGCCTGTTCGGTGTCGGCCTCGGGCTCGCCATCGCGATCGGCGTGATCGGCGGCGTGCTCATCGGGTGGTGGCGGCTGGTCGCGGCGGTGTTCGAGCCGTGGATCGCCATCCTCTACTCGATGCCGCTGATCGCGCTGCTGCCGCTGATCCTGGTCTGGTTCGGCATCAGCTTCAGCGCCGAAGTCGTGATGGTGGTGCTGATCAGCGTTTTCCCCGTGCTCGTCAGCGTCATCACCGGGACGCGCAACGTGGACAAGGAGCTCGTCCGGCTCGCGCGGAGCTTCTGCGGCAGCGAGCTGGCGGTCATCAGGACCGTCCTGCTCCCGTCCCTGATCCCCTACTTCGTGTCCGGGGTGCGGCTCGCGATCGGCAGCGCCCTAGTCGGCGTCGTCGTCTCGGAGTACTTCCTCGGCAACAGCGGCATTGGTGGCCTCATCGTGACCGCTGGCGAGAACCTCCAGTCCGGCGAGGTGTTCGTCGGAATCACCATCCTCGCGGTCTCCGCGATCGTCATGACCGGGCTGCTGCGACGCGCCGAACGGCGCGTCTCCCAGTGGCGAGGCGAGTAAACCCGAGCTCAAAGCAAGGAAGCAGGAAGCACGGTGAGTGAATTGAACAGCAATCCCCACGGTAGACCAGCCCGGGGCCGCCACGCGTCCCGTGTCGCGATCGCGATCGCGTGCTGCGCCGCCGGCGCCACCCTGGCCGGCCTGCAGCTCGTCCAGCAGCCCGAGCACCGCCGCGAGCAGCGCCAGCCCCGCGAGCAGCGCCAGCCCCGCGAGCGCGGGCGGCTCCGCCGCCATGACACCGGTCACCATCGCCTACACCGCCCCGGTCGCCGATCAACTGATCCCGCTGATCACGCAGAAGGCGGGCCTGTTCGCCAAGTACGGCATCCCGGTCACGCTGACCTACCTGCCGCAGACCGAGGCCGTCGACGGGATCATCGGCGGCAAGGTCCAGATGTCAGTGTTCGACAGCCCCGCCCCCGAGGTCGCCGTCGCCGACGGCGAGCAGATCAAGTGGATCGCCGAGTGGGAGACCCACGCCGACCTGTACCTGCTGGGCAGGCCCGGTGTGTCCAGCGTCAAGGCCCTGGCGGGCAAGCCCGTCGCCGAGACGGTGGCCGGCTCGACGACCGCCGTGCTCACCCAGGTCTCCTTGCAGGACGCCGGGGTGCTCGGCGCGGCGCACCTGCAGCCGCTCGGCAACGTCGGCGCGACGCTGTCGGCGTTCCAGTCGGGCTCCGTGCAGGCCACCATCGCCGGGCCGCCGAACCAGACGACCCTGGTCAAGGCCGTGCCCGGCGCCAAGGTCCTGGTGGACTACACCACGTCGATCCCCTGGGTCGGCGGCGGCCTGGCCGCCGACGACTCCTGGGCCAGCTCGCACAAGACCGAGTCCATCGACATCATCAAGGCGCTGATGGCCGGAGAGCAGTACTTCAAGACCCACAAGGCCGCTTCCGTCAAGGACATCGAGGCGGTGACCAAGTCGGGCGACGCGGACGCCGGGGCCGCCTACGACTCGATGCTCAAGATCATGAACCAGACCAACTCCATCGTGCCGCAGGCATCGATCGAGGGCCCGGCGCTCAAGGCCATCTCCGGCACCTCGCCTGGCGCGGCCAGCCTCACCGGCGCCTCGGTCGTCGACACGCAGTTCGCGCAGGCCGCAGGCCACTAGCAAGCGCTCGAGCGCGGGCCGCCGCCCGACGGCAGGCGGCGGTCCGCACCGGATGACAGGAGAACCAATGCGAGTCGTCGACTCTCACTTCCACTGGTACCCGCGCTCCCACTTCGAGAAGCTGGCGGCGCTCGCGGACTACCCGCGGGCCGTGCGCGACGGTGACGGCTACAAGTACTACTTCAACAACGGGCGCAGCTACATCCCGATCCCCGCCGTGTGGTTCGACCTGGACGCGGGGCTCGCTGCCTCCGACGCCACCGGGCACGACATCACGGCGGTGGGCACCACCGGGGTCCTCGCGGGCATGCTCGACCAGGCGCCGCTGGCGACCGCCGCCCCGCTCGCCGCTGACTACAACGAGCAGCTGGCCGCGGCCCAGCGCGCGTACCCGGGGCGGTTCTTCGGCACGGCGGCGATTCCGCTGACCGACGCGCGTGAGGCCGTGGCGCTGCTTGACCACGCCGTCACCGAGCTCGGCCTGATCGGCGTCAACCTGCCGCCGGTCACGTCCGGGGCCGAGTCGGTCGACGCAGCCCGGCTCGAGCCCTTCTACGACCGGGTCGAGGAACTCGGCGTTCCGCTCATCGTGCACCCGACCGATCTCGTCCTCGACGAGGTCCTGGCAGGCTACGACACGGGTATCCAGCGCTCACTCGGGCGGCTCATCGACTCAAGCGTGACCGTCCTGCGGCTGATCTTCAGCGGGATCATGGAGCGCCACCCCGGGCTCAAGGTCATGCACACGCACGGCGGCGGGGTGCTGCCCTACCAGGCCGGGCGGATTGACAAGAACGCCAGGATCAAGGGTCTTCCCGAGCCGCCGAGCACCTACCTGCGGCGCACCTACGTCGACACGGTCTGCCCGCAGGAGCTCACGGTCAGGACGGCCGTTGGAGTTCTACGGCGCTGACCACGTGATGTACGGAACCGACTACCCTTGCTGGTCGCCGAAGGCGGCGGTCGCGGTGATCGACGGTGCCAGGCTCAGCGAGGCGGACAGGGTCAAGGTGCTACGCGACAACGCGGCGGGCCTGCTAGGCATCGGCGCACGCCTTCCCGAACTGGTCGAAGGCTAGCCGCATGAGGCGCTGCTCCGCCGACGCGAAGCGCCGCGTTTGGCGGGAGATGAGCCTGAGCTCGATCGGCGGGATGAGCGGACGCAGGTTGAGCGACACGAGCTCCCCGAGCGCCAGCTCGCGCTCCACGCCGGTGCGCAGCGCCAGAGCGATCGCCGTCCCCTCGCGGGCGAGGCTGCTCATCGCCATGCCGTCGTCCACCTCGAGCGTGACATTGCCGAACGCATACCCGACCTGGCGCGCGAGCCCGGTGATCAGCCGGAAATGGCTTGACGTCCGGCGCGGCGTGATGAACGGCTCGCGGGCCAGGTCCTGGGGTGTGACGAACGGCCTGCGCGCGAGGTGGTGGCCGGGGGCCGCGATGACGATCAGCTCCACCGGTCGCAGCAGCTCGGACCGCAGGCCGCCGACCGGGCCCACCGTCGTCACCAGGCCGAAGCTGACCTCGCCGGTCTCGACCAGCTCGATGACTTCCGCGAGGGTGCCGCTCTGCACGCTCACCATGACATCTGGCGCGCGCCTGCGGTGCTCGAGCAGCAGGGGGGTGATCGCATCGTGGACCAGCCCGCGCGACACGCCCATCGTGACGTGCCCGCGGCGCCCCTCGGTCATGTCACGGAGCACGTCGACCATGTTCTCCGCGCCGAGCACGGTCTCGTGCGCGTACGCGTAGACCAGCCGCCCCGCCTCAGTGAGCTCCATGGGCCTGCCGGGGTGGCGGGCGAAAAGCGGCTGCCCGAGGAGCTCCTCCAGTCCCTTGATGTGGCTGCTCACCGAGGGCTGGGAGAGCCCGAGGACGATCGCGGCGGCGCCGGCGCTGCGCCGCTCGACGACCAGGGTGAAGACCTTCAGGCGGTACAGCGTGGCGTCATACATCGGGGCGCTTTCCGCGCCCCGTCACGTACCCGCGCCGTCCGGACGACACTGCCCGAGGCTGCCGGTGGCCGCGGGCACGGCCGGGCGAAGCGCCACGAAATCTTAGTCAGGGGGAGAACGACGACACAAGCGACAATCGACGTTTCTCGATAATCCCTGGTCCCTTTGCGTACCCGTGGCTGCACCAAGCGAGGAGAACATGACAATCAACCACGACGGCGGCGAGGACGCGGCCGAGAGGTCCCTACGCCTGCGCCGGGTGAGGGCCGCGATGACAGCGGCCGGCCTCGACGCGCTGCTCGCCTTCGCCCCGCCTGGCGGCGGGAGAACGTCCGGTACTTCACCGACGTCCCCATCGCAGGCGCCGCGTCGTTCGCACTGCTCACCGCGGCAGAAGCCGGCGGTGGCTGCTCCGCGTTCTCGACCCGCCGCTCCGACCTGGACGCCATCGCGGGCCGCGGCTGGGTCACCGACACGCACCCGCTGTCGGTCCACGCCCCCTCCGCCCTCATCGAACGGCTCCGGGCGGCTGGCCCGGCCAGGCTCGGCGTCGCCCACTACGAGCTGCTGCCCGAGCTCCTGATGAGCCAGCTTGGCCAGGCGCTGCCCCGCACGGAGATCGTCTCGGCGACCAGCCTCATGGACGACATTCGCCTGGTCAAGAGCGACTGGGAGATCGCCAGGATGCGGCGGGCCGCCAGCGTGGTCGACGCCGGCTGGAACGCGTTCGTCGACGTGCTCCGGCCGGGGCTGCCCGAGCACGGGATCGTCGCGGCGGTCGAGGCCGCCATCAAGGGCATGGGCGCCGAGGACAACTTCATGCTCATCGCGTCGGGCGGCGACGAGGTGCGCGGCATGACCGCGCCAAGCCCGCGTGCGCTGCGCGCCGGCGACATGGTCAGGACCGAGCTTACGCCGCAGCTCGACGGCTACTGGCTGCAGATCTGCCGGTCCGCGGTCGTCGGCAGGGCGAGCGACGCGCAGCGCCGGTCCTTCGACCTCTTCAACGAGGCGGTCGAGGCCGGGATCGCGGCCGTTCACCCCGGCGTCACCGCGCACGAGGTCGCCCGGGCGCAGAATGACGTCTTCCGCGCCCGGGGCCTCGGCGAGTACTGCACCAGCCAGTACACCCGGGTGCGCGGGCACGGGCACGGCCTGCACATCGACGAGACCCCGATCATCGAGGGGAATCAGACCGAGCTGCCGGAGAACGCGGTCTTCATCATCCACCCGAACACGTATACGCCGATCGCCGGCTACCACGTGCTCGGCGACCCTGTCCGGGTGACGCGGGACGGGGCCGAGGTCCTGATCAGTACCGAGCGCAAGCTATTCGAAGGAGCCGCCTCGTGAAGCGAGGGCTTGTCCTGCTTGACCCCGCCGAGATCCCGGCGGAGGAGTGGCACGGCCGGGTCGCGGCGGTGCAACGGGAACTAGCGGCTAGCGGCACCGACGTTGCGCTGGTCTACGGGGACGTGTCCCGCTGCGACGACATCGCGTACCTGACCAACCTGTGCGTGTACTGGAACGAAGGGATCCTCGCGATCCCCGCCCACGGCGACCCGGCCTTCCTCACCAAGCTGTCGCAGCGGGTGCACCCCTGGATGCGGCAGGTCTCCACGGTGGCCGAGATCCGCAGCGGGCGGAGCTTCGCCGAGCTCGTCGCCACCTTCCTCGGCCCAGGCGACGGCGGCTCCGTCGGCCTCATCGAGGCCGGCCTGTGGCCCGCCGCCGTAGCCGCGGAGATCCGCCAGGCGCTCGCCGGCTGGGAGGTCCGCCCGCTCGCCGGCCTGGTGCGCGCGCTGCGGCAGGTCCCCTCGCACGCCGAGCTGACCCTGCTGCGGCGCGCCGCCGCGTCGCTCTCGAAGACCGCCGCCGGCGCCGCGGCCCCCGGGCTCACCGACGGCGAGCGGATCGCGATCGCCGAGCGCGACCTGCGGGGCGACGGCTTCCTCGACGTCTTGGCCGACACGGGCAGAACCGCCGACGGCGTGACATCGATGCGGATCACCGGCCAGTACCGTTACCTGTGGCTGCACGCCAGCCGGCTCGCCGACGCCGACGCAGTGGCCTGGGCGGGCCCGCTACGGCGGGCGATCGCGGCGGCCGTGGCCGCGACGGCGCCCGGCGCCACCGCGGCCGGTCTCGACGCGGCGGCCCGGTCGGTGCTCGGCGAGCTGCCCGGCGGCGCGACCGCCGACGTCCGCTGGGTGCACGCCGCCGACATGGCTACCAACGGCGAGTACCAGGATTATCCGCCCTACCTGCCGATCCCGGCGGGCGCCGTGGTGGTCACCGGGATCGACGTGCGCTTCGCCGACGGCACGCACGCCACGGTCGCGGAGACGGTCCTCGCCACGGACAACGGCCCGGTCTGCCTCACCGGCCAGCCGGTCACAGCGAGCGGCGCGGGTCCGGTCCGTTGAGCATCGGGCTCGGCATCGCCGGACTCGGCCCCGCGGGCGCCACCATGCTCGCCGCCGCCTTCGGCCACGACCAGGTGACGGTGGCGGCGGTCGCCGACACCGACATCGAGTGGCTCGGGCCGGGGGACGGCGAGCCCCGGCGCTACGGTTCCCTTGACCGCCTCCTCGCGGACGACCGGGTGGAGGCCGTGCACATCGCCACGCCAACGCCCCTGCACCGTGATCACGTCCTGCAGGCGCTGCGCGCTGGCCGGCACGTGATCGTCGAGAAGCCGGTCACGGCGACCCTCAGCGAGGCGGCAGAGCTCAGGGACCGCGCCGCCGCGTCCGGCCGGGTCGTCATCGTCGGCCACTCGGAGTCGTTCGAGCCCTATGTCCGGGCCGTCCGCGGTGTCATCGCTTCCGGGGCGATCGGCACCCCCACGATGGTGATGGCCGAGAAGTTCACCAACTGGATGCGCCGCCCGCGACTGCCCGCGGAGTGGGACGGCGCTTCCGGCGGCGGGCTCATCCGCCGCCAGGGCGTCCACCAGGTCGACGTGCTGCGCACGATCACCGGTGCCGACTTCGCCGTGCGTGCGGCCAAGACCCGGCTCGACCAGGAGCGAGGCGTCCCCGGCAGCTACACCGCCTGGCTCAGCGGTAACGGGGGCCTGTCGGCCGTCATCACGCACGACGGCGTGGGGCGCCTCTCCCCGGCAGGCGGCCGTCGGCCCACCGATGACGACGAGGCCGGCAAGCGATCCCGGCGCCGCGCGCTCCTGCGCCAGGTGCTCGACCAACGGTCCGGGGTCCGGCTCGGGCAGGGCGACCGGGAGCGAGTCCTCGTGCTCGGCACGGACGGGGAGATCGTCGCCAGCTCCCAGCGGGTCGACGTGACAACCAGCGCGGGCACCCGGGCCGTGGACCTGACGGAGTTCGCCGAGGGCAGGCATGCCGTCCTCGATGAACTCCTCGCGGCGACCTCGGGCGGCAGCGCCGCCGTGCACGACCTCGCCTGGGGACATGAGTCCCTCCGGACCTGCGAGGACATCGAACGCGCCGCCATGCATGACAGCATCGGGTCAGGGCAAGAACCGTCGAGATGACCAGCCAGCTCCTTGAACTTGGCAGGCGCGCGGCATCGCCCGCCGCTGGGCCGACGCGGTCCCTCGCCCGCCTCCACGTCTTCGACGCGCTCGTGGCGGCGGGCGCCGCGGGCGCCACCCCGGAGGGCGGCATCGTCGCCCGCCACCTGGAAAGCCCCGCGCGAAGCCTCGCCGGCGGACCGGGTGCTCGCCCTGGCCCGCCGTGTCCGCGCCACCGAACTCGATGACCTGCAGCTCGAGTCGGTCACCACGGCAGCGGCCGCGGTTGTCCCCGCGCTGGTCGGCGCGGCGGCGGTCGCGGGAAAGCGCGAGCTCAGCGCCGGCGACGTGCTCGACGCGGCGGCGGCTGGGTATGACGTCATGGGGACGCTCGGACTGGCGGTCGGCGGCCCCGGCTTCCTCTACCGCCACGGCGGCTGGCCGAGCCTGGTCGCGGCCGGCCCCGCGGCCGCCGCGGCCACGGCTCGGATGCTTGGACTTGATCCCGAGGAGATCGCGCATGCCATCGCGCTTGCCGTGCTGTCGACGCCCCGGTCCCTGCGGGGCAGCGGCGAGGACGGGCGCTGGCTCAGCTTCGGCCTCGCGGTGACGGCCGGCTTCCACGCCGCGCTGGCCGCACGGAGCGGTTCCCGCGGCGACCTGAGCCTGCTCGACCAGGCCAGCAGCCGCGCAACCCCCGGAAGGGAGCTCTTCCCCGGGCTACCTTCGGTCCTGGAACGACCCTGGTCGGCCGGGCAGGGGCTGGGAAAGGCCCACCTGAAGCGGTGGGCGTCGGCCGGCCAGGTCGCCGCCGCCATCGACGCGGCCGGCGACCTGCAGGACACGCATGGCTTCAGTGCTGACGACGTGACGGCTGTCGACATCCACGTCCCGCCCGTCTACCGGCGGATGATCGACCAGCCGAACGGAACGGGCCGCATGTGGTCGCTGGTGAGCGCGCAGTACCAGGTCGCCGTGCGACTGCTTTACCCGCGGGACCTCTTCGACTGTGCACGGCTCGTGCTGCACGACGACTCCGGCTTCCGGCGGCTGATGGGGGTGGTCCGCGTTCATGACGAGGAACGGCTAGCGGCCCGGCATCCGGTGACCTATCCCGCTCGGGTAACGGTGACACTGCGCGGCGGCCAGATCGCCGACTGTCTCTCCGATGGCCGCAGCCCTAGTCCGCGGTGGGACTGGGACTCGCTGCTCACCAAGGCGCGAGCGGTGGCGGCGCATGCCGCGATCGGGCAACGGATCGACCCGCTGTGCGATGCGATCAGCGGATTCTCTGATTCCATCCAGTTCCTGCGGGCCGCGACGTCTGCCGTGCTGCCCTTGGAGGGACGGTGAACGCCATGACTGCTGCCAGCACCATCACTCGCACCCAGGTCGCCATCGTCGGCGGCGGGCCGGCCGGGCTGATGCTCTCGTGCCTGCTCCACCTGTCCGGAATCGACAGCGTCGTGATCGACAACCGGACGGCGCACGCCATAGAGACCACGCACCGGGCCGGGATCCTTGAGCAGGGCAGCGTGCAGCTGCTTGTCGACGCCGGCCTTGACCGGGTGCTGCGGGACGGCCACAGGCACGAGGGGATCTCCCTGCGGTTCGACGGCGTCAGCCACCGCATCGACTTCGAGAACCTCGTCGGTGCCTCCTGCTGGCTGTACCCGCAGACCGACGTCTTCATCGACCTCCGCAAGGCCCGCGCCGCCCAGGGCGGCGACTTGCGGTACGGCATCAGCGGTGCCGAAGTGTCCGGCGTCACCGACGCGCCGGTAGTCGGGTACGCCGACTCCGCGGGCTGTCGGCACGAGATCCGGGCCGACCTGGTCGTGGGCGCCGACGGCTCTCACAGCATCTGCCGCGGCCTCGTCGGTGGCGCTAGCCAGTACTTCAGGGAGTACCCCTTCGCCTGGTTCGGCGTGCTCATCGAGGCTCCGCCGAGCGCCCCTGAGCTGATCTACACCCGGTCGCCGCGCGGGTTCGCACTGGTCAGCCAGCGGACCGAGTCCGTACAGCGCATGTATTTCCAGTGCGATCCGGCCGAGGACCCTGCCAGCTGGTCTGATGACCGCATCTGGGCTGAGTTTCAGGCCAGGCTCGCCGGCCAGGACGGTTTCACGCTGAAGGAGGGGCCGGTCATCGAGCGGAGCGTGCTGCCGTTCCGCAGCTTCGTCCAAACCCCGATGCATCACGGCAGGTTGCTGCTCGCCGGGGACGCGGCCCATACCGTGCCGCCAACCGGCGCTAAGGGGCTGAACCTCGCCCTCGCCGACGTCCGTGTGCTAGCCGAGGCAATCGAGCAAGCGCTGCACGGGAAAGACGCGGCGCTCGAGGAGTACACCAGCCGGGCCCTCGGCCGTGTCTGGAAGGCCCAGCACTTCTCGTACTGGATGACCGGCATGCTGCACCGGATAGACGGCGCGACCAGCTTCGACGAGCTTCGACAGGTGGGCGAACTCCACAGCATTGTCTCCTCCCGCGCCGGCTCGGCCTACCTGGCCGAGGGCTACACCGGCTGGCCAGAGCGCTGACGTGCGGGCCCAAATGTCAGCGGGCATTGGGAAATCCGGTTGGGTGGTCTTGAGGGCATGTTCGGGTCGCTGCCGGCGGTGGAATGGCGACGCGCCCTCGTCGGGCGCGCCGCCCTTCACCGTGATTACAGGCCAGCGTGGTAGGCGGCGCTGACGTCAGACGGGGCGATGGTCTTGGTGGCCAGACCCAGCTTGTTCATCACATCGCCCGCCTTCTGCCATCCCGAGCTGGACATACTGCAATTCTGCTCGACCCCGGTCGTCGCCGCGTTATCGATGACCGAGGCTGGCAGGCCCTGGTTGAAGATCCCGGCTATGGCCTTCAGCGCGTCAGGCTTCTTCGCCGCCAGAGCGGACTCGCCCTCTGCCACTACCTGCAGAAATGCCTTGACCTCCTGCGGATGGGACTTGAGGAAGCTCTCGGATGTGACGATGACGTCGTACTGGATGCCGTCAAACTCGGGCACCTGTCCCATGTTGAAGGCGATGACGCCCGTGTGCTGGGCGACAGCCTGCTGCGGGTTCGGGACGTCCCCGATGAAGCCCGCGACTTCCCCGTGGGCGAGCGCCGTGACGCTGTTAGAAGTGGAGATGGAAACTTCCTTGACCCACTTCGGCCCCAGCCCGGCGGCCTCCTGTAGCCCGGTCAGGACCTTGCCGCCAGTCGATGCCGGGGAGCTGACGCCGATGTTCTGTCCCTTGAGCTTCCTGAGGTCGCCGTTTACGTCGCCCGGCACCAGGTGCAGGCTGTTCATCAGTTTCGAACTCACCACCAGGGCCAGCCCGCTAATACCCGTGTAGGTGCCGCACACCGCGACGACCGGCAACCCGGTCGCCCGGGCTGCCAGCACGCTGAAGCTAGTGGTGAGGCCAAAGTCGATGCCGCCGCTGACCAGGCCAGCCAGCACCGTGCTGCTCGAGGAGAGAAGGACGTTCTTTAGTGCGATGCCGTGGGCGGCCAGCTGGCCGTTCTCCGTCTCGACCGTCTCGGGCGCCCCGTCGTACGTCGCGGAAGACTGCCCGAGAGTGATGGTGTAGTGCTGCGGCGCGGACGCGTTCGTGCCGCCCTGACTGGATGACGAACCGCACGCGGTACCTGCCATGACGACACCCGCGCAGAGCGCGGCGCCGATGACTGTGCGCCGGGTGCGTTTGGCGGCGCCGACCCTGCTTACTCCTGGGAATTTCATCACGTGTCCTCGTTGACGAGCGGGATCCGGATCGAACTGGATGTGGCTCTGCCGGGCCGATGGCGTCCACCCGGACAGATCGGGGATGTTGTCAGACCGCCGGAACCGAGCGGTCCCGGTGATGGCCCGGCGCGCATGCTCACCGGTGGGCCGACCTCCACTCGAAAGCGGCACCGAGCACCAGCGGATCGAAGTACCCCGATGGTTCTGCGCCGGTGTACTGGCTCCGCAGCGCCGCGGTGCGGGCCAGGCTCTGCTCGGCATCGGCGACAGAGGTGATCATGCCGGTACGGCCGGCCGTCTCGGCGTCCAGCATCCGTCGGGCCTGCTCCGGGGTCAGGCCTGAACTGTCCGCGACGAGACGGACGACTTCCTCGCGGTTGTCCGGCCGGGTCGCCCAGTCCGCCGCATTCACCAGGGCCACGGTGTAGTCGCGCAGCGCCTGGGGGTTCCGGCTAGCCCAGCTGCGGCTGGTACCGGCCGTCATGCCCGGCAGGTCGGCGAACTCGTCGTTGCCTGTGGCCAGGACACGGAACCCGCTGTCGAGCGCACTGGCTTGATGGTGGTGGCCCAGCAGGGCCGCCGACACCTTGCCTTGCCGCAGTGCCTCGAGGCGCAGGCCGGTGGCGCCGACGGCGTGGATGCCGTAGGCACCCGATTCGATCCCGTGCCGGCGAAGCAGCTCGTACAGGACGAATGCGTAGCCGGAGTCGGGCGCGTCGACCGCGACCCTGGCACCGCGCAGATCGGCCCAGCCGGTCACGTGCGGAGCGACCACGAGTTTCTGGGCGATCCCGGTGTCCACGACCAGGAAGACGTACAGGTCCGGGTTGGCTGCGCGGAAGCGCATGATGTTGTCTGCATTGGTATGCGCTATTGCATGCCGGCCGGCGATCAGGTCGGCCAGCTGCTGACGCGATCCGCTCACCGTCTCGACTGAGACGGTGAGGCCGACCGCGGCCAGGAAGCCGTGGTGCTGCGCGGCGAGCAGTATGCTGTTGCGGGAAAACGTGCTCACCCGTATCGGCTCGCTCATCGCTGCTCTGCCACCGTCGGGTCGAGGACGATCTTGCCAAGCAGGCCGCCCTTCTCGGCGAGGCTGTGCGCTTGGGCCGCCTCCTCTAGCGGCAGCACCCGGTCGATGACAGCGTGCAGGCTGCCCGCGGTGGCTGCCTGGACCGCGCTGTGGATGTCCGCCCGAGAGGCACCCGCCCCGCCCAGGATCCGCAGGCGGCGCCCGTACAGGCGACGTACGTCCAACTCGACCTTGCCGCCCCCGTGGGCACCGGCCGTGACCAGGCACCCGGACGGGGCGAGGGCCGCGAATGCTTTCGGCCACAGCACCGGATCGCCGATATTCTCGAAGACCACGTCCACGCCTCGACCGCCGGTCAGGCGCAGCACCTCGCCGGTGAGGTCCTGGGTGCGATAGTTAACGCCGTGGTCGGCGCCGTTATCACGGGCCGTCTCGACGCGGGCGTTGGCGCCCGCGCCAGCCACCACTGTGGCGCCCAGAAGCTTAGCCACCTGCACGCCCATGCTGCCCAGGCCGCCGGCCGCGCCCATGACCAGCACCCAGGCGCCCGGTGTCACCCCGGCGAGCCCGCGCAGCAGATGGAACGCAGTCGGCGCGTGCCGCAGCACGACCGCTGCGTCGGGGAAGCTCAGGGTGTCTGGGAGCGGAAGCACATTGGCTTCTGGCACCGCGACGTATTCGGCATAACCACCCCACCGGTTCACGCCGATGTGACCTGAGTTGGGGCACTGCTCTTCCCGTCCGCTAGTGCAGAACTCGCAGTGTCCGCAGCGCAGGCGCGGCAGCACCGCGACCCGGTCACCGACCCGGGTGCTGGTCACATCTGCGGCGACCGCGGCGACGACACCGGCCGGGTCGACTCCGAGCACGTGGGGCAGCGTCGTGCCCCGGAGTTGGCCTGCCGCTCGCACCTTCAGATCGAGCGACTGGTTGACCGTCACTGCGTGCACCCGCACCAGGACCTCGCCGGCGGCCGGGACCGGGGCGGGGACCTGCTCGAGGCGCAGCACCTCCGGTCCGCCGAACTCGCGCATCACGATCGCTTTCACCTGGCACCACCCCCAGCGTTCAGCAGCCCGCCGGGAGCATGGTGCAGGTCGCTTGCCCCGTCTGCGGTGACTCGCAGCATCTGGCCGTACTGCACGCCGGCGCGGCCGTCGCGAGTGACCACATTCGGTTGCAGGACCACGGCCATGTCCTGTTCGAAGGTCATCCCGGGTGGCCAGCCGTGACTTGTGTATCCGCCCCACCCGGCGCTGAGTTCCACGACGAACACGTCGCCGCGGGCTAGAACGCGGCTGGTGAGGTACTTGGCAGGCACGCCTGCCGCGGGGCTGGCCATCGGCGTGCTGATGATGTGCCGCAGCGTCGTATAGCCACCCTCGGCGCACTGGGCCTCGTCGACGATGCGGCCAAGGTCAAGCTCGGTCATTCCGGGCCGCGTGGTGTGCACGAGTAGCAGGTACGCCTCCGATGATGGGGTCCAGTTGGCCAGGTAGTGCACGTCCCCGCCCCCGCGGGCGCCATAGCACAAGATCGCGGCCAGCTCGTGATCGCGCATCAGCTTCCCGACGAGCGCGTACCGGCGGGCGTACTCGGTGTCGCTGAAGGCGCTGGCGGCGGAAGGGAACGTTCGCAGCTCCGTTGTGACGGCGTTCACACGGCCCCCCGCTGCCACTGGGCCCGCATGCGACGTGTCACCACGTACGCGGTGCTCGGCGTGGAAGGGCCGCCATCCTCTGGAGTCATGTTCGCCTCTCCTGACGGGGTCCTGGACGGAGCGAGTGCCGCAACGCGGTGGCCGCGATGGTCGGGGCAAGGCCGGTTACTCGAAACGGTATGGTTGGTGTCATTCCAGATCAACACTCACTTCCTCGAACTACGGTTCATGAATTGCCGAAGTTTGAACGAGCGTTGACGGCACCGGCACGGGCGGGCAGTTGCGCGCGGCGCCGACCTTCTCGAAACCGGTTCACGGTGTGCTGATGTCCGGTCATAGCAGGCAGCGCTGCGTTTCCTCGCTGCTCAGCTTCGCCAGCCGCTGTTCCATGCGCGCCCGCGTGAACGGCATCTGGCGCAGCCGTACCCCTATGGCGTCATCGATGGCGTTTGCGATCGCGGCCGCCACCGGCGGCCCGGCTGCTTCACCGGCGCCCAGCGGCGGGCAGTCCGGTCGGCTGATCACTACCGTCGACACCTCCGGGACCTGGTCGAAGCGCAGGACAGGGTAGGACTCCCAGTCCCGCATGCGGATGCCGCCCGGGCCGGCTCGTACCTCTTCATACAAGGTGCGGCTGAGGCCTTGCAGTGCGCCGCCCTCGAGCTGATTGCGCAGCCCGTCGGGGTTGATGACGGTACCGGCGTCGCAGACCAGCAGCAGGGAGGTGATGGCTGGCTCGCCGCTGGTCGGGTCCACCTCGGCCCGTGCCACGGCCGCGACATAGGCCTTGGTCCCCTTGTACCGGCTCAGGCCGACACCCAGCCCGCGGCCGCTCGGGCCGGTGTGCGGGGTCCAGCCGCAGCGGCTGGCGGCAACCTCAAGAACGCGGCGGGCCCGCTGGTCGCCGAGGTTGGCCAGCCGGAACTCCACCGGATCCCGGCCGGCGGCCTCGGCCATCTCATCCATGAAGGACTCGCTGGCGAAGATGTTGTGGAATGAGGCCAGCGAGCGCAGGGCACTGGTTCGCAGTGGGCCGCGGACGAAGTCGGTACCGGCGCAGACAGCCGGGACCTCATAGACGGGGACGACATCGTTGGTGCCGGTGTCCTGCGGTCCAGGCCACGGCCGAGGCCGTGGCCTGGCGGACAGCCAGGCCGGCAAGAGCCGGTCACCGCTGCCGGTTGGCCGTACGGCGTGCACGTCGGTACGGGCGCGGTGGCGCCAGGCCGTCAGCTTTCCCGAGGTGCTGACCGCACCCTCGAGGTCGGCCACCATCGCCGATCCGTACGGCTCCCAGGTCATCTCATCAGCCAGGGAGAACTGCAGGCGTACCGGTCTGCCTGGCACGGCACGCGCAGCGAGGGCAGCGAACGCGGCGGCGTCGTCGGCGCAGTTGTGTCCGTAGCAGCCCGGGCCGTCGACATGGCGCAGCGTGATTCGGCCGGCCGGAAGGTCCAGCAGCGCCGCGAGCTCGGCGCGCAGCGGGTACACCCCCTGGCTATGTGTCCAGACGGTGAGCTGGCCGTCGCGCTCCAGCGCGGCTGCGCACGATGGCGCAACGGAGGCGTGGGCATGGTAGGGGCGGACATAGGTCGCCGCCAGCCGGCGTCGGCTGGTGGCCAGGACCTGCGCTACCCCCCGGTCGTCGCGGACGGTCAGCGGCACGGCTGGCAGCCCTCTCAGCATGGCCTCGATGTCGCCGCTCCAGTCCAGGCCCGGCTCGCTCCACACGGCAGCGCGCCGGAGGCGTGAGACAGCGTCCACGGCCTGCTCTTCTCGTTGCGCGATGGCGATGACCACGCGCCCGTCGCGGACGATGGCCCGGAGTCCGGGTGCGGCGCGGGCCTTCGTCTCATCCAGGCTGAGCAGGGCCGCGTCGTAGTCCGGTGGGAGCAGGACGCGGGCGTGCAGCATGCCGGGCAGGGTGAGGTCGTGGATGTAGGCGCCGGAACCGCTCAGCTTGCTGCGGATATCGTCGCGGGCTACCGACTCGCCCACCGGCGCCCCGGTCCACCGTGGCGCGTCCTGCGCGCCGACCGGCCCAGTGATCGGCCTCTCCGCGGTCAGCCGCGCCCACGTCAGGTGCAGCCCTCCGGGCCCGCGTACGCCGTTGTCGCCGACAACCAGCTCGCCTGGCGGATGGCCGGTCATGGTGGCCGCGCGCTCTACTGCCAGGCGGCGGAATGCCGCGGCGGCCACCGCGAGCGCCGCCCCGCCTTCCTCGATGGAGCGGGTGCCCGCCGTGTACCGCTCATCAGGGGCACCGTCCGTGCTTGCTGAGCAGACCACGACCTGCCCGACCCGCACGCCGAGCTGGCTCGCCACGATCTGGGCCAGCGCGGTTCGCAGCCCCTGCCCGAGCTCAACCTTGCCGCTGCGCGCCTCGATCCGCCCGTCAGGCCGGACTCCGATCCACGACTGCACATCCGGGTCCTTGCGCAGCGCGGACGGTACCGTGACCCAGGCGCCGCGGCCCGTTTCGGAGGTCACCGGCTCCGTCAGGTCGGCGGACATCCCGGGCCGCGGATCGCGGGCGGCCTTACCGCCGTCGGCAAGCCGCCGCACGGCACGCAGGATCCGCGCGTGCGTACCGCACCGGCACAGGTGCCCGGGCAGGGCGCGGCGGATGCAGTCCGCTAGTGCCGGACCGTCGTCCTTGCATGCAGCAACGGTCATGATGATGCCGTTGATGCAGTAACCGCACTGGGCCGCCTGCTCGTCGAGAAACGCCCGCTGGACAGGGCCGGGATTGCCGGGCGCGCCGAGGCCCTCCGGGGTCAGGACCGAGGCGCCGGTGACAGACTCCAGCGGCGTGATGCACGAGCGGATCGGCGCGCCGTCGGCGATGACCGTGCAAGCACCGCACTGCCCGGACGCGCATCCGATGCGGACTCCGAACAGCCCGAGGTCGTTGCGCAGCACGTATACCAGCGGGGTGCTGCCCGCGGCAGTCAGCTCGACCCGGGTGCCGTTGACCGTCAGCTCGAACGCGGCGTCCCCTGGCATGTCCCCGCTTAGTACTGGTAGGAGGGACGCCCGTACGGCAGGATCCGTTCCCGGTAATACGCCATCGGAGCCCGGTTCTCAGCCCGCGCCCCCTCGGGCGCCTGCGGCCAGGCGAATTCACCCGACGCCAGCTTCGCCTCGATGACCGGCAGCATCAGGGTCCACAAAATGAACGGGTGCGCGCCTTCCCGGTACAGCATGGCGAAGTCGTAGGACTTCAGCGCGGTCGTGGTCGCCTCGTCAGGGCCTTCGACCGAGGAGCGCTCGCTCTCGTTGTCCAGCAGCCGGCCAAGCCGCTCCTCGAAGTACCAGTCGACATAGCCGGCTGGGTCCTCGATATAACGGCGGACGAATTCTGCGTTCCGGTCGGTGTCGTACACGAACTTGTTGACCGCGTAGTGATCGATCATCGTGCCCCGCCTTCCGTGGCCGGATCCGATTCGTAGATGAAGCACGGAGCCGGCGAGCCGCGGCGTGCCATCGCCTCCGCGTGGACCAGTGTCATCTGGCTCTGCATGGCGGCCATGGTGATCAGGTTGAGAAACTGCCCGGCAACGTTGCCGTGCAGCATCAGCCGCTCCAGGGAGGACTCGGCGACCAGGGCCTCGAAGTCGCGGTCGCGCAGCCACTGCATCGCCAGCCGGTCGAACTCCGGATCGACCGAGCCGGGCATCATCTGATGCGGGCCGCCGACTTCCAGTGAGAGGTTGCCGCTGGCCACAACCGCGACCCGGCCGACGGCGTTGGAGCCCTCGATCGCGGAGCGCAGCGCCGTGCCGAGCTGGACGAACCGCTCCCCCGTGGGGATCGGCGGTGCGCCGCAGTTGGTGAGGACCGGCACCACCGGCAGGTTCAGGGACGGCTGGCTGATCAGGCTCGGCACGACACAGGCATGGTCAAGGCGCATCTCGTCGGAGAACGCGAAGTCGAACCCGTGGTCAAAGCCAGCCTCGATGATGTCCGTTGCGAGCTGGCGGTTGCCGCCGAGCTCGATATGAGGCAGGTTGAACTCCCGGGCCTCGTTGGCGAACGTGCCCTGGTAGTGGTTCATCCGGCCGACGATGAACTGCGGCATGTTGTTATAGAAGAACTGGTGGAAGTGGTCGCTCGCGACGATCACGACGGCGTCGGGCCTGGTCCGGTCGAAGGATTCCTGCACCTTCGCAGACCAGGCGAGCAGGCTGCGCGCGTCGTCGGTGAGATCTGCCTCCGGCTTCGATGTCTTGGCGTGGTACCACGGATGGTGCGTGGTACCGATGAGTGACACGATCTCGGCCATGTATCCTCCCGATCAGTGGTGGTCGCCGCGCGGGCGGAAGGCGTGCAAGGTGACTCCGTCGGCGAAGTCGTCGAAGACGACTTCTACCGGCATGCCGACAAAGATGTCCTGCGGCCCGCAGTCAACGATGTTCGTGATGAGCCGGGGACCTTCAGCCAGCTCGACAATGCCGACCGCATACGGCAACTGGTCGACCAGCTCGGGGGCGTAGGCCCGGTGGTAGACGGTGAAGGTGAAGACCTCGCCGCGGCCGGATACCGGCGTCCAGGTGAAGTCGGCGCTCCAGCAGCGCGGGCAGATGCCGGCCGGGGGAAACCAGTAGTGACCGTGCGGCTGGCAGCGCTGGATGAGCAGTTCGTGGCGTGCGCAGCCGTCCCAGAATGGCTGCGACTCCGGCGACGGGTGGGGGAGCTGCCGCCGGGGCCGCAGCTGCGGCTCGTCTGCCTGTGCAGTCATCAGCCGCGCTCCAGGATCAGCGTTGTGTGGCAGACCGTGTTACCGCCGTGCCCGCTGACCAGCGCCAGCTGTGCGTCGGGCACCTGCCGGTCCACTGGGTACTCATGGCGCAGCTGCCGCACGCCCTCGACGATCTGCAGCATCCCTTCGACGTGTCCTTCCGAGAGCTGGCCGCCGGAGGTGTTGGTCGGGATCGCGCCATCGAGGCGCAGTGCGCCGGAGGCGATAAACTGACCGCCCTCGCCTTTCGCGCAGAATCCGTAGTCCTCGATCTGTGCGAGCACCATGTAGGTGAAGCAGTCATACAGCTGCGCGACATTGATGTCTGCCGGCGCGACATCGGCCATCCGGTAGGCGCGCTCGCCGCTTCGCCGTGCCGCCGTCTCGACCATGTGCTCGCCGGAGGTCCAGCCGCTGAGGTTGTTGTGGCTGCCGAACCCGCGCACGATCACCGGGGTGTGCGGCAGGTCCCGCGCCCGCTCCGTGGTGGTCACCACCACGGCGGCGCCGGCGTCGGTACGCAGCGAGCAGTCATACCTGCCGAATGGCTCGGCTACCAGCCGCGCCCCGAGGTAGTCGTCCATGGTCAGCGGCGTGCGCATCTGCGCGTGCGGGTTCCGCGTGGCGTGCTCGCGCTGGGCCACCGCAACGTGGCCGAGCTGCTCCTTGGTCGTTCCGAACAGGCTCATATGACGCCGCGCGCCGAGAGCGTGGGTAGCTGGCTCGCCGAAATAGCCGAACGAATCGCGCCACTCGCGCCGCCGCTGGTGGGTGGACTGGTTCATCCGGCCTGACCGGCTGCCGGCCCGGCGGGTACGCGACCAGGCATCGCGCGCGTATCCGCACAAGACGGTCGTGGCTAGTCCCGCCTCGATCGCGAGGGCCGCGAGCACCACGGACAGCGTCTGGCTGGCCCCACCGTTGTCCAGAGTAGTGGCCCAGGCCACGTCAAGGCCGAGCCGCTCGCCGAGCTGCTGGTGGAAGCAGTACTCGTCGTCGGGCCCGCGGACGAGGACGCCGTCGATGTCGCTGGGGGCCAGCCCCGCGTCGGTGACCGCGCCGACAGCCGCATCGACCATGAGACCGAGCGGGGTGGAACCGGGGACCTCGCCGATCCGCGAGTGGGCCGCGCCCACGATAGCGGCCGTACGCTGGTACATCTCGCCCCCTCAGCGCGCCGGGTTGGTGGTCTCGCCTGCGGCCGGTGGCTGCAGGTAGTCCGGCGGCAGGCCGAGTTCGGCCAGGATGTGCTCGGTGTCCTCGCCCGCGAGCGGGGCGGGTCCCAGCCGGGTCGGGGTCCCGTGCAGGTTCACCCCGCTGCCCAGCAGCTGCCGGCTGCCCGCCACGGGATGTTCGACCTCCGCCACCATGCCTAGGTGGCGCACCTGCGGATCCTCGATGACCTCGGCCAGGTTCTGCAGTGGCGCGCATGGCACGTCGGCCTCGCGCAGCCGGTCGAGCCATTCCTCCCGGGTGCCGGTGGCAAAGGTCTTGTCCAGCAGGACCTGGATGTCTGTCCGGTGCTCCATGCGGTGCTGCCGATCAGCGAAGCGCGGGTCATCGACCAGATCGTTGCGCCCGAGGACCGCCAGCAGCGCGCGCCAGAACTTGTCCGGCGAGGAGAGGTGGATGACGAACGGGGAGCCCGCTTCGTCGCGTACGGCGAATACCTGGGCGGACCGCGCCCGGGTGAAGCGGGTCGGCGCCTGACCTCCGTCGTTCAGGAAGCGCGCCAGGTTTTCTGAGATGAAGGAGACAGATGACTGCAGCAGCGAGGTGTCTACCAGCTGTCCCCGGCCGGTGCGCTCGCGGGCGACCAGCGCGGCGAGCACGCCATAGACGGCGAACAGGCCGGCCAGGTGGTCAGACAGCGAGACGCCCATGGGCTGGGCATTGTCCAGGTCGGTGAGCAGGCTCATCAGCCCGCTGCGGGCCTGGCCGACCGTGTCGTAGCCGGCCTGCCTGTGGTCGGGCCCGTCCAGGCCGAAGCCGGTGATGGAGCAGTAGATGAGCTGCGGGCTTTCCGTGCGCAGCTGCTCGTAGCCGAGACCGAGCCGGCTCATGGCGTCGGCCCGGGAATTCTGCAGCAGGACATCCGCGTCGCCGACGAGTCGGTGCGCCACGTCCAGCCCGCGCGGCGTCTTCAGATCCAGGAAGATGCTGCGCTTGCTGCGGTTGAGAGAGCAGAACACGCTGCTGTAGTTGCCGCTCCCCCAGCTGCGGTACGGGTCGCCGCGCGGCGGCGCCTCGACCTTGATCACGGTCGCGCCGAGGTCGGCGAGCAGGCCGCCGGCGTACGGGCCGGCCACGTAGCTTGCGAACTCCACGACCTTGACACCGTCAAGTGCTCCCTGCGTGTCGGACATGTCTGCAGATTCGCAGGTCAGGTCGCCCTGGACAATACTGAGATTCTCGAATGGTCGTTCTCGAAAGCCTTACGTCAGGGGGAAGCTGGAACGCACCAGCCTCAGGAACGAGGCCGCTACGGGCGACAGCGGCGTGTTCGGCCGCGACAGGACATGGACGGTCCGGTACTGCTGGAAACCCTCGACTGCACACGTGCACAAGTCGCCGCGCGCGATCTCATCAACGACCGCTGTGCGGGGCAGCACAGCGATGCCGTGACCGCTCACAGCTTCCGCCTTGAGCGCCTCGGTACTGCCGAACTCCTTCACCTTCGGGGCAAGCCCTGCGCCTTCGAGCATGGCCACAATGTTCGCGTGGCACAGCACCGGTGGCTCGCGGAGCATCAGGGTCTGTGAGCCAAGGTCGGCGAGCGTCACCTGGGCCCGGCCGGCGAGCGCGTGCGAAGGGGAGAGCACCAGCATCAGCGGCTCCCGCAGGAATGGCTTGGCGTCCAGCGAACCTCCCGGAACGACCCGCCCGACGAGGGCGAACTCGGCCTGCTCCGAGAGCACTTCAAGCCTCGCCTGAAGGCTGTCAGCCATGACGTGGTAGGAGACGTCGACGAGGGGGTGGGCGCACTCGTAGGCCTGAAGGGCGGGGCGGACGACCGCGGAGCAGATCGTGCGGCTGGTGGCGAACTGCAGCAGGCCGCGCTCGCCGGAGTTGATCACCTTGATGTCATGGGCGGCCGAATCGAGCCCGTCAAGCAGAGACCGCACCCGCTCGTACAGGGTCAGCCCGGCCGCTGTCGGGGTTGTGCGCCGGGCTCCGCGCGATAGCAGCGGGGTTCCGTACCGGCATTCCAGCTCGTGGATTTGCATGGAGACCGACGATGGCGCGACGCGCAAGTCCTCAGCCGCACGGGCCATGCTGCTCAGCTGCACGACACGGCAGAAGACCTCAAGCTGGTGGATAGTCGGGTATTTCACGTGCATCACATCCACGGCCGGCCGTCATATGGTCAGACCTTATGCCATTTCTGCTACGACGGCGAGGGTGTCATCCCCGGCGCTGGAGCCTTGGGGCAGTGGAGGTAAGGACCCTGACGGGATGTTCCCGCTGATCGCAGAAGTGTTGGAGGCGGAGACGGGAATCGAACCCGTGTACAGGGCTTTGCAGGCCCTTGCCTAAGCCACTCGGCCACTCCGCCAAAGGAGCGCTCGCAGTCGGCTGATCCGTCGCCGCGCAGGGGTTCTTGGCGTCACCGAACGGATACCCCAACCATGTCCCCGGCGAAGACGGGCCCTGGACCGTAGATCAGGGATCACCGCAAGCCTCGTCTCCGAGCGGACGACGGGATTCGAACCCGCGACCCTCACCTTGGCAAGGTGATGCTCTACCACTGAGCCACGTCCGCATTGCTGGCCCGAGGGAACCCTCGGCCCGTGTCCTCCGGGTCTCCCCGGCGACGTTCAGAACTGTATCCGATCCTGGCGCAACCACCAACTCAAAGCGCGGGTCCGGAGGAAAAATCTCCCCTCCAGTGCGCTCGTCTCGCTTGCTTCACACCGTCATCGCAGGTCGCGGTCGGTTCAGGGGAAAGCGGCCCGCCGCTCAAGATTTGTTCGCCGGCGGTTCCCGCCGCCGAAGCCAGCCGACGGCGTAGGCGCCGGCGTTACGCCAAACCGGACAGGCAGTGGCAGCGTTGAGTCGGGGGACGCCAGCAGCGTCGAGTCGGCGCCATGGGTGGAGTCACGTCGGCCGGAAGTCGCGTCCGCGCCAGGCGCCGCGGCGGCCGGGACATCGCGTCGGCGGAGGCGTCGCGGCGAACTGTCGCGCTGAAGTGAGGCAGCGTCAGCGGAAGGGGCCTCGATCAGGCGAGGCGTCAGGCCAGCTGAGGCTGGCTACGACAAAACCCCCGGCGTCCTCAGGGGGAGCGAATCGGGCGGATAAGGCTCCGATCGCACGGCGACGCTGCCGGGGGCTGCTGCGGACGGTACGTCCCGGCCCGTTACGGGGGCCCCGGGCCGGGAGCTGCGGGGGTGGAGCTGCTACTTGGCCTTGCGCAGCAGGTCGGCGACCTCAGCCTCGACGTCCACGAAGTCGGTCTCTTCACCGACCGGGACGATCGCGCACGTCCGCTTGAGGAAGTCGGAGATCTCCTTGATCGGCGCCTCGAAGTGGGCCTGGCCGAAGGGGGAGGACAGCTCGATGTTCAGCACGCGACCAGGGTTGCCGTCCGCTGACCCGGCTGACGGCCAGACGACGACGTCGCCGAGGCCCTCGCGGCCCTCGATGCCGTTGGTGAGCAGCTCGCGGGCGAAGATCCACTCGACGGGGTCTTCCAGCCCGACGTGGAACGCGATGCGGATCGCGTACGGGTCTTCCTTCGAGTAGTAAAGACTCGCCACGAGAGGCACGATCGTCTGCTGGGGAACCACGAGCCGGAGCCCGAGTTCCGCCGATACCGTGCTGCTGCTGTTCATCGTCAGTCCAACCTCAATCTGGATGGGGTCCCGGCAGGGGCACCGGGCTCTCTTTTGGACAGGACAGGACCAGAGGGCGACTCGTGCGAATACGGAGCGTTAGAAGGGCGGATGCCCGGTTGCTGCCGATTGCGCGTTTGTCGGCTGCGCTGCCGTCGAGCGATTGCTCAGAGGTGGCCGCTGAGCAGGGTACGCCAATGCTAGGTAACAGCCTGGTCGCAGTCTATTGTTCCTGCGTATCGAATGCAGGGAGTGTGACCTACTTCGCATGCCGGCTCTCGTGAAGCTCAATGCGCCAGGTAGGCATCCGATAACTCAGAGCAATATAACTGCACCTTGCCGCTATCGATTGCATAGCTGACAGTAGCCGAACTTCAATCTACGTGCCAGTATCGCGGCCAAGTTTTCTACCCATATTGAGCCGGACGCAACCCTGCTAGCCCCCATCGGCCACCTGGTTGCCACCCGCCCGCCGCCTGACCGACGGCCCGGACGGCGACGGCCGGGCAGCTGGCGTCACGGCGATGCCCACGGCACCCCCGCCGATGCGCTACTCTAGTGGCGCACCGGGCGATTAGCTCAGCGGGAGAGCGCTTCGTTCACACCGAAGAGGTCACTGGTTCGATCCCAGTATCGCCCACGAGCCGGCCCGCCGTGTTCGCTGATCTTCGATCGGCTTCCCGGTGGGCCGCAGTGCTTTCCCGGGGGGACGACCCCCCGGAACCCCCGGGGCCGGGGGAGACCCCGGCACCCCCCGGAGGCGTGGTTTCCCTGCCTGGTAAGGGTTTGCGGCTGGGGCGTGGGGGCGGCCCTCAGGGTTGTGTGTCGCTCTGGGCGCCGTGTCTCGATGCGTGTCCGGGTGCTATCCATGCCAGGGCTCGGGGTGGCGTCAAGGGGCCGCTGACCGGGCAAGCTCTCGCCATCAAGGCATGCTCTCGCGCCTTCGGCGGCTGTCGCCCGGGCGCCGTGATGTGGCCGGTTGCGGGTCGCGGGCGGGGGTGCTCGCGGGTGGTGACCTGGGGGTATGCGGGGGCTCTGAGCGGGATCGTCAAGGGCAATGCCGGGGCGCTGCTGTCGGTTATGGCCGGTCGTTTGGCGTGCCGTCGATTGTGACCGGTTTCACGATCAAATTGGGCGGGTTCTGTCTGGCGTGATGCACGCTCAGTGACTGATCAGTTGCGCTTTGATGCGACGTATCTTACTGAAAGTGTTCGCAGAATTACTATCTGCAATCTGCCATGACGGTCACGTCAATTAACAAGGGTGACTGGTGTTGTTAGCGTTGCTAATGGCGCAATGGGCGTTATGGCGTGACCGGGGCGGTGTCGTCCTAGGCGGGCGGGCGGGTGCGCGGCTTGCGGGCGCCGCCGGCCAGCCCGGAGCATACGGTGCGCTCCGCCTCCTGCTCGGACAGGCCCGCCTGCCCGGCCGCGCTGATCAGCCCGGTGATCACCGGGACCGGGGGCAGCAGGCCCGCGGCGACTAGCTGGCCGAGGCTGAAGGCGGCCCGGTTGAGCGTGTCGTTGCGCGTCCCCGGGCGGGCCGCCGCGACGCGCTCGGTCTCGGCGCGCAGCGCCGCCATGGCGTAGGCCCGGGCCTGCGCCCGGCCGGCGGCGGTGACCGGCGGCCGGGGCGCGGGCACTGCCGGCCGGGCGGCGGTCTCCGTGACCAGGCGGCCGAGCCAGGCCGGCAGCGGCGCCGGCGGGCGGGCCCCGCCGCCACGGGCCGTGTACGCGCCCCGCCGGGTCCGGCTGCCCGCCCCGACCACGTACCCGCCGTCCGCGCGGACGTCGATCTGCGGCCCGAGTCCGCCGGCCGAGTTCCGTGCCCGTCCCTGCGCGGCGGCCGAGAAGTACAGGTGGCACCCGCCCGACGGCGTGTCCACCACGTACGTGCCCGTCGGGTACCGCTCCCGGTGTTTCCTGGCCAGCCGGGACAGTCGGTCCGCACCGGACAGCGGGAACAGTGCCCCGTCGTCGTCGTCGTCGCCTGCGTCGCCGCGCGGCAGGTCGAGGTCGATCACCACCAGCCCGGACGGCCCGCAGGCGATGCCGACGTTGTACGGCGCCCGGCTCCACCAGGCGTGCACCTGGTCCGCCGACGTCGTCGCCAGCTCCTGCCAGTTGCCCCGCAGCGCGGGCCGCTTCCCGCCGGGCGCGCACGGGAACACGTGCCAGCCGCGCGCGGCGGCGCCCAGCGCGGAACGCAACAGGGTGGCACGCAGCCCGGTGGCAGGCGGCCCGGTGGCAGGCGGCGGGATGGTAGGCGGCGGGGAGGATGCGGCGCGGGTCACGTCGGCGACGCTCACCCTCGGTCTCTTCCTCGAAAACAAGATCGCCAATCCCGGACGGGACGTTCAGCATGAAACGTGGTCAAACGTTCTGAGATCGACTGAGCGACGAGCCAACCAGGCTTGGTGGGAGGCGCGGGCGAGTGCCGGGAGCTTTACTGGCTCAGCGTCCGCAGTCGGCCAACCTGCTTGTCGAGGTTGCGGACCTGTGTTGAGTCCGCCCCGAAGGCGTCGGCCAGCAGCGGTCGCAACGCGGCAAGTTCGGTCGCGGCGGCATCTGGGTCACCCGCGGCGGCTAGCAGCTGGGCGACGACGAACCGGGTGTCCATGACCTTCTCCGCCTCGTCGGTGTCCAACCCGGGGTCCGCGTTCTGGACGTAATACCGGAGCTGGGGAAGAGCCCCAAGCGGCTGGCGTGCGCAGTGTGGGCAGACCACCTGCTGCATGACCAGGATCTCGGTCGGAGGTGCCTGAGGCCGAGCCCGAACCGCTCGTTCAGCTCCTCGATGATCTCCGCCAGCGGCCGCATCTCCGGGTCGTCGTAGCCGCCGCCGTCGGGCGGCGTGCCCGCGAACCACCCCGTCGCCGCCGTCACTATCGGACAGTGACACGTTGTGCTGCCCGGTGAACTCCAGCCGGAAGTGGCTACAGGTCGGCGTCGCCGATGTCAACGGATGCCTGATGGCCGTCCCGGCAGCCGCATCAGCAGCACGCCGCCGTACTGGTACAGCCGCTCCAGATCCCGGTCGCCCCAGGCCACGATCTGCGCGATGAGGCTGTACAGCGCGGACGTAGTTGACCAGCGCCTTGCGGAATCCTCCCGCTCGCCGTCCGTGTCCATGCCGATGAACCGGTCCAGCGCCGGCTGCAGGTACTGATGCAGCTCGGGCGTGCAGCTCCCGCTCCGCCGCCGCGGGTCATCCGGCCGGGCCTGGCCTCGCCGAGCACTCGGATGAACGACTCCATCTCGGTGGCCTCGAGCAGCCCGAACTCCATGACCTTCTCGTTGCCCGTCGTAGAGCATGTTCGGGTCGGCTCGGCTCGGTGATCGTCGCGTCGAACCAGGGCTTGAACGCCGCCTCCATGATCCGCGGAGTTGGTCTCGAAGTCCAGCACCCGCACGTCGTCCTGCGACTTGAGCGGGTGCGATGCGGTTGAGCCGCGACAGCGTCTGCACGGCGGCGACCCCGGTCGAGCTTGCTTGTCGACGTACATGCCGCACAGCAGCGGCTGGTCGAACCCGGTCTGGTACTTCTCGGCCACGACCAGCATGCCGGTACTCGTCCTGGTTGCGCGCGGCGGCCTGCGGGTCGTCGCCTCGACGTAGCCGAACAGCTCCGGCAGCTGGCTTCTCGGGGAAACCGTTGAGCTGCGCCTCGGTCCGCTCGATTCCAGTTGCCATCGATCCTCCAGCGTGACCGGAGAACGCGACGAGCACGCCCAAGTCCGGAGCCCGATGTCGTGCGTGCGTAGTGCGGATCGCCTGGTAGTAGCGTCGAGCGCATCCTTGCCGACCGCCGGTGACCACCATCGCCTTCGCCCGCCCGCCGAGCCGCCCGGCGATGTTGTCCCGGAAGTCCTCGACGATCAGCTTCGCCTTCTGTGCCTTCAGCGATGTCGGGTGCTGCTCGCGCGAACGCGGACCAGCGCCGCCTTGGCCTTGCGCTCGTCGACCTCGGGGTCGCTCGAGCTGCGACTTCTGCTGCGCTCGACGGCCGCGTTGCGCAGCCGCCACTTCGTCTCGTAGGTGATGTAGTTGGCCAGGACGTCGAGGATGTAGCCCTCCTCGATCGCCTGGCGCATCGAGTACACGTGGAACGGCACGTACATCGCGCTCACCCGTCTCCGGGTCGACGGTGCTGCGGGTCGAGGGTGCCGAACAGCTTCAGCGTCGCCCGACTTCGGCGTGGCCGTGAACGCGAAGTACGACAGGTTCGGCTGCTGCCCGCGCACCCGGGTGCAGGTAGGTGGCCTCGTCCTCGCCCTCGTCCTCGACACGCGCCCTCGGCGTTGGCGCCGATCGCCTCTTTCAGCCGCGACGCCGCCTCGCCGCCCTGCGAGCTGTGCGCCTCGTCGATGATCACCGCGTAGCGGTGGCCGCGCAGGTCGCTTGCCCGCGATCTTGTCCAGGACGAACGGGTACATCTGCAGCGTCGAGATCACGATCTTCGACGTGGAGTCCGTCGAGCGCGGCCGCGAGCTGCGTCGAGTTCTCGTCGATCCGCTTGACGACGCCGGGCGTGTGGTCGAACTGGTAGATCGTGCGCTGCAGCTGCCGGTCCAGCACGATGCGGTCGGTGATCACGACGGTCTTGTGGAACACCGGCTCGTTGTTCGTCGTCGAACAGGTTGGACAGCCGGTGCGCCAGCCAGGCGATCGTGTTCGACTTGCCCGAGCCCGCCGAGTGCTGGACGAGGTAGTTGTGCCCGGCGCCGTGCCCTGGGCGTGCGTCGATCAGCTTCTGCACCGCGTGCCACTGGTGGAAGCCGCGGGAAGATCCGCGCCGACGTATGCGGGTTGGTCTTGACGCCCGTCTTCTCCGGCGTCTCGACGTGCACGAACCGCTGCAGGATCTCCAGCCAGTTGTCCCGCTGCCAGATCTGCTCCCACAGGTACGCCACGGCGTAACTGCCCGACCGACGGGGCCGGGTTGCCGGCGCCACCGCTGTTACCCGGGCCGTTGGAGCCGATGTTGAACGGCAGGAACTGCGTGTCCGCGCCCTGCAGCCGGGTCGCGACGAACGCCCGGTCGGGGTCGACAGCGAAGTGCACCACGGCCCGCTTGGCGAAGAACAGGTCGTTCGGACGTCGCGGGCTTCGGTACTGCGCGATGGCGTGGTCGGTGCCCTGCCCGGTGTTCGGGTTCTTGAGCTCCACCGACGCCACCGGCAGGCCGTTGACGAACAGCGCCAGGTCGACGGACTGCGTTCGGGTCGCTTCGCGCTGAAGTGCAGCTGCCGAGCGACGGTGAGCACGTTGGCGCGGTACCCAGGGCTGCCTGCCTTTCGCCCGGGTCGCCCACACGAGCCGAGCCTTCTCGCGTCACATACTAGCCGTTCTCGCTGTCTAGCCCGGTGCTCACGGTCGAGTGAGCACGGAAGAAAAGGAGGCCCTGATCGGGGCACCAAACCAAGCCACTGGACTTATTAACCAGATGGGTTAACATAGTAGAGAGGCTGCACGATGGAGGTGCTGTTCGATAACCCCCGCTTGGCGGAACGGTGCCGCAATGGGAGCGACCTGGTGCGCAGCTACGGGAACGTCGGGGCAAGAAAGCTGCAGGCGCGGCTGAAGGATCTTGAATCCGTAGAAACGCTGGAGGTAATGGCCGGCCTGCCAGGTCACTGCCATGAGTTGAAGGCGGAGCGGGCTGGCCAGTTGGCACTTGACCTTGATGGCGGTTACCGGCTCGTGTTCCGGCCGGCTGAGGACGCGGCACCTGGGCCGGGAGGCGGCCTGGACTGGTCGGCGGTCAGGTCCGTGGTTGTGGTCGAGATCGTCGATTACCACAGGTAGCTCAAGGTTTTGGAGGAGGTGGCCGGGATGAGTTCGACGGGAAAACAGCTCCATCCGCTGGGTGACACCGACTACGCGGTGCCTCCCGGTGAGACGCTGCGGGAACTGATGGAAGAGCGAGGCATGTCGCAACGTGACCTCGCCCGACGCACCGGCCTGAGCCCGAAGCACGTCAACAAATTGCTCCAGGGGCTCGTCCCGCTTAGCGCGGACGTGGCCATGCGATTGGAGCGCGTCACGGGAACCCCGGCGCGATTCTGGAACCAGCGGGAAGCCGACTACCGCTCAGACCTGGAACGAGTCCGGTCCCTGCGAGACCTATCGGTCGACGTGATGTGGCTAAACGAGTTCCCGGTCACTGACCTGGTGTATCGGGACATCCTCCCCGCCGAGCCGGCTGACAAGGCCTCCCGGGTGGACCAGTTGCTTACCTTTTTCGGCGTCGCCAGCGTTGCTGCTTGGCGAGACGTCTACGCGGACCTGGACTGCGCGTTCCGAACCACCAAGGTCTTTGCGGCCGAGCAGGGAGCGCTGGTCTCGTGGCTGCGCCTGGGCGAGCTTGCTGCCCGCGACATCCGCTGTGAGCCCTACAGTCACAAACGTCTCCAGGAGACGCTGACCTCGCTTCGTGATCTCACCCGGGAGCCCTTTAGCGAGGCCGCGCAGCGCCTCCAGGAGGCCTGTGCCGCCTGCGGTGTCGCGGTCGTATTCGTGCCGGAGCTCAAGGGATCCCGGGCGAGTGGCGCAACGCGCTGGCTCACGCCCGCCAAGGCGATTGTCCAGTTGAGTTTCCGCTACCGGACCGAGGATCACCTGTGGTTCACGCTGTTCCACGAGCTCGCTCACGTGCTTAGGCATGGCAAGACCGATGTGTGGATCGAGGCCACGTCGTCCCCGCACAGCCCGCGCGAGGTGGAAGCCGACAGCTTCGCTCGTGACGTACTCATTCCCCGGGGTGATGCAGGCGCCCTGCCCAGCCTCAAGACCGTGGAGGATGTCCAGGGTTTCGCCGACCACCTGGGCATAGCACCCGGCATCGTCGTCGGGCGCCTGCAGCACGACAACCACTGGCCTTACGCGCAAGGCAACCAGCTTAGGCGGCGCCTCACGTTCCCGGACGTGACCGACTAGCACGAATCAGCCCGACCGCGGTCGCACCGTCACTGCCCATGCAGCCGAGGTACTCGCCAGTCGGTGATCCAGCCGCGGGGCGCTACCCTCAAGCCGGTGACCACCGATCCGGCCGCGCTGCTCACCCCCCAGGGCCAGGAACTGCTGGCGCTGCTGGCCGGCCAGCGCGACCTGGCCGTTTCCGGGCTGGCGCTGGCCGAGCGGCTGCGCCGCCGGTACCCGGCCGGGCTGGTCGCCGCGGCGATGGCCCAGCACGAGCTGCGCCAGGCCGCCGCGGCCAAGTTCAGCCGGGCCGGGCAGATGCTGTTCACCCGGGCCGGCTACGAGCAGTCCTCGGCCGAGACGATCGCCAGGTACCGGGCCGGGCGCCTCGCCGGCGCGGCCCGGGTCGCCGACCTGTGCTGCGGCATCGGTGGCGACCTCATCGCGCTGGCGGCGTCAAGCGAGGTGCTCGCCGTCGACCGGGACGAGGCCCACGCCCGCCTGGCCCTGTACAACGCCGCCGTCTACGGCCGCGCGGACCGGGTGCGGGCGATGGTGGCCGACGTCCGCGACGTCCGCCTGGCGGGCCTCGACGCGGTGTTCGTCGACCCGGCCCGCCGCTCCGGCTCCGGCACGGCCTCGGCGGGCCCGGCGGCGGGCGCCGGAACCGCGGGCAGTACCGCGCGCCGGTTTCGGGCCGGCTTCTCCGAGCCGCCGCTCGACTGGTGCGCCGCGCTCGCCGGCCAGGTTCCCGCGATCTGCGTCAAGGCCGCCCCCGGCCTGCCCGGGGAGCTGATCCCGTCCGGTTGGGAAGCCGAGTTCATCGCCGAGGCCCGCGACCTGAAAGAGGCCGTCCTCTGGTCCCCGGCCCTGGCCACGGCCCCATCGGCCGGCCCGCCGGACGCCGGCTCCCGTCCGCGCCGGGCGACCGTGCTGACCCCTGGCCCGGTCGGCCAGCCGCCGCGCGGCGACACGCTCACCGCCCGGCCGGGCGACCCGGTCCCGCTGCGCGAGCCAGGGGAGTACCTCCTCGACCCCAACCCGGCCGTCACCCGGGCGGGCCTGGTCGAGGACCTGGCCCGCGACCTGGGCGGCGCGGCCAAGATCGACCCGCTGATCGCGTTCCTCACCCTGGACCGGGACGTGCGCACCCCGTTCGCCCGCACGCTGCGCGTGCTGGAGTCCGCCCCCTGGAACGAGAAGGACTTCGCCCGCCGCCTGCGCGCCCTCGGCATCGGCGCGGCCGACATCCGCCGCCGGGGCCTGGCCGGCGACGTCGACCAGATCCGCCGCCGCCTCAAGCTGGCCGGCCCCGGCCGCGCCACCATCGTGATCACCCGGGTCAACGACAAGCCCTGGGGCCTCATCTGCACCGACCCCGACCAGTAACCCCGGGCCGCAGGGCGCCGCTACCCGCTCGAGGTTCGCGGGCGGGGAAGGGCGGCGCAAAGACGTGCCCGCGCGCGGCCAGCCGGCCCGCGGGCTAGCCCTGGCGCAGGGCGATGCTGCGGACGTAGGCGGCCTGGCCGACGTGCTGCATGTCGTCGTCGAGGACGGAGACCAGCCGGACGCCCAGCGTGACGTGCGGGGTCCACCGGCGGTCCACGATCCGGTCCAGGTCGGCGTCGGCGACCTCGGACACGAGCTTGACCGTCTGCCCGTAGACCGCCTCGTGGTACTCGAGCAGCAGGGCCGAATCCGACGTGGCGGCGGCGAAGGCGGTGACCTGGTCGCGGGAGTGCCCCCACCCGGTGTCCATCGCCCCCGGCACCTTGAAGCGGGCCGCCCAGCCGCCGGACGACCATACCTGCGGTACGCCGAACGCGGCCGCCACGTGATCGTCCTGCACCCGGGTGAGGTGCCAGACCAGCCAGCTCACCGGGTTGGCGTCGGCGTCGACCCGGTAGGCCGCCTGCTCCGGCGCCAGGCCGGTGAGCACGGCGGCCACGTTCTCCCGGATCCGCCCGAACCCGTCGACAAGCAATTCCGCACTAGTAGCCATGCCCCAATTATCGCTGGCGGGCGGGCCGCCGCGCCGGGCGGGCGCGGAACCGCGCCGTAAAAAGCCAGGCGGGCGCGGAACCGCACCGCAAGAGGCGCGGCGCCCGGTGAAGGCGAACTCAGGGCAGCGGCCAGGCAGGCAGCACGCTGACGTCGGCGACGGTTTCCGGCAGGCGGCGCATGGTGGTGACCCGCCGCTCGGCGAACTTGGCCGGGTGCCCGGTGTGGTCGCGGTCCACCCAGACCGAGCGCAGTCCCATCCGGGCGGCGGGCGCGATGTCGTGTACCCAGCTGTTGGCCACGTGGATCCAGTTGGCCGGCGTCGCCCCGGTCTGCTCGGCGAACCGGCGGAAGTGCCCGAGGTCCGGCTTGTAGGAGCGCACCTGCTGCGCGGTCAGCACCACCTCGAACGGCACCGGGAGCGCGGCCGCGGTCGCGGCGAACAGGTCGTCGTCGCAGTTGGTCAGGGCGGCCAGCCGCCAGCCTGCCGCGGCCAGGGCGGCGAGGGCGTCGGCGACGTCAGGGAAGATCTCCATCCCCGGCCAGGCCTCGGCGAGCGCCCCGGCGTGCTCGGGCGGCACGGGGATGCCGGTCCGGCGCCCGGCCAGCAGCAGCGACTCGGCCAGCACGTCCCGGTACGGCCGCCACCGCGGCCCGGCCTCAAGCGATGGACTCGGCCCGGTGATAGGCAGCGAGCAGGGTAGCCGCGTTCGCGCCTGCGACCGGCTCGAGCGCGCCGAGCATGCAGGTGTTCCAGTCGGCGATCGTGCCGTAGCAGTCGAAGGTGAGCCAACGAGGGCCAGGCATTAAACCTCCTGTACTCGAACATCTGTAGCAGGAACTCGTCACCACAGTAACTGTTGTTAACTGTTTTTGAGTGGTTAATTCGCATTGAATCCGTAGAAATCATCCGTCTGTCGTCCGCCGCCGTTCCCGCCGCCACCAGGGACTCGCCGTTCCGGCCAAGCCGCGGCGCGCTCCGGGCCCGCCCAGCGGCGCGGGCAGTGGGTACATAGGTAAATGATTGGCAGTAGCACGACCGGAGAACCAGGAGGCAGCGTGGCCGACGACGAGTTCCACTACTCATCCGGGTTCGGCAACGAGTTCGCGACCGAGGCCGTCGCGGGCGCGCTGCCGGCCGGCCGCAACTCGCCGCAGCAGGCGCCGCTCGGCCTGTACGCGGAGCAGCTCAGCGGCACCGCGTTCACCCAGCCCCGCGCGGTCAACCGCCGGACCTGGGCCTACCGGGTGCTGCCCAGCGCCAAGCACCCCGCGTTCTCCCGGATCAACAACAATCACCTCAAGGGCACGCCGTTCAACGAGATCGACCCGGACCCGAACCGGCTGCGCTGGGACCCGCTCCCGCTGCCCACGCAGGACACCCGGACCGACTTCATCGACGGCCTGTTCACCCTGGGCGGCAACGGGGACTCGAAGACCCGCGCCGGCATGGCCGTCCACCTGTACGCGGCGAACCGCTCGATGGAGAACCGCTACTTCGTCGACTCCGACGGCGAGCTGCTCTTCGTCCCCGAGCTTGGCCCGGTCATCCTGCACACCGAGCTGGGCCCGCTGCGGGTGAGCCCGGGCGAGATCGCCGTCGTCCCGCGCGGCATCAGGTTCCGCGTCGAGCTGGCCAACGGCCTGGCCCGCGGCTACCTGTGCGAGAACTTCGGCGCCGCGTTCACGCTGCCAGAGCGCGGACCGATCGGCGCCAACGGCCTGGCGAACGAGCGGGACTTCCTCGTGCCGCACGCGGCGTTCGAGGAGCGCAACCACACCGTCCAGGTGGTGAACAAGTTCGGCGGCAACCTGTGGGCCGCCGACTACGACCACTCGCCGCTCGACGTGGTGGCCTGGCACGGCAGCTACGTCCCGTACAAGTACGACACGGCCAACTTCATGGTCATCGGCTCGATCAGCTTCGACCACCCGGACCCGTCCATCTTCACCGTGCTGACCAGCCCGTCCGACAGCGCCGGCCTGGCCAACGCGGACTTCGTGGTCTTCGCGCCCCGCTGGCTGGTCGGCGAGGACACGTTCCGGCCGCCGTGGTTCCACCGCAACGTCATGTCCGAGTACATGGGCCTGGTGACCGGCGAGTACGACGCCAAGGCGGCGGGCTTCGTCCCCGGCGGCGGCTCGCTGCACAACACCTTCGCCAGCCACGGCCCGGACGCGGACACCTACGCCCAGGCGTCCACCGCCGACCTCGCCCCGAGCAAGCTTGACGGCACGCTGGCGTTCATGTTCGAGGCCCGCTGGACGATCCTGCCCACCGCCCAGGCGATGAGCGCCGGCTTCCGGCAGCGCGATTACGACGCCGTGTGGTCTGGATTGACGCGGAATTTCCGCTAAGTTCAAAGGCATGGCTGGGTCCTACGTCAGGGTCGGGTTCGGTGACCATCGGGTCATCGCCCTGCACGGCTGGTTCGGCTCTTCCCTCGGCTGGGGGCACCTGAGCGACTACCTCAACCCGGCCCAGTTCTCCTACGTCTTCCCCGACCTGCGCGGGTACGGCGGGCGGCGGGACGAGCCCGGTGAGTTCACCATGGCCGAGGCCGCCGCCGACGCGATCGCGCTGGCCGACCAGCTCGGCTGGGAGCGGTTCAGCCTGGTCGGCCACGCGATGGGCGGGGTGGCGGTGCAGCACATGCTGGACCAGGCGCCGCAGCGGGTGCGCCGCCTGGTCGGCGTGTCCCCGGTCCCGGCGGCCGGCCTGCCGCTCGGCGAGTCGCAGTGGTCGCTGTACGTCTCGGCCGCCGCCAGCCGGGCCAGCCGCGCGATGATCGTCAACTACTCGACCGGCAGCCGGCTGAACCAGGCGTTCATCGACCGGATCGTCGGCCACTCGCTGGAGAACGCTAGCGAGCAGGCGTTCGGCCGCTACCTGGAGTCCTGGGCCCGCGCCGACATCGTCGCCCGGGTCAAGGGCAACGAGGTCCCGGTGAAGGTGATCACCGGCCAGTACGACCCGACGCAGCCCTCCGAGTTCATGGAGCAGGCCTGGCTGCAGGTGTACCCGAACTCCGAGCTTGAGGTGCTGCCCGGCACCGGCCAGTACCCGATGTTCGAGACCCCGGTCGCCCTGGCGGCCTCCATCGAGGAGTTCCTCTCCCGGGGCTAAAGGTCAAGATCACCATCACCGCGCTGAACGGTCGCGTGTTCCACCTTTCCCGCCCCCGTCCCCCGCTGGGCCGGGGCCCAGCCAGCGACAGAGCCCGCCCGCCCGGCCGTGATAACAGCAAGAAGCGCGCCAGCGCAAGCCAGCCGTCGCGCGAAGCCGGCGGGCCTGTGGCTAGAAGTCGGCGACGACCGGGATGACCTCGGCGCCGATGATCTCCAGCGGCGTGACGTCCCAGACGCCGGCCACCGATCCGATCGCGGCGTCGAAGCCCAGGCCGGCCAGCGCGCCGAGCTCGTCGATGATGCGCTGCGGGCTCTTGGCCGCGTCGAACGTGTAGTACGACCGTCTTGTAGACCGTGTCGTAGTCCCGGCCGACCGCCTCGCAGTGCCCGCGCAGCACGTCCAGCTTCCTGGCCACCTCCGGCCCGGCGAACAGGTTGCAGGCGTCGGCGTACCGCGCCACCAGGCGCAGCGTCTTCTTCTCGCCGCCGCCGCCGATCATGATCGGCGGGTGCGGCCGCGACAGTGACTGCGGCGCAGTTGAGCGGGCGGGCGAGCTGGTAGTGCCTGCCCTGGTAGGGCCGCTCGTCGCCGTGCCACATCTGCAGGCAGATCTGCAGCGTCTCCTCCAGCCGCTCGAACCGCTCCGCGACCGGCGGGAACGCGATGCCAAGGCCGCGCGACTCCTCCTCGTTCCACGCCGCGCCGATGCCCAGCCAGGCCCGCCCGCCGGACAGCACGTCGAGCGTGGTGACGATCTTGCCGAGGACGCCGGGCTCCCGGTAGACGGTCCCGGTCACCAGGGTCACCAGCGTCGCCCGCGACGTGCAGGCGGCCAGGTAACCGAGCGTGGTGTACCCCTCGAGCATCGCCTCTCGGCCGGCCCGACCGCCGATCTGGAAGAAGTGGTCCATGACCGCGATGTACTCGAACCCGGCGTCGTCCGCGGTCCGCGCGACCGTGGCCAGCTCCCGTGCCCAGCGCCTCCGGGCCGCGCGGGGTGCTGAAGTCCGGAATCTGCAGCCCAACCTTCATCGTCGATTACCTCCCGCGCTATACCCTCTCACGCGGCGAGCCGACCGGGGCGTGTGCGCACCGCGACGCTCCCGGCGCCGGGAAGGGCCGACGGGTTCAGCGGGGGCGGCCAGGCGCAGCCCGCTCTCGTTCGGGATCATCTGGCTCGTGCCCCGCGTTGGCAGCAGGGGACACGCGGCAGCGGCCACCGGACCCGGCGAGGGCCTGCGGGCAGGCCGGACCAGCGACGGAAGGGGCGCCCATGACAACGCGCGCGGACCTGGTCATCGTCGGCGGCGGCCTGGCGGGCTCGGCCGCCGCCTGGGCGGCGGCCCGGCGCGGCCTGGACGTGGTGCTGCTGGAGGCCTTCGAGGCCGGGCACCGCCAGGGCAGCTCGCACGGCAGCGCGCGGATCTTCCGCCGCGCCTACCCCGACCCGCTGTACGTCCGGCTGACCGGGGTCGCGGGAGACCAGTGGCGGCGAGCTGGAGGAGCAGGCCGGGCAGGCGCTGCTCACCGTCACCGGCGGCCTGGACTTCGGTGCCGCCCGCGACCCGGGCGGCCTGCACGCGGTGCTGGCCGCCTGCGGCGTCCCGTCCCTGCTGCTGCCGCCGGAGGCGGCCGCCGAGCGGTGGCCGTCCTTCGACTTCGCCGGCGCCGGCCCGGTGCTGTACCACCCGGAGGCGGGGGTCATCGACCCGCGGGCCGCGATGGCGGCCATGGTCCGGCTGGCCGCCGCGCGCGGCGCCGACGTCCGGTTCGGCACCCCGGTCACCCGGCTGGCGGCGGCCCCGGGCGGCGACGGCGCGGTCGCGCACACCGACAGCGGCACGTTCGCCGCGCCGGTCGTCGCGGTCGCGGCCGGGGCCTGGACCGCGCCGCTGCTCGGCGGCCTGGTCGGGCTGCCGCCGCTGACCGTCACCCAGCAGTCGGTGTTCCACTTCGCCCCGGCACCCGGGCGGCCGGGGGCGCGCGAGGGCGCCCGTGGCCCGCATTCATCTACCGGGACGGGACCGACGACGTCTACGGGCTGCCCGGCGGCCGCGACGGCGAGGTGCCCGGCGCGGTCAAGATCGGCGAGCACGCGCCGTCCCGGGTCACCACCGCGGACGGGCGGGACTTCACGGTGGACCCGGCCGTCCGGGCCCGGGTGGCCGGCTTCGTCGGCCGCCGGGTCCCCGGCCTGGCCGCCGGCCCGGTCAACGAGGTGACCTGCCTGTACACCTGGACCGGGAACGAGGACTTCGTGCTCGACCGGCGGGGCCCGTTCGTGGTCGCCTCGCCGTGCTCGGGGCACGGCGCCAAGTTCGCCCCGCTGCTCGGCGAGTTCATCGCCGACCTGGCGGCGGGCAGGCCCGCGCCCGACCCGCGGTTCACCCTCGCCGCGCACGGCGCGGCGGCGACCCGCCGAGGGCTGGGCCGGAACCAGCGGCGGCCCCGGTCAGGCCAGCCGGGCCACGCGGACGACGCCGACCGGGTTGCCGCCGCCGGTGACCACCGAGGTGGCCAGCTCGGCGGGCGGCTGGGCGCCGAGCATGGTCAAGATCGCCACCGTGACCGGGGTGCGGGCGCGCTGGCCGCCGTCGTCGATCTTCACCGCGGCGGCCGAGCCGTCCGGCAGCGCGAGCGCGTCCACGCCCTCCGCGCCCGCCTTGAGCAGCAGCCCGGGTACCGCCGTCATCAGCGTGTTCTCGTCCCGGGTGGTGCCGCTGGTCCACTCGGGGAACTTGCGCATCGCGTCGGCGACCTGGCGCTCGGGTGAGCCAGGCTCGGCCAGCACCAGCGCGCGGAACGCGCGGGCCAGCCCGCCGAGGGTGAGCGCGAACAGCGGCGCGCCGCAGCCGTCCACGCCGGTCGCCGCGACCGGTTCCCGGGCCAGTTCCTCGACGGTCCGCCGGATGTGCACCTGCAGCGGGTGCTCGGGCGACAGGTAGCTTTCCGTCGGCCAGTCGTTGACGATGCAGGTGGCCAGCATCGCCGCGTGCTTGCCCGAGCAGTTGAACCGCACCCGCGACTCCGGCGCGGTCCCGGCGCCGAGACCGGAGTCCCTGATCAGCCGCCGCGCGGTCGGCTCGTCGATCGGCAGGGACGGCGGGCAGCGCAGGTCGTCCGCGGTGAGCCCGGCGTAGTCGAGGATGTCGTTGACCCCCTGGACGTGGAAGTCCTCGCCCGAGTGGCTGGCGGCGGCCAGCGCGAGCAGCTCGCCCTCGATCGACAGGCCCGGCCCGGAGCATGGCCGCGGCCTGCAGCGGCTTGTTGGACGAACGCGGGAACACCGGCGCGTTGGCGCTGCCCGCGGTGAACGCGAACAGGCCGTCCGGGCCGATCGCCACGATGCTGCCGCGGTGCCGGGACTCCACGAACCCGGACCGGATCACCTCGGCGAGCACGGGGTTGGCGGCCACGTCACTCACCGACATCTGCTCCCATGGGGTCACCCGACACATTATGGCCGGGCCGGTAGCCGGCGACGGACGATATCACCCTGATCGGTGCGGCAACTCAGATAACCCCCGATAACGGGCCGCCGACGCCCGGGAGGCCGGATCAGCGGCCTTCGATAAAGAGCACCACCCCCCGTTCATGAACGAGGGGTGGTGCCTGTTCTTTAGCGCGACTGCTACGAGCGGAACGATCCAGTCTCCGTGATCAGCAGGCTCGACAGCGAGACCGTGTGGGAGCCGGAAGACAGCCCCAGCGTGGTCGGGTCGATCATGAAGGTCACATCGCCGAGTTCGTTGGCGGTAAGAGTCGCGACGGTCTTCCCGTCCACCGACAACGTCACCGGGTGCATTGGCAGGAAGTCCCCGGCCAGCAAGTACTGGTCCGACCCGTTCTTCACGAGGTGGATGTGCTTGAGCTGTGCCAGCTGCCCCGCGGCCTGGGCCTGGGCCTGGGCGCTCGTTGACCGCGTGGCATTGTCAAGAGCGGGCGCGAACGCGGCCGCGTTGACGGTGCCCCAGCCGCTGCCGACGTCGAAACCGGTGCCGGCGGCGAAGCCGTCGACCGTCTGGCCGGTGGTCTGCACCTTCGCGGTGTTGTCCCCGCTGGTGATGTCGACGATCCCGGCCTTCGCGCCCTTCGGCCCGATCTGGTAGAGCGCGGGGTTGATCGGCCCGAGGTCGCGATCGCCGTTGAGCTGCGTGGCGAGCGCGAGCACCCCGGCGAAGCTCGGTGCGGCTTCCGAGGTCCCGTCGTGGGAGTCCATCGTGATGTCAGGCACCGAACGCATCGTCGCGCCTGTCTTTGCCGCCTCCGGCGCCTGGAACGCAGGCGCGGCGAAGAGCGAGGAGTACCCGGCGCCCTCTTCCGGCCACTCCGTGTCCGGGCCGAGTATCTGACCGGTGGTGCTGCTCACGTCTGGCACGCTGCCGCCGACGGCCGTGATCCACGGCGAGTCGTCCCAGGTCGCCGTGTCCGGCGTGGTGGAAGTGTCACCGCACTGGGAGCTGGCCTGGGCGAGGTTCTGCAGGACGCCGCAGTCGCCGGTCGCCACCATGACAGGGACGCCGTTCGCGGCGGCGGTGAGCTCGCCGACGTTGTTTGCCTTGATTTCCTCGTCGCCGAAGGTGTACGTGCTCTCGCCCGTACCGTCGCTGATCGACATCACGTTGGCGAGGTGCTGGCTGCTGATGACCTCAAGTGCCTTCATTATCTCCGGCATCGCCACCTGGTCGGCGGCGTCGTCGTTGATCTCGCTGTCGGCCGGCGTGGCCGAGATAACGATCTTCGCGTACGGGGCCAACAGGTGCACGGACTCGACGTCGAGGGTCAGCTCGCCTTCCCACGCGTTGCAGGAGCCGAACGAGCCGAGCGCGACCATGCCGGCCGGGCAGGTGGCGGGCAGCGGGCCGTTCGGGAAAATCGTGGTGATGTCGGCGTCCGGCAGGTGGAACTTGGCGTCGAAGCTCGCCATGGTTGCGGCGATGTTCGGGTCGTCCCAGCCCTCGATCACGGCCACGGTGGTACCGGAGCCGTCAATGCCCTCCTCCCACAGCGGGGCGACGTTGTAGTCGGCGATGTCGAGCGGGCCCGGATGGGACTTGGCGAAGGTCGCGGAGTTCGCCTGCCAGAAGCTCAGCGTGCTCTCGAGCGTATTGACCTGTGTTTGCGCTGTTTGCGTGTTACACACCGGAGTGGTCGTACCTGGCGGGGTATGGCACGGCGGGGGCGGCAGGTGACTGTCCGCGAGCGTCGCGTGCGCTGCCTGAGCGGGGCTGGCAGTTGCCCCGCCTTGCGTCGCCGCGATCCCTCCGCCGAATCCGGCCACGGCCAAAACTGCCGCGGCGACGATAAGACTTCTTCGTGGCACGTGGGTACCTCCACATTTGCCTAATGGATACCCGAAACACTAGAAGTGTGAATATTTAACCGTCAAGTAGTAATTTTCACCCGCCAGTAACAACTGTAACGGTGCCTGGTGATCAGGTTGTTCGGCGCGTACATTGCGGCGACGTTGGACTGCGCGTCGAACTGCTGAATGTCCGCTGAAGAAGTCCAGCGACTACTCTGTGGGCGGCGAGAGGACGCGCAGCACGGTGTGCCGGGAGGCGGCGACGCCTAGGGGCCGCAGCAGAGCGCTGTGCGGGCGGAATCGCCCTGGTGAATGCCGGCGACCCGTGCGAGCGGCTGCCGCAGCATCGGCTGGAACCCGTGGCGGGCGCAGGCGGCCCATGCCCGGCACGGCGTCCTCCAGGTTGCTGGTCAGGGTTTGGAGGTCTTCACCTGACAGCGGCGGCCGGTAGCGACGCAACTGGAGCAGGTGATCAAACCGCCTGAACGATTGAGGTTAACTAGGCCTTGATTTATTCAGAGAGGGACCAGAAACCCGTCAGACGACCGTCAGCGGCAGCTATCAGACTCCCCTGAAAAGTCAGGGATAGGGCTGTGCTAGACGCCGTGTAACAGGACTGTGCGAAGACTCACAAAAAATGCTCATTGACAGGGGGTCTCGCTTAAGAAGAAGATCATCTAGCCGAACCCCCCGGTTTACCACGACCACGACCGCCCAGGCGACCGATTCACATGGTGTCAGTATTTCAAATATGGTCGGGATCAACCTGTCATCACAGGATGGGTGGAGTACGTCCGCCGCGCTTACCTACGACCTCGCGACGTCCGCTCCCGTGTCCGGCGTGCAGCAATCTTCCTGGCGACACCAACCCGTCAGCTGGCTTCGTACAAGTGCACTGATCCGGAGTGATGGGTGAACGAGACATCCCCGCGTGGAACTCGCAGACTGGATGGGCGATCAACTGGTTTTACAACACCTCGGCGTCCCCGGTTGACCTTGAGTCGGTATCCCTGATCGACTCTCATGGCCTGATTCTGCACAAGAACGCCTTTGTCTACGAGATGCGGCACTCGGAGAATCCGCTCATCCTGGCCGACGGATGGGGAAAGATGAGTCAGGGCGCGAACCCCGCCATGTGGGCGCGCCGGCAGAGATTTTCCGGCGCGGTGATATCCCGGCAGGTCTCCACAATCGGGACCCCCGGCCCGAACGCGCGAGACACGTACGAGGTCGTCCTTGACATCTCGGCGAAGACGCTCGCAGGCGGGTACGCGATCGGCCTGCAGGTGACCTACCGGCAGGGGAACGCCCAGTACACGATCCGCTCGTACCAGGGGATCGCAATAGGCCCGCCGGGGCCAGACGGGCCGAAGTGCCAGGCCCAGGAGAACGCCATCGATGCCGCCTGGTCACACGTGTAGCCGGAACGGAGCAGGCGGAGCGAGAATGGAGATGACCAGTCGATAACCTCTCCGCGCAGGAGTCGGGTGAGCGGTGCCACTGCCCGCACCAGCGCGGAGACAGACCGCCGGGAAGCCGGGCCCGGCGGGCGGTGCCGGGGCGGCTCGGGCGGGGCCGGGCGGCTAGTCTTTCGTCTCGTGCGAGCGGTAGCGCAACGGGTCACCCAGGCGAGCGTGACCACCGGCGGCGAGGTCATCGGCGCGATCGACGAGCCGGGGCTGCTCGTCCTGGTCGGCGTCACCCACGACGACACCCCCGAGACGGCCAGGAAGCTGGCCGCCAAGCTGTGGGGGCTGCGCGTACTCGACGGGGAGAAGTCCTGCTCGGACGCTGGCGCGCCGCTGCTGGTGGTCAGCCAGTTCACCCTGTACGCGGAGGTGGCCAAGGGCAGGCGGCCGACCTGGCAGCGGGCCGCGCCGGGCCCGGTCGCGGAACCGCTGGTGGCCGCGGTCGTCGCGCGAGCTGCGCGCGCTCGGCGCCCGGGTCGAGACCGGCCGGTTCGGCGCCGACATGAAGGTGGCGCTGGTGAACGACGGGCCGGTCACGATCATCCTTGAGATGTGACGCGGCGGCTGTTCAGCTCGCCGTGCTCACCTTCGCCTTGGTCAGCCCGGCCAGGTCGCACTGCGGCCGGGCGGCGAGCGACACCGTGTCGGCCCCGGCGAAGGCGCTGCGGCAGAACGCGACCGCCTGGGCGCCGCAGTAGTGCAGCGTGCCGCCGCCGGTGGCGCTCGGCACGGTGACGCTCACGCAGCCGTTCGCCGAGGTCGCGTAGCCGTCCCGGCTGACCGCGCTCCACACGCCGACCGCCACGCCGGCCGCGACCAGCACGGCCAGCACCAGGTACACGATCCGCCTGCCGCGCGGTGTCAGCGCGAGCGCGCCCTCGATCTGGTCGGCGCCGAGCCGGGTCTTGCTGTACGTAGCTGCTGCCCCATCCATGATGCGGCCATTGTAAAAGCCGCCCGAGGGGGCGCACGTCGCACCAGGTCAGGCGAGTCCGAGGTGTTACCGTCTGCTGTAACGCGGCCGCGACGGAGCGTGCTGCCTACCACACGGAGGTGACAAGAAATGGTTACCCGTGACACCCCATGGCCGGACGGGACCCCTTGCTGGGTGGACCTTGGCACCGGTGACATCGCCAAGGCGATCTCCTTCTACGCCAGCCAGTTCGGCTGGGACATCGAACCGGGCGGGCCGGACGTCGGCGGTTACTCGCTGGCCAAGCTGGACGGCAGGAACGCGGCCGGCATCGGCCCGAACATGAGCGACCCGGATGCGCCGAGCGCCTGGTCCACCTACTTCGCCGTGACCAGCGCCGACGCCGCCGCGGCCCGCATCACCAGCGCGGGCGGCCAGATGGTGATGGGCCCGATGGACGTCATGGACCTTGGCCGGATGCTGATCGCCACCGACGTGACCGGCGCGTTCTTCGGCGTCTGGCAGGCGGTCAAACACACCGGCGTGCAGGTCGCCAACGCCCCGGGCTCGTTCGCCTGGAGCGAGCACATGAGCTGGGACTTCGAGGGCGCTAAGGCCTTCTACGCGGCCGTGTTCGGCTTCGAGTACGGCGACATGTCGAGCGACGGCTTCAGCTACGCCACGCTGCTGATCGACGGCCAGCAGGTCGTCGGCGGCATCGGCGCCTACCCGGCCGGCGAGGAGGCGAGCCACCCGGCGTTCTGGGGCGTCTACTTCGGCACCGCCGACACCGACAAGGCCGTGGACCTGGCCACCAGCCACGGCGGCCGGGTCATCCGCCCGGCGACCGACAGCCCCTACGGCCGGATGGCCGTGGTCGCCGACAACCAGGGCGCGGTCTTCAGCCTCATCTCCACCCCGGCCGACGCCTAACCGGCCCCTCGGCGCCTAACCGGGCGCTCGGCGCCCAACGGGTCCTCCGGCGCCCGGCGGGGCGGCGCCGCGCCGGGCAACCCGCCACCGGGCCGGTCCCTTCCGGGTCGTTTGCGCTTTCGCCTGCTTCTATCGTGGCCGATTGCGCAATCGACCCGCCGGGGCCGGCGTCCCGGACGGCGGGCTACCTCGGGAAGACGGTGCCGTCGAAGAGCTTGCGGGCGGTGCGGACCACGCCGGAGCGGACCACCTTCGGCGGCGCCGCCGTGGTGTCCAGCTCCACCTCGACCTGCAGCGCGCCGCTCGGGTGCTCGACCGACAGCCGGGAGCCGCCGCCGAGGACGGCCAGGTCGTGGCCGACCGCGCCGGGCACCACGATCGCGGTCCCGACGCTGACCGCGCCGAGCACCCCGATCGACTCGTGCACCCGGATGGGGATGAACGTCCGCGTGCTGATCGTCCCGCCGTTCGCGGGCGGTGCCACCAGCGATATCTTCGGCACCGTGGTGCCGCTGACGTCGCCGAGGCCCATCGCCTTGCCCGCCTCCAGGCGCAGCGCCTGCACCCGCCGGTTCAGCTCGGCGTCGCCCTCGAGCTCGGCGACCGGCTCCCGCCCGGTCGCGCCCAGGCTGGGCGCGGCCACCACCACGACCGGCATCCCGTTGTCCACGCAGGTCACGGTGACCCCGCCGAAGACGTCGGTGACGTTGCCGGTCGGGAACACGCTGGCGCCGGCCCCGGAGTCCTCGAAGTCGAGCACGACGGCCGCCGCCGTCCCCGGCACGCCGTCGATCGCCGTGTTGCCGTCGTAGCGGGGCCGGCCGCCGGGGGTGGGGAACGTGGCGGTGACGACCCCGTCGGTGTTCACCATCCGGATGCGGACCCTTGTCTCGTCGCCGCGCGCGGCCACCAGGCCGCGCTCGACCGCGAACGGGCCGACCCCGGCCAGGATGTTGCCGCAGTTCTGCTTGTCGGTGACGATCGCCTGGTCCACCATGACCTGCAGGAACAGGTAGTCCACGTCGATGCCGGGCACCGCTGAGGGGGATACCACCGCGACCTTGGAGGTCAGCGGGTGCGCCCCGCCGACCCCGTCGATCTGCCGGGGGTCGGGCGACCCCATGACCCGCAGCAGCAGGTCGTCCCGCGCGGCCTCGTCGGCCGGCAGGTCGCCGGCCAGGAAGTACAGCCCCTTCGACGTCCCGCCGCGCATCTGCATCGCCCGGATCCCGTCGTACCGGACATCGCCCATCGCACCTCTCCCTGTCCGCGGGCCTCCGGCCCGCGGCTTCGCCGTCGGCCTGCCTACACGCCCTCGCCGGCCCGGCGCACGTACTCGGCGTAGTCGATGTAGTCCACCCCGGCCAGCTTCGGGCGCAGGTTGTACATGTCCAGGCCGAGGTTGCCCTCGGCCAGCTTCTTGCGGTTGGCGTCTTCCTTGGCGATCCGGGCCTCGGACGCGGTGACCGCCGCCGCGACCTGCAGGCGCGGCACGACGCACACTCCGTCGTCGTCGGCGACGATCGCGTCGCCGGGCCGGATGATCTGGCCGCCCAGCGTCACCGGCACGTTCACCGAGCCGGTGGTCTCCTTGACCGTGCCCTGCGCCGACACGTGCGCGGTCCAGGCCGGGAAGTTCATCTCGCGCAGCTCCTGGGTGTCGCGCAGGCCGGCCCCCATGACCAGGCCGCGCACGCCCTTGCTGACCAGCGAGGTGGCGAGCAGCTCGCCGAACCCGCCGTCGCTGGACGGCGACGTGGTGGTGATGACGATGATGTCGCCCGGCCTGGCCTGCTCGACCGCGGCGTGGATCATCAGGTTGTCGCCTGGCCAGCACACCACCGTGAGCGCGGTGCCGGCGATGCGGGCGCCCTGCTGGTTCGGCCGCAGCTGCGGGCCGAGGTAGCCGTGGCGGCCGATCGCCTCGTGCACGGTGGCGACGCCGTACCCGGCGAGCTTGTCAACCTGGGCGAGGTCGGCGCGAGGCGGGTCGGTCACGATGACGTTGAGCACTGTGTGGTCCTTTACCTAGTCGGTCACTGGTTGGGCGGTGCGACGCTGGCGGCGCTTTGCTGTCCCGGCTGCTGTTCCTGGCCGGCTTCCCGGCCGCCAAGTCGATGTTCCCCCTCGCCCGTGGGCGGCCGCTGGCCGGCCCCGGGCGGTTCCGCGTCGAGGGCGTCGCTGTCCGCGCGCAGCGCGGCGATGACGCTGGCCAGGTGGACCTTGACCGCCCGCTCGGCGTCGGCGGCGCGCCGGTCCGCGACCGCGTGCGCGATGGCCAGGTGCTCGCCGAGCGAGACCTCGGGCCGGCCGGGCCGCAGCGCCAGCCGGAACTGGTGCCTGACCAGCTGGCCATGCAGCCGTTCCAGCAGGCTGATCGCCACGTGCTGGCCGGAGATGGCCACCACCCGGCGGTGCAGCTCCCGGTTGAGCTCGGAGTACCGGCGGTGGTCGGCGTCGGCGACCGCGCCCTCCAGGTTGGCGGCGAGCGTGCGGAGCAGCGCCGCCTCGTTGTCGGTGATGTGCTCCGCCGCCTTGGCCGCGCACAGCGCCTCCAGGGCCATCCGGCACTCGGTGATGGCGACGGCCTCTTCGCTGGACACCACCCGCACCCGGGCGCCGCGGTTGGGGATCCGCTCGACCAGGCCCTCGGCGGTCAGGTCGAGCAGCGCGGCCCGCAGCGACTGCCGGGTGACCCCGAGCGTCCCGGCCAGCTCCTCCTCGACCAGCCTCTGCCCGGGGCCGATGTCACCGCTGAGAATCGACTGGCGCAGCGCGGCGAAAGCGCGGGCCCGCGCCGCCTCCCCGACCCGGGGCGCGCCGGGCGTTCCTGCTGCCATGCCTCGACGCTAGGTACCGGATGCGCAAATTGTCAACAATTGTCCGACAAGATTGTTAACAATCCACTATCAGTGGCCACTCGCCTTGTGCCCGCCCCCGCATGCCGCCCGTAACTACCCCCGCCCAACCGCCCCACCCGGCCCCAGCCGCCCCATCCGGCCCCAGCCGCCCCGCCTGGCCCCGACCGTCCCGCCTGGCCCTGGCCGCCCGGCGCCTGCCCGCTCCCGCCTGGCCCCGCCGTCCCGCCTGGCCCTGGCGGCCCGCCGCACCTGCCCCTCCCGTACGAGCCCCCTCGCCTCACGGGCCCCGCTCGCCCCTCCCGCGCAGACTGGGCCGCCTTGAAACGCCCGGCCCACCGCATCACGCCCGGCGCACCGCGTCACGTGGGCGCCGCGCCTGCCAGGGTCGCTGCGCCCGCTTCGCGGGCGGGCAGCCTGTTCACCTGCGTCCCTGCGCTCCCATGTGTTGCTGACCGGGGGTAGCGCAATAATGATCGTGTAGGAATAGGTCTGCTCCATGGGATCTATTCCTACAAGTACCCGGTATTTTCACGAACACGGCTGGCGCTGACGGGTGCGCGAACGTGGCTTGTCGGGTTAGCGTCTTTCGTTATTGAGCGTGCTTTATTCGCGGGCGCCTTCGGGTTCTGCGTGCGATATCGGCAGAAAAGGCGATGCGCCCGCGCGGTGGCGGCTGGCACGATGGGTGCCATGGGTTGGCAGACCACCAGTGACCTCGCCGGTTTCCTGGCCGCTGCGGGCGAATACCTGCGGCGGGACCGGGCCAGGAACACGGTGATACTCACCGTCACCGAGCAGCTGCGACGCGGCGGCGCGGGCCCCGGTCACGCGGGTGCCGCCCACGCGGGTACCGACCGGGCGCCGCTCTTCGGCTGGTGGACCGGGGGACGGGGGCGGCGCGTTCATGCACACGCCGCCGTTCCCCCTGGTGCTGTGCGTGGACTCGCCGGAGGCGGCGGCCGGCCTGGCGGCCGCGCTGGCGGGCCGGCCGCTAGCCGGAGTGAACGCCGGGCCCGAGGCCGCGCGGGCCTTCGCCGCCACCTGGCGGGAGGGCAGCCGCGGCCAGGTCGCCGAGCGGGGCAGGCAGCGGCTGTACCGGCTGGGCCGGCTCTCCTGGCCCGACCCGGCGCCGGACGGCGCCCCCAGGGTCGCGGAATCGGCCGACCTCTCGCTGCTGGCCGGCTGGTTCGAGACGCTTCGCCGCCGAAGTGCACGAGCCGGTCGTCGGAGGCGACGCCCGCGCCGCGGTGCGCGAGCGGCTGGCCTACGGCGGGATCACGCTGTGGGAGGCGGGCGGCGCGCCCGTCGCCATGGCCGCCGTGACCCGGCAGGTGGCGGGCATGATCCGGATCGGTCCGGTCTACACGCCGCCACCGCGGCGCAGCCGCGGCTACGCCAGCGCCGTCACCGCGCAGGCGAGCCGCCGGGCAGTGACGGCCGGGCGCGGAGGAAGTGCTGCTCTACACCGACCTGGCCAATCCGGTGTCCAATTCCATCTACCAGCGGATTGGTTACCGTCCGGTTGAGGACCGGCTGGTGCTCGCATTTTCCGCCGCCGATTTACCGGCCGCCTATCTTGCGCTTACCGGTACGGGCGGCATAATTGAAGGCATTATGTCGCGCACCCGGAGTTTTCCGTTACGTTCCGCCGTGTGCCGTCCCGACCGTCCGCTGCCTGCCGGCCGCCACGGCGGGCCGTTGTCCCGCAGGCCAGGCGGCCGCCAGCGATGACCAGAGAATCGAGTGGTCCCGGATGAACGCACAACGGGGAGCCTGACGCTCATGGGCTGGCGGACCACCCCCGACGTGGACCGATTCGCGGCGGCGGCGAGCGGCTACCTGCGCTCGCGGACGGCAGAGAACAGCCTGCTGCTGTCCGCCGGGCAGGCCGCCCACGCGGCCCACGCCGCCCACGCGGCCCACGCGGCCCACGCGGCCCAGCCGCGGCCCCGCGCGGCCGCCCGTGCCGTCGGCCCCGTGCGGGGACCGCGACCCCCGTGCGGGGACCTGGACCCCGTGCGGGGACCTGGACCCCCGTGCCGGGGACCTGGACGCCCCGTGCCGGGGACCTGGACGCCCGTGCCGGGGACCTGGAATCCCGTGCCGGGCTGCGAGCCCGGATGGACCCGGCGGCCGGGCTGCTGTTCGGCTGGTGGGAGCCCCCGGCCGGCGGCGAACCGCGCGGTGCGTTCCTGCATGACCCGGCGGCACCGCTGCTGGTCTCCGGCCGGGCGCCCGAGATGGCCGCCTCGCTGGCCGTGGCCCTGGCCAGGCTGGGCAGGCACGTCATCGGCGTGGACGCGCCGACCGAGGCGGCGGACGCGTTCGCGGCCGCGTGGAGCCAGCGGGCCCGCACCGGCGTCCAGGTGCACCGGCACTGCCGCGTCTACCGCCTCGCCGCCCCGGGCGCCGGCGAGGCGCCAGGCCCCGGGCCGGCCCGCGGCGCCGGCTACCCGCCGGGCGCCGGCTGACGCCCCGAGGCCGGTCGGGCGGCTGCGCGTCGCGGTCCGCGACGACCTGCCGCTGCTCGCCGACTGGCTGGCCGCGTTCGCGGCCGAGACCGCCGAGCGGGCCCGCTCGCCCCGTGACCTGGCCGCCGACCTGATCGGCTACGGCGGCGCTGTCTTCTGGGAGGTGCCGGCCAGGCCTGCCCGGCTACGCGAGGCCACGCACTACCTGGCGATACCACACCACCGCGGCGCCGCCCAGCTCGGCGAGCCCGCCCACCAGCCGGTCGCGCTCGCGGCCCTCACGCGCCCGGTGGCCGGCACCGCGCGGGTCAGCATGGTCTACACGCCGCCGGAGCGCCGCCACGGCGGGTACGCCACCGCGGTGACGCTCGGCGTCAGCCACGCCGTGCTCGGCGACGGCCCGGGCAGCGCCCCCGAGGGCGCGGACGGGGTCCTCGGCGGCGCCGCCCGACGTGGCCGGGTCAGCGAGGTCGTGATGATCACCGACAAGAACCGCTCGGACCACTGGGGCGGGCGTTTCGGTTTCCAGCTCGTCGGCGAGCGGGCCGTGCTCCGCTTCGGCCCGGTGACCGGGCCGGTGCCGCGGCTGCCGGCGACCGGCCCGGCCCCCCGGCTGCCCACCGGCCCGCTGCCCCGCTTGCCGCGCCTGCACGGCTAGGCGGGTAATTTCCGGGGCGGCAGCGGGCGGATGGTGACCGGGCGCCGGTCGGCGTGCGGCGCGGTCGCACCGGGCCGGGCCGGGCCGCTACGACGCGACCGTGTCCGCCAGCGTGACCTCCGCCGCCAGCTCACCGTCCGGCGCGGGCCGGAAGGCGAAGTCGGCGATGTTTCCCGCCGCCCGCAGGTCGTCCTCGGCGGCGCGCACCGCGGCCTCGTCCGGCCCGTGCACCACCACGCGGGACGCCGCGGCCCGCATGGAGACCTTCGCCGCCGTCTTGGCCTTGCGCACCTGGCCGAGCACGGCCGACGCGGTGGCCAGCACCGCCGGGTCGCCGTGCCGTCCCTCCCCGGCGAGAGCGTCAACCGCCGACGGCCAGGGCGCCTGGTGCACCGACCCGTCCCGCCACCAGGACCACACCTCTTCGGTCACGAACGGCAGGAACGGCGCGAACAGCCGCAGCAGCACGTCGAGGGCCTGGCGCAGCGCGGACCGTGCCGACGCCCCGCCCTCGCCGGGCCCGTAAGCCCGGGACTTCACCAGCTCGAGGTAGTCGTCGCAGAACATCCAGAAGAACCGCTCGGTCGCCTCCAGCGCCCCGGTGTGGTCGAACCCGGCGAGGGCCGCCGAGGCGTCGCGGATCACGCCGCCCAGCGCGGCCAGCAGCGACTGGTCGACCGGCGACGTCACCGGCCCGGTGCCGCGCCGTCCAGCGACAGCACGAACTTCGACGCGTTGAGTATCTTGACCGCGAGCCGCCGCCCGACCTTGAGCTGCCCGGCGTCGAAGGCGGTGTCCGTCCCGTAGCGGCCGTTGGCCGCCCAGTACCGCACCGCGTCCGAGCCGTACTGGTCGAGCAGGTCGGTCGGCACGACCACGTTGCCCTTGGACTTGGACATCTTCTTCCGGTCCGGGTCGAGGATCCAGCCGGAGATGGCGGCGTCCGACCAGGGCAGCACGCCGAACTCCAGGTGCGCCCGGGTCACCGTGGCGAACAGCCAGGTCCGGATGATCTCGTGCGACTGCGGCCGCAGGTCCATCGGGAACACCCGGTCGAACAGGTCCGGGTCGGTGGCCCAGCGGCCGGCGATCAGCGGGGTCAGCGACGAGGTCGCCCAGGTGTCCATCACGTCCGGGTCGGCGATGAACCCGCCGGGCTGGCCGCGCTGGGACTCGTCGTAGCCGGGGGCCGGGTCGGCGGCCGGGTCCACCGGCAGCAGGTCATCCGACGGCGGCACGATCGGCGCCGAGTACACCGGCTCGCCCGCCGCGTCCAGCGGGTACCAGACCGGGAACGGCACGCCGAAGAACCGCTGCCGGGAGATCAGCCAGTCGCCGGACAGGCCGGACACCCAGTTGTCGTAGCGCACCCGCATGTGCGGCGGGTGCCAGGCCAGCTCCCGGCCCCGGCCGAGCAGCTCCTCACGGAGCTGCGCCGTCCCGCCCGCCGTTGCGCAGGTACCACTGGCCGGAGGTGACGATTTCCAGCGGCCGCTCGCCCCGCTCGTAGAACTTCACCGGCCGGGTGACCGGGCGCGGCTCGCCGTCGAGGTCGCCGGACTCGCGCAGCAGCTCGACCATGCGCGCCCGGGCCGAGAAGACGGTCTTCCCGGCCAGCTCGTCGTACGGCGATCGCCGGCACCCCGGGCGGCGGCGACGGCAGCAGCCGCCCGGCCCGCCCGATGACCGGCCGGGTCGGCAGGTTCAGCTCCCGCCACCAGGTCACGTCGGTCAGGTCGCCGAAGGTGCACACCATCGCGATGCCCGACCCCTTGTCCGGCTCGGCCAGCGGGTGCGCGAGCACCGGCACCTCGACGCCGAACACCGGCGTCGCGCACGGTCGCGCCGAACAGCGGCTGGTACCGCTCGTCGTCGGGGTGCGCCACCAGGGCCACGCAGGCGGGCAGCAGCTCCGGCCGGGTCGTCTCGATCCACACCGGCCCGGCGGGCCCGTGGAACGCGATCCGGTGGAACGCGCCGGGGTGGTCGCGGTCCTCCAGCTCGGCCTGGGCGACGGCGGTCTGGTCGGTCACGTCCCACAGCGTCGGCGCCTCGGCCCGGTAAGCCTCGCCCCGGGCCAGGTTGCGCAGGAACGCCCGCTGCGACACGCGCCGCGACTCGTCGCTGATCGTGGTGTAGAGCAGCGACCAGTCCACCGACAGGCCGACCCGCCGCCACACGTCCTCGAAGGCGCGCTCGTCGAGCGCGGTGAGCCGCTCGCACAGCTCGATGAAGTTGCGCCGCGACACGCCCGCCGCGTTCTTGCCCGGCTGGTCCGGCGGCTCGAACGCCGGGTCGTAGGGCACCGAGGGGTCGCACCGGACGCCGTAGACGTTCTGCACCCGCCGCTCGGTCGGCAGCCCGTTGTCGTCCCAGCCGAGCGGGTAGAAGACGGCCTTGCCGTTCATCCGCTGGTAGCGGGCGAGGATGTCGGTGTGGGTGAACGAGAACACGTGGCCGACGTGCAGCGACCCGGACACGGTCGGCGGCGGGGTGTCGATCGCGTACACCTGCGACCGCGGCCGGGACCGGTCGAAGCGGTACACCTGACCCGCCTCCCAGCGTACGCTCCATACCGCCTCAAGTCCGTCGAGCACGGGCTTGTCTGGCACGGCGGCAGCGCGCGGCTGCTGGTAGGAGTCGGTCATGGGCCAACTGTAGTTGCCCGGTGAAACGACCCTTCGTTCTTCCTGGTATGGGGTGTCTCCGGCTGGTGACTGTTTTCTTGCCGGAACAGCCGGGAGCCGGCTGCCCGCTAGGCTCGGTGCGTACCCCGTCAGCCAGGAAGGCACCTCTCCACCGTGACCACGGACACAACCGCCCAGGCCAGCGCGCCGCAGAGCCACCGACAAGGCAGCCACCGCGGCCGGCATCATCAAGCGGATCGCTGCCGAGCTCGCCGTGCGCGACAACCAGGTCGCCGCCACCGTCGACCTGCTCGACGGCGGGGCCACCGTGCCGTTCATCGCCCGGTACCGCAAGGAGGCGACCGGCACCCTGGACGACGCGCAGCTGCGCACCCTGGACGAGCGGCTCCGCTACCTGCGCGAGCTGGAGGAGCGCCGGGCCGCGATCCTGGCCTCGATCGGCGAGCAGGGCAAGCTCACCGACGAGCTGCGCGCGCAGGTCAACGCGGCCGACACCAAGGCCCGGCTGGAAGACCTTTACCTGCCCTACAAGCCCAAGCGGCGCACCAAGGCGCAGATCGCCAGGGAGAACGGCCTGGAGCCGCTGGCCGACCTGCTCATCGGCGATCCCGGCAACGACCCGGGGCAGGCGGCCGAGGGGTACCTGAGCGAGGACGTCGCCGACACCGCCGCCGCGCTCGACGGCGCCCGGGCGATCCTGGTCGAGCGGTTCGGCGAGGACGCCGACCTGATCGGCGAGCTGCGCGAGCGCATGTGGTCCCAGGGCAACCTGGTCGCCCGGGTCCGTGAGGGCAAGGAAGACGCGGGCAAGAAGTACAGCGACTACTTCGACTTCGCCGAGCCGTTCGGCAAGCTCAAGTCGCACCGGGTGCTGGCCATGTTCCGGGCCGAGAAGGAAGAGGTGCTCGACCTCACCCTGGACCCGGCCGACGCGGGCGTCGAGGCCACGGCGACGATGTCCCCGGCCCTCGGCCTCAGCCCGTCCTACGAGCAGCCGATCGCCGACCGGTTCGGCATCGCCGACCAGGGCCGTCCGGCCGACCGGTGGCTCACCGACACCGTCCGCTGGGCCTGGCGCACCCGGGTCCTGGTCCACCTCGGCATCGACCTGCGGATGCGGCTGTGGCAGGCGGCCGAGGCCGAGGCGGTGAACGTGTTCGCCGCCAACCTGCGCGACCTGCTGCTCGCCGCCCCGGCGGGCCAGCGGGCGACCATGGGACTCGACCCGGGCCTCCGCACCGGCGTCAAGGTGGCCGTCGTCGACCAGACCGGCAAGGTGGTCGCCACCCACACGATCTACCCGCACGTGCCGCGCAACCAGTGGGACGAGTCCCTGCGCGACGCTGAAGGCCCTGGCCGCAGCGAGCACCACGTCGAGCTGATCGCGATCGGCAACGGCACCGCCAGCCGGGAGACCGACAAGCTCGCCGCCGACCTGATCAAGGCCAACCCGGAGCTGAACATGACCAAGGTCGTGGTCTCCGAGGCGGGCGCGTCGGTCTACTCGGCCAGCGCCTACGCCAGCGGCGAGCTGCCCGACCTGGACGTGTCGCTGCGCGGCGCGGTCTCCATCGCCCGCCGGCTGCAGGACCCCCTCGCCGAGCTGGTCAAGATCGACCCGAAGTCCATCGGCGTCGGCCAGTACCAGCACGACGTCACCGGCACCAAGCTGGAGCGCTCGCTGGACGCCGTGGTCGAGGACGCGGTGAACGCGGTCGGCGTGGACGTGAACACGGCCAGCCGCCCGCTGCTCGCCCGGGTCTCCGGCGTCACCGACTCGCTGGCCGGGCGCGATCGTCGCGCACCGCGACGCCAACGGCGCGTTCGCCACCCGCGACGCGCTGCAGACGGTGCCGCGGCTCGGCCCGAAGGCGTTCGAGCAGTGCGCCGGCTTCCTGCGCATCCGCGGCGGCGACGACCCGCTCGATGCCTCCGGCGTCCACCCCGAGGCCTACCCGGTGGTCCGCCGCATCCTGGACGCGACCAAGACCGACGTGGCCACGCTGATCGGCAACGCGTCGGCGCTGCGCGGACTCAACCCGGCCGAGTTCACCGACGAGGCGTTCGGGCTGCCCACCGTCAACGACATCCTCAAGGAGCTGGAGAAGCCGGGCCGCGACCCGCGCCCCGAGTTCCAGACCGCGACCTTCGCCGAGGGCGTGCACACCCTCGGCGACCTGGAGCCCGGCATGGTCCTCGAGGGCGTGGTCACCAACGTGGCCGCCTTCGGCGCGTTCGTCGACATCGGCGTGCACCAGGACGGCCTGGTGCACGTCTCGGCGTTGTCCGACACGTTCGTCGCCGACCCGCGCGAGGTCGCCAAGCCCGGCGACGTGGTCAAGGTCAAGGTGCTGTCCGTGGACATCCCGCGTAACCGCATCTCGCTCACCATGCGCCTGCGGGACGTCCGGTGGCCCGGGTGCGGGCGGCGGTCGGCCAGCGCGCGGCCCGAGGCAATCAGGAGGAACGACGGCGGCAGATCCCGGCCGCGACCGTTCCACCACCAGGCCAGCCGGACCACGTCCCGGTGGCGCCAGCGGCGACGGTGCCGGCCCGCGCGGCGACCGTCCCCAGGGCGGTAACCGCGGCCAGGGCGGCGACGGTGACCGCCGTAACGGCGCGGGCCGTCCCGGCGGTCCGCGCGGCGACCGTCGCGGTGCACCGGGCGGCCCCGGCGCGGGCCAGCGCGGCGGCGGGGCCGGGCGCCGGCGACCGTGCCGGCCAGCAGGGCGGCGACGGTGACCGCGCGCAACGGCGCGGGCCGTCCCGCCGGTCCGCGCGGTGACCAGCGTGGCGGCGGGTCAGGGCCGGGCGGCGGCGGCGAACCCGGCCGAGCGCCGCGGCGGCGCCCCGGGCGGCGGCGGCAACCCGGCCGACCGCCGAGGCGGCGGCGCGGGTGGCGAGCGCCGCAACGGGCCGGCCGTCCCCGCCAACGGCGCGATGGCCGAGGCGCTGCGCCGGGCCGGCCTGCTCAACGACAAGGGCGGCTCGTCCGATAAGCAGGACCGCCGGTCCAACCGTCCGTGACCCTGGCCTGAGGGCGGCTCGCCGCGCGCGGCGAGCCCCGCGGCCCCGGCCCCGGCCCCGGCCTCGGTGTTGCCGAATCCCGGGCCCCGGCTCCGGTGATGCCCAGCGCCGGAGGTGACCCGCGCTTGTGCCGGCGGGGCGGCGCGGCGGGGGCGCGCGGCGGCTGCGACGCGGTTGAATGGGTTCGTGGCGAACATCGAGGACTTCCAGCAACTGGTCGCGGGTGACTACGGGCTCGTGACCGTGTCGGCGCTGCGGGACAACGGGACGATCTCTTCGTCGGTGGTGAACGCGGGCGTGCTGCCGCACCCGGTGACCGGCCAGGCCATGGTCGGCATGGTGGTGCGCGGCGGCACAAGGAAGCTCGCGAACTGGCGCAAGCGCCCGTACGCGAACGTCGTCATCCGGGTCGGCTGGCAGTGGGCCGCCGTCGAGGGAAGCGTCGACCTGATCGGCCCCGACGACCCGCGCCCGGACTTCGACGCCGAGCGCCTGCGCCTGCTGCTTCGCGAGATCTTCACCGCGGCCGGCGGCACCCACGACGACTTCGCCACCTACGACGCGGTCATGCGCGAGGAACGGCGCACCGCCGTCTTCGTCCGCCCCGACCGCGTCTACGGCAACCCCGGCTAGCCCGGCTGGCCACGGCACCGCCCGGTCGGGTGGCGTCTTGCGCGTAAGGGACGAGCGGGCGCGAACCGCCCGGATACCAGGGCTTACGCTGCCGGGATGGAAACTGAACGGCGGCTGGTCCGCCTCGCGGACGGCCGCGACATCGACGTTCTGACGGCCGGGCCGGCCGACGGGCTACCTTTGGTCCTGCACAACGGGACGCCCGGCGGGCTGGCGCTCAGCCGGCTGGTGGCCGACGCGGCCGTCAAGCGCGGCTTGCGGGTGGTGCAACTGGCCCGGCCCGGCTACGAGCGGTCCACGGCCCGGCCCGGCCGCACCGTCGCTGACGTCGTGCCGGACGTCGCCGCGGTGCTCGACGCGCTCGGGTCCAGCCAGTACGTATCGGTCGGCTTCTCCGGCGGCGGCCCGCACACCTTGGCCTGCGGGGTGCTCGCGCCCGAGCGCTGCCTGGGCACCGCCTCGGTGGCGGGTGTCGCCCCGTACGCGGCCGAAGGGCTGGACTTCCTGGCGGGCATGGGCCCGGAGAACGTCGAGGAGTTCAGCCGCGCGCTCCAGGGTGCGCAGGCGCTGACCGAGTACCTGGAACGGGAGGCCGCGCCGCTGCGCGCGGTGACCGGCGAGCAGGTCGCCGCCGCGCTCGGCGGCATCGTCTCCCGTGCCGACGTCGCCGCCCTGACCGGCGAGGTCGCCGACTTCATGGCCGAGAGCCTGGCCAGCGGGGTCCGTGACGGGCGTCGCGGGCTGGCGCGACGACGACCTCGCGTTCACCGCCGACTGGGGGTTCCCCCTCGATGAGCTGGGCGGGCGCGCCGCGATCTGGCAGGGTGACCAGGACAAGTCGGTGCCGTTCGCCCACGGCCAGTGGCTCGCGGCGCACATCCCCGGGGCGCGGGTGCACCTGGAGCCGGGGGAAGGCCACATCAGCCTGATCACCTCCATCGAGCCCATCCTCGACGACCTCCTGGACCTGGCTGGCCGTTAGCCGCACCCCCGCACCCCCGCACCCCCGCCCCCGCACCCCCGCCCCCGCCCCCCGCACCCCCGCGCCCCCGCGCCCCCGCGCCCCCGCCCCCCGCCCCCCGCCCCCCGGGCCCCCGCCCCCCGCGCCCTCGCCCCCCGCCCCCCGGCCGGCTAACCGGGTTACCGGGTCGTTGGCGCCATCGGCTGCTTCTACCGCGGCCTTTGGCGCCAACCACCCGGAAGCGCCTGAGGGATAACAGCAAGAAGCGCGCAGCGCGGGCGCCCCGGCGAGGCGGCCGGCCCGGCGTGCGTCCGGGGGCGGGCGGTAGCCTCTCGCTATGCAGAGTGAGCGGCGGGTGCTGAAGACCGCGGACGGCCGGGAGATCGATTACCTGACGGCGGGGCCGGCGGACGGGCTGCCCCTGGTGGTCCACGAGGGCACGCCGATGGGCCTGGTGCTCAACACCAGGCTGGCGAACGCGGCGGCCGAGCGGGGCCTGCGGGTCGTGCAGGCGGCGCGCCCCGGTTACGAGGGGTCCACGGCCCGGCCGGGCCGCACCGTGGCCGACGTAGTGCCGGACACCACCGCGCTGCTCGGCGCGCTCGGCGCGGACGCCTTCGTGTCGATCGGCTTTTCCGGTGGCGGCCCGCACTCGCTGGCCTGCGCCGCGCTCGCGCCCGGCCGCTGCCTGGGCGCCGCCTCCGTCGCGGGCGTGGCCCCGTACACGGCCGAGCGGCCTGGACTTCCTGGCGGGCATGGGCCCGGAGAACGTGCGAGGAGTTCGGCCTCGCGGTCCGCGGCGCGGACGCGCTGACCCCGTTCCTCGACCAGGAGGCCGCCGCGCTCGGCGCCATCACCGGCGAGCAGGTCGCCGCCTCGCTCGGCGGCCTGATCTCCGGCGCCGACGCGGCCGTGATCACCGGTGAGTTCGCCGACGACCTGGCCGCGGGCCTGCGCGGCGCGCTGAGCGGCGGCATCGCCGGCTGGCGCGACGACGACCTGGCGTTCACCGCCGACTGGGGGTTCCCGCTCGACGCGATCGGCGGCCGGGCGGCGATCTGGCAGGGCGACCAGGACAACATGGTCCCGTTCGCCCACGGCCAGTGGCTCGCCGCGCACATCCCCGGCGCCCGTGTCCACCTCGAACCCGGCGCCGGCCACCTCACCATGACCGTCACCGCCATCGGCCGCATCCTCGACGACCTCCTCGACCTGGCCGGCCGCTAGCGCCCGCCGCCTCGAAGCGGGCCGATGGCGCCACGGCCCCGAGCCGCCCGGGTCGATGGCGCCAACGGCGTCGATAGAGGCAGCCGATGGCGCCAACGAGCCGATGGGGCGCCCGGCCGGGCGAGCGGGGGCGGCCCGGCGAAGCCACGCGACGTTATTCCTCCTCGGAGGTTTTCCTGCCGCGCCGGCGAGGGAGCGGCGGGGCCGGCGAGGGCCAGGGGAGCGCGAATGCGGAGGCGCCGCTAGCATCGGTACCGTGAGCGTTGCGTCGTCGCCAGAACCAGTCGGGCAGGGGCAGGAGCCGTCGGGCGGGGCCGCGCCGCCGCGGTCCGCTGACGCGCCGGGGGCGGCAGCCGGCGGCGCCGGGGTGCCCGACGCGTTCGACCGGCTGTGGACGCCGCACCGGATGGCCTACATCCAGGGCACCGGGCGGCCGACCGGGCCGGGCGCGGGCGAGGGCTGCCCGTTCTGCGTCGCGCCGACGCTGAGCGACGAGGACGGGCTGATCGTGGCCCGCGGCGAACTGGTCTACGCGATCATGAACCTGTACCCGTACAACAGCGGCCACGTGCTGATCTGCCCGTACCGGCACCTCGCCGACTACACCGAGCTGACCGGCGCCGAGACCGCCGAGTTCAGCGACTACTCGCGGCGGGCGATCACCGCGCTGCGCACCGTCTCCGGGCCGCACGGCTTCAACATCGGGATGAACCTGGGCACGGTGGCCGGCGCGGGCATCGCCGCCCACCTGCACCAGCACGTGGTGCCCCGCTGGGGCGGCGACAGCAACTTCATGCCCGTCATCGGCGGCACCCGGGTGCTGCCGCAGCTGCTGGCCGACACCCGCAAGATGCTCGCCGACGCCTGGCCGTCGGCGTAACCTCCCGGCGGCCGCGGCGTAGCCCCTAGCCGGCGCGAAGAGTTAGTGGCCCATCTCGCGCTTGAGCTTGGCCAGCTCGTCGTCGACGTTCGGCTTCTGCGGGCGAGGCGGCGGGCGGCGACGCCGGGCTGGCGCGGGCCGGCTGGGCTGACCTCTCGCTCCGCCTTCGCCGCTGAGACCTGCCCTTGTGGCGTGGCCGCCTTGACCGCCAGGACGATCGCCCCGACGACGAGGGCGGCGATCCCGATCCAGATGAGATAGCCGAGCACCGTCGAGACGACCGCGAAAGCGATGAAAACACCGACCGCCACGCCAGCTATCTTGAGCCAGGTCATGAGGTTCCTCGCTTGAGTTCCGAAAGGTAGCGGCCCCCGCGCCGTTACGCCCGACTGTCACCTATCGGAGACTGTCAATCGATTACGTTCGGTCACTGCTGGCGGCGGAGCCCGGGGTCTCCGCCGCCAGCACCGGCCCGGACGCGCTACGCGGGCCTGGTATCCGCCGTCACCTTGGCCGCCAGGTGCGACGGCAGCGGCTCGTGGCGCAGGTAGCCGCGGGCGAACGACCCGGTGCCGTGCGAGACCGAGCGCAGGTCGATCGAGTACCTGGTGATCTCGAGCTCCGGGACCTCGGCCCGGATCTGGGTGCGGCCGACGCCGACCGGCCGCGGTGCCGATCACCCGGCCGCGGCGGCCGGACAGGTCGGAGATGACCGCGCCGACGTACTCGTCGGGTACCAGGATCGACACCTCGTCCACCGGTTCGAGCAGCACCGGCGCGGCCCGCTCACAGGCGTCCCGCAGCGCGGCCCGGCCGGCCTTCTGGAACGCCATGTCCGAGGAGTCGACCGGGTGCGCCTTCCCGTCGAACAGGGTCACCCGCACCCCGGTCATCGGGTAGCCGGCCAGCACGCCCGCCTCCATCTGGGACCGGACGCCCTTCTCCACCGACGGGATGAACTGCCTGGGCACCACGCCGCCGACGATCTTGTCGACGAACTCGAACCCGGCCGCGCCGGACGGCAGCGGCTCGACCTCGATGTGGCAGATGCCGTACTCGCCGTGCCCGCCGGTCTGCTTCACGTTGCGGCCGAGTCCCTTGGCCGGCACCGAGACGGTCTCGCGCAGCGGCACCCGCAGCGTGACCGTGTCCACCGCGACGCCGTACCGCGACGACAGCCGGTCGAGCAGCACGTCCGCGTGCGCCTCGCCCATGCACCACAGCACGAGCTGGTGGGTCTCCGGCGTTGATCTCCAGGCGCATGGTCGGGTCCTCGGCGACCAGGCGGCCGAGCGCGGCCGACAGCTTGTCGTCGTCGGCCTTGGAGCGGGCCACGATCGCCACCGGCAGCAGCGGCTCCGGCATCGTCCACGGCTCCATCAGCAGCGGCTGCTCGCGCGACGACAGCGTGTCGCCGGTCTCGGCGGTGGCCAGCTTGGCCACCGCGCAGATCGACCCGGCCGGGGCACTCGGTGACCGGCCGCTGCTGCTTGCCGAGCGGCGAGGTCAGCGCGCCGACCCGCTCGTCGTCGTCGTGGTCGGGGTGGCCGCGCTCGGCCCGGCCGTGCCCGGAGACGTGCACCGGCATGTCCGGGCGCAGCGTGCCGGAGAACACGCGGACCAGCGAGATCCGCCCGACGTACGGGTCGGAGGTGGTCTTCACGACCTCGGCGAGCAGCGGGCCGTCCGGGTCGCCGGCCAGGCCGGTGACCTCCTCGCCGGTGACGGCCGACGTGACCGGCGGCAGCGGGTGCTCGCGCGGCGAGGGGAACGCCTGGGTGACGATCTCCAGCAGCTCGGCCAGGCCGATGGCGTGCGGCGCGGAGGCCGCGAGCACCGGGTAGAACGAGCCGCGGGCGACGGCGGTCTCCAGGTCGTCGATGAGCACGTCGGTCGGCACCGTCTCGCCGGACAGGTACCGGTCCATGAGGGTCTCGTCCTCACTCTCGGTGATGATCCCCTCGATGAGCGAGTCCCGCGCGAGCTGCTCGTCGTCGGTCAGCGTCGGTCAGCGGCGCGGCGGTCCGCGTGCCCGGCGAGTAGTCGTACCGGGTCTGCGACAGCAGGCCGGTCAGCCCGCTGACCCCGGTGCCGTCCGCGCCGGGAACCGGCAGGTACAGCGGCAGGACGCCCTCGCCGAACGCGCCCTGGCACTCCGCGAGCACGGTCGGGAAGTCCGCCCGCCCGTGGTCGACCTTGGTGATGACGACCGCCCGCGGCATGCCCACCGCGGCGCACTCGTCCCACAGCAGCCGGGTCACCCCGTCCACCCCGTCGGTGGCCGCGACGACGAACAGCGCGCAGTCCGCCGCCCGCAGTCCCGGCCCGCAGGTCTCCGGTGAAGTCCGCGTACCCGGGCGTGTCGAGCAGGTTGACCGTTACCCCGTCGGAGACGAACGGCGTCAGCGCCAGGTTGACCGAGCGCTTCTGCCTGATCTCCACGTCGTCGAAGTCGCTGGCCGTCGTCCCGTCTTCCACCCGGCCCGCCCGGGCGATGGCCCCCGTGTGCAGGAGCAGCGCCTCGGCCAGCGTGGTCTTGCCGCTCCCCGAATGGCCGACTAGCACCACGTTGCGGATGCTGTCGGCCCCCGATTCCCTGCCCGCGCCTGCCGGTCGTGCGCCTCCTGAGCTTCCTGTGTCCGTCACTCTCGTCGCCTCCTTGCGCTCGATGAGCTTGGTAACCACAGCGTGACTCCGTCGGGCGCCTTACCACAAGACCTACACAGAGAATCCATCAGGTGGCGCTGAAGTGACAACGAAGGCCGTCCCGGGCGCCGCCAGTAAGGGCACGGGCTCGGACAAGTAAGATCGTGTCGGCCATGCTGAACTTCCTCAGACCCTTCTTCGCGCGCCTGTTCAGCCCGCTGATCCAGGCGCTCGCGCGCACGCCGGTCACGCCGAACATGATCACGGTGGGCGGCACCGTCGGCGTGGCCGCGGCCAGCCTGGGCATGATCCCGATCGGCTGGCTCTTCCCCGGCGCCGCCACCGCGACCGTTTTCATCTTCACCGACATGCTCGACGGGCAACTGGCCCGGATCAAGGGCAGCTCGGGTACGTACGGCGCGTTCCTCGACTCGACCATGGACCGCTTCGGCGACGCGGCCATCTTCGGCGGCATCACCATCTGGTTCATCCGCACCGACCACCTGCTCGCCGCGGTCAGCCTGTTCTGCCTGGCCGGCGGCATGTGCGTCTCCTACGTCAAGGCCCGGGCCGAGGGCCTGGGGCTGAACGCGAACGTCGGCCTGATCGAGCGGCCCGAGCGGGTGCTGATCGGGCTGACCGCGATCGGCCTGTCCGGGCTCGGCCTCCCGTACGTGCTGGCGATCGGCATGTGGGGCCTGGCCGCGGGCACCGCGGTCACCCTGGTGCAGCGGATGCGCTGCGTCTACCTGGACGCCAAGGCGAAGGCCGCCGGGGCCCGGCTGACGGCCCGCCCGGCGCCCGGGACAGCCGCCCGCGCCAGGAAGCGCCCGCCCGCGCCCGCAGCCGGCGGGACCATCGTAGATGGCCGGGTGGCGGGAGCGCCTGGGCACGGCGGCGTTCAGCGCGGGCTGGAACCTGGTCTGCCGCCTGCCCGAGTCGGCCGCCCGGGCCCTGTTCAACGTGGGCGCCGACATCGCCTGGCGCCGCCAGGGCGGCGGGGTGCGCACGCTGGAGGGCAACCTGGTCCGCGTGCTCGGCGGCAGCCGGCCCGACGCGACGGAGACGTGGACGGCAAGGAGCTGCGGACAGCTGTCGCGGGCGGTGATGCGCTCCTACGCGCGCTACTACCTGGAGACGTTCCGGCTGCAGGTCATCCCGGCCGAGCGCATCCAGGCCGGGATGCACGTGAACCAGGAGAACGTCGACCTGACCCTGCGGCACCTGAGCGACGGCCGCGGCGTCATCTACGCGCTGCCGCACATGGGCGACTTCGAGCAGGCGGGCCGCTGGGTGATCCTGGCCGGCGCCAGGCTCGTTCACCACCGTCGCCGAGCGGCTGGGCAACGAGGCGGTGTACGAGAAGTTCCTCGCCTTCCGCCAGGGGCTCGGCATGGAGGTGCTGCCGACCACGGGCGGCCCGCACCCGTTCGGCGTGCTCGCGCAGCGGCTGCGGGCCGGCAAGCTGGTCTGCCTGGTCGCCGACCGCGACCTGTCCGACACCGGGGTCGAGGTGGACTTCTTCGGCGAGAAGGCGCTGTTCCCGACGGGCCCGGCCGCGCTCGCGGTGCGCACCGGCGCGGCGCTGATGCCGGTCACCTGCTGGTTCGTCGGCGAGGACGAGTGGGCCGCGCACGTGTGGGACGAGATACCGGTCCCGGCCGACGGCGACCGCAAGCAGAAGGCGGCCGCGATGACCCAGGCCCTGGCCCGCGTGTTCGAGCAGGGGATCCGCGAGCACCCGGAAGACTGGCACATGCTGCAGAAGGTCTTCGTCCGCGACCTGGACCCGGAACGCCTGGCCCGCACCCGGGCCAGGAACGAGCGCGCTGCCGCGCCGGGCCGGCGACGGGCAAGAACGGGGCCGGGAACGTGGCCGGCGCGGGCGCATGACGTCACGGGAGGCGCGGCCGTGCGGATAGGCATCGCGTGCCCGTACTCCTGGGACGTGCCCGGCGGCGTGCAGCAGCACATCAGGGACCTGGCCGAGGCGCTGATCGAGGTCGGGCACGACGTGTCGGTGATCGCGCCGGCCGACGAGGACCGGCCGCTGCCGCCGTACGTGGTCCCGGCCGGCCGGGCGATGCCGGTGCCGTACAACGGGTCGGTGGCCCGCCTGGCGTTCGGCCCGCTGTCGGCCAACCGGGTCCGCCGCTGGCTCCGCGACGGCGCCTTCGACGTGCTGCACGTGCACGAGCCCGCCGTGCCGTCGCTGTCCCTGCTCGCCTGCTGGGTGGCGTCCGGGCCGATCGTGGCGACCGTGCACACCGCGATGCGCAAGTCCCGCTGGCTGCTGGCGAGCCAGCCGGTGCTCCGGTCGGCACTGGAGAAGATCGACGGCCGGATCGCGGTGTCCGAGGCGGCCCGGTCCACGTTCGTCGAGCACCTGGGCGGCGACGCCGTGCTGATACCCAACGGCGTCACCACCCGCCGCTACCGGCACGCGGACCCGCTGGACGGCTGGCCGGGCACCGGGGGAGCGATCGGCTTCCTCGGCCGGATGGACGAGCCGCGCAAGGGCCTGGCCGTGCTGCTGCGCGCCTTCGAGACCCTGGCCAGGGACCGGCCCGGGCTGCGCCTGCTGATCGGCGGAAACGGCGACGCGGACGAGCACCGGGCCACCCTGCCCGTGGACCTGCGGGACCGTGCCGTCTTCCTCGGCGAGCTGTCGGAGGAAGACAAGCTCAGGCTGCTGCACTCGGTCGACGTGTTCTGCTCGCCGAACACCGGCGGTGAGTCCTTCGGCATCGTCACCGCCGAGGCGATGGCGGCCGGGGCGCCGATCGTGGCCAGCGACATCCCGGCGTTCCGCGACGTGCTGCGGGACGGCCAGGCGGGCGAGCTGTTCGTCAACGGCGACCCGGCCGACCTGGCCCGCGCCGCCGCCCGGCTGCTCGACGACCCGGCGCGCCGCGCCGAGCTCTCGGTGGCCGCGCTCGACGCGGTGGCCGAGTACGACTGGGGCGTCGTCGCCAGGGACGTGATCAGCGTCTACGAGACCGTCGTGCTCGGCAGCAGCACGGTCGGCGATCGCCCGGTGAGCGCCATGGTCCCCGGCGGGATGACAGCAGAGAGGCGGAGGGCCGCGGTGACCTGGACGATCGTCGTGCTCGTCGTGCTCGCGGCGGTGCTGTGGGGCTTCTGGGTCTCCTGGCGGGCCAGCCGGCTCGACCGGCTGCACAACCGGGTCGAGGCGGCCCGGACCGCGCTCGACCTGGCCCTGGTCCGCCGCGCGTCGGCGGCGTCCGACCTGGCCTCCTCCGGCCTGCTCGACCCGGCCACGTCGGTGCTGCTCGCCGACGCGGTGCACCAGGCGAGGAAGGCTGACCGGCCGAGCGTGACCTGGCCGAGAGTGACCTGACCCGGGCGCTGCGCGCGACCCTCGGCGACCCCGTGTACCGCCAGGAGCTGCTCGACGGCGAGGGCCGGGCCGTGCGCCGCCGGCGGCAGCGACGGGGCAACGGGGCGCGAGCCGGAGGCCAGCGAACCAGGCGAGGCGGGCGAGCTGGACGACCCGGCGGAGCTGATCGACGAGGTCGAGCGGGCCGCGCACCAGGTGTTCATCGCCCGCAAGTTCTACAACGATGTCGCCGGGCGGACCATCGACGCCCGCCACCGCCCGCTGGCCCGCGTGCTGCGGCTGTCCGGCAGCGCCCGGCCGCCGGAGTTCTTCGACATGGACGACGCGCTGGCCGACGGCGACCTGTGACCCGCCGGCGTGCCCGGCCGGGCACCCGCCCGCCGGCCTGGCGCGGGGCCAATTCTGCGATTGGCTCAGCCCAGGCCAGGCGCACGCCGTGACGCGCGGCACGGCATACGATAGACATAGCGTGCCGTGCGGCGCCCGAGAGCGCCGCTTCTCATGACGGCGATGTGCCGGGCACGCCCGTACCAGGAGGTTCTGACAGTGTCCACGACCGACGCCCAGCACGAGGGCACCGCCACCGGTTCGCAGCAGCCCGCGCCCGAGACGGGCACCGCGCGGGTCAAGCGCGGCATGGCGGAGATGCTCAAGGGCGGCGTGATCATGGACGTCGTGACGCCGGAGCAGGCCAAGATCGCCGAGGACGCCGGCGCGGTCGCGGTGATGGCGCTCGAGCGGGTTCCCGCCGACATCCGCGCCCAGGGCGGCATCGCCCGGATGAGCGACCCCGACATGATCGAGGGCATCGTCAACGCGGTATCGATTCCGGTGATGGCCAAGGCCCGGATCGGTCACTTCGTCGAGGCCCAGGTGCTGCAGGCGCTTGGCGTCGACTACATCGACGAGTCCGAGGTGCTCAGCCCGGCCGACGAGGCGCACCACATCGACAAGTGGAAGTTCACCGTCCCGTTCGTCTGCGGCGCGACCAACCTCGGCGAGGCGCTGCGCCGCATCGCCGAGGGCGCGGCGATGATCCGCTCCAAGGGCGAGGCCGGCACCGGCAACGTGGTCGAGGCCACCCGGCACATGCGCTCGCTCAGCCAGGGCATCCGCCGTTTGACCGGCCTGCCGTCGGAGGAGCTGTTCACCGCGGCCAAGGAGCTCCAGGCCCCCTACGACCTGGTCGCCGAGGTGGCCAGGGCAGGCAAGCTGCCGGTCGTGCTGTTCACCGCGGGCGGCATCGCCACCCCGGCCGACGCGGCCATGATGATGCAGCTCGGCGCGGAGGGCGTCTTCGTCGGCTCCGGCATCTTCAAGTCGGGTGACCCGGCCAAGCGCGCCGCCGCGATCGTCAAGGCGACCACGTTCTACGACGACCCCGACGTGATCGCCAAGGTCTCCCGCGGCCTTGGTGAGGCCATGGTGGGCATCAACATCGACACGCTGCCCGCCGAGCAGCACTACGCCTCGCGCGGCTGGTAAGCACCACGGGTGGCGGTCAGGGAACACCCGCCCCAGTTGGTCTGTTGCCGCAAGTGGTTCACGAACTGCGGTCCGCCCGCACGCCCTAGCCTCGGCCACAGCGATAGGGCGTCCGGGTAGTGGACGCCCTGCGCACAGCAGCCACAGATTTTTAGCAGCAACCCCAGCGCGGGGGGCGAGCGTTCTTTGCGAGTCCCCCCGTAGGGGGCAATGGGGGGACGAAGTCCCCCCATGATTTGGGGGATCCCCGGGGGGATCATTCCCCGGGAAGGAACACAGTGCCGTCCATTGGAGTACTCGCCCTGCAGGGCGACGTGCGCGAGCACCAGCGCGCGCTCGGCGAGGCGGGCGCGGACGCCAGGCCCGTCCGACGCCTGGCCGAGATCGAGTCCGTCGACGGCCTGGTCATCCCGGGCGGCGAGTCGACCACCCTGTGGCGGCTGGCGACGGCGTTCGACCTGCTCGAACCGCTCCGCAAGCTCATCGCCGGCGGGCTGCCCGTCTTCGGCTCGTGCGCCGGCCTGATCATGCTCGCCGACCGCCTGCACGACGGCGTCTCCGGCCAGCAGACCTTCGGCGGCATCGACATGACCGCCCGCCGCAACGCCTTCGGCCGCCAGGTGGACTCCTTCGAGCGCGAGCTCACGCTGGACCTCGACGGGGACAACCGCCCGTTCCACGCGGTATTCATCCGCGCGCCCTGGGTGGACCAGGCGGGCGCGGATGTCACCGTGCTCGGCGAGGATAACGGTAGGATCGTCGCCGTCCGGCAGGGTCCGCTCCTCGCGACCGCGTTCCACCCGGAACTGACCTCCGACCGGCGCATTCACGAGCTGTTCGTCAAGATGGTGAAGGGAACGTCATGAGCGGCCACTCCAAATGGGCCACCACCAAGCACAAGAAGGCGGTGGTCGACGCTAAGCGCGGCAAGCTGTTCGCCAAGCTGATCAAGAACGTCGAGGTGGCCGCCCGCACTGGCGGTGGCGACCCGGCTGGCAACCCGACGCTCTTCGACGCCATCCAGAAGGCCAAGAAGTCCTCGGTACCCAACGACAACATCGACCGCGCGGTCAAGCGCGGCTCCGGCCAGGAAGCCGGCGGCGCGCAGTACGAGAACATCACCTACGAGGGCTACGGCCCCGGGGGCGTGGCGGTGCTGGTGGAGTGCCTGACCGACAACCGCAACCGGGCGGCCAGCGACGTCCGGGTCGCCTTCACCCGCAACGGCGGCCGGATGGCCGACCCGGGCTCGGTGTCGTACCTGTTCAACCGCAAGGGCCTGGTCATCGTGACCAAGACCGCGGACATGACCGAGGACGACGTCCTGATGGCCGTGCTCGACGCGGGCGCCGAGGAGGTCAACAACCTCGGCGACACCTTCGAGGTCATCTCCGAGCCGACCGACCTGGTCGCGGTGCGCACCGCGCTGCAGGACGCGGGCATCGACTACGACTCCGCTGACGCGGTGTTCCTGCCGAGCAGCGCGATCGACCTCGACGAGGACCAGGCGCGCAAGGTGTTCAAGATGATTGACGCGCTTGAGGACTCGGACGACGTGCAGGACGTGTACGCCAATTACAACGTGGCCGATGACGTCATGGAGAAGCTCGACGCGTAGTAGGGCTGACGCGGGGCTTGGAGGGTTCCCCGCGCGCTGCTCGGCCACCGATAAAACCAATCGGGTGGCCGAAGGCGCGCGGTTGAACCCTCCTGCGCCCCGCTTTTCCCGTTTCCGGCTTTTACTTCTCCAAGATCTTTTGAAAGCGAGCCTGGTCGGCGGGGGATCTGTTCGCGGCGTCCTATTGCTGTGGCTGGGGGCTAGGCCTTAGCGGCGGGCGGCGCCTTCACAGGTCCTGCTTTGGCGTTCTGAGCGGGGTTGGCGTGGCGGCGGGCTGTGCCCTACTGGTCCCGCTGTGTCGGCGCCGGGCCGCGGCGGCGGCGTGGGGTCTGACCCGTTGCTTGCTTCGGCGTTCCCCGCGCGGTGATGGGGTGGCGGGCGGTGCGTTGCCTGATTGCTGCCCGTTGGGCGGGGTTGGGGTGCCGGGGGGTTCGGGGGCGGGGCGGGGTCGTAGGGTTGTCGGTCGTGGGTGACGTGGTGATTCGTGCGCTGGGGGCCGGGGACGACTTCGAGGCGCAGCTGGAGCTGGGGCAGCGGGCGTTCGGGACTTACTCGGCTCAGCAGAAGGTCAGCTGGCTGCGCGTGGCCAGGCTGCGGGCGGAGCAGGGGCTGTTCCTCGGGGCCTTCGCGGGCGGCGTGCCGTGCGGGGCGGCGATGGTGCACGACATGCGGCAGTACTGGCTGGGCAGCCCGGTGGGGTGCGCGGGGGTGGCCAGCGTCAAGGTGGCGCCGGAGTACCAGGGGGCCGGCATCGGGCGCCGGCTGATGACCGAGCTGCTTGGCCTGATGGGCGAGCGCGGGTACCCGCTGTCGGCGCTGTTCCCGGCCACCGTGCCGCTGTACCGCTCGCTCGGCTGGGAACTCGCGGGCGGCCAGTACGTGATGACCGTGCCCGGCCGCTCGCTGCGGCCGCTGCTCGCCCCGGACCCGGCGGCGGGCGCCGACCAGGCACCGCTGCCGCCGGTGCGCCGGGCGACGCCGGACGACGACGCCACGGTGGCCGGCGTGATCGCCCGGTCACACGCCATCGCCCGGCACGCCGGGCCGCTCACCTGGGACGAGGAGCCGGCCCGGCAGTGGCTGAGCCGCCCCGACCTGTACACCTGCCTGGTCGGCGGCGACGGCGAACCCGACGCCGGGTTCGCCGCCTACCGCTGGGTGGACGGCCACCAGGAGCTGTTCGTCGAGCGGGTGCACGCCACCACCCCGGCCGCGCTGCGCGCCCTGTGGGCGGTGATCGGCTCGCACGGCACGATGGCCAGGACCGTCCGCGCCCTGACCGCGCCCGACGACCCGGTGTGGTGGCTGACCAGGGAACGCGACGCCACCATCACCAGACGCGGCCTGTGGATGCTGCGCGTGGTGGACGCGCAGGCCGCCGTCGCCGCCCGCGGCTTCCGCCCCGGGCTTTCGGCCAGCGTGCCGCTGGAGATCAGGGATGAGGCCCGCCCCGGCAACGCCGGGAGCTGGACGCTGGCCGTCAGCGACGGCACCGGAACCCTGATGAAGAACGACGGCGTTTCATCACCGGACGCCCTGACCCTGGGCCCCCGCGGCCTGGCCGCCCTGTACGCGGGCACCCCGGTCGCGTCGCTGCGGCTGGCCGGCCTGGCCGCGGGCGGCGCCCCGGAGGCCGACGCCACCCTGGACGCGGTCTTCGCCGCCACCCCCTTCATGCTCGACGACTTCTAGCCCAGCCGAATAGACCCGACTGCTGCCCCGCGCCCGCACCCGTGGCCCCCCTTCCGGGTCGTTTGCGCTTTCGCCTGCTTCTATCGGTGCCTTTTGCGCAATCGACCCGGTCCGAGCGGGGCCTTTTGCGCATTCGACCCGCCGCCCAGCCCGGAGCGGCGGCCCCCTTCCGGGTCGTTGGCGCCATTGGCTCGTTCTATCGTGGCCGTTGGCGCCATCGACCCGGTCCGCGTGGGGCCGTTGGCGCCATCGACCCGCAACCGGTGGTGGCCGCGTTCGTGGCCGTTGGCGGCATCGACCCGCTCGGCGGGCCGTGACGGGCATCGTGGCGGTATCGGCGGCCAGCCCGGCGGCGCCAGGGCCGCTGGCCAGGCGGCGGGGGAGCGGTGACGCTGAGCACGCGCCCGTGATGCTTAGGTAAAGGTTGTCACCCGGGGCGCGGGAGGCGGCGGGACACGGCGCGCGAGGTGCGCGCGCGGGCCGGGCAACCGCGATAGGGTAGGCGAACAGATGTTCGCTCGAACATGATCGGATGGTGGCGCGCGGTGTCCGGAAGCATGGCCGGGTGGGCGCGATGACCGGGTACGCCGCCCGTCCCGCGCTCCCGCGTCCTCGGCGTTGACCCCGGCCTTACCCGGTGCGGCCTCGGCGTGGTCGAGGGCGTGCCCGGCCGGCCGCCTCAGCTCGTCGCCGCTGGCGTGGCCAGGACCGGGGCGGACGATGACATCGCCGACCCGGCTGCTGGGGATCGAGCAGGAGATCGACCGCTGGCTGACCGAGTACCAGCCGGACACGGTGGCGGTGGAACGGGTGTTCAGCCAGCACAACGTGCGCACGGTCATGGGCACCGCCCAGGCGGGCGCGGTCGCGATCGTCTGCGCCGCGCGGCGCGGGCTGCCGGTGGCACTGCACACCCCCAGCGAGGTCAAGGCGGCGGTGACCGGCAGCGGGCGGGCGGACAAGGAGCAGGTCACGCTCATGGTCATGCGGCTGCTGCGGCTGAAGGAAGCGCCCCGGCCGGCCGACGCGGCCGACGCCCTGGCCCTGGCGATCTGCCACCTGTGGCGCGCCCCGGCGATCCAGGCGCGGCGGGCCGGCGCGCGGGCGATGCTCGGCCAGGGGATGCCGGGCCAGGGAGGGACCGCATGATCGCGCACCTGAACGGCATCGTGGCCGGCGTCGGCCTGGACGGCGCCGTCATCGAGGTCGGCGGGGTGGGGCTGCGGGTGCAGTGCACGCCGGACACGCTGGCCACCCTCAAGCCGGGCGAGCCCGGCCAGGGTGGCGACCTCCCTGGTGGTCAGGGAGGACTCGCTGACCCTGTTCGGCTTCGGCACCGACGACGAGCGCAACGTCTTCGAGCTGCTGCAGACCGCCAGCGGCGTCGGGCCCCGGCTGGCCCTGGCCATGCTGGCCGTGCACTCGCCCGACGCGCTGCGCCGCGCCGTGGCGACCGAGGACCTGAAGGCGCTCACCATGGTCCCCGGCATCGGCACCAAGGGCGCGCAGCGCATCGTCTTGGAGATGAAGGACCGCCTCGGCGCGCCGTCCGACGCCGACACCGGCCTTGGCGCGGCGGCACCGCGCCGGTCCGCGCCGTCGTGGCGGGACCAGGTCACCACCGGCCTGCTCAACCTGGGCTGGTCGGCCCGCGACGCCGAGGCCGCGATGGCCGCCGTCGAGGCCGACAGCGACGGCCAGGCGCCGGACGTGGCCACCGCGCTGCGCGCCGCGCTGCGGAAGCTGTCTAAGTGAGCGACGACCCGCTGAGCCGGGCCGAGGAAGCCGAGCTGGCCCGCCGCCAGCCGCCCGAGCCCGCCGAGATCGACGCGCGAGCGCGTCGTCTCACCGCTCGCCGACGGCGACGAGCGGGCGATCGAGGGCGCGCTGCGGCCCAAGCGCCTCGATGACTTCGTCGGCCAGTCCCGGGTCCGCGAGCAGCTGACCCTGCTGCTGCGCAGCGCGCTGCGCCGGGGCCGCCCGCCGGACCACGTGCTGCTGTCCGGGCCGCCCGGCCTGGGCAAGACCACGATCGCGATGATCATCGCCGCCGAGCTTGGCGCGCCGCTGCGGATCACCAGCGGGCCGGCCATCGAGCGGTCCGGCGACCTGGCGGCGGTGCTGTCCACCCTGCAAGAGGGCGAAGTCGTCTTCATCGACGAGATCCACCGGCTGGCCAGGCCCGCCGAGGAGATGCTGTACCTGGCCATGGAGGACTTCCGGGTCGACATCGTGGTCGGCAAGGGGCCGGGCGCGACCGCGATCCCGCTGGACATCGCCCCGTTCACCCTGGTCGGCGCGACCACCCGGGCCGGGCTGCTGCCCGCGCCGCTGCGTGACCGCTTCGGCTTCACCGCCCACCTGGACTTCTACCAGCCGGACGAGCTGGGCGTGATCATCGCCCGGTCGGCCGGCCTGCTCGGGGTGAAGATCGAGGACGGCGGCATCGAGGAGCTGTCGCTGCGTTCCCGGGGCACGCCGCGCATCGCCAACCGGCTGCTGCGCCGGGTCCGCGACTACGCCGAGGTCCGCGCCGACGGCCTGGTCACCAGGCGGCTGACCAGGACCGCGCTTGAGCTGTACGAGGTGGACGAGATGGGGCTCGACCGGCTCGACCGGGGCGTGCTCGACGCCCTGGTCCGGCGGTTCGGCGGCGGCCCGGTCGGGCTGTCCACCCTGGCCGTGGCGGTCGGTGAAGAGGCCGAGACGGTCGAGATGGTGGCCGAGCCGTTCCTGGTCCGGCACGGCCTGCTGGCCCGCACGCCGCGTGGCCGGGTCGCTACCCCGGCCGGCTGGCTGCACCTCGGCCTCACCCCGCCCGCGGGCGGGGATACCCCGACGCTGTTCGAGTGAGGCAACGGCCAGGCGCCGCCGGGGTCGCGAAACGGTTGCAGGTCCCTGTCGGGCCGCCGCTCCGGGCCCGTCCGGCCGGGTTACCGGGTACCGTGAGGTGTCCACCCGTGGCGCCAGCCATGCCCTCCGCGCGGCGTAACGATTACTGACTGGAACCCCGTAGGGTGGTTATGCGTTTTTAGTAGCGCCGCTACACTTCGCAGGTTGGCCCGTGACTGTCTCCACCCGACGCGGCGCCAGCGAGCGGAAAGTCAACCGGAAGGATGCCCCGATGCTGGGGACTTTTGAGCTAGCAGCCGCCGCCCAGTCGAGTGGTGGTTTCAACCCCTCGACGCTGATCCTGATCGTGATCGTGGTCGTGGCCTTCTACCTGCTGATGATCAGGCCGCAGCAGCGTCGGAAGCAGCAGGCCGCGCAGAAGCAGGACTCGGTGCAGCCCGGTGCCCGGGTGCGCACGACCGCCGGCATGTACGCGACCGTGGTCGACGTGGACGGCGACGACGTGATCCTCGAGGTCGCGCCCGGCATCGAGGTCCGCTACATGAAGCGGGCCGTGATGGACGTGGTGAGCCCGGGCGAGGAGCCGGAAGAGAGAGGACGAGACCCTGGCCGACGAGGCCGAGGTCGAGGAGGAGCCCGAGGAGACGTCGAGGACGACGTCCCCGAGCACGCGGAAGCCGACGACGAGACCGTCGCCGACGCCACCGCCGAGGCGCCGGAGACCTCCGAGACGGCCGAGGCCGCAGAATCGGACGAGTCGCCGTACGAGCGAGCGACCGGCACCAAGAAGGACTAACCCGCACTAGCGACGCACCGACGCACGCTTAAGAGGCAGGCGACAAGTGGCACCCCGTAGCAGAAGCGGCTCGCGCCCGGGCCGCATGCTGGCCGCGCTGGCCGTGCTGATCCTGGTCATGCTGATCTCGATCACTGGCAGCCAGACGTTCAGCCCCGGTAACTGGCACCAGCAGTTCAAGGTCGGCCTCGGGCTCGACCTGTCCAGCGGCACCGAGGTCGTGCTGAAGGCGGCGACCACCAACGGCACCGCACCGGACCCTGGCGCGATGACAGCAGGCCATCTCGGTGCTTGAGTCCCGGGTGAACGGCACTGGTAACTCCGGCGCCCAGGTGCAGCAAGTAGGGCTCCAACCAGATCAACATCACCGTGCCCGGCAAGCCAGCCGGCGACGTCCTCACCCTGGTCAGCACCACGGCCAAGCTGGCGTTCCGGCCGGTGCTGCTCGAGGGCCAGCCCGCCGCGCCAGCGCCGGCGACCACCACGCCGAGCGCCACCCCGTCCGGCTCGGCCAGCCCGTCGGCCACGCCGTCCGGCAGTGCTACCCCGTCGGGCAGCGCCACGCGCCACCCCGACCGGCAGCGCGTCCGGCGCCCCAAGGCCACGCCGAAGGCGTCCACCCAGGATTTCGCCGCCCGGCTGGCCAGCCCGACCGCCACGCCCGAGCGGCACGGCCGCCTCGACCGGCACGCCCACGTCGGGGGCCACCCCGACCGGCAGCGCCACCCCGGCGGCCAGCCCGAGCGCGACGCCCTCGGCCAGCGCCGGCGCGGCCAGGCCTCACCGCCGGCGACGCCTCCAAGGTCAACGCGGCCACGATGAAGCTGTTCAACAAGCTGGTGTGCACCCCGTCGCACGACCCGACCGTGGTCGACGAAAGCTGGAAGAAGACCGTCGGCTACACCGACGCGGGCGACCAGTGGGACAAGCTCGGGAACCAGACCGTCTCCTGTGACCCCACTGGCATCAAGTACGTGCTCGGCCCGGCCGTCTTCGAGGGCACCGACCTCTCCTCGGTCGCCTCTGGCGTGCAGCAGAACACCGACCAGTGGGTGGTCAACCTGACGCTGAACGGCAAGGGGACCGCGGCGTTCGGCAAGCTGACCACCACCCAGTTCAACACCTACTTCCCGACGATCACCACCAACCAGGACGCCGCGGTGCTCGACTCGAACGCGATCGTGCTGGACGGCAACGTGCAGTCCGCCCCGCAGACCCAGGGCGCGCTCACCACCGGGCAGTTCGAGCATCAACGGCCCGCCGCCGACCGGCTTCACCCAGGCTCAGGCCGACCCAGCTGACCAACGTGCTCAAGTTCGGGTCGCTGCCGCTCAACTTCCAACAGCAGAACGTCGAGTCGACCACGGCGCAGGTCGGCCGGGCCTCGCTGGACGCGGGCCTGTTCGCCGGCATCCTCGGCCTCGTCCTGGTGATCATCTACCTCTTCTACTACTACCGGGGCCTGGGCATCGTGTCGGTGTCCAGCCTGCTGATCGCCGCGCTGCTGGCCTACCTGTCGGTGGTGCTCCTCAGCCGGTACCAGAACTTCACCATGTCGCTGTCGGCGATCGCGGGCCTGGTGGTGGCGATCGGCATCACCGCCGACTCGTTCATCGTCTACTTCGAGCGGCTGCGTGACGAGGTGCGCGAGGGCAAGACGCTGCGCCCGGCCGTGGAGAGCGGCTGGAAACGGGCCCGGCGCACGATCCTGGTCTCGGACACGGTGTCGTTCCTGGCCGCGCTGCTGCTGTACCACTTCGCCGTCAGCGACGTGCAGGGCTTCGCCTACACCCTCGGCCTGACCACGCTCATCGACGTGCTGGTGGTGTTCCTGTTCACCAAGCCGATGGTGACCCTGCTGGCCGGGACGAAGTTCTTCTCCAGCGGAAACCCCTGGTCCGGCCTGGACCCGGAGCGGCTCGGCGCCAAGACCCGCTGGCGTTCTTCCACCACGCGCACGGTTCGCACCCGGCGCACCACCGGAACGCGGTCCTCCGGGGGCTCCGCGACCTCGAAGGAGGCATGATGGCAGGCGGCGGCATCGCCGGGCGGCTGTACCGCGGCGAGGCCTCGGTCAACTTCGTTGGCCGCAAGCGGATGTGGTATCTCACCTCCGGCCTCATCCTGCTGGTCAGCGTCGTCGCGCTGCTGGTGCGCGGGCTCAACTTCTCGCTGGAGTTCAAGGGCGGGTCGAGCTTCGCCTTCCCGTCCAGTGCCACCAATGACCAGGGCGCGATCGCCCGGGTGGTCAGCGGGGCGGGCGGCGGCGACGCCACCATCCAGTCCAGCTCCGGGTCGCTGCACCAGTGGACGGTCGAGACCGGGGCGCTGACCTCGCAGGTGAGCCGAGAAGGTGGCCAACGCCCTGCAGAGCGCCTTCCACATCCCGCAGTCCAACATCAGCGTTCAGCTCGTCGGCCCGACCTGGGGCGGCCAGATCACCAGCAAGGCCGTCGAGGCGCTGATCATCTTCCTCGTGGTGATCGTGATCTACCTGTCGATCGCCTTCGAGTGGCGGATGGCCATCGCCGCCATCGTCGCCCTGCTGCACGACATCGTGATCACCATCGGGCGTGTACTCGCTGACCGGCTTCTCGGTCAGCCCGACGTCGGTCATCGGCCTGCTGACCATCCTCGGCTACTCGCTCTACGACACCGTTGTCGTGTTCGACAAGGTCCGGGAGAATACCGCCGGCCTGCTGACCACCCAGCGAAGTACGTACAGCGAGGCGGCCAACCTCGCGCTGAACCAGACCGTCATCAGGTCGATCAACACCAGCCTGACCGCGCTGCTGCCGGTCGCGTCGATCCTGTTCATCGGGGCCGGCCTGCTCGGCGCGGGCACGCTGAAGGACCTGGCGCTGGTGCTGTTCGTCGGCATGCTGTCCGGTGCCTACTCCTCGCTCTGCATCGCCACCCCGCTGCTGGCCGACCTGAAGGAGCGGGAGCCGCAGTACAAGGATCTGGCGGTCAAGGTCAACCGCCGCCTGGCGGGCGGCCGCGCGGCGGCGCAGCGGTCCGCGCCGGAGGCCTCGGCACCCAGGCGGCCAGCGCTTCGGCGGCCGTCACCGCGACGACGACCCCGCAGGCGGTGCGGGGCACCGTGGTGGCCGAGCCGGGCGATCACGGCGATACCGGGCGTCGACGACGACGAGCCGGGCGGTATCGACGCAGCCGGCTCCGGCAGCGACGGCATCTCGGTCTCCGCGTCCGCGTCCCGGCCGTCCGACGCCAGCCCCCGGCAGGTCTCCAGGCAGCAGCGGGTCACCGGCAGCACCCAGCGCCGCACCGGCTCGAAGAGGAAGAGGCGGTAGCACGGACGTGTCGGACATCGAGGCCCTCATCACCGAGCACGTCCGCGATATCCCCGATTACCCGCAGCCTGGCGTCCTGTTCAAGGACATCACCCCGCTGCTCGGCGACTCGGACGCGTTCGGCGCCGTTGTCGAGGCCATGGCCGCGGTCTTCGGCCCGGTGGACAAGGTTGTCGGCATCGAGGCGCGCGGCTTCATCCTCGCCGCCCCGGTCGCCTACGAGATCCGGGCCGGGTTCGTCCCGGTGCGCAAGCACGGCAAGCTGCCCGCGGCCACCTTCGCCCAGGAGTACGACCTGGAGTACGGGAGCGCCGTCCTCGAGGTCCACCAGGACGCCTTCACCCCCGGTGACCGGGTGCTGATCGTGGACGACGTGCTGGCCACCGGCGGCACCGCCCGGGCCACCGCCTCGCTGATCCGGCGGGCCGGCGCCGAGGTCGTCGGGGTCGCCGTGCTGATGGAGCTGTCCTTCCTCAAGGGCCGCGACGCCGTCGGCGATCTGGACGTCCGCTCGCTGCTCGTCGTCTGATACGGCCGGTTAACGTTCCTGAACTGCGGAATGCCGGGAGCCTACCCGCGGGTTAACAACCGCAAGTAGACTGATGGTCTGGCAGATGCAAGGAGCGCTTGTGGCCGGTGATGCAGTAACGACCGCCACGGCCGGCGCCGATGGGGCTGCCCGGATCGGGGAAACAGCGGCTCCTGCCCATCAGGACGGGCAGGACCGCAGCGATGCGGACGCGGGGACGGCGACCAGGCCGCAGGCTGGCGCGCCCGGTAACCTCCGCCCCCGCCCGGCCCGCCCAACTCGTCAGGAGCCTGCGCCGGTGGCGCAGCCCGCCCCGCCAGGCGCCGGGGTACGCCGCCGCCTGGCCAGGCTCGGAGCACAGCGGGGGTCCGGCGTGAACCCTGTACTCGAACCGCTGATGAAGACCATCCGCGCGCATCATCCCAAAGCGGACGTGCGGACGGTCGAGCGTGCGTACGAGGTCGCCGCGCACTGGCACAAGGACCAGAAGCGCAAGTCGGGCGACCCGTACATTACCCATCCGCTGGCCGTGGCGACGATCCTGGCCGAGCTGGGCATGAACACCGAGACGATCTGCGCCGCGCTGCTGCACGACACCGTCGAGGACACCGCCTACACCCTGGCCGAGCTGCGCAGCGAGTTCGGCGAGGACGTCGCCGCCCTGGTCGACGGCGTCACCAAGCTGGACAAGGTCAAGTACGGCGCCTCCGCCGAGGCCGAGACCGTCCGCAAGATGGTCGTCGCGATGTCCCGCGACATCCGCGTGCTGGTCATCAAGCTGGCCGACCGGCTGCACAACATGCGGACGCTGCGCTACATGCCGCGCGACAAGCAGGAGCGCAAGTCGCGCGAGACGCTGGAGATCTACGCGCCGCTGGCCCACCGGCTGGGCATGAACACGGTCAAGTGGGAGCTGGAGGACCTCGCGTTCGCCACGCTCTACCCCAAGCGGTACGACGAGATCGCCCGGCTGGTGTCGCAGCGGTCGCCGCGCCGCGACCAGTTCCTGCAGGAGGTCATCGAGAGCCTGTCCGCCGACCTGCACGAGGCCAAGATCAAGGGCACGGTCACCGGGCGGCCTAAGCACTACTACTCGATCTACCAGAAGATGATCGCCCGCAACGTCGAGTTCGACGACATCTACGACCTGGTCGGCATCCGGGTCCTGGTCGACTCGGTGCGCGACTGCTACGCGGCGCTCGGCACGATCCACGCGCGGTGGAACCCGGTACCCGGCCGGTTCAAGGACTACATCGCGATGCCGAAGTTCAACATGTACCAGTCGCTGCACACCACGGTCATCGGCCCGGGCGGCAAGGCGGTCGAGCTGCAGATCCGCACCTGGGGGATGCACAAGCGGGCCGAGTACGGCGTCGCCGCGCACTGGAAGTACAAGGAAGAGATGCACGCCCACGGCTCGGGCCTGGCCAGCGGCTCCCCGGGGCGGGCGGGCGCAAGGCGGAAGCGAAGGCGAACCAGGACGCGGCCGAGATGGCCTGGCTGCGGCAGCTTGTCGACTGGCAGCGGGAGACCGAGGACCCGGCCGAGTTCCTCGACTCGCTCCGCTACGACCTGGCCAGCGCGGAGGTCTTCGTGTTCACGCCGCGCGGCGAGGTCATCGCCCTGCCGCACGGCGCCACGCCGGTCGACTTCGCCTACGCGATCCACACCGACGTCGGCCACCGCACCATCGGCGCCCGGGTCAACGGGCGGCTCGTGCCCTGGAGTCCACCCTGGACAACGGCGACACGGTGGAGATCTTCACCTCCAAGTCGCAGGACGCCGGCCCGAACCGGGACTGGCTGAACTTCGTCAAGTCAGCCCGGGCCCGCAACAAGATCCGCCAGTGGTTCTCCAAGGAGCGCCGCGAGGCCGCGGTCGAGGCGGGCAAGGACCAGATCGCCAAGGTCATGCGCAAGCAGGGGCTGCCGCTGCAGCGGCTGATGTCGGCTGACACCCTCCGCGTCATCGCCAGCGAGCTGCGCTACCCCGACCTGTCCGCCTGTACGCGGCCGTCGGCGAGGGCCAGATCAGCGCCCAGTCGGTCGTCACCCGGGTGGTCCGCGCGGTCAGCGGCACGGCCGGCGCCCAGGAGGACCTGGCCGAGGTCACCCCGATACCGCCCAAGGCGCCCAAGGTCCCGCGATCCCGCTCGGCGAGCGACTCGGGCATCGAGGTCGAGGGCGTCGCCGACGTCTGGGTCCGGCTGTCCAAGTGCTGTACCCCGGTACCCGGCGACGAGATCTCGGGCTTCGTCACCCACGGCCACGGCGTCTCGGTGCACCGCGCGAACTGCGTCAACCTGGAGCACCTGTCGGAAACCCAGCTTGAGCGCATGGTCCCGGTGCACTGGTCGCCGAGCGACGACTCGGTGTTCCTCGTCGCCATCCAGGTCGAGGCGCTGGACCGGCACCCGCCTGCTGTCCGACGTCACCCGGGTGCTGTCCGACCAGCACGTGAACATCCTGCAGCGCGTCAGTGCAGACCACCAGGGACCGGGTGGCGATCAGCCAGTTCACCTTCGAGATGGGCGACCCCAAGCACCTCGGCGACGTGCTGCGCGCGGTGCGCAGCATCGACGGCGTCTACGACGTCTACCGGGTCACCAACTGACCCGTCCGCCGGCGGCGGCAAAAGCTGCATGAGGAACGGGAGTGGGCTGCGCGCGGCCGCCCCCCCGTCGCGTTTACCGCGTGGCCGGCCCCGCGCTGCCCGCTTGACCCGGTTCGGGGCGCTCGGTCAAAATGGGGGAGGCGCGGTTCGACGCCCAGGCTGGCGGCCCTTCCCCAACGGGGCCCTGCGGGCCGAAGGGGGGCACACTCCCGGACTGGTTACCAAGGATGTCAGGCTTTCCGTCTGGCCGGCCCCGTCGCGGGGCGTTGGGGCGGTCACCGAGACGGAGGCTACCGTGCCCCAGCACAAGGATCTCAAGCGACTGGTCCGCTCCCGCATGGACGAGACCGGCCTGACCTACACGCAGGCGTTGACCGCGCTGCTCGGCGAGACGGCACTTGACCCGCTGCCGGACGGGTGGTTCATGTCCGGCACTCACGCGGCGCAGTACGCCGCCGGGCTGCTGCCGCCGGACGCCACGCACGACGGCGGGCGCGTGCTGCGGCTGCGGTTCAGCGGGGCCGACCGGCCAGGCGGCTTCGGTACCGTCATGCAGAGCATCGACGCGGCACGCTACCGGGGCCGCCGGGTGCGCTTCACCGCGCTGATCCGGGGCCAGGAAATCACCGGCTGGGCCGGCACCTGGCTGCGGGTCGACGTTGGCGGCGGCCAGCGAGCCCTGGACAACATGCAGGACCGCCCGCTGCGCGGCAGCGATGAGTGGACCCGGGCGGCCAACGTGCTCGACGTCGGCGAGGACGCCGCCTCGGTCCACTTCGGCGTCCTGCTGTCCGGCGCCGGTGCGGTCGACCTCGCAGGCCCGGCCTTCGAGGTCGTCGGCCCTGATGTCCCGGTGACCGCGGCTGCGCGCCCGCCCCTGGCCACCGAGCCGCGGGGCCTGGACTTCGGCACCCTCTGACCGGCCCGGGGCCCTTACCGCCCCTCGTAACAACCTGGTGGGAAACGCGACCGCCCCGGTGCCGCTAAGCGCCGGGGCGGTTCGTGTCTTGCCTGCGAGACCCGTTAGCTGGTGAACTCGGCTAGCGTGCGCTCGGCCTCGGCCAGCCAGGAACGCCGCGCCTCGAGTGCCTCCTCGGCCTTGCGGGCGCCCGTCGCGTCGCCGCGCTCCGTGGCCCGGGCCAGCTGTGCCTCCAGCGAGGTGATGGCGGCGCGCAGCTGGTTGACCGCGCCCTCGGCCCGGGCCAGGGCTTCGGGGTTAGACCGCTTCCACTGGGCCTCCTCGGCCCGCCGTACCGACTCCTCGACCCGGCGCAGCCCCTGCTCCAGCTGGTCACGGGAGTCGCGGGGCACCGGGCCCGCCGCCTCCCAGCGCTCCTGGATGCCGCGCAGCGCGGACCGCGCTGTCCGCCAGTCGGTGACCGGCATCAGCGCCTGGGCCTCGGTGAGCAGCTGCTCCTTGACCACCGCGTTCCCACGCAGCTCGGTCTCCTTGGCGGCGAACACGTCCGAGCGGGCGGCGAAGAACTTATCCTGCGCCTCGCGGAACCGCTTCCACAGCTCGGCCTCGTCGTCCCGCCCGGCCCGGCCCGCTTCCTTCCACTGGCGCATCAGGTCGCGGTAGACCGCGGACGTGCCGCCCCAGTCGGTCGAGTCGGACAGCGACTCGGCCTCCCTGACCAGCTTCTCCTTGCGGATGCGGACGGTCTCCCGCTCGGACTCCAGCGAGGCGAAGTAGGCCTTGCGCCGCTTGGTGAACCCGTTGCGGGCGGCGGACATCCGCTTCCACAGCACGGCCTCGACCGAGCGGTCGGCGTGCGGTGCGGTCTTCCACTCCTCTAGGAGCTCCGCCATCCGCTCGCCGCTGGCCTTCCAGTGCGTCGCCTCGGCCGCGATGTGCTCGGCCTCGTCGACGATGCGCTCCTTGACGCCCCGCGCCTCGGCCCGGGCGTTCTCGCGGGCGGCCTTCACTTCCTCGCGCCGCTGGTCGACCTTGCCGCCCAGGGCCTCGAGCCGGGTGCGCAGCCCGTCCAGGTCACCGAGTGCGTTCGCGTCGGCCAGCGAGTTCAGCAGTCGCTGCACGGTGGACTGCGCCTGGGCGGGCGCGATTTCGGTCGCGCCTATGCGCTGCTCGATCAGCGTCACCTCGGTCTCCAGCGACTCGAACTTGCGCCGGAAGAACACGAGCGCTTCCTCCGGGCTACCCGCCGCCCACGAGCCGATCACCCGCTCGCCGTCGGCGGTACGCACGTAGACCGTCCCGTCGGCGTCTACCCGACCCCAGGGATCGTTGGCGGTGGTCACGGCGAACCTCCTGGTTCATCTGCCGCTCCGGCGGTGGCCGGGGCGTTGTGTTGCTCAGGCCTGCTTGATGGTCACGCTGTCGATGACGACCTTCTCCTTAGGCGCACCGTCGCCCGCACCCGAATACGTGCACGAAGTGCCGGCATTAGCCACTTTCTGGAGGATATCCAGCCCTGACGTTATTGTCCCGAACGGCGTGTAATCCGGCCCCAGGGTGCTGTCCTTGTACACCAGGAAGAACTGGCTGCCATTGGTGGCGGCCCCGCCGCTGTTAGCCATGGCGACGGTGCCTGCCTTGTAGGTCACCGTTCCGGCCGAGGACGCCCCGGTGGGCAGGTTCTCGCTGGCGAATTCATACCCGGGGCCGCCGGTTCCAGGCGAGTTAGCCGCCTGAGAGCAGGTCAGCTTGGTGCTGGCCGTCGCGAAGGGGTCGCCGCACTGCAGCACGTAGAGCCCGGTCGTGTTGGTGACCCGGTGGCACTGGGTGGCGTTGAAGTAGCCGGCCGACGCCAGGTGCACGAAGGAGTTGACCGTGCAGGTCGCCTTGGAGTTAAGCAGGTTGATCCCGATCGTGCCCAGGTTGGTCTTGATCGCGGCTGTATAGGCGGCCTTGTCATTAGGCACCGCGGGTGGGACCGACACCGCCCTGGCCGCCTTGGCCACCCCGCTCGTGGTGTACGTGCAGTGGGTGGCCGGCTCGGCGGCGGCCGCGGCGGACGTCGTGGCGGTCGGCGATGCCGATGCCGACGGCGAAGCCGACGCTGACGGCGAGGCCGTGGCCTTGGGGCTCTTGGCCGCCGCCGGCGTGGACCCGCCGACGAACGCGGCCGTTAGCCCGCCGATGAGGCCGAGGACGCAAACCACGGCCAGGCCGATGCCGGCCCGCTGACGGATCTTGGTCCGCCGGGCGATCCGGAGCTGGCGCTGACGCTCATACCGCTCGCGGGCCCGCCGCCGATCCCGATCTTTGCTCCCCGTCAAGGGTGCCGCCTCCTATTTATCGCGATTAGCCCACAACGCCTGGTTGGTGGCGTTAGCGCACGATCGTTCGCGCATCGTACCCGCCGGCCGACCGATTGTGGAACTGTCGTTATCGCATCGTGTGGTTATCTCCCGGCGGCGACCCGCGTTACCCGGGGGCAAGGGGCGGGCGACAGCGTTATCAGTTCGCTGTGGCGCACGCCAAGTCGGTAGCCTGTCAAGCGTGCTAGTGACTGGCTTTCCCGCAGGTGCCTTCGCCGCCAACTGTTACCTGGTGGCCTCGGCCCCCGGCGAGGAGTGCGTGATCATCGACCCCGGGCAGGACGCGCAGCCGGGCATCGACGAGCTGCTCGACCGCTACCGGCTGAAGCCTATCGCGGTGCTGCTCACGCACGGTCACATCGACCACATGTGGTCGGTCGCGCCGGTGTGCGGCGCGCGGGGCGTTCCCGCCTATATTCACCCGGACGACCGCGACCTGCTCGCCGACCCGGGCAAGGGCATCAGCCTGCTGACCAAGCAGCAGTTCCTCGGCGGGATGACGTTCAGCGAGCCGGACGACGTCCGGCGAGCTCGACGACGGCGACGTGATCACCCTGGCCGGCATCGACCTGCGGGTCGACCACACGCCCGGCCATACGGCGGGCTCGGTGACGTTCCGCGGCGAGCACGCCGACGACGGGCCGGAGGTGCTGTTCACCGGGGACCTGCTGTTCGCCGGCTCGATCGGCCGCACCGACCTGCCCGGCGGCGACCACGGCGCGATACTCGGCAGCCTGTCCCGCACTCTCACCCTGGCCGACGAGACCGTCGTGCTCCCCGGGCACGGCCCGCAGACCACCATCGGCGACGAGCGCGCGCACCAACCCGTTCCTCAGCGGCCTCAAGCCGGCCCAGAAAGGGCTGTAGCCACCATGAGTTTCCAGGCCCCCAAGGGGGTCTCCGAGTACGTACCGCCGCGCAGCGCGCTTTTCGCCCGTGTCCGCGACGCGTTCGCGCGGTCCGCCGCGCCGCGCGTGCTACGCCGGCATCGAGACGGCGGTCTTCGAGGACACCCAGCCTGTTCGTCCGCGGCGTCGGCGAGTCGTCCGACGTGGTCAGCAAGGAGATGTACTCCTTCGAAAGCCGCGGCGGCGACCAGATCACGCTGCGCCCCGAGTTCACCGCCGGCGTGCTGCGCGCCGTGCTCCAGTACAACCTGCACAAGGGCGCCCTGCCGGTGAAGGTCTTCACCTCCGGCCCGGCCTTCCGCTACGAGCGGCCGCAGGCCGGCCGGTACCGGCAGTTCTACCAGTTCGACCTGGAGGCGATCGGCACCGAGGACCCGGCGGTCGACGTGGAGACGATCGCCATCGCCTACGACGCCTACCGGTCCCTCGGCCTCACCCAGTTCACCCTGCTGCTGAACACGCTGGGCGACCGGACCTGCCGTCCCGCCTACCGGGCGGCGCTGCAGGAGTTCCTGCGCGGGCTCGACCTGGACGCCGACACCCGGGACCGGATCGAGATCAACCCGCTGCGCGTGCTGGACGACAAGCGTCCCGAGGTCCGCGAGCAGACGGCGAACGCGCCGTACATCACCGACTACCTGTGCGGGGACTGCAAGGCGCACCACGACACCGTGCGCGCCCTGCTGACCAGCCTGGACATCCCGTTCAAGGACGCGCCGCGGCTGGTGCGCGGCCTCGACTACTACATGCGGACCACGTACGAGTTCGACCACGCGCTGCTCGGCGCCCAGTCGGGCATCGGCGGCGGCGGCCGGTACGACGGCCTGTCCGAGGACATCGGCGGGCCGCCGCTGCCCGGCATCGGCTTCGCCGTCGGCCTGGACCGCATCGTGCTGGCCGTCGAGGCCGAGCAGGGCGCGCCAAGCGCCCAGGCGGCCACCGGCTGCCAGGTGTTCGGCGTGCCGCTCGGCGAGGAGGCGAACGCCGACGTGCTCGCCCTGATCACGTCGCTGCGCCGGGCCGGCGTCCGCGCCGACATGTCGTTCGGCGGCCGCGGACTCAAGGGGGCGATGAAGGCCGCCGACCGGTCCGGAGCGCGCTTCGCGGTGATCATCGGAGCCGATGAGCGGGAAGCCGCCGTCGTTCGTATCCGGGATCTGGGCAACGGTGACCAGCGGGACGTGCCCGCCGCCTCAGCCGGTGACTGGCTGGCTGGCGAGCTGCGGGACGAGCTGGACCCGCGCTGAGACCCTAGCCGGGGACGGCCGGCGCTCGGCCCGGCCTCCCTGACAAGCTTGACTGCCTCGCCGTGCGGCGAGGGTGAACATGGAGAGAGGCAAACAATGATCCGGACCCACGAGGCCGGCACGCTGCGCGGCGAGCACGCGGGGGAGACGGTCGTGCTGGCAGGCTGGGTGGCGCGGCGGCGCGACCACGGCGGCGTGGTCTTCATCGACCTGCGCGACGCCAGCGGCGTCGTCCAGGTCGTCTGGCGCGGCGAGGACGGAGCGCCGCCCCCGAGGAGCACCTGCGGGCCGAGTTCTGCATCCGGGTGACCGGCGCGGTGCGGGTCCGTCCGGACGGCAACGAGAACCCCGAGCTGCCCACCGGCGCCATCGAGGTCGTGGCCGACGAGGTCGAGGTGCTGTCCGAGGCCGACCCGCTGCCGTTCCCGGTCGAGGGCACCACCGAGATCAGCGAGGACGTCCGGATCAGGTACCGCTACCTGGACATCCGCCGCGAGGAGACCGCCCGCGCGCTGCGCACCCGGTCCACGGCCGCGTACCTCCTGTCCGACGTGATGCGCGACCACGGGTTCGTCAACGTGGAGACGCCGTACCTGACCCGCTCCACGCCGGAGGGCGCCCGCGACTTCCTGGTCCCGGTGCGGCTGCGCCCGGGCAACTGGTACGCGCTGCCGCAGTCGCCGCAGCTGTTCAAGCAGCTGCTCATGGTCGGCGGCCTGGAGCGGTACTACCAGCTCGCCCGCTGCTTCCGCGACGAGGACTTCCGCAAGGACCGGCAGCCGGAGTTCACCCAGATCGACCTGGAGATGTCCTTCGTCACCCGCCAGGACGTCATCAGCGTCGGCGAGGCGCTGGTGTCGACCCTGTGGCGGGAGATCACCGGGTACGAGATCCCGCTGCCGATGCCCCGGATGACCTACGCCGACGCGATGGCCCGGTTCGGCTCAGACAAGCCCGACCTGCGCTTCGGCACCGAGATCACCGACCTGACCAGCTACTTCTCCGGGACCGAGTTCCGCGTCTTCCAGGCGCCGTACGTCGGCGCGGTCGTCATGCCCGGCGGCGCGTCGCAGACCCGGCGAGAGCTGGACGGCTGGCAGGACTGGGCCAAGGCCCGCGGCGCCCGCGGCCTGGCCTACGCGCTGATCGGCGAGGACGGCTCCATCTCCGGTCCGGTCGGCAAGAACATCACCGACGCCGAGCGGACCGGCCTGGCCGAAGCGGTCGGTGCCGCGCCGGGCGACGCGGTCTTCTTCGCGGCCGGGCGCCGCCCGGGCCTCCCAGGAGCTGCTCGGCGCGGCCCGCCTGGAGATCGGCGGCCGCTGCGGGCTCATCGACACCAGCCAGTGGTCCTTCCTGTGGGTGGTGGACGCCCCCATGTTCGAGGAGACCGACGAGGGCGGCTGGACCGCGGTGCACCACCCGTTCACCTCCCCCCTGCCGGAGTGGGCCGACAAGTTCACCACCGAGCCGGGCGGCGCCCTGGCCGACGCCTACGACATGGTGTGCAACGGCTACGAGATCGGCGGCGGCTCGATCCGCATCCACGCGCCGCGCCATGCAGCAGCAGGTCTTCGACGTGATCGGGCTCAGCCAGGACGAGGCCAAGTCCCAGTTCGGCTTCCTGCTCGACGCGTTCAAGTACGGCCCGCCGCCGCACGGCGGCATGGCCTTCGGCTGGGACCGCGTGGTGATGCTGCTCGCCGGGGTGGACACCATCCGCGACGTCATCGCCTTCCCCAAGGCCGCCTCCGGCGCCGACCCCCTCACCGGTGCCCCCACCGTCGATCACCCCCGCCCAGCGCCGCGAAGCCGGCATAGACGCCAAGCCCGCCCCGCCCAAGCCCGCCTAACTCCCGGGGCCCGCCCGCGGGTGGTTGGCGCCATCGGCTGCTTCTATGGTGGCCTTTGGCGCCATCGACCCGGTTGGGGTGGGGGCGTTGGCGCCATCGACCCAGGGGGCGTGAGGGCGCTGTGCAGCTGGCGGGAACGCGTCAAGCGAGCGCGGGCAGGCCGTGGACGGGAATCGGGGGCTGAGCGTTGCCGCGCTTGATCGCGCCGCTCAGGTTCGCCAGGATCGCGGCCGGGTCTCTCTTGATGCTGCTTGGCAGGAAGTGCAGCATGTTGATGCCGTGCTGGGCCATGGCGTTGTGCCTGACCGTGGTGCGCTCGTAGTCCTGCGGGCTCAGGTGATACTCGCGTGAGTCCACCTCCGCGACGACCCCCGCTCGCTGCCACCAGGTGTCCGCGACGCCGAGGAACGCTCCGTCGGCCGCGAACAACCGGGCGTTGTAAAGCGGCGGCTCCAGGCCCGACTTGTCGATAAGCTCCTTAAGGTCGGCCTCGGCGGACGACCTGACGCCGACGCCTACCTCTGCTAGCGCGGTTCGCAGGTGACGGGAGCCTGCGGACGGCCCCTCGGCCAGCTCACGAACCAGCAGCGCCAGGGGGCAACGACCGCGTTGGACCGCGTCGGCGACAACCGCGCGCACATCGCTGAGCCTGCTCATTCCGCGCGCGGCATCCGCCACCGCGCGCTCCACCGGCGCGAAACGGATCAGGCCTGTCGTGTACACCTCGCCTGGCAGCCGCGACGTGCGCGTGATTCGGACGAACTCCAGGCTGTGCACGCGGACGTCGAGTGGGACCAGTACGGCGACGTCGTTCGGGCCGGCGCAACGCAGCTGATGGCGCCGCACCGCTGCCGCGCCCGTGATCACGCTCTGCGGGCCGGCGTGCAGCAGAGCCGCCATCGCGCGCTGCTCGGTGCTCACGTTCCCCGTCGTCGTCGCGTAGACCCCCGGCACGATCTTTTGCCAGCGGCCGCCTGGCCGGACGAGCCGGTCGATGGCGCCCGGGCTGAGGCCGGTCTCCAGCGCCTGGGTCCGGCCGATCACACCGAACTGTTCGGCGGCCACCCGCGACAAGAGCGACCGATCATAGACAGACTTGACTGGCATAGGCACACAGTGTCACGCAGCTCCGACACTCGCCCCTCTCTCGCTCGCCCAGGCGCTCTCCGCGTGAAACCCTTGCGGGGCCTCTAAGCGGTTCGATCTCGGCCTGCCGGTGCGGGTGGTTGGCGCCATGGGCTGTTTCTATCGTGGCCTTTGGCGCCATCGACCCGGCTCGCACGCCGATGACGGGTCGGGCGTAGCCCGGCCGAAGGGGGCGGGGGCCATGGGGCAGGGGACCGGCGGGCGGTGGCGGTGGCGCCGTCGTGGCGGTGGGGCGGGGTTGGGTGCTGTTGGCCGGTGCGCGGAGCGGGGGGTTCGCGGCGGCGGGGGCGGACTCGCGGGCGGAGCGGGGGTAAACCACGAGAGGGGGGCGGGTACGGGCCGGTAGGCTCGGGTGTCGTGGACAGTTTGTTCGATGAGGCGGGGGAGCGGGCCGCCGCTAGCGCCGCGCCGCTCGCGGTGCGGATGCGGCCGCGGACGCTGGATGAGGTGATCGGGCAGCGGCACCTGACCGCGGCCGGGACGCCGTTCCGCAAGCTCATCGACAATGACGCGCCGATGTCCCTGGTGCTGTGGGGGCCGCCGGGCACCGGCAAGACCACGCTGGCGTACGTGGTCAGCCAGGTGACCAAGCGGCGATTCACCGAGCTGTCGGCGGTAACCGCCGGGGTCAAGGACGTGCGGGCGGCGGTGGACGCGGCCCGCCGCGAGCTGGGGCTGAGCGGCCGGCAGACCGTGCTGTTCGTCGACGAGGTGCACCGCTTCTCCAAGACGCAGCAGGACGCGCTGCTGCCCGCGGTGGAGAACCGCTGGGTGTCGTTCATCGGCGCCACCACGGAGAACCCGTCGTTCTCCGTGGTCTCGCCGCTGCTTTCCCGGTCGCTGCTGCTCACCTTGCAGCCGCTCGGCGACGAGGACATCCGGGCCGTGGTGACCCGCGCGCTGGCCGACGAGCGCGGCCTGGGCGCCGCGGTGGAGATCGACGACGACGCGCTTGACACCCTGGTGCGGCTGGCCGGCGGCGACGGGCGGCGCTCGCTGACCTACCTGGAGGCCGCCGCGCTGGGCACCAGCCGCATCGACACGGCGACCCTGGAGGCCGCGGTGGACCGGGCCGCCGTCCGCTACGACCGGGACGGCGACCAGCACTACGACGTGATCAGCGCGTTCATCAAGTCCATGCGGGGCAGCGACGCGGACGCCGCGCTGCACTACCTGGCCCGGATGATCGCTGCGGGTGAGGACCCGCGGTTCATCGCCCGGCGGCTCATCGTGCACGCCAGCGAGGACGTCGGCATGGCCGACCCGACCGCGCTGCCGCTCGCCGTCGCCGCCGCCCAGGCGGTCGAGTTCGTCGGCCTGCCAGAGGCGCGGATCAACCTGGCCCAGGCCGTCATCCACATCGCCCTGGCGCCCAAGTCCAACGCGGTCATCCGGGCCATCGGCGCGGCCGAGGCCGACGTGCGGGCGGGCCTGTTCGGCGCGGTCCCCGCCCACCTGCGCGACGCGCACTACCCTGGGGCCAAGCGCCTCGGCCACGGCCAGGGCTACGTGTACCCGCACGACCGGCCCGAGGGCATCGTGACCCAGCAGTACGCGCCGGACGCGATCGACGGCCGGGCGTACTATGAGCCGTCAAACCACGGCATGGAGAGCCGCTTTTCCGAACGGGCCCGGATCATCCGCGCCATCCTGCATCCGCAGCAGCAGACGGGCGCGGACCAGGCCAGCGGGCAGCGGCCCGGACCCGGCCAGTCCGGGGCCAGCCCGTCCGGGGCACGGGATGCCGCTGCCAGCGCCGCCGGGGCGCGCCCGGACGGTGCGCGCGCGGCCGTGCCGCCGGCGACGAGTCCCGCCGGCGGGGAAGCGGCGGACGCTGACGAGGGGGATGAGGAATGAGCCTGACCGGGCTGGCCGCGCTGATCGCCGCGGTGAGCTTCGCTGTGCTTGCCTGTGCCGGCGTCTACCTGGCGGTGCGGTTTACCCGGGTGCTCGGCGACGCGGCCACGCTGGTCCGCGATGCGCGGGCCGACCAGCGGGAGCTGTTCACCCGGGCCAACGCCGCGGTGGACCGGGCCAGCGCGCAGCTGGACCGGACCGAGGCGGCCACGGCGGCCGTGGCCGAGCTCGGTGACTCGATGACCGAGTTGGCCGGGCAGGCCGGCGCGCTGGCGGGCATCGGCAAGAGCGTCGCGGGCGCCATCGTCGGCGGGCCGCTCGGCCGGGCCGCCGCCGTCGCCTACGGCGTGCGGCACGCGGTCGGGGTGCGCCGCGGCACCGTGGCCCGGCGGGGCGCGCTGCCCGGGCGGGTGGTAAACGGCGCCGGGCTGCCGCCGGCACCCGCGGCACCCGCCGCGGCCAGGCGCAAGATCGGGGCCCGGCGGTGATCCGCCGCGGTTTCTGGCTCGTCGTCGGCGCGGCGGGCGGCATCATGGGCTACCGGCGTGCCTCCTCGCTGAGCCGTCAGGTATCGCAGACCCTTGGCGGGCGACCCCGGCGTCCCGGGCAGCCCGCGCGGCCGGGTGCCGTGCGGCGGCACTGGGCCCGCGAGACCATCCGCTTCACCCGCGACGTCCGGGACGGCATGGACCTGTATATCGATCGGCACAGCCGCGCGTCAGCCCCTACCCTGGGGCCAGACGCAGGCGCTGGCGGCAACAGCGCCAATCACCACCGGCACGATAAGAGAGAAGACCACTGATGCAGTCGGCAGAGATCGCCCGCCGTTACCTGGCGCACTTCGAGGCGCGAGGGCACGCCATCGTCCCCTCGGCCAGCCTCGTGGCCGACGATCCCACGCTGCTGTTCGTGGTCGCCGGGATGCAGCCGTTCAAGCCCTACCTGCTCGGCCAGCAGATGCCGCCGTGGCGGCGGGTCGCGGACGCGCAGAAGGTCGTCCGCACGCTGGACATCGAAGAGGTCGGCAAGACCACCAGGCACGCCACGTTCTTCCAGATGCTCGGCAACTGGTCGTTCGGCGACTACTTCAAGGAAGACGCCATCCCCTGGGCCTGGGAGCTGCTGACCAAGCCGCAGGCGGACGGCGGCTTCGGCTTCCCCGAGGACCGGCTGTGGGCCACCGTGCTGCACGGCGACGACGAGTCCTACGCGCTGTGGCGGGACAAGGTCGGCGTGCCGGAGTCCCGCATCCAGCGCCGCGGCCTGGCGGACAACTACTGGCACATGGGCGTGCCCGGCCCGGGCGGCCCGTGCTCGGAGATCTACTACGACAAGGGCCCCGAGCACGGCCGCGAGGGCGGCCCGAGGCCGACGAGGACCGGTACCTGGAGGTGTGGAACCTGGTCTTCATGCAGGACATGCTGTCGGCGGTGCGCAGCAAGGTCGACTTCGACGTCGAGGGGCCGCTGCCGTTCAAGAACGTCGACACCGGCATGGGCCTGGAGCGGATGGCGTCCATCCTGCAGGGCGTCGACAACATCTACGAGATCGACACCACCTTCAAGATCCTCGACCGGGCGGCCGAGCTCACCGAGCAGGACTACGGCACGCGACCCGCGCAGCGACGTCTCGCTGCGCGTCGTCGCCGACCACGTCCGCAGCGCGGTCATGCTGGTCTCCGACGGCGTGCTGCCGTCCAACGAGGGCCGCGGCTACGTCCTGCGCCGCCTGCTGCGCCGCTCGATGCGCAACCTGCGGCTGCTGGCCGGCTCGCAGCGCGGCGGCGGCGCGTCCGCGACCGACGGCTTCATGCACGAGCTGACCGCGGTCACCATCGACGCGATGGGCGAGCATGTTCCCCGAGCTGCGCCGCGACGCGTCCAGCATCCACGCGGTCATCGACGCGGAGGAGGCGGCCTTCGCCGGGCACGCTGCGCACCGGCACCGCGATCTTCGACGTCGCGGTCGAGGAGACCAAGCGCAAGCACGCGAGCGTGCTGTCCGGCGCGCAGGCCTTCCAGCTGCACGACACCTACGGCTTCCCGATCGACCTGACCCTGGAGATGGCGTCCGAGCAGGGCCTGACCGTCGACGAGGAGGGCTTCCGCCGCCTGATGGGCGAGCAGCGCGACCGGGCCAAGGCAGGACGCGCGGGAGAAGAAGACCGGCAACGCCGACATCTCGGTGTTCGCGCTCGCTGCTTGAGCAGGCGGGCAAGGTCACCTTCACCGGCTACGACGAGGCCGACGGCGAGGCGACGATCGTCGGGCTGCTCGCGGACGGCGTGCCGGTGCGGTCCGCCGGCCCGGGCACCGAGGTGTCGGTGGTGCTCGACCGCACCCCGTTCTACGCCGAGGGCGGCGGTCAGCTCTGCCGACCACGGCGTGATCAAGTCCACCGGCCCGGGCGGCAACGTCGAGGTCGAGGTGATCGACGTGCAGACGCCGCTGCCCGGGCTGATCGTGCACCGGGGCATCGTCCGGCACGGCGAGGTCACCGCCGGGTCGCCCGCCTACGCCGAGATCGACGTCGAGCGGCGCCGGGCGATCTCGCGCAGCCACACCGCGACCCACCTGGTGCACCGCGCGCTGCGCGGCGCGCTCGGCGAGTCGGCGGCGCAGGCGGGCTCGGAGAACGCGCCCGGCCGGCTCCGGTTCGACTTCACCGCCACCGGCGCGGTGCCGCGCGCGATGCTCCGCGAGGTCGAGGACGAGGTCAACCGGGTCCTCATCAACGACCTGACGGTCCGCGCGTACCACACCTCGCATGGACGAGGCCCGCTCGATGGGCGCGCTGGCGCTGTTCGGCGAGAAGTACGGCGCCGAGGTCCGGATCGTCGAGGTCGGCGAGTACTCCCGCGAGCTGTGCGGCGGCACCCACGTGGCCAGGTCCGGCCAGCTCGGCCTGGTCAAGCTGCTCGGCGAGGCGTCGATCGGCTCCGGCGTGCGCCGGGTCGAGGCCCTGGTCGGCATCGACGCGTTCCGCTTCCTGGCCCGGGAGAGCGTGCTGGTCAGCCAGCTCAGCGAGCAGCTCAAGGCCCGGCCGGAGGAGCTGCCCGAGCGGATCTCCGGCGTGGTGACGCCGGCTGCGCGACGCCGAGCGCGAGCTGGGCAGGCTCAAGTCCGCGCAGCTCCTGGAGGCGTCGGGGCAGATCGCGGCGGCCGCGGAGAACGTCGGCGGCGTCGCGCTCGTCGCCCACCAGGTGCCGGACGGCACCGACGCGGACGCCATGCGCCGGCTGGCCCTGGACGTGCGGGGCAAGGTCCCGGCGCTGCAGCCCACCGTCGTAGCGCTGGTCGGCACGCCGGCCGACCGGCCGGTCGTGGTCATCGCGGTGAACGAGGCCGGGCGCGGCTTCGGCCTGTCGGCCGGGACGCTGGTGAGCGGCGCGGCCCGGGCGCTCGGCGGCGGTGGCGGCGGCAAGCCGGACATCGCGCAGGGCGGCGGCGCCCCGGGCGCCGGCCCGACGCGGTTGATGCGGCTTTTGCGGCTGTTCGCGGCGCTTTGACGGACGGCGTGCGGAGTGCCGGGTAGCGTGATGCCATGTCGCCGCGGGTGGGAGTACTCCTGGTGAGGTCAGGCGTGCGTCTGGCCGTCGATCCGGGTACTGTCCGCATTGGCGTGGCACGCAGCGATCCGAGCGGCGTCCTCGCTTCCCCGCTCACCGTCGTGCGGCGGGGCAAGGGTGACCTAGACGCCCTGGCCTCGCTTGCCGCGACCGAAGAAGCAATGGAGATCCTGGTGGGCCTACCTCGGTCCTTGTCCGGCCGTGAGGGGCCGGCCGCAGTCTCCGCCAGAAGGTTCGCGGCGGACCTCGCGCGCCGGGTGGCGCCGCTTCCCGTGCGGCTGGTTGACGAGCGCTTCACCACGTCGACCGCGCACGAGGCGCTGCGCGCTGGCGGGCACGACTCGCGTGACCGGCGCCAGACGGTCGACTCGGCCGCCGCGGCGGTGCTGCTTGAGGCGGCGCTCGAGGCCGAGCGCCGCACCGGCGACGTCCCCGGCCAGCTCGTCGACGCCGGAGCCGACCGGTGAACGGCTACGGCACGGGCGGCCAGGCCGGGCAGCGGTTACGGCGAGTCCGACGACGAGGGCGCCGAACCGCAGCGGCCCGGCGGCCCCCGCCAGCCGGACGGCCCGGCCTGGCCGGGCGACCAGGGGTACGGCGACCAGGGGTACGGTGGTTACGGCGCCGGCGGTTACGACGGCCCCGGGTACGGCGTGCCGGGGCCCGATGCCCGCGGCTACCACGGGCAGGGCGGCTACGAGGACCAGGCATACGGCGACCAGCCCTACCAGGGGCAGGGAGCCGGGTACGACGACCGGCAGCCGTACGGTGAGCAGGGCTACGGCGACCGCGGCTACGACCAGCAGGCTTACGACCAGCAGGCCTACGACCGGCGCGGGCTACGGGCAGGCCGGCCCGGGTTACCCGGCGCCCGGCGACGGCTACGGCCCGCCGAGCGGCCCCTGGCCGGGCCAGCCGGGCCGGCCCGGCCCAGCCGGGGTACGGCGGCCAGCGGGGCTACGCGGGCCTGCAGGTGCCGCGCGGTGAGCCCGGCGGCTACGACCAGCGGGCCGCCGACCTGTCGCGCAGCGTCGGCTACCCGGCCAGCGGGTACGGCGGCTGGGAGCAGGAGCAGGAGGACAGCTCGTTCCTGCCTGGCTTCAGCCCCCGCGGCGACTAGACGACCGCGGCGGGCGCCGCGCTCCCGGGCGTGACGAGCGCTACGACTACGACGACCGGCGCGCCGCGCCGCCGCCCGGCAGCGGCCGCGGCGGGCGCGGCCCGGGCGGCGCCGAGCGGGAGGCCGGCCCGCGCGGCTGGGACGGCGGACCGCCCGCCCGCGACGACTGGGGCACCGACGACGGCGGCAACCGCCGCCCGCGCCGCCGCGCCACCCGCTGGGCCCCGCGGATCCTGATCCTGGTGATCGTGCTCGCCGTGGTCATCGGCGGCACGGTCGGCGGCCTGGCCATCTACCACAAGTACCAGGCCAGGTACCATCCGGCCGACTACGTCGGCCAGGGCAGCGGCGACGTGACCGTGCAGGTCAAGAGCGGTGATACCGCGTTCAGCCTGGCGCCGCGGCTGGTGCAGCTGGGCGTGGTCGCCAGCCAGCGCGCGTTCACCAACGCGGTCGAGACGGCCACCACCACGACCGGCGCCCAGTCCACCGGCCTGCAGGCTGGCTACTACGTACTGCACGAGCACATGCAGGCCGACCTTGGCCTACGCCGCCCTGGTCAACCCGAAGAACCTGGTGCAGACCACGGTGACGATCCCCGAGGGCAAGCGCGCCGTCGACGTCATCGCGATCGTGGCCAAGAAGACCAAGATCCCGCTGAAGGACTTCCAGCAGGTGCTGGCCCACCCGGCGCAGCTCGGCCTGCCGGAGTACGCCCAGGGGAAGGCCGAGGGCTACCTGTTCCCGGCCACCTACGCGATCGAGCCGCATGAGAGCGCGCTGGACATCCTCAAGGCGATGGTGATCCGGTACAACCAGGAGGCGCAGGAGTCCGGCCTGGTGGCCGCGGCGAAGTCGGTGCAGCCTCACGCCCACCCAGCTGATCATCGAGGCGTCCCTGGCCCAGGCCGAGGGCGGCTCGGTCGAGGACTACCCGAAGATCGCCGAGGTCATCCACAACCGCCTGGCCATCGGCATGCACCTGCAGTTCGACAGCACGGTGCTGTACGGGCTGGGCAAGTACGCGGTCAGCGCCACGTTCAAGCAGATCGCAGACTCCGGGCCCGTACAACACGTACCTGAACGCTGGCCTGCCGGCCGGGCCGATCTCCAACCCGGGAGACGCGGCGATCCAGGGCGTGCTGCACCCGGACACCGGTAACTTCCTGTACTTCCTCACCAAGCCCGGCGGCAAGTCCGAGTTCTCGCACACGCCGCTCAAGGGCCAGTAACGGACGCGTCCCATGAAAGCAGCGGTCCTCGGCCAGCCGGTCGCGCACTCCCTGTCGCCGGTGCTGCACCGCGCGGCGTACGACGCGCTCGGCTTCGCCGACTGGAGCTACGAGCTGGTTGAGTGCGACGAGGCGGGCCTGCCCGCCTTCGTGGCCTCGCGCGGCGCCGAGTGGGCCGGCCTGTCGCTGACCATGCCGCTCAAGCGGGCCGTGCTGCCGCTGCTCGACCACGTCGATCACCTGGCCAGCGCGACCGGCGGCGCGAACACGGTGGTGTTCCGCCCCGAGGGCCGCTACGGCTACAACACCGACGTGCAGGGCATCGTGGACGCGCTCGCCGAGGCGGGCGCGCCGGCCCCGGGCAGCGTCACGATCGTCGGGGCGGGCGCGACCGCCTGCTCGGCCCTGGCCGCGGTGGGCGAGCTCGGCGCGGCGGGCGCCGACGTGGTGCTGCGCGACCCGTCGCGGGCGGTCGGCCTGCTGGCCACGGCCGAGCGGCTCGGCCTCACCGCCCGGCTGCGCCCCTGGGACGACCTGGCCGCGCGCGGGCCCGCAGCCCGACCTGCTGATCTCCACCGTCCCGGCCGGCGCCGCCGACGGCTACGCGCGGCGCCTGCGGCAGGCCGGGCAGTCGCCGGCCGTTGTGCTCGACGTGGTGTATCACCCGTGGCCCACCCCGCTGGCGCAGGCGGCGGCCGCCGTCGGCTCGGTGGTCGCCAGCGGCTACGGGATGCTGCTGCACCAGGCCGCCGCCCAGGTTCAGCTGATGACCGGCAAGCCGGCCCCGCTAGAGGCGATGCGCACGGCCGGCGAAGCCGAGCTGGCCCGCCGCGGCCGTCAGCCCGGGTAAGCCTCGCGCCGGACGCGGTCCGGCGCTAGCCCCGCGCCCGCTCGACCATGTCCGCGCTTGCCGTGTCGCCGCGCTCGCGCAGGCCGGCGATCACGCCGTCCACGTCGGCGGCCGGCCGGTTCTGGCTCAGCTTCGCCTTCGCCTCGACCCGGGTGATCGTCAGCTCGACCCCGACGATCGCCCGCAGCTGTCCCTCGATGAACGGCCGGGGCGCGTCGTCCACCGACCACGGGTGCTCGCGGTGCGCCTCGTGCTTGGCGGTGAGCCGCCGCACCAGGTCTTCGGTCCAGGCCGGGTCGTCGTGCACCGTCAGCCGCCCGTAGACGTGCGCGGTCAGGTAGTTCCAGGTGGGCACCACCCGGCCGTGCTCGGCCTTGGACGCGTACCAGCCCGGGCTGATGTACGCGTCCGGCCCGCGCACGATGGCCAGCGCCTCGCCGGCCGACGCCGGCCGGCAGGGTCGAGGCGCCACTGCGGGTTGTTGCGGGCCAGGTGCCCGTGCAGCGCCCCGTGCGCACCGGCCGCCGGCACGTAGACGAACGGCAGCAGCGTCGCGACCAGCCCGTCGGGCGTCGCGGTGACCAGGTCGGCCGCCCCGTGATGGGTGAGCAGCTCGTCAACCAGCGCCGCGTCGGGCGTGAAATGGGCCGGGATGTACATGCCGCCTCCTCATTCGCCGCCAGCCTAGCTCCCGCTCAGCGGGGCTGTCCGCGTGCCACCACCGCCCCGTTCTTCCCGATGTTCCTGGCCTTGGGAAGGGGTAACGGAAAGCGGAACAGCGCCTCGCTAATCTGATCTTCGTGGCGGACACTTTCCTACCGCGGGTCATCGACGCGGCCGAGTGGGACCTGGTCTCCCGGGGCGTGCGCCAGCGAGTGCGGGTCCTGGAGGCGTTCCTGGCCGACGTCTACGGGCCGGGCCGGGCCTTCGACGACGGCGTCGTCCCGTGGAACCTGGTGTTCACCAGCGAGAAGTTCCGCCGCGAGGTGGCCGGCATCAGCCCGCCTAACGGCGTGCGGGTGCACGTGGCCGAGATCGACCTGATCCGCGACGAGCAGGGCAAGTTCCGGGTGCTCGAAGACAACGTCGCGGGTGCCGTCCAGAGTCAGCTACGTGCTGGAGAACCGGCTGGCGATGACCCGGCTGTTCCCGCCCTGTTCAGCGACCAGAAGATCCACCAGGTCGACGAGTACCCGTCCCGGCTGCTGTCGGCGCTGCGCGCGGCCGCACCGCACGGCGTCGCCGACCCGTTCATCGTCGTGCTCACCCCGGGGATGCACAACGCCGCCTACGTCGAGCACACGCTGCTGGCCCGGCTGATGGGCGTGGAGCTGGTCGAGGGGCGGGACCTGTTCTGCTGGCGCAACCGGGTCTACGTGCACACCACCCACGGCCGGCGGCCGGTGGACGTCATCTACCGCCGGGTGGACGACGACTGGCTCGACCCGCTGCAGTTCCGCCCGGACAGCCTGCTCGGCTGCCCCGGCCTGGTCAACGCGGCCAGGCAGGGCACGGTGACGATCGCCAACGGCGTCGGCAACAGCGTGGCCGACGACAAGCTCATCTACGCCTACATGCCCGACCTCACCCGCTACTACCTGGGCGAGGAGCCGGTGCTCGAGAACGTCGAGTCCATGTCCACGTCCCCGGTGCTGGCCGGCGAGAAGACGGCGCCGCGCCACATCGGCCTGCGGCCCTTCGCCGTCAACGACGGCGCCGACGTCTGGGTGCTGCCCGGCGCCTGGGAACGGGACGGCTGAGCGTGGGCTGGCGGCTGCGAATCGCGCACACCACCAGCGTCCGGTACCCGGGCCCGGTGCTGACCTCGTTCAACGAGGCCAGGATGACCCCGCTGACGCTGCCGTCCCAGATCACCCTGGAGTCCCGGGTGACCGCCGGGCCCGGCGTGCCGGTGTGGACGTACAACGACTACTGGGGCACGATCGCGAGCGTCTTCGACGTGCCCGAGCCGCACGACGACCTGGTCATCCGGGCCGCCGCCACGGTGGAGACCGAGCCGTTCGGCGGCATCCCCGCGGCCGGCGACCGTCCCTCCTGGGCTGAGCTGGCGCAGCGGTCGGCGGGCGGCAGGCTGCTCGAGTTCCTGCTGCCCACGCCGCTCACCACGGTGACCGGGGAGATCTCCGCCGCCGGGTGCGAGGCCATCGCCGGCCTGTCACCGGACACGGCCGCGGAGGCCATCTCGGCCCGCGTCCGCGAGCACGTCACCTACCTGCCCGGCGCGACCGACGTGCGCACCGACGCGCAGGAGGCCTGGGACAAGGGCCAGGGCGTCTGCCAGGACATGGCGCAGCTCACCGTGGCCCTGCTGCGCGCGGCCGGCCTGCCCGCGCGGTACGTCTCCGGCTACCTGCACCCCGACCCCGGGGCCGAGCCGGGCAGCACCGCCGTCGGCCAGTCGCACGCCTGGATCGAGTACTGGGCGGGCTCGTGGACACCGCTGGACCCGACCAGCGGCGCCCCGGTCGGCCAGCGCCACGTGGCCGTCGGCCGGGGCCGCGACTACGCCGACGTCCCGCCGCTCAAGGGCATCTACCACGGCCCCTCGGGCGGCGACATGCGCGTGACGGTCGAGGTCACCCGCCTCGCCTGAGCGAAGATCAACATCATGAGGAAGGGGAACGGGAGCGGTTTTACCCCCGCCCTCCCATGACCCGTCCCGGGTTCGAAGCCCAGCCGCGCTGCCAAGGCAACGGCGGCCCGCCGCCCGATCGCGCGCACGGCTGCGCCACGATCCTGGTGCCCGGGCCTGATGGGCTCGATGTTCCTCATGCAGGGCATGTTCGGCACCACGATGCCGCTGGTCATGGAGTTCTCCTGGCAGCGCACGATCGAAGACCGGGCCCTGGCGCCGGTCCCGATCCGGGTGCTCGCCATCCAGAAGATCACCGCCGGCGCGTTCCAGGCGCTGATCGGCGCGGTCATCGTGTTCCCGGCCGTCTACTGGGTGCACGCCGCCGGCCAGGGGCCGCACGTGCATGTCTCCAACTGGTTCCTGCTCATCGTGATCATGCTGGCCTCCGCGTTCCTCACCGCGTCCCTTGGCCTGTGGCTCGGCACGGTCATGGACCCGCGCAAGATCCAGATGATCTTCGCGATCGTGCTGCTCCCGGCGACCATGCTCGGCTGCGTCTACTACCCGTGGTCGGCGCTGCACGCGATCCGCTGGCTGCAGATCGTCGTGCTGGTCAACCCGATGGTCTACATGTCCGAGGGCCTGCGCTCGGTGCTCACCCCGGGCGTGGACCACATGCCGCTGTGGGCGATCCTGCTCGCCCTGCTCGGCGGGACCGCCGTGTTCGGCGCGCTGGCCGTCCGCACCTTCCGCAACCGCGTGGTCAACTAACCGGGAGCACACCAGGCGCCCGTCCGGCTCTGCAGCCGCGGCGGGCCGTTCGGCGTTTCCGGGCCGGCGTCAGGCGCCCGGGTGGCCGGCCAGGGGGGCGTCGGCGCCGATGATCGAGTCCATCAGTCCCGGGAACCGCAGGTCGAGGTCGTCCTTGCGAAGCCGGGCGTAGCCCTTGGTGCCCTGGATCCGCTTGGTCACCACGCCGGCCTCGCGCAGGATGCGCAGGTGATGGGAGAAGGTCGACTTGGTCATGGCCAGGCCCGCCTCCTGCATGACCTGCGTGCACCAGGACTCGCCGTGGCCCGCCACGTACCGCACGGTCGCCAGGCGCTGCGGGTCGGCGAGCGCGGCCAGGATGCGCGGCAGCTGGAAATCCGCCGCCGCTGGCTCGACCACATCGTCCATCACACCTCGATGATAAGCCACTTTGCGCAAAGTTCGAAGTCTGTCGTACAGTTCGACGTGCATCAAACTTCGATGGTTGTCGAACGAACTGCGGAGGCTAGATCGTGAGTGAGACCCGTGCAACCACCGCGCGGCAGCGGCGGGCCTGCCGGCCCTGGCCGCAGCGACACGGGCGGTCGCGCCGGGGGAGGAAACGAGCCCCGCAGACGACGGCTACCCCCGCCGGTGGCTGATGCTCCCGGTCATCCTGATCGCGATGTTCATGGCCGGCTTCGATATCTGGGCGGTCAACGTCGCGGCGCCCTCGCTCCAGCACGACCTGCACGTCAGCGACGCGGCGCTGCAGCTCATCGTGGGCGGCTACGCGTTCATGTACGCCAGCGGGATGGTGACCGGCGGCAGGCTGGGCGACCTGTTCGGCTATAAGCGGCTGTTCCTGGTCGGCGTGGTGACGTTCGCCCTGGCCTCGCTGGCGTGCGGCGTCGCCCCCTCGTCCGGCGCGCTCGTCGCCTTCCGGCTGGTGCAGGGGCTTACCGGCGCGGTGATGGTGCCCCAGGTGGTCGCCCTGATCACGGCGTCCTTCCCGGCGCGGGAGCGCAGCCGGGCCCTGGGCTGGTACGGCGCCACCATGGGGCTCGGCTTCGTGTCCGGCCAGATACTCGGCGGCGGCCTGATCCAGGCCAACGTGCTCGGCCTCGGCTGGCGGGCCATCTTCCTGGTGAACGTCCCGGTCGGCATCGTCGCGCTGATCGTGGCCGCCGTCCTGGTGCCGCGGGCGCAGGGGCAGCGCCGGCCGCGGCCTCGACCCGCTGGGCGCGGTCGGCGTCTCCGGCAGCGTGGCGCTCGCGCTGGTGCCGCTGACGCTGGGGCGCGACGAGGGCTGGCCGGTGTGGACGTGGGTGTCGCTGGCCGCGGCGCTGCCGGCGCTGGCGCTGACGCTCGCGTGGGAGCGCCGGCTGACCAGCCAGGGCGGCCAGCCGCTGCTCGACCTGGCGCTGTTCCGTGACCGGGCGTTCTCGGCCGGGCTGGTGCTCAACTTCGTGGCGATCTTCTTCTTCGGCAGCTTCATGTTCGTGCTGACGCTGCTGCTCCAGTCCGGCCTGGGGCTGTCGCCGCTGCACGCCGGGATCGTGAACCTGCCGCTCGCCCTGACGTTCATCGCCATGACCCTGCTCGGGCCGCGGGCGGCCGCCCGCCTGGGGCCGCGCTCGATCACGGTCGGCGCCGCGTTCGCCGTGCTTGGCACCCTCGCACTCGCCCTCACCGCCGCGCACTCGGGCGGCCAGCTCACCGGCTGGGAGACCGCGCCCGCCACGGCCCTGATCGGCATCGGCCAGGGGCTGATGGTGCCCGTCGCTGATGAGCGCCGTCCTCACCCACATCCGCCCGGAACGGGCGGGGGCGGCGGCCGGCGTGCTGACCACCACGCAGCAGTTCGCCATCGCCAGCGGCGTCGCCGTGATCGGCGCCGTCTTCTACGCGGCCATCGGCGGCGCGCCGTCCCGGGCCAGCTTCGTCTCCGGCTTGCAGCTCGTTACCTGGATCGACGCCGCGCTCCTGGTCATCGCCGTCGGCACTGACCTTCCTGCTGCCCCGCCCAGCGTCATAGCGCGGGTTTAGTCCGCGGCGACCGCGGCGACAGCGGCGATCGCGCCGCCCGGCCCCTTCGGCCACCATGCGTGGCCGGAGGGGCCGGGTCCCGGGTGGAAGCACCCGCCAGTCAAGTCACGGATTCCTGTCGGCCGCAGGATAGTGGATAGAAATGCTACACCGGGATGTGTACGGATATCTACTATCTGTGTCCGTTGCCCGAAAGAGCCGGATAACAGCAAGAAGCGCGGAGCGCTCGGGATGGGCGGGGGCGCCGGGCCGGGGGCGCGTAGGGTGGGGTGCGGAGCCCGGCGGGACGCCGGCGGCGTTGACCGGGCGCGAAATTGGCGGCAGGAATACCGGTCTCGTGCTGAGTGCTGTTATTCTTGGCAGTGACCAGCCCGGTACGGCGTACCGGGCGTGCAAGCGGAGGACCACCTCCCACCTGGCCGGCTTCTCAGTCGGCGGGTATTGTGCGACGCGATCGCCAGCGTGACCGGCGAGACCGCGCCGCCGGTGTGGTAGCCCCGCGGCACACGGTGCCTGGCGGGGCTTTTCCCGTTGGCCCTGGTCACAGCGGGCAACCGCGCGGCAGGTGACTGCCGGGGCGAGCTGCCGGCACGCAAGGCAGGGCCGCCGCCGGACAGGCCGGCGTCGGCAGCGGCAGACAATGATGAACCTGTGGAGGTCACATCAGCACCGAAACGCGTATCAACGAGCGCATCCGCACTCCCGAGGTCCGGCTGGTCGGCCCGAAGGGTGAACAGATAGGGATCGTCTCCATCACCGAGGCGCTCCGGCTCGCGCAGGAGTCGGACCTCGATCTTGTCGAGGTAGCGCCCGACCGCTCGGCCCCCGGTCTGTAAGCTCATGGACTACGGCAAGTTCAAGTACGAGACCGCGCTCAAGGCCAGGGAATCGCGCAAGAACCAGACGCAGACCATCGTCAAGGAGATCAAGCTCCGCCCGAAGATCGACCCGCACGACTACGGCACCAAGAAGGGCCACGTCGAGCGGTTCCTCAAGGCGGGGGACAAGGTCAAGGTGACGATCATGTTCCGCGGCCGCGAGCAGTCCCGTCCCGAGCTTGGCTTCCGGTTGCTGCAGCGGCTGGCTGACGACGTGACCGAGCTCGGTTTCGTCGAGGCGCAGCCCAAGCAGGACGGCCGGAACATGATCATGGTGATCGGCCCGCACCGCCGCAAGGTGGAGGCGAAGGCCGAGGCGGCCGAGGCGAAGGCGGAGGCTAAGGCGGTGGCCGCCGAGGCTAAGGCGGAGGCCGCTGAGGCTAGGGCGGAGAGGGCCGCGTCGGCAACGGCCGCCCAGTCGTCGCCCGGTGCCGAGCCCGCGCCCCGAGGCCCCGGTCACCGCTGATGTCCCCGGTGACCGCTGAGGCGCCGGCCGAGGCTCCCACGCCCGCGCCGACCGACGCGTAAAGGTTTGCCCCGGTAACGGGGACAGGGCGATACGGCCCCGCACCATAGTGTGCGGGGCCGTGCCGCGACAAGAAGCCGCCCGCAGGGGCGTCCGATGCCTGGCCCTGCCTTCGGACCCGCGGCCGGGCGGCGGGGGGGACCCCCGCACGACAAAGGAGACGACGGCGACCATGCCGAAGATGAAGACGCACAGCGGCGCCGCCAAGCGGTTCAAGATCACTGGCAGCGGCAAGGTGATGCGGCTGCGCGCCAACCGCAAGCACCTGCTCGAGCACAAGTCCTCGCGCCGCACGCGCCGGCTCGATGGCGAGGTTCAGATGGCCAAGGCCGACGTCCGCGAGATCAAGCGGCTCCTCGGCAAGTGAGCCCTTTCATCCTGCCGTGAGTCCCCAGGCCAAGGCCTGGCGGACGTGGACAGGATCGAAGAGCTCAGGCCAGTGAAGCTGAGAACGTAACCGCAGCCCAGAGGGAGATTTAACGATGGCACGCGTCAAGCGCTCGCTTAACGCCAAGAAGAAGCGCAGGGTAGTCCTCGAGCGGGCGAAGGGCTACCGGGGCCAGCGGTCCCGGCTCTACCGCAAGGCCAAGGAGCAGGTCCTCCACTCGATGACCTACGCCTACCGCGACCGCAAGGACCGCAAGGGCAACTTCCGCCGGCTCTGGATCCAGCGCATCAACGCCGCGGCCCGGGCCAACGGCCTGACCTACAACCGCTTCGTGCAGGGCCTGAAGGCGGCTGGCGTCGAGGTTGACCGCCGCGTGCTCGCCGACCTCGCGGTGACCGACGCGGCGGCTTTCGCCGCCCTGGTCGAGGTGGCGCGCAAGGCGCTGCCGCAGACAGTCAGCGCGGCGGCCTAAATCCGGTGAACCCTTATCGCCTCGCGCCGGGAGCGAAATTATCGCGCGGCCGGGTCTGGCGGGGTGGAAAAGGTGCAGTTTCCGGTTGATGAAAGTGAATAGTCCCGACGGATGGCGGCTTTCCGGTTATCCGGGAATTACCGTCTGCCCGGGAGATCAGTGATGTACGCGGGTGCCAGCCTGGCCCGGCTCAAGGGCGCTCGCCGGCTGACCAAGCGCGCACTGCGCCAGCGGGAGCGGGCCTTCCTCGCGGAGGGCCCGCAAGCCGTTTCCGAGGCGCTGTCGACCGGGGCCGCGGTGACCGGCCTTTTCGTCACCGCGCCCGCCCAGGCCAGGCACGCTGACCTGGTCGAGCGGGCCCAGGACGCGGGCGTTGACGTGCAGCTGGTCAGCGGCGAGGTGATGAGCGAGCTGGCCCAGACGGTGACGCCGCAGGGCCTGCTGGCGGTGTGCGACTTCATTGACGTGCCGCTGGAGCAGGTCACCCGGGCCCGGCCCCGGCTGGTGGCCCTGCTGGCGAACGTCCGCGACCCGGGCAACGCGGGCACCGTGCTGCGCGCCGCCGACGCGGCGGGCGCGGACGCGGTGATCTTCGCCGACGCCTCGGTGGACGTCTACAACGGCAAGTGCGTCCGGGCCAGCGCGGGCAGCCTGTTCCACCTGCCGGTGGTGGCGGGCGTCCGGCTAGCGGACGCGGCCGTCGCGCTGCGCGGCGCCGGCCTGCGGATACTCGCCGCCGACGGCCGCGGCGCGGCCACGCTCGACGACCCGGGCACCCGGGACGCGCTGGCCGGCCCGACCGCGTGGCTGTTCGGCAACGAGGCGTGGGGGCTGCCCGGTGACCTGCTCGCGCTGGCCGACGAGTCGGTCGCGGTGCCGATCTACGGCCGGGCCGAGTCACTCAACCTGGCCGCGGCGGCGGCGGTGTGCCTGTACGCCTCGGCCCAGTCTCAGCGCGCCGCCGCCCGGTTAGCGGCCGGGTTAGCGACGGCCGGATTTGACCGGATGCGGGCCTGCGCGTCCGGGGACAGTCGCATACGACCCGAGCCATTATGATTACCTTGCGTTGCCCGTTATTGGCAGTCGGAGATTCCCTCGCATAGGGTATTTACGCTATGACGTAGCGAAATCCCGGGGTGCAGGTACTGTCGGAACGACGGGAAAACGCGATAGAGTTTGATCACATTCCGTCACCGCACCGTGGATCAAGCCGGCCCTTCAGCCGGTCAAAACCCCGCTGCACCCCCAGATGGACGGAGGCGCCAACGCCGTGGAGGTCAACAGGCCGGGCCGGCCGCAAGCCGGAAGGTCCGGGCGTGCCAATGGCATGCCGTCCCTGATCGCCGACGAGCTGCCCGACGGGCTGGCGGTCGCGGACGACACGGGCCGCCTGGTCATCTTCAACCAGGCCGCCGTCCGGCTGACCGGCATCGCCGCCGCCGAGGCCATCGGCAAGTACGTGTACGACGTGCTGCCCTTCCGCGACGACGACGGCCGCGACTGGTGGATGTTCATCGACCCGTACCACGGCCTGGCCACCAGGACGAGGCACCCGGAGCGCAGCCTGTTCCTCGGCGACGGCCCGGCCGGGGGGTTCGGCGGGGCGTCCTCCCGGGGGTACACCGAGCTGCTCGTCTCGGTCGGCTACGTCCGCGACGACCGCTCCGGTCCGGTCCGCCGCCTGGTGATCACCCTGCGCGGCGCCCAGCAGCGCGCTCGGCTGGAGCGCAGCCGCGCCGAGCTGGTGTCCACCGTCGCCCACGAGCTGCGCGCCCCGCTGACCTCGGTCAAAGGCTTCACCGCGACGCTGCTGGCCAAGTGGTCCCGGTTCAGCGACGACCAGAAGCGGGTCATGCTTGAGACGGTCAACGCCGACGCCGACCGGGTGACCCGGCTGATCACCGAGCTGCTCGACGTGTCGCGCATCGAGTCCGGCCGGATGGAGGTCCGCCGGCAGCTGGTAGACGTCCCCGAGCGGGCGCGCAAGATCATCGCGGGCCGGGTCGCCTCCGGCGAGCCGGAGAGCCGGTTCCGCCTGGAGGCCGCCGGCCGACCTGCCGGAGACCTGGCTGGACGCCGACAAGATCGACCAGATCCTCGGCAACCTGGTGGAGAACGCGGTCCGGCACGGCGCCGGCATCGTCACGGTCGTGATCCGGCGCGCGCGAGGCAACGGCGAGGCCGGCGAGCAGGCCGACGGCATCGTCGTGTCCGTGCGCGACCAGGGCGAGGGCATTCCCCCGGACATGGCCCTGCGCGTCTTCCGCCAGTTCTGGCGGGGCAAGCGCCGCGGCGGCACCGGCCTGGGCCTCTACATCGTCAAGGGCCTCATCGAGGCGATGAACGGCGACATCGCCGTGGCCCGCGCGCCCGGCGGCGGCGCCGAGTTCCGATTTACCCTGCCCGCGGGCACCCCCATCGCGTAACACGGCCAGCGCCGTGCCGCGCGTGACGCGCCCCGCGGGCGAACTCCCCGGCCTTCCCCGGTCCGGGCCGGCGAGCGAACGCGCGCCTGGCCGCCGGGGCGGGCACCGGCTCCGCGATTGACGGCGTGCCTCGCCGTGCGGCCGGCCATCCCGGTAGGGTCATCTTTGCTGGGGAGAGTCGGCCGCTCCGTTCGGATAGCTCCGAGGCGTGCATCATCGCGGACCTTCCAGCTAGCTGATCACCCTGAGGGAAGCGAACCTAACGATGTCCGCACCGAACAAGAACTACGACCCGGTTGAGGTGACCGCCTTGACGGCGCAGGAGGTAGAGCGGGCCGTCACGGCCGCGCTCGCCGCGATATCCGGCGCGACGACCCTGGACGAGCTGAAAGACGCCCGGCTGGCGCACGCCGGCGACAAGGCGCCGCTATCGCTGGCGCGGGCCGAGATCGGCGCGCTGCCGCCGCAGGCCCGCGCGGACGCGGGCCGCCGGGTCGGTGCCGCCGTGGCCCGGGTCTCTGGCGCGCTCAAGGAGCGACAGGACGAGCTGGAGCGCGAGCGCGACGAGCGGGTGCTGGTCACTGAGCGGGTCGACGTCACCCTGCCCTACGACCGCGCGCCCCAGGGGGCACGCCACCCGGTCTCGATGATCGGCGACAAGCTGGCCGACGTGTTCACCGCCATGGGCTACGAGGTCGCCGAGGGGCCCGAGGTCGAGGCCGAGTGGTACAACTTCGACGCGCTCAACTTCCTCCCCGACCACCCGGCCCGGGAGATGCAGGACACCCTGTTCGTCGCGCCGCCCGACGGCAGCCCCGAGGGCACGCGGTCCGGCCTGGTGATGCGCACCCACACGTCCCCGGTCCAGATCAGGTCCATGCTGACCCGTCCGCTGCCGCTGTACGTGGTCAGCCCGGGCAAGGTGTACAGGAACGAGGCCCTGGACGCCACCCACCTGCCGGTCTTCTACCAGATCGAGGGCCTGGCGGTGGACGAGGGGCTGACCATGGCCGACCTGCGCGGGGCGATCCAGGCGTTCGTCGACGCGCTGTTCGGCGCGGGACTGCGGACCCGGCTGCGGCCCGACTACTTCCCGTTCACCGAGCCGTCCGCCGACGTGTCCATGGAGTGCCACGTGTGCCGGGGCGAGTCGACCAAGCCGGGCGCCGACCCGTGCCGGGTCTGCCGCAGCATGGGCTGGATCGAGATCGCCGGCTGCGGCATGGTCAACCCGCGGGTGCTGGTCGCCTGCGGCATCGACCCCGACCGCTACAGCGGGTTCGCCTTCGGGCTCGGCATCGAACGGGCGCTGATGCTCGCGCACGGCATCAACGAGATTCGTGACACCTACGACGGCGACGTGCGGTTCAGCCGGGCTTTCGGGACGGAGATCTGACGATGCGGGTACCTGTTTCCTGGCTGCGGGAGTACGCCCCCATCCCGGAGCCCTATGACGCGCTCGAGGTCGGCCGGCGGCTGACCCAGGCGGGCCTCGAGGTCGAGACGGTCGAGCCGGTCGGCCACGACGTCCACGGGGTGATCACCGCCCAGGTGATCACGGTCGAGGAGCTGACCGAGTTCAAGAAGCCGATCCGCTACTGCCGGGTGGCTACGACCGACGACGAGCGCGCCTTGGACCCGGAGACGCTGACCGGCGTCATCTGCGGCGCGACCAACTTCGCCCCCGGCGACCGGGTCGCGTTCGCCACGGTCGGCGCCACCCTGCCCGGCGGCTTCGAGATCACCGCGGCCAAGAAGTACGGCCGGGTGTCGCAGGGCATGATCTGCGCGGTCGACGAGCTGGCCATCGGCGAGGACCACAGCGGCATCCTGATCCTGCCGCCGGACGCGCCGCTCGGCGTGGACTTCGCCGAGTACGCCGGGCTGCGTGACGACGTGCTCGACATCACCGTCACGCCGGACCGCGGCTACGCCGTCTCCATCCGCGGCGTGGCCCGCGAGCTGGCCAGCGCGTACCAGGTGCCGTTCACCGACCCGGCCCTGACGATCGCCGGCGGCGAGGACGCCTCGGGCATCGCCGGGAGCGACGGCCGGGCGCCGGGCGCCGACGGCCCGTGGCCGGCCGAGATCGCCGACCCCGACGGCCTGCGACCGGTTCGTGCTGCGCGAGGTGCGCGGCTTCGACCCGCGAGCGCGGACGCCGCTGTGGATGACGGTCCGGCTGGCCCGCTGCGGCATGCGCTCGGTCTCGCTCGCGGTCGACGTGACCAACTACCTGATGATCGAGCTGGGCCAGCCGCTGCACGCCTTCGACCGCGGCAAGCTGAGCGGCACCGTCGTGGTGCGCCGCGCGCGGCCCGGCGAGACGCTGGTCACGCTGGACCACGTGACCAGGACCCTGGACCCGGCCGACATCCTCATCACCGACGACAGCGGCCCGATCTCGCTGGCCGGCACGATGGGCGGCCTGGCCACCGAGATCGGCGACGACTCCGTCGACATCGTCATCGAGGGCGCGCACTTCAGCGACACCGGCACGGCGAAGATGGCGCGCCGCCACCGGCTGCACTCCGAGGCGTCCTACCGCTTCGAGCGCGGCACCGACCGCGAGCTGCCGCCGCGGGCCACCGCCCGGGCGGCCGCGCTGCTCGCCAGCCTGGGCGGCGCGACGGTCGTGCCCGGCCTCACCCACGCGCAGGTGCCGGTCACGCCGGTGACGATCGAGATGGCCGCCGACTACCCGGACCGGGTGGCGGGCGTCGTCGTACGGCGTGGACACCGTGGTCGCCCGGCTGCAGGAGGTGGGCTGCGAGGTGCGCTCCACCCCGGCCAGCCACGAGCCGACGATCGCACCGTGGCGGGCCGGCCGGCGCGCCGCTCGCGCCGGCGCACCACGACCACGGTAAGCACGACCGTCAGCACCTGGTGCTGCTGGTCACGCCGCCGTCCTGGCGGCCCGACCTGACCGACCCGGCCGACCTGACCGAGGAGGTCATCCGGCTGGAGGGCTACGGCAATATCCCGGTCCGCCAGCCGCGGGCGACCGCGGGCCGCGGGCTGACCGAGCGGCAGCGGTCGGCGCGGGCGGTGGCCCGCACGCTGGCCGCGGCCGGCCTGGTCGAGGTGCACGCCGACCCGTTCGCCCCGGCGCAGGAGGCCGACAGCCTCATGCTCGGGCCGCAGGACCCCCGCCGCGCGGCGGTGAAGGTGGCCAACCCGCTGAGCGAGGACCAGCCGCAGTTGCGCACCACGCTGCTGCCCGGCCTGTTCCGCACCCTGGTGCGCAACGTCGGACGGGGCTTCCCTGACACGGCGCTGTTCGAGTCAGGCCAGGTATTCCGGCCCCGGCCCGGCTCGCCCGGCGTCGCGCCGATCCTGGCCACCGACCGGGGGCCGACCGAGGAAGAGCTGGCGACGCTGGCCGCCGCGCTGCCCGACCAGCCGGTCCTGCTGGCCGGGGTCATCGCCGGCCAGCGCGAGCAGTCCGGCTGGTGGGGACCGGGGCGCTCCGCGACCTGGGCCGACGCGATCGAGGCGGCCCGCTCGGCGGCCGCGGTCAGCCACCTGGCGCTCCGGGCGCGGGCGGCGGCCGAGGCGCCGTGGCACCCGGGCCGGTGCGCCGCCCTGTACGTGCCGGTCGGCGGGCCCGGTGGCGGCGAGCGGCTGGCCGGCCACGCCGGCGAACTGCACCCGCGGGTGATCGCCGCGTACGGCCTGCCGCCGCGGACCGTCGCGTTCGAGCTCGACCTCACGGTGCTGGCCGCCGCGGCCGCGGCGGCCGAGCCGGTGCGCGGCCCGGCGCTGCCCGCCTACCCGCTAGCCACCCAGGACGTGGCCCTGGTGGTGGCCGACGAGGTGCCGGCCGGCGACGTGGTGGCAGCGCTGCGGGCGGGCGCCGGCGAGCTGCTGGAGGACGTGCGGCTGTTCGACGTCTACACCGGGGAGCAGCTGGGCGGCGGCCGCAAGTCCCTCGCCTGCACGCTGCGGCTGCGGGCACCGGACCGCACGCTCACCGCGGCCGAGGCGACCGCGGCCCGCGACGCCGCGGTGGCCGAGGCCGCCCGGCGCACCGGCGCGGTCCTGCGCGCCTAGCCCGCCCGGCCGCATCCGGCAGGCGGCTGCCGTCCGCCGCCGAGCCGGCCTCGCCAAGCACAAGGTCAAACGCATAAGCGGTAATAACGACGGCGTGTTCAACCCGGTCAGGCCCGTCCGCTCGCCAGAGCGGTGCGGGCCTGACCGGTTTTCTGTTACGCCCAGCCCGTCGTGCCCACGCCGCCCTCCTCTCGACGGGGCGGGACCGCGACGGTGCCTGCCCGCACATATAGGTACAAAAACCAACTGGTCAGCATTGCCGGTGATTCGATCCGGTTGCCCGCGAAGATGCCAGCAGGCGCGCCGGACGGCCACGGGGCGGCGAAGGTAACATTTCGATAACTGCAGGGGTCTGGTCCCGTCCGGTGAGGGGATGGCCAACGCCTACCGCGCCGGCGTTTTCGTCGTCTCTGTCGCTGAACGCGGCATCCGTGCGCTCTCAGTAAGTAGCCGCGTTTTGACAGTGCGCACGTGAAATCTGTGACAATGTGGGGTTAGCGGCCCACGTTGCGCTATCCGGCGTGGTCAGCGCCAACTACGGCGGAAAAGCACTGTCTCAGCCCAGGAGGTCAGATGTATCCAGCGCGTCGCGCCGTGCTCACGCACGGAATGCCGCGCGTCCGGGACTGGGCCATCTGGTCGCTGCCCCGTCGGCTGCTTGGCGCTGTGGTCCCTGGTGACGTGCGTGTACCTGGCCTGGATCGTGGCCCGTGCATCCGACTTCCACTTCAGGACGGGCGACATCCTGCTGTTCGGCGCGCTGCTCGCCTGTGGCGCGTTCACCGTGGAGATGTCCCGCCGCGCCAGCGAGTCGGCCGGCGTGGTGAAGGACGTGTACGCGGTCTGGGAGCTGCCGATCGTCTTCCTGCTGCCGCCGCTGTACGCGCTGATCGTCCCGGCCATCCGGCTGACCCTCACCCAGTGCCGCGTCCGGCGGGCCCCGGCCTACAAGCGGGTCTACACCGCCGCGGCGATCGGCGTCGCCTACGGCTGCGCGCGCTTGGTGTACGTCGGCGCGCTGCCGGCCGGCTGGGAGCCCCGGGCCTTCCTGTGGAACCACACCGCGATGTGGCTGGTCGCCGCGGGCGCGGGCGCGCTCACCCAGTGGGCGGTCAACCAGGCGCTGATCCTGGGCGCGGTCAAGCTGGAGAATCCGTCCGTGAGCGTCCGGCGGGAGCTGTTCGCCCGGGAGACGCTGCACAACGACGCGACCGAGCTGTGCGCCGCGCTGCTGGTCGCGGTGGCCATGACGATCAGCGCCCTCACGCTGATCGTCGCGCTGCCGCTGGCCACGCTGCTGCAGCGCTCGTTCCGGCACGCCCAGCTGCTCAACGAGGCGAGGGCCGACTCGAAGACCGGGCTGCTCAACGCGGCGACCTGGGAACGCGAGGCGACGGCGGAGGTGGCCCGGGCGGTCCGCACGTTCTCGCCGCTGGCCGTGATCCTGCTCGACCTGGACCGGTTCAAGCAGATCAACGACACCTACGGGCACCTGGTCGGCGACGAGGTGCTGCGCACCATCGCCGGCACGATGTGCGACGTGCTGCGCGAGTACGACCTGGCGGGCCGGTTCGGCGGCGAGGAGTTCGTCGTGCTGCTCCCGCAGACCAGGGCGCCGGACGCGCTGCGCATCGCCGAGCGGGTCCGCGCGCATATCGCGCGCCTCCCGATCCACGCGCCCGGCGGCGAGCGGGTCACGGTGACCGTCTCCATCGGGGTGGCGGCCCTGGAAACCGGGGCCAGCCGCGGGCTGCCCGAGCTGCTGGCCGCGGCGGACGCCGCGCTGTACGGGGCCAAGGCCGGCGGCCGTGACCAGGTACAGATGCTCAGCACGAGCCGCGGCCTGAGCGCCGTCCGGCCGGCCGCCGACGGGCGCGACGCCGAGGCCGACCGGATCTGGCACGGCGGCCGGCGCGCCGCCGCCGTGGGCCACGACGGCGGCCCGGTGCTCGCCGCCCAGGCGCTGCCGCGCCGCCAGGGCCTGGCGGGCACGTCGGGGCTCACCGGCGACTGGGGCCTGACGGGCAAGGCCGCGCCCGCGGGCGGCGGCCGGTCCGGCGAGGCGGTACCGGCCGGCGAGGCGGTGCCGGCTGGCGAGACGCGCCCGGCCGGCGAGGCGCGCCCGGCCGGCGAGCGGGCTGACGGCGGCGACAGCACCGCCACCACCTCCGCGCTCGCCGTGTAACACTCCGACGCGACCCCGGTCCGCAGCCTCAGGTGCGAATCGCGGGCCTGTCCGGCCGGGGCCCCCACGCGGCCACGTCCGACGGCTGGACCCTGGACGTCGTCGCGCCCGAATGGCCGCATCATCGCATCTTGCTCTCTGTGGACGGCGGTGTCTCAGCTAATCCGGCATTTCTCGGCTGCAGCGGATCGAGCGGGCGGGGGACCCGTGTTAGATAACGTCCGGAGCATCAGGGACCTGCGGGCAAAGCGAATCCGCCCGGCAACCTGAGGCTCTGCCTCGTCTGCTGCATGGCAGCCATGACCCACGAGCGGAAGCTAGCGGTATCTTCGGCGGCCTCGCGGGCCGTGAGCAGCCAGGCGCTTGCGTCTTTCAGGTTTACTGTGACCCCGTCCCGTTGCCTGAGTGCGCGGTCAAGCGCTCGTCGGCAGTGGTCCATGTTCCCGGCTAGGCCGAGAGCCGTCGCAAGGTTGCCCTCACCGAAGATGCTCGTGCGGCCTGAGACCGGGGCGTAGTAGCGAATCACGTCATCGGCAGAGCGGAGACTGGCGCGCAGTTTTCTGATCTCCCGCGCAGCACGTTCCGCCTTCGCGTGCACCGCCTGGACGAAGTCGCTGCTGTCCGCTGGGCTGAACCCCTCGACCTGACCGCCGATCTCGAAGATGTAGTGGTCGACCGGGTGCCACAAGAACATCAAGCCGACATTCAGGTAGGTACCGGGCTTCCGGTTCGATGGCTGAAACCCGGCGATGCCGAGCCACCAGGACTGATCATCGAGCCAGATCCTGGACCGGCCCTTGCGCACGAGGCCTAGCGGGGAGAGCGCGGCGCCAGCGGCTTCGGCGATGACGCGGCTGTGCTGGTCAGCCACGGTTGGCTCGCCTGGCCCCGTGATCTGCGGCGCTGCTTCCTTGCCCGTCGCAGGCCTGACGGACGAGCGCCGCCAGCTCATGGCACGGATTGCCTGATAGCTGCTGGACTTGCGCCCTGGTCTGGTCGACGTCAAGAGCAGTGATGGTCCTGAGGGCGGCCAGCGGCTCGCGGTCGTCGGCGATGGCGGCGCAGAACACCCGGGGGCCGTCGATCAGCGCAGCCGGATCACCATACGAGATCACGCAGCGATCGTAACGATGTGACTCATGACCCATCGAGGCGAGAACACGATCAGGTCACGCATGTCCCCGCCACGGCAGCACGCCAGGATTAGTGAGACACGTCATGTCACCTGCACATGCAGCGAGAATGTGCCACCGGGCCAGCAGGCCGACGATCTGTTCATCGCTTAGTGGCCGCGTCATCAGTGTCAGCTCACCCGGAGCCGTGATGCACCGCCAGCGGAGCGGAGCCCGGCTGGTGTCGGCCGGAACCCGCAGGCGTTCTCGTAGAAGTCCGCGAGGTGGGGCCCGGATCGGGGTCCCCGGCCAGTTGGTTGACCGCTGAGTGCAGTGTGCGACGTTGACTAGGTGCGCGCCTGGCCCACCTCGGCGATGCGCTTCTCCGCCTCTACCGCGATCCGCTCGGCCACGTCGAGGGCAGGCAGGTTCGTGGTGTCGATGACGAGATCGGCTGCTGACTCCATCCATGGCCGCGACTTCTCGTAGTCACTGATGTGGTCGAGGCGCCACTGGCACGCCCTGGCGCCGACTTCGTCGGCTTTGATCCGCTCGGCCAGCGCGTCCGAGTCGACGTGCAGGAGCACGTGGAAGATGTCCAGCGGCGTTCGCTTGAAGCCCTGGGTCAGTTCGCGCCAGTAGTCCTCGCGCAGGACCGTTTGCACGGCGATCAGGTGCTGGCCGGTGAAGCCGGCGATCTTCTCGGTGACGACAGGGACCAGTTCGCGCCACGGGGGCAGGTCCTGGAAGTCCTTGAACTCGTGATCGTCTAGCGCCGTCTCCAGGAGGTAGCCGACCAGTTCAGGGTCGAAGTGCCGGGCATTGGCCAGCCGGCCTGCCAGTTGCCTGGCTGTCGTGGTCTTTCCCGCGCCGAACGTGCCGTTGAGCCAGATGATCACGCGTGGATCCTTTCCCGGGCATGTCCTGTTTGCAAGAGCAGATCCTCGCAGGGGAAGGGCAGCGCCCGTGTGCTGAATACCTTGATCCGGGCCAGCGTCGGGACGTTATTCCCCTCCCTCGTGATTTCGGTTCCTGGCTAGCTTGGCTGCGTACCGGTTCCAGTCCGATCCCGCGTCGTGTGTCCAGTTGACTGCCGTGCCCGGGTGATGCGAGGCCGGTGAGGGCGGCCCGGCGTGTGGCCCTGACGGGGATGCCGGTGGCGTTGAGCCGTGCGGACAGTCGCCCGGGAGTGATCGGCTGTCCGGGCAGCAGCCCGGGGAACAGCCGCTTGCCGTGTTCGGTCTTGCCACCACAGCCAGTAGCCCGCTCGTCGTGGACGCCGATCCGGCCGGGCTGGTGCGCTTCGGCTATAACGCGATCTCCCGCGCCTACCGCAGCGGTGACGACCCCGCTCCCGAGTACGACGCCTGGCTGGCCCTGCTGCAAGAGCGCATTTCCCGCCGGGGAAGGTCCTGGACATCGGATGCGGCTGCGGCGTCCCCGTCGCCCGTCGGCTGGCTGCCGCCGGGCATCGGGTGACCGGCGTGGACATCAGCGACGTCCAGGTCGAGCGCGCCCGCCAGCTCGTCCCCGGTGCCGTCTTCCTCCGCGCCGACGCCACGGAAGCGGGCTTCCCGCCCGGGACCTTCGACGCCGTCGTCTGCCTTTACGCGCTGATCCACATGCCACTGGACCGCCAGCCGCGCCTGCTGCGCGACATCGCCCGCTGGCTGCGCCCGGGCGGCTGGCTCCTGGCCACCACCGGGCAGGACGCCTGGAACGGGCACCGAGGAGAACTGGCTCGGCGGCGCAGCGGCCATGCGGTGGAGCCAGGCCGACGCCGGCAGCTACCGGACATGGCTCGGCCAGGCCGGCCTGGAGGTCACCGACCAGCAGTTCGTGCCCGAGGGAGACAGCGGCCACGCGCTGTTCTGGGCACTGCGCAAGGCAGACGGCCCCGCCGCTGCGCGGACAGCGCGTCAATCCCCGTCCGCACGTGCGGGCGCCAGCCGGCCACTACCGAGTACCGCCACCCTGCCTCCAGCGCCGCCTCCGCCGCAGCGGCAAAGCCCGTCGCGTCGTCCTCCTTGACCAGCCTCGCGGGACGGACGTCGAACAGCCACCGGGACCCGTCGCGGAACACCGCCAGGAAGTCCGGGACATGCTCACGGAACCCGCCGCCGGCAGTCTCGTACCGGAGCGTGAATTTCACGGCTTTGACCTCGCCCATGGGGCAAGCCGCAGCATGCTTGCCATGGCGATCGCAGCGGTCGCTCAGCCGGGCAGACCAGAGAACGAGAGGGGCGGGACCCTGTGGAGCTGAACGGCAGGGAGCTTTCGTGGGACGGCTGTGTCAACGTGCGTGACCTGGGCGGACTGGGGCAGGTCAGACCGGGTGCGGTGGTCCGCATGGAGCAGCCCAGGTGCCTGACCGAGGCCGGGTGGGCCGCCGCATGGGCGCACGGAGTCCGGACTGTCGTCGACCTGCGCGATGCCGACGAGCGCGAGCCCGACCGCGCGCCGAGGCCAGCGGGCATCACCACCGTGCAGGTTCCGCTGGACCCGGTCGGCACGCCGTTCTACGAGCACTGGAAGAAGATCGACAACCTGGCCTCGCCGCTGTACTTCCCGGCGATGCTGGCCGAGCGCCCGGAACGAGTGATCGCCGCCGTGCGGGCGATCGCCAGCGCCGCCCCGGGATGCGTGGTGTTCCACTGCGCCGGCGGCAAGGACAGGACCGGCCTGCTGGCCCTGGTGCTGCTCGCGCTGGCCGGGGCGACGCCCGACGAGATCATCGCGGACTACCTGCTGACCTACGACCGGATGAAGCAGCGGTACGACGAACTCGGTTTTCGCGACCAGCTCACCACCGTGAGCGAGTTGCTCGCGAGCCGCAACACCACCATCGAAGCATCGCTGGCCTCGACGATCGCGTCGCTGACGATGCCCGACTTCCTCCTCGAAAATGGCCTGTCCGGCACCGAACTCGCCGCGCTGCGCACCCGCCTGACTGCCTGAAGAACAGATCCGGCGGCGAAAAGCCTGCTGGGTATCGCGTCCAGATCATGTACGGAGCCGCCAAGAACACCCGGGCAGGGGTCACACGTCGTCGTCGCGATGGCCTCCAGTGGCCAACTATCGACCCTCAACGGCCAAACTATCGCCATCGGTCACAATGACCGAAATGCCCCGAATATCGGGATGTCAACTAACGTGGCAAGGTGCCAACTATCGTGTCACGGCACACCCCGGCTCAGCCACCCGCCGTCCCTCATCTTGCATATTCATGCAATGAGATGCATACTCTCTCAAGGGAGAAGGAGGCACAGCATGGGCATAAGGGTCGCTGTCGCGGGCGCCAGCGGCTACGCGGGCGGAGAGCTACTCCGCCTGCTCGCCGGTCATCCGGACCTGGAGATCACGGCGGTGTCCGCGGGCAGCAGCGCGGGCAAGCCGGTCACCTCGATCCATCCGAACCTCACCGGCCACCCGGCGTTCGACGGCCGGGACTTCCAGCCGACCGACGCGGCGACCATGGGGGACGCCGAGCTGATCTTCATGGCGCTGCCGCACGGCCAGTCGGCGGCGCTGGCGGCCCAGTTGCCCGGCGCGCGGATCGTCGACCTGTCGGCGGACTTCCGCCTGGGCGACGAGGCCGCCTGGCACCAGTTCTATGGCGACGTCAGCTACGCGGGCCGCTGGGCCTACGGCCTGCCCGAGCTGCCCAGTGTTCCCGGAAAGCCCAGCGCCCGGGAGGCGATCAAGGCCGCGCGGACCGTGGCCGCGCCCGGCTGCTACGCCACCACCGCCATCCTCGCGCTGGCGCCGCTGCTGGCGGCCGGCCTGGTCGAGCCGGCCGACATCGTGGTCGTCGCCGCCTCCGGCACCTCCGGCGCGGGCCGTGTCCTCCGCTACGAGCTGCTAGCCAGCGAGGTCACCGGGTCGATGTCTGCCTACCAGGTGGGCGGCACCCACCGGCACACGCCGGAGATCGAGCAGGCGCTCACCGAGGTGCTGCCCGTACCGGGCACGGTCACCCTGTCCTTCACCCCGACGCTGGCCCCGATGCCCCGTGGCATCCTGGCCACCAGCACCGCGCGGCTCACCGCGGCGGCCGTCGCGGGCGGCGACGCCGACGGCGCGCTGCGGGCCGCGTTCGCCAGCGCCTACGCCGACAGCCCGTTCGTTCACCTGCTGCCGCCCGGCCAGTGGCCGGCCACCGCCGCGGTCTGCGGCTCGAACGGCGCGCACGTCCAGGTCGCGGCGGACGAGCACGCGGGCCGCGCCGTCGTGATCTCCACCACCGACAACCTCGGCAAGGGCGCGGCCGGGCAGGCCGTGCAGGTCGCCAACCTGATGCTCGGCCTCCCCGAGGGGGCGGGCCTCTCTACCCACGGAGTAGCACCGTGAGCGAGCTTGCGAGCGAACCAGTAAGCGAACCAGTAAGCACTGTGCGTCCGCGAATGCGGACGACGAGCGCCAGCGAGGAATCCGTATGAGCGTTACTGCACCCCTCGGCTTCCGCGCCGCCGGCGTGGCCGGCGGACTCAAGGCGTCCGGTGAGCGGGACGTCGCGGTCGTCATCAACGACGGGCCGTCCCGCGCCGCCGCCGCCGTCTTCACCAGCAACCGGGTGCACGCCGCCCCGGTGAAGTGGTCCCGCCAGGTGGTCAGCGGCGGCCGGGTGCGGGCCGTGGTGCTCAACTCCGGCGGTGCCAACGCCTGCACCGGGCCGCTCGGCTTCCAGGACACGCACGCCACGGCCGAGCGGCTGGCGCGGGCGCTCGACGACTCGGCCGGGGAGATCGCGGTCTGCTCGACCGGCCTGATCGGCGACGGCTGCCGATGGACCTGCTGCTCCCGGCGGTGGACGAGGCCGTGGCCGAGGCAGACCGCGGCGGCGGCGTGCACGCGGCCGACGCGATCCGCACCACCGACACGATCATCAAGATCGCGTTCCGCCGCGAGGACGGTTACACCGTCGGCGGCATGGCCAAGGGCGCGGCCATGCTCGCCCCGTCGCTGGCCACCATGCTGGTCGTGCTCACCACCGACGCCGACCTGTCCGCGGCCGAGCTGGACGCGGCGCTGCGCGTCGGCGACCGCCGTCACCTTCGACCGGCTCGACTCCGACGGCTGCATGTCCACCAACGACACCGTGCTGCTGATGGCCAGCGGCGCGTCCGGCGTCACGCCCGACAAGCGGGACTTCACCCGGGCGCTCACCGAGGTCTGCGCCGACCTGGCCCGCCAGCTGCAGCGCGACGCCGAGGGCGCGTCCAAGTACGTCACCATCGAGGTCGTCGGCGCGGCCAGCGAGGCCGACGCGGTCACCGTGGGCCGCAGCGTGGCCCGCAACAACCTGCTCAAGTGCGCGCTGGCCGGCGCCGACCCGAACTGGGGCCGGGTGCTGTCCGCGGTCGGCACCACCGACGCGGTCTTCGACCCCGACCGGCTCAACGTGGCGATGAACGGCATCTGGGTGTGCCGGGCGGGCGCGGCCGGCGACGACCGCTCCAAGGTGGACCTGTCCGGCAAGGACATCACGATCACCGTCGACCTGTCGGCGGGGCCGCACAGCGCGGTCATCCTCACCACCGACCTCACCGAGGCCTACGTCCACGAGAACTCGGCGTACTCGACATGACGATGGTGATCTCCGAGGCCAGCGAGGCGGCCAGCCAGGCGGCCGCGGCCAAGGCGGACACGCTGATCGAGGCGCTGCCCTGGCTGGACCGCTTCCACGGCGAGACCGTGGTGATCAAGTACGGCGGCCACGCGATGACCGCCGACGGAGCTGCGGGCCGGGTTCGCCGAGGACCTGGTGTTCCTGCGGCACGCCGGGCTGCGCCCGGTCGTCGTGCACGGCGGCGGCCCGCAGGTCACCGGCGCACCTGGACCGGCTCGGCATCGAGTCGGTGTTCACCGCCGGGCTGCGGGTCACCACCGAGGAGACCATCGACGTGGTCCGGATGGTGCTCAACGGCAAGGTCAACAAGGACATCGTCGGCCTCATCAACCGGCTTCGGCCCGTACGCCGTCGGCCTGTCCGGCGAGGACGCGAACCTGTTCACCGCGCGGCGCAAGTACGCGACCGTGGACGGCGAGCCGGTCGACATCGGCCTGGTCGGCGAGATCACCAGCGTCGACGCCGTCGATGGTGCGGGCGCTGCTCGACGACGGGCGCATCCCGGTCATCTCCAGCGTCGCCCGCGGCGCCGACGGCGCGGTCTACAACGTGAACGCCGACACCGCCGCCGCCGCGCTCGCGGTCGCGCTCGGCGCGGCCAAGCTGGTCGTGCTCACCGACGTGGCGGGCCTGTACCGGGACTGGCCGGACTCGCGACGAGGTGATCAGCCAGCTCGACGCCGACGACCTGGCCGAGCTGCTGCCCTCGCTGTCCGCGGGCATGATCCCGAAGATGGAGGCCTGCCTGACCGCGGTCAACGGCGGCGTCCCGCAGGCCCACGTGCTCGACGGCCGGCTCAGCCACGCCATCCTGCTGGAGATCTTCACCGACTCCGGCATCGGCACCATGGTGCTGCCCGGCTCCGGCGCCGGAGCCCCGATCCCGGCCCCGGGCCCGCGTCATGACGCCGGCCGGGACCTCACCGAACGACGCTGTCCTTGGAGGGACGAGATGAGCGAGTCGCAGGCGCTGCGCGCGCGGTTCGAGGCCGCGATGATGCTGAACTACGGCACGCCGCCGCTCGCCCTCGCCCGCGGCGAGGGCAGCCGGGTCTGGGACGCCGACGGCCAGCCGCTACCTCGACCTGATCGCCGGGATCGCCGTCTCCGCGCTCGGCCACGCCCACCCGGCCATCGTCGAGGCGGTCACCGCCCAGGTCGGCAAGGTGGCGCACACCAGCAACCTGTTCGTGCACGAGCCGGGCGTGCTGCTGGCCGAGAAGCTGCTCAGCCTGCTGCACGCCGAGGCCCGCGGTCTTCTTCTGCAACTCCGGCACCGAGGCCGTCGAGGCGGCGCTCAAGGTCGTCCGCCGCAAGCAGGGCAAGGGCCGGCCGGTCATCGTCGCCGCCGACCACGGCTTCCACGGCCGCACCATGGGCTCGCTCGCCATCACCGGCAAGGAGTCGATCCGGGCGCCGTTCGAGCCGTTCGGCTTCGAGGTGCGGTTCGTCCCGTACGGCGACGCCGACGCCCTGCGCGGCGCGGTCGACGACCGGGTCGCCGCGGTCGTGCTCGAGCCGACCCAGGGCGAGGGCGGCGTGATCCCCGCGCCGGCCGGCTACCTCGCCGCCGCCCGGCAGGCCTGCGACGGCGCGGGCGCCCTGCTGGTGCTGGACGAGATCCAGTCCGGCATCGGCCGGACCGGCGCCTGGTTCGCCCACCAGGCCGAGGGCGTCACCCCCGACGTGCTGACGCTGGCCAAGGGGCTCGGCGGCGGGCTGCCGATCGGCGCGTGCCATCGGCTTCGGCGACGGCGGGCAGCGCGCTCGCCGCGGGCGACCACGGCTCCACCTTCGGCGGCAACCCGGTCTCCTGCGCCGCGGCGCTCGCCGTGCTCGACACGATCGAGCGCGACGGCCTGCTCGACAACGTCAAGGCGGTGGGGGAGACCCTGGCCGGCGGCATCGACGCCATCGACCACCCGCTGCTGACCGGGGTGCGCGGCACCGGCCTGTGGCTGGCCGCCGTGCTCAGCGAGCCCAAGGCGGCCGGCGTCACCACCGCCGCGCGCGAGGCCGGGTTCCTGGTCAACGCGGTGCAGCCGGACGCGGTCCGGCTCGCGCCGCCGCTGATCCTCACCCAGGCCGAGGCGGCCGAGTTCGTCGGCGCGCTGCCGGCCATCCTCGACCGCCGCGCAGGAGGGATGACCGTGCCCAGGCACTTCCTGCGCGACGACGACCTGTCGCCCGGCCGAGCAGGCCGAGGTGCTCGGCCTGGCCGCGGCGATGAAGCGCGGACCGGCTCGGCCCGCCGGCCGCTGGACGGCCCCGGCGTGGTCGCCCTCCTGCTTCGACAAGCCGAGCCTGCGCACCCGGGTCTCGTTCGCCGTCGGCGTCGCCGAGCTCGGCGGCCAGCCGCTGGAGATCGACACCACCAAGACGCACATGGGCCGCGGCGAGACCATCGCCGACGTCGCCCGCGTGCTCAGCCGCCAGGTCGCCGCGATCACCTGGCGCACCTCCGGTCAGGAGCGGATCGCGGAGCTGGCCGGCGGCGAGCGACGGTCCCGGTGATCAACGCGCTGACCGACGAGTTCCACCCGTGCCAGATCCTGGCCGACCTGCAGACGGTGGCCGAGCGCCTCGGCTCGCCGGCCGGCCGGGTGCTCACCTACGTCGGCGACGGCGCCAACAACATGGCCAACTCCTACCTGCTCGGCGGGGCCACCGCCGGGATGCACGTCAGGATCGCCGCGCCACCGGGCTACCAGCCCGGCCCGGCGATCGTCGCGGACGCGCAGCGGATCGCCGCCGTGACCGGCGGCTCGGTGGCCGTGCTCGACGACCCGGCGGTCGCCGCCAAGGGCGCCGACGTGCTGGCGACCGACGTCTGGGTCTCCATGGGCCAGGTCGACGCGCCGGAGCGCACGGCCGCGCTGGCGCCGTTCCAGATCAACGAGGACCTGCTCGCGCGGGCCGCGCCGGAGGCGATCGTGCTGCACTGCCTGCCCGCGCACCGCGGCGAGGAGATTTCGGCCGACGTGCTCGACGGGCCGGCCAGCGTGGTGTGGGACCAGGCGGAGAACCGGCTGCACGCGCAGAAGGCGCTGCTGGCCTGGCTCCTCGAGCGGTCGTGATGGCGACCCCGGTGGCGCCGGCGACGAAGGCGGCCCGGCAGGCCAGGATCGCCGCGATCCTGGCCCGGGAGCAGGTGCATTCGCAGGAGCAGCTGGCCGGGCTGCTCACCCAGTACGCCGGGCATGCACGTCACCCAGGCCACCTTGTCGCGCGACCTCGACGAGCTCGGCGTGGTCCGGCTGCGCGCGGCCGACGGCACCCTGGTCTACGCGCTGCCCGGTGACCCGGGCGGGCCTGGCTCGCCGCCGGGAAGCGCGTTTGAGTATGAGGAACGAGGGCGGCCGTCTCCTGACCCCCCGGTTCCCGCCCCCGGCGGTGACGACGTCACGGGGGCGTCCGGCGCGGCCGGCCGGGCCCGGTCCGGGCCTGGTCCGGGCGCCGGGGCGTCCGGGGCTTCGGCGGGCGCCGCCGCCCGTCCCGTCCCGGAGGCCGAGGGCAGGCGGGCGGCCGCCACCGCGCCTGCCGCGTCGTCCCGCCTGGTCAGGTACCTCAAGGAGCTGTTGACCTCGGCCGAGGCCAGCGCGAACCTGGTCGTGCTGCGTACCCCGGCCGGCGCCGCGCAGTTCCTCGCCTCGGCCATCGATCACGCTTCCCTGGCCGGCCATCCTCGGCACGGTGGCCGGCGACGACACGGTGCTGGTCATCGCGCGCGACCCGGCGGGCGGGGACGCCCTGGCGGCCGAGTTCCGCCGGCTGGCCGAGCGTCGCCGCTAAGCGGGCGTCGATCAGCCGCGCCGCTACGGAACTAAATCAAGCCATGCGAATAAGAGTTTCCGCGGAAAAACTGTTTCCGTGATCACGTGGTGCCGCGTCGTGCAGCTCTGTGACGCGAAGTGACCGGGGAGGACACTGAGACGCCTACGGGATGGGGCCCGCTGGCGCGGGCCGACAAATAAGCTGGAAGAAACCGGGGCCGACCATGGTGGGATTGAGATAGGTGGCACAGATGGGAACGGGCGAGCAGCCAACGACAGGGCCGGCGACGCGGTTGTGGGGCGGACGGTTCGACGGCGGCCCGGCGGACGCGCTGGCCAGGCTGTCGCTGAGCGTGCACTTTGACTGGCGGCTGGCGCGGTATGACCTGCTCGCATCCCGCGCCCACGCCCGCATGCTGCACCGGGCCGGACTGCTGACCGACGGCGAGGCCGAGCAGATGCTCGGCGCGCTCGACGACCTGGACGAGGCGGTCGAGGACGGCACGTTCCGGCCGACCGTGGCCGACGAGGACGTGCACACCGCGCTGGAGCGCGGGCTGCTCGAGCGGCTCGGCTCGCTCGGCGGCAAGCTGCGCGCCGGCCGCAGCCGCAATGACCAGGTCGCCACCGACCTGCGCCTGTACCTGCGCGACCACGCCCGGCTTGTCGTCTCGCGGCTGGCCGAGCTGCAGACCGCGCTGATGGCGCAGGCCGAGGCCAGCGGCGACCTGCCCGCACCGGGCATGACGCACCTGCAGCACGCGCAGCCGGTGCTGTTCGCCCACCAGCTCCTGGCTCACGTCCAGGCGTTCACCCGGGACGTGAGCCGGCTGCGCGACTGGGACAGCCGGGCCTCGGTCAGCCCGCTCGGCGCCGGCGCGCTCGCCGGGTCGTCGCTGCCGATCGACCCGCGGCAGTTCGCGGCCGAGCTCGGCTTCGCCTCCGCCGCGCCCAACTCCATGGACGCGGTCGCCGACCGGGACTTCGCCGCCGAGTTCTGCTTCACCGCCGCGCTGATCGGGGTGCACCTGTCGCGGCTCGGCGAGGAGATCGTGCTGTGGTCCTCGCAGGAGTTCGGCTGGATCGAGATCGACGACGCGTACGCCACCGGCTCGTCGATCATGCCGCAGAAGAAGAACCCGGACGTCGCCGAGCTGGCCCGGGGCAAGGCCGGCCGGCTGATCGGCGGCCTCACCGGCCTGCTCACCACGCTCAAGGGCCTGCCGCTCACCTACAACCGGGACCTGCAGGAGGACAAGGAGCCGGTCTTCGACGCCGTCGACACCCTGCTGCTGGTCCTCCCGGCGATGGCCGGCCTGATCGCCACCCTGCGGGTCAACGCGCAGCGGCTGCGCGAGCTGGCGCCGGCCGGCTTCACCCTCGCCACCGACCTGGCCGAGTACCTGGTGCTGCGGGGCGTGCCGTTCCGCGAGGCGCACGAGATCGTCGGCCACCTGGTCGTCTGGTGCCAGGTGAACGACGCGGCGCTGGACGAGGTGAGCGACGAGGACCTGGCCAAGGTGTCGCCGCACCTGACGCCGGACGTGCGCGACGGTGCTGACCGTCGAGGGCGCGCTGGCCGCCACGCAAGGGCTTCGGCGGCACCGCGCCCGGAGCGGGTGGCCGAGCAGCTCGCCGCGCTGCGCGCCACCGTCGACGACGGCGCCGCCTGGGCCGCGGCAGGCGGCGCCTGACAGCCGCCGCGGCGCGGGCCGGCCTGCCGTCGGACAGCCCGCTGGCGGACGGCCCGCGGGTGGACAGCCTGCCGCCCGGTGCGGCCTGCTCGCCCGGGACTTCCTCACCCGTCCGGCCCCGGAGGTGGCGCCGGGCCTGCTGGGCTGCGTGCTCGCGCACCAGACGGCCGGCGGGACTGGTCGCGGTGGAGCTGACCGAGGTGGAGGCGTACGCGGGGGAGTCCGACCCCGCGTCGCACGCCTACCGGGGCCGGACCGCCCGCACCGCGGTCATGTTCGGGCCGCCCGGGTACGCCTACGTGTACTTCACCTACGGCATGCACTTCTGCGTGAACGTCGTCTGCGGGTCCGCGGGCACCGCCGCCGCCGTGCTGCTGCGGGCCGGCCGGGTCATCGCGGCGAGCCCTGCCCGCCGGCCGAGCCCGGCGCTGGCCCGGCGGTCCAAGCCCGGCCCCCGCCGGGCGTGCCCGCGACATCCCCTTCCGCGACCTTGCCCGCGGCCCGGCCCGCCTCTGCCGGGCCCTGGACATCACCCGTGCCCTGGACGGCGCCGATCTTCTCGACCCGGCGTCACCGCTGCGCCTGTACGCGCCGGCGGCGCCGTCAGGCGGCCCGGCCGTGGCCCGTGCGGTCAGCACCGGCCCCCGGGTGGGGATCAGCGTCGCCACCGACGTTCCCTGGCGCTTCTGGATGGCCGGTGACCCGACGGTGTCCGCTTACCGTCTCCACAAGCCGCGCTCCCGTTAGGCCAGCCGCCAACAGTAACCTCGTGCACCGTTCACCACGTCCGTCCCGCCAGTCACTTTGTCTCAGTTTCCGCAATGTGTTTAGCAGGTTAGACCCCGGCTAGCGGGGTAGGTTTCTCGATTTGACGCCACTGCGCGCCAGCCGTAAAGTTCCTCTTGCCCCGAGGGAGACGGAACGCCGCAAGGCGGGCCGGGACCAGGGGAGCCACCGAGGAATCAACTTCCGAAGGTCTGCGCGTGCCCACAGTGGCCTCCAGGCTGACGGAGGATGACCCCTGGTGTCTGGAGGGACTGACGCCAGCTTCGACACCTGCCGGAAAGCTTCCGGAAACGAAGTTGACACGAAAGAACCTCTGGAGTAAGGTTTAAGGGTTGCCCCGGAAGGGAACGAAGGTTCCTCCGAAGGTGAGCATCTGTTTCTTGAGAACTCAACAGCGTGCTAAAAGCCAGTGCATTATATATGTACAAAACCCCCGTCGAGGCGGGTCTCTTTTGGGGATCGCGTCTCACGGATTTAGCCATGAATCACTCATGGTTGGGTTTCTGGTTTCCGGTCGTTTCGGCGGCTGGTAGCAGTCATTCAACGGAGAGTTTGATCCTGGCTCAGGACGAACGCTGGCGGCGTGCTTAACACATGCAAGTCGAACGAGGCACTTCGGTGCTTAGTGGCGAACGGGTGAGTAACACGTGAGCAACCTGCCCTTGGCTCTGGGATAGCCTCCGGAAACGGGGATTAATACCGGACATGACCTGCTCTGGCATCGGAGCGGGTGGAAAGTTTTTCGGCCAGGGATGGGCTCGCGGCCTATCAGCTAGTTGGAGGGGTAACGGCCCACCAAGGCGACGACGGGTAGCCGGCCTGAGAGGGCGACCGGCCACACTGGGACTGAGACACGGCCCAGACTCCTACGGGAGGCAGCAGTGGGGAATATTGCGCAATGGGGGAAACCCTGACGCAGCGACGCCGCGTGCGGGATGAAGGCCTTCGGGTTGTAAACCGCTTTCACCAGGGACGAAGCGAGAGTGACGGTACCTGGGGAAGAAGCGCCGGCTAACTACGTGCCAGCAGCCGCGGTAATACGTAGGGCGCAAGCGTTGTCCGGAATTATTGGGCGTAAAGAGCTCGTAGGCGGCTTGTCACGTCTGCTGTGAAATCCCGGGGCTCAACCCCGGGCGTGCAGTGGATACGGGCTGGCTAGAGGCAGGCAGGGGAGAACGGAATTCCCGGTGTAGCGGTGAAATGCGCAGATATCGGGAGGAACACCGGTGGCGAAGGCGGTTCTCTGGGCCTGTACTGACGCTGAGGAGCGAAAGCGTGGGGAGCGAACAGGATTAGATACCCTGGTAGTCCACGCCGTAAACGTTGGGCGCTAGGTGTGGGTCCCTTCCACGGGGTCTGTGCCGCAGCTAACGCATTAAGCGCCCCGCCTGGGGAGTACGGCCGCAAGGCTAAAACTCAAAGGAATTGACGGGGGCCCGCACAAGCGGCGGAGCATGTTGCTTAATTCGACGCAACGCGAAGAACCTTACCAAGGTTTGACATGGACCGAAAACTCATGGAGACATGGGGTCCTTCGGGGCGGTTCACAGGTGGTGCATGGCTGTCGTCAGCTCGTGTCGTGAGATGTTGGGTTAAGTCCCGCAACGAGCGCAACCCTCGTCCAATGTTGCCAGCGGGTAATGCCGGGGACTCATTGGAGACTGCCGGGGTCAACTCGGAGGAAGGTGGGGATGACGTCAAGTCATCATGCCCCTTATGTCTTGGGCTGCAAACATGCTACAATGGCCGGTACAAAGGGCTGCGAGCCTGTGAGGGTGAGCGAATCCCGGAAAGCCGGTCTCAGTTCGGATCGGGGTCTGCAACTCGGCCCCGTGAAGCCGGAGTCGCTAGTAATCGCGGATCAGCAACGCCGCGGTGAATACGTTCCCGGGCCTTGTACACACCGCCCGTCACGTCACGAAAGTTGGCAACACCCGAAGCCGGCGGCCTAACCCGTAAGGGAGGGAGCTGTCGAAGGTGGGGTCGGCGATTGGGACGAAGTCGTAACAAGGTAGCCGTACCGGAAGGTGCGGCTGGATCACCTCCTTTCTAAGGAGCACCGGCGCCCCTAGTCACCGTATGCGTGGCTGGGCGTCCATGCTTTCTAGTGGAGCACTGGTTATTCACCTGGGCCGGCCGTGAGGGCGCGGTCAGTAGGCGGTCCTCTCTGGGGACGCTGAACGAGCGCACGGATCGTCGGTCTGGGTGAGCACGCTGTTGGGTCCTGAGGAAGCAGCCGCTTTTCTTGGGCGCTTTCTTTGTACGGCCTGTAGTCAGGGACCTTCGGATGAAGGTCCCTGACGCATGGTTCCGTCCGTTTCTTGAGAACTACACAGTGGACGCGAGCATCTTCTGCTCGGACCTTCTTCGGAAGGTCCGAAGTGAACCTTTAAGGTTCGCCACGAGTGCTCCAATTTTGTCATCGTAGGCAGGGTAAATACCTGTCGACAGGGCAAAATGACAGCACTCGATCTGTAGCAGTTTGCATGTAGTGCATGCAGCGTCAAGTTTCTAAGAGCATACGGTGGATGTCTTGGCATCAGGAGCCGATGAAGGACGTTGGAGCCTGCGATAAGCCTCGAGGAGCCGGCAACCGGGCTGTGATTCGAGGATTTCCGAATGGGGAAACCCGGCACCCGTCATGGGGTGTCGCCGCCGTCTGAATGCATAGGACGGTCGGTGGTAACGCGGGGAAGTGAAACATCTCAGTACCCGCAGGAAGAGAAAGCAAAAGCGATTCCCCAAGTAGTGGTGAGCGAACGGGGAAGAGGCTAAACCTGTCACGTGTGATAGCCAGCAGGCGTTGCGTGATGGGGGTTGTGGGACCGCCTAGCCGGGGCTGCTGACCTGGCAAGAAGTTACAAAGTGGCGTGGTAGCGGAACAGTCTGGAAAGTCTGGCCATAGCGGGTGACAGTCCCGTACGCGAAACCTTGCCGCCTTCTTGGCGTGTTCCCAAGTAGCACGGAGCCCGTGAAATTCCGTGTGAATCTGGCAAGACCACTTGCTAAGCCTAAATACTCCCTGATGACCGATAGTGAACTAGTACCGTGAGGGAAAGATGAAAAGCACCCCGGTGAGGGGTCGTGAAATAGTGCCTGAAACCGTGTGCTTACAAGCCGTGGGAGCCTTTCGGGGTGACCGCGTGCCTTTTGAAGAATGAGCCTGCGAGTTACGGTGTGTTGCGAGGTTAACCCGTGTGGGGTAGCCGTAGGGAAACCGAGTCTGAACAGGGCGATTGAGTAGCATGCTGTAGACCCGAAGCGGGGTGATCTACGCATGGGCAGGGTGAAGCGCGGGTAAGACCGCGTGGAGGCCCGAACCCACCAGGGTTGAAAACCTGGGGGATGACCTGTGTGTAGGGGTGAAAGGCCAATCAAACCCCGTGATAGCTGGTTCTCTCCGAAATGCATTTAGGTGCAGCGTCGCGTGTTCCTTCCCGGAGGTAGAGCTACCGGTTGGACTAGGGGGCCCACAAGCTTACTGAATTCAGCCGAACTCCGAATGCCGGTGAAGCCAGAGCGCGGCAGTGAGACTGCGGGCGATAAGGTTCGTGGTCGAGAGGGAAACAACCCAGATCGCCGGCTAAGGCCCCTAAGCGCGTGCTAAGTGGGAAAGGATGTGGAGTTGCAGTGACAACCAGGAGGTTGGCTTAGAAGCAGCCACCCTTGAAAGAGTGCGTAATAGCTCACTGGTCAAGTGATTCCGCGCCGACAATGTAACGGGGCTCAAGCACGCCGCCGAAGCCGCGGCATTCACGCTTTGCGTGGATGGGTAGGAGAGCGTCATGCAGCGAGTGAAGCGGCGGGGTAACCCAGCCGTGGACGCTGCATGAGTGAGAATGCAGGCATGAGTAGCGAAAGGCGAGTGAGAAGCTCGCCCGCCGAATGACCAAGGGTTCCTGGGGCAGGCTAATCCGCCCAGGGTAAGTCGGGACCTAAGGCGAGGCCGACAGGCGTAGTCGATGGACAACGGGTTGATATTCCCGTACCCGTGTACGGCCGTCCATGCTGAATCCGTGATGCTAAGTGACTGAGCAGAGCCTTCGGGCCGAGTGAGGGAACGGCCCGATCGGGTAGTAGGCAAGCTGATGGAGAGACGCAAGAGGCTAGCTCTACCGGGCGGTGGTTGTCCCGGAGTAAGGGTGTAGGGCGATCCGCAGGCAAATCCGCGGATCATGTGCCTGAGACCTGATGCCGAGCCGTTAGGCGAAGTGAGTGATGCCATGCTGCCGAGAAAATCTTCGCAGCGAGGACGTACGCGGCCCGTACCCTAAACCGACGCAGGTGGTCAGGTAGAGAATACCAAGGCGATCGGGTGAACCGTGGTTAAGGAACTAGGCAAATTGCCCCCGTAACTTAGGGATAAGGGGGCCCCGCTCTGGTGATGGCACTTGCTGCCTGAGCTGGGGAGGGGCGCAGAGGCCAGGGGGAAGCGACTGTTTACTAAAAACACAGGTCCGTGCTAAGCCGCAAGGCGATGTATACGGACTGACGCCTGCCCGGTGCCGGAACGTTAAGGGGACGGGTTAGCCAGCAATGGCGAAGCTCAGAACTTAAGCGCCGGTAAACGGCGGTGGTAACTATAACCATCCTAAGGTAGCGAAATTCCTTGTCGGGTAAGTTCCGACCTGCACGAATGGCGTAACGACTTCCCCGCTGTCTCAACCGCGGGCCCGGCGAAATTGCACTACGAGTAAAGATGCTCGTTACGCGCAGCAGGACGGAAAGACCCCGGGACCTTTACTGCAGCTTGGCATTGGTGCTTGGGACGGCTTGTGTAGGATAGGCGGGAGACTGGGAAGCGCCCACGCTAGTGCGTGTGGAGTCACTGGTGAAATACCGCTCTGGTCGTTTTGAGTGTCTAACCTGGGCCCGTGATCCGGGTCAGGGACAGTGCCTGGTGGGTAGTTTAACTGGGGCGGTTGCCTCCTAAAAGGTAACGGAGGCGCCCAAAGGTACCCTCAGCCCGGTCGGCAACCGGGTGCTGAGTGCAAGTGCACAAGGGTGCTTGACTGTGAGACAGACATGTCGAGCAGGAGCGAAAGCTGGGACTAGTGATCCGGCGGTGGCATGTGGAAGCGCCGTCGCTCAACGGCTAAAAGGTACCCCGGGGATAACAGGCTGATCTTGCCCAAGAGTCCATATCGACGGCATGGTTTGGCACCTCGATGTCGGCTCGTCGCATCCTGGGGCTGGAGCAGGTCCCAAGGGTTAGGCTGTTCGCCTATTAAAGCGGTACGCGAGCTGGGTTTAGAACGTCGTGAGACAGTTCGGTCCCTATCCGCTGCGCGCGCAGGAGACTTGAGAAGGGCTGTCCCTAGTACGAGAGGACCGGGACGGACTGACCTCTGGTGTGCCAGTTGTTCCGCCAGGAGCACGGCTGGTTAGCTACGTCGGGGAGTGATAACCGCTGAAAGCATCTAAGCGGGAAGCACGCTTCAAGATGAGGTCTCCCACCACCTTGAGTGGGTAAGGCCCCCAGCCAGACGACTGGGTTGATAGGCCGGAAGTGCAAGCACCGCAAGGTGCTCAGCTGACCGGTACTAACAGGCCGAGGGCTTGACTCTACATGCACTACATGTACCCCTATATCGGGGATCGCGTCCACTGTGTAGCTCCCGGGACACGGCCGGAACGAATTCTCTTAACAGAGGATTCGCAGCAGGCCAGCTCGCTCCTGGAGAGCGGGTACAGTTCCATAGAGTTCCCGGCGGCCATAGCGAGAGGGAAACACCCGGTCCCATTCCGAACCCGGAAGTTAAGCCTCTCAGCGCCGATGGTACTGCGAGGGAGGCCTCGCGGGAGAGCAGGACACCGCCGGAACACCTTTCAGGGGCTGGCCCATTCTGGGTCAGCCCCTTTTGTTTTTGTCCTCTTACCTTGCTTGTGGGTTCGCGGGGTTGAGGGGTCGCTGGGGCTTGGGGTACCTCCGCGCGCCGATCGTGCCACAAAGAACGGTGGCCCGAAGGCGCGCGGGTGATACCCCGGCGCCCCCTGCTTCCACCTAGTCGCCGGTTCGACCAGCTAGGGGGCTGCTCAACAGCGGCTCACGTTCCTCCTTACCGGTGTCGGTGGGGTGGGGACTCTCCCGCGTGGCCTTGGACCTCTGAACAGGCAGGCGCTGCGTGAGGGGGGCTTGTGGGTAGGAGCTTTTGCTCCTGGTCGGGTTGGCCGGCGGGGTAGCGGTTTTGCTCGCAGGGGCTGTGCGGGGCCGGGAGGGCGGGGCCTGGCGGGGCTTGGGTGCTGCGGCCGGTGGGGGTTCACGGGTCGGCGGTGCGGTTGGTGGGTTGGGGCGGGGAACATGACCGGGACATCTGGGTGTTTCTCGCGCGGCTGCGGTCGGAGGCTGGATGCCTCTGGGCGGGGGCGGGCCCCGCGTCTGGGGCGTTATCGGTGCGGGGGACGCCGGGGGCGGTCATCATTGCCCTGGCTCGCCGGGGCGGTGGTGGCCGGGCTTGGGGGCGCGGATGAGCGCATAGGGTTAAGGATTAACTGTGCAGGAGGTCGGGACAGTGGCCGAAGACGGCAATGCGTCGCAGCGTAGTGGCGCCGGAGACGGGCGTGGGCGCGCGGGTGGCGGCGCCGGACGTAGCTCTGGCGGCGGACGCCCCGGAGGCTACGGTCGGTCCGGCGGGCAGGGCGGTGACCGCGGCTTTAGCGGCGGCTCCCGCTACGGCGGTGACCGCCGGTCCGGCGGGTCCCGCGACTGCGCAGGACGGCGGCCGGGGCGGCTACGACCGCGGTCCGTCCCGCCCCGGGACGACCGGGACGACCGGCGTCCCCGCTCGGACGGGGACGCTGACTCCAGCCGGGACTCCGAGCGCGGCGGGTACGGCGGTGGTGACCGCGGGCCGCGCCGCGAGGGCGGCTACGGTGACCGCCCGTCCACTGGCGGTCCGCGCCGTCCTCCGCACGCGGCGGGCAGCGCGGCGGCTACGGCGGCGGAGACCGCCCCAGCCGCCCCTCCTACGGTGGCGCCGGCCGTTCCGACGGCGGTTTCCGTGGCGGCGACCGCCCGCGCCGTGACTCCGGCGGCGAGCGCGGCTACGACCGCGGCAATGACCGTGCCCCCGGGGGGCGCGGTGACCGCCCGTCTTACGGCGGCGACCGCCGTTCCGACGGCGGGTTTCCGTGGCGGTGACCGCCCGTCCTACGGCGGCGACCGCCGTTCCGAGGGTGGTTTCCGTGGCGGTGACCGCCCGTCTTACGGCGGCGACCGCCGTTCCGACGGGTGGTTTCCGTGGCGGTGACCGCCCGTCTTACGGCGGCGACCGCCGTTCCGAGGGTGGTTTCCGTGGCGGTGACCGCCCGTCTTACGGCGGCGACCGCCGTTCCGAGGGTGGTTTCCGTGGCGGTGACCGCCCGTCCTACGGCGGCGCGGGCCGTTCCGACGGCGGGTTCCGTGGCGGTGACCGCCCAGCGCGGCGCGAATACGGCGACGGTGGCCGTAGCTATGACCGGCGGCCGAGCGGCGACCGCACCGAGCGCCCCTCCTACGGAGGCGGTGGCGGCCGTTCCGATGGCGGGTTCCGCGGCGGCGACCGGCCGCCCGCGCGCGGTCCCCGGCGCGAGTTCGGCACGGGCGACCGCGGCTACGACCGCCGTCCCGCTGAGAACCGGGACGGGGGGCGCTCGTTTGGCCCTGACCGGCGGCCGGATGGTGACCGGCCGCGCGGCGCCGACCGCGAGCAGGACCGTCGCGATGGCGGGTACCGGGGCCGCGAAGGCGGCTACCAGCGCGACGGCGGCGACCGGGGGCCTGGCGGCTACCGGCACGGCTCCGATGGGCCGTCCCGGTCGAGTCGGCCGTCCCATGACCGTTCCGGCGGGGCGGACCGCCCGGGACGCAGCCACGGCTTCAGCCGGACAATGTCCGACCGGATCGGCGGGGCGTTCCCGGACGACAGGCCGCGTTCCGGCGGGACGGGCGGCGCTGGCCGTCCCGACCGCCGCTCGTCGGGCCCAGGCGGCCGGCCGGGTGCTCCATCCAGGTCGGCGGGCTTCGGCGGCCGGCCAGGAGCCGACAGCTACCGGGGCCGCGACAGCCGTCGCGACGACCGCCAAGGCGGCGACTCCGGGCTGCCCCGGATCCCGGATAGCATCACCGAGGACCAGCTCTCCCGCGACGTGCGCGAGGAGCTCGGCGGCCTCTCGTTCGACCGGGTGTCCACCGTGGGCCGCTACCTCGTCGCCGCCGAGCTGGAAAGCGACGCCGAGCAGGCCTACCGATACGCTCAGGCGGCCAAGAGGCTGGCGGCGCGGGTCGGCGTGGTCCGTGAGGTCTCCGGCATCATGGCCTACAAGTCCGGCCGCTGGGCCGAGGCCCTGACCGAGCTGCAGGCCGGCCGCCGGATGACCGGTCGCAACGACTACCTGCCGCTGATGGCGGACTCCGAGCGCGGCCTCGGCCGCCTCGACCGCGCGCTCGACCTCGTGCACAGCACCGAGGCCAAGCGCCTGCCCCGTGCCTCCCAGATCGAGCTGCGCATTGTCGAGTCCGGCATCCGCCGCGACCAGGGCCTGGCCGACGCGGCGGTCCTGTCCCTTCAGGTCCCAGAGCTGACCGACGGCAAGCAGCGCCCCTGGTCCGCCCGCCTCTTCTACGCCTACGGTGAGGCCCTCCTGGCCGTCGGCCGGACCGACGCAGCCCGTGAGGCCTTCTCCCGCGCCGTAGTCGCCGACGAGGACGAGCAGACCGACGCCCTGGCCCGCCTGGACGAGCTAGACGGCATCAGCGTCGAAGACCTGGAAGACGACGAGGACGACACCACCGACGCCTCCGGCCTAGACGACGAAGCCGACGACGACTTCGAGGACGACGACGATGACGACGAGGCCGGCCGAGCTAGACGACGAAGCCGACGACGACTTCGAGGACGACGACGAGGACGCCGAGGACGAGGACGACGACCTGGACGACGAGGCCGACGACGAAGCCCTCGACGACGAGGCCGACGACGAAGCCCTTGACGACGATGCCGGCCGAGGACCCGGACGACGGCCCCGCCGACGTGACCGGCGAGGTCACGGGCGACGAACCGGACGACGGCACCGACGGGGAACGCGACACCAACGGGGGAGCAGCCCCCGCCAAGGCGCCCCCCGCCGAGTAGCAGGCGACCCGACCCGCCCCCCGGCCTGCCAGGCCAGCGTTGCTAACGCAAGGGGGGCGGGGCCAGCCGCCCAGGTTCGGGTCAGCCGTGGGGCTGCTCCAGCTTGTCCAGCCAGTGCCAGATCCCGCCGACGTTGGCAGCCGGCCCCGCGATCCGCTCGAACTTCTCCCGCACCGCGGGATCCGCGTCGTCCGCGAACGCCGCGTACCGTGACAGTGTCCTGCTTCGCACCGCCTCGACCGCGTGGTCCAGGTCCATGCCCGCCGTCCGGGCCGCCCGTGTCTCCGACACCCAGACGGAGATCTCCTCGGCCGAACGCTCCAGCGTGGCCAGGAACGTCGGCCACCGGCCCGTAGTGGCTGAACAGCAGCCGTGACGGCCCGAGCGCGGTGAACTTGCCCAGTGACGCGAGCGCGACGTCGAGGTCGAAGTCCGGCGGCGGCGTGGCCGGGCGCAGGTCGCCGGTCTCCGGGATGTAGACGCCGGCCGCGTCGCCAACGTAGAGATCACCGCTGAGCGAGTCGAGCAGCCCCACGTGGTGCCGGGCGTGCCCGGGGGAGTAGTGGCTATCCAGGCGGCGACCGTCGCCCAGGTCCACCAGGCCGGTGTCGTCGAGTGTCGCGCAGCCGTGCGGCGGGCACGGGGGCGAGCTCGCCGAACAGCACGTCGAGCGCGTCCCCGTACACCATCCGCGCGCTGGCCATCAGGCGCCTCGGGTCCGCGATGTGGCGGGCGCCCTTCTCGTGCACCACGACCTCGGCCGACGGGAACATCGACGGCGATGTCGCCGACACCGCCCGCGTGGTCCAGGTGAATGTGCGTGACCACCACCGTGGCCAGGTCCCCAGGCTCGATCCCGAGCGAGGCCAGCGCCGCGCCGCACCACTGGGGCGGACGTCGAGGTACCCGTCTCGACCAGACACGGGCGGCTCGAGCGGATCAGGTAGCCGGCCGTGATCCCCGGGTAGCCGGCCATCTTGGTGTCGATCTGGAAGACGTCGTTGCCGAGGTCGGTGATGTCCGGTCTGCCAGGTTCCGGAGAGTTGCCTGTCGTCATAGAAATGTCGTCGCGCACCGGACTATTGTCCCAGACAAACAGGGAGGGAGAAGAGATGGACCTCACGCTCAACGTGCACTCCGTGGAACCGGGGTACACCGTCATCGCGGTCGGCGGTGAGATCGACGTGTACAGCGCCCCCAAGCTGCGCGAGCGGCTGGTCGGCCTGGTCGAGGAGGGCAGCTACGAGCTGATCGTGGACATGGAGGCCGTCGAGTTCCTCGATTCAACCGGGCTCGGCGTGCTGGTGGGCGGCCTGAAGCGGGTCCGCGCGCACGACGGCTGGATCGATCTCGTGTGCACGCAGAGCCGCATGTTGCGCATCTTCCGCATCACCGGCCTCAACCGGGTGTTCAGCATCTACGACTCGGTCTCTGAGGCCATCGCCGCCGCACGCTGCCCCCACCGCCCCGACAAGGCCGACCACGGCGAGGGCGGCCAGGGGGACAAAGAACCGTAGCCCCGGCCCACGGGGGACCCAGCGACTGCCCCCGGCATGAATGTGCCATCGGTGCGGCCAGGCAGGCCGGCACCCATGGCACATTCATGCGCTCAGGACGCGCCAGGTGCCCGCCGCTCGTGCGGCTGGCACCTGGCGCGCGGGGTCAGGCGTCGAAGGTGCGCAGCACCAGGCCGGTGCGCGGCTTCGGCCCGAACGACGTGGACTTGCGCGGGACCTTCTCGCCGTGCCGGGCGATGTCCATCACCGCCGCGAGCGGCATCGGGTTGCAGAGCACCGCCGTGCCGCCCGCGTCGGCCGCCATGCGGACGGCCTCGGCGGCGTCGTGTGCGACCAGCACGTCGTTCTCGTTGTCCTTGATCGACCACAGCTGGCGCAGCAGCAGTTCCTGCAGCACGGAGGCGTCGAGCGCCTGCCAGCGGTGCGACGTGCCCGGCGGCATGGCCGCCGCGAGCCGGTCCCGGTCGGGCTCGGTGAGCAGCCAGTACCCGTCCCGGCCCGTCAGCAGGAACGCCGTGCCCGGCTGGCCCGCCGCCGCCAGCCGTTCCATGGCCCCGCCGGCGGCTACCGGGGTGACGGTGAACGCGTCCGCGGCGAGCCGCGCCGCGTCGGCCGGCGCCAGGTGCGGCAGCACCCGGTGGATCGGGCCGAGGCGCAGCGGGTAGGCGTCCGTGTCGACGAGGAAAGCCAGGCCGTAGTCCCAGGGGCCGGCCCCGCGCCCGAGGCGCGCATCTCCGTCCGCAGCTCGCGGTAGGCGGCGTAGCGGTGGTGGCCGTCGGCGATCAGCGCCGTCCGGTTGGCGAGGTCGGCGGCGATGGCCCGGTGCGCGGCCGGGTCGGTGACCGCCCACAGCCGGTGGGTTATCCCGTCGTCCGTCTCGGCCTGAGCGAGCGGCGCGCCGCCGTCCGCGGCGCGGTCCGTCAGCGTGGAGGCGCTTGCCCCCGTGGTCCCCGTGGCCCCCGGGCCGGCCGGGCCCCCGTGCCCGCCGACCCCTGCCCCACCGTTGTAGACGAGCAGAATGGGCTCGAGGTTGCTTCGAGTTGCCTTCATGAGTTCGCGCCGCCCGGCGACCGGCCCGGCCATCACGCCCTCGTGCGGGTGCACGGCGTCGGTTCCCACCGCGACCAGCCCGATGAGGCCCCGCTGTACCCAGCCCGCGCCGCGCTGCTCGTACACGTACAGCGCGGGCGCTTCGTCAGCCACCAGCGCGCCCTCGGCCAGCCAGTCACGCAGCAGCGACGCGGCCGCCTGGCCCGCCTCCCGGGCCTGGGCCGCCCGGTCCGTCCCCTCGCCGGGCGGGGGCCGGCGTCGGCCGGCAGGATGAGCCGGACAACGTTATGGGGCGAGGCCGCTCGCAGGCGCTCTAGTGTCCCGGGGCCAATCACGTCGTACGGTGGTGATGTGACGTTTGCGAGTCCCCCTACCCGGGACAGGTCATAACGGACACCGCGAAACGGCGCCAGGACGAGGCCGGCGCCGGGGTCGGAGCCATCGACGGACGGAAAGTGGGTCTGCACACCATGTCAGAAGTGCCAAGCGGCAGCTGGGATTCCCCGTCCGCGCAAAACTTCGCCCGCCCGGCCCGGCCGGACGAGTCGGCCGGACCGGACCCCGCCGAGGTGCATGCCTGGTACACCACCGGGATGGCCCTGCTCGGCAAGGGCAGCCCGGCGGCCGCCGCCCAGGTGCTGCAGCGGGCCGCCGACGCCGAGCCGGCCTCGCGCAGCGTCCGCGAGGCCCTGGCCCGGGCCCAGTTCGACACCGGCCAGTACGCGGCCGCCGCGGACAACTTCCGGGTGATCGTGGAGGCGAGCCCGACCGACGACTACGCGCACTTCGGGCTGGGCCTGTCGCTGGCCCGGTCGGGCGACCATGACGCCGCCGCCGAGTACCTGGCCCTGGCCGCGGCGATGCGCCCGGACCGCAAGCCCTACACCGACGCCCTGCACCAGGTGAGAGCCACCCTCAAGTCACGCGGTTCTCTCCCGGCGGGACAACCCCCCGTACCCCCCGAGGCGCCGGGGTCGCGCGCCTGACCGCGAAAACCGCGATCCTATCGGGCACCCGAACCGGCGCGGACCGGCCCGGCTACGCTTGGCCCGTGACTAAAACGCTCGCCGAAGCCTACGACGTCCTCCTTTTCGACCTCGACGGCGTCGTGTATATCGGAGGCTCCGCGATCCCCGGCGCGCCCGAGGCGCTGCAGGGCGCCACGCGGGCCGGCGCCCACGTGGCCTACGTCACCAACAACGCCTCCCGCACCCCGGCCGCGGTCGCGGCCCTGCTCACCGGCATGGGCGCCCCGGCCACCGAGGCCGACGTGGTCACCTCCGCGCAGGCGGCGGCCCGACTGCTCGCCGACCACCTGCCGCCGGGGTCGAAGGTCCTGGTGCTCGGCTCGACGGCGCTGCGCATGGCGGTCAGGGAGCGCGGCCTGGTCCCGGTCTCCACCGCGACGGACAACCCGGCGGCGGTCGTCCAGGGCTTCGCGCCCGACATCGACTACGGCAGGCTCGCCGAGGGCGGCCTGGCGGTCCGGGCCGGCGCGCTGTTCGTCGCCACCAACGCCGACTCGACCATCCCCAACGCGCGCGGCACCGCGCCGGGCAACGGGTCGCTGCTGAAGGTCATCGAGCACGCCACTGGTACCGCGCCGGTCGTGGCCGGGCAAGCCGGAGCCGCCGCTGCACCGCGAGTCGGTCATCCGCACCGGGGCACGGCACCCGCTGGTCATCGGCGACCGCCTGGACACCGACATCGAGGCGGCGCACAACGCGGGTACCGACAGCCTCCTCGTGCTGACCGGCGTCGACAACCCGCGCAGCGCCACGCTGGCACCGCCGCAGCACCGGCCGACGTACATCGCGGCCACCCTGGACGCCCTGCTCCGCCCCTACCCCGACGTCACCGTGACCGAGGCCGGCGCCGCCTGCGCCGACTGGACCGCCAGAGCCGAGGCCGATGGCACGCTCACCCTGTCTGGCGGCGGCGACGCGATCGACGGCCTGCGGGCCCTGGCCGCCGCCGCCTGGTCAGAACAGGACAAGCGCGGCGGCATCGACCCCGGCCAGGTCTCCACCGCCCTGCGCAAGCTAGCCGACCTGGGCCTGGCCGCCGGTTAGCCGCCCTGGCGCTCCCCAAGGCCGACTTGACAACGGAGCGTGATTGCGGTGGGATAACCCGCATGTCAGCAGCGCGGATGAGCCGTCGGGCCATGCCGTGCTGCCTGCCGTCCTCGTGTTGTCGGTGACCTCGCCTTACCGGAGTCAGTAGCCGCAGCCGACACACGAAGGAACCCTCGTGAACGCCGACCTTTCGGTCGCCCCTGAGATCGCGCAACTCGCCGCGCCGCCCGCGCCCGTCCGGGACGGGGCCCTCGTGCCGCGCACCGACGGCCGGGTGGGTGGCGACCTCGCTGACCTGGCCGCTACGCCGCAGCGCTGGTGGGACCTGGTCCGTTTCGACCCGCGCGGGCCGGTCCGCGTCGCTGTCCCCGGCTCGCCGGGGACCTGGCTGCTCGTGCTGCCGCCCGGTGCGGCGCCGACTGCGACTGCCATCAGGCCACCGCCCTGGCCGGCGAGGCCGTCGAGCTGGCCGAAGCCGGCGGCGCCGAGCCCCGCCGTCCGGGCACGGCCGCGCCGGGCCGCCCGCTGCGCCCCGGCCGGGTCCTGGTCCATGGCCGCCGCGCCGCGCACCGCGTGTACGCCGCCGGGCCCGGTTACTCGGTAACGTTGCACGCCGCGGTAAGCCTGCTAATCATTCCCCGGACGGGATGTTCTGGCCTTTCCCGCCGCCGTCCGCGTGCCCGCCTGGCCGGCGGGCTCAGCGCATCCTCAACGCGCTTTGCCTGGCGGTTCCCGACAGCTCGGCCGGGCAGGTCACCCTGCGGGAGTACCGCCAAATCATCATCCCGGGCGACGCGACCACCCTCGGCAGCCGGCCACAATAATGACATCTCTGCGAGAGGGGACTGATTTTCTAATGATTGAGGTGCGGGGCCTCACGAAGCGGTACGGCGCCAAAACGGCCGTCGACGACCTTTCGTTCGGCATCGAGCCGGGCAAGGTCACCGGCTTCCTGGGACCGAACGGGGCGGGCAAGACCACGACGATGCGCTGCATCCTCGGGCTCGACTACCCGGATGAGGGCACGGTCGCGGTGGACGGGAAGTCGTACCACGACCTGGCCTACCCGATGCGCGAGGTGGGCGCGCTGATCGAGGCGAAGGCGGTGCACGGCGGCCGGTCCGCCTACAACCACCTGCTGTGCCTGGCCCAGACCAACAGCCTGCCCAAGCGGCGGGTCAACGAGGTGCTTGAGCTTGTCGGCCTGATCGGAAGTGGCGCGCAAGCGGTCCAAGGGTTTCTCCCTGGGCATGAGCCAGCGCCTCGGCATCGCCGCGACGATGCTCGGCGACCCCAAGGTGCTGATGTTCGACGAGCCGGTCAACGGGCTCGACCCCGAGGGCATCCTGTGGATCAGGAACCTGATGAAGGCCCTGGCGGGCGAGGGGCGCACGGTCTTCGTGTCCAGTCACCTGATGTCGGAGATGGAGCACACCGCGGACCACCTGATCGTGATCGGCCGGGGCCGGCTGATCGCCGACTGCACGATGAAGGACTTCATCGCCCGGTCGTCCGGTGCCGCCGTGCGGGTGCGCACCCCGTCGGCCGACCAGCTCGTCCGGGCGGTCACCGCCCAGGGCGCGACCATGGCCCCCGACCAGGACGGCGCGATCGAGGTGCGCGGGCTGACCAGCGACCAGATCGGTGACATCGCCTTCGGCGAGGGCATCCGGCTGCACGAGCTGGCCACGGTGCGGGCCTCGCTGGAAGAGGCGTTCATGGAGCTGACCGCGGACAGCGTGGAGTACCGCGCCGACCTACCCGGCCAGCGGCCGTCCACCACCATCGGAAGCGGGGTCTGAGCGATGGCGACGACGACTACGGCGGACATCCGGCTGTCAGCGCTGCCACCCGCGCCCGGCCGGGCCGGGCTGCGCGGCGTGCTCGCCTCGGAGTTCACCAAGCTCCGCTCGGTCCGCTCCACCTACTGGACGATCGCCTCGCTGCTGATCTTCAGCGTGGGCCTGGCGGCCGCCATCGGGGCCGGCGCCGCCTCCGAGATCAACAGCGACCCGGGCAACAAGGCCGGGTTCGACGCGACGCAGCTCTCCCTCGACCTGTTCTTCTACCTCGGCCAGCTGATCATCGCCGTGCTCGGCGCCATGACGATCACCTCGGAGTACTCGACCGGGATGATCCGCACCTCACTGACCGCGATGCCGCGCCGCGGCGTGGTCTTCAGCTCGAAGCTGCTCATCTTCACCGTCGTGACCCTGGTCGTCTCGGTGGTGACGTCGTTCCTGTCCTTCTTCGTCGGCCAGGCGCTGCTGTCGGGCACGGGCGTGAGCGCGTCGCTGTTCCACTCGACCACGATCCCGCTCATCGCGCAGTCGTCGCCGCAGGGGACCACCCTGTCCGGCAGCTACGTGGTGACGTCGGGCGCCGTGCTCACCGCGGTCATCGGCACCGCGCTGTTCGTGACCGCGGCCGCGCGTGATCGCGTTCGGCCTCGGTGCCATCCTCCGGCACACGGCCGCCGCGATCGCGTCGGCGGTCGGCCTGCTGTTCGTGTTGCCGATCATCGTCCAGCTCCTGCCGAACAGCTGGCGCGACGACATCATCCGCTTCTGCCCGGCGTCCTCGGGCACCGTGCTGTCGGCAACCGTGGGATCGACCGACACGTCGCACCTGTGGTCGGCGTGGCCGCAGTTCGGCGTGACGGTTGTCTGGGTGGTCGTGCTGCTCGCCGTGGGCGCTTACCTGTTCCGCAAGCGCGACGCGTAGCGACTCTAGTCAAACCACGGGGTTAGAACCTCAAGTCAAGAACCTGTAGTCAAAACCTGTAGTCAAAACCTGTAGTCAAAACCTGTAGTCAAAACCTGAAGTCAAAACCTGAAGTCAAAAGCCCGAAGAACGACGGGGGCTTGGCCCGACGGGCAGATTACCGCCGACACTCCTTCGGAAGGTCGGCGGCTAATCACCCGACGGGCCCGCGCTTACCGCTTCGGGGGTGTGCGAGGCGAAGGCCGTCAGCTTCCGCTGACGGCCTTCGGCCTGTCGGGGGGCGGCTGGCGCGGAGCACACTGGCGTTCAGTGACCTGGGTACGGCTGCCGCAAGTTTTTGGGGCCTTGATTATGGCCGTTGGTCGGGGCTGGCGCGGGGCATACCGGCGTTTAGTGACCTGGTCGGACCTGGCGCGGCCCGTTGCCGGGTGGGTGAGTGGGGTGCGGTTGTGCGGTTTTTCGGGCTTTGGGTATGGCGTGGTCGGGGCTGACGCGGGGCGGTTGGACGGCTTTCTTGGGTCGTCGCGTTGTGGCACCGGCTTTGCGGCGGCGGGGCATTTCGGCGTGGCTGCGCGCGGACAATAGCGTCAGAGCACCTTCCGCCGGTTCGTTGGCGCCAAAGGCCCCGCCACTGCCGGTTCGTTGGCGCCAACAGCCTCGCTCCTGGCGGGTGGTTGGCGCCAATGGCCACGTTAGAGGCAGCCGTTGGCGCCAACGGCCTCGTTCCTTTGGGGTGGTTGGCGCCAATGGCCACGTTCCTGGCGGGTGGTTGGCGCCAACGGCTTCGTTCCTGGCGGGTGGTTGGCGCCAACGGCTTCGTTCCTGCCGGGTCGTTGGCGCCAATGGCCACGTTCCTGCCGGGTGGTTGGCGCCAATGGCCACGTTAGAGGCAGCCGATGGCGCCAACGAGCCGCAACGGGTGCGCGGAGCCGCAACGGGTGAGGGAGCCCCCGGGTGCGCTGTTCAGGCGACAGCGCGGCAACTGCCGGGTTGCGGCCAGGGGCTGGCGCCTGCAGGGCGGGCTTCGCCGGGGATGCGGTCGAGAGGGCTAGAGGGTGGCGATGGTGTCGGGGGTTAGGGCGGTCAGGGAGTCGAGGACCACCCTGGCCAGGGAGAGGGCGTCGGGGGACGGGGGGTATTCGGGGCGGGGGACGGCGATGACGGTGAGGCCGGCGGTTGCGGCGGAGCGCAGGCCGTTGGCGGAGTCTTCGACGGCGGCGCAGGCGGACGGGGGAACGTTGAGGCGGGTGGTGGCCTCTAGGTAGACGTCGGGGGCGGGCTTGCCGCGGGGGACTTCCTCGCTGGAGACGGAGGCCTCGAAGGAGGCGCGCAGGCCGGAGGCGTCCAGCACCGCGTCGATCAGCGACTTGGGGGCCGAGCTGGCGACGGCCAGGCGGTAGCGGGCGGCCAGCCGGCGCACGGCGTCGACCGCGCCGGGCAGCAGCGGCAGGTGCTGTCGGTACTCCGCCGCCATGGCCGCGACGACCAGCTCGGCGACCTGGGCGGGCTCGATGGTCAGGCCGAAGTCGCGGCTCAGGTAGGCCGACCACTCGCCGGTGGACATGCCCATCAGCCGGTCCTGGGCGTCGGCCGGCCACCGGCCGCCCCGATCGGACACGAAACCCCGGCGTACCCGCTCCCAGACCGGCTCGGAGTCGATGAGCACCCCGTCCATGTCGAACACGACCGCCTCGACCACGTCAGCTCCCGTCGCTTCGCCCTCGCTGCCTCAGCGTATCCCGTGCCGTCCCCGTGCCGTCCCCGTGCCGTCCCCGTGCCGTCCCCGTGCCGTCCCGTGCCGTCCCCGGCCGTCTCCGTGCGTCCCCGGCCGTCCCCGCCCGTGCCGTCCCCGGCGCCGTCCCCGGCGTCCAGCGTCCGGTCCCGGCCGGCGGCGGTGCCGCCGCCCCGGACGGGCGTGATCCCCAGCTGGCGCGCAGCCAGGCGGGCCGCCGGGGGGACCCACGCGCCCGTTCTTCTCAGGTGGGGGAATCTCAGCGCAGGACCAGGGCGAGCTGGCGGGACTGGGCCACCAGCTGGCCGGATGAATCCCAGATCTCGGCGTCTTCCTCGTGGTAGCCGCCGGACAGGTACCTGGTCAGGGTGCGGAAAGCCAGCCAGCCGGGCCGGGGGCGGGCCCGCAGGTGCACGGTCAGCTCCACGGTGGTCATCGCGCCGAGGCCCGCCTCCAGGGCGGCGGGCGCCACCGCGTCCACGAACAGCGGCAGGGAGAACAGGTCGGGCTCGCGGCCGTCGGCGAACCGCATCCAGCCCTCGTACACCGGGTTGCCGGACGGCTCGCCGCCGACGGCCCAGAAGGGCAGCCGGGCGCACCGGTACTCGATCCGGTCCACCAGGGTGCTCGGCGGGTCGAGTTCGCGGTGCAGCCCCAGGCACTGCTCGGGGGCCGGCAGTACCGGGGGCCTTCCGCCGTTGTAACCGGGCAGGTCGCGGGCGGCGGCCGTGGCCAGGTCGGTGAACGCGGCGGTGGCGCGCAGCACCTCCTTGCCGTCGCGCAGCAGGCTGGCCTGGCCGAAGCCGGTGGTGCGGCCGACCCGGATCACCTCGGCGCTGACCCGCGCCGGGCCGGGCGTGCCGGGCCGCAGGAACAGCCCGGACACGACCAGCGGGTCGGGGAAGGGCAGCACCCGGCCGATGGCCCTGGTCGCCAGCGCGAGCAGGAATCCGCCGTTGGGGCCGGCCTTGCCATCCCAGCGCCCGTCGAGCGCCGCCGCGAAGTCCGGGCCCTCGCCGGACAGGGCGGTCGCGGCGTCGAACTCCGGCTGCCCGGCCGGGGCCGTGTCCTGGGCCGTGTCAGGGGTCGCGCTCATTAGGGCAGCGTCAGGATCTCGTGGCCGTCCTCGGTGACCAGGATCGTGTGCTCGAACTGCGCGGTGCGCTTGCGGTCCCTGGTCACCGCCGTCCAGCCGTCCGGCCAGATGTCGTAGGTGATCACGCCGAGGGTGAGCATCGGCTCGATGGTGAACGTCATGCCCGGTTCCATCGTCACCGTCGCCGACGGGATCGTCGTAGTGCGGCACGATCAGCCCGGAGTGGAAGGTGGTGCCGATGCCGTGGCCGGTGAAGTCGCGCACCACCCCGTAGCCGAACCGCTTGGCGTAGGACTCGATGACCCGCCCGATGACGTTCAGCGGCCGTCCTGGGGCCACGGCCCTGATGGCGCGCATCATCGCCTCGCGGGTGCGCTCCACCAGCAGCCGCGACTCCTCGTCCACGTCGCCGGCCAGGAAGGTGGCGTTGGTGTCGCCGTGCACGCCGTCGATGAATCGCGGTGATGTCGATGTTGACGATGTCACCGTCCCCGACGACGGTGTCGTCGGGGATGCCGTGGCAGATGACCTCGTTCAGCGAGGTGCACAGCGACTTGGGGTAGCCGCGGTAGCCGAGCGTGGACGGGTACGCGCCGTGCGAGACGAGGAAGTCGTGCCCGACCTGGTCCAGGTAGTCGGTGGTGACGCCGGGACGGATGTGCCGCCCGACCTCTTCCAGGGCCTGGGCGGCGAGCTGGCCGGCGACCCGCATCCGCGCGATCGTGTCGGCGTCCTTGACATCCGGCTCGCCCAGCCTGGGCTGCTTCTTGCCCACGTACTCGGGGCGCGGGATGTTCGCGGGTACCTGCCGGGTGGGAGACAGCCGACCCGGGTGGAGCACAGTGGCCATGTTTTGCGAGTCTAGTAGGCATGGCGAACTCCGATGAGCAATGGTGGTTCTGCACGCGGCACATGACCGTAGAGCCCGCTGACACGCCCTGCCCGGGCAAGGACCTGCTCGGCCCCTACGCGACCCGGCAGGAGGCGGCCCACGCGCTCGACAAGGTCAAGGAGCGCAACGCCGAATGGGACGAGCAGGAGTAGCGGCGCCGGGGCAGCCGCCGGTGCGCCGCGGGGCCGCCCGCATAGATCGCGTATCCATGCGGGCGGTACCCGCCGCGCCCGGCTAACCTAGAGCCTTGTGAGCAACCACCTGCCGCCGGCCGCGGAAGCCCGGCTGGCCGAGATCAGGCGCAGCGGCACCTGGGGCTCGGCGCTCACCTCCGATGAGTTCGCCTCGGTCCGCTCGGTGGGCTTCCAGCCCGTCGGGCCAGGTCCTCGGTGCCGCCGTCTACAACGTCGGCTACACCGGAGGGTACGGCTGCCCGGGGGCGTGGGGCGGCTACTCCAACGCCTGGGCGCCCGCCGCGGTGACGCAGGTGTCGAGCCGCGGCGGCTACGGCTCGTTCGGCCCGCTGGTGCAGACCATGTACGAGGCGCGCCGCACGGCGATCAGCCGCATGGTGGCCGAGTGCGCCGCGCTCGGCGGGCACGGCGTGGTCGGGGTGCGGCTCACCATCGGACCGTTCCCGACCGGCGGCCTGGAGTTCAAGGCGATCGGCACCGCGATCACGGCGCGCCGCAGGCGCCGCGGCTGCGCCAGCCGTTCACCTCCGACCTGTCCGGCCAGGACTTCGCCAAGCTGGTCAGCAGCGGCTGGATGCCGGCCGGGCTCGTGCTCGGCATCACGGTCGCGGCCCGGCACGACGACTGGCGCACCGTCGGCCAGACCCGCTGGTCGGCGGGGAACGCCGAGGTCAGCGGGTGGACCGACCTGGTCAACGACGCCCGCCACGACGCGCGGCAGCAGCTCGACAGCCGACGTCGAAGCGGATCGGCGCCGAGGGCGTCGTCATCGCCGACATGGACTTCGCAGGTCCGCGAGCGCGAGTGCCCGGCCTCGGAGGGCGCCCGCGACCACATCGTCGAGGCGGTCAACATCGGCACCGCGATCGTGCGCTTCAAAAGCAAGCTTTCCGAGCAGACCAAGCAGTCTCCGCTCGCCATCATGTCCCTCGACCCGGAGCGGCGTCAGGCGGCGCGGGTCGACATCGGCCAGAACCGGCGATAGGCCACAGCATGACCGGCAGATTCGGTAGACGAAGAAAGGACGCCGTCGATGAGCAACCAGCAGATTAGTGACCTCGGCGCGGCCGGGGTCCCGCAGGACGCCATCAAGCGGCTGTCCGAGCTGCAGCCGGGCAAGGCGGGGTCGATCTTCACCTCCGACCTGTCGGTCAACGAGTTCCTGCTGGTCCGCGAGGTCGGGCTTCAAGCCGCTCGGGCTGGTGCTCGGCTCGTCGATCTACCACGTCGGGCCTGCAGGTCGGCCGCTGGGGCAAGAACCAGGAGCTCGACGTGCTGTCCCAGGCGATGTACCACGCGCGCGAGCTGGCCATGTCCCGGATGGAGGCCGAGGCGGACGCGCTCGGCGCCGACGGCATCGTCGGGCGTCCGGCTGGACGTGGAGATGAAGGAGTTCGGCGCGGACATCGCCGAGTTCATCGCGGTCGGCACGGCGGTCAAGGCCGAGCCGGGCGCGGGCGGCGGCGGCGTGTCGAACTGGCGCAACAACAAGAAGCAGCCGTTCACCTCCGACCTGTCCGGCCAGGACTTCTGGACGCTGATCCGGGCCGGCTACGCGCCGCTCGGCATGGTCATGGGCTCGTGCGTGTACCACGTGGCCCACCAGCGGATGGGCTCGGTGCTCGGCAACATCGGCCGCAACGTCGAGATCGAGCAGTTCACCCAGGCGCTCTACGACGCCCGCGAGCTGGCGATGACCCGGATGCAGGCCGAGGCCGAGGAACTGCACGCCGAGGGCATCGTCGGGGTGCAGCTGCGCCAGCACTCGCCACACCTGGGGCTCGCACACCACCGAGTTCTTCGCGATCGGCACCGCGGTACGCCCGCTGCGCGACGACCACGTCATCGAGCGGCCCGACCATGGTGCTCTCGCTGGACGCCTGAGCCCCCCGCCGACTTTACGCGCTCGGCCCGGCCACCGTGTCGAGCAGGCGGGCCAGCCGGGACCGCAGGCCGCCGCGACCGCCGCCGCGCCCCGGTGCCGCGGCTCGCCCGCCGCGGCCGACACCAGGTGCTGGCCCGCGTCGAAGGACAGCGTCGACGGGACGGCCAGGGCCTCGTGGGCGAGCCCGTCCAGCTCCGGGTCGTCGCCGTCCAGGGCGAGGATGGTGGCGCCGGTCTTGCGCGCGTCGCTGACCCGCTCGAGCAGCGGCACCGGCGCGGTGTCCTCGCGCCACCACGAACAGCGTCTCGCCCCGCCGGGCCGCCTCCAGCCGGGCCAGGCCGACCGACAGGTGCGGCGGCGCCCCCGGCGGCGGCGACCAGCGCACCAGCGTCGGGCGACAGCTCGGCCGCGCCGGACAGCCGCGACTCGTCGTCCAGGTGCGCGGTCATGTGCCACGGCTCGAAGCTCGGGCGTGCCGACCACCAGCAGCCCGCCCGCCGACCTCGGCGTCGTCCGCAGCGCCCGGCCGAGCAGCCGGGCCCGCTCCAGCCAGCCGCGAGCCGGACATGAGTGCACGAAGCGTAGCCACCTGATCCGCGTCCACGTACCTAGCATGCCGCCAGCGCCGCCGATATGCACGCCTGCCGGGCCGGGCTTTCCCGGGGAAGCCCGCCTCAGGCCTGCTGGAACTCGATCCGGTTGCCGAACGGGTCGCGGGTGTGGAACCGCCGCACGCCCGGGATCTCGCCGCTGGCGGTGATGCACTGGTGGCCGGCCGCGGCCAGGGTGGCTGCCAGCCCGTCCAGGTCGTCGGTGAGCAGCGCCGGGTGCGCCCGGTCCGCGGGCCGGAACGGCTCCTCCACCCCGAGGTGGACCGCGGCGCTGCCGGAGGTGAACCAGCAGCCGCCGCGGACGGCGAGGCGGCGGCTTGGGCTGCTCGGTCATCCCGAGCACGCCCGCGTAGAACGCCCGCGCCGCCTCCTCCTGCCCGCTCGGCATGGCCACCTGCACGTGGTCGAGTCCCGTGATCATCGTGGCTCCCTCGAGTATCTTGATATTAAGATACTTTGTCGCGCGCGGGCAGGCCAGAGCCGCCCTGTCGCCGCCGCCCCGGCGCGCGGTGAGAGGATCGGAACCGACGCGATCAATTGATGGAGGCGTGATGAAGTTCGCCTGGCTGTGCAGCCATGAGTCCTACCAGCCCGAAGACCTTGTCCAGCAGGCGGTGGCGGCCGAGGAGGCCGGGTTCGACGCCGTGCTCGGCAGCGACCACTTCCACCCCTGGGTCGATGACACGTCGGCGGCGGGCTTCGTCTGGTCCTGGCTGGGCGCGGTGGCGGTGCAGACCCGTCGGCGTGCTGCTCGGCACCGCGGTGACCTGCCCGCTGTTCCACTACCACCCGGCGCTGGTCGCGCAGATGGCGGCGACCACCGACCGGCTGTCCGGCGGCCGGCTGATGCTCGGCGTCGGCACCGGCGAGGCGCTCAACGAGCGCCCGATGGGCTTCCCCTTCCCCGGCTACGCCGAGCGGCAGGCCCGGATGCAGGAGGCGCTGGAGATCATGCACCGGATGCTGGCCGGGGAGAAGGTGACCTTCCACGGCGAGCACTACACGACCGAGACCGCCAAGCTGTACTCGCCGCCCAAGGGCGACGTGCCGATCCTGATGGCCGCGGGCGGCCCGAAGTCGGCGACGTTCGCCGGCACCTACGCCGGACGGGCTGATCACCAGCGTGAAGGACCCGGCCGACACGGTGGCCAAGGTCATCGAGCCCGTACCGGAAGGCCGCGACCGGAGGCGGGCAAGGCGCACCGGGTGCTGGCCACCCGCTGGACCGTGCTGGCCGACGGCCCGGACGAGGCCTGGCAGGCGCTGAGCGTCCATGCGCGGGCTGCGCGCGCCTGGCCGCCTGGAGGCGACCGACCCGGCCGAGCTGCGGGTCAAGGCCGACCAGATGGACCGCGACGAGGTGCTGGCCAGCTACACCGTCGTCGCCGACGCCCAGGGCCTGATCGACGCCTACCGGCCGCTGGTCACCGACGTCGGCGCGGACATCGTCTCCATCCAGGTGATGTCGGCCGACCCGATGGCCGCGATCGAGCTGATCGGCAAGCAGGTGCTGCCGAAGCTGCGCGAGCTGGCTCCCTGACGAACGCGGCGCGGGTCCCTGGTCAGGCGCCGCCTGACCAGGGACCGCGCGTCTCGCCGGTTACGGAGCGGGCGGCCGGCTGCGCCGGGTCGCCCGAGGGACGGGTCGCGGAAGGCCGGCAGCATCAGCGAGTCGCCGCGGAACAGCGGGCTCTCCCGTACCCGCTGCTCGATCGCCGCCGCCGACATGGTGTAGCCCAGGAACAGCAGCAGCGACGCCGCCTGCACGATGATCACCAGCCAGACGGACTCGCCGGCCAGGAAGTCGTTGAGCGTGTGCAGCACGGCCGGGACCGCGATGCCCGAGCGCGATGAGCTGGATGCGGCGGCGCGGGTAGTTGAGCGCCATGCCGATGAAGAAGCCCGGCGATGCCGGCCCAGACCGCGTGCTGGAACCCGTCGACGAAGATGCGCTCGGCGAACGCCAGGGCGGCGTTGACCGCCTCGTTCGCCGACTTGGCCTGGTTGATGCCGACGATGTCGCTCGAGGTGTAGAAGGCCTGCTCGGCGATGCCGAAGGTGAGCCCGGAGATCGTGCCGAGGAACATCGCCATCCGCGGGTTGAGCTTCACCGACCGGTACTTCAGCAGGATGAAGCTGGCCAGCAGGATCGGCAGCGCCTTGGTGATCTCCTCGTTGAAGCCGATCACGATGCGCGGGGAAGAACCCGATCGAGCCTCTGATGTGCAGGCTGTCGTTGATGTTGATCGTCACCAGGTTGATCCAGATCAGCGTCCAGGCGACGATGCCGATCCCGGCCTGTACCTCCTGCTTGCCGACGTGACCGGGCCTGATCAGCATCCAGAAGCCGGTGATCCACAGCGGTGCGACGTACAGGCTGTAGGCCCACCCGGGGCTGGACAGGTTGCTCGATGAGCTGAGCACGGCCAGGAACACCAGCGGGAGCAGCGCGTACGCGATGACCAGCAGCCGCAGTCCCTGGCGCCAGCCCTTGTCGTGCAGCCAGCTGTGGACCGGGAACAGGATGCGCAGCGCCGCGCCCAGCTCGTCGCCGTGGGTACCGCCCGGGTGGCCATGAGGCCGCGGCGGCCCCCAGCCGGGTACGGGCGGCCCGGCTGGCCCGCCGGGCCAGGGCTGCCCGGCGCTCGAGCCCCGACTCGGGGCCGGGGCCGCCGGAGCGCCGCCGACGCCCGCGCCCCAGACGGCTCCCGCGCCCCAGGCGGAGCCGCCGGTCGGGGGCGCCGGGGTCCCGGTCGCCGCCGGCGCGGGCATCGCCGCGGCGAACGACGGCTCGGCCCGCAGTACCGGCCCGTCCGCCGAGCCAAGCGCCAGCTGCACCGGCCGGTCCACGATCACCCGGGTGACCGGCTGCCCGCCCTGGAAACTCGGCGCCGATCCGGTGCTCTCGTATTCCCAGCCGCCGGGGCCGGCGCGCAGCACCGCCTGGTACCTGGATACCGTCGGCGCCGAGGTGACCAGGTCGTTGTCCGGGGCGCGGCCGACCCGCACCGCGTGCCCGGGGCGGGCGGTGATGTCCTGCCCGTCGAGGAGCAGCCGCAGGTCGCCGCCGGGCGCCCCGGCTGGGGGCGGCGCCGCGTGCCACCCCGGCGGCGGCTGCGGCGGGTATCCCGCCGGCGGCGCGCCCGGGGCCGCCTGGCCCGGCGGCCAGTCCTGGCCCGGGCGTCCTGGTGCACCCTCGAAGCCCGAGCCACCCCGGTCAGCGGGTCCCTGGCCCGGGCCCGCGTCGTATATGTCCATGCCGTCCCCGAATCCGCCATGAGTTCCAGTAATGGAGCCAGTGGCATTAAATCGCACTCCAGGGCGGGCGACCACCCGGTCGGTGACCCTCGGCCGCGCACGGCCCGGCCGCCGCTCCCGGTCACAACCAACGTCATCCCGGGAAGGAACGGGAGCGTTTCCCCCGTGGCCCCGTCCCGCTTCGCCTGGTCGGCGAGGGGCCGCCGCTCCGCGGCCCGGCGTGGTGGGAACGTCCAAAGTCGGGCGCCGGGCGCCCGCGACCGACGGTTCCCCGATGGCCGTGCACCAGAGGCGTGCGAGGATGTAGCGGTGCCACGTGACTTCGCCCTGAGCGCCACCGCGAGCGGCGCCGCCCACCACGAGAGCTTCGCCGCGGCCGACGAGATCGTCAGCCGCTTCCACGAGCGCGGCGGCCAGCCCGCGATCAGCTACGGAATCGTCGCGGGCGGCGCGCTGGTGCACGCGGCCGGGTTCGGCGGCCGCACGGTCGGCGGCCCGGCGCCCGACGAGCGGACGGTGTTCCGCATCGCGTCGATGTCGAAGTCGTTCACCGCGTCGGCGGTCCTGCTGCTGCGCGACGCCGGGGCGCTCTGGCGCTCGACGACCCGGCCGCCGAGTACGTCCCCGAGCTGGCCGGACTGGGTGAACGGCGCGGCGGACGCCGGGCCACTGACGATCAGGCACCTGCTGACGATGACCGCCGGGTTCCCGACCGACGACCCGTGGGGCGACCGGCAGCAGGGGCTGCCGATCGACGACTTTCGCGCCCTGCTAGCCGGCGGCGTCACGTTCAACTGGGCCCCGGGCACCCGGTTCGAGTACTCCAACATCGGTTACGCGATCCTCGGCCTGATCGTGACGGCCGCGTCCGGGCTGCCCTATGACGAGTTCGTCCGCACCCGGCTGCTCGCGCCGCTCGGCCTGACCAGCACCGGGTTCGCGGCCGCCGAGTTCCCGGTAGCCGAGCTGGCGCTCGGCTACCGGCGCGGCCCGGACGACTGGGAAGAGCTGCCGTTCGACCCCTACGGCGCGTTCGCCCCGATGGGCGGCGTCTTCTCCAGCGTCGCCGACCTGGCCACCTGGACCGCCGGGTTCGCGGCCGCGTTCCCGCCCGACGGTCACGGGGCCGCCGGCGGGCACCCGCTGGCCGCCGCGTCCCGGCGGCAGATGCAGCTCCCGCAGGCGGTGACCGGCTGGCTTTCACCGGACCGGATTCCCGGCGGGCCGCCCGGCCACCCGGCCTACTACGGCCTGGGCCTGTTCGTGGACGAGGACCCGGCGCTCGGCCGGGTGGTCAGCCACAGCGGCGGCTACCCCGGCTTCGGCTCCAACATGCGCTGGCACCCGGCCTCCGGCCTCGGCGTCATCGCGCTCGGCAACGGCACCTACGCGCACATGTCCAGCGTGGCCGAGCTGGTGCTGCGGGCGCTGCTCGACCGGTCGGCCGCCGTGCACGTGGCGCTCGCCCCCGTCCCTGGCCCGGCGAGCGGGCCCGGCGCGGCCGGGCGGCCCCGCGGCCGGCGCCCCGGTCGCTGGCGGCGCGGCCGGCGGGCCGTGGCCGCAGACCCTGGCGGCGGCCGACGCGGGTCAGCCGGCTGCTCGCCGACTGGGACGACGCGGCGGCCGACGCGCTGTTCACCGCCAACGTGGCCCAGGACCGGCCCTACCCGGAGCGGCTCGCCGACCTGGCGCTGCTGCGGAGGCGGATCGGCGCGTTCACCGTGGACGAGTCGCGGCCCGCCGAGTCGGAGACCCCGGCGCACCGCCGCTGGTGGCTGACGGGCGAGCGCGGCACGGTCGCGGCGGCGATCCAGCTCAACCCGCAGCGCCCGCCGCGCGTCCAGTCGCTCGCCGTGGCGATCCCGCCCGCCCCGGACTCGCCGCTCGGCCGGGCACTCGCCGCCGTCACCGGCTGGCTGAACGACGGCGCCGCCGGCTGGCCCGCCGGGCTGACGGCCGCGCCGGGGACCGACGCCGGCCTGACCGCCCGGCGGCTGCGGATGGCCGCCGCCTGGGCGGGCCCGGTCACCACCGGGGCATACCAGGCGGGCGACGGCAGCTCCTTGGTCACCGTCGAGCTGGCCGGCGAGCACGCCACGGTGACGCTCTCACTGCTGGTCAACCCCGAGACGGGCGAGCTGCGGCAGGCCGACGTGACCCTGTAGCCGGGCTTGCGCGGAAACTAATTTTTCAACGGATACTTTTTCGGCGTATAGCGGTATTTATGTCCGCCAGGAAAAGAGTTTCCGTGATCATGGTGGCCGCAGCCGCGGCGCGGTGCCTTCTACCGGGGCACCAGGGGTTACCGGGGCACCAGGGGTTACTGGGCACCAGGGGTTACTGCGGGCACGGTGTCCTTGGTGTAGGTCTCGTCCAGGTTGGCGGCCGGGCACTCGACCACGATCGTGGAGTAGGCCTCCAGGCCGGTGCCGTACGGCGTCAGGCCGGCGAGGGTCACCGTCGCCGGGTAGGGCGTGTTGTGCCCCTGCGCGCAGTTCGGGGTGCAGTCGTCGAGTTCCTCGGTCCCGGTGGCGGTCGCCTCCGGGCTGCCCCAGTCCGACCAGACCAGGTCGTTCACCTCCCCGGTCGAGTCGCCGGAGATGGATATCGACTTCGGCCGCTACCTCCATGTACTGGGCGGCGGACGAGTCGGTGCAGCCGTCGGCCGGGAACGCGCAGACGGTCACGGCGATCAGCGAGTCCGACGGCGACGCGGCGGGAGGACGGCGGGAGCCGAGCTGCCGACGACGGGCGGCGGCCGCGCTGCCGGCGGCCGGGCGGTTCGACGGCCCGCGTGGTCCCGGTCGCCCGGCAGCACCAGCGCGAGGGTGGCCCCGATGGCCGCGGCCGCGACCCCGGCGCCGCCGATCCCGATCAGCCAGCGGCTGGTGCCGTGTCGGCGCGCCGTTGTCGGCGCCGGCGCCGGGGCGGCGTGGCCCCGGCGGACGGCGTGGCGCCCGGCGTCAGGAGCCCCGGGTGCGCCGCGCGGGCGGTCGCGGGGTGCGTGAGGCTCCCGGTGCCCGGCGCGAACCCGCTGACGGCGAAGCTGGCGTTCTCGGCCGCCTGGGACTGCCCGGCGATGACCGCCGACACCGCATCCGGCCGACACCGCCCGGGCGCGATCCTGACCGCCCGCGGCCGCGAACCCGGGCAGCCCGGCCGTGCCCGCCGCGACGGTGTCCATCAGCGCGGCGGGCGTCGGCCGGGCCGCCGGGTCCTTGGCCAGGCAGCTCGGCGATCAGGCCCGGCCAGCCCCGGCGTTATCCGGCTCAGGTCGGCCTCGTCGTGCACGATCCGGTAGATGACCGACAGCGTGTTGCCGCCGTCGAACGGCGCCGCCCCGGTGGCGGCGAACGCCAGCACGCTGCCGAGGGAGAAGATGTCGCTCTCCGCGCCGATCTCCTGCCCCCGGCCTGCTCGGGTGACATGTAGGCGGGCGTGCCCATGGTCGTGCGGGCGGCCGTGATCGCCGCCCCGTGCAGGGCACGGGAAATCCCGAAGTCGATCACCCGCGGCCCGTCGGCCGCGATGAGGATGTTGCCCGGCTTGAGGTCCCGGTGCACCAGGCGACGGGCGTGAATGGTCTGCCAGCGCCTCGGTGAGCCCGCCGGCCAGCCGCCACACGGCGGCCTCCGGCAGCGGCCCGGTCCGCGTCAGCAGCTCGGCCAGCGACGGCCCCGGCACGTACGCCGTGGCCAGCCAGGGCGGGCTGTCGTCCGGCCCGGCGCCGATCACCGGCGCGGTGTAGGCGCCGCTGACCGCCTCGGCCGCCTCGACCTCGCGGCGGAACCGCTGCATGAACTCCGGGTCGCGGGCCAGCTCCGGGTGCACGACCTTCAGTGCGACGGGCCGCCCGCCCGGCGAACGGGCCAGGTAAACGCGGCCCATGCCGCCCGCGCCCAGCCGCGACTCCAGCCGGAAAACGCTGATCTGCCGCGGATCTTCAGCTGTCAGAGGCTCCATCCGACTCCCCGCGCCATCCCGCCACGTCACTGGGCGCGGCCCTGGCCCCGCGCAGCGCCAGCCTATCGACCGCCCCCCGACCGGGGGCCCGAAACTTCTGGCTGACCCCGATCGGTACACCCCTCGTGATGTCTGTGCCTTCTGTGTTGCTTGGAGCATCCCTGATCCCACCGGCAGTAACCGCCCCGGCAGGCCGGAATAGATTCCGAAACGGACCTGTTCCGTATCGATAGTGCGGCCTGGGTACCCCTTTTCTTTGGCTCCCGTTCCGGCTGCGCGCTTACGTTTTCCAGTCCGTGAAGGGGCCTCATGGATACTCAGACGATTCAACGCAGGCGATGGGTCATTCTCGGCGTCGTCGTGGTGGCCCTGCTGGCCATCGTCATCGACAACACCGTGCTCAACGTCGCACTGAAGACCATCGCCAGCCCGGCAAGCAAGGGCGGCATCGACGCCAGCCAGTCCGAGCTGGAGTGGGCGATCAACTCGTACACGCTGGTGTTCGCCGGCCTGCTGTTCACCTTCGGCGTGATCGGCGACCGGATCGGCCGCAAGCGCGTGCTCATGATCGGCCTGCTGCTGTTCGGCCTCGGCTCGCTGTTCTCCGCCTACTCGCACTCACCGGACCAGCTGATCGCCGCCCGCGCGGTGATGGGCCTGGGCGGCGCGGCCGTGATGCCGCAGACCCTGTCCATCATCGCCAACGTCTTCGAGCCCGCCGAGCGGGCCAAGGCCATCGGCATCTGGACCGCTGCGGTCGGCATCGGCGTGGCCATCGGCCCGGTGCTCGGCGGCCTGCTGCTCACCCACTTCTGGTGGGGATCGGTCTTCCTGATCAACGTGCCGGTGACGGCGGTCGGCGCGGCCGCCGCGCTCATCCTGGTGCCCGAGTCGCGCAACCCGGCGCCCGGCAAGATCGACTACCTCGGCGTGCTCGGCTCCGTCATCGGCCTGGTGCTGCTGGTCTACGGGATCGTGCAGGGCGGCGACGGCGTGGGCTGGACCAGCCTCGGCGTCCTCGGCCCGGTGGTCGGCGGCCTGGTCGTGCTCGGCCTGTTCGCCTGGCACGAGAGCCGCATCGAGCACCCGTCGCTCGACGTCCGGCTGTTCAAGCACCGCAGCCTGTCGGCGTCCGTCGGCTCGATCGCGCTGCTGTTCTTCGGCATGGGCGGCGTGTACTTCTTCAGCAGCTTCTACCTGCAGAACGTCCGGGGCTACAGCCCGCTGGAGACCGGCCTGCTGGCCATACCGTTCGCGGTCGGCCAGTTCGTGGCCTCGCCCCGCAGCGCCTCCCTGGTCAGCCGGTACGGCCCCCGGCCGGTGGTCTTCGGCGGCATGCTGGCCAACGCGGTCGCCATCGCCGGCTGGGTGTTCCTCACCGGGAGCTCGCCGATCTGGATCGTGGCCGTGCTGTTCGTCATCCAGGGCGCCGGGCTCGGCGTGACCATCCCGACCGCGACCTCCACCGTCATGGAGTCGCTGCCGCGCGAGCGGGCCGGCGCCGGGTCCGCGCTGACCAACACCGCGCGCCAGGTCGCGGTCGCGCTCAGCGTCGCGGTGCTCGGCTCGATCCTGTCCTCGGCCTACCGGGACGCGCTCAACCCGACGCTGGCGCACCTGCCCGAGGCGGCCAGGAACGCGGCCGGCTCGTCCATTACCGCCACCCAGGCCGTCGCCGCGCAGCTCGGCCAGCACGGCCAGTTCCTGCTCGCCCCGGCGAACACCGCGTTCGTCGACGCCATGCGGATCACCACGGGCGTCGCGGCGGTCCTGTCGGTCATCGGCTGCCTCGCGGTGCTGCGCTGGATGCCCGCCCGCGAGCGGCCGTCCATCGACGAGCTGGTCGCGGCCGAGGTCGAGGCCGCCGAGCGCGACCTCGCGGCGATGGGCCAGGAACGCACCGAATTGTCGCCAGCGGTGACGGTTCCCGTGCCGCGGGGTACAGTCAGAGTCCAGCACGCGCCGGACAGTGAATCCGAACGGAGGAGGGGTTCCCGCTATGCGCGCATCGCACAGCCGCGTCGACAGCGACGCGCGACCCGAGGCCACCGCCGGGGACCCCGCCACCGGGCAGCTCCCGGCCCAGCCGGCCCCGAACGTCCGGGTGGCCCCCGCCCCCGCCGCCGGGCGGTCCTCGGCTGGGACTGCGCCGTTGACGACGGACCGCGGCCGCCGGCCCGGACCAGGACGGCACCGCCGGCCCCGGCGAGCGGCCGGCCAGGACGCCGGCGGCCACGGCGCCGCCGGGCAGCCGGGCGGCACCGGCCGCGCGCCCGGGGCGCCCGCGCAGCGAACGGGCCGAGCAGGCGATACTCGACGCCGCGATCGAGGCGGTCGGCGAGGTCGGCATCGAGGGCGTGCGCTGCGAGGACGTGGCCGCCCGCGCCGGGGTCGGCAAGGCGACGCTGTACCGCCGCTGGCCGGGCAAGGAAGACCTGCTCATCGCCGCGTTCGCCGCGATGCGCCACCCGCTGCCGCAGCCGCGCGGCGCCTCGGCCCGCGAGGACCTGATCGCGCTGCTCACCGTGGTCGCGGCCGACGCCGACGACCCCCGTTACGTGCAGCAGTGGGCGCTGCTGCACGGCGCGGGTGAGCGCTACCCCCGGCTGGTCGCCCGGTACATGGAGGAGGTCGTGGAGCCGCGCCGCGAGCTGATCCGCTCGGTGCTCCGCCGCGGCGTCGCCACCGGCGAGCTGCGCGCCGGCACCGACACCGAGGTCGCCATGCTCCTGCTGACCGGCGCCGTCATGGCCCGCGGCAAGCACGACCCGGCCCCGGCCGCGCCCGGCTTCGTCCAGCGCGCCGTGGACGAGCTGTTCGGCGGCATCGCCGCCCGCTAGGCAGGCCCAGTCGGCGCAGCCGCCACTGCATGCTGCCGCCGCCGCGCCCGGCCGCGCCGCCGACCTGGTCAAAGCGGGACGAGTCGGCGCGCCGCACGCCCCCGTTCTCCTTCACTCTTCTTTGTCATTTTCCTCTGGCGGCGGTCGCCGCCGCCGCGCCGTACGCGCTGACCAGCCGGGCGACCAGCGTGGCCAGGAACACCTGCCCGGCCAGCGCCTCGAGCACCGCCACCGCCCGCCCCAGGCTGCCGGCGGCGGTGAAGTCGCCGTAGCCGAGCGTGGTCAGCGTGGTGAAGCTGAAGTACTGCAGCGTCTGCGGCGTTGACCGGCTGCCCGTTGGCGAAGAACGCGCCCGCTGCACCAGGTCGCCGATCATCGCGAAGAAGGAGGCGAACATCAGCCCGATCAGCATGTACGCGCTCAGCGCCGCGTACAGGCTCTGCGGGGTGACCCGGTCCAGGTGCACCACCACGTCGATGATGATCGCCACCGTCAGCAGCAGTATCACGCCGCCCCAGCCGTTGGCCACGGCCCCCACGACGCCTCCGCCGCCGGAGGCGGCACAGGCGCCCGCCGCGACCGCGGTGGCCAGCACCGCGCCCTGGGCCGCCGTCTGCGCGCGCCCCTGCAGCCGGGCATGCCCGAGGGCGAGCAGCGCGATAAACGCGACAAAGGCCACGTGGAGCACCCGGCCCCACTGACTCGGCGTCGCCACCGCCGAGACCAGGTAAGCGGCGATCAGCGTGAGGAGGAGAAGCCCGTACCGGCCCCGCGCGCCTGCTGCTGCCATGGGCCAAGGGAACTACGCCGCGCCCGTTGTCCGGACCACCCGCAGCGGGTGAGGCGCTAGCCGGGCAGCGACTCCCGCCACCGGCTGGTGATCGGCAGCCGCCGGTCGCGGCCGAAGTTCTTCTGGCTGATCTTCGGGCCCGGTGGGTACTGCCGCCGCTTGTACTCGGCCAGGTCGACCAGGCGGATCACCCGGGCGACCAGTGCCGGGTCGTGCCCGGCCGCGACCAGCTCGGCCGATCCCATGTCCTTCTCCACGTAGTCGTCGAGCAGCTTGTCCAGCACCGCGTAGTCCGGCAGCGAGTCGGTGTCGAGCTGGCCGGGCGCCAGCTCCGCCGACGGCGGCTTGTTGATCGAGTTCTCCGGGATCGGCGGGGTGAGCCCGCGCCGCGCCGCGTCGGCGTTCCGCCACCGGGACAGGTCCCAGACCAGGGTCTTGAGCACGTCCTTGATCGGCCCGAACCCGCCCGCCGAGTCCCCGTACAGGGTGGAGTACCCGCAGGCGATCTCGCTCTTGTTGCCGGTGGTCAGCACCAGGTGCCCCTCGTTGTTGGACACCGCCATGTTGATCACCCCGCGCACCCGGGACTGCAGGTTCTCCGCGGGCAGCCCGGCGAGCGGGAAGCCCTCGCCCAGCCCGTCGCGGAAGGCGTCCACGATGTCCTGGATCGCGATCGTCCGCGCGTTGATCCCCTGCCGCTTGACCAGGTCTTCGGCGTCGCTCACCGAGTGGTCGGACGACCACTTGCTCGGCATCAGGATCACGTGCACGTTCTCCGGCCCGACCGCGTCGGCGGCGATGGTCGCGACCAGCGCCGAGTCGATGCCGCCGGACAGCGCGAGCAGCACCGAGCGGAACCCGTTCTTCCGCACGTAGTCGCCCGTGCCGAGCACCAGCGCCGCGTAGACCTCGGCCAGGTCGTCCAGCCGGGGCCAGAACGGCCCGGGCTCGCCCGCGTTGTCCGCCTGGCCGGCCGTCGCGCCCCGCCGGCCCCGGCCGCGCTCCACGTGCCTGCCGGGTCAGCCCGCCGGCCGGGTCCGCCTGGCCCGTGGTCACCGCGCCGGGCAGATCGGGCAGCGCCACCCGCTCGATCATGATGGCGGTCCCGTCGCCCGCGTCCACCGCCTCGCCGACCCCGGAGGTGCGCGGCAGCGTGCTGTCGGCGGCGGGCTGGATGTCGCCGTGCCCGGGCACGCTGTCCGGCGCGGGGCTGGCCTGCGCCGACGGCAGGTCGAGGTCGGCGACGATCAGCGCCTCCTCGAACTGCGGCCCCCGGGCCAGGGGCTCGCCGGCCGCCGATACCAGGATCGAGTCGCCGTCGAAGACCAGCTCGTCCTGCCCGCCGACCAGGTTGCAGTAGGCCAGCGCCGCCCCGGCCTCCTGGGCCCGGCGGCGCACCAGGTCAAGCCGCACGTCGTCCTTGCCCCGCTCGTACGGCGAGGCGTTCGGCACCACCAGCAGCGCGGCGCCGGCGTGCCCGGCACACCGCCACCGGCCCGCCGTCCTGCCACAGGTCCTCGCAGATCGCCACGGCGACGTCCACGGCCTCGCCGGTCTCGGGCACCGGCACCCGGAACACCGGCAGCGTGCTCCCCGGCACGAAGTACCGGGACTCGTCGAACACCCCGTAGTTGGGCAGGTGGTGCTTGGCCGACGTGATCACGACCCGCCCGCCGTGCAGCACCGCCGCCGCGTCCAGCGGCGCCCCGGCGGGCAACCCGGTGCGCGGCGCCAGCCCGGCCCGCCGGTCCAGGTAGCCCACGACCACGGCGACGCCGCCGAGCCCCTCGACGCTCAGCCGCTCGGCGACCTCCCGCACCGCCGCGATCGACGCCTCCACGAACGACGCCCGCAGCGCCAGGTCCTCCACCGGGTACCCGGTCAGCGCCATCTCCGGGAACACCACCACCCGCGCCCCGCGCGCCGCCGCCCGCCGCGTCCACTCGACGATCATCTCGGCGTTCCCCGCCAGGTCCCCGACGGTAGCGTTCACCTGCGCCAGCGCAATCCGCAACATAGCCACCCCCCAAGCTTAGGTCGCGGGGCCCCGCCGCCCGTCCCCGCCTGCCGCAGCGAGCGCTACTGGCAGCTCGGTGTCCACCGCCTGCGGGTGTGAGCGGCAGGTGGCTGATGATCGTGAGCGCCAGCGCCGGGGGGATTTGCCCGGATAGCTTGGGCCGGTGATCATCTGGCTCAACGGCGGGTTCGGAGCGGGATAGACGACGCTGGCGGGGCTGGCCGACGAGGTGCTGGCCGCGGTTGCCCGCCGTAGGACCGGTCAGCCCTTACCGAGCTGCGCCGGGTCGGGCGGCGCGACGGGCGGCGCGGGGGGCGGTCCGCCGGGGCCAGCCTGCTGGTGCCGGGGTTCAACGCGGTCGGATTTCGAAACGCGGCGGGACTCCGAGCTGAGCTGGAGCGCGACGATGATCGCGGCGAGGACGGCGAGACCGGTGGCGATCAGGAACGACAGGCGGTAACCGTCCACCAGGGAGCCGGCGTGGCCCTGGCGGTGGCCGCCGCGGCCGCGGTGGCGAGGATCGCCAGGCCGACCGCGGAGCCGGTCTGCTGGCTGGTGGTGAACAGCGCCCCGGCCAGTCCCTGGTCGCTGGCCTGGACCCCGCTGATGATCGCGATCGATGCGGTCGGCAGCGCCAGCCCGACCCCGGCTGCGGTCAGTACCAGCCCCGGCAGCACCGCCTCCGGGTAGCTGGCCCCGGCGGTGATCTGCGCGAGCCACAGCTGCCCGGCGCCCATCAGGGCCAGCCCGGCCAGCAGCACGGCCTTGATGCTGAACCGGGCCAGCAGCCGGCGGGTGCCGAGGGTGGAGACAAGCACCACGGTCACGGTCGACGGGACCAGCGCCAGGCCGGTCGTCACCGGGCTGAACCCCAGCACCTTCTGCAGGTACAGCGACGCGAAGTACACGTAGCCGGCCAGGATCGCGCCGAACAGCAGCATCGCCGCGAGCGCGGCCCGCCGGGCCGGCTCCGCCAGGATCGACAGGGGCAGCATCGGAGCCGCCGACCGCTTTTCCGCGAACACAAAGCCCGTGGTCAAAACCACCGCCAGGGCGAGGGCGATGATGGTGGCGGGCGCGGTGAAGCCGTGCTGCTGCCCGCTGCTGAGCCCGTAGATCAGCGCCGCGATGCCGGTGGTCACCAGCAGCGCCCCGCGTACATCGACGCTGCGGCCGCTGCCTGACCGCTTCCCGGCCGGCAGCCGGGGGACCAGCGTGAGCATGACGGCGATGATCGGCGGGTTGATCAGGAACACCCACCGCCAGCCGAGGTACTGGGTGAGCAGCCCGCCGGCCACGATCCCGGCGGTCGCGCCCGCCGCGGTGGTGGCCTGCCAGATCGCCAGCGCCCGGTTGCGGGCCGCCCCTTCGGCGTTGGTCGTCGTCAGCAGCGACAGCGCGGCCGGGGAGACCATCGCCCCGGCCGCGCCCGCCGCGATCCGGGCGATGATCAGCATGATCGGCCACTGCGCGAGCCCGCAGGCCAGCGACGCGATCCCGAACAGGACCAGGCCGACGACCAGAACCCGGCGCCGGCCGAGCAGGTCTGCCAGGCGGCCGCCCGCCAGCAGCAGCGACCCGAACGCCAGCGCGTACCCGGTGACGATCCACTGCAATTCCGCCGCGGGCATGCCCAGCTCCCGCTGGATCGACGGCAGCGCCACGTTCACGATGCTGAAGTCCAGCTGCAGCACGAACTGGGCGGCGCAGATCAGCGAGATGACAAACACCGCCCTCCGCGAGCCGCCCGCAGCGGGCAGTGGCGCGGCGGCATTCGTCGAGTGGCCTGCCATTGGCGAATCTCCTGTCCTGACTGTGTTCCTTACTGGTTCATCGGCGTCAACAACGCCCGTCAGAACGCCGATGCCGGTCCGGCGGCAGTGCGCACAGATACACTTCATCTGCCTGACAGATGACACTGTCCAGATACGCTGCAATTCAGGGCTAGAGGCGGTGGCCGATGGAACTCAGACAGCTACGTCACTTCCTGGCGTTGGTCGAGGAACGCAGCATCACCCGCGCCGCCAAGCGCGAGCTCATCGTGCAGTCAGGCCTGTCGAACTCGCTCCAGGCCCTCGAACGCGAACTCGGTACGCCCCTCTACGTCCGCGGAACCAGGCCCGTCCGACTCACCGCGGCTGGCGAGGCTTTGGTGGGCCCGGCTCGCCGGACCGTGACCAGCGCTGCGCAGGCGGAACAGGCCGTACACCACACCCGCGACGTGCTCATCGGCACACTGCGCCTCGGCGTCTCGCTCTCCGCTCAGCATCTGGTGCCGTTCGCTTCCTATCTCGGCGAGTTCACTCGCGATCATCCCGGCATCGACCTGCGCCTGCAGTACGCGCCCGCGTTGACGATGATCTCGATGGTCGAGACGGGAGAACTGGATTGCGTGATCGGACCCGCGGTCAGCCAGGTCCCGGGCGTCCGGATGACTCGCCTGGCGCGAGAGCCGCTGCACCTCGTCTGCCGCGCTGATCACCGCCTGGCGCAGCGGGCTGAGGTCACCGTGAGACAACTCGCCAACGAGCGGTTCGTCGAGGTACCCCCTGGGTGGACGGCTCGCCTGCTGAGTGACGCCGCGTTCGCCGGCGAAGGAATACCGCGCCGCGTCGTCTGTGAGGTCGGCGACTGGGAACTATTCCTCGAGCTGGTCAGCGCAGGCGTCGGTATCGGCTTCGCTCCAGTCGGCCTGCAGTACCCGGTGCTGACCGCACCAGACAGCGTTCTGCGGTTCATCGCGGTTGAGGGCGCGCGGCTGGAAAGGCACATCTACCTGATCCTGCCCTCGGTGGGCGAGACCAGTCCGGCAGCACGGCGGTTCGCCGATCAGCTGCTGCGCATCCACCCCGCGGGCAGCTAACCGGCGCCTGTTAGCCAACGCAGCCCTGTCGTCTCGGACGTGGCGCGGCTGGTGTGGTGGGCGCGAGCTCCCCTGATAACAGCAAGAAGCGCGGCGCGCGGTGGCCGGTGGCGACCGGGGTGTGACCCGGCCGTTACCGCTATGGCAACAACCTGGGCGACAACTGGCCGTAAGCGCCGGTCCTGCGATATCTAGGGAGGTATGCGGACGCACCTCCGCGGCGGCGCCCGCGAACAGATCGGCGCGGCCGCGCCCCAACAGACCGCCCTGGGCCCCTGGCGGGCCCGCTGGCTGGAACTCGCGGTACTCACCGCGGCCGCCGCCACCGCGGCGGTCTGCCTCACCGGGGCGTGGCCGGCCCCGCTCGCGCTCAGCCCGCTGCTCGCCGTGCCGCCCGCGCTGGCCGGGATCGGCGCGGCCAGCGCGCTGCGGCCGCTCGCCTACGGCGCCGCGGCCCTGGTCGCGGCGGCGGTCATCGACGCGGTCCTGGCGCGGCGGCATCAGCCAAACGGCCGGCCCGCACCAGCTTCCGCTGGCCGCCGCCGGCGCGGTCGTGGTGACCACGGCGCTCAGCCTCGCCGCCATGTTCGGCGACCGCCGGGTGACCCCCGACCAGGAGCAGCAAGAGCAGCAGTTCGCCGACGTCACCTCGGTCGCCGAGGCCGCGCAGCGCGCCGTGCTGAGCCCGCTGCCGGAGCAGCTCGGCCCGCTGAAGCTCGGCGTGGTCTACCTGGCCGCCGCGGCCGAGGCCCGGGTGGGCGGCGACCTGTATGAGGTCACGCACACCAAGGACCACGGCATCCGGCTGATCATCGGCGACGTGCGCGGCAAGGGCCTGGGCGCGGTCGAGGTCGCGGCCGACATCATCGGCCGGTTCCGCGAGGTGGCGCACGGCGTGGGCACGCTCAACGAGATCGCCTACCGCCTGGACGCCGGCCTGTCCCGCCGCTGGGGCCCGCACGAGGAGTTCGTCACCGCCCTGCTGGGCGAGATCGACCCGGAGCGGGGCACGCTGACCATCTTGAACTGCGGTCACCCGCCGCCCATCCTGCTCTCGCCCGCGGACGGCGCCGTCACCGTGCTTGAGGTGCGCGCGCCCGCGCCGCCGCTCGGCCTCATCACGCTCGGCAGCGACGCCGGGGCGAAGGAGGTCCGCGCCTTCCGGCCCAACGACCAGCTGCTGCTGTACACCGACGGCGTCACCGAGGCCCGCGACGCCAGCCGCGAGTTCTACCCGCTGGACGAGCGGGTCAAGGCGCTCGCGCCGCAGGTGCAGCCCAAGCTGACCAGGTCAGGCAGGCCACGGGGCGGCGTCACGCCGACCCTGCTCGACCTGGTCCGCGACGACCTGCTCAGCTACGTCGGCGCCCGGCCCGACGACGACGCGGCCCTCCTGCTCGTCCGCGCCCCCGCCGCCTGGCCGGGCCGCCCGCGCGCCGCCACCCGGGCCCGGTGACCGGCCCGACGGCCAGATCATCCGGATGTAACGGTATGGAAACGCGGGGCGGGTATCACTCTTGGTAGCGGACCCGGTTAGCCGGCGCCGGGTGCCGTGGTTGACGGCCGGCTGACCCAGGAACAGTGAGAAGCGTCTAAGGTGATAGCCGTGGACAGGCAGGAAGAATTCGTGCTGCGCACGCTCGAGGAGCGGGATATTCGTTTCGTCCGGCTCTGGTTCACCGACGTGCTCGGCTCGCTGAAGTCCGTCGCGATCGCCCCGGCCGAGCTGGAGGGCGCCTTCGCCGACGGCATCGGCTTTGACGGCTCGGCGATCGAGGGCTTCGCCCGGGTGCACGAGAGCGACATGATCGCCCGGCCCGACCCGGCGACGTTCCAGCTGCTGCCGTGGCGCGGCGAGTACCCCGGCGTCGCCCGCATGTTCTGCGACATCCTCATGCCGGACGGCTCGCCGAGCTACGCCGACCCGCGCTGGGTGCTCAAGCGGAACCTGTCCAAGGCCAGCGACATGGGCTTCACCTGCTACACGCACCCGGAGATCGAGTTCTTCCTGCTCCGGGAGAAGCCCGAGATCGGCGACATCCCGCAGCCCGTTGACTCGGGCGGCTACTACGACCACACGCCGCACAGCGTGGCGCACGACTTCCGCCGGTCCTCGATCACCATGCTCGAGGCGATGGGCATCTCGGTCGAGTACAGCCACCACGAGGGCGCGCCCGGCCAGCAGGAGATCGACCTGCGCTACGCCGACGCCCTGACCACGGCGGACAACATCATGAGCTTCCGCCTGGTGATGAAGGAAGTGGCGATCGAGCAGGGCGTCTGGGCCACCTTCATGCCCAAGCCGTTCACCGAGTACCCCGGCTCGGGCATGCACACCCACATCTCCCTGTTCGAGGGCGACCAGAACGCGTTCTACGAGGCCGGCGCCGAGTACCAGCTGTCGAAGACGGCCCGCGCGTTCATCGCCGGCCTGCTGCGGCACGCCCCGGAGATCACCGCCGTCTGCAACCAGTGGGTCAACTCCTACAAGCGCCTGTGGGGCGGCACCGAGCGCATCGCCGGCGCCGGGGGAGAGGCACCCGCCTACGTCTGCTGGGGCCACAACAACCGCTCCGCCCTGGTCCGCGTGCCCATGTACAAGCCGCAGAAGGGCAACTCCACCCGCCTGGAGTTCCGTTCGATCGACGCCGCCTGCAACCCCTACCTGGCCTTCTCGGTGATGCTGGCGGCTGGCCTCAAGGGCGTGGAGAAGGGCTACGAGCTGCCCGCGGGCGCCGAGGACGACGTCTGGGCCCTCACCCCGGCCGAGCGCCGCGCCCTCGGCATCAAGCCCCTGCCGGCCGACCTCAACGAGGCCATCCAGGTCATGGAGCAGAGCGAGCTGGTAGCCGAGGCCCTCGGCGAGCACGTCTTCGACTTCTTCCTCCGCAACAAGCGCGAGGAATGGGCCGACTACCGCCGCCAGGTCAGCCGGTTCGAGCTAGACCGCTACCTCCCCATGCTCTAACCCCTGAATTCACACCCAGTCCGAAGGGGAACGGGGGCGTTGTTACACGCCTCACCCCCGATAGAGCCGTACGGGCAGGACATCGACGAAGTCGACCCGCTTCGCGGCCCAGTCCCGGAAAAGTTCCCTGAATTCCGGCGGCATCGGCCAGCCCGCCATTCGCCCCGCCGTACCGCATAAGCCGGAAGTGCCCGCCCCGCCCCTAGGCGCGGCCGCTCGCTCACCCCTGGACCGGCTGACCGGCGCGAACGGCCCATCGCGGCTCGTCCGGGCGGTTGGCCCGCTGGCGCACCCCGGATCGGGTGGAAAGCGGGCGCCATTCACCCGTCAGGGGCGGGCCGGCGGCGGCGGCGGTGACGGGATATGGACGCGGGGGCCGGCCGTGACTGGCGGCGCCCGGCGGCCGTTGCCGGGGTTCGGCGATGCGGGGGCGGCCGGGGGCGGGGAGGCGGACAATCGGCGGGGCGGGGGAGAGAATCTTCGGGCGGCCGGGCAACCTGGGGGCGGGATTGGTGTCTCTGATTCGTGGACGCGATGGATACGTCGAGACGGCCGGGTAGGGCGCCGGATGCCGACCCGGGACCGGCCGCGCCCGCGGCCGCGAGCAGGGATGCGACCGGAGGGGTGACGGCGCTCTACCAGGCGCACGCGGTGGGGCTGATCCGGCTGGCCGTCGTGATGCTCGGTGACCGGGTGGCGGCCGAGGACGTGGTGCAGGACGCGTTCCTGGGGCTGTACCGGCACTGGGACGGGCTGAACGACCCGGCCAAGGCGCTGGCGTACGCGCGGTCCGCCGTGCTCAACCGGTGCCGGAACGCGCTGCGGCAGCGCCAGCGCGACGTTCGCCGGGGCGATAAGCAACCAGTGACCGTCGAGTCGGCCGAGGCGACGGTGCTGGTCGGCGAGGAGCACCAGCTGGTGCTGGCGGCGATCCGCGCGCTGCCCGGCCGGCAGCGGGAGGCCCTCGTGCTCCGGTTCTACCTCGACCTGTCGGAGGAGGAGACCGCGCGGGCGATGGGGATCAGCAAGGGCACGGTCAAGTCCGCCACGTCGCGGGCCGTCGCGGCGCTCGGCCGGATGCTGCAGGAGGACGCATGACCGGGACCCAGGAGAGGGCCGCCGCCGCGATGCGCGCGATCGGCGACACCGTCATCGGCGCGCCGCCGCTGCACCTGCCGCCGTCAGGCGAGTCCGCCCCGTCATCCCGGCTGAGCCGGCGGGGCCGGGCCCGCCTGGCGGCTGTGGCTGGTCCCGGCCGCCGCCGCGCTGGCCGTGATCGCGGTCGCCGTCTCGCTGGTGCTGGTGCGGTCCGCCCCGGGGGAGTCCACGGCCTCGCTCGCCCCGGCCGCGCCGGGAAACTGGGGCGGTCCTGGCGGCGTCCCGCCGTACTACGTCACGCTGCCGGCGTTCGGCTGGTACGCCTACGCGCCTCCCTCCGGGACCGGCACCCCCGGCGGGGCGAACACCGGGGGGCTCCTCGCCATCGAGGCGACGGCCACCGGCAAGCAGGTGGCGATCGTCCCCGCACCGAACGACCTGACGTTCAACGTGGTGTCCGGCGCGGCCGACGACCGTACCTTCGTCGTCGGAGCGGCCAAGTCAACGGCCATCGGCCACGCGACTTGGTCGGAGAGCTGGTACCTGCTCCAGCTCGGCCCGGGCGGCCACCCGGGCCGGCTGACCAGGCTGCCGGTGCCCGCGTCCGCGAACGTGACCGGGGTGGCGCTGTCCCCGGACGGCGCCGAACTGGCCGTCTCGGACCAGCGGGTGTCCGGCCCGTCCCTGGCCCCGGGAAACGGTGCGGCCGACGTGACTCTGTGGTCGGTGGCGACCGGCCAGGAGATTCGCCACTGGGAAACGCCCGCCGGGCAGGTCATCGCCACCGCGCCAGCCACCGCGTTCACGTCGGACGCGCTGAAAACCGAAGCCCTGTCCACCGCGCTGCGCTGGACACCGGACGGCGGCCAGCTCGGCTTCGCCTGGAACGGGGCGCAGATCCGTCTGCTCGACCTGTCTTCGCCCGCGTCCGCTCGGAGTGACCTGGTCGAGGCGAGCACCCTACGGGCCGTGACCGGCACCGGCTACACGCCCGGGGGGTCACGCTCCGCCTGTAACCCGGCCGACGGCTGGTCGCTGTCCACCGGGGCGACGGCCTTCACCTGCGCCGGGAGCTACACGCCGGCCAGCGGGGCCATCGGGCCCGGGTCGGGCCGGACGGTGCCCACGCCGGGCCGGACGGTGCCGGTTCCCGGCCGGTCGACGCCCGCGGCCGGCGTGACCTGCCCCGCGTCGGCGCCGGCCCACCCGGCGTTCCTCCAGCAGGTCGCGCTGGGCGGCGGGGCCCGCGAGGGTAAAGTCCTCGCGCAGTCTCCGGCATGCCTGGGGGCCGATTCCCGGGGGGTTGGCGCGAGCCTCGGCTGGTCAAGCGCCGACGGCTCGGCGTTCATCGGCCAGCTGAGCGACGGCACCCCCGGCTATGCTCAGACCCCTGGCGGCGCCCGGTACGGGGTCTTCGCCAACGGCACGTTCACCGAGCTGCCCACGCTCCCGTCGGGGCAGGGCCCCGTCTCGGTCGCCTGGTAACCCCGCGACCAGGCAACAGCGCCGGAACCGAGGCCGGCCACGGGCACCGGGGCGCGACGGCGGGTTGACGCGTCCCGGGGAGCGATTTATCGTCCGGAATGTGAAAAGGTCTTTCACAATATGAAAGCCGGGGAGGCCGGGCGGGAGCCCGCGCCAACCCGGGTGGCCTCGGTGGCCCGGGCGGCGCGCCTGCTGGACCTGGTGGCCTCGATGCCCGAGGGCGAGCGCACCGCAGCCCGGTTCGCTCGCGCGCTCGGCAAGCCGCTGCCCACCGTGTATCACCTGCTCAACACGCTGGTGGACGCCAGGCTGCTGGCCCGCGACGGCACCGGCTGCTACCACCTGGGCAGCGCCGTCGGCGCGCTCGCCGAGGCCTACCAGCGTCAGTCCGTGCCCGACCCCGCCCTGCTGTCCGGCCTGACCGTGCTGGCCGGCGAGGCGGGGGAGACGGCCTACCTGTGCGCCTGGCGGCACGGCGACATCTGCATCCTGGCGTCGCGGGAGGGGACCCGCGCGGTGCGCGTGGCCGACCTGCGGGCCGGCTACTACGACAAGGCCCACGCCCGGGCGTCGGGCAAGGTGCTGCTCGCCTTCGCCGCCCCCGAAGACCGCCTCGCCTACCTCGCCGACCACCCGCTGCATCCGGTAACGCCGCGCACGATCACCGACCCCGGCCGGTTCGACGCCGAGCTGCGGGCCGTGCGACTCCGCGGCTACGCCACCGAGCTGGCCGAGTTCGCCGACGGGGTCGCCTGCCTGGCGGTGCCGGTCCTGGTGCGCGGCCGGCTCGTCGCCGCCTACACGGTCTCGGCACCCGAGCCCCGGTTCCGCGACAACTTCGACGCCTACCTTGACAGCCTCGAGACGGGCCGCGTCCGCCGCCGCGGCCGCGGACGCCCTGCGACAAGACTCACCGACGCCGGCCGAATCGGCGCCCGGGGGAACCGGAGGACCGTCATGACGTGTCACGGCCGTGCCGCACGCCGAGGGGCTGCTGCTCGAACTGGCCAGCGGGCCGCCCTCGGTGGCCGGCGACGTGGCCGCCTGGTACGCGGGGGAGCGGCTGCCCGCGCACCTGGGTGTGCCCGGTTGCGAGCGGGCCTGGTACTACGCCGACGCCGAGATACCCGCCGCCTCGCTGGCCGCCTACCACTTCGCCACCACCGCCGACCTGGACCGGGTCGAACGGGACCTCACCCTGCGCCCGCAGGCCGCCGGCCCCGACCGGGTGGTCGAGCGGCTGTTCCGCTTCGAGCGCCGGGCCTACCGCCTCCTCGGCTCCTACCGGGATCAGGGTCTCAGACCAGGCCAGGACCGTGGCAGCGCCGCCCCGGTGCTGCTCGCCGTCTGGTGGGAGCCGCGGCCGGGTGCCGAGCCCGACCTGGACCGCTGGTACGCGGAAGAGCACATCCCCCGGCTGCTCGCGGTCCCAGGCTGGATGGCGATCACCCGTTACGAGCGCGTCGGCGGCACCGGCCCGCGGTTCCTCGCCGTGCACGACCTGAGCGACGCCGCCGCGATGGAGAGCCCCGAGCACCGGGCGGCCCTCGACACGCCCTGGCGGACCAAGGTCATCGCCCAGCGCGAGCACTACGAGCGCCGGGTGTTCACCCGGCGCACCCCGGCGGCAGCGCCGCACACGACAGGAGGCGCCCCGTGACCACAGCCACATCCACCGCCGCGCCGCTCGACTGGCGGACCGCCTACGCGAGCATGCTCACCATCAGGGCCTTCGAGGAGGAGGTGCTGCGGATGGCCCGGGCGGGCGTCCTTGGCTCCAAGCACCTCAGCGGCGGCCAGGAGGCGGTGCCCGTCGGAACCCTGGCCGCGCTGACCGAGGCCGACCGGGTCGTGGCCACCTACCGTGGCCACGGCTGGGCGCTCGCCTGCGGTGTCCCGGTCCGCGCGCTGCTCGCCGAGGTGGCCCACCGCCCAGAGGGGGTCAACGGCGGCCGGGCCGGCTCGGCGCTCATCATGGCGCCCGAGTACGGCTTCGTGATGGAGAACTCGATCGTCGGCGCCGGGCTGCCGATCGCCGGCGGCGTCGCCCTGGCGGCCAGGCAACTTGGCACCGGCGGCGTGGCCGTGGTCTCGTTCGGCGACGGCGCGCTCAGCCAGGGCGCCGCCCACGAGGCCCTGGTCTTCGCCCGGGCGATGAACCTGCCGGTGATCTTCATCTGCGAGAACAACGACTGGTCGGAGATGACGCCGACCAGCGCCATGCTCCCGGCCGCGCACCTGACCACCCTGGCGGAGGCTCTCGACATCCCCAGCGTCACCATCGACGGCGGCGACCCGCTCGCGGTGGCCAGCGCGGTCGGCGAGGCCGCCGCCCGGGCACGCAACGGTGGCGGCCCGTCGTTCATCGAAGCCCGGGTGGTGCGGCTGATGGCCCACTACAGCGGGGACATCGAGCACTACCGGGAGGCGGCCGACCGGGAGCGGGACAAGGCCCGCGACCCGCTGCTGCTGGCCCGGGACCGCGCCGTCGCCGGCGGGCTGGCGACCGCGGCCGAGCTTGACGAGCTGGCCGCCAGGGCCACCCGCAAGATGACCGCCCTGGGGGATGAGCTGCTCGCGCTGCCCGAGGCGGACGCGGACGCCGCCGCCGTGGTCGCACCGGGCGCGGTGCCCGCCGCGACCCCGGCCCGCGCGGCGGAGGAGACCCGGGAGCTGACCTACGCGGAGGCGGTCAACGCCGCCCTGGCCGACGAGCTGGAGACCAGGCCGGAGACCATCCTGTACGGCGAGGACATCGCCATACCCGGCGGCGTGTTCGGCGTGACCAGGCGGCTGCATCAGCGGTTCGGCGGCGACCGGGTGTTCGACACCCCGATCGCCGAGAGCGCCATGCTCGGCGCCGGGATCGGCGCGGCGCTGGAGGGTCTGCGCCCGGTGGTGGAGATCATGTGGGCCGACTTCCTGCTCGTCGCCCTGGACCAGCTGATCAACCAGGCGGCCAACTTCCACTACGTCACCGGGGGCCTTCGCTCGGTCCCGCTGGTGGTGCGGACCCAGCAGGGCGCCACCCCCGGGTCCTGCGCGCAGCACTCGCAGAGCCTGGAGGCCCTGCTCGCCCACATCCCCGGCCTGCGGGTCGGGCTGCCGTCCACGCCCGCCGACGCCTACGCCATGCTCCGTGCCGCCGTCGCCGACCCGAACCCCTGCGTGCTGCTGGAGTCCCGGGCCCTGTACCAGCAGAAGGGGCCGGTCACCCTGACCGGGGCGGCCGAGCCGGTCGGCGGCGCCCGGCTCCGCCGGGCCGGCGGTGACGTCTGCGTGGTCACCTGGGGCACCGCGGCCGGCCGCGCGCTGGAAGCGGCCGAGACCGTGGCCGCCGACGGCATCGAGGCCAGCGTGCTCGACCTGCGCTGGCTGGCACCGCTGGATGAGGACACGCTGCTCGCGTCGGTGACCGCCGGCGGCGGGCGGGTGCTGATCGCGCACGAGGCCAACGTGACCGGCGGGTTCGGCGCCGAGGTCGCGGCGCGCATCGTCGAGAAGCGGCTGTATGACCTGGACGCGCCGGTCCGCCGCCTCGGCGCCCCCGACACCCGCGTGCCCGCCGGTCCGCGGCTGCAGGAACGGCTGCTGCCCACGGCGGACAAGATCGCCGCCGAGATCCGCGCGCTGCACGCGCTCTGACCCGGCGCGGCGCCGGCGCGTCCCCCACGTGCCCGGCCGCGAGCGGCCCGCCCGCCGGCCACCGGCCGGCGGGCAGCGACAACCGAAGGAGCGAGCGATGACGCAATCCGGCCTGGAAGTACGCGACGAGCGGCTGCCCGGGATCGCCGGCGACGGCGAGGTGACCACGATCCGCGGCGGGTTCGACTTCCTCGAAGGCCCGGTGTGGGACCCGGGCGACGCCAGCCTGATCTTCAGCGACATCCCCGCCAGCCGGCTGTACCGGCTGACCGCCGACGGTGACATCCGCGTGTACCGCGAGCCGAGCGAGATGGCCAACGGCAACGCATGGGACATCCACGGCCGCCTGGTCAGCTGCACGCACGCCACCAGCCGGGTGCTGCGCGAGGCGGCCGACGGGACCCTGGAAGTGCTGGCGGACAGCTACGGCGGCCGCGAGCTCAACAGCCCCAACGACGTGATCACCACCCGGGACGGCCGGATCCTGTTCACCGACCCGACCTACGGCCGCGGCGGCGAGCACGGGGTGCGCCGCGAGATCACCCAGGACACCAGTGCCGTCTACTCCATCGACCCGGACACGGGCGGGCTGACCCGGGTCTGCGAGGGTTTCGAGTCGCCCAACGGGCTCTGCCTGACCGAGGACGAGTCCTCCCTGTTCGTCAACGACACCACCAGGCGGCTGATCCGGCGGTTCGCCTTCGGCCCCGGGCACCTCGGCGACGGCGAGGTCTGGGCCACGGTGACCGGGGAGGGCGCGGGCGCGCCGGACGGCATGAAGATCGACAGCGCCGGCTACCTGTGGTGCACCGCCCCGGGCGGCGTGCAGGCCTTCGCGCCCGACGGCACCTGCCTCGGCACGGTGCTCGTCCCGGAGAAGGTGGCCAACTTCACCTGGGGCGGCGCCGACCTCAGGACGCTGTACCTGACCGCGGGCACGTCGCTGTTCTCCCGCCGGGTTAACGTGCCGGGACGGCAGACCATCGTCCGGCCCCGCTAGCCGCCGCTCGACCACGAAGGAGACCACGGTGACCAACCCGCTTCCGCGCTCCCCGCACGGCCTGCTGCTGGTGATGATGCAGCCGCAGGAAGGCTACGACGAGAGCCTCAACCGCTGGTACGACGAGGAGCACATACCCGAGCGGCTGAGCTGCCCGGGCTTCCTCGGCGTGCGGCGGTTCACGGCGGTCGAGGGCACGCCCGCCTACCTCGCCCTGTACGAGCTGGACGACCCGGCGGCGGTTGACTCGCCGCAGTACCGCCGCCACAAGGAACACCCGACGCCGTGGACGACCGAGATCGAGTCGCACCTCACCGACTTCCGGCGCAACGTCTACGTCGAGCTGCCCCGGCCCGCGGCGCCCTGACCCGCACCGCAGATATCTGCAAACAAGCACAGACTGAAACATAATGCGGGAACGGTAGCGATCACCGGGCTAGCATCGTGCGCCATGAGGCTGGTGCGCGGTCGTGGCGTGGTCGTCCGGAATCTCGCCTGGCTGGGCTGCCTGGCGGTGGCCGCGGTCACCGGCTGCGCGAGCCTGTCCCCCGGCGCCGCCGCCGGCGCGGCGCCGGTCAGTGCCCCGGCCCCCGGCGCGGCGCCGGCCGCGGCGGGCGCGGCCGCGGCGGCGACCGCCGCGCCGGTCGCGGTCGCCTCGGCCGTGGTCAACGGCATCAGCGAAGTCGCCGCACCCGTCGGCGACCGACGACCGCGAAGCCGGGCAAGACCGCGTCACGGCCGCCGGCCGCGACCGGCGGCGGCGCCCCGCTGGCCGCGGGCAACCCGGCCGGGCACGCGCCCGTCCCGGCCGCGGCCGGGGTCGTCGCCACCGGCCGTCCCGACCGGGTGATCGGCGACGGCACGCCCGCCAGCTGCACGTCGGCGGCCGTGGTCGCGGCGGTCGCCGCGGGCGGCGTGATCACCTTCGACTGCGGCCGGAGCCCGGTCACCATCGCGATGACGGCTACCGCCACGGTGTCGAAGTCGAGCAGCCAGGTGGTGCTGGACGGCGGCGGGAAGGTCACCCTCGACGGCGGCGGCAAGACACAGATCCTGTCCATGAACGCGGGCTGGCAGCAGCAGTCGCCGCGGCTGACGGTGGAGAACCTGTCGTTCACCAATGCCTACTCGGGCACCCAGCAGGCCGCGGGCAGCTCGGTGTACGGCGGCGGCGCGATCTTCGCGCTCGGCGGCCAGCTCTCGGTGGTGAACTCGGTGTTCACCGGCGACAGCTGCTTCTCCAGCGGCCCCGACCTCGGCGGCGGCGCGGTCCGCGCCGTCGGCATGGACCCGGGCAGCCCGGTCTACATCACCGGCGACACCTTCACCGATGACAGCTGCTCCAACGGCGGCGCGCTCAGCGGCCTTTTCGCCCACTTCGAGGTGATCAACAGCCTGCTGACCGGCAACAAGGCGATCGGCTTCGGCGCCAACCCGGCCCAGGCAGGCACCCCGGGCGGCGGCAGCGGCGGCGCCATCTACACCGACGGCACCGGGTATGACCTCAGCGTCGCCGGCACCGTCATGCGCGACAACACCGCCCGCGAGGGCGGCGGCGCCATCTTCTTCGTGGTCAACTCCGGCGGCGGCACCCTGACCATCGACTCGTCCACCCTGCAGGCCAATACGAGCGGCGCGTTCCAGAACGCCCCCGGCATCTTCGACAGCGTCAACGGCAAGGACACCCAGCCCGTCGAGGCCGGCTCCAAGGTCAGCTGACCCGATTCGCCACGATCACCATTCGGACGGACTGCACGCCCGCAGCACCTCAGCTCATTCGTCACCTACGACCGGCGCCTGCTCGAAGCGGTCACCGCGGCGGGCCTGCCCGCCGACGCGCCCGTCTGAAGGAGGCGCACTGCATGACCCCGCCTGGCGGCCCCGGCCGCCGGCCGGGGGGACCGAACAGACACGGGAAGCCGCCGCTATCCTGCCCTGGTGATGGCCCGAGGCGCGTACGACGGAGGTTGCCATGACCGGCATTGAATTCGACCTGGTGGTGCGGGGCGGCACCGTGGTCACGGCGGGCAGCTCGGGGCAGTGCGACGTGGGGATCAGCGACGGCAAGGTTGCCCAGGTCGGCGGGTCCATGCACGGCCGCAGGGAGATCGACGCGGGCGGCGCGCTGGTGCTGCCCGGTGGCATCGACATGCACGTGCACCTGTCCAGCCCCCAGGCGCCTGAGCCGGGCGTCCCGGACTGGGTGGACGACTTCGCCAGCGGCTCGGCCGCCGCCATCGCCGGCGGCGTCACCACGATCGGCAACATGACGTTCCCCGGGGACGGCCAGTCGCTCCGCCAGGCACTCGACCGCGACCTGGACGCCGCCCGGGGCACCGCCGCGGTGGACTACGTGCTGCACCCGGTGCTGGCCAGTCCGTCGCCCGAGGCGCTGGCCGAGTTGCCCGGGCTGGCGGCCGACGGGCACACCAGCCTCAAGCTGTTCCTGGTCTCCGGCGAGTTCGAGGCGAACGCCGCCGCGATGATCGAAGCCGTCCGGATCGCCGGGCAGCACGGGATGCTGTCCCTGCTGCACTGCGAGGACGCGGCCCTGGTGGAGGCGGCCGGCCAGCGGCTGCTGGCCACCGGGAACGGCGGGCTGGCCCACTTCCCTGGCAGCCGGCCTGTGTACGCCGAGCGGGCCGCGGTCGAGCGGGCCGTCGCGATCTGCGAGGCGACCGGTTCGCCGGTCTACATCGTGCACCTGTCGTCGCGGGCCGCCCTGGAGTCCGCCCGCCGGGGCCAGGCGGCCGGCCTGCCGGTGTTCGTGGAGACCCGGCCGTTGTACCTGCACCTGACCAGCGCGGCGTTCAGCGAGCCGCAGGCCGGCAAGTACGTCGGCGCCCCGCCGCTGCGCGAGCCGGGCGACGTCGCCGCGCTGTGGGCCGGGCTCACCGACGGCTCGGTGCACACCCTGGGCAGCGACCACGCCCCGTGGACGCTTGAGGCCAAGGTGGACGACGCGCTCGACGTGACCACGGCCCGCCAGGGCGTGGCCGACCTGGAGACGGCCATGCCGATGCTGTTCGACGCGGGCGTCCGGGCCGGTCGCCTGTCGCTGTCCCGCTTCGTGGCGCTCACCTCGACCAACGCGGCCCGGCTGTTCGGGCTGTACCCGAGAAAGGGGACGATCGCGGTCGGCGGCGACGCCGACCTGGTCGTGCTCGACCCGCAGGTGCGACGGGTGATCGACGGCCGGTCGATGCGGTCGCGGGCCGGCTACTCGGTCTACGACGGCCGCGAGGTCTACGGGTGGCCGCGGTTCACGGTGAGCCGGGGCGAGGTCGTCCTGGCGGACGGGCAGGTCGTGGCGGAGCCCGGCCGCGGGCAGTGGCTGCACCGGCAGCCCACCGCCGCGCCGTAACCCGCCACGCCGTCGCCGCGAACCGGGGTTACCGCGTGCCAGGAGGCCGAGGCCGGGGCCGCGTTACAGCGGCACGCTGTACTGAGTTTCCTGGCCGAAGGCGTCGAAGCCGGCCCGCCGGAGGATCGGCCCTGACGTGTCCGTCCTCCCGCGCACCAGCGCCATCGCCGCGCCGTTGGTGACCGCGTAGGCCAGCCGCTGTGCCAGCAGCGCCCGGTACACGCCGCGGCCGCGAGCGGCGGGAACCACCGCCCCGCCCCACAGCCGGGCGACGCCGTCGGCCATGGTGACGCCGCCTGAGCCCACCGCCGCCCCGTCCACGTAGGCGACGAGCGTGCCGCCGTCGCCCGCCGGCACGCTGGCCGCGTCCCTGACGGCGTTGTCCTGGAGCCGGTCGTCGGGCGGCAGCGCGCCGCCGAAACCGCTCAGCTGCACCGCCGAGCCGTCCCTGGCCGTCTCGAACTCCGTGGCCCAGCGGATCGTCACGTCCACGGCGGGCGGCGCGATCGCGGGCGCCCCGCCGGTCAGGTCGCTGGCCAGCACGTCCAGGGTCAGCTCGACGGACGCGCCCCGCGCCCGCAGTGCCGCGTCCAGCCCGGCCGGGCTCTGCGCGGGCACCGGCCAGCGCAGCTCCGGCAGGCCGAAGGACCTGGCCCGCTCGATGACCGCGTCCACCGCCTCGCTGACCGGCCCGGACGGCTGGAAGGTGAGCACCGACAGGTGAAACTCGAAGTAGTCGGGCAGCCGCATGATCGAGTACTCCTCGGTCTCGGCCACGGTGGCGTTGTCAGGAACCCACACCCAGGCCGCGCTCGCCGCGGCGACAGCAGAGGCTGACAGGCTCATGGCGACCATGCTAGCGGCGCGCCGCCAGGCCCAGCCGCCCTGATCCGGGGGAGCGGGGCCTACGCCGGGCTGACCGAGACGGAGCCCAGGTCAGAGCGGGCGCTGATCGAGTGGGGACTGCTGTCGCTGCGGTGCACGGTGACGGTGGCGGATCCGACGACGGTGTGCGTGTCGACCCGGTAGGCCGCCGAGCCCGGCACGGCCAGCGTGATCGGCCCGACGTTGGTCGAGGCCGTCAGCGACCTGGGCACGGCGGTGAAGGTGGCGACGACGCCGCCGGCGTGGGAGGTGAACGAGGCGACGGCCGCGCGCAGGTCCACGGCGGTGATCAGCCCGGCGCTCGCCCGCGCGGTCACCGTCCCGGCCAGCGAGGTCAGCGTGACCGCGCCCGCGCTGGCGGACACCGACACCGCGACGCCCCGCGGCACCCGCACGTGGTAGGAGACGCTGCACACCAGCTCGGCCGGGCAGGTGTAGGACAGGGTCAGCGTGCCGTCGTGCAGCGCGCGGGTCGCGGCGGGCGGCTTGGCGGAGTAGGACGCCTGCTGTGACACGGCGACGGTGGACCGCGCGCCGCCGGTCACGTCGATGGAGCCGCTGCCACCGTCGATGACCACCCGGGTGACCGGGCCGGACACGGTAAAGGACTTCGCCGGCGGGTTGTGCGCGACCGCGCCGACCTTGCCGAGCGCGTCGCAGCCGGCGGCCAGCGGGATGACGGCGGCCAGCAGCACCGCTCCGGCCGCGCCGAGCCGGGGCGCCCCGTGTCTGACGGCTGTGAACCACGCGAGGACGGCCATAGCTCCCGATTGTTTCCGCTGCGCCCGCAGCCCGCAATGAAGTTAACCCCCGCACCCGGGGCTGGCTACCGTAGCCGCCTGGGCGCCTCAGCCGGCTAGGCGGCGGAGCTAGTCTGCCGCCTAGTCCTCATGGTCCCTCCGTCGCCGGGGGGCCACACTGATCACAGTGGGCCACGAGGTCAAGCAGACCGGGCCGCCACGCTTCGCCCTTGTGGCCCACTAGCCGAGGTCGCCACTACGGAAGTCGCTCCTCCCGCTGAAACCTGTGCCATCGGTGCCGCTACCTCGGCACCGATGGCACATTCACGTCGCGCTCAGTCCTCGTGCCGGCCACCCAGGTACTTGGCGAGGAACCGCTCGGCCGCCGTGTAGAACTTGATCCGGTTCTCCGGCTTGGCGAACCCGTGACCCTCGTCGGGGAACAGCAGGTACTCGTGGTCGATGCCGGCCTCGGTCAGCGCGGCGACGATCTGCTCGGACTCGGCCTGCTTCACCCGCGGGTCGTTGGCGCCCTGCGCGATGAGCAGCGGGATGCGGATGTCGTGCGCCCGCGACAGCGGCGACCGGGACCAGAGGAACTCCTCGTCGGTCTGCGGGTTGCCGACCCGGCGGTACAGCTGCGCGATCATCGGCGCCCAGTACGGCGGGATGGTCTCGAGCAGCGTCTTGAGGTTCGACGGCCCGACGATGTCCACGGCGCAGCAGAACACGTCCGGGGTGAACGCCGCGCCAACCAGCGCCGCGTACCCGCCGTAGGAGCCGCCGTAGATGGCGACCCGGGAGCGGTCGGCCCAGCCCTGGTCCACGGCGTAGCCGACCGCGTCGACCAGGTCGTCGTGCATCTTGCCGCCCCACTCCCGGTCCCCGGCGGCGACGAACGCCTTGCCGTAGCCGGTGGAGCCCCGGTAGTTCACCTGCAGGCACAGGTAGCCGCGGTTGGCCAGCCACTGCGCCTCCGGGTGGTAGCCCCAGGTGTCGCGCACCTGCGGGCCGCCGTGCACGTTGAGCACCGCGGGCAGGCCTGTCCGGCCCAGCCCGGGCGGGAACGTGGCGTAGCCGTGGACGACCAGGCCGTCCCGGGCCGTGAAGGAGAACGGCTCCATCGGCGCCAGCTCGTAACCGGACAGCGCCGGGACGGCGCCTCGAACAGCAGCCGCCCGGACTTGGTCTCCCGGTCGTAGCACGAAGTAGGTGATGGACCCGGCGTCCACGTTGAAGCCGATCAGCCAGGTCCGGTCGGCCTCGTCGCGCCCGGTGAAGCTCGGGTCGCCGGGGTGCAGCGCGCGGACCGCCGCCAGGTCGTCGGCGACGGACGGGTCGAGCACCTCGTACGTCATCCGGTCCTTGAGCACCATGACGATCAGCGGGTCGCGCGTGTCCGGGTCGAGCAGCGCGCCGGACACGTCGGCCTCCGGGTCCTGCGCCAGCACGGCCGACTCGCCGGTCGCCACGTCCACCCGGGTCAGCCGCCCGGTGTCCGACCCGGCCGAGCTGATCATCAGCAGCGACCGCCCGTCGCCGCTGAACGAGAGCACGTCGGTGGACGTCGCGTCCTCGGCCGGGATCGTCAGCAGGTGACGGAACGGCTCGTCGGCCGTCTCCCGCACCAGCAGGTTGAACGAGCCGTCGGGCTCCGGCGCGATCGCCGCCCGCACCTGCAGGTCCTCGTCGGCGAACCAGCCCGCGTACCCGGGGTTGTCGATCTCCTTGACCAGCTCGCCCGAGGCCAGGTCAAGCCGGTACACGTCGTGCAGCTGCGGGTTGTCGGCGTTGATCCCGACGAGCACCTCCTGCGGCCGCCGCTTGGAGGTACCGATGATCGACGCGTGGATGCCCTCGAACGGGGTCAGGTCGCGCCGGGCGAGGGTCGCCGGGTCCACGTCGTACAGCCGCCAGTTCTCATCGCCGCCGACGTCCTGCACGTACAGCACGTGCTGCCCGTCGCGGCCCCAGGCGAACGCGCGGATGCCCCGGTCGGTGTCCTCGGTGACCGGGCGCGCCGCCGCCCAGTCCACCCCCGCCTCGCCGCCGGCGGGGGCGACCCACAGGTTCAGTACGCCGTCGCGGGGCGCGATCCAGGCCAGCGAGCCGCCGTCCGGGGAGATCTGCGGGCTGGTCCGCTCGGGGTTGCCGAATAGCACGCTGCGCGGGATGAGATCGACCATGACCCATGCCTACCATAGGCGGCGCCCGGTGGAGTCCCCCGTCCCCGCGATAGGCCGCCGCGCGGGGGATCCGGTGCAGCCGGTGGCCGGTATACGCTCGTTACCGTGAGTGGCGCGCGTACCTCCCTGTCCGGGTATCTGGCCCGGATGGGCTTCGCCGACGTCGCCAGGGCCGAGCGCGAGCTGACCTCCCTGGGCATCGGCGGCCCGGGCGCCGGGGGCGAGGAGCACCCGGTGCTCGCCGCGCTGGCCGCGGCGGCCGACCCCGACCTGGCGCTGGCCGGCCTGGCCCAGGTGGCCGAGCGTGACCCGGGCCTGGTCGCGGCGCTCACCGACGACCAGGCGTTCCGCGCCAGGCTGACCGGCGTGCTCGGGGTCAGCAAGGCTCTCGCGGACCACCTCGCCCGCCACCCGGGTGACTCCGCCGTGCTGCGAGGCGCGGGCGCCGCCCGCCGGCCCGGCGCCACGTCGGTACGTGCCGACTTCCTGCGCGCGGTCGGCGCCGACCCGGACGCTGCCGAGCCCCGGGCCGCCCAGCCGGAGGCGGACGCGGGCGACCAGGCGACCGACCCGGCGGGCAAGCTCACCGCCGCCTACCGCCGGCGGCTTCTCCACCTGGCCGCCCGCGACCTGGCCGGCGACGCCGCCGTGGACGAGGTGGCGCAGGAGCTGTCGGACCTGGCCGACGCGGTGCTCGAATCCGGGCTGGCGATCGCCCGCGCCGAGCTGCCGGCCGACGCCATGCCGGTCCGGCTCGCGGTGGTGGCCATGGGCAAGTGCGGCGCCCGCGAGCTGAACTACGCCAGCGACATCGACGTCATCTTCGTCGCCGAGCCCGGCCCGGATGCGCCCGGCAAGCCGGGGCAGCCCGGCCACGAGCAGGACGCGGCGCTGAAGACGGCGACCAGGCTGGCGGCGGGCCTGATCCGGGTCTGCGAACGGGTCACCCCCGAGGGCTCGCTGTTCCCGGTGGACCCGAACCTGCGGCCGGAGGGACGCCAGGGGCCGCTGGTGCGCACCCTGGGCAGCCACCTGGCCTACTACGACCGATGGGCGAAGACCTGGGAGTTCCAGGCGCTGCTCAAGGCCCGCCCGGCCGCGGGTGACCTGGGCCTGGGCAAGCGGTACGCCGACGCGGTCGAGCCGCTGGTGTGGCAGGCGTCGCAGCGGGAGAACTTCGTCGAGGACGTGCAGTCGATGCGCCGCCGGGTGGTCGACACGCTGCCGAAGAACATGGCCGGCCGCGAGCTGAAGCTCGGCCCGGGCGGCCTGCGCGACATCGAGTTCGCGGTCCAGTTGCTGCAGCTGGTGCACGGGCGGGGCGACAGCCGGATCCGCCCCGCCGCGACGCTGCCCGCGCTCGCCGCCCTGGCCGAGTTCGGCTACGTCGGGCGCGCCGACGCCGAGGACCTCGCCCAGGCGTACCGGTTCCTGCGCCAGGCCGAGCACCTGCTCCAGGTCCACCAGCTGCGCCGCACCCACACCCTGCCCACCGATCCGGTGGTGCTGCGGCGGCTCGGCCGCGCGCTCGCCGCCGGACCCCATCCGATGCTGCCTAACGTGCGCGTGGTTCCCGTCGAAGCCCCCGTGCTCGCCGGGCCGGGCCGACTGGCCAGCGCGGCGGGCGCCGCGGTGCCGCCGGAGCAGGCGTTCACCGAGGCGTGGACGAGGACCGCGCAGCGGGTCCGCCGCCTGCACGAGAAGCTGTTCTACCGGCCGCTGCTCGACGCGGTGGCCAAGCTGCCGTCCAGCGCGGCCCGGCTCACCCCGGAGGCGGCCCGCGCCCGCCTGGAGGCGCTCGGCTACCGCGACCCGGCGGGCGCTCTGCGCCACATCGAGGCGCTGACCGCGGGGCTGCGTCGCCGGGCGGCGATCCAGCGGACCCTGCTGCCTGTACTGCTTGGCTGGTTTGCCGACGAGGCCGAGCCGGACGCCGGACTGCTCGCGTTCCGGCAGGTCAGCGACGCCCTCGGCGATTCGCCGTGGTTCCTGCGACTGCTGCGGGACGAGACGAAGGCCGCCGAGCGGATGGCCCGCGTGCTCGCTGCCAGCCGGTACGCGACCGGCCTGCTGCTGCGCGCGCCGGAGGCGGTCGCGTTGTTCGCCGACGACGCCGAGCTGGTGCCGAAGACCGCCGAGGTGCTGCGCGGTGAGATGCTCGCCGCGGCCCGGCGGCACGACGGTGACGCCGAGCAGGCCGCGGTCTCGATCCGGTCGCTGCGCCGCCGGGAGCTGTTCCGCGTCGCCGCGGCGAACGTGCTCGGCCTGACCGGCCTGGCCGAGACCGAGGAGGCGCTGACCGCGATCACCACGGCGTCGCTCGACGCGGTGCTCGCGGCCACGATCGCCAAGGTCGAGATGGAGCTGCGCGGGCCACTGCCGACCCGGTTCGCGGTCATCGCGATGGGCCGGTACGGCGGGCACGAGGCCGGCTTCGGCAGCGACGCGGACGTGATCTTCGTGCACGACCCGCCGGCCGTCCTTGACGCCGGGGGCGAGCGCCGCGCGTCGGACGCGGCCCAGGCGGTCGGGACCGAGCTGAGCAGGCTGCTGCAGATACCGGCGCCGGACCCGCCGCTGGTGGTGGACGCCGACCTGCGGCCGGAGGGCCGGCAGGGCCCGCTGGTGCGGTCGCTCGCCTCCTGCGCGGCCTACTACGCCCGCCGGGCCGCGCCGTGGGAGGCGCAGGCCCTGCTGCGGGCCGAGTTCGCCGTCGGCGACGCCGAGACCGGCGCGCGGTTCATCGCGCTGGCCGACGCGCTCCGCTACCCGGCCGGCGGCCTTGACGAGCAGGCGGCGCGGGAGATCCGCCGGATCAAGGCGCGGGTCGAGTCCGAGCGCATTCCCCGGGGCACCGACCGGGCCAGGCACCTCAAGCTTGGCCCCGGCGGCCTGTCGGACGTGGAGTGGACCGTGCAGCTGCTCCAGCTGCGCCGCGGCCACGCCTTCCCCGGGCTGCGCACCACCAGGACCCTGCCGGTGCTGGCCGCGGCGGTCGACGACGGCCTGGTCACCGAGGCCGACGCGGCTGCGCTGCGCGACGCCTGGCGTTTCGCCGCCCGGATCAGGGACGCGATCATGCTGGTGCGCGGCCGCCCGGGGGACACGCTCCCGGCCAAGCACGACGAGCTGACGGCGGTCGCCCGGCTGCTCGGCTACAAGCCGGGCGCGCCGACCGGCCGCACCAGCCCGGGTGGTGCCTCCTCCTGGTCCGACACCCCGGCGGCGGCCCTAGAAGAGGACTACCGCCGCACGGCCCGCCGCGCCCGCAAGGTCATGGACACCCTCTTCTACGGCTAACCCCGTGGGCAACCCCGCCCCGGCTAACCCCCCGTACCGGGCAACCCCGGCCCGCCATCCGTCGGCGGACCGCACTCCCCTCAAGTATCTTGATATAGAGATACATGAGGGGAGCCGTGATGATCACCGGACTTGACCACGTCCAGCTGGCGATGCCGCGCGGGCGTGAGGCAGCGGCGCAGGCCTTCTACTCCGGGCTGCTCGGGATGGCCGAGCTGCCCAAGCCGGCGCCGCTCGCGGCCCGGGGCGGCTGCTGGTTCGCCTCCGGCGCCGCCGTGGTGCACCTCGGGGTAGAGGAACCGTTCCGGCCCGCGGCCAAGGCCCACCCGGCGCTACTCACCGACGACCTCGACGCGCTGGCGGCCGCGCTGGCCGCGGCCGGCCACCGCTGCGTCTTCGCCGACGGCGAGATCTCGGGTGTGCGACGGTTCTACACCACCGACCCGTTTGGCAACCGGGTCGAGTTCCAGCAGGGCTGACCCTTCAGGCCCGCGTGACCCGTCAGGCCCGGCCGATGCCCAGCCCCCGGCCCGGCCCCAGGCCCCCCGGCCCGGCCCCAGGCCCCCCGGCCCGGCCGGCCCGCCGGTCAGGCAGCGCGGTGACCGTCCCGCCGGCCGAGCGGAGCGACGGCCGGGGCCGCCCCCGTGATGCTCCTGCTTGGCCTGTGCCCTTGCCTTACGCGCGGCCGTTGGCCCGCAGCACCCGCAGCACCCGCAGGGCATCGACGGTGAGGAAGCCGCGCCAGTCCGCCTCGGCGGCCGGCGACCAGGACGGCCAGGTAAACGTCCAGCCGCCGTCGCCCTGCTGTGCGGCCGCCAGGTGGTCTAGGTGCGCGTCGATCACGGCCGGGTCGAACAGTCGGCGCGCGATCGAGCCGGGCAGCGGCGCGAAGTCGAGCGGCGAGTGCGCCTCGCCGGCCGCGCCCAGGTCCAGCGCGACCAGCCCGCGTGACAGCAGCAGGGGGCCGACCCGGTCGAACGCCGCCTGCGCCCGCGCCCGGTCGGGCACGTGCTCAAGGAAGGCGAGCATGCCCCTAGCTCACCAGCCGCCGCCCGCCGCGGTCTTGAATGAAACGGCCAAGCCGCCCACCCCCGGTGCCGCTTCGCGCACCCGGCGGCCGTGGCACCGGCATCGCCGGGTGGTCTACCGCGGCGGCCAGGCGCCCGCGCGCAGCGGGTCGTCCGCCTCGGCGGGCCGACGCCGGGGTGGCACCGGCGACTGCCGGTCGATCTCCGTGAGGATGGGCATGAGGATCGCCTCGTAGGCGACCGGGTCGTACTTGGCGTGCAGCGCCCGCAGCACGCCCTTGCCGCTCGCCTGGCCAATCAGGTCGTTGAGCAGCCGGTAGTCAACTGGGTCCCCGTTGGCGAGCCGGTCGTAGACGGCCTGGGCGACCGACGCCACGGCGGGGTGGTCCGCGGACTCGCTCAGCACCATGAGGGCCGCGTCCTTGAGGTCCATGGCGCGATCCTACGCGTGGCATGCTGGAATCATGGGGCGAACGCCGGCGAGCTGGGTGCCGCCCGGTGCCTGGCTCGCCCCCGGCTACGCGGAGTGGCAGGCGCCGGCCGCGCTGCGCGGCCCGGTCGCGTGCCTGTGGACGCGGGTGGTGCCCGCCGCCGGCGACCAGGCCGGCCTGGTGCTGCCCGACGGGTGCAGCGACCTGATCTGGGAGCAGGGCGCCGGCGCGTACGTGGCCGGACCGGACACCGGCCCCGCCGGCGGCGTGAGCCCTGCGGGCACGGTCTTCGTCGGCGCGCGGTTCCGCCCGGGGGCGGGCGGCCAGGTGCTCGGCCTGCCGCTCATCGAGCTGGTCGACCAGCGGGTTCCCCTCACCGACCTGCGCAAAGAGCTAGCGCGCGCCCTGCCGGCCACGCTGGCGCCCGCCGAGGCCGCCGCGCGGCTGCGCGAGGTTACCGGGGCGCTGGTCGCCGGCGGCCACCCCGACCCGGCAGTCAGCGCGGCCGCGTCCCTGCTGCGCGACCCGGCGGCGCGGGCGCGAGACGTCGCGCGGCGGGTGGGGCTCAGCGACCGGCACCTGCTCCGCCGCACCCAGGCCGCGGCGGGCTACGGCCCCAAGACGCTGCAGCGGGTGCTGCGCTTCCAGCGCTTCGTCCGGCTGCTCGACGCCTGCGACGAGGTCCCCGACCTGGGCGGCGCCGCCGCCAGGGCGGGGTATGCCGACCAGCCGCACCTGACCCGCGACTGCCGGGCCCTGTCCGGGCAGACGCCGGCCGCGCTGTACCGGCTGCGCCTGGCCGTCCGGCGCGGGCTAGGCGTCCGGCGGCTCGGCGATCATGGCCGTGCCGATCTCGCGGAAGCCCAGCCGGGCGTAGATGCGGGCCACGGTGGCGTCGGACGCCGACAGGAACACCGTCGAGGCGCCCCGGGCCAGCGCGTTGGCCGCGAGCGCGTGGGTGACCGCGGCCCCCAGGCCGCGCCGGCGGCTCGCGGGCAGCACGCCGATCCCGGTGATCTCGGCGACCCCGTCCGCGAGCTGGTAGCTCCCCGCGGCCAGCGGCCCGTTAGGCCCACGGGCCGCGGCGAGCACCGACTGGCGGGCCCGCAGCCGAACCCGCAGCATCTCCACGGTGGCCGGGTCGTAGTTGGCGGCGATCTTGTCCCGCTCGGTGACGGTGGCCTCGCCGACCGCCGTGCCCGGGTGGCTGAACGCCACCGCCGGCACCGACCAGGCCAGCACGACGTCCGGGTCCTCCGGGTCAAGCACGCCGGCCGACATGCGCGGCGGCAGCACCGGGGGAGCGGCCAGCCCGGCCAGCACGAGCAGCGGGTGCGCGTGGACCCGCAGGCCGGCCTCGGCCGCCGCGACGGCCATGCCCGGTGCCGTCCGCTCGATCCACTCGAACGACTCGGGGATCAGCAGCTCCCGCTGCCTGGCCCGCACCGCCCGGATGTCGGCGGCCGACACCGGGCCGCGGGCGCCGGCCCGCGGCCGGGCATAGTACGGGTAGCCGGCCCCGACGGGAACGAAGAGGGTGAGCGGGCCGATCGACTCGGCCCGGGCACGCTGACGCGGCACCGCGTCGCAGAAGGAGTCAATCCGCCCGATCAGTTCTTCATCGCTCACAACGACTCATACCCTAGGCGCGCCTGGCCGGGCAGCCAAACTTTTTGTGCCCGGGCGGCCCGTGCCCGCTCACCGTCGGGGCAACCGCGGCGGCCCGGCTGGGCGGCTCGGCTACTAACCCAGTCAGCTACGGCGGCCCGCCAGCCTGCCCGCTAGTCGGCCAGGCTCAGCGGTCCGGACGAGGCGACGTCCGGCCGCTTGGGCGGCGGTCCTGACGGGCCGTACAGCGTGATTTCCGCAGGCGACAGGCCGAGCATGGTGGCGGCGTCGTCGAAGGCGTAGCCCTCGCGGGCCAGCGACTCCAGCGCCTCCCTGGTGGCCGTGTTGGCGGCGTCGACCGCCTGCCGCGCGGCGTGCCGCTGGCGCAGCGCGTCCGCGACGGGAGTGGGCCCGTCGGGCAGCACGTCGACCCGGATGGCCTCCGGCGGCATGGACAGGGTGCGCGCGATGAGCTGCCGGGTCACCATCTCGGCCTGGTCGAGGCTGCGCACCTGCCCGGTCAGGCCTTCGACCTGGGGAACGCGAATCGTCCACCAGCGCCCTGCGCGTTCGCACAGCGCGGTGAAGGTCGTCGTCTCCATCGCTTTCCCTCATCCCCGGCTCTGAGCCACGCGAGCCCCGGCGCGTGGTATCCAAGCTAATGTACCGGCGAGTAGCCAATCTCGTCAGCAGTGACGGTGCTAAGTAATTGAAATCGCACATACTTAACCTAATTCGGACGACTGGCGGCGCGGCAGGCGACTAGCGCAGCAGGTGCCGGTTGGGCGCCATGGCGGCCCCGGCGAACTCCGGCAGCTCAACCACCTCGATCCCGGCCAGGGACAGCAGCTCGCTGCCCCTGCAGTCGGCGACGAACAGGGCCTGGCTCCCGCCAGGCGATCACCACCCGGGCCACGCCGGCCGCGATGATCAGCTCGCTGCAGGTCCGCGGCCGCGACTTCCGCTGCGAGCAGGGCTCGAGCGTGCTGTACACGGTGGCGCCGGCCAGCCGGGGGCCGCCCGGGGCCAGCTTGCCGAGCGCCGACTCCTCGGCGTGCACCACCGGGTCGCCGCCCTCGCGGGAGAACCCGCGCGCTAGCTCGTGGCCCGCCGCGTCGATCACCACCGCGCCCACCGAGAAGGCCGAGTCTGACGGCGGGCACCGCCCGGCGAGCTCGATGGCCAGTGCCATCCACCGCTCATCCTCCGCCGCACCCACCAGAAAATGATAACAGCAAGAAGCGTCCGCTGTGCGCCGCCGCCGTTCCAGGTGCCGCTTGGCGCCGCCCCGCCCGCCCTCACTCAGGCCGAGACGACATAGTGGATATCCGTACACATCCCGTTGAAGGGCGCATGCGAGCCGCTGCAAGCTTCCCCGACGGCCGACGCGACATGCTTGGCTTCGGCCTTCTAGCGGCGGACTGGCAGCAGCGTGGTTGAGCAGGTCCCATCGGGAGACGCCATAACTGGGACAAGCTCAGGCGCAACAGGCACGATGCACCCATGACTTTTGACTGGCCCCAGGAGCTGTTCAATCAGTTTGACTTGCCGTGGAACCTGGCCCATGGGCCCTCGCTGGAGACGCTCACCGATGAGGAGTACCTCTGGGAGCCCGTTCCCGGCTGCTGGAGCATCCGCCCGACGGGACCCGGCGGCCGCGGCGAGTTTGAGGCGTGGCCAGATCCTGAGCCGGCGCCGGTGACGACGATCGCCTGGCGGCTCTCGCACCTGGCGGTGGGCGTCTTCGGGCTCCGCGCCTCCCACTACTTCGGCGACGGCTCCCTCACTCATGAGAACGCCGAACGTCCGCTGACGGCCAAGGAGGGCGTCGCCTACTTCAAGGAGCAGGCCCTGCGGTGGCGCTCGCACATCGAGCGGCTGGATGAAGTGGGGCTGGCGCGCCCGGTGGGCGAGCCGGAGCACGCCCCGGTGGCGTCGCTTGTCCTCCATGTCAACCGAGAGGCACTCCACCACCTGGCGGAGGTGTCGCTGCTGCGGGACCTCTACCGGGCGACCGGGGGCGGGCGTCTCGCTTGATGCCAGGATGGCTCGGTGTAGCCGGGTCATGCGAAAAGCCCGCAGCGAGGTTAAGGGCCTCCCTGCGGGCTTCCGCTATCACGACCTACGGCAGACGCCGTCCTGACCGAGTACCTCACGGAACAGCGGCGGAACAGCGCTACGGCAGGATCCTGATTCAGCAGGTCAGAGCGGGTAAAACCGTCAGACGTCGAAGTACAGCTCGAACTCGTGCGGGGTCGGGCGCAGCCGCACCGCGTCGAGCTCGTTCTCGCGCTTGTAGGCGATCCAGGTCTCGATCAGGTCCGGGGTGAACACGCCGCCCTCGGTGAGGTAGGCGTTGTCGGCCTCGAGGTTGTCGAGCACCGCCTCAAGCGAGCCGGGGACCTGCGGGATCGACGGCGGCCTCGTCCGGCGGCAGCTCGTACAGGTCCTTGTCGACCGGCTCCGGCGGCTCGATCTTGTTCTTGATGCCGTCGACGCCCGCCATCAGCATCGCCGCGAAGGCGAGGTACGGGTTGGCGGACGGGTCGGGCACGCGGAACTCGATCCGCTTGGCCTTCGGGTTGGTGCCGGTGATCGGGATGCGGCAGCAGGCCGACCGGTTGCGGTTCGAGTAGACCAGGTTGACCGGCGCCTCGTAGCCCGGGACCAGGCGGTGGTAGGAGTTCACCGTCGGGTTGGTGAACGCGAGCAGCGACGGCGCGTGCTTGAGCAGACCGCCGACGTACCAGCGGCCCATGTCGGACAGGCCGCCGTAGCCCATCTCGTCGTAGAAGAGCGGCGAGCCGTCCTTCCACAGCGACTGGTGGCACGTGCATGCCCGAGCCGTTGTCGCCGAACAGCGGCTTCGGCATGAACGTCACGGTCTTGCCGGCCGCGCGGGCGACGGACTTGATGACGTACTTGTAGAGCAGCAGCTTGTCGGCCTGCTCGAGCAGCTTGCCGAAGCGGATGTCGATCTCGGCCTGGCCGGCGGTGCCCACCTCGTGGTGCTGCATCTCGGTCTCGATGCCGACCTGCGATGAGCTGCTGGACCATCTCCGACCGCAGGTCGGTGTAGTGGTCCATCGGCGGGACCGGGAAGTAGCCGCCCTTGAACGGGGGCTTGGCGCCGAGGTTGCCGCCGACCTCCTCGCGGCCGGTGTTCCACGCGCCCTCGATCGAGTCGAGGTGGTAGTAGCGCCTCGTTCGGGCCGCGTGAGGAACCGCGCCGAGTCGAAGATGTAGAACTCCGCCTCCGGGCCGAAGAACGCGGTGTCCGCGATGCCGGTGCCCTTGAGGTAGGCCTCGGCCTTGGCGGCCACGTTGCGCGGGTCGCGGCGAGTAGGCGCGCGCCGGTCAGCGGGTCGAAGACGGAGAAGGTCAGGTTCAGCGTCTTGTGCTGGCGGAACGGGTCGAGCACGGCGGTCGACGGGTCCGGAATCAGCAGCATGTCGGACTCGTGGATCGCCTGGAATCCGCGGATCGACGAGCCGTCGAACATCCGGCCCTCGGTGAAGACGTCCGCGTCGAAGGTCTGCACCGGCACGGTGAAGTGCTGGACGGTGCCCGGCAGGTCACAGAACCTGACGTCGACGAACTCCACGTTTTCCTCAGCGATGAACCTGAGGACTTCTTCAGCACTGCTGAACATCAACCCTCCCTGAACAGGGCGCGCATAAGTAGGTAAATCTCGATTTTGTCTGCTGGGATCCGCTTCGGACGGTAGCCGTTCGCAATTTCCTGGCGGTATCCCCGATGTTTCGTCAGTGTTACGCGTCCTCTCATGACGCCAGCCGCGCACCCGCCCCGAGCAGCCGTGTCCCGCGCGCCGCCGAGGAGCGGCCGTCCGGGCGCGGCAGTCAAGCGGATACCGTAGTCGTGTGTCACGAGGAACTCGGAACCCGCCCGCCGCCAGGGGCACGACCAAGGTCAAGGCCGCGCCTGGTACCCCAGCGGCTGATGATACGCCTGATTACCCGGGCAAGTCGTTCGGCTTGCCGATGGACGGCCCGTCCTCGGTTGCGCCGATGGGCAGGCGGCTGGTCGCGCTGATCGTCGACTGGGTGCTCTGCTACCTGATCGCCTCGGGCATCGTCCGGCACAGCGTGCTGGCGGTCACCGACGCGCACTACGGGCAGGCTCAGCTGCTCGCCCTGGTGCTGTTCGCCGCCGAGGTGTACCTGCTCACCGCGGTCAGCGGCCTCACCGTCGGCAAGCGCCTGCTGGGCCTGCGCGCCATCCGCACCGACGGCAGCCGCCCCGGCTTCAAGTGGGCCGCGGTCCGCACGGTCCTGCTGCTGTTCGTGATCCCGGCCTGCCTGTCCGACCGCGACCTGCGCGGCCTGCACGACCGCGCGGCCGACACGATCGTCGTCCGCTTGTAGCGTTCGCTGCGGGTGCGGTTGGCGTATCGCGCCCGTAGCCGCTGCGGGTTTGCGGCGTAGCCCGGCATCGGGGGGTACGGGGGGTCGTCCCCCCGGGAGATAGCTAGCTGAGGGCGCGATATGATGGCGCCTTTTGCCATCGCGCCCTCGCTAGCGCGGCTTGGGCATCTTCGGCTGGCGGGCGCCCTTGGGGATGGGGCCCTTCGGCATCTGCATGGTCGGCTGCAGCGCCCGCAGCCGGTAGTTCAGGTCGGAGACCGCGGTCGGCTTGAGCTGCCGCGGCAGCGTGGTGATCTTCCGCTGCAGCTTGCTGACCGGGATCTGCCCCTCGCCGGTGCCGACCTGGAAGTCGTGGATCGGCACGCCGTGCGCCACCCGCTCGGTCTTCCGCCGCTCGGCCGTGATCAGCTGGGCCACCCGGGACGGCACGCCCTCGCCGACCAGCACCACCCCGGCCCGGCCGACCGCCCGGTGCACCACGTCCATCGTCCGGTTGCCGGCCACCGCCGGCGTCACGTTCCAGTTGCCCGGCATCGACTGCATCACCGCGGCGGCCGCCCCGAGCTGACCGTCGATCGCCGAGTACTGAGCCCGCTGCGCGAACCGGCCGAACAGGACCATGCCCGCCAGCAGGCCGAGCAAGCACGCCGGCCGGGGCCAGGAACGATACCAGCCCGGTGAGCAGGCCGACCACCACGAAGACGACGATGATGCCGACCGCCGCGCCGATGACGATCGGCAGCGCCCGGGGGTTCTGCTGGTTGACCAGCTTCGCGACCATCCGGATCTGCTTCAGCCGCCCAGCGTTCTGTAGATCCGCAGCGCTGTTTTGGTCAACCACCGGCTCAGCCTTTCCTCTCAAGGCGGCACGTGACGCGTGCCAACACCCTGGAGCATACGGTTTCCAGCCCGCCAGGCAGTAACCAGGAACCCCAATCGCTCTTCGTAACGACGGCGGCAGTCCCCGTCCGGCCCCCCGGTCTCGTTCCCGGCATGGCGGTCGCCGCCCGGGTGTGCTACCCGAAGGCCGGGAACGAGCCCGCGCGGTCGCCGAAGAAGGCCCGCTCGGCGTGGTCGAGCGGCAGCCGCCCGGTGCCCTTGAGCACGTAGGTGGCCGCGTCCCAGGACATCGGCCGCTGCGCGCCGGCGGTGAGCTCGTTGAGCGTGCGGACCGCCAGGGCAAGCGCCTCGTCGGTCGGGGCCAGACGGGCGTCCGGCAGATACGCGGTCAGGTCGAGCTGGTGGACCACCCACTCGACCGTCCACATGGCCAGGATGTCCTGCGTGGCCATGACGTGCCCCTGGAACCGGAAGTCGCCGGCCGGCGCCTGGCGGCTCATGCCCGCCGCCTGCCGGGCCGTGTCGGTCAGGTGGCGCCGCAGGCTGTCGCCGGTCGCGTAGGCGCTGCCGGTCGCCCAGTCGAACCGGACCTGCCCGTACGTCGCCGGCTCGGCGGCCGGGGGCCAGTCCCGCCAGTAGCTGACGTAGTCCCGGTCGGCCGCCTCTTCCGGCCTGGCCGCCTCGGCGAAGCTCACCGCGTGCTCGGCCAGCCCGAGCCGCACGTGGACGAGCAGGTGCGCCGCCAGCCAGCCCGCGCACCGGGTCGGCGCGACCAGGTCGGCGTCACTCAGCCCGGCGACGACCTCCGCCAGCCGCTCCACCTGGGCCGCCGCGACCTCGCTGACCTCCTCGGGAAGCCGCTCGCGCACGCCGAGCTCAGCTCGCCGACGCCGCCGCGCGCTGCTCCATCGCCTGGGCGTACAGCCGCCCGGCCCGGTAGGAGGACCGGACCAGCGGCCCGGACATCACGCCGGCGAAGCCGAGGGCGAGGGCTTCCTCGCGCAGCTCGACGAACTCTTCCGGGTGTACCCAGCGGTCCACCGGGTGGTGCCGGGTCGACGGGCGCAGGTACTGGGTGATGGTCAGCAGGTCGACGCCGGCCGCGCGCAGGTCGGCCATGGCCGGCGCGATCTCGTCTCGGGTCTCGCCCATGCCGAGGATCAGGTTGGACTTGGTGACCAGGCCGGCGTCGCGGGCCTGGCGGAGCACGTCGAGCGAGCGCTCGTAGCGGAAGCCCGGCCGGATGCGCCGGAAGATCCGCGGCACCGTCTCCAGGTTGTGCGCGAAGACCTCCGGCCGGGCGCGCGAACACCTCACCGAGCTGCGCCGGGTCGGCGTTGAAGTCCGGCACCAGCAGCTCGACGCCGCAGCCGGGCACGGCCTGCGTGGATCTCCACCGCCGGTCTGCGCGTACAGCCAGGCGCCGCCGTCGGGCAGGTCGTCGCGGGCCACCCCGGTGACGGTCGCGTACCGCAGCCCCATGGTGGCCACCGACTCGGCCACCCGGCGCGGCTCGTCGCGGTCGAGCGGCTGCGGCTTGCCCGTGTCGATCTGGCAGAAGTCGCAGCGCCTGGTGCACTGGTCGCCGCCGATCAGGAAGGTCGCCTCGCGGTCTTCCCAGCACTCGAAGATGTTCGGGCAGCCCGCCTCCTGGCAGACCGTGTGCAGGCCCTCGGACTTCACCAGCTGCTGCAGCGCGGTGTACTCGGGCCCGGTGCGCACCCGGGTCTTGATCCACGGCGGCTTACGCTCGATCGGCGTCTGCGCGTTACGCGCTTCCAGCCGCAGGAGCCTCCGCCCTTCCGGTGCCAGATCCTGGGTACTCGCCACGTAACAAGCGTACGTCCCCCGCCTACCGCCGCGCCCGCGCCACGGCCCCCGCGAGCAACCGGCCCCGGATAACAGCAGCAAGCGCCCCGCGCCCGTCCGCGCCGGGCCTCTTCTTAGCTGGACCCGTGACCATGATCACGCGTTGGACGACCATGATCACGTCCGATTTGTGGCGTTTGTCACGCCATCGGTTAGGCGCGGCCGGGAGGGTGCGCAGCGGGATCTGATAACAGCAACAAGCGCCCCGCGCCCGCCCGGTTGCGGGCGTCAACGTGGTGATAGCAGCAAGAAGCGCCAGCGCGGCGAGCAGCGCCCGGTTCGGTGGCCGTGCCGCCGGGCGAGGCCCGCCGCTCCGGGGCCTACGCCGCCGAGGAGAGGAGCGGGACGACGGTGTGGATGCGGCGCCAGGTGCGGTAGCCGAGCGCCGCGGCCAGGTGCCGTTCCAGCAGCGGGGTCACGTCGGAGACCGAGACGTCGATGCCGGTCTCGGCCGTGAGCGAAGTCACGCCCGCGTCGCGGATGCCGCACGGCACGATCCGGTCGAACCAGGACAGGTCGCTGTCGCAGTTGAGCGCCAGCCCGTGCATGGTGACGCCGCGGGCGACCCGGGCGCCGATCGCGCCGACCTTCCGGTCCGGCAGCCCGCGGGACGCCGGGATCCAGGCGCCTGAGCGCCCGTCGACCCGGATGGCCACCAGGCCGAACTCGGCGCACACCCGGATCATCGCGTCTTCCAGCGCCCGCACGTAGGCGACCACGTCCATCGGCTCGGCCAGCTTGATGATCGGGTAGGCGGTGAGCTGCCCGGGGCCGTGCCAGGTGATCTTGCCGCCCCGGTCCACGTCGATGACCGGAGCACCCGGGTCGCCGACCGGCCGGTCGGACACGGCCGTCCGCTTACCCGCTGTATAGACGGACGTATGCTCAAGGAGCAGGCAGCTGTCGGGGACCTCGCCGCTGACCCGCCGCCCGTGCAGTGCGCGCTGCGTGTCCCACCCCTGGACGTAGTCCACGGCGTTCGACCCGAAGCCCGCGTGCGCGTACACAAGTTCAGCATCCACGACATCGAGACTACGACGCGCGTGAGACCACCGCGTCGGCAGGGAACAAGTCAAATCGTGATCAACGAGTCAGAGCTACGGGAGATGACCCCGGCGCAGCGGCGCGAGCTGGCGCGCTCGCTGGCGGCGATTGACTACCCCCACCCGTTGCTGGGCGTTTACCTGACCCGCGGGCGGCGGTTCGGCGCCCTGATCTCGGTCGTCTCCTGCACGGTGCTGGTCGGCTGGATCATCGTGCTGGCCCTTACCCTGCACCGCTCGTTCCACGCGCAGCACTGGAAGGGCGCCTGGGTCGGGTTCGACCTCATCCTGCTGCTCGCGTTCGCGGCGACCGGCTGGGCGTTCTGGCGCGGCCGGCAGATCGTCATCGCCTGCCTGCTGGTCACCGGGACACTGCTGTGCTGCGACGCCTGGTTCGACGTGATCCTCGACCTCGGCTCGGGCGACGTGTGGGTCAGCGTCGCGTCGGCCGCCCTAGTCGAGCTGCCGCTGGCGCTCCTGCTGTTCCACGCGGCCCGCCGCCTGATCACTCTGTCCGCGCTGGTCGCGGTGGGTGAATCGCCCGACGCCTGCGACCTGCAAGAGCCGGGCCGGCTGCCCGCGGGCGCCCTGCCGCCGCTGTGGAAGATCCCGCTGTTCGGCGCCCTGCCCGGCGTCAGGGAGCAGGCGGGGCCGTCCGGGCCGGTGACCACCCGTCGTTCTTCCTGATGTGCGGGCGCGCCACGGCAGACCGGCTGCTGAGCGCGGGTAACAGCGCGGGTAACTTAGCGTCATGGCTACCGATTTCACCGAGGAAACCGCCGCCGCCGCGGTCATCGAGTCGTTCGGGCCGCGGACCGACCCGCGGCTGCGCGAGATCCTGACCGCCCTGGTCCGGCACCTGCACGGCTTCGCCCGCGAGGTCGAGCTGACCATCCCCGAGTGGGAGGCGGCGATCGACTTCCTGACCAGGACCGGGCACAAGTGCGACGACGAGCGGCAGGAGTTCATCTTGCTGTCCGACGTCCTCGGGCTGTCGATGCTGACCGAGACGATCTCCAACCGGAAGTTCGGGGTGGCGACCGAGTCGACGGTGCTCGGCCCGTTCCACGTGGTTGAGTCGCCGGCCCTGCGCGCTGGGCGACAACATCGACCTGGTGGGCACGGGCACGCCGTGCGTGGTCACCGGCCGGGTCGTGTCGGTGGACGGCACCCCGCTGCCGGGCGCCACGCTGGACGTGTGGCAGGCCAACGACCAGGGCTTCTACGACGTGCAGCAGCCTGACGTGCAGCCGCGCGCCAACGGCCGGGGCCTGTTCACCGCCGACGAGGGCGGCGGGTTCTGGTTCCGCACGGTCGTGCCGAGCTTCTACCCGATCCCCACCGACGGCCCGGTCGGGGGACTTCTGGCGGCGACGGGCAGGCACGCGTTCCGCCCGGCGCACATCCACTTCATCGTCACCGCGCCCGGGCACCGGGACCTGACCACGCACATCTTCGTGGCGGGCAGCGAGTACATCGAGTCGGACACGGTGTTCGCGGTCAAGAAGTCCCTGGTGGTGGACTTCGCCGAGGTCACCGACGAGGAGCAGGCGCGGCGCTGGAACGTCGGCCGGGTGCCCTTCCGGCACGCGGACTTCGACATCGTCATGCAGCCGGGCTCGTCAGTTCACCACCCGTAGCAAGAGGAACGGGGGCGTGCTCCGCGTCTCCCGCGGCACCGTAGAAAACCGGCCGCACCGGCGGGCGGCGGCCCGCGTGGCCATCCCGGCGGACCGTCGGGCGGGGATGTCCACGGTGAGCCGTGTCCGGCCGCACGGGGCACCGCGCCGGCCGCCCGGGCGTCAGCGGCGCAGTTCGGCGGCGAGCGCGCCGCCGATGACCGGGTGCTCGAAGGCGAACCCGGCGTCGAGCAGCCGGGCGGGCAGCACCCGGGCGCTGGTCAGCAGCTCGGACGACATTTCGCCCAGCCCCAGCTTGAGCAGCGGCGCGGGTATCCGCAGCCAGCCGAGGTCCGGCCGGCGGAACGCGGCGTGCAGCGCCGCGGTCAGCTCGGCGTTGGTGACCGGGTTCGGCGCGGTCAGGTTGTACGGGCCGCTGCGCTCGTCCGCGCCGTCGCCGTCGAGCAGGAAGCGGATGGCGCGCACCTCGTCGGTGAGCGATATCCAGCTCTGCACCTGGCGGCCGTCGCCGAAGCGGGGCAGCACGCCGAGGCTGGCGGGCGGCGCCAGCCGGGCGAGCACGCCGCGCGCGGGAGCTGAGGGCGAGGCCGCTGCGCAGGTGGACGAGTCGCAGGCCGGCCTCGCGGGCCGGGTCGGCGGCGGCTTCCCAGTCGTGCACGACCCGGGACAGGAAGCCCTTGCCCGCCGGGGCGTCCTCGGTGACCTCGCGGCCGCCGGTGTCGCCGTACCAGCCGATCGCCGAGGCGACGATGAACGCCCGTGGCCGCGGCGCGGTCGCGGCCAGCGCGGTGGCCAGCGCCCGGGTGGCGAGGACCCGGCTGGCCCGGATCTCCGCCTTGTAGCTGGCCGTCCACCGGTGGTCGGCGACGCCCGCGCCGGCCAGGTGCACGACGGCGTCGGTGCCGGACAGGGCCGGGTTGCCGGCGTCGGCGGCCCGCGGGTCCCAGCGGACCTCCTCGCCCGCGCGCGCGCCGTCGCCGCGCGGCGGTCGCCTGACGAGCCGGACGACCTGGTGGCCGTCGGCTCGCAGGCTGGCCGTCAGCGCGGTTCCGATCAGACCGGACGACCCGGTGACCGCGACCTTCACGCGGGTGCCCTCTAGAGGCCCAGGTCGGCCTCGAACGCGCCCTCCTCGAGACGGTTCTTCACCGTGACGAGGAACCGGGCGGCGTCGGCGCCGTCCACGAGCCGGTGGTCGTAGGTCAGCGCCAGGTAGACCATGGAGCGGACCGCGATGACCTCGCCGAGCGCCGGGTCCTCCACGACGACCGGGCGCTTGACCACGGTGCCCACGCCGAGGATGCCGACCTGCGGCTGGTTGATGATCGGCGTGTCGAACAGGGCGCCGCGGCTGCCGGTGTTGGTCAGCGTGAACGTGCCGCCGGCCATCTCGTCCGGGCTCAGCTGGCTGGACCGGGTGCGGGCCGCCAGGTCGGCGATCTTGCGGGCCAGCCCGCCGATGTTCAGGTCGCCGGCGTTGTGGATGACCGGCACCATGAGGCCGCGCTCGGCGTCCACCGCGATGCCGAGGTGCTCGGCGCCGTGGTAGGTGACCTCCTGCGTCTCGCTGTTGACCTGCGCGTTGAGCGCCGGGTGCATCTTCAGCGCCTCGACGGTCGCCTGGGCGAAGAACGGCAGGAACGTCAGCTTGACGCCCTCGCGGGCCTGGAACGCGGCCTTGGCCCGGTCGCGCAGCCGGGCGATGTTGGTGACGTCCACCTCGACCACGGTGGTGAGCTGCGCGGAGGTCTGCAGCGACTCCAGCATCCGCTTAGCGATGACCTGGCGGGGGCGGGACATCCGCTGGGTGGTGCCGCGCAGCGCGGACGGGACGATCTCCGGGCGGGAGGCCTTCGGCGCCGCGCCGGGCGCCGCCGGCTGCGCCGGGGCCTGGGCGGCCGGGGCCGCGGCGCGCCGCCGCCGCTTCTGTTGCCCGCTGCACGCGGGCCGCGTCGAGGACGTCCTGCTTGCGGATGCGGCCGCCGACGCCGGTGCCGGAGATGACCTCAAGCGGCACCGAGTGCTCGGCGGCCAGCTTGCGCACCAGCGGGGTGACGTACGGCGACTCGCCGGACGGAAGCGGGGTGGGCTCCGGGTAGGTCTCGCCCGGCTCGTCATCGGCGGTCGCCGGGGTGGCCGGCGCGGCGGCCGCGGGGGCCTGCGCGGGGACCGAGGCGGCGGGCGCCGGAGAGGCGGGCGGCGCGTAAGCGGGCGCGGCCTGCGCGGCGGGCGCCTGCGGGGTGCCCCACGACCAGTTGTTTGACGAGGCGGCGCCGCCGCCGTTCACCGGTGCGGCCGGGGCCCTGGCAGGCTCGGGCGCGGGCGGCGCGTAGGAGGGGGCGGGCGCGGGCGGCGCGGGCGCGGGCGGCGCGGCGGCGCGGGCGGCGCGGCGGGCTCCTGTGCCGGCTGGGCGGGCGCGGGGGCGGACGGCTGCGCGGAGGCGTCAGCCGACTGCGAGTCCTCGATCACGGCGAGCTGCGCGCCGACGGCGACGGTCTCGTCCTCGTCGACTACGATGCCGCGCAGGATGCCGCTGGCCGGCGACGGGATCTCGGTGTCCACCTTGTCCGTGGAAACCTCAAGCAGCGGCTCGTCCGCCGAGACGTGCTCGCCTTCCTTCTTCAGCCAGCGCGTGACCGTGCCCTCGGTCACGCTCTCGCCGAGCTGGGGCATTACTACGGAGACCGACATGGTCTAAGTGACTCCTTATGCGTGGAAGTGCAGTGGCTTGCCGGCGAGTGCCAGGTGCGCCTCGCCGATGATCTCCGACTGGGTCGGGTGCGGGTGGATGAGCGCCGCGACGTCGTCCGGCTCCGCGTCCCAGTTGTAGATGAGCTGGGCCTCGGCGATGAGCTCGCCGACCCGGCTGCCGATCAGGTGCACGCCGAGCACCCGCCCCGGCTGGCCGCCCGGCTCGGACGGCGCCTGGGCGATGACCTTGGCCTGGCCCTGCGTCTGCAGGATGACGCTCTTGCCGTTGCCGCCGAGCGGGTAGTTCACCTCGACCACGTTGATGCCGCGCTGCGCGGCCTGGGCCGAGGTGATGCCCACCGAGGCCACCTCCGGGTCGGAGTAGGTGATGCGCGGCACGCCGTCGTAGTCGATCGGCCGCACGTCGAGGCCGCCGAGGCGCTCGGCCACCATGATGCCCTCGGCGAAGCCCACGTGGGCGAGCTGCGGGGTGTTGATCAGGTCGCCGACCGCGGAGATGGTCGGCACCGAGGTGCGGCACAGCGGGTCCACGTCCACGAACCCGCGGGTCAGCGTCACCCCGTTCTCCTCGTAGCCGAGGCCGGCCGAGACCGGGCCGCGGCCCACCGCCACCATGAGCAGTTCCGCGTCCAGCTTCTTGCCGTTGCCGAGCGTCACGCTGACACCGTCGGCGGTGCGGCTGACCGACTGGAACGGCGTGCCGAGCTCGAAGCCGATGCCGCGCCGGCGGAACACCCGCTGCAGCACCTTGGCCGACGCCTCGTCCTCCAGGGGCAGCAGCTGCGGCGCCATTTCCACGATGGTGACCTCGGCGCCGAACGAGCGCCACACCGACGCGAACTCGACGCCGATCACGCCGCCGCCCAGGATGACCACGGACTTCGGCACCCGGTCGATCTGCAGCGCGTCGTCTGAGGTGATCACGCGCTCGCCGTCGATGTCGAGGCCCGGCAGCGACCGCGGCACCGAGCCGCTGGCCAGCACCACGTGGTCGCCGGTGTAGACGTCGCCGCCCACGGTGACCGACGTGGGGGAGGCCAGCCGGCCTTCGCCGTAGATCACGTCGACCTTGCGCCCGGCCAGGGTGCCCTGCAGGCCCTTCCACAGCCGCTCGACCACGCCCTGCTGGTAGGACAGGACCCCGGGCATCTCGACGCCCTCGAACGTGGACCGCACGCCGAACTTCTCGCTGTCCCGCGAGGAGTCGGCGACCTCGGCCGCGTGCAGCAGCGCCTTGGTCGGGATGCAGCCCCGGTGCAGGCAGGTCCCGCCTACCTTGTCCTTCTCGATCAGGGCAACGCGCTTGCCAAGCTCGGCCGCCCGCAGCGCGCAGGCGTAACCGCCGCTGCCGCCGCCGAGGATGACGATGTCGTAATGGCCGCCCTCTGCCACTGTGAACCCCTCTTCCGCTTACTCTCGGTGTCTCATCATGTCACTGCGTTCGCTCACGCGCCGGGAAGTCGCCCGGCCGCGGTTTCGGCCGCGATGGCGATGAGCGAACGCACCGCCGCGCCGGTCCCGCCCTTGGGCGTGTAGCCGAACGGTGCCTTCTCGTTGAATGCGCGGGCCGGCGATGTCCAGGTGCGCCCAGGCGACGCCGTCCGGCACGAACTCCTTCAGGAACAGGCCCGCGGTCAGCATGCCGCCCTCGCGGTCCGCCGAGACGTTGGTCATGTCCGCCACCGTGGACTCCAGCCCGCGGCGCAGCTCCTCCGGGAACGGCATCGCCCACGCGGGCTCGCCCGCGTCCCGCATCAGCGCGGCGACGCCGGCCGCGACCGCGTCGGAGGAACCCATGACGCCGGCCGTCCGCCCGCCAAGCGCCACCATCGCGGCGCCGGTGAGCGTGGCCACGTCTACGATCAGCACCGGGTCGTCCGCGGCCGACCTGGCGATGCCGTCGGCGAGCACCAGCCGGCCCTCGGCGTCGGTGTTCAGCACCTCGACCGTCTTGCCGCCGTAGATTGTGATGACGTCCGACGGGCGCTGCGCGCCGCCGCCCGGCATGTTCTCCGCCGCGCACAGGTACGTCACGACGTTGACCGGGAGCTTGAGGTCGGCGATGGCGACGGTGGCCGCGAGCACGGCGGCGGCGCCGCCCATGTCGCACTTCATCGTCTCCATCGACTTCGGCGGCTTGAGCGACAGGCCGCCGGAGTCGAACGTGATGCCCTTGCCGACGAACGCGACCGTCTGCTTGGCCGCCGGGTGCGTGTAGGACAGCCGGATCAGCCGGGGCGGGCGGGTCGAGCCCATGCCGACGCCGACGAGGCCGCCGTAGCCGCCCTCCGTCAGCGCCACCTCGTCGAGCACCTCGACCGCGACGCCGGAGGCGGCCGCGGCCCGCTCCGCCTCGGCCGCGAGCGCGGCCGGCGGCAGGTCAAGCGGCGAGGTGTTGACCAGGTCGCGCACCAGGTTGACCGCCTTGGCGACCACCTGGCCGCGGCGCACCGCGTCGGCGTTGCCGCCGCCGGTCAGCACCGTGAGCGCGAGGTCGCCCGCCGGCGTGGCCCGGTAGCGGCGGAACGTGTAAGCGCCGAGCAGCGCCCCGGTGGTCACCGCCTCGGCCTCGTCCGGGGTCAGCGCGGGCAGCGCGAGCGTGACAGCCTTGCCTGCCGGGGCGCCGTCGTCGGCCGGCTTCTTCGCGGCGACCGACCGCACCGCCGCGCCAGCCGCCCGGCGCAGCCGCTCGGCGTCGAACGAGTCGCCGTCCTGCGGTGCCTTTCCGAGGCCGACCGCGAGGACGAGCGTGGCCGCGAGCTTGCCGCCGCCCGGGATCTTGCTGAGTTCCTCGGGTTCGCCGGTGGCGCCGAGTGCGGTGAGCGTGTCGGCGATGGTCGCGCCGAGAGCCTCGTCGAGTCCGGAAAGGCCGGGTGCGGCCACCGGGCCTGCTGGGGTCTGGATCACCCCGATGACAAGGACGTCGGCCTCCGCCGTCTCCGGCGCCGACTGGCTGGTTGCAAGGGAGACTGTCACGACCTGATGCTATTGCACCTTGCCGTACAGGTAAGCTCCCCCAGCCCCTGCCGTGACCGATGGCACACCAGGCGCGCCGGGCGCGGTCGCCGGGCGCCGCCGGCCGGCAGCGCACCGTCGCTAGGCGCCGAGGAAGCGGACGGGCAGCTGGCTCTCCGTGGCGCCGCCGGCGCCGTCCGGGGTGACCTGGTAGGCGGCGCCGTCGGCGCGGTCGGCGACCACCTCGGCCAGCGCGTCGTCGACGTAGTGCGCGGCGACGCCGTCGTCACAGGCCAGGCCCCCCGCCAGGGCGCCCTCGCCGACCAGCCGCTGGTAGAGCGGCCGCCGCTCCCCTTCGGAAAGGTAGTGCGGGCAGAACGAGCCGGGCAGCATGGCCAGCCCGTCGGTGTAGGCGCGCAGCTTGGCGCCGAACGAGTCGGTGGTGCCGCCCTCGAACCAGCAGATCCCGCCGGCCGACGATCCCGCCAGCACGATGCCCGCGCTCCACGCCTTGCGCAGGATCTCGTCGATCCCGTGCACCCGCCAGACCGCGAGCATGTTGGCCACCGAGCCGCCGCCGACGAAGATGATGTCCTGCGACAGCAGGAAGTCCTCGGGGTCGGCCACGTTCGGCATCGGGAACAGCGCTAGGTGGCGGACCTCGGCCGGGGAGTCCATGAGACGGTCGTAGAACCGGAGGTAATAGGCGGGGTCGTCGCCGACGGCCTGGTTCAGCACGCACAGCCGGGGCGCGGCCTTGCCGCTGAGCGCGATCGCGTGCTCGACGTGGTAGGGGGTTGCCTCGCGGGGCAGCAGGGCGCCCCCGCCGATCGCGACCACGTGTCGCCGTCCGTCTGCCGCCATGCCGTGACCGTATCGGCGAATAGGTAGCGCTGCAAACGGTGTCAGGAGCGATGTGTGTCACACCTGCTGCCTGCAAAAATATAACGATTTGTCCTATGCGACCACAGGGGGCGCGGGTGCTTGACGTGTCACTTTCACCGGTCCCCGGCAAAGACGTACTATCGTGTTGCTGGGTTGGTGCGGGCGCTGCTGATAACGATGTCAGCGCGGGCGGGCAACGGGTAGTCACTCGCGGCCGGCAGGCCGGCGCGAGGGCGGCGGGCGCGGGACGCGGGCGAGGGGTGAAGGACGGGCGGCGGTATGGCGGAATGGTGGTCAATCGAGGTCTTCTCCGGCGACAAGCTCACCGCGAACGGGTGGCGCCTCGCCTACGAGGACGAGCTCACCGAGGCGGCGATCACGCACGGCGCGCTCTATTACGAATGGCACGACACGGAGTACGGCGTGCTGCTGGAGGTGCTGTTCCCCTCCGACGCGCAGTGGTCGGGGTTCCGTGCGCTTCCCGTGGTGCTGGCCGCGCTCGACGGGGTACCGGACCCGCTCAACGGGCTGCTGATCTACCGGGGCCGCGGCGGCACGTCCGGCGGCGGCAAGCCGCGCAAGCCCAAGCCGGCGCCGGGCGCGGCCGCCCTGGAGGCCGAGGTGCCGCGCCGACGGCTCAAGATCGCCAGGAAGCTGAAGTACAACGGCGGCGGGACTGACCTAGAGCGGCTGCGCCGCGAGGCGGGCGACGAGCCGGCTCCGGCCGAGCCGCAGGCGCCGGCCGAACCGCAGCCGCCGGCCGAGCCGTTGCGGATCGAGCCCGACCCAGGTGAACCAGTATGGCGCGGTATCGCCGTGTTTGACCGTTACGCGGGCTAGGGCCGGACGGGTTTGCCGCGGCTTTCCGCCGCCTGAAGGGTAAACCACGCCCCGGCACGGTGCAGGATGGAGTAATGACGGAAACCCGAGTCATGACCGAGGATCTGCGAGCGGCGATTGAGCGCAGCGGCTACTACCCGGGGCTGGTGACCGACGCCGTCGCCAGCGCACTCGGCCCCGAGCCGGTCATCGCATTCTTCGCGCACCATGACGCGATATTCGACCCCGGCATGGAAGTCCGCAGGCACATGACGGTCCTGGCGCTGACGCCGACGCGCCTGGTGTACTCGCACACCGACGAGAACCCGGCCGAAGACCCGGAGAGCAAGCCGCGCGCGGAGACGTCGACCGAGGCGATCAGGTTCGCCCGGGTGTCCTCGGTGTCGCTCACCCGGGTGGTTCCCGACCCGGCGACCTACGTGCCCGGCGTGACGATGCCGTCCGAGGTGATCTTGACGATCGGCTGGAACGTGCTGTCCCACGTGGAGCTGGAGCCGGCCCACTGCGGTGACGAGACCTGCGAGGCCGACCACGGCTACCTGGGCACGATCACCGCCGACGACCTGACCCTGCGGATCAGCGAGGCGGCCGACGGCGAGGACGCTGTGCGCCAGGTGCTCGAGTTCGCCAGCGCGCTCAGCGACGCCACCGCGCGCGCCGGGAGCTGATCGCCTTGGCACGTGAGCCCAGAACCAGCCCCATAGTGCCCTCGTACGGCGAGTCGAGCCTCGCCGACCTGTCCGCCTCCCTGCTCGCCTCGCTCACCGGCGACACCGCCGCCAACGTGCTCGGGCTGCCGGAGGCGGGCCGGGCGTGCCTGCTGCTCGTGGACGGCCTCGGCCTGGAGCAGCTGCGCGCGCACCAGGCGGCCGCGCCGTTCCTGGCCGAGCTGGCGTTCAACTCCCGGCCGCTGACCGCGGGGTGCCCGTCCACCACCGTGACCAGCCTCACCTCCCTCGGCGCCGGCGTACCGCCGGGGCTGCACGGCATGCTCGGCTACCAGGTCGCGGTGCCCGGCGAAGGGCGGCTGCTCAAAGCGCTCAGGTGGCCGCCGGACGTCGACCCGGTCGCCTGGCAGCCCCGGCCGACCATCTTCGAGCGGGCGGCGCAGGCCGGGGTGGCCGCCGTGCAGGTGTCCGCGTCCGCCTTCGCCGGCAGCGGCCTGACCACGGCCGCGCTGCGCGGCAGCGACTACCGGGGCGCCGACTCGCTCGGCGCGCTGGCCGCGCTGACCTGCTCCGCGCTCGCCGAGACCGACCGCGCGCTGGTCCTCGCCTACCACGGCGACCTGGACAGCTGCGGGCACCGGTACGGCGTCTCGTCGCCCGCGTGGGTGAACCAGCTCGCGCACGTGGACCGGCTGGCCGAGCAGATCGCGTCCGGGCTGCCGCTGGGCACGGTCATGTACGTCACCGCCGACCACGGCATGGTCAACGTCCCCGCCGACGACCGGATCGACGCCGACGAGCCGGGCAGCCCCCTGCGCGACGGCGTGGCCCTGCTCGGCGGCGAGCCCCGCTTCCGGCACGTCTACACCGAGCCGGGCGCCGCCGACAGCGTGCTCGACACCTGGCGGGAGGTGCTCGGCGAGCGGGCGTGGGTGCTGACCCGCGAAGAGGCCATCAAGGAGGGCTGGTTCGGCCCGGTCGGCACGGTGGTCAGCGACGACATCGCCGCCCGGATCGGCGATGTCGTCGCCGCCTGCGCCGGCACCTGGGCGGTGGTCGCCTCACGGGAAGAGCCGGCCGAGACCGCCCTGACCGGCATGCACGGCTCGCTGACCCCGTCCGAGCTGCTCATCCCGATGCTGACACCCGTGGTCATCTAGCCGCCCGGCGTCACGGCGCCCAGGGACCAGGGCGTCCCGGCGTGAGGGGCGAAGTACCCGGGGCATACTTGCCCGGTGAGCGAAGCGAACACCGATGTCCTCATCCAGGCGCCCGAGCTGGCTGCCCTGCTCGCGATCGGTGCGGGCGGCCCGCAGGAGCGACTGGCCGCCCGGCGCGGCCTGACGCTGCTCGACGTGCGCTGGCGGCTAGGCGGCCCGCCCGGACGGGAGTCATACGAGGCCGCGCACATCCCGCTGGCCCACTTCGTCGACCTGGACCGCGAGCTGGCCGGGCCTCCCGGCGCAGGCGGCAGGCACCCCCTGCCGGCCGCGGCCGCCTTCGAGAAGGCGATGCGGCTGGCCGGCGTGAGCGACGGCAAGCCGGTGATCGTCTACGACGACGCCGACTCCACCGCCGCCGCCCGCGCCTGGTGGCTGCTGCGCTACTTCGGCCACCAGCAGGTCCGCGTGCTCGACGGCGGCTTCCGCGCCTGGACCGCGGCCGGCCTCCCGGTCGACCAGCCGAGCCCGCTCTACTACGGCGCGATCGGCGATTTCACCGCCCGGCCCGGCCATCTGGGCCTGCTCGACGCCGACGGCGCCGCTGCCCTGGCCCACGCCGGCCTGCTACTCGACGCGCGGGCGGCGGTGCGCTACCGGGGCGACACCGAGCCCGTTGATCCGGTGGCCGGTCATATTCCCGGCGCGGTTAGCGCGCCGACCAGTGAGAACGTCAACGCCGACGGCACGTTCCGCCCGCGGGCCGACCTGGCGGCACGGTTCGCCGCCCTGGGGGCGACCGGGGACCGCCCGGTGGCCGCCTACTGCGGCTCGGGCGTCACCGCCGCCCACGAGGTCCTCGCCCTGACCATGGCCGGCGTCCCGGCCGCCCTGTACGCGGGCTCCTGGTCCGACTGGATCACCGACCCGGCCCGCCCCGTCGCCACAGGGCCCAGCCGGTAACCGTCACCGCCCCGGCCACCAGCCCGATGCTCGCCGGCGTAATCCCCGTCGCCGCGGCCGCCGCCAGCGCGACCGCGGCGGCGGCCGCCGCAGGCAGCGCAACCCCGCGCCCCAGGCTCAGCCCGACCACCAGGTACCCCAGGTACCCGGCCGCCCGGCCGTAGGCGCCCGCGACCCAGGCCCCGCCCTCGGTCGCCGCGCCGGCCCGGGCCACACCGTGAGCTTCGCCGGCCAGCCTCGGCGAGCCCGCCGGCCGGCCCGGGCACCCGGACCGCCGCGGGCCTGCCGCCCGTGCTCCGGCGACTGAGCGAGCCCGGCAAGCCCACCACCGTCCGGCGGGGCGCCGCAGCCCGCTGGGCCGGTGGTGCTCGACGGCCCGGTTCCGTTCTCTCCCTGTCCGCTGCCGGTTGCCGGGGCGGCATCTGGCCACGGCGCCTGCTGTGCCGGCCATGCGTGGCGGGCTTGATGGCCGTCGCCGTTTCCGCGGCTGTCGTCGGCCCGTCCGTCCTCGGCTCGCTTCGCGTGTCCGGCCAGGCGGGGGCCGTCCGTCCGGCCGCTGGTGCCTGCGGGGTCCGTGGCGGGCGCTGGCCCGGTGGTGTTCGCTGCCCGTTCGTTTTCGGTTGCCGGGGTGGCGTCTGGTCGCGGTGCCCGGTGCGCCAGCCAGCGGCGGCGGGCTCGCTGGCCGCCGCCCGCGGCCCCGGCGCCGTTCGCATGCGCGGGGCGGTGGGCCGGGCCGTCCCGGTCCGGCCGCCGGCTGGCTTCGCCCCGGCCGGTGCTAGCTTCGCCCCGGCCGGGGGCCGCCCGGTGCGCGCCGCGCCGCGCCGTCCGCCGCCGGCGGACCGCGTCTGGGGCCGCCGCGAGGTCAGCGAGGGCCTCGCCGCGCCCGAACGACGTCCGCAGTGTCACGTAGGCCGCCGCGGCCACGCCGAACCGGGCCGGGTCACCGCCGTCCTCCCGGTCTGGGTGCGTGGCCGCCGCGACGCGCCGCCAGGCGGCTCGTACGTCCTCATCGGTCAGCCCGGCCCGGGCCGGCAGCCCGAGCGTGGCGAACGGATCGTCAGTCACGGCGACCTCTCTTTCCTCGGCACCACGGCCTGGTGCCTGACCCGGCCCTGAGGGGGAATTCCGGTCCGGCCGTGGCTGGTCGGCCGCCGCCGGCCCGCTCACGCCCGCCGGTCACCGAACGCCTCGTCCAGCACCTCGCTGACGTCGGGGAGTGCCGGACCAGGCACCTGGCGCGCCCCCGGTGCCTGGGCCGCCGCTGGCACCGGGCCCGCCCCTGGTACCTGGCCGGCGCCGGATGCCGCACCGCCAGCGGCACGTGCGCCGCCAGCGGCCGGCGGGGTCGCCGCGGCCCCCGCAGCCAATGGCTCGTCCGCAGCCAATGGCTCGCCCACGGCCGGGAACGGGATGGTGGCGGGGCCGGACGACCTGCCGTCGCGCCCGGCGTACGCGGCCAGGGTTGCGGTAGTGCCCGGGACGCGGCCCCCGCTCGCGGTGACGTACGGGGCCAGCGTGGCGTGCGCGCCGGTACCGCGGCCGCGGCCGATCGCCGCCTGCTGTCCGGTTAGCCGCTTGACCTGGAGGAACGTGACTCCGCCGCGGTAGACGTAGCAGACCTGCCCGACGTCGAGGCGGCGCACCAGGTCGCCGTCGAGCACCGGCGCCGGGCGGGCGCGTGACAGGCCGTCGTCGTCCCACGGGCCGGCGCCGGAGAAGCGCCGCGATGTGTCCACGGCCGGCATCGTCCCGGCCAGCTCGGCCACCGGCTCGGGCCGGGGCGTTCGCAGCAGCCAGATGCCGCCCTCGGCGGTGGCGGCGACTCGCTGCCGCTCGTCTTGCGTCCCGGCCAGGCCCTCCCAGGACTGGGCCGACACCTGGACGGCGAGCCCGAGCGACCGGGCCCGCTCGTAGAGTCGCCAGATCGGCAGCCGCCGCGAAACGGCGGAGAACTCGTCCACGCACAGCAGGATTTCCCGGTCGCCGCCGAGCGCGTGGTGGGCGAGCAGGTCGGACAGCGCCCGCGCCTGCGCCTCGGCCACGGATGCCTCGGCGGTTCCTTCGAGCACGCAGTACCAGGCGTCGCAGTCGCCGAAGGAGGCGCCGCCGTCGAGCCCCGCGCCCAGCCGCCGCCACAGCGCGCGGAACCGCAGCTTCACGTCCTCGAATGACCGCTTGCCCGAACGGATGGTGGCGATCGCCTCAGCGTCACCGCTCGCCCCGTAGACCAGGGCCAGCCAGTCCGCGTCGAGCCGGGCAAGGAAGTCCGCTGAGCTGCCCGGCGGCCCGCACGGCGCCTGCACCGCCAGGGCAACCAGCGCCTCCATCACGTCGGTGTAGTAGGCGGCGCCCCCGGTACCGTGCTCGATGAGGTCGAGCAGCGTGGTCACCAGGCGGTCGGGCGGCAGCGTCCACAGCGAAAGCGACGCCTCGTCCGGCCAGATGGCGGTCGACCGTGCCCCCGCGTCCCGCATGACCCGCCGGGTCCGGTCGGCCACCTTGCGCGATGATGCGCCGCCCTTGCAGTCGAGCACCACCAGCAGCGGGCGCCGCCCGGAACCGGCGGCGTACCGGCGCAGCCCCGCTGCCATGAACCCGGCCCACAGCCGCAACAGCAGCGTGGTCTTCCCGGTGCCAGTCGAGCCGATGACCACCTGGTGCGCGCGCAGCCGCTCGTAGGGGATCGCCGCCGCCCGGCCCGCCCGGTGCCGCACCGAGCGGATCGTCGCCCCGGCCACCACGTGCCCGGCGGGAGACAGCAGCGGCAGCGACCCGGGCGCGGCCGCCAGTCCCCGCGCGGCCCGCACCTGGTGACGCCACTGCCGGGCGTCGAACGCCCCGGGTGAGTGCGGCGTGAGCCCGCCCGCGCCGCTGCGCATCCGTAGCAACCGGTAGGACCAGCCCAGCGCGCCGGCGACGATGCCGAGCGGTATGGCCGGCGGCGCGGCGGCGACCGCCGCGCCCGCCAGGTGCCCGTGCCCGGCAAGCACCCACATCGCGTCCCAGGCACGCGGCAGCGCGGCCAGCACCCGCAACCACCAGCTACCGCCTCCCACGCCGGCCGGCCCTCCGCCGGACCGACGCGGCCAGGCCGCCACCGCGACCAGCCAGGCGCCCACCATCGGCAGGCACCACACCCCGGCCGCCGCGACCCGCCTCGGCGGCGCGCCCCGCCACCACCCGTACCAGAAAACCCCGGCCGCGACCGCTGTCACCGGCGCGACCGCCACCGCCACCACGGCCAGCGCACACCATTTGACCAGCCACAGCGCGCCGCGCCCGAGCGCACGCCGCACGGGATGCCTGACCTCGCCTGCCCGCTGCCGGCCCACGCGCCCACTCCACCACACCGGTCAGCAGCGATGTGCCCTTCGTCCCCTTACGGTCCCCTTACGTCTTCGGCATGGTTCGAAGGCGAAGAACCCGCGCACGGCTACCGCTCGCCTTGACCGTGACGCGGTGACGTCGGCGCCGTGGCCAGTCACGTCGGCCGCGTGCGAGCACGAGTTCGCCGACGGGTCGTGCCCGAGTTCGCCCTCGCGGTGCGCCTCGGCTGCCCGACTCCAGCGCCGGGAAGACCTTCGCGAGCTCGACCGTGACCACGGCCCTTGTCGATCAGCCCCGCGATGGTGGCCAGCGTGTGGCCGTCCGGCTCCACCACGAAGGCGGACTGCGACGCAGCCCCTGCGCCTCGGCCTTCTCCACCAGGTCGGGCGAGGCTCCGGCGGGCCCGGCGACGACGATGCCGCCGGGCCGCACGTGCGAAGTGAGCGCGTCCTCGACGTGCGGTCCGTCGCTTCTTCGACGAGCGTCGATCACCACGTCGACGTCGCGCCCTCGTCCTCGAAGCGGGCGCGTGGTGTAGTCGCACGAGCAGTCGTCCGCGCCGATCGAACGCCTAGCCACTCGTGCGTCTCGGCCCTGGCCGTGCCGATGACGTGGGCTCGCCACGTGCTCTGGCGAACTGCACGGCGAAGTGGCCGGCCCCGACCCGCGGCGGCGTCGGACGAGGCACGCGCTGGCCCGCCTCGACGTGTGCCGGTGTCGACGCAGCGGTCCGCCGAGGCGGCTCCACGCGCGGCCAGCGGCACAGCTGCCGCGTGGTCGGGTCGATCGTCGTCGGCTTCTTCGCGGACTGGCGCGACGGCGCGGTGACGTACTCGGCGTACGCGCGGGTCCGGGCGCGGGAACGCACGGCATGCCCGTACACCTCTCGCCCGGCCTTCGAGGCCGGTGTCGCAACGACCGAAGCCGGAGCCGTACATGCCAACCCCGACGGCCCGAGACCGGGCACCCATCCGAGGCCAGGGGTGCACTCGTAAAGATGGACGCGGGCGGCCGCCGTTGGTCCGGGTACATTCCAGTCGACCGCTAACCAGCCCGGCCGCCGCCGACCCGCCGAGCGGGAGCGCCTGCCGATCGGCGCGGCTCAGGCCGCGCTGCCCGGTCACGAGGACTCCAGCGACCTCACCGCGCTGCACTCGAACACCGTGTCACTGGCGTGCACCGTCGCCCATGGCGTGTTCGGCTGCTCGGTCGGCCTGGCTCCGGTCGGCATGCATTCCTGGCCTGAGTTGCCCTGGCGGCTGGTCAGCGTCGTCGCCTGCGACCTGCTGGGGTTCTGGTCCGCCGCGACGGGGTGGGCCGACGCGCGGAGTGGGCTGTTGGCTGGGTTCACGTGCCGGGCCGGGTTGGGCGTTGTCGGGCTCGGTGGCGGCCTGACCGGGCCGGCGGGGTGAGGGTGTCGGGGGCGAAGCCGGCCGCGAGGGCGGTGAGCGCGGCGTCGAGGTAGGTGGGCAGGTCGGCGTCGGCGCGGGCGACCCAGTCGGCAGTGGCGGACCGCGCGGCGGCCAGCACCGTGCGGCCGATCGCCATCGGGAACAGGGAGTCTGCGGGTTGCCCGATGCGCTCGGCGGCGAACTCGCTGATGACTCGTTCCCAGGCTTCGTAGTGCGGAACGGCGCCTTCCCGCAATGCCGGCACGGAGACGATGAGGTTCATCCGGGCCCTGAATTCGGGGATGCCGTCGGCGCTCCAGGCGTTGAGTGCTGACCACTACCTGCCGGACGGCATCCATCAGGGGCACGTCGTTCCCGATGTCGGCAAGACCGGCTCGGAGGGCGTTGATCTCGTCGTCGTAGAAGTGCAGGACCACCGCGGCCTTGGACGGGAAGTAGTTGAAGAACGTGCGCGGGTTGACGCCGGCCGCGACCGCGACCTGCTCGATCGTCGTCTGCTCGTAGCCCTGCTCGGTGAACAGCCGCAGGCAGACAAGTTCCAGCTGCCGGGCACTCGTCACCGGTGGCCTGCCCCGTCGCGCCGTGCCCTCGACGGGCCGGGTGTCCTCTGTCACCACTGAGTTACTCCGATCACTCGCTGACACCCTTGCATTGTTGCACTCTATGATATTAACTCGGAGTGATATTTACCAGCGACTGCAAAAACTCGGGAGGTCCTCGTGGACCCCCACCCCCACCCCAAAGATCAGGAGATTGAGCAATGAACGATTCCCTCCGTTTTGATGGACGCGTCGCGGTCGTGACCGGGGCAGGTCGTGCGCTCGGCCGAGCGCACGCGATGCTGCTCGCCGAGCGTGGAGCGAAGGTCGTCGTCAACGACTTCGGCGGCGCAGCGGATGGAACGGGCGGCGGTAGCTCGGTGGCGCAGACCGTCGTCGACGAGATCGTCGCTCGAGGCGGCGAAGCCGTCGCCGACACGGGCGACGTGTCGAATCAGTCCGACGCCAAAGCCATGGTGGCCGCGGCAATCGACAACTACGGCCGCGTCGACATCGTGATCAACAACGCCGGCATCATGACCGTCAACGACTTCGCGTCGCTGCCTCTTGAGGCGCTCCGGCGGCAGCTTGAGGTGCACGTCGTCGGATCCTTCAATGTCACCCAGCAGGCGTGGCCGCATTTCGTCGATCAGCAGTACGGCCGTGTGGTGATGACCATCTCGACGGGCGTCTTCGGTTGGGCCGAGAGCGTCCACTACTCCAGCGCGAAGACCGGCGTGATCGGCCTGACGCGCAGTCTCGCGGAGGCTGGCAAGGATCACGGGATCATGGTGAACGCGCTCGCCCCGAGCGCCCATTCGCGTTTGGCCGGGCGATCCTGGGCTGAAGGTCGCAGATTGCGGCACCGTCACGGACACAGCGAAAGAAGGACGCGGTGAGCCCGAAACAGTGGTGCCCGTCGCCGCGTTCCTGGCCCACGAGTCGTGTCCGGTGACCGGCGAGATGTTCGCCTCCACCGGCACCAACGTAGGCCGGATCATCCTCGCCGCGACCCCTGGTCACACGCAGGAGAACCTGACCCTGGAAGCCGTCCGCGACAACTGGGACAAAATCTACGACTGTCAAGGACATGGCGTTTCCTGCCAGTACCCGGGAGGCCTTGGATCTGAGGCGCCGGTGGAGCCTTTGACGCGTTGCGGCGGTCAGGAGCATCGAGACGCAGTTCGCCGAGTGGCGGCGCATCATGCGCAGCGGCACCAGGCGACGTCAGCAAGCCTCGGCCGCCGTGTACGACCGGGCCAGGCTCTTCAGGATCTACGAGCCCGCGGTGATACCGGGTCTCCTGCAGACCCGCGAGTACGCCATCGCGGTCCTGCTGACCTCCATCGACTTCGTGCGTGCCCCGCAGGACGCGGAGGAAGGCGCGGACGCCCGTGTCGAGCGTCAGCGTGTGCTGACCCACGGCGACCGCCATTTCCACATGGTGCTCGGGGAGCAGGCGCTGCACACCAACGTTGGCGGCGCTGAGGTCATGACCCGCCAGCTAGAGCACCTTCTTGACCTGCTTAAGCTGCCGCGTCTCAGGCTGGGTGTCATCCCCGTGAACGCGCCGTACCGGATCCCGCTCAACAACGGCTTCTGGATCATGGACGAGGCGCTCGTCCAGTTCGATACCTACAGCGCGGAACTGTCCCTGATCAGGCCAGACGAGATCGCGCTGTACGGACGGGCCTTCGAGCGGCTGGCAGCCCTAGCCGTTTACGGCGCCGAGGCAAGAGCGGCGATTTCCGCGGCCCTGGAATCGCTGCGTGCTAGAAAACGTGAAGCAAAACCAAGCAAATCTATAGACCTAGCCGGCGTCTTCCGTGCAGCCTCGCTCTAAGCCCCGTCGTTGCCGTGCTGACCTCGCCGCTTGCAGGCCGCACCGGGGCTACCAGGACACTCAGCAAGGAGAGGGACATGGCGAAATCGGGATTCGGGCTGGGGCCGCTGGACACGCCAGAGGTAGCGCGCGCCCGCAGGCTGTCGGCGCTTGAGCGCCGCGAGCGGTTCGAGCGTGAGCACCCCGAGGTCCGGTTCTCGGCCCGGCGGGAAGGCGCCCGGCTGGTGATCGAGGTGTCCGAGCCGGGCCGCCCGACGGCGGCCTACGACGACGCGAGCGCCATGATGGACGACCTGGAAGCCCGGTACACGGCATGACCGTCCTGGGCGCGCCGACCGTATCTGGGTCGACCTCGGGCTGCTGACGTTCGCCCGGGCGACGGTAACCCTGCGGGAAGGGCGGCTCATCACCAAGCGGGAGGCGCTGACGGTGCTCACCCGGCTCGGTGCGCCCGCCGATGTGGTCGACGACATCGACCAGCGGCGCTACCTGGACCCGCCGCCGGCATCAGAGGCCTGGCGCACGGAGCGTGGCGTCCGGGCGCGGACCTACCTCCGCGCGGCCATCAGGCAGGCCCTGGGGCCCGCCGCACCGCCGCGGTAGCTCCGCCCGCTGGGCTACGGTTCCCGGCATGGCTGCGCCGGACCAGGTCACCCGGGTTTCCTGGTGCGGCCGGCCGGCGCCCGGTGTAGGCGCCGGCCGCGCCAGGTCACGGCAGCAGGGCGCCGGGCGGCAGGTCGCGCACCTCGACCCGGGCACCGAGCGGGCCGAGCGCGTCGCGGGCGCGCAGCACGGTGCCGAGCGCGGCCGGCGAGCAGAGGTACAGTGCCCGGGCGTGCCGAGGCGGCCGGCCGGGCACCGCCACGTCGGCGGCGGGGCAGCCGTAGTCGCCGGTCCTGGCCAGGATCTCCCGCATGATCGCGGTCGTCCGCGTCACCGTCTTCGGCGACAGCTCGGCCTCGACCGCCCAGCACTCCCCGGCCCAGGCGACGGGCGCCGCCCCGTCCGCTGGGCCGTCTGGCCAGTGAACTTCGGCGTCGGGCAGGTGCTGCCGTACGCCGACCCCGTGCCTGGACCTGATCCGCCGCTCGCACCGCCAGTACGCCGCCGCGCGCCGGTAACCGCTGGTCGCCTCCAGCGCGATCCGGGACGCGGCGACCGCGCGGATGTGCGCCAGCCGGGACAGCGCGGGCCGTGCGGGGGAGTACCGCAGCCCGCAGGCGGTCAGCCCCGGCCTGGTCACCCAGAGCCAGGCCGGCCCCGGCCCCAGCCGTGCCGTCTCCGCGTAGCCGAGTTCCCGCCACCGTGCCGCCGCCGCCCGCGCCGACCGCTCGCCCCCGGTCAGCTCCGCGAGCTGGTCGAGCTGCACCCCGTACATGTCGGCCGCGAAGATCAGCGCGCTGGTGTCGCGGACGGCCAGTCCGCGCGGCCCGCCGCCCGGCCGTGCCCCTCCCGCCCGTGAACCGCCAGCCTGCGACCCGCCGGCCCGTGAACCGCCAGCCTGCGACCCGCCGGCCCGCGACCCGCCGGCCCGTGACCCGCCCGTCTCCGGCCCGTCTGCCCGCGGTCCGCCGGCGTCCGCGCGACCGGGAGGTTCAGCGCCCGTCACGGTTCCTCGCTGGGGAAGCGGTGGTGCTCGGTAAACCCGGTGGGGCAGTCGGGACCGAACGGGTTGAGCGCGCCGTCCACGTCGAGGAAAGTCAGCAGACGGTCCATCGACGCTCCCCGGCTACAGCCGCATGGTGATGATCGACAGCTGGCTGACCGCGCGGCTGCCGAGCAGGTGCAGCAGCCGTCGCTGCACGCCGCGGCAGCGGACCTCCAGGCGCCGGGGCGGGGCCAGCCCGGCCGCCAGGCGCAGCACGGCGCCCGCGCTGTGCGCGTCGAAGAAGGACAGGTCGGTGATGTCGAGGACGAGCGTGGTCCCCGCCACGGCGGCCAGCGACCGCAGCGCCTGGTCGAACGAGTCCCGGTTGGCCAGGTCGCTCTCCCCGCTGAGCGACACGCCCTGGCTGAACATCGCCGTGTGCAGGGCGCCGAGCCGGGGCAGCAGGGTCACCGGGTGCACCGACCGCACGTCGTCGATGGCCGGCGTGCCGCCGAACACCCGCTCGTCCCAGAAGCACAGCGCCGTGAAGTGCTGTTTCGGCTGCCCGGTGAACAACGTCCCGTGCAACGCCGCCTCGTACTCGACCGTCTGGCCGAGATGCTCGACCGGGGCGAGCGCCAGTGACATCTGGCTGGCGCTGCGCAGCCCGCTGAAGCCCTCAGCCAGCACGGTGTCGATGCGGCGGCGCGCGCCTTCCACCATGCGCCCGGCGTCGAAACCGCCCCGGGCGAAGCGCGGCCGGCTCGACACGACCAGCTGCCGGTCCCGCAGGGCGCGCCGCCCGGCGGCCGTGCCGCCCGCCACCCGGGACGCGACCCACTCCGGCGATTTCCCGGCGTCGATGAGCAGCCCGACCTTCTCATCCCGCTCGAAGCCGCGCTGCACGAAGACGCTCAGGACTTCCCACCGGGTGTCGTCGTCGGGGTAGGCCCAGAAGGCGTGATCGCCCGGCTCTAGCCGGTCCACGCCGACTACCCGGCCATGCAGGCCCTCTGCTGGCATGCCCACCGATCCCGCTCTTGCCTGGTCACCGAGCAGCGCGCGCGACCCGGCTCACCAGGTCAGCGGCAGGCCAACCGCTGCCAGGAGGCTGCGCGCCGGGCGCGTCGTCCCCGGCCGCGCGGCGTGCCTGTCGGCCTGCCCGCGGCGACGCACCCAGCCTAACCGATGCAGATCAGCTCATACCCGATCATTCAAGATCGCAGGAATAACGGGGGCGGCATGAACCGGTCACGTCCGCGCTTCCCAGGCAGCGGAGGCAGCCTCGGCGGCGGGCAGCGGGGGCAGCGTCGGCCTCGCGCGGGCAGCGAACGCAAGCGCCGGCGCCGTGGCCAGGCTCGGTGGAATCGCCCCGGGCGCGATTCGGCAATAGGGCGGTAGCTGGGGGGCGGGGAAATAACGCGCCATCGTTCTGAATGCTGTTTCTGGCCTTTCTCTAGAAGTCACAATGGGACTACCGCACCGTTTAGAAGTCTCATTGTGACTACCGACAACGCCGTCCAGGCCTGCGGTTCTACCTTGGAGTTTGCCGCATCTTGGGGAGCGCGACTTTGCGTGCTCCAGGCTGGAATTGCCTGAGCGCAAGGGTGTAGGTTCTCGGGAAGGCCGTATCAGCGGAGGATAAATGAGCATTCTGGGCACGCGGGTGATCCGTACGGAAGACCCGCGGCTACTCACCTCGGGCGGCGTCTATGTCGACGACCTGCGCGAGCCGGATCTGGCTGGGGCGGTGCGGGCGACGTTCGTCCGGTCGACCGTCGCGCACGCCCTGATCACAGGCATTGACGCCTCGGCGGCGCTTGAGGCGCCCGGGGTGGTCGCGGTGCTGACCGCGGCGGACATGAGCGACATGCCCACGCCGCCGCCGCCGGAGCCGCTGCCCGACGACGCGCCGCCGCCCGAGGGGCCCGTGCCGATGGGCGGCGTCTGGCAGGAACCGCTGCTCGCGATGGACACCGTGCGCTTCGTCGGCGAGCCGGTCGCGCTGGTGCTGACCGACAGCACCTACACGGGTGAGGACGTCGCCGAGCTGGTCAGCGTGGACTACGAGCAGCTGCCCGCGGTGCCGTCGATTGCGGCCGCCCTGGCCGACGAGTCCCTGCTGTACCCCGGCGCCGGCACCAACGTGTGCGTGCGCGGCGGGCGCCCCATCGGCGACGACTCGATCTTCGACGGGTGCGAGGTCATCGTCGAGGGCGACGTCGTCAACCAGCGGGTCGCCGCCCTGCCGATGGAGGGCCGGGCGACCGCGGCGGTGTTCAAGAACGGCAAGCTCACCGTCTGGACGTCGACCCAGAACGCCCAGATCGCGCGGCTGATCCTCACCGCTGTCGGGCTGCCGCCTGACGCGATCCGGGTGGTCGCCCCCGATGTGGGCGGCGGGTTCGGCGCCAAGATCGGCGTCGACCGGGATCAGATCGTCATTGCCTGGGCCGCCAAGCACACCGGCAAGCCGGTCCGCTGGGTCGAGACCCGCAACGAGAACCTGATGGGGATGACGCAGGGCCGCGCCCAGCTGCACCACATCAAGATCGGTGGCGACCGCCAGGGCCACATCAAGGCCTACCGCCTCGACGTCGTGCAGGACTGTGGCGCCTACTCGCGCATGGCGCGGCTTCCTGCCCGAGTCTCACCAACCTGATGGCCCCGGGTGTCTACGACATCCCCGCGGTGGAGGCCGACTATAAGGTCGTGGTCACCAACGGGACGCCGATCGCCGCTTACCGTGGCGCCGGGCGGCCCGAGGCCGCGGCCACGGTCGAGCGGGCGGTGGACTGGTTCGCCGCCGAGGCCGGGGTGGACCCGGCCGTGGTCCGGCGGCTGAACTTCATCAAGAAGGACCAGTTCCCCTTCGTCACCAAGACGGGCGCGCCGTACGACACCGGCGACTACGAGGCCGCCCTGGACAAGGTGCTCGTAGGCGGCCAAGTACGACGAGCTGCGCGCCGAGCAGAAGCGCCGCATCGCGGCCGGCGACCACAAGCTGCTCGGCATCGGCCTGGCCTCCTACGTGGAGATCACCGCCGCCGACGGCGCCAACGGCGAGACCGCCAAGGTCGAGGTGCACGACGACGGCACCGCCACCGTCTACACCGGCTCGTCCGCGCACGGCCAGGGACACCACACCGCCTTCGCGATGATCGTGACCGAAGAGCTCGGCATCCCGATGGACAAGATCGAGGTCATCCACGGTGACACCGACCTGATCCCGGACGGCGTCGGCACCTACGCCTCCCGCTCGCTGCAGCTCGGCGGCTCCGCCGTGCACAAGGCGACGATCGAGATCAAGGACGAGGCGGCCAAGAAGGCGGCCGAGCTGTTCGAGGCATCCGAGGCCGACGTGGTGCTCGACGCCGAGACCGGCACCTGGCACATCGCCGGCGACCCGGACAAGTCGCTGTCCTGGTCGCAGGTGGCCGCGGCCGCCGACGAGGGGCTGATCGTCGCCAACGTGCGGTTCACCGCCGACCGGCCGACCTTCCCCTTCGGCACGCACCTGTCGCTGGTCGAGGTGGACGCCGAGACCGGCAAGGTCACCCTGCTGCGGCACGTCACCGCCGACGACGCAGGCCCGGTGCTCAACCCGATCCTGATGGAGGGCCAGCGGCACGGCGGCATCGCCCAGGGCGCCGCCCAGGCGCTGGTGGAGGAGATCCTCTACGACGACGACGGCAACCCGCTGACCGCGACGCTGATGGACTACGGCGCGATCACCGCGGCCGAGCTGCCCAGCTTCGAGCTGCTGACCAGCGAGACGTCCACCCCGGTGAACCCGCTCGGCGTCAAGGGCATCGGCGAGGCGGGCACCATCGGCGCCACCCCGGCCGTGCACAACGCCGTCATCGACGCGCTGGCGCACCTCGGCGTGCGGCACATCGACATGCCGACGACGCCGGAGAAGGTTTGGACCGCTATCCAGATGGGCGGCGCCCGGAAAGTGAGCGCGAAGTGAAGGTCGAACTGACCGTCAACGGCAAGGAAGTCAACGCCGACGTCGAGGACCGCACGCTGCTCGTGCACTTCCTGCGCGACGTCGCCGACCTGACCGCGACCAACATCGGCTGCGACACCACGTCCTGCGGCGCCTGCACGGTGCTGCTCGACGGCGAGTCGGTCAAGTCGTGCACCGTGCTCGCCGCCCAGGCGGACGGGCGCTCGGTGACCACGCTCGAAGGGCTCGCCAGCGACTCGGGTGAGATGCACCCGGTGCAGCAGGCGTTCCACACCGAGCACGGCCTGCAGTGCGGGTACTGCACCCCCGGCATGGTCATGGCCATCGTCTCGCTGCTCAAGGAGAACCCGTCGCCGACCGAGGCCGACGTGCGGGCCGGCCTTGAGGGCAACATCTGCCGGTGCACCGGCTACCACAACATCGTGAAGGCGGCCCTGACCGCTGCGGAGGCGTCCGCGTGATTCCCCCTTCGTTTACCTACGCCCGGGCCACGTCCGTGGACGAGGCCCTCGCCCTGGCGGCCGAGCACGGCGAGGACGCCAAGTTCCTGGCCGGCGGCCAGTCGCTGCTGCCGCTGATGAAGCTGCGGTTCGCCTCGCCCACCGTGCTGATCGACCTCGGCCGGGTGACCGAGCTGTCCTACATCCGCGACGAGGGCACCTACGTGGCGGTCGGCGCGCTGACCAGGCACCACGACGTGGCCAACTCGCCGCTGCTGCTGTCGGACATCCCGCTGCTCGCCCACACGGCCGAGGCCGTCGGCGACCCGCAGATCCGGCACCGTGGCACCATCGGCGGCTCGGCCGCGCACGCCGACGCCGCCGCCGACCTGCCGGCCACGCTGCTCGCGCTGGACGCGACGTTCGTGGTCCGCGGCGAGTCCGGCACCCGCTCGGTTCCGGCCGCGGAGTTCTTCCAGGGCATCTTCGAGACCGCGCTGCAGCCGGGCGAGCTGCTGACCGAGATCCAGGTGCCCAAGCCGGCCAGCCCGGCCGCGTGGTCCTACCAGAAGTTCAACAAGCGGGCGATCGACTTCGCGATCGTCGGCGTCGCGGTGCAGGGCAACGCGGTCGCGCTGGTCAACATGGCCTCGGTGCCGCTGCGCGCCACCGCCGTGGAGTCAGCGCTGGCCGGCGGCGCCTCCGTCGCCGACGCGGCCCAGCTGGCCGCCGAGGGCACCAGCGCGGGCTCCGACATCCACGCGTCGGCGGCCTACCGCGAGCACCTCGCCCGGGTGCTCGTACGCCGCGCCCTGGAGGAAGCCGCCGCCCGCGGCTAACCCAGGCCCGCCGATCGGCAACCGGCAGCGGGGCGAGACCAGTACCGGTCCCGCCCCGCCGCCGCACCCCCGCACCCCCGCACCCGCTAACCGCAACAAGCCCCCCGCCCGCCCCCCGCTCCCGCCCCCCGGCCCCGCCCCCCGCCCCGCGCCCGCTCGCAGCAGCCCCCCGGCTCCGCGCCCCCCGGCTCCGCGCCCCCCGCTGTGCCCCAGCCGGGTGGATGGCGCCAACGGCTTCGCTAGAAGCAGCCTTTGGCGCCAACGACCCGCTACGACCGGGGCCGATGGCGCCAACGACCCGCGGGGGCAAGGGGCGCCGTGCCCCTCGCGCGCCTCGCGCCCTGGCCTCTGGCGTCCCGCCCCGCGCGTCCTCCCGCCCCGCGCGCCGCGCTATGCCCCAGCCGGGTGGATGGCGCCAACGGCTTCGCTAGAAGCAGCCTTTGGCGCCAACGACCCGCTACGACCGGGGCCGATGGCGCCAACGACCCGCGGGGGCAAGGGGCGCCATGCCCGCGCGCCACGGATAACAGCAAGAAGCGCGGAGCGCTGGCGGAGATGCCGCGACGGCCGGCGCACGATGGTGGATAGTTTCATCCGTGGATGTGGGGAGATATCCATTATGATGGCTAAATAGCTGATAACAGCAAGAAGCGCTGCGCGCTCGGGGTTGGGCGGGTGGTGAGGATAACAGTGATAAGTGGCGGGCGGGGGGAATTTCGGGGGCGGGCGGGGCGCTGGCAATCGGACGTGGGGCGCCGGCGGGTTGCGGTGGCCGCAGGCGCGGGGAACGCGCGCCGGTGCGCGGCCCGCGGGTGCCTGAGGATCCGGCGATGCCGCTCGCGTGCCGAGCCCTGCGTTATCAGGCACTCACGGGGCGGCGGACAATGGAGGGGTGAGGTTGCGGAGCAAGCTCGTCCGGCCGTTCCGGCACCCTGTGCGCTGGCTGGCCTTTCTCGCGGGCGGTGTGCCCGCCGTCCTGGTTTTCCCCGGGCCGTCGCTGTCTTATCTCGCGTGGTTCGTGCTGGTCCCCGGGATGGTGCTGTTCACCCGGGCCGCGACCACCCGCGAGGCGGTCGCGCGCGGCTGGTGGTTCGGTGCCGGGTACCTGGTCGCGATCCTGTGGTGGATGACGCCGCAGATCGGCCCGGGCGTGCTGCTGATCGGCGCCGTCTTCGGCGGCATGTGGGCGCCGTTCGCCATCGCGGCTAACCGGCTGCTCAAGGCGCCGGTGTCCTGGCCGCGCGTGCTGGCCGCGTTCGCGGTGCTGCCCGCGACCTGGCTGGTGCCCGAGTGGATCAGGTCATACCAGGGCCTGGGCGGCCCGTGGGGCCTGTACGGGGCCTCGCAGTGGCAGCACCCCGCCGTGCTCGGCCTGGCCAGCGTCGGGGGCGTGTGGCTGGTCAGCGTCGCACTGATCATCGCCAACGGCGGGCTGACCGTGCTGCTGGGCGCGATCCGCCCGTCGCTGCTCACCCCGCCGCCTGCCGCCGTGGCCGCCGCTGCCGCCCAGGCCGCCAGCCGGGCCCGGGCCGTCGGCCGCGCCCGGGCCGCCGGCCGTGCCCGCGCCGCTAGCCGCGCACAGGCCGCCGGTGACCCGCAGGCTGCCGGTAACGGCCACGTCGCCGGTGACGCCCTCGGGCTGGGCAACGTAACGGACGCCGACGGCACCCCGGTCACCCAAAGCGCCGCAACCGCCGCAACCGCAGAAACCGCCCCGCAGAGCGCGGCTGCCGCAGCCGCAGCGGCCGCCGTCCCGGCCCGCGCACCCGCGTCGCCGGCCCGCCGGATAGCCTTGGCCGCCGCCGGGGCCGCCGCCTTCGCCGTAGTGGCCGCCTCAGGCCCCCTCGCCTTCTCACTCACCGCCCCGTTCCCGTCCGTCCGCCAGGCCACGATCGCGCTGGTCCAGCCAGGCATCATCGACGACCCGGCCAGCCGCGTCGACGCGTCGGAGACGCTGACCAGGGAGCACTTCCAGGGGGCGGCAGGCAAGGACAAGCCGCAGCTCATCGTGTGGGGCGAGTCGAGCGTCGCCTACGACGTAGCGGACGACCCGGGCCTGCTGAACGGCATCAAGAACCTGTCCGCACAGGTCGGCTCGGAGATCATGGTCAGCCAGGACTCGACCCTGCCCGGCCCGGACGGCGGCCAGGAGAAGGTCGCGGTGCTGGTCAGCCCGCAGGGCATCGAGGGCACCTACGCGAAGTCCCGGCTGGTGCCGTTCGGCGAGTACATCCCGTTCCGTAACCAGCTCGGCTGGCTGACCAAGTTCAGCAAGGCCGCCTCGTCCAACATGATCCCCGGCCACGGCGCGCACACGCTCACCGTCGACAGCCCCACCGGGGGGGCCAAGCCGCTCGACGTCGGAGTGCTGGTCTGCTTCGAGTCGGCCTTCCCTGACATGTCCCGGGTGGAGGTCAGCCAGGGCGCGCAGGTCATCGTGTACCAGTCGAGCACCTCGACGTTCCAGGGCACCTGGGGGCCGGACCAGCAGGGCAGCCTGGCCGCGATCCGGGCCGCGGAGACCGGCAGGCCGGTGGTGCAGGCCGCGCTGACCGGGGACACGGTTGCGTTCGACGCCCGGGGTCGGCAGATCGCCTGGATGGGCCAGGACGACCGGGGCGTGATCACGGTGACGCTGAACCTGCCGTCGACGGACACCCGGACCTTCTATGACCAGGCGGGCGACTACGTGATGTGGTCGGGCGTGGGTATAACCGCGGTGGCCGCGCTGGTCATGCTGCTACGCCGGCGTCATTTTCTAGGCAATACCACTGGTGTCGCCGATGGCCGTACGGCAGAATATGACGCGGATACCGGGGATCCTGTGCGGAGCTAGTGCGCCAGGGGCCAACCGAGCTTGATGAGGTCGCAGGGGAAGGCGAACCTCGTCTTAAGCAGGGAGGCACCGGTGTCGGTTTACGGCGTACTGCAGGTTCATTCGGCGCCACCCGCGCTGTGCCCGCACATCGAGTGGGCAGTGGCGGGGACCGTCGGAACGGCCGTCAGCATGCCCTGGGTCAGCCAGCCCGCTGCCCCAGGGTCTCTTCGTGCTGAGCTGACCTGGAAGGGCAAGGCGGGCACGGCCGGCTCGATCACGTCTGCCCTCGCGGGCTGGAACAGGCTGCGCTTCGAGGTCACCGAGGAAGCATCGCCCGGCTGCGACGCGATGCGCTACTGCTACACGCCCAACCTGGGCCTTTTCGCCGGGACCACCAGCGCCAACGGTGACATCCTCATCCCGGAGAACAAGCTCAGGGGGGCGATGGCCATGGGCGCAAACGGCACCTCGGTCCTGGAGAAGGAGCTGGAGCGGCTGCTCGGCACCGCCTGGGACAATGAGCTGGAGACGTTCCGTCGCGCGGGCGACGGCGCCCCGGTCCGCTGGCTCAACGCCACCGGCTGACCGGTCAAACCCACCATCAAGCGGCATCACGGGCGCGTGCTGAGCCATCCCGCCCGCCCCTGACCTCCCCGGCGGCGAAAGCCGCGAGGCCCCGCCGCCAGGGAAACGTTCATCGTTACTAGCTGGTTAAAGTCGCCCTCCGGCGATCCGTGATCTGGCATCGTTCGCCCGTGCTTGTCAGGGTTGTGTACGGGGTAGCCGGTCCGGTCGCCGCCGGGCTGATGGTGCTGGGGGTGGTCGTCGCCGCCTATCAGGTCAGCCGCTGGCTCACCGCGTACGACCAGGGAGACCAGCTGGCGTCGATCGCCGCCGGTGCCATCGCGGTGGCGCTGGGCAAGCAGGGGCGCACCGACGAGTTGCTCAGGCTGCAGGCGGGCCTGCCGCTGCCCGCTGGCCCTTTCCGCCGGTTCATGACCCACAATGCCGCCGCGGCGGCCTGGGCGCTGCTGCTGCTGCCGTCGATGCCGCCCGAGGCGGTGGACCTGGCGGTGGCCCGGACGCGCTGGGTGCTCGCCAACGCCGAGTTCCCGTCCGGCGATCCCGCGCGGTCCCGTGAGGCAATGCTGCACACCCTGGCGCTCGGGTACCTGCGGCAGGGCCGCTTCCCCGAGGCCGAGAAGCTGTGCCAGCCCGCCCTCGGCCTGCCCGACCTGGCCCCCAAGAGGCCGGGCCACCGTGCTGGCCACCGTCGTGCTCGCCCGCCGCGCCGCCGGCCTGCCCTACCAGCAACTCCTTGACGAGGCCCTGGCCCTCGCCCCCGCTGCCGACCTGGTCCCCGAGGCGGCCGCCGGCGCCCCGCAGCGGGACCCCGCCGGCCCGCCCCACCCGACACTCCAGCCTTACTCAGCACCCCCGCCCCACGCGGCGCCCCCGCCCCACGCGGTAATGCCGCCCCCGGCCAGCTCGGCGCCACCCGTCGACCTGTGATAACAGCAAGAAGCGCGAAGCGCTTATTAGCGGGCGCCGCGCTGCCCCCGCCGCGCCCCGTGCCCTGCGCCCTGCACCCTGCGCCCTGCGCCCTGCGGTCGCGCCCCCCGGGTCCCGCCCCGCGCCGGTGAGCGTGAATACCGTTGGTGCTGTTATAGCGACAGCAACGGTACATTCACGGCGCGACATGACCTGATAACAGCAAGAAGCGCGGAGCGCCATAACCCGGGCCGGGCGTCCCCGCCGCCTGGGCAGCGGGGACCTGGCCCGGTGATAACAACCTCCGTGATGCTGAGTTAGAGGTTTTCACCTCCGTGGTCAGCGGAACGAGCCGGCGGTCAGGCCGGCGACGATCCGTCGCTGGGCGAACAGCACCAGCAGCGCGATGGGGATCGAGATGATCACCACCGCCGCGTCGATCAGGTTGTAGAAGGTCTGGAACTGGCTCTGGCCGAACGTGGTGATGGCCAGCGGGGCGGTGAAGTGGCCGGGCGAGGTCAGGAACGAGACCGCGAACGCGAAGTCGTTCCAGGCCAGGATGAAGGACAGGATCCCGGCGGTGAACACGGCCGGGACGGCCACCGGGATCACCACCTTGCGCAGCGTCTGCAGCCGGGTCGCCCCGTCCACCAGTGCCGCGTCCTCCAGTTCCGCCGGGACCTGCTCGAAGAAGTTCTTCAGCAGCCAGGTGGCGATCGGCAGCGTGTACACCAGGTAGACGATGATCAGCGGCCAGATGCTGTTCAGCGCCCCGATGTAGCGCAGCACCAGGAACAGCGGGCCGACCATGGCCAGCACCGGGAAGAACCCGGCCAGCAGGATGAAGGCCAGGATCGCCCCCGCCCCCCGGATGCGCAGCCGGGCCAGGGCGTAGCCGGCCATGGTCCCGACGACGATGGTGACCACGGTGGTGGCCAGCGCGACGATGATGCTGTTCACCAGCGGCCGCAGGAATGACCCCTGGGTGAACACGCTCTTGTACGCCGACCCGGACAGGTGCGACGGGATGATGCCGTTGGCGCCGCCCACCCCGGCCGAGACCTGGCTGTTGGACAGCAGCGAGGTGCGCAGGATCCAGTAGAACGGGAACAGCGCGATCAGCACCACGATGGCGACCGCGAGGTAGAACAGGGTCTCCCGGACGATCTTGCCCGCCGGGGCCCGCCGGCGCCGGGCCGCCCGGCCGACGGTGACGGCGGGGACGGCGGGGACGCCGTCGGCGACTGCGCTGGTCATCCGCGCACCCCCTTCACGAGGTCTGCGGGCGCAGCGCCCGGACGTAGACGAAGGACACCACCAGGGCGAGCAAGACCAGCATGATGGACATCGCGCCGCCCTCGCCGAAGTTGGTGTTGATGATGAATGTCTGGTAGCTGAGGAACGACAGCGTCTGGGTGGAGTTGCCCGGTCCGCCGCCGGTCATGATGTAGATGACGTCGAAGACCAGCAGCGCCTGCAGCGTGCGGAAGATCAGCGCCACCGACAGCGCGGGCCGCAGCAGCGGCAGCGTCACCCGGGTGAACGACTGCCACCACGACGCGCCGTCGATCCGGGCCGCCTCGTAGACGTCGCCCGGGATGACCTGCAGGCCCGCCAGCAGCAGGATGGCGACGAACGGTATGTTCTTCCACGAGTCGGCGATGAAGATGGCGATCCACGACCGCCACTCGTTGGCGCCCAGCCAGGACAGGCCCGACCAGGCCGGGTGGAAGGCGCCGAGGATGTAGTCGACGAAGCCCGCGCTCGGGTCGAACATCGTCTTCCACAGCATCGCCGAGACCACCGTCGGCATCGCCCACGGCACCAGGATCGACGCGCGCAGGAAGCCGCGGCCGCGGAACTGCCGGTGCATCATCAGCGCCAGGCCGAGCCCGACCACCATGTCGAACACGATCGTCACCACGGTGAAGGCCAGCGTGCGCTCCAGCGCCGACACCCACTGCTGCGACTTGAACACCTGGGTGAAGTTGGCCCAGCCGACGAACCGGTGCGGCAGGCCGCCGAACGACAGGTTGTCGAAGTGGAACGAGTTCCAGATGTTATAGATGAGCGGGTAGGCGGTGATGGCCAGCAGCAGGATGATCACCGGCGCCACCAGCAGGTACCCCAGGCGCCGGTCGCCGCGTTCGCGGGCGTGCCCGACCGGGCGCGGCGCGCGCCGCTCCGGGGTCAGCCGCTTCAGCAGAGCCGGGCGGGCCGGGCGGCCCGCGCCTGCGGGCCGCCCTTCCGCCCCCGTGCTTGTGTTGACGGACATCGGCGCGCTAGCTGCCCGGGGTGGCCGCGGCGTCGGTCTTGATCTGCGCCGCGCCCGAGGAGAAGGCGGACGAGGCCGCGTTCGCGCTCCCGTTGGCGTACACCGAGGAGAACAGCGTCTGCAGGTCGGTCGAGACCTGGAGGTAGTTCGGCGTCACCGGGCGAGGCGCGGCGAAGTCGTTCAGCGTCTTGACCGCCTGGAAGTAGGGCGCCTTGGCGTACAGCGCGGAGGTGTACGCGCTGGGCAGCGAGGGCGGGTCGCCGACCGCGATGGCCCGGGCCGTCTCCACCGCCGGGCTGGTCAGGTACTGGATCAGCTTGTACGCGGCCGCGCTGTGCGCGGTCTTGGCGTTGATCGCCAGCATCTCGCCGCCGAGGGCCGAGCCGGGCGTGCCGCCGCTGCCGGCCGGGAACGGGATGTAGCCGATGTGCCCCTTGACCGCCGGGGCGGGCGGCTGGGCCTCGACGAACGGGTAGTTGATCGCGAAGGCCGCGTAGCCGGAGGAGAACTGCTGCTGGACCTGCCCCTCCTGCCAGCCGGTGACCGCCTGCGGCGCGATCTTCTCGGTGTAGATGGCGTCGTGCAGCCACTTGAGCGCGGCCACGTTGCCGGGGGTGTTCACGTTGGACGGGTCGAGCTTCCCGCCGAAGGCCGAGTCAACGGTGAGGAACGCGGTGATCGCGCCCTCGTACTTGTCGGCCTCGAAGGCGAGGCCCTCCTTGAGCGACGGGTCGGCCTTCATGGCCGCCTTGGCGTCGGCGACCACGTCGGCCGGCGTCTTCGGCGGGGTCTTGACCAGGTCGGTCCGGTAGAACAGGCCCTCGGGGTTGTCGAACCACGGCATCGCGTACAGCGACCCGTTGAAGGTGCCGGCGTCGACCTCGGTCTTGAAGAACTGGCTGGTGTCCGGCTTGAACTGGGTCAGCGGCAGCACCCAGCCGGCCTGGGCGAACTTGGCCGGGTAGGTCACGTCGGACTCGAACACGTCCGGCGTGGACGAGCCGGCGATGAAGTCGTGCTCCAGCTGCGACAGGTAGGTCGTCGAGTCCGGCGACAGCACCTGCACGGTGACCTTGATGTTCGGGTTGGCCTTCTCGAAGGCGTTGATCGCCACCTGCGTCTGCTGGCCCTCGGTGCCCAGACCGGACTCGGCGAACACGATGGTCTGCTTGGCGGTGGCCGCGACCGACGAGCTCGACCCGCTGGATCCGCACGCGGCCGCGCCGACCGCCAGTGCGACCGCGCCGACGCTGACCGTGACGGCACGCAGGCGTGCCTGACCTCTTATCCTCATGCGCTGCTTCCTCGCTACGGTGAGTAATTGAATGTGTACGGCGAACGACTCTTCATCCCAGTCGCACGAGATTTGGATCGATCCCGGCTTGGCGGATGAAGCGGCTATCTAGCCGTCCCGGATGATCTGCGTGAGCTGGGCGGCCAGTTCGCTCAGCGCCTGGCTGGATGTCTTCTTGCCGGTGAGCGCCTGGTAGACGGCGCTGGAGATGGCCAGGCTCGCCTGGTCGTAGTCGACGATGGACGGCCGCGGCTGCGCGGAAAGGATCGCCTGCTTGACCACCGGCAGGTAGGGGAACTGCCGGACCATCGCCGGGTCGGAGTACAGCGACGTCCACACCGGCGGGAAGCCGCTGTCGGCCAGCATCTGCCGCTGCACCGGCAGGCTGGTCAGGTACTGGGTGAACTCCAGGGCCGTCCGCTGGTGCCGGGAGAACGCGCTGACCGCCAGGTTCGCCCCGCCGAGCGAGCTCGACCCCGGTCCGTCGAGCCCGGGCAGCGGCGCGATCCCGACCTTGCCGTACACCTTGTTGGCCGGCCCGGGCGTGCTCGCCTGGCTGTAGATGAACGGCCAGTTGTTGAGGAACAGCAGCTTGCCCGACTCGAACGCGGCGGCCGAGGACTCCTCCTCGTAGCCGAGCGAGGACTGCGGTATCCAGCCCTGGCGCAGCCCGTTGACCAGGAAGCCGAGCCCGGCCTTGGCCTGGGGTGAGTCCACCGTGACCGCGTCGCCGCCGGGGGACAGGATCGACCCGCCCGCCGACTGGAGCGCGTCGGCGAAGTTGACCGTGAGCCCCTCGTACGGCGCGAGCTGGCCGGCGTAGCCCGCCACGCCGTAGCGCGGCGCGACCGTCTTGGCCAGGCTGGCCAGCTGGGCCCAGGTGGTCGGCGCGGCCTTGCCCGCCTTGCTCAGGATGTCCTTGCGGTAGTACAGCACCTCGGCGTTGCTGTAGAACGGCGCCGCCCACAGGTGGCCGTCGTACTGGGCGGTGTCCACCGCCGGGCGCAGGAAGTGGCCGAGCGGGAACGCGGCCGGGTCGAGCGGGATGATCCACCCGGCCGAGGCGAACTGCGCCGTCCAGATCACGTCCATGGCGATCACGTCGTAGACCGGGCTGCCCGCCTGCAGGTTGGCGGTCAGCTGCGCGAGCTGGCCGTTCTCCGCCTCGGGCAGCCGCATGAGGGTGACCCGCTGGCCCGGGTGCTCCGCGTTCCACGGCCCGATCAGCTTGGTGAAGATGCCGAAGTCGTCGCCGCCGACAGCGAACGTGATCGGCCCGATCCCGCTGGCCGACGGCGCGGAACCGCCCGCCGGAGGGCCGCCGGGCGCGCAGCCCGCCGTGAGCGCGAGGCTGGCGACGATCGCGACCGTCGCAGGCCAGGCGAGTCCCATGACCGCGCGCCTCATGCTCATCACCGGCCCTCCACTGGGCGATAACCCACCGCGTTCGGGATACATGCATGTTATGCACACGTGTTATCGTACGGTGTCAACTGGGCATAACCACCGATTCGGATGCACTGCTCACCGGCGTATGTGCGGCAGGGGCAGGTCAGAAAGGGGCTGCCGCGGGCAAGCGCGACGCGGCGCAATCCCGCGCTGCTGGGCGACAAATGGCGGGGGCGCGGCGATACTTGACGTAACGCGGCTCCACTACAGGAGGCAAGAAGGTGCGGCAACCTCTGCTGGCGCTGCTCGCGAAGGAGCCGGCCCACGGGTACGAGCTCAAGCTCGCCCTGGAGCAGACCTTCGGGCAGGCGTACCCGTCGCCCAACATCGGGCAGATCTACGTCACCCTGAAGCGGCTGGAGCAGGACGGCCTCGTTCGCAGCCAGGACGTCGCCCAGGACAGCCGCCCCAACAAGCGCGTCTACGAGCTGACCCCGGCCGGGCGCGAGCAGCTCGCCGCCTGGGTCAGCGAGCCGAGCGACGGGCCGCGGGTGCGCGACGAGTTCTTCATGAAGCTGGTCCTGGCGCCGATGGCGGGCCTGGCCGACCGGATGGAGCTCATTAATTCCCAGCGCCGCCACTACTTCGGCATAATGCGTAACCTGATGGACATGCAGTCGGCCATGGACGGCGCCTCGCCCGCGGCCCGCCTGCTGGTCGAAGGGGCCGTGCTGCACCTGCAGGCGGACCTGGACTGGCTGGAACGCTGCCAGGAGGAACTCATTTGAGACGCCTCGCGCCGGAGCACCCCGAGAGCCGGCTCGCCCCCGCCGACCGCGCACGCTCAAGACGCCCCCGCGCTGCTGCGCACCCGGGGGCTGGTCAAGGCGTACCCCTCCGGCACCGGCTCGGTCGAGGCCATCCGCGGCGTTGACCTGGACGTCGCCGTGGGCGAGTTCGTGGCCATCATGGGGCCGTCCGGCTCGGGCAAGTCCACCCTGCTGCACGTGCTCGGCGGCCTGGAGCCCGCGACCCACGGGGAGATCTGGCTGCGCGGCCGGCGGGTGGACGGGCTGTCCGCGTCAGCGTGGGCGGTGCTGCGCCGCCGGCACGTGGGCTTCGTGTTCCAGTTCTTCAACCTGCTGTCCACGATGACCGTCGCCGACAACGTCGAGCTGCCGGCCCTGCTGGCCGGGGCGACGCCGCGCCAGGCCCGCAAGCGCCGGGAAGAGCTGCTGGCCGAGCTGGGCATCACCGCCAAGGCGGGTTCCGCGCCGTCCCGCCTGTCCGGCGGCGAGCAGCAGCGGGTCGCCCTGGCCCGCGCCCTGGCCAACGAGCCCAGCCTGCTGCTGGCCGACGAGCCGACCGGCAACCTGGACAGCGCCAACGCCCGCGACGTGCTGCGGCTGCTGCGCCGGGCGCACGTCGGCGGTCAGACCATCCTCATGGTGACCCACGACGCCAAGGTCGCGGGCCTCGCCGACCGGGTGATCTGCCTGTTCGACGGCATGATCGTCGACGACGCCCCGGTCCTGCCCGCGCCGCGCCGCCAGGCGCCGGTCAGGGACTTCCTCGAACTGCGGGGCTAGCCCGGTGCGGGGCGCGCTGCGCTGGGTCCGTGCCGGACTGCGCGCCAACCGAAGGCCCCGAGGGCGAGCCCGATGGCAAAGGCCGCCATCGTATCGGGCGCGCGCAACCTGGCGTTGGATTCGTGCTGACCTGCGCGCCAACCCCATGCAGTCCGGTGTGACGGTCGCCGTCGTCGGCGGGGTGATGGCGGCGCTGGTGCTGGCCGCGATGCTGCTCCAGGGGGCGCTCAACCCGTGGCAGCAGCTGTTCGCCCGCACCAGCGGCGCCGACCTGATCGCCTACCTCGGCGACGGCACGCCCGCCGGCCAGCTCCGCGACCTGCCCGGCGTCCGGCAGGTCGGCGCGCCCTACGAGGCGGCCTCGGCCGCCCTGGTGCAGGGGGCGCGCAAGTCGCAGGTGTGGCTGTGCGGGATGGCGCCCGCCCGGCCCGCGATGTCCGCGCCGCTGGTGGTGTCGGGCTCCTGGCTGCGGGCCGGCCAGCCGGACGGCGTGGTGGTCGAGGCGTCGTTCGCCGCCGCGACCGGGCTGCGGACCGGGGCCCCGATCACCCTGGACGGGGTGGACGGCACGTCGGTCCGTATGCGGGTGATCGGCATCGCCGACACGGCCGACCAGGGGTTCTACCCGCAGTGGACCCCGGGGCTGATCTGGGCAGGCCACGGCCTGCTCGCCAAGGTGGAACCGACCCGCAGCGAGCGCACCGAGGTGGTCGGGCTGCGCCTGTCCGACCCGTCGGCGGCCGGGGTCGGCCAGGTCACCCAGGAAGTGTTCAACGCCTACAACAGCGCCAGCGAGAGCTCCCCGGTCGAGCGGGTCACCACCCGGCAGCAGGTGATGGACTCGATGGCCGGCGATGACCGGCTGCTCGGTGAGCTGCTGGCGCTTTTCGGCCTCATCGCGCTGGTGGCCGCGCCCTGCGCGATCGCCAACGTCACCTCGGGCCGGGTGCTGACCCAGCGCGGCGACATCGCGATGCTCAAGGCGCTCGGCTTTACCCCCGGCCAGGTCGCGGTGATGCTGCTGGCCGAGCAGGGGGCGCTCGGGCTAGCGGGCACCGCGCTCGGCCTGGTGACGGCCTGGGTGGCGACGTCGCCGGCGTTCGTCAAGCCCGCCGCGGGCATCGGGGTCACGCTGGCGCCGCTGCCCGCCTGGTGGACCGCGGGGGTCGCCGCGGGCACCATCCTCACCGTGTTCACCGCCACCGCGGTTCCGGCCTGGCTGGCCGGCCGGGTGTCCCCGGTCGCCGCCGTCCAGCCGAGCCCGCTTGGCGGGCACCTGTCGGCCGTCGCCCGGCTGTCGCTGCTGGCCCGGGTGCCAGCCGCGCTGGTGCTCGGCGTGCGGGACGCGCTGAACAGGCGGCTGCCCGCCGCGCTCACCGTGGCCGGGGTCGCCATCCCTCTCGCCATGATCACCATCGCGCTGGCCTGCTGGTCCACCATCGGCGCCTTCACCGCCAACCCGGGCCGGATCGGCCTGGCCGGCGCGCTCACCGTGTCACCCGGCGGGCTGACCAACGCCAGGGCCACCGCGCTGATCGCCGCCGACCCACAGGTCAGCGCCAGTTACCCCGGCGCGCAATTCGACACGCTGCTGCCCGGCGACAACGGCACGTTCGTGGCCCGGGCCATGGGCACCTCGCGGTCGCCGTACCCGTTCCAGGCGGTGCAGGGGCGGATGTTCGCCGACACCGACGAGGCGGTCGCCGGGCAGGGCTTCCTCGACCTGATGCACGTCCACGTCGGCTCGTTCATCGACCCGACGATCGACGGCGTGCCGGTCGCCCTGCACATCGTCGGCCGGACCATCGAGCCGGACAACAACGGCGACGTGGTCGACTTCGGCCTGGACGCGCTGCCCGCGGCGAGCGCGTCGGCGCCCATGTTCTACCGCCTGGTGCTCAAGCCGGGCACCGACCCCGCCGCGGCGCGGCAGCGGCTGCTGCGCGCGTCGGGCGGCCGGCTGGACGTGCAGGTCGCGGCCAACCCGGCGGCCCGGCTCGGCGTGGTACGGGTGGTGATCGTCGTGGCGGTGGTCGTCCTGGTGCTGATCGCCATGGCGAACCTGCTCACCGCCACCGACGTGGGACTGCGCGACCACGTGCACGAGGCGGGCATCCTCAAGGCCATGGGCCTCACCCCGCGCCAGGTCATGGCGACGCTGGTGGTCAGCACCACCATCGTCACCGCGATCGGCGTCGTGGCCGGCGTGGCCTGCGGGCTCGCCGTCGCCGGCCGGCTGATCAACCTGCAGGCGCAGGGGAGCGGCATGGGCTGGGGCATCGCCGCCGGGCCGTCGCCGGCCACGATCGTCGCCCTGCTCGCCGCCGCGCTGGCGGCGGCCGTCGCGGCGGCCGCGATCCTCGCCGCCCGTGCGGTCCGCGCCCGTGACCCGCTGCTGGCCGCCCGCGCTCCCCTGGCCCGCCGGACCTCGGTGCTGCGCCCGTGAAGCGGGGAGTTGCTCGCCTCACCCGGGGCGAACCCGCAAGGCCGCCCCGGCCAACCCGGCGAACCTACGGACAAGTGCACTAGCCTCGTTCGTCAGAGGTGACCGACGATGCTGGTGATCCACGGGATGTGGGCGTACGGGGCCGCCCAGATCTGGGCGGAGGACTCCACGCTGCCCGCGCAGGTGCCGCCGCGGCGCGGCCGGCCGTCGCGGGCGCCGCGCCCGCACCCGTTCGCCGCTCCGCCGGACGAACTGGCCGATGCCCTCGCGGAAGCGCTGGCCGGAGCCGGGCTCGCGGACCGGCCGCGCCAGGCGGTCGATGACGAGGTCACCCTGCTCCTGCCGTCCGGTGCCGATGGCCCGCTCGCCTCCCCGGAACTCGCCCGCCCGCCCGCCGAAGCGGCCGGAGGCGCCGCCGGGATCCCGGCCGGGGCGGGGAAGCCGGCGGGGGGAGTGCCGTCGCTGGCCGCCTGGCGGGTCCCGGTGCTCGTCTTCGGCCCCGACAACGCCGGGCCGCTGCTGGCGGTGCTGGCCGGCCTGGCCCCGGGAGACACGGTGACGGACGGCTCGATCGGCTACCTCGCCGCCGTGGCCCGGTTCGCCGCCGACCTGGCGGTCCGCGGCCGGGTGATCCCCGCGCTCGCCGAGGAGGACGACGGGTACGCCGCCCGCTGGCGGCCGGTGCTGTCCGCGGCCGACACGCGGTACGCCCGCGAGCTCGCGGGCGCGATGCCGCCCGCCTGCCGTGCCTTGGCCGACGGTGCTTCCCCGGTCGGCTACGCCGCCCCTGCCCCGGAGGCCGCACCGGGCCCCCTGCTCGCGGAGATGCTCGACGCGCTCACGGACCAGTCGGTGCGCACCCGGTTGCCCGGTGCGCTGCTGCCCGCGCGCCGGGGGCGCCGTCCGGCTCGCCTGGGAGTAGCGGAACGGATGGTGCTGTCCCTGGCCGGCCCGCAGCCCCTGGTCGAGGTGGCCGGCGGGGCCGACGAGCGCGAGGCCCGGGACCTGACCGCCGCGCTGGCGGCCTGGCGCCGCAGCGCCGCACCCCCAGTCGGCGCGGCCCGCACCTGCTTCCGCCTGGTGGAGCCGCCGGTCGAGCCGCCCGGTGACCTGCTCGAGCCGCCCGGTGCCGAGGCCGAGCCGCTGGCCGGCCAGGAAGCCGCCAGCAGCGGCGATGCCTGGCAGGTCGAGTTCTCGCTGCAGTCGGCGCAGGACCCGAGCCTGATGCTGCCCGCCGCCGACGTGTGGGCCGGGGCCGGCTACGGCTGGCTGCCCGGCGGCCTGCTACCCAGCACGCGGTACCCGGAGGAGGAACTGCTGGCCGGCCTGGGCGCCGCGGCCCGGCTGTTCCCCGCGCTCGACGGCGCGCTGCGCGAGGCCGCGCCGGCGGCGGTCACGCTGGACACCGCCGGGGCCCTTGATTTCCTGCGGGAGCGGGGGCCGCTCCTGGCCGGGGCCGGGTTCGGCGTACTGATGCCGGACTGGGCGCGCAAGGCCCGGCTCGGGCTGAAGCTGACCACCCGGTCCTCGGCCAGCGGGTCGGCCTCCTCCGGCCGGCCGAGCCAGTTCGGCCTGCAGGATCTCGTGGCTTTCCGCTTCGATTTGGCCCTCGGCGACGACCTGCTCTCGGCCGCAGGAGCTGGAGGAACTGGCCCGGCTCAAGGTTCCGCTCGTCCGCGTCCGCGGCCAGTGGGTGGAACTCGACGACCGGCACCTGACGGCCGCGCTGAAGTTCCTGCAGGCCAAGCGGTCAGGGACCATGACCGCCGCCGAGGTGATCGGCGCCGCGCTCGGGACGGGCGGCGAGCTCGGCGAGCTTCCGCTGACCGAGGTGGCAGGCCGACGGGTGGCTCGGCGACCTGCTGTCGGGGCGGGCCGACGAGCGGCTGGCGCCGATGGACGCCCCCGCGGGCTTTGGCGGCACGCTGCGCCCGTACCAGCGGCGCGGACTGTCCTGGCTGTCGTTCCTCGGCCGCCTCGGGATGGGGGCCGTCCTGGCCGATGACATGGGCCTCGGTAAGACCGTTCAGCTGCTGGCCCTGCTGGCTTCCGCCGCCCCGGTCTCCCGGCGAACCGGCCGAGGGGAACCACGCGTCCGTTCGGGATAATTCCTCATCAGTCGACCCTCCTGATCTGTCCGATGTCCCTGGTCGGGAACTGGCAGCGGGAGGCGGAGCGGTTCGCTCCGGGCCTCTCCCTGCACGTGCACCACGGGACGGACCGCGCGTCCGGGTCCGAGTTCGCGTCGGCGGCGGCCGCCGCCGACCTGGTGATCACCACGTACCAGACGGCGGTGCGGGACCTGGCGGCGCTCTCGGCGGTGCAGTGGAGCCGGGTCGTGTGCGACGAGGCCCAGGCGATCAAGAACCACCTGAGCCAGCAGGCGAAGGCGGTCAGGGCGCTGCCCGCCGGATCGCGGATCGCGCTGACCGGCACGCCGGTGGAGAACCAGCTGTCCGAGCTGTGGTCGCTGATGGAGTTCGCCAATCCCGGGATGCTCGGGCCGGAGAAGCGGTTCCGCGAGCGGTACGCGGTGCCGATCGAGCGGCACGGGTCGGACGAGGCGGCGGCGGAACTGCGCCGGATCACCCAGCCGTTCGTGTTGCGGCGCCTGAAGACCGACAAGTCGATCATCTCCGACCTGCCGGACAAGCAGGAGATGAAGGTCTGGTGCAACCTGACCCAGGAGCAGGCCAGCCTGTACGCGGCGACGGTCAGCGACATGATGTCCCGGATCGGCGGCGCGCCGGATGACATCACCCGGCGCGGGCTGGTGCTCGCCACCATGGCCAAGCTCAAGCAGGTCTGCAACCACCCGGCGCACCTGCTCGGCGACGGGTCCCGGCTGCCCGGGCCGGTCGGGGAAGCTGGCCCGGCTCGAGGAGCTGTGCGAGGAGATCGTGCTCGAGGGCGACAAGGCGCTGTGCTTCACCCAGTACGCCGAGTTCGGCCGGATGCTGCAGCCGTACCTTTCCGCGCGGATCGGCTGCCCGGTGCTGTTCCTGCACGGCGGCCTGCCGAAGAAGCAGCGCGATGCCCTGGTGGCCCGGTTCCAGGAGGCGGACGGGCCGGTGCTGTTCCTGCTGTCGCTGAAGGCGGGCGGCACCGGGCTCAACCTGACCGCGGCGAACCACGTCATCCACGTCGACCGGTGGTGGAACCCGGCGGTGGAGGACCAGGCCACGACCGGGCCTTCCGCATCGGGCAGCGTCGCGACGTGCAGGTTCGTAAGTTCGTCTGCGTCGGCACGCTGGAGGAGAAGATCGACGCGATGATCGAGCAGAAGAAGGCGCTCGCCGAGCAGGTCGTCGGCACCGGGGAGGGCTGGCTCACCGGGCTGTCCACCGGCCGCGCTGCGCGAGGTGCTCACCCTGTCGCCCGAGGCGGTGTCGGCGTGAGCCGGTGGCTGGCATGAGTACGACAGTTCCGGGCCGATCGAGGTCGAGGGCGGCGTCAAGGCGCGGAGCAAGCGCGGCGCGATCGGTGAGCAGTGGTGGTCGAGACGGTTCATCGCCGTCCTCGAGTCCTTCGGGATGAGCGGCCGGCTGCAGCGCGGCCGCGCTTACGCCCGGCGGGGCCAGGTCCTGGAGTTCGCGCTGAGCCCGGGCCAGGTGACCGCGCGGGTGCAGGGCTCGCGGCCCGCGCCGTACCAGGTGAAGATCACCGTGCGCCCGCTGACCAGCGCTCAGTGGCGTGCCGTCGAGTCCCGGCTGGCGGGTCCAGGCGCTGTTCCGCGCCCGGCTGCTGGCCGGCGAGATGCCAGCGGAGATCGAGCAGGTCTTCGACGGCTGCGGCACGCCCCTGTTCCCCCAGTCATCGCGTGACCTGGAGATGAGCTGCAGTTGCCCGGACTGGGGAGTGCCGTGCAAGCACCTGGCCGCGGTCTGTTACGTGCTGGCCGAGGCCTTCGACGACGACCCGTTCGCCATGCTCGCCTGGCGCGGCAAGGGACGCGATGCCCTGCTCACCGCGCTGCGCGGCCCGGCCCGGTCCGCCGCAGGCGCCGCGACGGGCGGCACCGGAGACCACGCGGCTGGCGCCGGAGACCAGCGCGGTGCTGGCCGTGCTGTCCGACGTGACCGGGGTCCCGCTGGCGGAGTCACTCGCGGACTTCTGGTCCCCGGGCCTGAGCCAGGCCCGGCTACGCGCCCTCCCGGCCAGTCCCGACGCCCCGCCGGACCTGTTGCTCCGGCTCTCCGACCCGCCCGCCGTCGAGGTCCGCGGCCGGCCGCTGCTCGATGTCATAGCCCCCGCTTACCGGCAGCTCGCGGAGAACGTGTCTCCGGAAAGCCCCGAGTAAGCGGCTGCGGGGCCGAACCGGCGAGATTGCTGCTGGTGCCAGGGGCACTGGATCGCCGGACGGCACGTGGCCGCTCTGACCTTCCGGGTCGGGCGGTTCGACGAGACACTGCCGGCCGCTGGCATCACTCACATGGTGGAGCACCTGGCCCTGTCATCCCACCAGGAAGCCGGTTACCGGTTCAATGCGAGCGTGTCCGGGCGGCACACCACCTTCTACCTGGAGACCGACGACCCGGCGGACATCGCCACGTTCATGACTGCTGTCTGCGGCGGCCTGGCCGCAGACCACAGCGCACTGCTGGATCGGGAACGGCGGATCCTGCGCACCGAGGCCGCCAGCCGCGGCGGCGCCGGAGCACTGGGGACCTGCCTGGCCGAACGCTACGGAGCGCGTGGCCCCGGCCTGGCTAACTACCCGGAATTTGCCTTCCAGCGGACCGGCTGGGACGAGGTCGAGCAATGGCGGCGGCGCTGGTTCACCGCTGGCAACGCGGTGCTATGGATCGCCGGGGACTTCCCGGACGGTCTGCGCCTGGCCCTGCCGGCCGGGCCGGCTGCATCCGCCGAGGCCGTAGCGCCGCTGAACCTCGAGCTGCCCGGGTACGTGGCCGTCCAGGCCCGCAGCGGCATCGGGCTGTCCATGCTGGCCGGCCGGTCATGCGCGCACCACGCCGCCGCCCACGTCCTGCGGCGCCGCCTGACGCAGGTGCTCCGGCACGAACATGGGCTCAGCTACGACGTGCAACTGGCCGGCGAGGACGTTAGCCGGGACGCTGTCCACTGGTGGCTGGCCGCCGACGCCCTCCCCGAGCAGACACCCATGGCCGCCCACGTGCTCATGTCGACCGTAGAGGCCCTGGTCAGCGAGGGGTGCGACGCGGCAGAACTGGACGCCTACCAGCGGCTCACTCAAGACCACGCGCAACAACCGGAGGCAGCTGCGGCGGCCCTGCAGCGCCAAGCCCGGGCACTGCTTGACGGCACGCCGCCGGAGAACGACCGGGCCACGGTCGTCACCACCGAGGACGTGACGGCCGCCGCGCGAGCGCTGCACGCGTCCATGATCGTCGCCACTCCCGGCCTCGTGCCAGCGGTGCAAGGCCGGATGAGTGAGTTGCCAAGGTGGTCGCAGTCGGTGGTTCACGGCACAGAGCACCAGCCGGTTGCCCCGGACTCGGCCGTCACCCTGACTACCGCAGCCGACGGCGTCATGCTGACGAGTAAGCCCGGCAACCAGGTGACGGTCCGTTATGCCGCCGTCGCGGCACTGCTGCAGTGGAACGACGGCCAGCAGTCCCTGATCGGGGATGACGGGTTCACCATCGCACTGGACGCCGCGCAGTGGCGCAACGGGGCAAACGTTGTCGCCGAGGCCCTCCGCCCCATGCCTCCGGGCCTGCTCGTCCCGGTCGACGAGCCCGGGCCTCAGCGTCCCGCCACCAGGTCACCGGGCACCGAGGCGGCGAGCGCCCAAGCAGGCAGCAGCCAGTCAGGCCAGCCCGCCCACGGCACCAGCAAGGGACCCACCCGCGCTCGGGTCCTACTGGCGCGGCAAGGTTACCCGCGATGGGCGCTGCTGGTCGTGCTCGGAGTCGTTGCCCTCATTCTTGGCAGCGTCATAGTCGGCTACGCCTGGATCGCGATCGGCATCCTCGGCTTGACGGCCTACGGAATCCAGCGCCGCCGGACGCCGCGCGGCTAGAGGTCGCGGGCCATCGCGTCCACGGCGTGCTTCGCGTCGGCCAGGCCCGCGCCGGTCAGCTGGCGGTAGATCTTGATCGCCTCGATCGGCTTGCGCCGCCGCAGCGCGTCATAGACCAGGTCAAGGCCCACATCGGAGACCTCGCTCGGCGGCGCGACGTCCACGCCGGGCAGCAGGTCGACGGCGAAGGCCGGGCCGGGCGGCGCGATGCCGCCGATGATGTGGGCCGGGTCGATGCCGAGGTACCTGATCAGGTAGTCGACCTTGCGCTCGAGGTGCTCGATGCGCTCGCTGTCGTAGTCGTTCACGGAGGTGAGCGTAGGCGGTCCGTGACCCGGGTAGCGGGGTCTTGTCCCAGAGGGCGATACACGTACGGTTGGTAACAGGCGTCCAGTCGCGAGCCCGACGGCGCCAGCAGTTCACCCAACGCCAGGAGTCAAATTTCATGAGTATCACCGAGCTGACCGGCATCGACGTCCCGACCGGGCTGCTGATCGGCGGGGAGTGGGCCAAGGGATCCGCGACCTTCCCCGTGCTCGACCCCGCGACCGAGGAGCCCCTGGCGGAGGTGACCGACGGCTCGGTGAACGACGCGCTCGACGCGCTTGGCGCCGCCCAGTCCGCGCTGCCGGGCTGGGCGGCGACGCCGCCCCGGCAACGAGCCGAGGTGCTGCGCAAGGCGTTCGAGCTGATGACCGAGCGGTCAGAGCAGTTCGCCCGGCTGATGTCGGCGGAGAACGGCAAGTCGCTGCGCGACGCCCGCGGCGAGGCGGCCTACGCGGCCGAGTTCTTCCGCTGGTACGCCGAGGAGGCGGTGCGCATCGAGGGCACCGCCATGCGGGCGCCGTCCGGTGCCAACCGCATCCTCACCGTGCACCAGCCGATCGGCGTCTCCCTGCTGATCACCCCGTGGAACTTCCCGGCCGCCATGGCGACCCGCAAGATCGGCCCGGCCCTGGCGGCGGGGTGCCCGGTGGTGCTCAAGCCGGCCGAGGACACGCCGCTCACCGCGCTGGCCCTGGCCGCGCTGCTGCGCGAGGCGGGCGTGCCGGACGGAGTGGTGAACGTGGTCACCACGTCCGACCCCGCGGGGGTGGTCAGCGCGCTACTCGACGACCCCCGGGTCAGGAAGCTGTCGTTCACCGGCTCGACCGAGGTGGGCCGCATCCTGCTCGGCCAGGCCGCGAAGAGCGTGGTGAACTGCTCGATGGAGCTGGGCGGCAACGCGCCCTTCCTCATCTTCGACGACGCGGACATCCCGGCCGCCGTCGAGGGCGCGCTGATCGCCAAGATGCGCAACGGCGGCGAGGCGTGCACCGCCGCCAACCGCTTCTACGTGCACGAGGCGGTCGCCGACGAGTTCGTCGAGACGTTCGCCGCCCGGCTGCGGTCCATGGTCGTCGGTCCCGGCCTGGACGAGGCGACCGAGGTCGGCCCGCTGGTCAACGAGGAGACCAGGTCCAAGGTGGCGGACCTGGTGAACGACGCGACCAGCCACGGCGCCGCCCTGGTCACCGGCGGCCGGGTGCCGCAGCGGCGCGGCTACTTCTACGAGCCGACGGTGCTCGACGCGGTGCCGGCCGACGCGGCGCTGCTCGGCACGGAGATCTTCGGCCCGGTCGCCCCGGTGGTGCGGTTCAGCGACGAGGCCGACGCGGTCCGCTGGGCCAACGCCACCGAGTTCGGGCTGGTGTCCTACGTGTACACCCAGGACCTGCGGCGCGGGCTTCGGGTGTCGGAGGCCCTGGAGGCTGGCATGATCGGGCTCAACCGGGGCCTGGTCTCCGACCCGGCCGCGCCGTTCGGCGGGGTCAAGCAGTCCGGCCTGGGCCGCGAGGGCGGCCACGAGGGGCTGCTCGAGTACACCGAGACGAAGTACATCGCTACCGACTGGTAGCTCTCCGTCGGCCGGCGGGAGCGCCTGCCGCCAGGCGGTATCAACGGCCGCCATCCGGGGTTCTCCTGGGTGGCGGCCGTTCGTCGTTTTAAATAGTTGAAAATCGCAATATAGGCGGGCATCGTAAGGACGCGGAGGCCGCGCGTTTAAGTCACACGCCAGCCGAGAAGGCACGATCCGGTGAGGGTTCTTAGGCAGAAATTGGCAACTAACTGCCGAGTTTCTCATTAGCTGACCGGCTATAGTCGTGCCGGACCGCCGATAGTGTAGGTGTGCGCGCTTTAAATGCAGGGAATAGGTGGGCGACACACGAGGGGAATAGCTGAGATGGCTTCGTCACCAGCTTCTGGCCAGGACTTCGAGCGCGACGTGGTAGTGATCGGCGGCGGGGGCCACGTGGGACTTCCGCTGGCGATCGCGTTCGCCGACCGCGGCGCCCGGGTGGCCATCTACGACGTCAGCGAGCAGGCCGTCGAGTCGGTCAACGTGGGCAGGCTGCCGTTCGACGAACCGGGCGCCGCCCCGCTGTTCGAGCCGGCGGTGGCCGACCGGGCGGCTGTGGGCCACGACCGACCCGGCCGTCGTCGGCACGGCCGAGCACGTGATCGTGGTGATCGGCACCCCGGTCGACGAGCACCTGAACCCCAACCAGACCGCGATACCGCGGGCCCTGTCGGCCTGCTCGGCCTACCTGCGCGACGGCCAGCTGCTCGTGCTGCGCTCCACCGTGTTCCCCGGGGTGACCGCCCTGGTCGAGAAGATGGTGGCCGCGCTCGGCGTGGAGATCGAGGTGGCTTTCTGCCCCGAGCGGATCGCCGAGGGCAAGGCGATGACCGAGCTGTTCGAGCTGCCGCAGATCGTCTCCGCCCGCTCGCCGCGGGGCCTGGAGCGCGCGGCCAAGCTGTTCTCGCACGCTGACCGACAGCATCGTCGAGCTGACGCCGGAGGAAGCCGAGCTGGCCAAGCTGTTCACCAACGTCTGGCGGTACATCAAGTTCGCGGCGGCCAACCAGTTCTACATGATGGCCAACGACCGCGGGCTCGACTTCGAGCGGATCCGGCAGGGGCTGACCAGGGACTACCCGCGGGCCGCCGACATGCCGGGCGCCGGGTTCGCCGCCGGGCCGTGCCTGTTCAAGGACACGATGCAGCTCGCCGCCTTCAACAACAACAACTTCACCCTCGGCCACACCGCGATGACCGATCAACGAGGGCCTGCCGCTGTACCTGGTGCACCGGCTGGAGCAGCGACCACGACCTCGGCGTCGATGACCGTCGGCATCCTCGGGATGGCCTTCAAGGGCGATTCCGACGACATCCGGTCCAGCCTGTCCTACAAGCTCAAGCGGGTGCTTGAGTTCAAGGCCGACGACGTGCTGTGCACCGACCCGTACGTCAAGGTCGACCCCGACCTGCTGCCGCAGGACGAGGTCATCGCCCGGTCCGACCTGCTGATCATCGCCACCCCGCACCACCAGTACCGGGACCTGGCGGTCGACAAGCCGGTCGCCGACATCTGGAACGTCCTCGGCCAGGGGGTGCGCGTATGACCGACGTAGCTGGCGAGGCGCCCCGGGTCTCGGTCGTGGTCCCGGCCTACAACGAGGGCGACTACATCATCCCTGTTCTCGACCGTATCTTCGAATCGGTCCGGCTGCAGTGCGAGGTGCTCGTTGTCGTTGACTCCGACGACGACACCACGATCCCGGTGGTGAACGAGTACGCGTTCAAGGAGCCGCGGCTGCGCTGCATCGTCAACACCTACGGGCAGGGACCGGCCAACGCGATCAGGTTCGGCATCGACGCGGCGGCCGCGCCGGTCGCGGTGGTCACCATGTCCGACGGCTGCGACGACCCGCGGCAGATCGACGACCTGGCCCGGCTGGTGGACCGGGGCGTCGCGGTCGCCGCCGCCTCGCGGTACATGCCCGGCGGCCAGCAGGTGGGCGGCCCGCTGGTCAAGAGCATGCTGTCCAAGACGGCGGGCCGGTCGCTCGCGGCTGTTCGCGCGGATCGGCACCCGGGACGCGACGAACTCGTTCAAGGCCTACTCGACCGACTTCGTCCGCACGGTCGGCATCGACTCCCGGGCCGGCTTCGAGATCGGCATCGAGCTGACCGCCAAGGCGCGGCGGATGCGCATGCCGGTGGCGGAGATCCCGACCATCTGGCTGGACCGCCAGGCGGGCGTGTCGAACTTCAAGGTCGCGCAATGGATACCCGGTTACCTACGCTGGTACCGGTTCGCGTTCGGTTCCCAGCTCACCGCCGAGCAGGTCAGGGCCTACGCGCAGCGAGAAGGAACGGGAAGGGTCAGTAAATGCAGTCGTCTACACCAGGAGCGGGCCCGGGTGCCTCCCGTGTGCTCGTCAGCGGGTCGGCCGGGTTCATCGGCGGCTATGTCGTCGAGGAACTGCTCGGCCGGGGCTACGCCGTCGTCGGCGTCGACAACTTCTCCAAGTACGGGAAGGTCGCCAAGTCCTACGACAACCACCCCAGCTACCAGCTGGTCGAGGGCGACTGCCGTGACACCGAGCTGATGACCCGCCTGCTCGCCGACTGCGACCAGTTCATCGCCGGCGCCGCGCTGATCGGCGGCATCTCCTACTTCCACACCTACGCCTACGACCTGCTCGCCAGCAACGAGCGGATCATCGCCTCCTCGTGTGACGCGGCGATCAAGGCGCACAAGGAAGGCCGGCTGCAGCAAGGTCACCTACCTGTCGTCCTCGATGGTGTACGAGTCGACGCCGGAGTGGCCGTCCTACGAGGGCGCAGGAGCGGGAGGTGCCCGCCGCCGCTGTCCTCCTACGGCTTCCAGAAGCTGGCCGTCGAGTACTTCGCGCGCGCCGCCTGGGACCAGTACCAGCTGCCCTACACGATCGTCCGGCCGTTCAACTGCGTGGGCATCGGCGAGTCCCGGGCGCTGGGCGACGAGGAGATCATGTCGGGCAACGTGAAGCTCGCGATGAGCCACGTCGTGCCCGACCTGGTGCAGAAGGTGCTACAAGGGGCAGGACCCGCTGCACATCCTGGGCACCGGCGAGCAGGTGCGGCACTACACCTACGGCGGCGACCTGGCCCGCGGCATCGTCACCGCGATGGAGCACCCGGCGGCGCTCAACGACGACTTCAACCTGTCGACGGCCGCGTCCACCACGGTGCTCGAGCTGGCCGAGGCCATCTGGCGGAAGGTCAAGGGGCCGGACGAGCCGCTGCGCGTCGTGTCGGACGACCCGTTCGAGTACGACGTGCAGCGCCGGGTTCCGGCCACGGAGAAGGCCAAGCGCGTCCTCGGTTTCGAGGCGACCACGTCGCTGGACGAGATGCTGGACGAGGTCATTCCGTGGATCGCCGCGGCGATCGATAACGGCACAATCTAGGCGCATCGCCGCCGCCCGCCGGAAATCTACGCAAAGGCATAAGAAACCCCGGCCGGGAAACCAAAAACGTCACGTAGTCCGTCCCCGGGTGGTCCGCACGCCGCCGTCCGGGAAATGCTTTAGCGCCGCCCGGAATTCCTGCTGCGCCGGGCCGTAATTCTACTACGCTGTGACAATGCCTGTCACTGAGAGTGATTACGGTGCGGAGCGGGCGGCCCCGGACGCGGCGCCCGCCCGGCCGGGCGGGACGGCGGCCGCCGCGCGGCGCAGGCTGGCCGCCTGGGCGGTGCCGTTCGCCGCGACGCTCGGGGTGCTCCTGGCCAGGAACGCGTTCCTGTTCACCACGCCGGAGTACGAGCGGGCCGACATGGGGGCCAACTCCATCCTGATCGAGCAGGCGCGGCGCTTCACCCTGCTGGTCGGCAACTACTCGCGCAAGGGGTTCAACCACCCGGGGCCGGGGTTCCTGTACGTCGAGTCCTGGGGCGAGTCGGTGTTCTGGGCCATGCTGCGCCTGGTGCCGACCGCGTGGAACGGCCAGCTGATCGCCGTGTACGCGCTCAACGCGCTGTTCGCCTCGTGCGTGGTGGCGGTGGCCTACGGCTGGACCCGCTCGGCGCGCGGCGGGCTGGCCGCCGGGGCCGCGGTGGGCTGCTTCGCCGCCGTGCACCCGGCCGCGTTCAGCTCCGACTGGATGCCTTACGTCTACGTCCCGGCGTTCCTGGTGTTCACCGTCGTCGCTGGCCTCGGTGGCGGCGGGGCGGGGCGGGGGGAGTACCGACGCGTGGATCGCCTCGCTGTCCGGCTGGTTCCTCATCCACGGGCACGCGGCGTTCCTGTTCATCGTGCCGGCCATGGCCGCCGTCGTCGCCGCGGTCCGTACGTGGCCCTGGCTGCGTTCCCGGGCCCGGCGGCGCCGGGTGGACGACGGTCACCCGCCGGGCCCGGGCGGTGGCCCGGCCGGGGCGCTGTGGCGCCGCCGGCGGGCGTGGCTGCCGGCCGCCATCATCAGCGCGCTGTTCGCCCTGCCGATGATCATGCGAGCTGGCGCTGCACGGCGCGGTCGAACTTCGCCCGCTACTTCGCCTACGGCTCCTCCAGCTCGGCGGGCGGGCACAGCGCCGCGCAGGTGACGCACTTCGTGCTGTGGTTCTGGTGGCCGGGCGGCGGCGCCTGGGCCGCCCCGGTGCTGCTGACCGCCGCCGCGGTGGCGCTCACCGCGCTGCTCCCGGCCGGCCCGGTGCGCCGCCTGTGCCGGTCGCTGCTGCTCACCGACGCCCTGGCGGTGGCCATGGTCGTCGGCTACGCCGTGGTCGGCGTGGACGTGATCAGCGACTACTACATCGGCTACTTCTCCTGGGGCGCCCCGGCGGTGCTGCTGCTCGTGCTGCTGCTTGCCGCGACCGAGCTGCTCGCGGCCGGGCGCGGGCGGCCGCGGCGCGTCCGCCCGCCAGTCGCTTCGGCAATGACCCGCCCCCGGGCCGCCACGGCGGTCGCCGCGGTCGCCGCGCTGGCCGCCTGCGCCGCGTTCGCGGCCGCGCCGGCCACCCGGACATCCACGACCGCGGTCGACCCGGCCAACCCGCGGGCCGGGGTGCCCACCGACCCCGAGCTGCCCGCCGCCGTCGCCGCGATGGGCAAGCTGGCCGCCGGGCGGACGATCGTGCTGGTGTTCCCGCACGACGGCTGGTCCGACGTCACCGGCATTCTGGTGCAGGCCGGCCGGACCGGGGTGCCCGCCTGCGTGGCGTCGAAGTCCTGGGCGTTCCTCATGTCGCAGCGGTCGATCTGCACGCCGTCAGAGGCGCGGGACGGCTACCGGATGAGCGTCTACCCGGACGGCCAGATCCCGCCCGGCGCGCACCCGGCGGCGCGGCTTCAGCGAGCCATAGTGACCCCGGGCACCCTGGCAACGTAGCCTAGTGACGTGGACAGGCGAATATTCGGGCTCGAGAACGAGTACGGCGTTACGTGCACCTTCCGGGGGCAGCGGCGGCTGTCACCCGACGAGGTGGCGCGCTACCTCTTCCGCCGGGTCGTGTCATGGGGCCGCAGCAGCAACGTGTTCCTCCGCAACGGCGCCCGTCTGTACCTGGACGTGGGCAGCCATCCTGAGTACGCCACGCCCGAGTGCGACAACGTGGTCGACCTGGTCGCCCACGACAAGGCGGGCGAGCGGATCCTCGAGGGCCTGCTGGTCGACGCGGACCGGCGGCTGCGCGAAGAGGGCATCGCCGGGTGACATCTACCTGTTCAAGAACAACACCGACTCGGCGGGCAACTCCTACGGCTGCCACGAGAACTACCTGGTCGGCAGGCACGGCGAGTTCGGCCGGCTGGCCGACGTCCTGATCCCGTTCCTGGTCACCCGGCAGATCATCTGCGGGGCGGGCAAGGTGCTGCAGACCCCGCGCGGCGCGGTCTACTGCGTCAGCCAGCGGGCCGAGCACATCTGGGAGGGCGTCTCCAGCGCCACCACCCGGTCGCGGCCGATCATCAACACCCGCGACGAGCCGCACGCCGACGCCGAGCGGTTCCGCCGGCTGCACGTCATCGTCGGCGACTCCAACATGAGCGAGACCACCATGCTGCTCAAGGTCGGCGCCACCGACCTGGTGCTGCGCATGGTGGAGGCCGGCGTGGTGCTGCGCGACATGACGCTGGACAACCCGATCCGGGCGATCCGCGAGGTCAGCCACGACATGACCGGCCGGTCCCGGGTCCGGCTGGCCAACGGCCGGGAGATGTCCGCCCTGGAGATCCAGTGGGAGTACCTGAACAAGGCCAAGGACTTCACCGACAAGAACGGCCTCGACCCGATCAGCAAGCGGGTGCTGGAGCTGTGGGAGCGGACGCTGACCGCGATCGAGGACGGCGACCTGGACCGGATCGCCCGCGAGATCGACTGGGTGACCAAGTACCAGCTGATCGAGCGCTACCGGGCCAGGCACGACCTGCCGCTGTCCGCGCCGCGGATCGCCCAGCTCGACCTGGCCTACCACGACGTGCACCGCGGCCGCGGCCTGTACTACCTGCTGCAGAAGCGCGGCGCGGTGGACCGGGTGACCACCGACCTGAAGATCTTCGAGGCCAAGTCGGTCCCGCCGCAGACCACCCGGGCCAAGCTGCGCGGCGAGTTCATCCGCCGGGCCCAGGAGAAGCGCCGCGACTTCACCGTCGACTGGGTGCACCTGAAGCTGAACGACCAGGCGCAGCGCACCGTGCTGTGCAAGGACCCGTTCCGCTCGGTCGACGAGCGGGTGGAGAAGCTCATCGCCGGCATGTAGCCGCGTGCGCCCGCCGCCTACTCGGACAGGATGCGGCGGCGGGCGACCACGATGAGGGCGGCCGCCGCGACGACGGCCAGCCAGCCTAGGCGGCGGCTGGTCACGATCCGGTTGGCCGCGAGCAGGCGGCCGGTCACGCTGGCGCGGGCCCGGTGGGCGCCACGGGTCACCGCGCCGGTGACCGCCCCGGCCGGGGTGGCCAGCAGCAGGACGACGGCCATCAGGTAGGCGTCGATGAAGGTGCGGCCGTCGCCGAAGACGCTGTCCCAGAACTGGCCGGATGCGATCACCAGCTCGAGCAGCACGAACCCGGCGAAGGCCAGGCGCTCGTGCGGCGGGGCCGTGGTGGCCCGGATGACCAGGAACCCGGAGATCAGGAACGCGGCCAGGGCCAGGAACTCGATCAGGTTGTAGTCGTAGGTGCCCAGGTGGGTCCAGCTCATCCGGTGGATGTCCCGGTACAGGCCGGGGACCATGGCCTGGAACGGCCAGGTCAGGTTGGCCGACGCGTCGGCGACACCGCCGGCGGTGCCGGCGACGACTAGCTTCTGCAGGCCCTGCAGGCCCAGGTACACCACCCCGGGCAGCAGCCAGGCCAGGTCGGCCCGGCCGGGGCGGGCTTGCCGGCGCCCCGCTTGGCGGCGGCACATCTGCCACAGCCGGGTGAGGGCGAGCGCGACCGGGAACACCAGCACCGGCTCGTTGGTGAACACGGCGTAGCCGAGCGCCACGGCGGCCAGCAGGTAGCGGGCGCGCCGGAAGGCCAGCAGGCCGGCCAGCAGGCACGCGTCCGCCAGGGGCTCGGAGGTGTCCCGGCCGACGCTGATCACCAGACCGAAGTAGGCGGCGAACAGCAGGCCCCACAGCGCGTGCCGCCCGGCGTCCCGGGCCAGCGCGCCGCCGAGCCAGGCCATCGCCGCCACGCTGGCCAGGTTGACCACGACGAGGACCAGGGGCAGCACGCGGCCGTGCCCGCCGCCGGACAGCAGCCACGCGACGACCGAGTAGCCGATCCGGGTGTAGCGGTACGGGTGGTCGATGGTGATGCCGTAGGCGGTGGGGCGCCAGTTGAAGGGGTTGAAGGCGAACCGGTAGTAGAACTGCCCGTCGTACCCCTTGCCGCGTACGTGGGCGACCTTCGGGAACATCAGCGCCGGGTGGCTGTACGTGGTGCCGGAGGCGAGGAACTTGCTGAGATTCCCGTTCGCCCAGCCCGCTAGCCGGGCGGCCACGAACACCAGCCAGCCCGCGAACGCGATCAGCCCGGCGATCGCGGGCCGGTTCAGCCAGGCCAGCCGCCCAGCGGAGGCAGCCGAGGACGCCGTGGCGTCCGTCTCTGGGGTGAGCTGCACCGCGGGAGACCGTCCTGTCGCTACTGTGTGACACGGTATGGTTGCTCGGCGCATCCGGCGCCGGTCGCGTACGAGTGTAAGAGCTGCGCCTGGGTTGCTCACGTAAACAGTCCGATTGGTGGCTCACCGCAATGCATGGTTCCGTGCCGGAAACCGCGCCCACGGCGGACGGCGTCCGCGCCGCGCAGCCGTCCCCGGGTGCGCGCCGCCGCGGGTCCCGGGCCCGGCGGTGCGCTGGGGCTGCCGCCATGGCGTCGCTGCTGGCGGTGCTGTTCGCCGCCTACCTGCGGCTGTCGGCCACCTACCCGGAGAACTCCGACGAGGCCAACATCCTGCTGATGGCCAGCGACCTGGCCCACGGCAACCTCTTGCTGTCCGGCTGGAACGTCTCCGACGTCCCGTTCATCACCACCGAGCTGCCCGAGATCGCGGTCCTCGTCCGGCTGTTCGGCCTGCGCCTGGACACCGCGCACATCGCCGCCGCGCTCACCTACACCGTCGTCGTCGCCATCGCCCTGCTGCTATCACCCGGGGGAGCAGTTTCCTGCATGGGGGACTCCCCGCCCCCCATAGCCCCCCGGCCCCGTACCCCCCGGGGCGCGCCCGATGGCAAAAAGCGCCATTGTATCGGGCGCGCGGGCACGGGTGCCATGCGGGCACGGGTGCCGATGCGGGCACGGGTGCCGATGCGGGCGCGGTTGCCGATGCGGGCGCGGTTGCGAGTGTGGCGCGTGCGCCCGTTGTGCGGATGGCGGTCGCGCTGGCGGTCTTGCTGGTGCCGCAGCCCGGCGTCGGCGTCTTCGTTCTCCTCTTCTCCGTCGGTCACATCGGCACCGCGGCTCCGGTCATGCTCACCTGGCTTTTCCTGGGCCGTTACTGGACCGGCCGCCCGCTGCGCCGCGCCTGGCCGGTCCCGGTCATCACCGGGCTGCTGCTCGCCTGGGCGCTGGTGGCCGACCCGCTGGTGCTGCTCATCGGTGTCTTCCCGGTGCTGCTGGTCGCCGCGGCGCGGCTCGTGTCCGGTTACCGCATGAGCAGGAATAACGGGCGCGTGCTCCGCCGCCCCGCTGACCTGCTCGCCGGCCACGGACTCGACCTGGCCATCGCGGCCGCCGCGGGCGCGGCCTGGCTGGTCGCCTGGGGCGGCCAGCGGCTGCTGCGCGCGGCAGGCGGCTACGTGCAGCAGCCCGTCCCCTTCGCCCTCGACCCGGTCGGCACCTGGTACGCCCACGCCCGGGTCATGCTGCACGGCCTGCTGGAGATGTTCGGCGCGTTCTTCCTCCCCGGCAACGCCGTGAACCACCTCGGCCCGGGCAACGACGTGGCCGCGCCGCCGCTGTCCGGCCTCGCCCTGGCCGTGGCCATCTCCCGGCTCGCCCTGGTCGCCCTGGTCGCCCTGGCCGCCTGCACGGCCGCCCGCCGCTTCTTCCGGCACAACGCCGACCTGGTCAGCCAGCTGCTCCTGGCCGGCATCGTGGCCAACCTCGCCGCCTACCTGCCCAGCTCCCTGGCCGACCATACCGCGCTCAACGCCCGTGAGTTCGCCCCCGTGCTCCCCTTCGCCGCCGTGCTGGCCGCCAGGACCCTAGGCGACCAGGTCGGCGCCCGGCTACGCCGCGCCCTGCCCGCACGCCGCCTCACGGACCGGGCCGTGGCGGCGGCGCTGTGCGCGCTGCTGTGCCTGTCCGCCGTCGGCCTGTTCGCCGAAACCCGGATCCCGGTCCCGGCCAACCCGTTCGCCCGCCTCGAAGCGTTCCTCACCGCCCGCCACCTGCACTACGGCATCGGCGGCTACTGGGACGCCAGCGTCATCACCGTGGACACCGGCGGCGCGGTGACGATCCGCGCGGTCACGGGCTGCCTGCGGCCGTACGCCTGGGAGTCCAAGCCCGCCTGGTACGACCCGGCCAGCCACTCCGCCACCTTCCTGCTCACCTCGGCCGCCCCCGGCTACTTCACCCAGTGGCTTGCCGCCCCCGCCGCCCACCGCCAGCTCGACGCCCTCGTCCCCCCGGCCGCCCCCGCCGCCCTGCGCCCCGGGGACGGCTACACGGTGTACCCCTACCAGGCCAACCTGCTGGCCGCCCTCCCCGCCCTCCGCCGCTGCTGACCCCGCGTACACCCCTCCGCACACCCTTCCGCACACCCCCTCCGCACACCCCCTGGGCACGGCAGCGACGGCACCTTCATACGCTGGAGACCCGCAAAACCTGAGGGTTTGCTTTGACCTCGGGCAAGCGCGCGAGGCCACCCGGCCCGGCGGGTAGCCTGTGAGAGGCCTTGCCAGAGATTCAGAAAATTGGTGTCGGACCTGGGTCCTGCCTCCGTCACCCAGCCCCCGAGAGGTTCTCAATGCGACGCGCAGCCGCGCTTGTCATCACCGCACTCGTCGCTGGCGGCGCCGCCGTCGGCTGCAGCTCCTCCTCCTCGTCGTCTTCGCAGGCGGCAGCCGGCGCCGACACCTATCAGTCGGTCACGGTGACCGGCGCGTTCGGTACGGCACCGACGGTGAAGGTCCCGAAGGAGAAGGGCACCGGGAACCTCCTCACCAAGACGGTCATCAAGGGCACCGGGGCGAAGCTGACCTCGACCCAGGGCCTGATCGCGAACTACGTCGCCTACGACTGGTCGGGTACGTCGAGCAAGCTGCTCGACTCGTCATACGCCGACGGGTCGTCGGTGATGTTCGTCGGGTCGGTCCTGCCCGCGCTCAAGAACGCCCTTGTCGGGCAGCCGCTCGGCAGCCGGGTGATGGCGGTGATCCCGCCCAAGGACGCCTACGGTTCGGCCGGCAACTCGCAGGCGGGCATCAAGGGCACCGACACGCTGGTGTTCGTTGTCGACATGAGCACGGCGTTCAGCACCGGGAGCGTGTCCAGCAAGCAGACCAGCAACGGCGGCGGCAAGCTGCCCACGGTGACCGCGCCGAAGGCAGGAAGCAACGCCGGACCCACGGTCACCGTGCCGACCAAGGACGCGCCGCCGAAGACCCTCCAGGTCAAGACCCTGGTCAAGGGCACAGGCCCGGCCATCAAGGCGGGCCAGGAAGCGGCCTACCAGTACACCGGCCTGATCTGGAACACCGGCAAGGTCTTCCAGTCTTCCTGGACCAGCCAGGGCGCGTCGGCCACCCCCATCGGCGCGGGCCAGCTCATCCCCGGCTTCGACAAGGGCCTGGTCGGGCAGACCGCGGGCAGCCGCGTCCTGCTGGTCGTCCCGCCGGCCGACGGATACGGCTCGGCCGGCCAGCCCCAGGCGGGCATCAAGGGCACCGACACCCTCGTCTTCGTCGTCGACATCCTCGCCGTGACCTGACCTGACCTGTTCTGACGGGTCGGTGGCCCGGCCGCGCCCCTGACCTGTTCTGACGGGTCGGTGGCCCGGCCAGGCGCCCCCTGACCTGTTCTGACGGGTCGGTGGCCCGGCCGGCCGGCGCCCCCTGACCTGTTCTGACGGGTCGGTGGCCCGGCCGGCGCCCCTGACCTGTTCTGACCGGTCGGTGGCCCGGCCAGGCGCCTCTGGTCTGCGTTGACGGCATCGCCCTCGCGCGACCTGATCGGTAGGGCGGCCGGGCCTGAGCCGGGCCTGCGCCTTCGTCCGCGGCGTCGCCGTCGGCCTCGTCGCCGGCATCGGCCCCGTCGCCGGTGAAAATCGGCGCCCCCGCCCGTCCGATCCTGGTATGAATGTGCCATTGGTGCCGCCATAGCGCACCAATGGCACATTCATGGTTGTTGGCCGTCTGTGCGGTGGGGATGTCTGCTGCCCGGGGAGGGCGATTTTGAGGATGGTCGCCCGTGTCTGAGGACGCCGTGATCCCCCCGCAACCGCCGACGGGACAGGGCCGGGCGCAAGCACCACGGCACCCGGCCCCGACCGATCCGTCGCTAACCGACCCGTACTCGGCTGCCCCGTCCCTGCCCCCGGCCCCGGGCCCGGCCTGGAGGGCCGGCCCCGCCGGCTCCGGGCGCCGCCCCAGCCTGGGCTTGGGACCCGGGCCCGTCGGCCTGGGACCAGGTGGCCACCGACCCGGTCCCGGACGCCCGGCCTCCGTTCTCGCCCCCGGCCACCCCGTCTCCGTCCCCGCTCCCGCCTCTGGCCACCGTGCCTCCGGCTACCGTGCCTCCGGCCACCCCGTCCCCGTCCCCGCTCCCGCCTCTGGCCACCGTGCCTCCGGCTACCGTGCCTCCGGCCACCCCGTCTCCGTCCCCGCTCCCGCCTCCGGCCACCGCGCCTCCGGTCACCGTGCCTCCGGCCGCCACCGACGCTGGGGCTTCGCTCCCGGCTCCGCCGCAGGTTTCTGCGTTTGCGGCCCCGGCGTGGCCTTCGCCGGTCCAGGCGGTGGCGGCGGCTTGGCCGGGCGTGTGGGCGGATCCGCGATTCGCCTCGCCGCCCGCCCCGCCGGCGGCGCCCCGGCGCAGGCGGCCGGTATGGCCGCTGGCGCTCACGGGACTGCTGGTCTTCGGGCTGGTGGCGGGCCTGCTGGTGTGGGCGCCGTGGAAAACGCCGCCGCCAGGCACGCCTACGGCGGTGCGGGCGGTATCGCCGAAGGCGACCGCGGCGGTGATCTCCTGGGCCGCGCCGAACGGTGGCACCGCCCCGGACCGCTATCTCGTGCTGCGGGACGGCACCCAGGTCGCGTCGGTCCCGGCCAGCAAGCGGTCCTTCACCGACCAGGGCCTCGCCCCTGGCAGCGCGCACCGGTACACGGTCATCGCGATCGCCGGGCCGTTGCGGTCCGGCTATTCGGCCGTGGTGCTGGTGAAGACGATCACCCCGAGCCCGGTCCGCCTGGCCGGGGAGCAGGAGACCTGGACGACGGCGAAGATCCGCTGGTCGCCGTCGCCGCTCGGCCCGGCCCCCAGCCGGTTCGCGATCGAATACGGCGGTAAGGTCATCGCCACCGTTGCGGGCAAGGACCATTCCTACGACGTCACCGGCCTGGTCCCCGGCATGCTCTACCAGTATCAGGTCATCGCGCGCTGGGGCCGGACGCAGTCGGCCCCGTCCGCGCCGTTGACCGTGAAGACGATGTCGGCGCCGCTGACCGGCGGCGAGCCGGTGAAGGTGGACACCGTCGCCGCGCCGGGCGGCGGAGCCAGCCCCGCCGTCGGCGATCACTGGACCGACTCCTGGGTGTTCACCCCGCAGTGCGCGGTATCCCGCTGCACGCTGAAGGCCGACATCGGCTCACCAAGCACCGGCGTCCGGCAGATCATCGTGTCACTGCACGATTCCGGCGGCACCTACTCGGGCAGCACGATCGCCGCGGGTTCCCGGTGCGGGTCCGTGGAGACCATGGACACCATCACGCTGAGCGTCGCCGCCAAGGGCGCGACGTCGGACGGCGCCTGGAAGGCCTGGACCGGCACCATGACGCTCAGCGCCCCGTACACGCCGGACGGCGACGAGTACTGCCCCGCGCAGGGCTGGACGTACTCACTGACCGGTAGCCCGGGCGGGGCGGCCGAAGGGTCCGCCAACTGAACATCAGCCTGGGCCGGGCCCCCTGGCGCCGCACGCCCGCGGGGGCACCCGCGCGAACGGCCCCGTTCCGACCGGCTCGATTGCGCAACAGGCCCCGATAGAAGCGGGCGAAAGCGCAATCGAGCCCGAAAAGCGGCCGCGGTGCCGGTAGCCGCCGCCGCGGTCAGGCGGGGTGCAGCAGAGCCGCCGCGTGCCGGCCGGCCGCCGCGGCGGAGAGAAAGTATTCGCGGTCCTCATCGAGGCGGCGGCCCATGGTGGAGAGCGGGACCGGACAACCGCGCAGCGCCTCATCCAGGCCGGCGACCGGCACGGTGACCAGCCGGTGCCGCCCGGCCAGCGGCGCGGCGTCGGCCGCCACCCGCGAACCCCGCGGCTCGGGCAGTTCCGGCAGCACCACGTCGGCGGCGGCCAGCGCGACCCGGCCGTAGGCGGTGCGGCTGTGATGGGAGACGCCCCGGTGACGCTCGCGCGGGTCGGCGAACGACACCCGCAGCGATGCGACCGGGCGGCCGCCGAGCACCGCGGCCGCGTTGACCGCCTCGCCCGCGGCTACCCCGGAGAACCCCCACCGGGTGCCGGTGCCGAGGTTGCCCGGGCCCTGCGCCACGATCGCCACGTCGGCCCGCACGGCGTGCCGGGCGGCGAGCAGCCCGCTGTGCACGCTGACCGCCTCCAGGTCGCCGCCGAACGCCTGGCCGACGGTGACCGTCGCCGCCAGCCAGCCCGCCGCGCGGAGTCCGGCGACGGTGCGGGAGAACCACGCCGGAAGCGCCCCGCCGTCCGTCATGACATAGGCGGCCACGGGGGGATCGGCACGCCGCGTGCTGCATCCCTCGAACAGGCCGGCCAGCACGGCCGGGAGGGCCGAGTGGAGGTCGGCCACCACCACCGGCATTCCGTCCAGTGAGTCCGCCAGGGCGAGCGCCTCGTGGTGCTCGCCGCCCTGCTCGTCCGCGCTGCCGGTCATCGCCTGCAGCGGGGTGTAGCGTGACTTCACGATGTGCCCGGCCAGCTCCTGGTCCGCGGGCAGGCGGTCGGGGATCGCGACGACCAGCGCGTAGCCGCCGGTGCCCAGGCCGGCCTGGAGCGCGGTGACGTTCAGCAGCACCCGGTCGCCCACCCGGGGCGACCCGACGAGGGCCGGGTACGCGAGCGCTCGAATCGTATCCCCGTCCACGGTTACCATGAGTTCGGCTGCTCCGGGCCACTCTCGCCGCAACGCCGTGACAGTTCCGCTCCGCCATCGGATCATCACGGAAGACTACTGGAGGTCGCGTTGTCGAAGCGCAGGACCGAACGCCTCCTGTCCATCGTCGTGCTGCTGCTTTCCTCGCGCCGGTACCTGACCGCCGAGCAGATCCGGGCCGCGGTCAGCGGGTACCCGGCCGAGCAGGAAGCCTTTAAGCGCATGTTCGAGCGCGACAAGGAGGAGCTGCGTGAACTGGGCATCCCGCTGGAGACTGGCCGCTCGGGCAGCGACGGCGACGAGCTGGGCTACCGGATCAGCCGCCAGGACTACGAGCTGCCCGAGATTCACCTGGAGCCGGACGAGGTGGCCGTGCTCGGCATCGCCTCGCGGGTCTGGCAGTCCGCCGAGCTGGCCGGCGCGGCGGCAGGCGCGGCGCTCAAGCTGCGGGCGGCCAGCCGTGACGGCGACGGCGACGGCGCGGCCAGCCCGCCGCCGGGCATCCAGCCGCGGCTGACCACGCAGGAGCCCGCGTTCGGCCCGCTGTGGGAGGCGGTGCGCGACCGGCGTCCGGTCACCTTCGACTACCTGGCCAGCGGCCGGTCGGAGAAGACCAAGCGGACCCTGGAGCCGTGGGGCGTGGTCAACCGGCGCGGCCGCTGGTACGTGGCCGGCCACGACCGCGCCCGCGACGCGCCCCGGGTGTTCCGGCTCAGCCGCATCACCGGGCCGGTGAAGATGGCCGGGCCGCCCGGCAGCGTCATGGTGCCCGACGGCGCCGACGTGCGCGAGCTGGTCAAGGGCTGGGACAAGCCGCTGACCAGGGAGCACACCGCGACCCTGCGGGTGCGCAGCGACGCGGGCTCGGCCCTGCACCGCTGGGGCCAGGTCGCGCCGGACGCCGCCAGGCCCGGCTGGGACCACGTGTCGATCGACTACTCCGACACCGACTGGTACGCCGGGTACCTCGCCTCCTTCGGCCCGGACGTGGTGGTGCTCGACCCGCCGGAGCTGCGCGAGGCGGTCATCGGCCGGCTGAAGGGAGCCCTCGCGTGAGCGAGCTTGTCGAGTGAACTAGAAAGCACTGTGTCCCCGCGAGCGAGGGCGACGAGCGCTAGCGAGGAGGACTTTGTGAGCGAGCTTGCGAGCGAACTAGAAAGCACTGCGTCCCTGCGAGCGAGGCCGCCGAGCGCTAGCGAGGAGGACTCGTGAGTCCCCAGCCGAGGATGGTCACCTCCGCCGAGCGGCTGCGCCGGCTGCTCGCCCTGGTCCCGTACGTGGCGACCAGGCGCGTGGTCGGCCTGGCCGACACCGCCGCGACGTTCGGCATGACCGAGCGTGAGCTGATCGACGACCTCAACCTGGCCTGGTGCGTGGAGCTGCGCGCGCCCGAGCCGTACTGCCCGATCGACCTGTCCTACGAGGACGGGGAGATCTCGATCAGCCAGGCCGAGTCGATCGCCCGCCCGCTGCGGCTGGCCGCCGACGAGGCGAGCGCGCTGCTCGTCGCGCTGCGCATGCTGGCCGACGCGGGCGGCGGCGAGCTGGCCGACGGCGACGCGGTGGCGCGGCTCATCGCCAAGATCGAGTCCGCGGCGGGCGCGGTCGGCGTGGCCAGCGCCCAGGTGGCGATCCAGGTCGACCAGCCGAGGGCGCGGGGCATGGCCGCCGCGCTCAACGCGGCGCTGGCCGCCGGCCGCCGGGTCCACCTGCGCTACTACGTGCCGGGCCGGGACGAGGAGACCGAGCGGGACGTCGACCCGATGCGCCTGCTGGTCGTGGAGGGCCGCACCTACCTGGAAGGCTGGTGCCGCCTGGCCGAGGGCGTCCGGCTGTTCCGGCTCGACCGGGTGCTGTCGGTTGACGTGCTCGACGTGCCCGCCTCGGTGCCGGAGACGGCGGAGCCGGTGGACGTGGACGCGGGGCTGTTCCGTGCGTCGCCCTCGGACGTGCTCGTCGAGCTTGAGCTGGCCCCGGCGGCGCGCTGGGTCGCCGAGTACTACCCGTGCGAGTCGCTGACCGAGCTGGACGGCGGCTGGCTGCGGGTGGGACTGCGCACCCCGGACACCACCTGGGTCCGCCGCCGGGCCCTGCAACTCGGCGAGGACGCCCGGGTGGCCGCCCCCGCCGCGCTGGCCCAGGAGGTCCGCGCCGCGGCCGCGGCGGCGCTGGCGCTGTACGAGTAGGCGGCGGTCCGGCCGTAACCGGCTGCGCCATTCAGTAACCGATTGGCTACGCTAGGCTTCCGCTCATGGCGAGCGGGAGCGGGGGCGCGTGCCTGACGACCTGAGAGTGGAAGCCTGGGCGCCCACGATCCGCGCCCGCGCCGGACCGCGCGCGATGCGCGGCGACTAGTGACCGCGCTGGCCGTCGCGGCGGCCTGCGGAGGGTTGTTCGCCCTGTACCTGGCGCAGTCGCGGACCGCGCCGTTCAACTCCGACGGCGCCGCCAACGTGCTCCAGGCCCGGGCGATGCTCGACGGCAACCCGCTGCTGCGCGGCTGGTGGACCTCTGACGTGTCCTTCTACACCACCGAGCTGCCGCTGTACGTGCTGGTGACCGCGGCGCGTCGGCCTGTCGCCTGACGTCGTGCACGTGTGCGGCGCGCTGACCTACACGCTCACCGTCCTGCTCGCGGCCCTGGTCGCCCGGGGTGGCGCGGCCGGCGACGGCCCGGCCTGGACCGGCCGCACGGGCGGGCTGGTACCGGGCGGCCGTCGCGGCCGGGATCATGCTGGCCCCGGGCATCCTCGGCGGCAGCGAGGTCTTCCTGGCGAACCCGGACCACGCCGGCACCGCCGTCCCGGTGCTCCTGCTCCTGATGCTGCTGTCCGTCTGGGGGAGGTCCACCGGGCGCGCGGTCGGCCGCCGGCGCGAGTGGCGTGTCCCGGCCGCGGTAGGCGTGCTGCTCACCCTGGCCCAGGTCGGGGACGAGCTGACGCTGGTCGCCGCCACGGTGCCGCTGGCGGCCGTGTGCGCCGCCCGCCTGGTCGCCGCCCGCCTGAGCGGCGGCCACTGGGCCTCCGCCGACTTGACTGCCAGTGGTCCGCCGCCCGTGGGCACGGAAACCGTCAGCGATTCGCCCGCCGCGGCCGCCCGGCCAGGGGGATCGAGTCGCGCCGGGACGGGGCGCTGCTCGCGGCGGCGGCCGTCTCCGCCGGGCTCGCCTGGCTGGCCGGCCTGGCCATCCGGGCGCTCGGCGGGTTCGACCCGCGCCCCCTGGGCGGCGTGGCGCCTTCGCCGCTGACCGCGGTGCCAGGCAACGCCCGCGTGCTGTGGCAGTCGCTGTGCCTGCTGTTCGGCGCCAACCAGCCGGGCGTGCCGCGCCAGCCGCAGACGATCAGCGCGCACGGCACGCTCGTGCTCCTCGCCGACCTGCACGTCGTCGGGCTGGTGCTGGCGGGCGCGGGCCTGGCGGCGGGGATCTTCCTGGTCGGCCGGCGCCGGGCTGGCCGTGTCACCGCCGTCCTGGTCGCGTCCATCGCCGCGCTCCTGGCGGCGAGCCTGTTCACCACCGTGCTGCGGTCACTCAGCAACGCGCACGAGGTCGCCATGCTGGCGCCCCTCGCCGCCGCCCTGGCCGGCCGGGTGCTGCCGGATGCGGTCCGGTCCGCTCGCCCGCCGCCCCCTCGTCCGCCGGGGCACCGCACACGGGCGACCCACCCGGTCGCAGCGCCATCGGGGCCCGCGGCCCGCTGGCCGCCTGGCGGTTGGTGCGGCCGTGGCCCTGGGCGTGTGGCTGGCGGCCGACCTGGCCGGGCTGGGCTACGCCGCCGCCTGGCCGGCCGCGCCGCCGACCCAGCAGGCGGTGGCCGCCTGGCTGGCCGCCCACCACCAGCGGGCCGGGGTGGCCGGCTACTGGCAGGCCAGCGCGACCACCGTGGCCAGCGGCGGCCGGGTCCTGGTCGCTCCGGTGGTCTTCCCTCCGGGCGGCGGGTCGGCCCAGGCTGACCGCTGGGAGTCGTCGGCCGCCTGGTACCGGCCGGACCAGCACACGGCGACGTTCGTCATCGCCGTCGCCGGCCCGGCCGTCACCGGCGGCCCGGCCGCATCCGGCGGCCTGACCGTGGCGGAGGCCCGCGCCCGCTTCGGCCCGCCCGCCGCCACGCACCGGGTCGGCCAGGACATCGTCTTGCTCTACCGCTATAACCTGCTCACCCGCCTCGCCGGCACCGATTTCCCCGGAGCGGCATGACCGCCAGCCATTCCCGCACGGGGGCCAGGAACCGCGCCGTCGCCGGGGAGCAAGCCAAGGAGCAGGCCGCGGGGGGCGAGCCGTGCGGCCGGCGCGGGGGAGCGGCCCGGCTCGCCTGGGCCGCCGGCACGGTGGGCGCCGCCGTGGCGCTGTTCGCTGGTTACCTGCGCCAGTCACGGACGATCTCCGTCGGCTCCGACGGCGCGTCCCAGGCGCTGCAGGCGTGGGACCTGCTGCACGGCAACCCGCTGCTGCACGGCTGGTGGGTTACCGACGTCTCGTTCTACACGACCGAGCTGCCGCAGTACGCCCTCATCGAGTTGGCCCGCGGCCTGAACGCGGACGTCATACACGTGGCGGGCGCGATGACCTACACGCTGCTCGTGCTGGCGGCGGCGTTCCTCGCCCGGGGCACGGCGAAGGGCGCGGCCGGGCTGGCCCGGGCACTGCTCGCGGCGGGGATCATGCTCGCACCGCAGCTCGGGCCGGGTACGCAGACCCTCGTCCTGTCACCCGACCACGTCGGCACCAGCGTCCCGATCCTGCTGATCTTGCTGCTCGTCGACCGCGCCTTCACCGGCCGCCTTCCGGCCGGGACCGCCCCGACTGGATCCGCCCCGACTGGATCCGCCCCGGCCGGGACCGCCCCGGGCAGCCGCCATCGAGCGGCGGGTGCCCGCTGGTACGTTCCCGTCCTGGTCTGGTTCGGCCTGACCGCCACGGTGCTCGCCGACGCGATGACCATCTTCGTCGCGGTCATCCCGCTGGCCCTGGCCGCCACGCTTGCGGTGGCCGCCGGGCCGCCCCGCGACTGGCGCGGCCGGCTGGCCGCCCGCTGGCCGGAGGCGTCGCTCGCCGTCGCGGCATTGCTGGCCGTCCCGGCCGAGCTCGCAGTGGCCGCGCTGCTGCGGGCCAGCGGCGGCTGGCAGGTCAACGGCCTGCGCACGGCGCTGGCCGGCCCCGGGCACCTGGCGGGCAACGCCCGCCTGGCGGGCGAGGGGGTGCTCGAACTGTTCGGCGCGGACGTTGTCGGCGCGCCACCGGGTTTCGCCGCTGTCCTGGCCGCCGTCCACCTGGCCGGCGTCGCGCTAGCCGCCGCCGGCGTCGCCCTGGCCGCCCGCGGGCTGTGGCGGCGCGACCGGCTCATCGAGCGGGTGCTGCTGGCCGGGATCGCCATCGACCTGGCCGCGTACCTGGCCGGGCGTGCAGGCGGTGAACATCCTGTCCACCAGGGAGATCGCCCCGGTCCTGCCGTTCGCCGCGGTCCTGGCCGGCCGGCGCCTCGGCGCCCGGCTGGCCGCGCCCGGCCGCCGTCTGCCGCGCTACGCCCTCGGCGCGCTGCTCGCCGTCTACGCCGCCGGCCTGGGCTACGCCGCCGCGCAGCCGCCGGTCGGCCCGCAGTACGCCGGCCTGGCCGCCTGGCTGCGCGCCAGGCACCTGACCGCCGGGCTGAGCGGGTACCACCAGGCGAACATCGTCACCCTCCAGGCGGGCGGCGCGGTCACCCTCCGCCCGGTCACCACCGGCCCGGGCGGCCGGCTGGCCGCCTACACCTGGAACGCCAGCGCGGCCTGGTTCGACCCGGCCCGCCAGGCCGCGAGCTTCCTGGTGCTCGCCGCCCCGGGCACGCCGGGCTCGTCCGGGCTCACCGCCGCGCGGGCCGTCGCCACCTTCGGCGAGCCCGCGAGAACCTACCGCTTCGACGGATTCGACATCCTGGTCTGGCCGCGCGGTGACAACGTGCTCACCCGTCTCGGCGCCGGCCAATCCGCGGTACAGGCGGGTCCGCAGCACTAGGTAAGGCACCGGCGCTAGCGACCAGGGGGACGGTGCGGGCGGGGACCAACCCCCCGTTCATCATCCCGAGGGGCACCAGCGGCGGACGGCACGGCGGGGGCCGGGGCAACCGGGAGTTAACAATCTCGCGGCCCTCAGTTCACCGTTTGTGCCGATCTGGCGCGTATTGTCGGTGACAGGCCAGGGAAGCACCAAGCCCTGGCTGTTTCCCGACTGGCGTGTAATATCGACGGCGAGGCGAGTCTCGGCAACGGGGCTCATCCCCTGGACGTAAGGACAATCATGTTTGGTGACCTGTTCGACAGCCCGTGGAAGATCCTGATCGTCGCGGTCGTGATCATCGTGCTGTTCGGGTCTCGCAAGCTACCCGACGCTGCCCGCTCGCTCGGCAAGTCCATGCGCATCCTTAAGACCGAGGTCGGCGGGCTGCACGACGAGGACGAGCCCGCGCCGGCCCAGCCCACGGCGGCCGAGATCCAGGCTCCGCCCGCGGCCGCCTCCACCCCGGACCAGCAGGCGCAGATCGACGCGCTGAGCAAGCAGCTCGCCGACCTCCAGTCGTCCGCCAAGACGCCGGACGGCGTACAGGCCAAGTAGGCCTGCCGCCACCCGTCGGACTAGCCCACCAGCACAGAACGCGATCATGGCACAGAAGCCTTCCGCCATCAGGGGTGCCCGCATCATTGGCGAGCGCTACGTGCGCGCCAAGCGGGCGGCCGACCCCGATGGCCGGATGCCCCTGATGGATCACCTGCGCGAGCTGCGCAACCGCGTGGTCAAGATCATCTTGGCGGTCATCGCGGGTGCGGCCGCGTCGTGGGCGTTCTACCAGCCGATCTGGAACTTCATCCAGCGGCCGTACTGCCAGGCGGTCACCTACTGCAAGGTGAACGTGCCCGGGCACTCGCTCATCCTCAACGGCGTGACGGACGGTTTCTACCTGCACCTGAAGGTCGCCATCATCGCCGGCGCGATCATCACCTGCCCGATCTGGCTCTATCAGCTCTGGGCCTTCATCGCTCCCGGGATGTATGCCAAGGAACGGCGCTGGACCTACACGTTCCTCGGATCCGCGGTCCCGCTGTTCGGCCTGGGGTGCTTTTTCGCCTTCCTGGCGATGAGCCGGGGGCTGGACTTCTTCCTCTCGATGTCGGGCGGGCTGACGAACCTGTTCACCGCCGACACCTACATCAGCTACTGGATCGCGATCATCGTCGGGTTCGGGCTCTGCTTCGAGGTGCCGCTGTTCCTGGTCATGCTGAACCTGGTCCGGGTCGTCACCCACGAGCGGTTCAAGAAGTGGCGCCGGGTCATCATCTTCCTGGTCTTCGTGTTCGCCGGGATCGCGTCGCCGAGCCCCGACCCGCTGACGATGCTCCTGCTCGGCGGGGTCGTCGCGGTGCTCGTCGAGGTGGCCGAGCTGCTCATCTACCTGAACGACAAGCGCTATGCGCGCAACCACCCGGACCTGTACGCCGGGCTGTCTGACAGCGAGCTTGCCCCGGTCGGGGAGCCCGAGCCCGTGCCCGCGCCGGAGCGCGTCGACTAGTAGCCGGCCGTTGACCGGCCGGGCCGTTAACCGGCCCGGCCGGTCAACGGCCCGGTCGGCTTGCGGTGTAACCGTGCCGGCGCAGTTACTCCCGCCTCGCGCGTACCAGGCAAGATCGCCGTCCCCTAGTCTGGAGCCATGAGCACACCGGCGGTGAGCCCAGCCGACAGGTACGCGCGGTTCAAAGAGCGGCTGGCTGCCCCCGAGCTCACCTCCTTCGGTGAGCTCTACGACTTCGAGTTCGACCCGTTCCAGGTTGCCTCCTGCGGCGCGCTCAGCGACGGCCAGAGCGTGCTCGTCGCCGCGCCGACGGGCAGCGGCAAGACCGTGGTCGGTGAGTACGCGGTCCACCTCGCGCTGCGCGAGGGCCGCAAGTGCTTCTACACCACGCCGATCAAGGCGCTGTCCAACCAGAAGTACAACGACCTGATGCGGCGCTACAACGCCGACACGCGTCGGCCTGCTCACCGGGGACAACGCCATCAACGGCGACGCGCCGGTCGTGGTGATGACCACCGAGGTGCTGCGCAACATGATCTACGCCGGCTCGCCGGCGCTGCGCGACCTCGGCTACGTGGTGCTCGACGAGGTGCACTACCTCGCCGACCGCTCCCGCGGCGCGGTCTGGGAAGAGGTGATCATCCACCTGCCCGAGTCGGTGCGGGTGGTGGCGCTGTCGGCCACGGTGTCCAACGCCGAGGAGTTCGGCGACTGGCTGGCCCAGGTGCGCGGCGGCGCCGAGGTCATCGTGGACGAGCACCGCCCGGTGCCGCTGTGGCAGCACATGCTGGCCGGCCGGCGCCTGTACGACCTGTTCACCGACGAGCGGCATCGCGAGGTCAACCCGGACCTGGTCCGCCTGGCGCAGCGCGAGGCGTTCCGCCAGCCGGGGGGCAGCGGCCGGGCGCGGCGGCGGCCGCCCGCGGCGCAACGCGCCGCCGTACCGGCCCGGAGATCATCGACCGGCTCGACGGGGCCGGCCTGCTGCCCGCGATCACGTTCATCTTCAGCCGGGCGGGCTGCGACGCCGCCGTTCAGCAGTGCCTGGCCGCGGGCCTGCGGCTGACCACCCCGGACGAGGCGCAGATCATCGAGGACCTGGCCGCCCGGCGCACCGCTGACATCCCCGACGAGGACCTGGCCGTGCTCGGCTACCACGACTGGGTGCTGGCCCTGCGGCGCGGCATCGCCGCCCACCACGCCGGCCTGCTGCCGGTGTTCAAGGAGGTCGTCGAGGAGCTGTTCACCGCCGGGCTGGTCAAGGCGGTCTTCGCCACCGAGACCCTGGCCCTCGGCATCAACATGCCGGCCAGGACGGTGGTGCTCGAGAAGCTCGACAAGTGGAACGGCGAGGCCCACGTCGCGCTGACGCCGGGCGAGTACACGCAGCTCACCGGGCGGGCGGGCCGTCGGGGCATCGACGTCGAGGGCCACGCGGTGGTGCTCTGGCAGCCGGGCATGGACCCGGGGGCGGTGGCCGGCCTGGCGGGCACCCGTACCTACCCGCTGAACTCCTCCTTCCGCCCGTCGTACAACATGGCGGTCAACCTCACCGCCCGCGTCGGCCGGGCCCGCGCGGCCACCCTGCTGGAGTCGAGCTTCGCCCAGTTCCAGGCCGACCGCGGCGTGGTCGGCCTGACCGAGAGGCTGCGCAGGCTCAAGGACCAGGCCGACGGCCTGGCCGGGCAGGCCACCTGCGACCGCGGCGACTTCATGGAGTACGCGCGGATGCGGCGCCGGCTCAGCGACGCCGAGCGCGGCGTCTCGCGCAGCCGGGCCTCCGCGCGGCGGGCCGAGGCCCGGCGGGTGCTGGCCACCTTGCGACGCGGTGACATCATCCGGGTCCCGTCCGGCCGCCGGGCGGGCTTGGCGGTGGTGCTGAACCCGCCGCCCGCCGCGGGCGAGTTCTCGCCCAACCGCGCCGATGGTCCCGCTGGTGCTCACCGTGGATGGCCAGCTCAAGCAGCTCAGCGCGGCCGACTTCCCGGTGCCCGCCGACGCGGTGGACCGGCTGCGCATCCCGAACTCGTTCAGCGAGCGCTCGCCGAAGCACCGCCGCGACCTGGTCTCCGCGATGCGCGCCAAGGTCGAGGGCCGTGACCTCGACGCCCGGCGCGGCGCCGCCGGTCCGCCGCCGGCGGCCGATGATGAGGATGATGAACGGGAGCGTGGCTCCGCCGGTGACCCCGACGCCTACGCCCCGGCGGACGGCCACCGCGGTGACGAAGACACCCGCGGCGGCGCGGGGACCGCGCCAGCGGCGGCCGCCGGACCGGGGGCGCCCGCGACGACTTCGCCGACGACGGCGACCTGGGCGACGCCGACATCGCCGAGCTGCGCCGCCGGATGCGCCGGCACCCCTGTCACGCCTGCCCGGACCGCGAGCAGCACGCCCGGTACGCCGAGCGCTACTTCCGGCAGTACAAGGAGATCGAGGACCTGGAGCGCCAGGTCGGCGGGCGCCAGCACGTCATCGCCCGCACCTTCCAGCGGGTCTGCGCGGTGCTCGACGAGCTCGGCTACACCGACGGCGACACGGTGACGCCCGCCGGGCAGCGGCTGACCCGGCTGTACTCCGAGCTGGACCTGGTGGCCGCCGAGTGCCTGCGCCGCGGCCTGTGGGAGGGGCTGAACCCGGCCGAGCTGGCCGCGTGCGTGTCGGTGCTGTCGTTCGAGTCGCGCAGGCAGGTCGATGACGCCGAGCCCGCCCGGCTGCCGAAGGGCCCGGTCCGCGACGTGCTCAACGTGATGGCGCGCACCTGGGGCGAGCTGGATCAGCTGGAGCAGCGCAACGGCCTGTCATTCCTGCGCGAGCCGGACCCGGGATTCGTCTGGGCGGCCTACCGCTGGTGCCGCGGTGCCAAGCTGGAGGACGTGCTCGACTCGGTGCCCAGCCTCACCCCCGGTGACTTCGTCCGGTCGATGAAGCAGCTCATCGACCTGCTCGACCAGATAGCCGGGGCCAGCCGCGACCCGGCGCGGGCCGGCCGGGCGGCGCGGGTGGCGTGGGTGGCGTGGCCGCGCGGAAGGACGGCGCAGACGCTGCCGCGGGCGGCGCAGATGCCGCAGATGCCGCGGCTGCTGGCGCTGACGCCATTGCGGGTGGCGGTGACGCCGTTGCGGGCAGCGGGAAAGCCGACGGGCTGGGCGGCGGAGACGCCGGCGGACCTGGCGGTGACGCCGTTGGCGGGCGACGGTGACGCCGGCGGACTGGGCGGCGGTGACGCCGACGCGGCCGGCGTGGACGCGGCGCCGGCCGGGGAGCGGCCCGACCGCGAGCCCGCGCGCAAGCAGCGGGACGTCGCGTCGACCGCCCGCGCCGCGATCGACGCGATGCGGCGCGGCGTCATCGCCTACAGCACGCTGACCGACTGAGCCTGACCGGGCCCGGGCGTTGGCCTGGCCGGGCCTGGGCGTTGGCCCGGGCGCGGTCGTCCCGCGCCTTGACCCGGGGCGGGCCGAGGCGGCCGGCTAGCTGAGCACCTCGTTGGGGTCGTGCAGCACGACCACGCTGGAGATGTGGTCGTACAGCGTCCGCCGGTCCCGGCCGACCAGGAACATCACGAAGGAGATCAGGCCGCCCAGGGCGATCCCGTCGAGGACCCACTGGCACACGCCGCGCAGCAGCATGGTGCCCCAGCTGGCGTTGACCATCTCCTGCGGCTTCCAGCAGCGCATGCCGAGCACCTGCTGGACCGGCGTCCGGCCGTCCTTCCAGGTGAAAAGCCCCCAGATCGCGTAGCCGATGAACAACGTGACAATCCACAGCAGAGCGGCCAGGAAATAAGCGCCGATGCGCCGCCCGTGGCTCGCCAGCTCGGTGCCATTTGGCAGGGTAAGCCCGGAGCTCGGCGTCGTAATACATCCCGGCCGGCACGGGCATCCCCGACGTCTCGTTCGCGGGAACGGGCGACATCCCGCCCGAGGGGTAGCCCTGGTGATTGTCCTGCGGGTATACCGGCGGCGCCGGCTGCTGCTCCTGATAGCCGGGCACGCCGCCCGGCGTGTTCCGGTCCTGGCCCTGGCCCTGTGACATCGTCGCCCCTCTTTCGCATATCGCGCTAGTACGGAGAATTCCGGAAGTCAGGCATTGCTGGCCGATAAGTGACCCCCATCGTAGGCGAAGCAACGCGGAAATCATAACGGTAAGGCCGCGTGTGTTAAATAACGTCCGATTTCCACCGTATTCGCCAAAGCAAGATAAAGACGGCTAACTACGTTAAACGTGCTTTGTCCGGCCGCGGCCGGTGCTGCCGTGCCGCGAGCCCTGCGGTGCGGTGGTGCCGGCGCCGCGCGCCTGCGGCCGGCTGGCGATGGCGGTGGCCAGTCCGTCGCCGCCAGGCGACGCCATCGCAACGGTTTTCATAGACGCTCCCTATGGGTTCGTCTCGATCTGGCATTAGTGCCGATGTGACGCCAGCGATTACCGTGGAGAGGACGACCTTGGGAGGTGCCCGCCATGACCACCACGCTTACCGAGCTTCCCCGGGACATCCGCACGTGCCCGGCGGCGCTGGCCGCCGCCATCCGCGGCGCGGTGCGGTCTGGGGGCTCCTGGCAGGAGACGGCCGACCGGGTGGCCGCCGCGGTCCGCGACCGCCTGCCCGGTGCGGGCCTGCTCTCGCCCGCGCAGCTGGCCGGCGACCCGGGTGGCTACCAGACCCACCTGGTGCACGCCGAGCCGGACGGCTCGTTCTCTGTCGTTGCCATGGTCTGGCTGCCCGGTCAGAGCACCTCGGTCCACGACCACCTGAGCTGGTGCGTGACCGCGGTGCTACAGGGCACCGAGTACGAGGAGGTCTACGCGAACCGCGGCGACCACCTTGAGGTCGTCGGCCGCAACGCCAGCCCGGCGGGCACCGTCAGCGGCTTCGCCCCGCCCGGTGACATCCATCAGGTCACCAACATCGGCGACGCCGTCGCCGTGTCGCTGCACGTCTACGGCACCGACATCAGCCGCGTAGGCTCCAGCGTCCGCCGCGTGTACGACCTTCCCGTCCGCTAGCCCCGAATCGGCGTCCCCGGCGCGCTAGCCCCGAACGGGCAACCCCGGCGCGCTAGCCACGAACACGGCAACCCCGCGCGCCAGCCCCGAACCAGGCAACCCCCGGTCCGCCACCCGGGCCGGGCGTCTGGTCGCGCTGGGCCCGCCAGCAACCCCTCCGGCGATCACGGATGCGCGCTGGATGGCAAGCCGCCACGGTATGGACGGCCAATGAGGCGTTGGCCGACGTGGCGGGCGACCCGAAGCGCCCTCGCCACCTGATAACAGCAAGAAGTGCGGCCACCCTGGCCACTCTCACCACCCTCGCTACTCCTGCCACCCTTGCCACCCTCTCCACCCCCCGCCACCTTGGCCATCCCGGCCACCCTGGGTGTCCCCAGTACCACCCGCGTCTGGCATTGTTCGTGACTAGCGACCGCATGTGCGATCTGGCGAAGTCGATGTCCGCCAGTTCTGACCGCACCAGGCTGGCGCCCGGGAGGTAGACGGGTCCCGGGCCGGTTCGTCTGGCTGTTCCTGGAGTCCGGGCTGGTCGGCTACTTGCGCACGCGGAAGCGCATGGTGGTCACTGTGCCCGAGTAAGTGCTGCTGAGGGGTTCCAGGTCGACCCGGGCGGGGCGGACGGAGGCCGAGAAGGGCGTGCCGGTCCCAAGCAGGACGGGCAGGATGTGGACCGCGATCTCGTCGATAAGCCCGCGCTCCAGGCACTGGCCGGTGAGATCGGCGCCAAATATCTCGACGTTCTTGCCGCCGGCGGTCTTCCTGGCCGTGGCGATCGCGTCTCCGATGTCACCGGTCAGAAAGGTAACAGCTGGATCGCGCGGCGTCTTCGGGGGCTGGTGGGTGAGCACGAACTGCGCTCCCTGCCATGCGCCGTCGTAGGCCTCGCCGGTTGGCTTCCCGGTGTCGCGCTGTCCGACCTCGTAGGTCCGCCTGCCTGCGATGATGGCGCCAGTGGCCGCCATGACCTCCGCTGCCTGGTCCGGGGTCGGGTACTCAAAGATCCAGTCCATGCTGTCGCCGGGCCCGGCGATGAAGCCGTCCAGCGACATCGTCCGGTGCACGACCACTTTCCCGGTTGCGGTGCTTGCGTCGTTCATGAGGAGCCCTTCGTCGCTTCCGTCGCCGGTGCTTCAGGTGAGCCAGGATGGCAGAACTCACCGGCAGGTGGGCCTGATACTTCGTGGTCCTGGTACTTCGTCCCGCGAACAACAGCGGTCAGAAACTCACGAACGAAGCCACGCGTCCCTGCGCTCCTGCGCCCGATACCCGGCCCTCGCGTCCCCTGGGTCCTGGCTTCGCACCTGCAGCGGGCACAAGCGGTTCCTCCAGGTACAACTGTTTGCATCGGCGATCCATAGCGATATATCGTTGAAGTGTTCAGAACGAACTACGAACAACGAAAGAGGTGACGTGCCATGCGTGAAGAGCACAGGCGCGGTATGCGAGACGAGGGCTGGGGCGAGTCCCGGCCCGGTGGCGGGCCCGAGTGGGGGCCCGGGCGTGGTCCGGGCCGGTACGGTCCGGAGCGCGGTGAGCGGGAGTTCCGCGGCGAGCGCGGCGGCTGGGGTGCCCCGGGCGGTCCAGGACGGCATGGCGGGCGCCGCTGGGCCCGGGGCGAGGACCCGAGGGTGGGTCCGTTCGGTCCGGGGTTCCCCGGCGGGCCTGGCGACGCCGGGTTCCCTGACTTTCCCGGGTTCCCGGGCGGGCACGGTTTCCCCGGCGGTCACGGCGGCGGCTTCGGTCGGCATGGTTACGGCCGCGGCACCCGGGCCCGCAAGGGCGATGTCCGGGCCGCGATCCTTGACCTGTTTGCCGACGACAGCGAGCGGACCTGGAACGGCTACCAGCTGATCCAGGAGATCCCCGCGCGCACCGACGGCGCGTGGCGGCCGAGCGCGGGGTCGGTGTACCCGGCGCTGCAGCAGCTGGAGGACGAGGGCCTGATCGCGCCGCAGGGCGCCGGCAGGCGGCGGGTCTTCAGCCTGACCGAGGCCGGCCGCGCCTACGTCGAGGCGCACGCGGACGAGCTGCGCGCGTCGTGGGACGCGGCGGCCGGCATGACCGACGACGACGCTATCGAGTTCCGGAACCTGATCCGCCAGGTGATGATGGCGGTCATGGAGGTGCGGCGGGCCGGCTCCGCGGAGCAGGTCGCCCAGGCACGGGCGGTGCTCGCCCAGGCACGCAAGGCGCTGTACCTGATCCTGGCCGAGGACGATCCCGCGGCCAACGACGCGGCCGCCGGCGACGCGGCCGCCGGCGACGAGCCCCGGGACACGCCGCCGCCAGCCGTGGGAGACGCCGAGTGAGTCTCCTGCTTCGTGGTGGGGGAATGGAGATCACCCTCGCGGGCCCCACGGAGGGGTCCGCGAGGGTGGCGGGCTGGCAATTTCTCGGCCGCGTCCACGGTGGGACCGCGAGTTCGGCTTCCCGCGCGAGATGCTGGTGGCGCCGGTCAGCAGGTCATCGATCGTTATCGGCAAATTCCTGGGCGGCGCGACGGTTTCGACGCTCCAGGGAATCGTCATTCTGGCCAAGGCCAGGTTGGCGCACGTGCCCTACAGCCCCATTGTTGATTCTGGTCGTAATCGGCGAGTAGCTGCTGCTCTCGTTCACGCTCACCGCGTTCGGCGTAATGATGGCGGCCCGGATAAAGCAGCTACAGGCGTTCATGGCGTTGACTCAGATGCTCGTGATGCCGTTGTTCTTTCTGCCCGGCGTGATGTACCCGCCCCGGTCAGTGCCGGCCTGGCTGGCCAGTGCTCACCCGGTTCGACCCGGTCACCGACGCCGTCTACCGATGCGGCACGAGGTCTTCGGCCACCCGAGCGTCTCCCCGGCCGCTGCCGCCGAGCCGTCCCCGGCGGTCACCTGGAACGGGCGGGCGGCCCCGTTGGGGCTGTCGCGCGGCCTCGTGGCCTAGGGGCGCGGCCCTGCTCGGCCTGACGATCGAGAAGTCCAGCGGACTGCGTAGCGGGGTGGTCGCGCAGCGTCGTGCCGACGTTTGGGCGCAATGACCCGGTGCCGCCACGGGCGGCGGAAAGCCCCGGAGAAAGGGCGACGCCGGGTGGCTACGGGGGCAAACCACCCGGCGTCGCTATCATCGGCGTCCCGACGGGGGCCCGGAACGCCGGCAGTGGTGCCCTGACGGGGGACCAGAGCACCGATATGAATCGTACACGGCCGACCCCCTAGTTGTGTCAAGACCTAATGACAATAGAATCTCGGAACGCCATTCTTGCCCCATGCCTACCGGCCCGGTGCACGCTCTCGCGGCCTAAGGCAAGCGCGCTACCGGCCGGTTTACCGGACGCCTACTAAACGCGCACGGAAAGGAACTTTCCGTGTTCATGGCGGGCTGAGAGGTGACGGCGGTGCACCGGAGACGAGGCCGCAGCGGCAGGAGAGGGTCAGCGCCCGTCGCCGGACGGCAGGTCCCTCCGGGTCGGCGTGTTCATCGGGGTCGGCGTGTTCATCCGGTGCTCAAGGAACCCGCGAACGTTGTCCGGCTCCCGCCCGCCGTTGGCGAAGATGACCGCGATGTACGGGATGATGATGGCGCCGATGGCCGGGATCAGGATCAGCCAGCGCAGGTGGGCGACGAACAAGACGATGGCGACGGCGAAGCACAGCACCCTGATGCCCATCATGATCAGGTAGCGGTTCTGCCGGTACTTGATGTCCTCGGACATCGGCCGCCGCGCCTGGGTGACCAAGTGGACCTGCTGCCCGCGTGCGTGGCCCATGATTATACCTCGAAACTAGTTTGGTTCCGGTTAAGCCGACCATACCCCAGCCGCCGACCCAGGCAACATTGCGCTGCCCGGGCCGGAAACAGTTAGTCCTCGCTGGCGAGCGCGAGCGCGAGGGCGGCCTGCGGCTAGCTGGCCTGGCTCACCGACGACATGTTGAACCCGTCCACGCGCAGCGGCGGCATGGCGGCGCGGTTGAAGTAGTCGCCCCACTCCCGGGGCAGCGTCTGCTCGGTCGCGCCGACCTCGGCGACCCGGGACAGCATACCGACCGGCGACTCGTTGAACCGGAAGTTGTTCACCGCGCCGGTAACCTCGCCCCCCTCGACCAGGTACACGCCGTCGCGGGTCAGGCCGGTCAGCAGCAGCGTCTGCGGGTCCACCAGGCGGATGTACCACAGGCAGGTGAGCAGCAGCCCGCGCTTGGTGCCGGCGATCATCTCCTCAAGCGAGGCCGACGCGCCGGGCGCGGTCATGATCAGGTTGTCCACCGCCGGGGTGGCCGGCAGCCCGGTCAGGCCGGCCGAGTAGCGGCTTGAGTGCAGCGCCGACAGCACCCCGGAGGAGATCCACGACGCGCGCGGCGCGGCCAGCCCGTTGTCGAAGACGGAGGAGTCGCGGCCCGAGGCGTGCGCGACCACGAACGGCGCGCACTCCAGGCCCGGGTAGGCCGGGTCGCTGAACAGGTCGAGCGGCAACGGCGACAGCCGCTCGCCGACCCGGGTGCCGCCGCCGGCCGCGGAGAACACCGTGCGGCCCTCGCCGGCATCCCGGGCGCCCGCCGACCAGTACAGGTCGATCAACAGGTCGGAGACGGCGGTCGGTGGCAGCAGCGTCTCATAGCGCCCGGCGGGCAGGTCGAGCCGCCGCGACTGCCACGACAGCCGCTCGGCGAGACCCGCGTCCAGCGCCTCGACGTCCACGTCGCGAAAGTCCCTGGACGATGCGCCGGCCCAGGCCGAGCGGGTCAAGTCCGCCGACTTCGCGTTCATCTCGACCCGCCCGGCCGGCTGGTCGTAGCGCGCCCGCACCCCGGCGGACGTGCCCACGAAGGTCGAGGTCAAGCCGTGCTCGGCGAACCCGTACAGCTTGCGCCCGGCCGCCTCGGCCGAGCGGAGCGTGTCGCCGAGGCGCGCCGAGAACGAGCGGAAAACGCCGAAGTCGGTGACCGCGGCAGAAGAAGACCACAAGTCATCGGAGGAAGAACGGAAGGTGCCTTCGCCCGGCACCAGTCCCGTCGCGTCCTCGGCGGGCGCGGCGTCGGCGGCGGCCTTCTCCGCCTCCCGCACCAGGTCTTCCTCCTGCCCGGGCAGGACGCCGGAGCGGGCCACCATCCCGACGCCCGCGGTGCCGTCCGCCCGCCGGTCCACCGAGATGACCGTGAGGGAGCGGGTCGCGGCGACCCCGTTGGTGGTCAGCGTGTTCCCGGCCCAGCGCAGGTTGGCCGTTGACGACTCGTCGGCGATCACCACGGTCTCCCGGCCCGGCCGGGCGACCGCGAGCGTGCGCTCGATCGTGTCCTGCGGGGTAACCGCCCCGCCGTGCTCCAGGGTCACTTGCCTTCCTCCGCCGTGTTGAGTACCCGCACCTGCCGGAAGAGCGCCGAGGGCGCGCCGTGGCTGACCGGGGCGACCTGGCCGGGCTGGCCCTTGCCGCAGTTGAAGGCGCCGCCGAGCACGTAGGTCTGCGGCCCGCCGACCGCTTCCATCGAGTTCCAGAAGTCCGTCGTTGTCGCCTGGTAGGCGACGTCCTTGAGCTGCCCGTCAAGACGCCCGTTGGTGATCTTGAAGAACCGCTGGCCGGTGAACTGGAAGTTGTACCGCTGCATGTCGATCGACCAGGACTTGTCGCCCAGGATGTAGATGCCGTTGTCCACCCCGGCGATCAGCTCCTGCGTGGACGGCCCGTCCGGCGCGGCGGCCAGGGACACGTTGGCCATCCGCTGCAGCGGCATGTGGCCGGGTGAGTCGGCGAACGCGCAGCCGTTCGACCGGCTGAGGCCCTTGAGGTGGGCCATCCGCCGGTCGAGCTGGTAGCCCACCAGGGTGCCACCGGAGATCAGGTCCCAGGACTGCCCGGCCACGCCCTCGTCGTCGTACCCGACGGTCGCCAGCCCGTGCTCGGCCGTGCGATCGCCGGTCACGTTCATCACCCGGGACCCGTACCGCAGGCTGCCCAGCTTGTCGTAGGTGGCGAACGAGGTGCCCGCGTACGCCGCCTCGTAGCCCAGCGCCCGGTCGAGCTCGGTGGCGTGCCCGACCGACTCGTGGATGGTCAGCCACAGGTTGGACGGGTCGATCACCAGGTCGTACCGGCCCGCCTGGACCGACGGTGCCTTGAGCTTGGCCGCCAGCAGCTCCGGCAGCTCGGCGAGCTCAGCCGGGAAGTTCCACGTGGACCCGGTCAGGTACTCCCAGCCCCGGCCGACCGGCGGCGCCAGCGTCCGCATGTCGTCGAAGCCGGACTCGGTGACCGCCGTCGCGGTCAGCTCCGGGTGCAGCCGGACCCGTTGCTGCGTCGTCGTGGTCGACCCGTCGGTGTAGAACTTGCACTCTTTCACCTGGTAGACCGATGCGTCGGCGTGGCTGACCACCGGGTGCGCCAGCAGCCCGGCCGACCAGGCGGCCAGCAGCTCCACCTTGTCCTTGGCGGCCACCGCGAACGGGTCCGCCTCGTAGGCCGACACCCAGGTCACGTCGCCGTAGCCGGGCTCGGCCGCCAGCTCGATCCGCTCGGTGTTCATCGCCGCCGAGACCTTGGCGACCTCCACGGCGTGCCGCGCTGCGTCCCGCGCCGCCTCCGGCGTCAGGTCAACGCTGGCAGCGAACCCCCAGGTCCCGTCGACGATGACGCGGACCGCCAGCCCGCTGTCGTCGCCGTCGGACAGCGACTCGAGCTTCCCGTCGGACAGCGCGATCCGCTGCCCCCGCACCCGTTCAAGCCGGAAGTCGGCATGGTCCGCGCCCAGCGTCCGCGCCGCGTCCAGGGCAGCATCGGCGAGGTTCCTCAGCGGCAGGGCCGCGAACTCGGCGTCTATGCGCCCGTCATGATCTTCCACGACTACAGAACCTATCGCGTGGGGACGGGATGCGGGGTGCAGGCGGTGCTGAGGGTGGGTGGACCTCAGGGCAAAACCTCAAGTCAAGACCGACGGCGGGGTGGCTTGGGGCGCGAGGGATTGCCGCCGACACTGCTTCGGAAGGTCGGCGGCCAATCCCCGCAGCCCTCTGCGCTGCCATAGGGGGCTGAAGAAGAACACGCCAGACGCTGACGGCCTGCCGGCCTGTCCTGGTCGGGGCTGTCGCTTAGCCAAAAGGGGTAAAAGGTGCTGTTCGGGGCTACCGTTTTTCTGGGTCCTTGAATATGGCTGCTGCGTAAGGCTGACACTATCCCGCCGTGCCTGGCGCCGTCCGTCGCCCCCGCGATTACCGGGAAGGGTGGCGCCCTTTACTTGTTTGACGGCCATGATGTCCGGTTTGGCATGAATTGTGGCGCCGCCTGGTAGGCACCGGCGGCCGTCGGGCGGTGATAACAGCCTTCTTCTCGCTGGGGCGTGGTCGCGATGGCGGGAAGATCCGGCGCGAGCCGGCTGGCTTGCGTCGGAAACCGGCGTGCAGCGTCGCGTGTGTGGCGGTATCCGGCTATCTTCCCGGTCAGCAAGAAGCGCTCCGCGCTGGCAGAGGCGGCGGGCGGGCGTGGCGGTTGGGGTTCGGGGGAGGTCGCGGAGCGGACGCGGGGGTTGGCAACTGTTTGCGAATGAGCGTTCGATGGCGCCCGGTAGACGCTGCATAATCGCAGTGTGAACTTGAGTGTGAACTTGAAGGAGTGGGCGGCCCGCGAGGGAGTCGGGTACGCGACGGCGCGGCGCTGGTTGGCCGGGGGTCTGCTGCCGGTGCCCGCGCCCCGGGTCGGGGGCCTGGTCCTGGTCGGTGACGCCGCTGCCGCTACTTGCGGGCTGACGGCCGTGTACGCGCGGGTGTCGTCCGGTGGCCAGGAGCCGGGCCTTGGTCGGCAGGCCGGGCGTGTCACGGCGTGGGCCGCGTCGCAGGGTCTCCCGGTCGGGAAGGTCGTGACGGAGGCCGGCCCGGCCCTGAACGGCCGACGCCGCGGGTTCCTCGCGCTGCTGGGCGACCGGGGGGCGGAGGCGACCGCGGCGGGGCACCGTGGCAGGTTCGCCCGGTTCGGCGCGGGGTACGCCGAGGCCGCGCTGCGCGCGCGGGGGCGCGGCCTGCTGGTCGTGGACGCTGCCGGGGTGGTCGACGACCTCGTGCGGTACGTGACCGAGGTCCTGACTTCCCTGTGCGCGCGCCTGTGCGGCCGGGGCGCTGCGGCGAACCGGGTCGCGCGGGCGATGAGGGTCATCACCGGGGACGCCAGGTGAAGACCCGGCAGGCCTACAAGTTCGCCATCGACCACACGCCCGGTGATGAGCGGGCATTCCGGTCGCACGCGGGCGCGTCCCGGTTCGCCTACAACTGGGGCCTCGCGCAGTGCAAGGAACGGTACGCGGCGGAGCGGAAGTGGTACTCGGCGATCGACCTGCACAAGCTGTGGAACGCGGAGAAGAAGGCAGACCCGAGCCTTACCTGGTGGAGCGAGAACAGCAAGTGCGCCTACCAGGAGGCGTTCCGGGACCTGGACCGCGCCCTGCGCCGGCTACGTCAAGTCGAAGAAAGGTGAGCGGAAGGGAAAGCGGCTCGGCTTCCCGAAGCGGAAGAAGCGCGGGAAGGCCCGCGACTCGTTCCGGTTCGCTGCCGGCGTTATCCGCTGCGGGGGGACCACGGTCACCCTGCCACGCCTCGGAACCCTGCGCACCCATGAGGACACGGGCAAGCTGGCTTCAAAGATCACGGACGGGTCGGCGCGCATCCTGTCGGCCACCGTGTCCCGGACCGCGCAGCGGTGGTTCGTGTCGTTCACCGTAGAAGTTGAGCGCGACCAGCCGGAACGCCACGCGCGCCCCAGCAGTGCCGCGGGCATCGACCTGGGTGTCAAGACGCTGCTGACGGGGGTGGACGGCGCCGGGAACGTGACCGGGATCGCGGGGGGTAAGCCGCTGCGCGCGTCCCTGCGGAAGCTTCGCCAGGCGGCCCGCGCCCCTCCCGCAAGGTGAAGGGGTCGGCGAACCGCCGCAAGAGCGCGGCCCGGCTCGCCCGCATCCACGCCCGGGTGGCGAACGTCCGCGCCGACGCGCTCCACAAGGCCACCACCGGCCTCTCCCGCCAGTACGAGACGGTGGTCGTGGAAGACCTGAATGTGACCGGCATGATCAGCAACCGGAAGCTAGCCCGCGCGGTTTCGGATCAGGGGTTCAGCGAGGTACGCCGGATGCTCGCTTACAAGACGGCGCGGGAGAGCGGGGACGCTCATCGTCGCGGACCGCTGGTACCCGTCGTCTAAGACGTGCTCGGGATGCGGGGGGCGAAAGCCAAGCCTCACGCTCACCGAGCGGGTTTACCGTTGCGAGTCGTGTGGCCTGGTCATCGACCGGGACGTCAACGCGGCCCGTAACCTGCTATCGCTCGCGGCCAGTGGGGCCGAGAGGGTAAACGCCTGCGGAGCGCTTGTAAGACCCGGCCACGCCGGGCAGGGCGTGCTGAACCAGGAACCCGGCACCGCGCACGCGGGTCAGACCGGGACCGCTGTCCTGCAAGGGACAGCTGCAACATGAGCGCTAACAAGCACTCATCCGCAACGGTTTCTGGCGGGTTTCTACAAGGGTGGGTGGCGGATCTTGGCGCGGGCGGTATCGAAGGGGGGGCGGGCGGTGCGGCAAGGTGAACGGTGCCGGGCGTGGCCGGCTGGCGGGGCGATACGCTCGGCTGTCGGGTCGGCGACTTTTCCGGGAGGGTGACGAATCGTGGGGCGTTCCGTGCTGGTGACCGGCGGGAACCGGGGGATCGGACTGGCGATCGCGCGGCGGATGGCGGCCGGCGGCGACAGCGTGACCGTGACCTCCCGGTCGGGTGAGCCGGTCGAGGGGCTGTCCGTGGTCCCGTGCGACGTGCGGGACACCGCGTCGGTCGACGCCGCGTTCACCGCCGTTGAGCAGGAGCAGGGCCCGGTGGAGGTGCTGGTCGCCAACGCGGGGATCACCGCCGACCAGCTGCTCGCGCTGATGAAGGAGGAGGCGTTCACCGACGTCCTCGACACCAACCTGACCGGCGCCTACCGGGTGGCCAAGCGGGCCGTGCGGCCCATGATGAAGATGCGGCGCGGCCGCATGGTGTTCATCTCCTCGGTGGTCGGCCTGTACGGGTCGGGCGGCCAGGCGAACTACGCCGCCTCCAAGGCCGGCCTGGTCGGCCTGGCCCGGTCGCTGGCCCGCGAGCTCGGCTCGCGCGCTATCACCGCCAACGTGGTGGCGCCCGGGTTCGTGGACAGCGACATGACGGCCGTGCTGTCGGATGAGCGCAAGGCGGAGATCGTCGGCCGGGTGCCGCTGGGCCGGTACGCCTCGGCCGACGAGGTGGCGAGCACGGTGGCGTTCCTGGCCAGCCCGGAGGCCGCTTACATCACCGGCGCCGTGATCCCGGTCGACGGCGGCCTGGGCATGGGACATTGACGGCGACTAGGAAAGCTGGTTTGTGATGGGCATTCTCGACGGCAAGCGGATCCTGGTGACCGGCGTGCTCACCGACGCCTCGATCGCCTTCCACGTGGCGCGGGTGGCGCAGGAGCAGGGCGCGACGGTGGTGCTGACCGCGTTCCCCCGGCCGAGCCTGGTCGAGCGGATCGCCAAGCGGCTGCCGCAGCCTGCCCCGGTGATCGAGCTCGACGTCACCAGCACCGAGCAGCTCGGGTCGCTGGACGACCGGCGTCCGGGAGCACGTGGACGGGCTCGACGGCGTGGTCCACTCGATCGGGAACGCGCCGCAGGGCGCGCTCGGCGGCAACTTCCTCGCCACCACGTGGGAGGACGTGGCCAAGGCCGTGCAGGTCTCCACGTACTCGCTGAAGTCCCTGACGATGGCGGCGCTGCCGCTGATGGCCGACGGCGGCAGCGTGGTCGGCCTGGACTTCGACGCCTCCGTCGCCTGGCCGGGCTACGACTGGATGGGCGTGGCCAAGGCGGGCCTGGAGTCGTGCGCCCGCTACCTGGCCCGCGACCTCGGCCCGCAGCGGGTCCGGGTCAACCTGGTGGCGGCCGGCCCGCTCAAGACGATGGCGGCCAAGTCCATCCCCGGCTTCGACAAGTTCGAGGACGTGTGGGCGCAGCGGGCGCCGCTCGGCTGGGACATCGCCAACCCAGACGCGGCCGCGCGCGCCTGTGTCGCGCTGCTTTCCGACTGGTTCCCGGCCACCACCGGGGAGATCGTGCACGTGGACGGGGGAGTGCACGCGGTCGGGGTGTAACCGGGGGCCGCGCCCGTGGCCGATTTCCTTGCGCAGCGGCCCGTTGGTCCTGATACTGCATCTCATGGGAGGTTCCGCGCCGCAGGCGCCCACCCCGCCGGACAGACATCCCGCTCCCGGGCTTCGCGCCTCCGACGCCGAACGCGACCAGGTGGTCGGCAAGCTGCGGGATGAGTACGTCGCCGGACGGCTCTCGCACGACACCTTCCTGTACCGGGTCAACTCCGTGCTGGGGTCGAAGCGGCAGGCTGACCTGCCGGCCATGGTCGCTGACCTCCCGGCGTCACCGCGCTCACTGGGCGGCTGGCTGCGCGGCGCCTGGGCCAAGATGAGCGGCACCCCCACGGGCGGGCAGAAGTTGCTGCCACCGGCCGCGCCGTCCCCGGCCCAGGGGCGGGCCCTGACCACCAGCATGCGGCCCTCGCCTGACCGCAAGATGCCGCTCGCGCTGCAGTTCCCGCGCGGCGCCGGCAGCCAGTTCAGCATCGGCCGGGACGCGAGCTGCGACCTGGCCATCGCCGACATGACCGTGTCCCGGCGGCACGCGCAGCTCGACAGGACGGCGGACGGCTGGCTGCTCAGCGACCTGGGGTCGACCAACGGCACCCGGGTGAACGGGTGGCGGGTGCGCGGCAAGGTCCCGGTCCGCGCGGGTGACCTGGTGACCTTCGGCGACCTGGAAACCGTGCTGCTGCGCGGCGACGAGGAGCCGGCGGCGCTGCCGCCCCGGGAGGATGACCCGCCCGCGCCCGCGCACGACGGTGGCTTCGCCCCCTCATAGACCAGCGTCGGCGATTCGCTAAAGTCATAGCGTGACAACGGTTCTGCTCGTGCGCCATGGCCTGACCGCGTCCACCGGGCAGCTGCTCACCGGTTGGACGCCAGGGGTAGGTCTCGACGAGCGCGGCCGGGCCCAGGCCAAGGTGCTTGGCGAGCGGCTCGCGCCGCTGCCGCTCGACGCCATCGTGACCAGTCCGCTCGACCGCTGCCGCCAGACGGTCGAGGGGATCGTCGCCGCCCGCGCCGTGCTTCGGGGGGGAACCACCCAGCCCGGCCCGGTGCCCGACCCCATCGTCGACGAGGCGGTGGGGGAGTGCAAGTACGGCGACTGGACCGGCAAGCCGCTCAAGGAACTGGAGAAGGACCCGCTCTGGCCGGTCGTGCAGGCCCACCCGAGCGCCGTCCGCTTCCCCGGTGAGGCCGGGGAAGGCATGCTCGACATGCAGCACCGGGCGGTCGCCGCGATCAGGGCGTGGAACGCGCGGCTCGGCAAGGACGCCACCTACCTGGTGTGCTCGCACGGTGACGTGATCAAGGCCATCGTGTCCGACGCCCTGGGGCTGCACCTCGACCAGTGCCAGCGGATCGTCGCCGATCCCTGCTCGCTGACCGTGATCCGCTATACCCCGCTGCGGCCCTTCCTGCTCCGCCTCAACGACACCGGCGGCGGCGTGGACGACCTGCTGCCGCGGCCCGCCCAGCCCGGTGCGGCGGGCGAGGAAGGGGCCAGCACGCTCAGCGGTGAGAGCGATGCCGTGATCGGCGGCGGCGCGGGCAGCGCCGCGACGGCCGTCGCGCGCGACGCCCGCACCCCCGACCCGGCCGGAGACGCGGACAGCGCACCCGGCACGGAAGGATAGGACTCATGCCGGTCTTTTACTATGACCCGCCGGAGAGGTTCGTGGCGGGCTCGGTTGGCCAGCCCGGGGACCGCACGTTCTACCTGCAGGCGACCTCGGCCGGCCGGGTGACGAGCGTTGTCCTGGAGAAGTTCCAGGTGAGCCTGCTCGCCGAGCGCATCGACGAACTGCTTGACGAGGTGCTGCGCCGCACCGGCGACGAGGCGGAGATCCCGGAGACCGCCCCGACCGCGCTGCGCGACGACGCGCCGCTCGACCTGCCGCTGACCGAGGACTTCCGGGTCGGCGCCATCGCGCTCGCCTGGGACAGCGACGGCGACCGGGTGGTCATCGAGGCGCAGGAGGAGAGCGAGTCCCCCGTGGAGCCGCTGTCCGAGGAGGTGCCGGTGGACGGGCCCGGCGTGCTGCGGGTCAGGATCAGCCCGAGCGCCGCCCGCGCCTTCGCGCAGCGCGCGCTCAGCCTGGTATCGGCGGGCCGCCCGCCGTGCCCGCTGTGCGGGCTGCCGCTGGACGCCAACGGGCACGTCTGCCCGCGGCAGAACGGCCACCGGGCCGCGCGTGTCTGACTCCCTCCGTGCCTGACCTCACCGGGGCGGAGGACTCAGACCTGCCCGAGGCCGAGCGCGAGGCGCTCGAACTGCTCGAGCGGGGCGCCCTCACCGTGGAAGGCCGCCTGGTCGACGCCTCTAACGCCACCCTGTTCTGCACGATCAGGTCGCACGGCACGCTGGTCAACTGCGTCTACAAGCCGATCGCGGGCGAGCGCCCGCTGTGGGACTTCCCCCATGGCACGCTGGCCGGCCGGGAGGTGGCCGCCTACCTGGTCTCCCGCGCGGCTGGCTGGAACTTCGTGCCGCCGACGGTGATGCGCGACGGCCCGTTCGGCCCCGGCATGTGCCAGCTGTGGATCGACCTGGACGAGAGCATCGACCTGATCAGCCTGGCCCGCAGCCTCGACCACCAGGCGCTGCGGGAAATGGCCGTGTTCGACGCGGTGATCAACAACGCCGACCGGAAGATCGGCCACCTGCTGCCGGTCGCCGACGGCCACCTGTACGGGTGCGACCACGGGATCTGCTTCGCCGAGGAGTACAAGCTGCGCACGGTGCTATGGCAGTGGCGCGGCGAGCCGCTGCCCGACCGCGCCGTGGAGACACTGCGCCGCCTGTCGGCCGGCTTCACCGACGGCTGGCTGGCGCGGGACCTGGCCCCGCACCTGACCCGCGACGAGGTCGTCGCCACCCTGGCTCCGGGTCGAAACCCTGCTCGCCAGCCGGGTCCACCCGTTGCCGCCCGAGGACTGGCCCGCCGTCCCCTGGCCCCCGGTCTAAGCCTTCCGGATGCCCGCCCGCCGAGCGCGCCGGCTGACCCCGTAAACGAAAGCACGGGCGCGGCAAGGCTCAGCCCGCGCCCGTTCCTCTTCCCGATGAAGTTGACTTTGCTCTTAGCCCGTACCGGGCATCGGGGGTACGGGGTCGCCCCCCCGGGAGACAACAGGCGTCCCCCCGGGAGACAACGGCGGCTCAGTCGTCGCCGCCGTCGCCGCGACGGCGCAGGTAGCGCTCGAACTCGCGGGCGATGGCGTCGCCCGACGCCTCGGGCAGGTCCGTGGCGTCCTTGGCCTCTTCCAGGGTGCGCACGTACTCGGCCACGTCGGAGTCCTGCTGGGCGAGCTCGTCCACGCCGCGCTCCCACGCCCGGGCCTCCTCGGGCAGGTCCGACTGCGGCAGCGACACGTCGAGGACGTCCTCCACCGACCGCAGCAGCGCCAGGGTCACCTTCGGCGACGGCGACTGGGCCACGTAGTGCGGGACCGAGGCCCACAGCGAGACCGTCTGGATGTCGGCCTGGGCGCACATGTACTGCAGCACGCCGACGATGCCCGACGACCCCTTGTAGTCGCTCGGTTCTGAGCCCACGCCGCGCAGTAGCTTCGACTCCGACCCGCTGACCTGGACCGGCACCGGCCGGGTGTGCGGGGAGTCGGCCAGCAGCGCGCCGACGAGGATCATCATCTCGACGCCCAGCTCGCTGAGCCCGCCGATGAGCTCGTCGGTGAACCCGCGCCAGCGCATGTTCGGCTCGACGCCGTGCACCAGCACGATGTCCCGTGACAGGCCGGTGGCGGCGCCGCGCGCCAGGGACAGCCGGGTGGTCGGCCAGACCAGCCGCTCGGTCTTGCCCGCGACTACCTCGATCACCGGCCGGTTGACCTGAAAGTCGTAAAAGTCATCGGGGTCGATCGCGGCGATCGGGGTGGACTCCCAAGCGATGCCCAGGTGGTTGACGACCCCGCTCGCGGCCTCCGCCGCGTCGTTCCAGCCCTCGAACGCGGCGATCGCCACCGGGTTGACGAGCGGGCCATCGACGTCGCTGAACTTGATGACTTCACCTCCGCTAGAGCCACGGGCCGTCGCCCGTGACTACAGCCTACGTCTCCCCGGGGGCTGGGCGGTGACCTGTGTCAGGCACAGTTTCATGCCGGACATTTTGTTTTCTGGCCACTAACCTTTACACTCTGTAAGCCTATGAGCGGTCTTGTGATTGAACAGGCTACCGAGCGCGTCGCTGCCCTCCGGGCGGCGCTCGCCGAGCGGGTCGTTATCGCCGACGGTGCCATGGGCACCATGCTTCAGGCCAGCGACGCGTCGCTGGCCGACTTCGAGGGCCACGAGGGCTGTAACGAGGTCCTGAACGTCACCCGGCCGGACATCGTGCGCGGCGTGCACCGCGCCTACCTGGCCGCGGGCGCGGACTGCGTGACCACGAACACGTTCGGCGCGAACCTGGGCAACCTCGGCGAATACGGCATCGGCCAGCGCATCGGCGAGCTGTCGCAGGCGGGCGCGGTGGCCGCCCGCGCGGTGGCCGACGAGTTCACCGCCGCCGACGGGCGCCACCGCTGGGTGCTCGGCTCGATCGGGCCTGGCACCAAGCTGCCCACGCTCGGCCACGTCACGTTCCGCGAGCTGCGCGACTCCTACTACGAGAACGCGGCCGGCCTGCTGCGCGGCGGCGCGGACGCGCTGATCATCGAGACCTGCCCGGACCTGCTCCAGGCCAAGGCGGCGGTGATCGGCGCCCGGCGGGCGGTGGCCGACCTGGCGCCCGGCGCGGTGATCATCGCCTCGCTGACCATCGAGACCACCGGCACCATGCTGCTCGGCACCGAGATCGGCGCCGCGCTCACCGCCCTGGCCCCGCTCGGCATCGACGTCATCGGTCTCAACTGCGCGACCGGCCCCGACCTGATGAGCGAGCACCTGCGCTACCTAGCGGCCAACTCGCCGATCCCGGTCGCCTGCGAACCGAACGCCGGGCTGCCGCTGCTCACCTCCGACGGCGCCTATTACCCGCTCACCCCGCGAGAGCTGGCCGACGCGCACGAGCGGTTCGCCACCGAGTTCGGCCTGTCCCTGGTCGGCGGCTGCTGCGGCACCACGCCCGAGCACGTCGCCGCGCTGGTCGAGCGGCTCGGCGTCACGGCCGCCCGGCCAGCCGGGGTGCCCGCGGCCACGCGAACGCCGCGCCAGGAACCGGGCGTCGCCTCGCTCTACAGCCACGTGCCGTTCCGCCAGGACACCGCGTTCCTGGCCATCGGCGAGCGGACCAACGCCAACGGCTCCAAGGCGTTCCGTGACGCGCTGCTGGCCGAGGACTTCTCTGGCTGCGTGGACATCGCCCGCTCGCAGACCCGCGACGGCGCCCACCTGCTGGACGTCTGCATCGACTACGTCGGCCGGGACGGCGTGGCCGACATGCGCGAGATCGTCGGGCGGTTCGCGACCGCGGCGACGCTGCCGCTGGTGCTCGACTCGACCGAGCCTGCCGTCATCGAGGCGGGCCTTGAGCTGATCGGCGGCCGGGCGGTCGTCAACTCGGTCAACTACGAGGACGGCGACGGTCCCGACTCGCGGATGGCCCGCCTGATGCCGGTGGTGCGCGAGCACGGCGCGGCGGTGGTCGCGCTGACCATCGACGAGCGCGGGCAGGCCCGCACGGCCCCGTGGAAGGTCGAGGTGGCCGAGCGGCTGATCGGCGACCTTACCGAGAACTACGGGATGAGCGAGCAGGACATCATCGTCGACTGCCTCACCTTCCCGATCGCGACGGGCCAGGAGGAGACCAGGCGGGACGCCATCGAGACCATCGAGGCGATCGGCGAGCTCAAGCGGCGCCACCCGGACGTGCAGACAACCCTGGGCGTCTCCAACGTCTCGTTCGGGCTCAAGCCCGCCGCCCGCCAGGTGCTGAACTCGGTCTTCCTGGCCGAGTGCGCGAAGGCCGGGCTGGACTCGGCCATCGTGTCCCCGTCGAAGATCGTGCCGTTGGCCCGCATCCCCGACGAGCAGCGCGAGGTGGCCCTGGACCTCGTCTACGACCGGCGGCGCCCCGGCTACGACCCGCTGTCGCGGATGCTGGACCTGTTCGAGGGCGTGGACGCGACGTCGGCCAAGGCGTCCCGGGCGGCCGAGCTGGCCGCGCTGCCGCTGGAGGAGCGGCTGAAGCGGCGGGTCATCGACGGCGAGCGCAACGGCCTGGACCAGGACCTGGCCGCGGCGCTGGAAACCCGCCCGGCCCTGGCCATCGTCAACGACGTCCTGCTGGACGGGATGAAGACGGTGGGCGAGCTGTTCGGCTCCGGGCAGATGCAGCTCCCGTTCGTGCTCCAGTCGGCCGAGGTGATGAAGGCCGCGGTGAGCTACCTGGAACCGCACATGGAGAAGTCCGAGGACGGCGGCCGCGGCACCATCGTGCTGGCCACGGTCAGGGGCGACGTGCACGACATCGGCAAGAACCTGGTCGACATCATCTTGTCCAACAACGGCTACGACGTGGTGAACATCGGCATCAAGCAGCCGATCTCCGCCATCATCGACGCCGCCGAGGAGCACAACGCCGACGTCATCGGCATGTCCGGTCTGCTGGTCAAGTCCACGGTGGTGATGCGGGACAACCTGGCCGAGCTGAACGACCGCGGCCTGGCCGAGCGCTGGCCGGTGCTGCTCGGCGGGGCCGCGCTCACCCGGGCCTACGTCGAGCAGGACCTGGCCGAGCTGTTCGCCGGCGAGGTCCGCTACGCCCGCGACGCCTTCGAGGGGCTGCGGCTGATGGACGCGGCCATATCGGTCAAGCGCGGCGTTCCCGGCGCCGCCCTGCCCGCCCTGCACCAGCGCCGGGTCAAGCGGCGCCCGGAAGCGGCGGAAGCGGACGACGCCGCGGCCGACGCGGCGCCCGTCCGCACGGTTCGCGCCGACAACCGCGTCCCCGAGCCGCCGTTCCTCGGCACCCGTGTGGTCAAGGGCGTACCGCTGGCCGAGTACGCCGCCTACCTGGATGAGCGGGCGACGTTCATGGGCCAGTGGGGCCTGAAGCCGTCCCGCGCGGCCGACGGGCCGAGCTACGCCGACCTGGTGGAGTCCGAGGGGCGGCCGCGGCTGCGGATGTGGATGGAGCGGGCCCAGACCGAGGGGCTGCTGCAGGCGGCCGTGGTCTACGGCTACTTCCGCTGCGCGAGCGACGGCGACGACCTGCTTGTCTTCGGCGAGGACGGGGCGCAGGCCGAGCGGTTCACCTTCCCGCGCCAGCGGCGCGACGGCCGGCTGTGCCTGGCCGACTACTTCCGCCCGGTCGACTCGGGCGAGACCGACGTGGTCGCGTTCCAGCTCGCCACCATGGGCTCGGCCGTGTCCGGCGCCACCGCGGAGCTGTTCGCGGCCAATGCCTACCGGGAGTACCTGGAGCTGCACGGCCTTTCCGTCCAGCTCACCGAGGCCCTCGCGGAGTACTGGCACGCGCGGGTACGCGAGGAACTCGGCATCGCCGGCCAGGACCCGGCCGACCTGGACGACTTCTTCAAGGTGAAGTACGCCGGCGCGCGCTACTCGATCGGCTACCCCGCCTGCCCCGACCTGGCCGACCGGGCCAAGATCGCCCGGCTGCTGCGGCCGGAGCGCATCGGCGTCGAGCTGTCACAGGAGATGCAGCTCCACCCGGAGCAGTCCACCGACGCGATCGTCGTGCACCACCCCGAGGCCAGGTACTTCAGCGTCTAGCCGCCCCGGTAGCCTGGCGCCCGTGCCAACTGAACTGGCGGCGGCCCTGTTCGACATGGACGGGCTGCTCGTAGACACCGAGCCGTTGTGGTTCGAGACCGAGACCGAGGTCACGGAGCGGCTCGGCGCCCTGTGGAGCGTCGAGGACCAGGAACATCTGCTCGGCGGGTCCATGGAGCACACCGTCGGCTACCTGCTGTCCAAGGCGACGCGCCCGGCCACGCCGAGCGAGGTCGCCCGCTGGATGATCGACGGGATGCTCAGCCGCGCGGCCGCCGGCCGGATCGTCGTCCGGCCGGGTGCCCGCGAGCTGCTGGCCGAGGTGGCCGCGGCCGGGATCCCGCACGCTCTGGTGACCTCGTCCGAGCGTGAGTTCGCCGACGCCGTCCTGGCGGGCACCGGCCTGCGCCTGCCGGTGACGGTCACCGCCGACGACGTGCAGCGGACCAAGCCGGACCCGGAACCGTACCTGTATGCCGCCAAGCTGCTCGACGCGCCGCCGGAGAAGTGCGTTGCCCTGGAGGACTCGCTCAACGGCGTCACCTCGGCCACGCTGGCGGGCTGCAAGGTCATCGCCGTCCCGTCGCTGCTGCCGGTCCCTCCGGCCCCCGGCCGCCTGGTGGTGCCATCGCTGCGTGACCTCAGCGTGGCGACGCTGCGGTCCCTGGTGGCAAGCGGCGCGCCCGTGACAGGGGAGCAAGGGGGAGCGTCCTGACCGCGCCCCTGGCTCGCCGGAGGCCAGCCCCCCGGGCGAGGTTAGGGTTTACCCCCGTATGTGCCCTCCGCGCAACGCCGGTCGCCGTCAGCGTTCCGAACACTAGTCGAGATATGTCACGATGGAGGAAGGACCTGGGAGGCGCGGAACGATGGGCTATGACAGTTTGTACTGGCTCCCGCTCGCCGCGGGACTGACCGTTCTCGGCCTCGTGCTGAGCTACCTCACCTACCGGCGCAGAGGCCTGCGGCCTGCCCTGATGGGCGCCGCCTGGTCGCTGCTGCCGATCGCGGCCTACCTGACCGGCGCGATCGAGATGCTCTGGAAGATCGGCGTGGCCATCGGGCACTTCGGCGCCGGCTTCGCGTTCTCCCCGGAGAGGTGGGCGGGCATCGGCGTCACCGGCCTGGCGGTGGCGCTGTTCCTCGCGGCCGGCGGCCGCCGGCGCCGCCTGGCGTCGCGCGAGGCGCGCAGGGCGGCCAAGGCCGACCGCAAGGGCGGGGCCGAGGGATCACCCGACCGGTCCGCGCTCGGCAGGCCACGGAACGCGCCGGCCACGCAGGCGCTGTCGACGGAGCGCAGCCCGGTCCCGGTGGACCGCACGCCCGCCCCGGCCAAGGCGTCGCGCCGGTCCGCCCCGGCCGACGATGACGACATGAAGGACATCGAGGACATTCTCCGCAAGCGAGGCCTCTAACCCCTGCGATCCGTTAGGCCCGTCGGCCTGGATGATTGATGTGGTGCTGGTGGTTGCGATGGCAGTACGTGGCGGCAGCGGGGTCGTTACCGGCCTTGCCGTCTTGGCGGGCGGCGCGCTGCTCGTCGGCTGCGGAGCGTCGGGCGCTTCCGCTTCCCGCGCCCAGGCTTCCCGCACCCTGGCATCCAGCGCCAAGCCAGCCAGCCCCGGCGCGTCCAGCGACGCCCTCGCCGGAAGGGTCTGCGGCGGTGCCCGCCAGGCCGCGGCGAAGGCGTTCGGCTCGCCGCTATCGGAGCGCATCGTCAGTCCGGCGGCCGCGAGCCTGGAGTGCGTGCTCACCGGCGGCCAGGTGCAGGTGACCGTCGACTCACAGGCCGGCCCGCGTGCCTACACCGAGTTCGACACCGAAACCTCCCACCAGTCGCAGGTGTTCGGCAACGGGGGAGCGCACGATCCGAACCAGGACCCGGTCCCGGTCACAGTCCCCGGCTCGCAGGCCGCGGTCTGGATCCCCGCCCAGAAGATGGTCGTCGCCACCGACTCGACACCGGACAACGGCGGTGCCGGCGCCTACGTCACGGTGGCAGTGAGCGGGCACGCCGCCGCGGCCGCCAAGACCGCGCTCCGCGTGGCCACGGCCGCCGCCGCCGCGGTATTTGCCGGGCACCCGGACGGGCCGTCGTGATCGCGGTGCTAACCGGGATTTAGGCCACTGCGACCGGCTGCCGGGCAGGAAGGCGCGGGGGTTGATCACGCCAAGCTCGTCCAGGCGCTCGCGCAGGGGCTCGTCGTCGACGTGGTGCTCGTCGGCCAGGAGCACCGCAGTGGCGCGTTCCCGCACCATCTCGTCCACGGCCGCCAGCTCAAGCCCGAGAGCCGCATCGGTGGCTCGCAGGCTCTCGGGCTGGGGCGGGATGTACCAGAGGTCCAGGTCCTTGTAGTGGGACCGCAGCGCCCGTGCCAGCGGGTACTGCGCCGGGTGATACAGGACCAGCAGCCGCAGCCGCCCGGGAAACCGCAGGCGGCGGGCCTGGCGCTGGCAGAGCGCGTCCCGGAGGAGTCCCGGCGGTCGCAAGCGGGAGGGCTCGAGTGCGACCACGCGCGGGATCGACAGCAACCCGCGCGCGTGGTCCTCGCGGGCGAAGCCCTCGAGCCTGCCGGGAAGCAGCAGTGACCGCGAGGACATCGCCCGCTGGTTCGGTCATCGCGGAGGCGGTCCGGTTAGGCAGCGCGCAGGGGACATGTCAGTCTGTTCCGTCTTGCGTGCCCGGTCCCTCGCCGGGCCCCGCCGCCACCCGTGACACCCCGGGCGGTTGCGTCCCAGGCGCCGCCGATTGGCCGCCCGGCATGAGCGTGCCGGCGGTCAGCGGGCTGAGCGGCGAGCGGCTGGCGGCTGAGATCTCCGCCGGGCTGACGTTCAGCGGGTGGTGGCAGGCCGCTAGATGTCCCCCGGCGTACTCGGCCAACGGGGGCTCCACCTCTTTGCAGATCTCGGTCGCCCGCGGGCAGCGCGTGTTGAAGCGGCACCCGGGCGGCGGCGCGATCGGGCTGGGCGGCTCCCCGCCGACGACCCGCCGCTCCCTGGCCCGGTTGTCCCGCGGGTCGGGGATGGGGAGCGCCGCCAGCAGGGCCTCGGTGTAGGGATGGATCGGCTTGTGGTACAGCTCCGCGGCCGGCGACAATTCCACGATCTTGCCGAGGTACATGACCGCGATCTGGTCGGAGAAGTGCCGGACCACCGACAGGCCGTGCGCGATGAACACGTAGGACAGGCCGAACTCGTCCTGCAGGTCGTCCAGCAGGTTGATGACCTGCGCCTGGATCGAGACGTCGAGCGCGGAGACCGGTTCGTCGAGCACGATCAGCCGCGGGTTGGTGGCGAGCGCCCGGGCTACGCCGATCCGCTGCCGTTGCCCGCCGGAGAACTCGTGCGGGAAGCGGTTGACGTGTTCCGGATTGAGTCCCACCCGTTCTAGGAGCTCGCGGACCCGGGCCGTGGCAGCGTCCCGGGTCATCCCGTGCAGGCGCAGCGGGGCGCCCACGATCTGGCCGACCCGCTTACGCGGGTTCAGTGACGAGACCGGGTCCTGGAAGACGAGCTGGACCTCCCGGCGGAAGGGCTGCAGGCCCTTGCGGCCGAGATGGGTGATGTTGGTGTCGCGGAACCGGAGCGTGCCGTCGGTCGGTTCGAGCAGCCGCACGAGGCAGCGCGCCAGCGTGCTCTTGCCGCAACCCGACTCACCGACAATGCCGAGCGTCTGCCCTTCCGTCAGGCTGAGCGACACGTCGTCCACGGCGTGCACGTTGCCGACCGTCCGGTTGATCAGGCCGCCCGACTTGATGGGGAAATAGAGCTGCACGTGCTCGGCCTGCAGCAGCAGCTGCTGCCCGTCGGCCCGGGGCCCGGCCGCGATCGTGTCGTTCTCGGTCAACTCGCTGCTCCCTCGGTGAGCCCGATGCGTCCGCCAATGTCCCGCAGTGACCGCTTGTCGGACGGCTTGAGCCAGCACCGGTCCAGGTGACCCGCGTTCTCGAGCTGGGGGGCCAGCGGCGGAAGCTCCCGGCAGCGGTCGAACGCGTGCGGGCAGCGACTCTGGAACGGGCAGCCCTCTGGCGGCCGGACCAGTGACGGCGGCGTGCCGGGGATGGCCGCGAGCCGGCGCGGCGGGTCGCGGTCCACCCGGGTGACCGACCCAAGCAGGCCCCAGGTGTAGGGGTGCTGCGGATCATAGAAGATGTCGTCCACGGTGCCCTGTTCCACCAGTCGCCCGGCGTACATGACTAGCACCCGGTCGGCGATGTCGGCGACCACGCCCAGGTCGTGCGTGACGAAGATGACGCCGTTGTCGCCCTCGGCGCTCAGTTGCCTGATCTCGTCCAGGATCTGCGCCTGGATCGTGACGTCGAGGGCGGTCGTGGGCTCGTCCGCGATCAGCACGCTCGGCGACAGTGACAGCGCCATGGCGATCATCACCCGCTGGCGCATGCCGCCGGAGAACTCGTGCGGGTAACCCCGGGCCCTCTCCCGCGCGTTCGGTATCCCGACCCGGCCCATCAACTCGATAGCGCGCTCCAGTGCGTCGGCCTTGGAGACCTTCTCGTGGGCTCGGATCTGCTCCGCGATCTGCGCTCCGACCCGGTGCACCGGGCTGAGCGCCGAGATCGGGTCCTGGAAGATCATCGCGATCTCTTTACCGCGGATCGCCTCGAGCTTGTCCTCGGGCGCGCTGATCAGATCCTCGCCGTTCAGCCGGGCGGTCCCGGCGAAGCGGGAGTTCGGTGAACGGGTGAGGCCCATCAGCGTCATCACGGTGACCGACTTACCCGAGCCTGACTCGCCCACGATGGCCACGGTCTCACCGCGGCTGACCGTGAACGAGACCCCGCTCACCGCGCGCAGCAGGCCGTCCTCGGTCGCGAACGAGACCTCTAGGTCCTCGATCTCCAGCAGTTGCTCATTCATTCAGGCATCACCTAGCCGGTAATCCGGATCCTGGGGTCAAGCAGGGCGTACACCACGTCGGACAGGGCGCTGAACAGCACGACGAAGAAGGCGGTGAACATCGCCCCTACCAGGATCGGCGGCACGTCGAGCTGTCCGATCGCGTTTGCCTCGTACTGGCCGATACCGGGAAGGTTGAACACTGTCTCGGTGACCAGCGCGGCGCCCCCGAGCAAGGTGGCGAAGTCCAGCCCGAAAAGGGTGACGATCGGCATCAGCGAGTTGCGCAGCACATGGCGGGCGAACACTCTTCGTCGGGTCAGGCCCTTGGCCCGGGCCGTTCGCACGAAGTCCTGGTTGATCACGTCGAGCGCGTTGGAGCGCAACACGCGGGAGTAGAAGCCGATGGACAGGACCGCGATCGAGAGCCACGGCAGGATCAGGTGGTAGGCCCATTGCGCGGGATTCGACCCAAACTGAACGTAGCCGGTGTTGGGAAACCAGGGCAGCCGGAACGCGAACAGGTACAACAGCGTCGCGGCCAGCAGGAATACCGGGATCGACACGCCCGTGATGGCCGCCACCATCAGCCCGCGGTCCAGCCACCCGCCCGCGCGCAGCGCGCTGATCGAGCCGAGCACCAGCGCGACGACCATCCAGATGATCGCCGCCGGGACCACCAGCGAGAGCGTGACAGGGAACCGGTGCGCGAACTGGCTGACGACGTTGAGGTTGTCCTGGTAGTCGATGATCTGGCCGGTGAAGATCAGCTTCATCGTGTTGCCGTACTGCACCCAGAGCGGCTGGTCGAAGCCGAACTTCTGGCTGATCTCGGCCACCGTGGCGGCCGTGGCGTTCCGGCCGGCGATCGCCCGCGCCGGGTTGTAACTCGGGATGACCTCGAAGATCCCGAACACCACCACCGACGTGGCGAACAACAGCAAGACCGCGGAGGCCAGGCGACGCGCGATGAACCCGGTCATCAGCTCCTCACCCGCACTTGGGCCCGGGGATCGAGCGCGTCTCGCACGCCGTCGCCGACCACGTTGACGCTGAGCACGGTGAGCACCAGCATCGCCCCTGGGATCAGGGAGTACGTCGGGGTGGTCTGAATGTAAGACAGCCCGTCTGAGATCAGCGTGCCCCAGGACGCGTTCGGGGCCTGCACCCCCGCGCCGAGGAAGGACAAGTAGGCCTCCAGCAGGATCGAGTTGGCCAGGATCAGCGGCAGGAACACGATGATCGTGGAAGAGACGTTGGGCAGGATCTCCGAGAACATGATCCGCCAGGGCCCCATCCCCTGCACCCGGGCCGCGTCGACGAAGTCCTGCTCGCGCAGCCGCAGCACCTCGCCCCGGATCGGCTTGCCCAGGTAGGGGATGTACACCACGCCGATGATGATCGCCGGGATGTACAGCGAGTTGCCCTTGACCGGGCCGATGCCGCCGAGCGCCAGGGCGGTGCCGAGCGCCACGCCGAGGATGACCACGGGGAAGGACCAGATCAGCTCCATCAGCGGCCGCAGGATGAAGTCCACCACACCGCGGAAGTAGCCCGCCAGCAGGCCGACGATCGTGCCCAGGATCATGATGATCGCGGTCGCGACCGCGCCGATCAGCAGCGAAGCGCGCCCGCCGTACAGCAGTCGCACCGCCAGGTCTCGCCCGTTCGTGTCCGCGCCAAGGAGGTAGTGAGAACCCCAGGTGGGCCCGATCGGCACCCCGCTCAGGCTCACGATGTTCTGCTGCGTGCCGTTGACGCTGACCGTGCCGGTGATGTTGTTGGTGTTGGGCCCGATGTGGGCGACGTATGCCGAGTAGACCGGTGCCAGCAGGCAGAGCAGCACGAGCACCACGAGCAGGGCGAGGAAGGCGAGCGCTACCTTGTTGCGCCGCAGGCGGCGGAGCGCCAGCCGCCACGGGCCGATGGCCGCTGCCTGGCGTCCGTCCCCCGCCGGGGCCGCAGGAGCGGCCGACACTGCGATGCCGGCCGCTCCCCGAGCCCTCCGGTGAATCAAGCGCCATTGATCAGCGCCATTACTTGAGTTCCAGGCTGGTCAGGTCGGTCTGGTACTCAACCGACATGACGCCGGAGTTGTAGTTCAGCCGGTCGGAGTAGAACTTCGGGAACTCCTCATGGCCATACGCCGCGTAGTAGCCCTGGTTGACGGCGTAGTTGTCCAGAGCCGACCACTGGCTCTTGACGGTCTCCGGCTGCGACTGGAACAGCGTGTTCAGCGTCGAGTTGTAGTGGCTGTCGTTCACGTACCCGTAGTTCAGCGAGGAGCCCGCGTTGCCGGCGAACAGCTGCATGAAGTCCCACGGGTTCGGGAAGTCCTGCACCCAGTCGCCCCAGCCGGTCTGCGGCTTGAGCGAGGGCGCCCCGATCGTGGTGAAGTACACGCTGGAGTTGACGACCTTCTCGGTCGCCTTGAACCCGAGCGAGTTCAGCACGGACGTGTAGTAGTCCAGCCACTGCTTGCGCGGGGACCGCTCCTCGCCGTACACCGTCACCGGCTGGCCGATCATGCCCGACTTCTGCATGAGTTGCTTGGCCTCCGCCATGTTCGGCGCGCCGTTCGGGTTGTGGAACGGGCAGGAGGACGGGGGCGAGTTACCGATGATGCCAGGCGGGATCAGGTGGCAGTCCGGCTGCAGGAAGCCGCTGTCCAGCCTGGACAGGGCCCGGTCGTCGAGCGCGGCGATGACCGCTTGGCGGGCGAACAGGTTGTTGAACGGCTTCTCGTTGACGTTGAACCAGAAGTAGTACGACGAGTTGGTCGGGATCGGCTGGTACCGGTCCTTCGCCTGCGTCTGTACCTGCTGCAAGAGTGACGCGGGCACCGTGTCACCGGGGTCGAACACGTCGGCCTGGTTGTTGAGCACCTGCTCGGCGTCGGCCGTCACGTTGGAGTTGACCTGGAAGACGATCTTGTCCGCGTGCCCGCGCGGGAGGCCGGGGACGTCGAACTTCGGGTTCTTGACCAGGGTGTAGCTCTGATTCGGCGTGATCGTGCTCCACATGTACGGGCCGTCGCCGATCGTGCCCGTGTTCGCCAGGTTCTTCATCGGCGTGCTCTGCGGCACGGGCGCCGTGCCGGCGAGCGCGAAGATGTCGACGATCGGAGCGAACGGGGCGATCAGGTTCACGGTGATCGTGCCGGTCTTGTCGTCCGTCACGATTCCCGTGAGCGTCTTCGCCTTGCCGGCGGCGTAGGCGGTACCGCCCTGCGACGTAGGCGCTGATGAAGGACGCGGCCTGCCACGGGATCTTGATGTCCCGCTCGAGGGCGTACTGCACGTCGCTGGCCTTGATCGCCGTCCCGTTGGAATAGTGCAGGCCGGGGCGCAGCGTGAACGTGTACGTCTTGCCGCCGTTGGACACCGTGGGCAGTGCCTTCGCCAGCGCCGGCTCGATCTTCGTTCCGCCCACTCCCTGCACGCCGCGCGCGAACGTCAGCAGCGGGGTGTTCACGACCGAGTAGAGCTCGGTGCCCTGGGTGGTGAAGTCAAGCCCCTGGTCGGCCGATAGCGGCGCGGTGCCCGCGGCGATCGTGATCGTGCCGCCGTTCTGGCCGCCTGAGCTGCTCCCGGCGCTGGTCGCTGGTCCCTGCGCTACTCCCTGGGCTGCCCCCCGTGCTTGATGTCGAGGAACTGCAGGCCGCGACCGCCGCGACCGTCCCGCAGAGCACCAGATGCCCCTAGCGGCCTGAGGTATCTCTTCAATTCGGATCCTCCAGCCATTCGACTGCCGGTGCTTGACTGTAACCCCCGGCCTAGCCCCTTACCTAACCCACCTGCCTGCCCAGCGTCCATCCCCGGGGAGCTAGAGACGCGATATCGTAACATGACAGAAGTCAGCCTGTTTTCCTGGGTCATGCAGGTCGCGAAATTTTCCGCTAACAGGGCGCATCGCGAAAGCGGTAGGTGTCCGGTTCGTCCCGGCGGGGCGCTGGGCCGGCTTTGAGGCGCGGGAATGTCGCGTCCGGGAGGCTCCGCATTGTCCATGTGGCCCATTCCGTAACCTGTCCGAAATGAGCAAGGTCACCCCGCCGGCCAGCCCCGGCTAAGCCCCCGGACCCTCCGGCGCACCGACGCCGCCGCTAAGAGTTCTCGGTGACGAACACCCGGGAGCCGAGCCAGAGGAAGACCGCCGCGGTCCCCACGGCCACGCACAGCCCCTCGATCATGATCGAGTTCCAGTACTGCCCGGCGTACGCCTCGCGCATCGCGTCGATGATGTAGCGGTACGGGCTGATCCGGGCGATGCCCTGCAGCCAGCCCGGTCCCAGCGTCATCGGCAGCATCACGCCCGACAGCAGGATCAGCGGCACCACGACCGAGTTGATCAGCGGCGCGAACGCGTCCTCGCTCTTCAGCCGGAGCGCGACCGCGTAGGACAGCGCGGACAGGCCGATCGCGACCAACATGAGGAACACGTACGACAGCAGCACCGCCGGCGATCGGCGCCCGCAGCCCGAACGCGACGCCCACGAGTATCAGCACGGTCGACTGAACCACCAGCGTCACCATGTCCCGCAGCACCCGGCCGGTCAGCAGGGCCAGGCGCGAGATCGGGGTGACCCGGTAGCGCTCGATGACGCCGGCCCGCCACTCGGAGATGATCGCGAACCCGACGAACGCCGAGCCGAACAGCGCCAGCTGGATCAGCAGCCCGGGCACGAAGAAGCGGTACGCCTCGGCCGTGCCGCCGGTGCCGGAGCCGCCGGTCAGCGTGCCGGCCGGCAGGTTGGTCAGCAGCGGGCCGAACAGCGCCAGGTACAAGATCGGCTGCAGCACCCCGACGATGACGAAGCGCCGGCACCCGCAGGATCAGCCGCTGCTGGCGCCGGTAGACGAACAGCGTGTCGCTAACGAAAGCCATCATGTCCGGGTTACTCCTTCGCCCGTGGAAGGTGGTGGTGCCGCCGACGTCGGCCGCGAGCGCTCGCGCCGGGTCGCCCGGTCCGCCGTCCGGGCGGGCGGGGGAGTCGTCGCGCAGCGAGCGCCCGGTCATGGTCAGGAACACGTCGTCCAGCGTCGGCCGGGACAGGCTGATCGCGCTCATCGTGATGCCCGCGCCGTCGAGCACCCGCAGCAGTGCCGGCAGCGCCTCCTCGCCGCGCTCCACGGTCAGCCGCAGCTCGCCGTCGGCCTCCGCGACCTCACGGACGATCGGCGCCGCGCCAAGCAGCGACCGCGCCGCCTCCGCCTGGCCGTTGACCCGCAGCGTCACCACGTCACCGGACACCCGGCGCTTCAGCTCGTCGGGCGTGCCCGAGGCCACGGTCACCCCGTTGTCGATGACGAACAGCCGGTCGCACAGCGCGTCCGCCTCATCCAGGTAGTGCGTGGTGAGGAACACCGTGGTGCCCAGGTCGGAGCGCAGCCGCCGGATGTGCTCCCACATGTTGGACCGCGACTGCGGGTCGAGCCCGGTGGTCGGCTCGTCAAGGAACACCAGCGGCGGCTGGTGGACCAGGCCGAGCGCGATCTCCAGCCGCCGCCGCTGGCCGCCGGACAGCGTCTTGACGAACCGCTTGTCCAGGCCGCCCAGGTCGAGCTGCTCGACCAGCACCGCGGCCCGCTTCCTGGTCTCCTCCTTGCCGACCCGGTAGGCCGTCCCCTGGTCCATCAGCTCCTCGATGACCAGGCTCTCGTCGCTGGTGCCGCCCTGCGTCTGCCCGATCGCCTGCGGCACGAAGCCGATGCGGCGGCGCACCCCGAGCGGGTCGCGCAGCAGGTCGGCGCCGGCCACGGTCGCGGTGCCCGCGGTGGGCCGCAGCAGCGTGGTCAGCATGCGCAGCGTCGTCGTCTTGCCCGCGCCGTTCGGCCCGAGGAAGCCGACGATCTCGCCTTCCTCGACCGTGAGGTCAACCCCGCGCACCGCGTGCACGGTGTGCTTACGACTGGTGAAGTCACGGGCGAGGCCCTCTTGCCTCAATGATTGCCATGTGCGTGTTCCCCTAGCAGTGCCGTCGCCACGTCGAGTAATACGCGCCGGAGTCCCGGTATCACGGTAATATCTCGAGATTCAGGCACATGCTCACCGCGCCGGTCAGTCAGCCGCTCGCCGCCGCCGTGTGCTCATGCTCGACGGGCCCGCTCGCGAGCTCGCCGTCGGTCGCGCCAGCAGCGCGTCGTACTCGTCGTGCCAGCGCACCTCGGCCTCGGCGTGCAGCACCGCCCGCCGCATGATCGCCGCCGACAGCACGTCGAGGTGGCCCTTGGCCAGCAGCGCCTCCCGGTCGTCGCCACCTCGGCCACCCGGATCGCCAGGATCTCCCGGCGGGCCCGCAGCCCCGGCGCAGCTCCGCCCGCTCCACCTCACCGCGGTGAAGAGCAGCGCCACGCCGAGCGGGTTGGGGCCGTAGCTCGATCGGCCTGATCGCCTGCTCGCGCAGCGTGGCCAGCTCGAGCCGCCCCTCGGCGGTGATCGCGTACACCGTCCGCTCGGGCCGGTTGCCCACCTTCTCCGTCCGCGCCGCCTCGACCAGGCCCTCGCGCTCCATCGAGCGCAGCTCGCGGTACAGGGCGCCGACGGACACCCCGCCCCACTCGCCGACGTTGGTCACCTCGGCCAGCCGGCGGATGTGGTGCCCGTGCGACGGCCGCCGTGCTGCGCGACAGCGACGCCCAGCGTCATCAGCCGCGTTAGATTCACGAGATTAGTATCGTGAGACTAATCTCATGCTGTCAATCAAATTTAACGGTAGGCCGGGGCGGTGTCGTCGCGTCGGGAGCCGTCGCGGAGCCGACCGATGACCGGCAGTGTCGCCGCCCGGCTCGAACCGGCAGCGGCGGGAGCGTGCCGCCGAACTCGGGGCACAGCGCCTTGTGGCGGCACCAGTCGCACAGCCGCGACGGCCGCGGGCGGAAGTCGCCGGTCTCGCGGGCCCGGGAGATCGCCGCCCACAGCGCCTCGAGCTTGCGCTCGGTCGCCCGCAGGTCGGCCTCGTCGGGGGCGTAGCGCAGCACCTCGCCGTCGCCCGACAGGTACATGAGCTGCAGCAGCCGCGGGATCACCCCGCGCAGGCGCCAGATGACCAGCGCGTAGAACTTCATCTGGAACAGCGCGCTGGCCTCGTACGCCTCCCGCGGCACCTTGCCGGTCTTGTAGTCCACGACCCGCAGGTCGCCCGCGGGGGTGGCGTCGACCCGGTCGATGTACCCGCGCAGCCGCAGCCCGGAGTCGAGCTCCGTCTCCACGTACCAGCTCGCGCTGCGGCGGGCTCGAGCCGCCGCGGGTCCTCCAGCCGGAAGTAGCCGGTCAGGGCGCCCTGCGCGTCGGCGACGAACTGGGCCGCTCCTCAGTCGGTGGCGAACAGCTCCGCCAGCCCGGTGTCGCGCCTCGCGCAGTCGCTGCCACTCGGTGTCGACCATCGCCGCCGCGGCGGCGGGCGTCCGCTCCGCCGCGGGCCGGTCGAACAGTCGCTCGAGCACCGCGTGGACCAGGGTGCCGCGGGCGGTCGCCGGTGGTCGGCGGCTCCGGGTATCCGGTCGATGACCCGGAACCGGTACAGCAGCGGGCAGGTCATGAAGTCCGAGGCCCGCGACGGGGACAGCGAGGCCAGCGCTGCCGCTCTTGCCCGGATCCGGCTCGTCAACCGCGTTTTCGATGTCCACACCCGGTACCGTAGGGCAGCGCGCCGACATTCGGCGGCGTTCGCCGGACCAGCCATCGGCCCGCTGTCAATCCGCTCCGGGCCGCAGCCGACCGCGTGTGGCCGGATCACGTAGCATCGAGCGATGTGGCAATGGGCCAGGAGGAGCAGCCGGATCGGCGCGAGCAGCCCGCCGGGCGACGGCCGACAGCGGCGCAGCCTGGCCCGGTCCAGCATCGCGGGCGGCCGTTTGGCATCCCGGTGCACGTGTCGCCGTACTGGTTCGTCATCGCCGGCGTCTTCGTCATCCTCTACGCCGACGACCTGTCCGCGACTCAGCAGCGGCATGCGGTACGTGCTCGCCGCCGCGTTCGTGATCCTGCTCTACGTGTCGGTGCTGGTGCACGAGCTGTCCCACTCGGTGGTGGCCCGCGGCTACGGCCTGCCGGTGCGCCGCATCCTGCTCTACCCGCTCGGCGGCGTCTCCGAGATCGAGCGGGAGGCGCCCACCCCCGGCAGCGAGTTCGGCGTGGCGGCCGCGGGCCCGGCGCTGTCCCTGGTGCTCGGCGGGGTCGGCTGGGGCCTGTCCGAGGTATTGCACCACGGCACGCGCGGTGTGCTGATCGAGCAGCTCATGTGTGGCCAACCTCGCTCGTCGGCGTGTTCAACCTGCTGCCCGGCCTGCCGCTGGACGGCGGCCGGATCCTGCGCGCGGTCATCTGGAAGCTCACCGGGAAGCCCGACGACCGCGACCATGGCCGCGGCCTGGGTCGGCCGGGTGCTGGCGATCGGCCTGCTGGCCATCCCGTTCCTCTCCGGCGGCCTGGTCGGCGGGGACATCGTCAGCTGGATCTGGGTGATCGTCGTCGCCGGCGTTCATGTGGACCGGCGCGACCCAGTCCATCAAGGCGACCAGGTTCCGCGAGCGGCTGCCCGCCCTGCAGGCCCGCCGTCTGGTCCGCAGGGCCGATCTCCGTGCCCGCGAGCACGCCGCTGGCCGAGGCGATCAGGCAGGGCCGACGAGGTCGGGCGCCCGCGCGGTCGTGGTGGTCGACCACGACAGCAAGCCGATCGCGATCGTCAACGAGGCCTCGGTCATGGCGACGCCGCCGGAGCGCGGCCGTGGGTGGAGACCGGCTCGATGGCCCGGTCGATCGACCCCAGCCTGGTGCTCAGCGCCGACCTGCAGGGGATGGCCCTGCTCGACGCGATCCGCCGTGCGCCCGCCTCGGAGTACCTGCTGGTCGAGCAGTCCGGCGCAGGTGGTCGGGGTGCTCGCCGCGCCCGACCTCGACCAGGTCTTCGCGGAGTCCGAGGTCTCTCGGGCGACCCCCCGTCCCCCGGGTGCGCGCCCGATGCCAAGACCGGCCATCGTATCGGGCGCGCGCCAGTAACCTGTGCCGGTGAAGGCGAGAACTCAGCGCGGCCCGTTCGCCGTCGGTGACCAGGTGCAGCTCACCGACCCCAAGGGCCGGATGCACCAGATCGTGCTCGCAGCCGGGCGGCACGTTCCACACGCACCGCGGGTCGCTGAGCCACGACGACCTCATCGGCGCCCCGGAAGGGCTCGGTGGTCACCGCGTCGAGCGGCACCGCCTACGTCGCCCTGCGCCCGCTGCTGGCCGACTTCACGCTGGCCATGAAGCGCGGCGCGACGATCGTCTACCCCGAAGGACGCGGCCCAGATCCTGGCCTACGCCGACGTGTTCCCCGGCGCCCGGGTGCTGGAGGCGGGGCGCGGGCTCGGGCGCGCTGTCGTGCTGGCTGCTGCGCGCGATCGGCCCGGACGGCGAGCTGGTCGTCCTTCGAGGCCCGCGCGGACTTCGCCGAGATCGCCCGCGAAAACGTGCGGAAGTACTTCGGCGAGGTTCCGCCGTGGTGGCGGCTGGTGACCGGCGAGCTCGTCCGCGCGGCTCGCCCTCGACCCGTCCCTCCCAACGGTCGCGGCCTCTCACGCGCTACCACCTGACCAGCCCGGCGGCGCGGCCGAAGACCCGGGGGAGCCGGCGCCGCCGGGCGGATAGCGGCCTTCGACCGGGTTGTCCTGGACATGCTCGCGCCCGTGGGAGAACGTCGCGGGCGCCGCCCGCGCGCTGATCCCGGGCGGGCTGATCTGCTGCTACGTGGCCACGCACGACCCAGCTGTCGCGGGTGACCGAGGAGCTGCGGGCGCACGGCGGGTTCTTCGAGCCGGCCGCGTGGGAGACGCTGAACCGCGGCTGGCACGTGGACGGCCTGGCCGTGCGGCCCGACCACCGGATGATCGCGCACACCGGCTTCCTCGTCACCGCGCGGCGCCTGGCCGACGGGGTGACCGCGCCGTCGCGCCGCCGTCGCCCGGCGAAGGGGGCGCACCCGGAGGCGGGCGCAGCGCCTGCCCGTGGTGACCGGGGAATCACCGGAGGTGCGCGAAGATGGCGCCTCGCTGGACGCCGCCCGCTTAGGCGTGACAGCGGCCTGTCAGGCGAGTCAACTCTCCGTACGCGACGTCACATAACTCTGTGTTCATACAGTGTGTCGTTGTGCTGCGAGCTTCTCCTTCAGCGGCGGTAGAGTGAGGAATCGAATACGCGCTGGGATGATTGGAAAGAGCGTCAGGTAGGTAGGGTCTGGTCTAGTAAGTCATACTCCCCGGGAGGAGGTGAGGGCCGTGGCAGCTAGGGACGAGAGTGGACGGGCTTCGCGGCACGAGGATGAGGTGAGCAGCCTTACCGCACAGATCTCCTTCCTCGATGAGGAGATCGCAGTGTTGCGTAGGCGCTTGGCCGATTCACCGCGCCAGGTCCGTCTTCTAGAGGAACGGCTCCGTGAGACAGAGGCGTCGCTTACCTCGATGACGTCGCAGAACGAGCGCCTGGCATCGACGCTGCGCGAGGCCCGCGACCAGATCGTCGCGCTGAAGGAGGAGGTCGACCGGCTGGCCCAGCCGCCGTCCGGTTTCGGCATCTTCCTCGAGGCGCGCGAGGACGGCACCGTCGACATCTTCACCGGCGGCCGCAAGATGCGGGTCAACGTCAGCCCCGACGTCGAGCTCGACGAGCTGCGGCCGGGCCAGGAGGTCATGCTCAACGAGGCGCTGAACGTCGTCGTCGCCCAGGGCTTCGAGACGGGTCGGCGAGATCGTCATGTTCAAGGAGCTGCTCGAGGACGGCGAGCGCGCCCTGGTCATCGGCGCACACCGACGAGGAGCGGGTGGTGCGGCTGGCCGAGCCGCTGCTCGACGAGGTCGATCCGGGCGGGCGACTCGCTGCTGCTCGAGCCGCGCTCCGGCTACGTCTACGAGCGGATCCCGAAGTCCGAGGTCGAGGAGCTCGTCCTCGAGGAGGTCCCGGACATCGACTACACCGACATCGGCGGCCTGAGCGCGCAGATCGAGCAGATCCGCGACGCGGTCGAGCTGCCCTACCTGCACGCGGACCTGTTCCTGGAGCACGAGCTGCGCCCGCCGAAGGGCATCCTGCTCTACGGCCCGCCCGGCTGCGGCAAGACGCTCATCGCCAAGGCGGTGGCGAACTCGCTGGCCAAGAAGGTCGCCGAGATGGCGCACGGGCAAGCCGAGCAGGGCAAGAGTCCTTCTTCCTCAACATCAAGGGCCCGGAGCTGCTGAACAAGTACGTCGGCGAGACCGAGCGGCACATCCGGCTGGTCTTCCAGCGGGCCCGGGAGAAGGCCTGCGAGGGCACGCCGGTCATCGTGTTCTTCGACGAGATGGACTCGCTCTTCCGCACCCGCGGCTCCGGCGTGTCCTCCGACGTGGAGAACACGATCGTGCCGCAGCTGCTGTCGGAGATCGACGGCGTCGAGGGCCTCGAGAACGTCATCGTGATCGGCGCCTCCAACCGCGAGGACATGATCGACCCGGCGATCCTGCGCCCCGGCCGCCTGGACGTCAAGATCAAGATCGAGCGGCCGGACGCCGAGGCGGCCAAGGACATCTTCTCCAAGTACATGCTCGCCGACCTCCCGCTGCACCCCGACGACCTGGCCGAGAACGGCGGGTCGGCGCAAGGCGACGGTCGAGGCGATGATCCAGCGCACGGTCGAGCGGATGTACACGGAGTCCGACGAGAACCGCTTCCTCGAGGTCACCTACGCCAACGGCGACAAGGAGGTCCTCTACTTCAAGGACTTCAACTCCGGCGCGATGATCGAGAACATCGTGGACCGGGCCAAGAAGATGGCGATCAAGGAGTTCCTCGACACCGGCCAGAAGGGCATCCGCGTCGCGCACCTGCTCGCCGCCTGCGTCGACGAGTTCAAGGAGAACGAGGACCTGCCCAACACCACCAACCCGGACGACTGGGCCCGGATCTCCGGCAAGAAGGGCGAGCGGATCGTGTTCATCCGTACGCTCGTGTCCGGGCAAGCAGGGCACGGAGGCGGGTCGATCGATCGACACCGTCGCGAACACCGGCCAGTACCTCTAACAGGTGTCACGGGCCGATCGCACCGGAGTCGGCGAGGGAGTAATCCTGGTCGACAGCTGGTCCCTCGGTGCCCGGCATCCAGCGCGTACACGTGACGCTATGAGTGTGCGGCGGGTCATGGGCACCGAGACCGAGTACGGCATCTCCGTGCCGGGCCAGCCGGGTGCCAACGCGATGGTGACCTCGTCGCAGATCGTCAACGCCTACCTGGCGGCCATCGGCCGCGCGGGCGCGGCGGGCGCGGTGGGACTTCGAGGAGGAGAACCCGCTGCGCGACGCGCGCGGCTTCGACCTGGCCCGGGAGGTGGCCGACTCGAGCCAGCTGACCGACGAGGACCTGGGCCTGGCCAACGTCATCCTGACCAACGGCGCGCGGCTCTACGTCGACCACGCCCACCCGGAGTACTCCACGCCCGAGTGCACCAACCCGCGGGCCGCGGTGATCTGGGACAAGGCGGGCGAGCGGATCATGGCCGAGGCCGCGGCCCGGGCCGCCGCCGTGCCCGGCACGCTGCCGATCCAGCTCTACAAGAACAACACCGACAACAAGGGCGCCTCCTACGGCTCCCACGAGAACTACCTGATGCGGCGGTCCACGCCGTTCGCCGACATCGTCCGGCACCTGACCCCGTTCTTCGTCTCCCGGCAGGTGGTCTGCCGGCGCGGGCCGGGTCGGCATCGGCCAGGACGGCGCGCGGCGACGGGCTTCCAGATCAGCCAGCGGGCCGACTTCTTCGAGGTCGAGGTCGGCCTGGAGACGACGCTCAAGCGGCCGATCATCAACACCCGCGACGAGCCGCACGCCGACCCGGAGAAGTACCGCCGGCTGCACGTCATCATCGGCGACGCGAACCTGTCGCGAGATCTCCACCTACCTGAAGATGGGCACCACCGCGCTGGTGCTCGCGATGATCGAGGACGGGTTCATCACCGCCGACCTCTCCGTGGACGACGCCGGTCGCCGACGCTGCGCGCGGTCTCCCACGACCCGACGCTCAAGTACCTGGTCACGCTGCGGGACGGCCGCAAGATGACGGCCGTCCAGCTGCAGATGGAGTACCTGGAGCTGGCCCGCAAGTACGTCGAGGACCGCTACGGCACGGACGTGGACGAGATGCACCAAGGACGTGCTCGACCGCTGGGAGTCGGTGCTGACCCGGCTGGCCGAGGACCCGATGCAGCTGCTCGCGCGAGCTGGACTGGGTGGCCAAGCTGGAACTGCTCGAGGGCTACCGCACGCCGCGACGACCTGGCCTGGTACGCACCCACGGCTGCAGCTCGTCGACCTGCAGTACTCCGACGTGCGCCCGGACCGGGGCCTGTACAACCGGCTGGTCGCCCGCGGCCGGATGCAGCGGCTGGTCGACCGAGGAGGAGGTCGAGCGCGCCATCGACGACGCCGCCCGAGCGACACCCGGGCCTACTTCCGCGGCCGCTGCCTGCGGCAGTACGCCGAGTCGGTCGCCGCCGCGTCCTGGGACTCGGTGATCTTCGACATCCCGGGCCGCGAGTCGCTGCAGCGCGTGCCGACCCTGGAGCCGCTGCGCGGCACCAAGGCGCACGTGGGCGAGCTGCTCGACCGCTGCCGCACCGCCGCCGAGCTGGTCGCGGCGCTGACCAACCGGGCCCGTGATCCACGGTAGGATGACGCTCGCCGCCCGGCGGCGCCCGCCACATCCGCCGTGCACCCATGATCCGGCTCAGGCGTTTCCCGCCTCGGCCGCCTCCGATTCCCCCGGGCGAGGGTTGGGGAACTGTTCGAGGCGAGGATAACGTTGAAGCTGTTATCAGCCCTCCAGGGACGGAGGAACGGCAGATGGCAACGAAGGACACCGGCGGCCAGCGGCAGACGGCGCCGGCGCACCGAGGAGACCGAGGAGGAGGAGATCGCCTCGACCGAGGAGGTCACAGGAGCGGCACGAGAAGCTGTCCGACGACGTCGACTCGATCCTCGACGAGATCGACGAGGTGCTCGAGGAGAACGCCGAGGAGTTCGTCCGCTCGTACGTCCAGAAGGGCGGCCAGTAGCCGGTGGTCTGCCCGGGGTGCGGATCCGCGCAGCGTCGCTCCCCGGGTGCGCGACCTCGACGGCCCGCACAGCGCGCGTCGAGCGGAGCGCGCGACGACGGCGCGGAAGCCGGCCGCGCTGGGCTTAGTGCCGCTACTGGGCGAAACCCGCGCTGCGCGCGCGTTCAGGTGCACCGCAGACGGACGGTAGGGTCTGCTCCAGGGACAACCGCATCAGCAGGGAGGCGGCGGCGTGGGAGCGTTTTCCAACGGCACGGGCGGGACCAGGCGGCGTTCCTGGCGTCGCGCGTCCCGTCATTCACCCACTTCCTGTCCTCCTATGACCCCGGCCTGCTGCCCGACGGACGGCGCAGGCCCTGCCGGGCGGCGGCCGACGCCGCCTACGACGTGATCAAGGACCTGCCGCACGCGACGACGATCGTCGCCGTGACCTGCGAGCGCGGCGTGGTGATGGCGGGCGACCGGCGGGCCACCGCGGGCAACATGATCGCCAAGCGCGACGTCGCAGAAGGTGTTCCGCGGCCGACGAGTACTCGGGCATCGGCATCGCCGGCGTGGCCAGCATCGGCGTGGAGTTCATCCGGCTGTTCGCGTCGAGCTCGAGCACTACGAGAAGATGGAGGGCCGCACCCTCTCCCTCGAGGGCAAGGCCAACCGGCTGGGCAAGATGATCCGCGACAACCTCATGGCGCGCGATGCAGGGCCTGGCGGTGATCCCGCTGTTCGCCGGCTACGACGAGGCATCCGGCGACGGCCGGATCTTCAGCTACGACGTGGCCGGCGGCCCGTACGAGGAGCACCGCTTCCACTCGATCGGCTCGGGCTCGATCTTCGCCAAGTCGTCGCTGAAGAAGCTCTACCGCGACGACATGCCGACCAGCGACGCGGTGCTGGCCAGCGTGCAGGCGCTGTACGACGCGGCCGACGACGACTCGGCCACCGGCGGCCCCGACCTGACCCGGCGGATCTACCCGGTGATCGCCACGATCACCGCGACGGCTACACGCGGCTCTCTGACGCCGAGGCCGCCGACTACGCCCAGCAGGTCGTGGACGAGCCGGGATGCGCTCGCCCGACGGCCCGTCCGCCCCGCTGCGGGCGGCCGGCTCGCCCGCCCGGTGACCAGCATCCGTTCGTGAAGTTCGCCTGACCTCGACAGCAAGGGGAGCGCCACGGTGTCCATGCCGTTCTACATGTCGCCCGAGCAGACGATGCGCGACAAGGCCGACTACGCCCGCAAAGGCGTGGCGCGCAGCCGCAGCTCGGTGGCTCTGCAGTACGCGGGCGGCATCCTCATGGTGACGCCCAACATGTCCAGCGTGCTGCACAAGATCAGCGAGATCTACGACCGGATCGCGTTCGCCGCCGTCGGCCGGTACAACGAGTACGAGGTGCTGCGCAAGGCGGGCGTCACCTACGCGGACGTGACCGGCTACCAGTTCGACCGGGGCGACGTCACCGGGCGGGGCCTGGCCAACTGGTACGCGCAGGCGCTCGGCACCAACTTCAGCGAGCCGACCGGCAAGCCGTACGAGGTGGAGATCGTGGTGGCCGAGGTCGGCGTCAAGCCGGACGACGACCAGATCTACCGGATCTCCTGGGACGGCTCGGTCTCCGACGAGCCCGGCTTCGTCGCCTTCGGCGGCCAGGCCGACCAGGTCGTCCGCCGCGCTCAAGGAGCGGTTCTCCGACGACATGTCGCTGACCGAGGCCCTGGCGGCCGCGCTCGCCGCCCTGGCCGCCCCGGCGGCGGCCGCCCCGGCCGGGGCCGCGGCCCCGGCCAACGGTGCCCAGCCCGAGCTGACCGCCGCCAACCTGGAGGTGGCGATCCTCGACCGGGCCCGCGCGCACCGCACCTTCCGCCGCCTGCACGGCCCCCGGCTGGAGGAGCTGATCAGTGAGTCGCGCCCGGCCAAGGCCGCCAGCGCGCCAGCCGACGACAGCAACGGTGCCAGCAGCGGCCCCGCCGAGCCTCCGACCGGCCCGGCGGCGCCGAACCCAGACGAGCCGCCCACCGGGCCCTCCGGGATGAGCGGCGACGGCAGCCCGCTTTAGCCAGACAGCGCAACGCGCGAGCGCCCGGCCCCCGTACTGCGGGGTGCCGGGCGCTTTCGATTGCTGTAGGACCCCCTCGATGCGTCAAGCAGGGGGCGTCTCTCGAACTCGACCAACTCGCCCCTGGCTGCCGCCCAGTACCGCCCCGGCGTGTCGGCGATGTCGCGGTAGGCCAGGCTGTTCGAGCGAGATTCCGCTATCGGGCCTCGGCGACCACTTGTTTGCGGCTAATGTTCCCGGTGTAACTGGACGCCCTGTGCTTCCTCCAGATGAGTACGTGGCGTCGCTGGCGCGTAAGCGGATGGCGGCGACCACGTTCTTCCGTGACGGCCAGAGCCGCGTGCTGCTCGTGCAACCCGGTCTACAAGGAGACGTGGGACCTGCCGGCGGGGCGGTGGAGGCGGAGGAGTCGCCGCATGCGGCGTGCCGCCGGGAGGTCGCCGAGGAACTGGGGTTGGACCCGCCGCCGGGCCGTGTGCTTGCCGTTGACTGGGTTCCGTCGCGGCCGGAGCGTCCGGAGGGGCTGATCGTCGTCTATGACGGCGAGGTGCTGTCGGAGGCGGAGGTCAAGGAGATCGTGCTCGTGGACGGCGAGCTCGCGGGCTTCGCTTTCGTCGCGCGGGATGAGGTCGCCGGGCTAGTGACGCCGCTTCTTGCCCGGCGCGCGGTGTCATGCCTGGACGCAGTCGCGGCGGGCGCGGTCGCCGCGCTGGAGAACAGCAGCCCGGCGTCCTGACCTTGCGGCGGTGCCCGCTCGATGTCAGGCCGGAGCCCGTGTCTCGATCCCTTCTTCTCGCGTCACCGGGATTTCGGCGCATGCCCGTTGTCAGATCCAGCGGTGTCCTACAGCCCCTGAGGGCTACGCCTCGTCGGCCGGGACGTACTCAGTGAAGACGAGCGCGACGTTGTGCCCGCCGAACCCGAACGAGTTGTTGAGGCGGCCATCGGCTGGCCGGGCACCTTCGGCGCGTGGCCGCTGCGTGCTCGGTGACGTCGACGGTCCCCGTCGTCGTCGAGGATCCTCCAGGTTGATGGTGGGCGGCGCGACCCGGTCGCGCAGGGCGAGGATCGTGGCCACCGACTCGACCGCGCCCGCCCCGCCGAGCAGGTGGCCGGTCATCGACTTGGTCGCCGACACGACCACGCCGCCGTCGGCGGCGGCGCCGAGCACGGCCGCGATGGCCTGCGGCTCCGACCACGTCGCCGGCGGGGGTCGAGGTGGCGTGCGCGTTGACGTGCACCACCTGCTCGCGGTCCAGCGCCGCGTCGGCAGGGCGCGGCTGCATCGCCAACCGGATGCCGACGCCGCCGGGCTCGGGCTGGGCGATGTGGTGGGCGTCGGACGAGTAGCCCGCACCGGCCGCGACCGCGTAGACGGTCGCGCCGCGGGCCGCGGCGTGCTCGGCCGACTCCAGCACGACAATGCCCGCGCCCTCGCCGAGCACGAACCCGTCGCGGCCCTTGTCGAACGGCCGCGACGCGCGCTGCGGCTCGTCGTTGCGGGTGGACACGGCCCGCATGGCCGCGAACGCGGCCACGTTCAGCTGCATGATCGCGGCCTCGGTGCCGCCGGCCAGGACCACGTCGGCCCGGCCGGACCGGATCATGTCGATGCCGTAGCCGATCGCCTCGGCGCCGGACGCGCACGCGCTGACCGTGGTGTGCACGCCGGCCCTGGCGCCGAGCTCGATGCCGATCCAGCCGGCCGCGCCGTTGGGCATCAGCATCGGGACGGTGAACGGCGACAGCCGCTGCCAGCCCTTCTCGCGGAGCGTGTCGTAGGCGCTCAGGGTGGAGCCGATGCCGCCGATCCCGCTGGAGACCACGACGCCCAGCCGCTCGGGCTCGACCTCCGGCGACCCGGCGTCCGCCCACGCCTCGCGGGCGGCGATCAGCGCGAACTGCTCGACAGCGGTCCATCCGCGCGCGCCGCACCCGGTCGATCAGCGTCGCCGGGTCGGCGGCGGCCCAGGCGGCGATGCGCACCGGCAGATCCTTCGCCCAGTCGTCGGTGAGCGCAGTCACCCCGCTCCTCCCGGCCAGCATTGCCTGCCAGGTCGTGGCGACATCGCCGCCCAGCGGCGTGATCGCGCCGAGTCCGGTGACGACGACGCGCGTCCGGTCTGTGCCCACTGTCCTCGTGCTCCTCAGGTCGGGGATAGCGCGGCGCCGGGCGTGGAGTCCCCCGCCGCGCTGGCTCGGCTCCCGGTCAGGCAGATACCGCAGATTGACGTAGTTGACGACGTCCTGCACCGTCTTGAGGTCCTTGAGCTGGTCGTCCGGAATCTCGACGCCGAACTTGTCCTGCGCCGCGACGGCGATCTCGACCATGGACAGCGAGTCGATGTCCAGGTCGTCGACGAAGGTCTTGTCCGGCGTCACCTGGTCGGCCGGGACACCGGCCACCTCGTCGACGATCTCGCCGAGCCCGGTCAGGATCTCCTGTTCCGTCATCGCCATGGGAATTCTGCTCCTTGTCTGTGTCTGTGTCGGTGCACGGATGCTGTGGTGGGCTGCCCGGCCGCCGGTCCCGGGGACGGCGCGGCTCAGGGTACCGTGATGACCTGCGCGGCGTAGCAGATGCCCGCGCCGAACCCGAGCAGCAGCGCCAGCGAGCCGGACGGCAGACCTCACCGCGCTCGATCATCCGGGACAGCGCCAGCGGGATCGACGCCGACGAGGTGTTGCCCGCCGTCACGATGTCGTCGGCGACGATCGCCTGCGGCGCGCCGAGCTTGCGGGCGATGGCCTCGATGATCCGCAGGTTGGCCTGGTGCGGGACGAAGGCCGTCAGACTCGGTCGGGGTCGACCCCGGCCCGCTCGCAGGCCTCCAGGGCGACCGGGTGCAGCGCGGTGGTGGCCCACCGGAACACCGCCTGGCCCTCCTGGATGATGAACGAGTCGCGGTCGGTGATGGTGATCTTGCTCGGCCATGTCGCCCGCGCTAGCCCCACACCACCGGCCCGATGCCCGGCCCGTCCTCGCGCCGGCCACGCCGGCCGACCACGGCGGCGCCGGCCCCGTCGGCGAAGATGATGCCGTCGACCGGTCGGTCCAGTCGACCCACTGGGACAGCTTCTCCGCGCCGATCACCAGCACGTTCGTGGCGCTGCCCGGCCGCGCACCGCGTCGTTGGCGGCCGGCCAGCGCGTAGCAGAACCCGGCGCAGGCGGCGTTGAGGTCGTAGGCGCCCGGGCGCCGTGATGCCCAGCCGGCTGGGCCACGGTGGCCGGCCGTGTTGGGGATCGGTGCCTCCGGCGTGCAGGTCGCCACGATCACCAGGTCGATGTCGGCGGGGCCAGGCCGCTGGCCGCGAGTGCCTTGCCCCCGGCGGCCACGGCCATGTCGGTCACGGTCTCGTCGTCCGGGCCGGCGACCCGGCGGCTGGCGATGCCGACCCGGCTGCCGGATCCACTCGTCGTTGGTGTCGATGGTCTCGGCGAGGTCGTCGTTGGTGACGACGCGGGCGGGCTGGTAGCCACCGAAAGCCAGGATCTTCGCTCCGGCAGCTCGCTCGTGAGTCCACCTCGCTGGCGCTCGGCAGTCCGCATTCGCGAACGCGCTGTGCTTGCTGGTTCGCTCGCAAGCTCGCTCATGAGGCCGACCTCGCTGGCGCTCGGAGCCGCATTCGCGGACGCGCAGTGCTTACTGATTCGCTCGCAAGCTCGCTCATGAGCCACCTCGCTGGCGCTCGGTCGCTCGCACGCGCAGGCGCTGTCGCTCGACTCGCTCGCGTGCTCGCTCAGCGGTGCCCGTGCCGTCGGTGCTCGGCGGCCAGCGCCCGGGCCGGCCTCCAGGTCGTCGGGCGTCTTCAGGCCGAGCCGCTCGACCCCGGGCAGCGCGCGCCGGGCCAGCCCGGTCAGCGTGCCGCCGGGCAGCAGCTCGATCATGGCGGTGACGCCGAGGCGGCCATGGTCTGCATGCACTGGTCCCACCGGACCGGCGGGCGACCTGGCCGACGATCCGCTCCAGCCAGTCGCGTCCCTCGGTGACCACGGCGCCGTCCGGGTTGGACAGCAGCGGTGACGCCGGGGTCCGGGGCGGGCATGCCTGCGCCGCGGTCGCCGCGAGCGCGTCGACCGCCGGGGCCATGTGCGCGTGTGGAACGCGCCGGCCACCGACAGCGGCCGCAGCCGGGCCCTGCGCGGGCGGGTCGGCGGCGAACGCGGCCAGCTGCCCAGCGTGCCGGCCGCGACGATCTGACCGGCGGCGTTGACGTTGGCCGGGGTGAGGCCGTGCGTCCGCGATCGCGGCCAGCACGTCCTCCTCGTTCCCGCCGAGGACGGCGGTCATGCCGGTCTGCTCGGTGTCGCACGCGGCCGCGGCCATGCGCCTCGGGCGCGGACCCGGACCAGGCGCATCGCGTCCTCGGCGGTGATGGTCCCGGCGATGGCGCCGGCGGCCAGCTCGCCGACGCTGTGCCCGGCGAGCCGGCGTCCGGCGGGTCGCCCGAGCGCCTCCGCGGCCGCGATGGCCGCGGCCACCAGCAGGGGCTGGGCGACCGCGGTGTCCCGGATCTCGTCGGCGTCTGCCGGTCGTCCCGAGCGGATCAGGTCGCAGCCCGGCGAGCTCCGACCAGGCCGCCAGCCGGTCGGCGAAACCGGGCAGCTCCAGCCACGGCGGCGAGAAATCCCGGGGTCTGGGCGCCCTGGCCGGGCGCGACGATGACGAGCACATGATCACCCTGCCCTGTAGAAGTCCACCATACCCGATGCGAAGCTTACGAACTTTCGCGATCAGTTCTTGTAGGAACCCTACAAAATATTAACGCATCGAGTCACCGTGACGTCAGCGCGGTCGGGCGGCTAGCGGCCGAGGATGATCGCCGCCCAGAGTGAACCCGTCGCGGCCGTCGGCTGGCATAGCCGGTCAGCTCGGTGACCCGGCGCAGCCGGTAACGCACCGTGTTCGGGTGAACGAAGAGCAGCCGGGCGGTCGCCTCCAGCGAGTTGCCCTGCTCCAGGTAGGTCGTCAGCGTGTCCAGCAGCGCCGCTGCCGCCCTGCAGCAGGGGCTGGTAGACGTTCTCGATCAGCTGCCGCCCTGCGTCGGTCGTCGCCGTCGAGGGCGCGCTCCGGCAGCAGGTCGTCGGCTGACCGGGCGCGGCGCGTCCGGCCAGGCCGACGGCGGCCCGCAGCCCGGCCAGCGTGGCCCGCGCCGAGCGGCGCCGCGGCAGGTCGGCCACCGCCGGGCCGACGACGATCGGGCCCGGCCCGAACCGGCCCGCGAGCTGGCGGCCGCGGCCATCGGGTCGTCGATCCCGCCGAGCACGACGATCAGCCGGTGCCCTGCACCCCCGCCAGCAGGTCCAGCCGGGCCCGCCGGGCCGCGGCGCGCAGCTCGTCGATGACCGGCTCCGGGTCGTCGCTGTCGGTCATCCCGGCGATCACCGAGACCGGCGAGGACGACCAGTTCAGCGCGGAGGCCCAGGAGTGCAGCGACTCCTCCCTCGCCGCGCACCAGCGCGTCGACGACCAGCGCCTCCAGCCGGGCGTCCCAGGCGCCGCGGGCCTCGGCGGTCCGCGCGTAGACCTGGGCGGCGCCGAACGCGATCTCCCGCGTGTAGCGCAGCACCGCCTCCCGCAGCTCGGCCTCGCCGCCGGGCGCGGCCAGCGTCGTCGACCTGGCTCTCGACCACGTCGATGATGACCCGGACCATCTCGACGGCCTGCTGCAGGCTCACCGCCCGGGCCAGCTCGCGCGGGCGCGGTGCCGAACACCTCGGTGGCCGGCGGGCCGGCGTCCGCTCCGGGTGCTTGAACCAGTCCACGAACGCGGCGATGCCCGGCCTGCGCGACCAGCCCGAGCCACGACCGGTGCTCGGCGGTCATCGCCGGGGAACCAGGGCAGCCGCTCGTCCATCGCGCCGATCGCGGCGGTGCCGAGCGTGCCGAGCGACCGCTCGATCCGGGCCACCGTCTCCGGGTGGACCCGGTTGGCCGCCGGGACGCGCCGCGCGGTGCCGCCGGTCGCCTGCCGCTTGCCTTGCATCTGACCAGCGTGCCACGTCCCGCGGGCCGGTCGCACCGTGACGCTGGGCGCCGGGCGTACGCGGCCCTGCGGCCGCCCTGGGAGCGGCCCGGCCCCGGACATGCCAGCGGCCCGCCCGGGCTGGCCGTGACCGCCGGGCGGGCCGCTGAGTCGCGTGCTCGGGCCGCCTAGCCGAGGGCCTCCGAGACCGGGAGGTCCAGCTTGTACTTGGCGATGGCCTGGGCGGCAGCGAGCGGTGCACCTTGCCCGCCTTGGCCAGCTCGGCACAGCACCGCCAGCACGATCGACTCCGCGTCCACGTGGAAGAACCGGCGCGCGCCGGCCGCGGGTGTCGGAGAAGCCGAAGCCGTCGGTGCCCAGCGACGTGTACAGACGCCCGGCACCCAGCGGGCGATCTGGTCGGGCACCGCGCGCATCCAGTCGGACACCGCGACGACCGGGCCGGGCGCGCCGTACAGCGCCGACGTCACGTACGGCACCCGGGGCTCGTCGTCCGGCTTGAGCAGGTTGTGCGCCTCGCACGGCCAGCGCGTCCCGGCGCAGCTCGGTCCACGAGGTGGCCGACCACACGTCCGCCGCCACGCCCCAGTCCTCGGCCAGCAGCCGCTGCGCGTTCAGCGCCCACGGCATCGCCACGCCCGAGGCCAGCACCTGCGCCCGCGGCGTGTCCTCGCTCGGCGGAGTCGCCGGCGCGTACCGGTACAGGCCGCGCAGGATGCCCTCGTCCAGGTCGTCGCCCTCGGGCATCGGCCGGCTGCTGGTACGGCTCGTTGTAGACGGTGAGGTAGTAGAAGATGTCCTCGCCGTCCGGGTGCTCGGCGATCGCGTCGTACATCCGGCGCAGCGCGTCCTTGATGATCACCGCGATCTCGTAGGCCCAGGCCGGGTCGTAGGACACGCAGGCCGGGTTCGACCGACGCCAGCAGCACCGAGTGCCCGTCGTTGTGCTGCAGGCCCTCGCCGGTCAGCGTGGTGCGCCCGGCGGTGGCGCCGAGCAGGAAGCCGCGGCCCAGCTGGTCGCCGAGCGCCCACATCGCGTCGCCGGTCCGCTGGCAGCCGAACATCGAGTAGAAGACGTAGACCGGGATCATGTGCGTGCCGTGGGTGGCGTACGAGCGTGCCGGCCGCGATCACCGAGCCCATCGCGCCGGCCTCGGAGATGCCCTCGTGCAGCATCTGGCCCGCGCTCGGACTCCTTGTAGGACAGCATGAGGTTGCGGTCCACGGCCTCGTAGGTCTGGCCGAACGGCGAGTAGATCTTCGCCGTCGGGAACAGCGAGTCCATGCCGAACGTGCGGGCCTCGTCCGGGATGATCGGCACGAAGCGCTCGCCGATCACCGGGTCCTTCATCAGGTCCTTGAGGATCCGGACGAACGCCATCGTGGTGGCGACCGCGCTGCTTGCCCGAGCCGCGCTGGTAGTCGTCGAAGCCGCGCGGCCGGCGGCTGCGGCAGCGGCTTGGCCCGCACCACCCGGCGCGGGCAGGACGCCGCCGAGCGCGGCCCGCCGCTCCTCCATGTACTTGATCTCGTCGGAGTCCGCGCCCGGGTGGTAGTACGGCGGCAGGTCCGCTTCCAGCTCCTTGTCGGAGATGGGCAGGTAGAGCCGGTCGCGGAACTCCTTGAGCTCGTCCTTGGTGAGCTTCTTCATCTGGTGCGTGGCGTTGCGCGCCTCGAAGTCCTTGCCCAGCGTCCAGCCCTTGATCGTGTGGGTGAGGATCACCGTCGGCTGGCCGACGTGCTCGCGGGCCGCCTTGAACGCCGCGTACACCTTCCGGTAGTCGTGGCCGCCGCGCGGACAGGGTGCGCAGCTGGTCGTCCGACAGGTGCTCGACCATCTTGCGCAGCCGCGGGTCGGAGCCGAAGAAGTGCTCGCGGATGTACGCGCCCGACTCGACGCTGTAGGTCTGGAACTGGCCGTCCGGCGTGGTGTTCATCTTGTTGACCAGCACGCCGTCGGTGTCCTGGGCCAGGATCGGGTCCCAGTCGCGGCCCCAGATCACCTTGATGACGTTCCAGCCCGCGCCGCGGAAGAACGACTCCAGCTCCTGGATGATCTTGCCGTTGCCGCGTACCGGCCCGTCCAGCCGCTGCAGGTTGCAGTTGATGACGAAGGTGAGGTTGTCGAGCTCCTCGCGCGCCGCGAGGCCGATCGCGCCGAGGGCCTCGGGCTCGTCCATCTCGCCGTCGCCGAGGAACGCCCACACGTGCGAGCGGCGACGGTGTCGTGCAGCTCGCGCGCCAGCAGGTAGCGGTTGAACCGCGCCTGGTAGATGGCGTTCAGCGGGCCGAGGCCCATGGAGACCGTGGGGAACTCCCAGAAGTCGGGCATCAGCCGCGGGTGCGGGTAGGACGGCAGGCCGCCGCCGCGGGTGCGACTGCTCCTGGCGGAACCCGTCGAGCTGGGTCTCGGTCAGCCGGCCCTCGAGGAACGCCCGGGCGTAGATGCCGGGCGCGGCGTGGCCCTGGAAGAAGACCTGGTCGCCGGACTCGCCGTGGTCCTTGCCGCGGAAGAAGTGGTTGAAGCCGACCTCGTAGAGCGACGCGGCCGACGCGTACGTGGCGATGTGCCCGCCCACGCCCGGGCCGCCGAGCCGGTTCGCCCGGGACACCATGATCGCGGCGTTCCACCGGATGTAGGCCCGGATCCGCCGCTCGACGTACTCGTCGCCGGGGAACCAGGGCTCGCGCTCCGGCGCGATCGTGTTGATGTAGTCGGTGGAGCGCAGGCCGGGCACGCCGACCTGCTGCTCGCGGGCCCGCTCGAGCAGGCGGAGCATCAGGTAGCGGGCCCGTTCGCGGCCGCGGGTGCGCGAGACGGCGTCGAACGAGTCGACCCACTCCCGCGTCTCATCCGGGTCGATGTCCGGCAGCTGCGTCGGCAGCCCGTCGCTGATGATCGAGTAACGCTGACGTCCGGAAGCCACGCCGGTAGCCTCGCCTTCCGCATACGGCGGCTGTTTGCCGCGGGTAGTTCACTGAAGAGCATGTCCAGGCCCATCGTCGTACGTTCTGGCCCGATTTTCATCTCTACCAAACGGTAACTGCTCGCACCCCGTGACATGGGTCACCCGTTCATCCGGGTAGGCAGGCCAAGTGCCGTCATGACCGGCCCGAGGTCGCGGAAAGCGACCATACCGGTTACCGTACGTAGAGCGCGTCGTCACGGTTACGGCGATTCGCGGCGCGGGGAAGGCAACAAAAGGCAGCGGATTGCCGCGCTGGGCCGATTGCCACTTGCGCATGGGGCCGACCCAGTGTGAACTGTCCCAACAAGAAGTACTGACGCGGCCACTGACGCCCAGCAGGCGGCGGGGGACGCGGGGAAGGATTCGGGAGGAACGTCAGTGAGCGCGACCGCGCGCCAGGCGCAGGATGAACGCGGCCAGGCCGAGCGGCTCGGCATCAAACCGGGCCAGGTAATACAGGAACTCGGCTATGACACCGATTGCGATGAGCAGCTGCGCCAGGCGATCACGGCTGTCGAGGGCGTCGAGCTAGTCGACGAAGACTACGAGGACGTCGTCGACGTTGTCCTACTGTGGTTCAGGGAGGAAGACGGCGACCTTTTCGAGGCGCTGGTCGATGCCCTGACCCCGCTGGCCGACGGCGGCTATATCTGGCTGCTTACGCCGAAGGCAGGCCGGCCGGGTCACGTCGAGCCAAGCGACATCGGCGAGGCGGCCCCCACCGCGGGGCTGACCCAGACATCGAGCGTCAGCGCCGCCAGGGACTGGTCCGGCTCGCGACTGGTGGCGCCGAAGGCCCGCCGCTAGCCGCCGCCCTGCCGTAGGGGAGGGCCCCATATCGCCGCCGCGCGCCGGCGGCCGCGCGCCCATGGCGCGCGCCGTCGCCGCGACGGCGCGCATGGTTGGCGTGCCAGCGCCGTGATGTGCGCGTCAGGGAATCGTTGTCCACCGTCTGCGCGTTCTGTCCAGGCGGCGGAAACGCCTGCGCCCCGGTGGCTGCTGTCTCCCAGGGGATACCATGCCTGTGTGTCCGATGGCACACTGGGGTCGTATGCGCAGGAGTTCCCGCGCCGTCCGTTCGTTGAAGGGATTCAGGCATGGCCATTGAGATCGGTGACGAGGCCCCGGACTTCGAGCTGCCCGACCAGCACGGGACCCCGGTGAAGCTGTCCAGCTTCACCGGCACGAAGAACGTGGTGCTGGTGTTCTACCCGCTGGCGTTCAGCCCGGTGTGCAGCGGCGAGCTGTGCGCGCTGCGCGAGGACTTCCCCGAGGTCAACTCCGACGACGTGGAACTGATCACGGTGTCGGTCGACTCGTTCTTCACCCACCGGGCCTGGGCTGACCAGGAGAAGTTCCAGTTCTCCCTGCTGGCCGACTTCTGGCCGCACGGCGCGGTGGCCAAGGAGTACGGCGTCTTCGACGGGGACAAGGGCCTGGCCACCCGCGGCACGTTCGTGATCGACAAGAACCGCATCGTGCGCTGGTCCGTGGTCAACCCGATCCCGCAGGCCCGCGACATCGCCGACTACCAGAAGGCCCTGGCCGCGCTGGGCTAGCTTCCAGGCGTGGCTCGTGGCGTCGGAGAAGATTACTCGCGGCCGGTCTATCGGAAGGCCGCGAGCTAGCTCTCCCCGCGACGCCCCGCGCCGCGGGCGTGGTCCGCGCTCGCAAAGCCCTGACAGGCGGCCGTTGGCCGACCTGCCAGGGCTTTCGCGTTCCGTCCTTCGGCTGGGGGCTCGTGGTCACAGCTGGAGACGAACCATCGCGGGTTCAGCAACTTGCGGTCACGGCTGACGCGGTTCGGGGGTGGCGGCGTGGGCGCTGGCGGCTGGAAGTGCCCGCGCTCGCGCACGGTGAGGTTTTGCCGGCGGCCGCCGAACGGGCATCCTGAAGCCGTGAACCTCAGGACGCTTCGTGCCGTGTTACAGCTGCGGCACCCGCCAGACCGACCCGGAGCCGGGCCAGCCGAGCCCGTGGCACCGGGGCGTGCTCCGCGAGCACCAGGTGCTCATCTGCCCCGACTGCTACCCGGCCGCCCGGGCCGACCTCACCCGCTGCCCGCGCTGCGACCGTGCCCACCTGGTGAAGCGCCTCGGCCAGGTCGAGTGCCTCGACTGCCACCTGACCAGGGACACCGAACCCCAGGTTCCGGCTACCGTGCCGTCTGCCCCGGTTCCCGCCCCGGCCGGCGCCGACTCCAGCCTGGCCGACGACGTAGAACGCGCCCTGGCCCGCGTCCTGCGCACCTGGTGAGCCCTCGCCCAACTGCGGCACGGCGGCATGATCATGGAAACTTTTTTCGTGACGGAAACAAATCACGCTATACGCGTCAAAAGTTTCCGCTAAAAAACTTGTTTCCGCGATCATGAAGCCGTCTGCCGCGCCCGTGGCTTACGGCAAGACGCGCACCTAGCGCACGGCGGGCCGCTGCCGCCCCGCGCCTAGGCGCGGGGCGGCAGTCGTGATAACAGCAAGAAGCGCGGAGCGCCGCGGCGGGGACGCTGGTTACACCGGCCAGGTCTCCGGCAGGGCCGGGACGGCGTTGGCGGCGGCTACCTGGGCGAAGAAGGCGGAGCTTGCCTTGGGGATGCGCTGCTGGGTGGCGAAGTCGACGTAGACGATGCCGAACCGCTTCTGGTAGCCGTAGGCCCACTCGAAGTTGTCCAGCAGGGACCACACGTAGTATCCGGCCAGGGTGGCGCCGTCGCGGGCCGCGCGGGCCGCCGCGTCCAGGTGCAGGTGCAGGAACTTGATCCGCTCCAGGTCGTTGACCTGGCCGTCCGGGTTGACGTAGTCCTCGGCGGCGCAGCCGTTCTCGGTGATGTACAGCGGCAGCCCCGGTGCGTCCTTGGACAGCCGCATCAGCAGCTCGTACAGCCCGTCCGGGTCGATGAGCCAGCCCATCGGGGTCCGCTCCATGCCGTCCGGGGCGTAGTGACACCACCGGGCCGGAGATCGGCGCCATCGGCTGGGCCTCGTCCCGCCGCAGGTCGGCCGGGTCGCCGGCCCGCAGGTGCTCGGGCTGGTAGTAGTTCACCCCGAGGAAGTCGATCGGCGCGCCGATGGCTTCCAGGTCGCCGTCGAGCACCAGCTCGGGCGGCGGAAGGAGCGAGGCGGGCGCGTGCTCCGGGTAGCGCCCGCTCAGCACCGGCTCGAGGAAGGTCCCGTTGTACACCGCGTCGGCGACCAGCCGTGCCCGCTCCAGGGACTCGGCCGAGCCGTTTGAGCCCGCCGTCGCGACCCGCACCGGGGTCAGGTTGAGCGTGATGCCCACCTCCGCACCGGGGACCGAGGCGCGCACCGCCGCCATGCCGAGGCCGTGGCCGAGCAGCAGGTGGTGGGTGACCGCGGCGGCCGTGGCGTCGTCGGTCAGCCCGGGTGCGTGGACCCCGATGCGGTGCCCGTTGTGCGCGACGACCAGCGGCTCGTTCAGCGTGATCCACCGGCTCACCCGGTCGCCGAGCGCCTCGGAGACCACCGTGGCGTAGTCGGCGAACCGCTATGCGGTGTCCCGCGCCGCCCAGCCGCCGTGGTCCTGCAGCGCCTGCGGCAGGTCCCAGTGGAACAGCGTCGCGGTCGGTGCGATGCCCCGCTCGAGCCAGCGCGTCCACCAGGCGCTTGTAGTAGTCGAGCCCGGCCTGGTTGAGCCGCCCGTCGCCGGCCGGGAACACCCGCGGCCAGGAGACCGAGAACCGGTAGGCCGACAGCCCGAGCGAGCGCAGCAGGTCGGCGTCCTGCTCGTAGCGGTGGTAGGAGTCGCAGGCGACGTCGCCGGTGTCGCCGCCGCGGACCTTGCCCGGCGTCTGGCTGAAGGTGTCCCACACCGAGGGGCCGCGGCCGTCGGCGCTGGCCGCCCCCTCGATCTGGTAGGACGGCCGTCGCCGCGCCCCAGGTGAACCCGGAGGGGAAGGCGAGCGACTCGTTCCGGCGACGTGACATTGGTCATGTTTCCTCCTTGACGCAACCCTTTGCGGGGTTTAGCGTAAGCGCTTACATCGCGGCTTGTAAACGCTTACATTCTGGACGGGTAACAACGTGGTTACGCTCTATGACGTCGCTCGCCGGGCGGGGGTGTCGATCGCCACCGTCTCCCGGGTGCTGCACGGGCAGGAGCCGGTGCGCGCGACCACCCGGGCCCGGGTGCAGGCGGCGATCGAGGAGCTCGGCTACGTGCCCGACGGCGCCGCGCAGTCCCTCGCCCGCAGCCGCAAGGACGTGATCGGCCTGGTCTGCGTGGAGCACACCGGGCTGCGGCCGAACCAGTACGACATCGAGTCGATGAGCCTGCTGTTCTACGACGAGGTGATGCGCGGCGTCGAGGCCCGGATCAGGGAGCTGTCGCTGGTCGCTGCTGATCACCTTCCTGCGCGAGGACGAGCGCAGCGGCTCCACGCTGCCGGAGGACGGCCCGGTTACCGCCCGGCTGCTAGCCCTGTCCGGCAAGGTGGACGGCCTGCTCATCGGCGAGGGCGTGGTCCCGCCGGAGGTGGTGACCCGGCTGGCCCGGCGGGTCCCCCTGGTGGTCGTGGCCGGCGACACGGCGCAGCGCGGCGTGGACGTGGTGACCGCCGACAACTGGTCGGGCGCGCACGCCCTGGTCGACGCACCTGGTCGCCCAGCCACGGCCGGCGCCGCCTGTTCCACGTGGACGGCCCGGCCACCGCGCCGGACGCGGCGGCCAGGCGGGCGGCCATGCACGCGGTCATCGACGCGCACCCGCCGGCCGTGCTCACCGGCTCCTTCTCCGGCCGGTTCACCGTGCACAGCGGCCAGGCGGCGGCGGAGTCGCTGCTGGCGCAGACCCGCGGCGCCGGGCGGCCGCTGCCCGACGCGATCGTCTGCGCCAACGACCAGATGGCCATCGGCGTGGTGCGCGCCCTGACCGCCCGCGGCATCCGGATCCCGCGGTGAGGTGGCGGTGGTCGGCTTCGACGACATCTTCCCGGCCAGCCTCACCGACCCGCCGCTGACCACCGTCCACCAGCCGATGCGCAAGATCGGCGAGCGCGGCTGCGACCGGCTGATCGAGCGGATCGCCGACCCGTCGCTGCGCCCGCGGGTCGAGCTGCTCCCGGCCGAGCTGGTGCTCCGCTCCAGCTGCGGCTGCCCGGCCGGGACCGCGACGCGGCACCAGGTCACCACGATCGAGTAACCCAGCCGAGACACTCCCAGCCGAGACAACCCCGACCGAGACAACAAGCACGAGCAAGCAGCCAACCTAACCGAGAGCAAGACACAGCACAGAAAAGGAGGTGGAAGGCATGCCGTTCCTGTTGCGCCGCCTCGCCTTCTACGTGGTGGCGGCGTGGGTGGCGGTCACCGCCAACTTCTTCATACCGCGCGCACTGCCCGGCAACCCGGTCCAGGCGATCGCCGCCAAGTACCCGAGCCTGGACGCGGACGGGATCAAGCAGCTGCAGCAACTGCTCGGCGGCGCGCCCCACGGCTCGCTGTGGTCGCAGTACGTCACCTATCTCGGCCACGTCTTCACCTTCAACTTCGGTGCCGACGTGGTCAACTTCCCCACGCCGGTGTCCACCATCCTCGGCCAGACCATCCCGTGGACGCTCGTCCTGGTCGGCGTGGCCACGGTCATCGCCTTCCTGCTCGGCACCGGCCTGGGCATCCTGGCCGGCTGGCGGCACGGCGGCTGGCTGGACCGGTCACTGCCCGGCCTGATGTTCCTGCAGGCCGTGCCGTACTTCTTCCTGGCCCTGGTGCTGGTGGACGTGTTCGCCGTGGAGCTGCACTGGCTGCCCGCCGGCCAGGGCTTCGACGGCGCCAACGCCCAGCCCGGCTGGAACGGGGCGTTCATCGGCAGCGCCGTGCAGCACGCGATCCTGCCCGCCTTCACCATCGTGATCAGCTCCATCGCCGGCTGGATGCTGCAGATGCGCAACGTCATGATCACCACGATCGGCGAGGACTACGTGGTGGCCGCCCAGGCCAAGGGGCTGCCGAGCCGCCGGGTCATCTATACCTACGCGGCCCGCAACGCGCTGCTGCCCCAGCTGCAGGGGTTCGGCCTGGCGCTCGGCTTCGTGGTCTCCGGCGCGCTGGTGATGGAGATCGTCTTCGCCTACCCGGGCATCGGGCTGCTGCTGCTGAACGCGGTCTCCTCCGACGACTTCCCGATGATGCAGGCCATCTTCCTGGTGATCACCTTCACCGTCCTGGTCGCCAACCTCATCGTCGACCTGATCATCGTCTTCATCGATCCGCGTGCGCGGGCCAGGGAGGTGGCCCGATGAGGACCGCGATACGGCTGTGGCGGAACCTGCCGCTCAAGGCCAAGGTCGGCGTGGTGCTGTTCGGCGTATTCGTCCTCGCCGCGATCATCGGCCCGCAGGTGCTGCCGTACGACCCGTCGCACAACAACCCGGACCCGGCCCTGTCGATGGGCCACCCGTCGGCGCAGCACCTGCTCGGCACCACCCAGACCGGCCAGGACGTGCTGTCCCAGCTGCTGGTCGGCATCCGGCTGACGCATCGAGCTGGCGCTGCTGGTCGGGGTGATCGCCACCGCCCTGGCGGTGATCGTCGGCGTCACCTCCGCCTACCTCGGCGGCGCATGGGACGAGTTCCTCTCCCTGGTCAGCAACGTGTTCCTGGTCATTCCCGGCGCTGCCGCTGCTGATCTTGCTGCTCGGCTACCTGCCGCAGAAGGGCCAGCTGCCGAGCATCATCGTGCTCAGCGTGCTCGGCTGGCCGTGGGGCGCGCGGGTGATCAGGGCGCAGACGATGATGATCCGCAACCGCGACTTCGTCGCCGCCTCCCGCGAGTCCGGCGAGCACGCCTGGCGGATCATCGCCTTCGACATCATCCCCAACGAGGTCAGCCTCATCGCCGCCAGCTTCGTCAACACGGTGCTGTACGCGATCGGCGCCTCGGTCGCGCTGGCCTTCGTCGGCCTCACCGACCTGAACAGCTGGTCGCTCGGCACGATCTTGTACTGGGCGCAGAGCGCAGCAGGCGCTGCAGGTCGGCGCCTGGTGGTGGTTCGTGCCGCCCGGCCTCGCGGTCGCGCTCATCGGCACCTCGCTGGTGCTGCTGAACACCGGCATCGACGAGCTGGGCAGCCCGCGGCTGCGGGCCTCGCGCGGCGCGGCGAAGATCGGCGGCCGCCGCGTCTGGCCCACCGACCCGACCCCGGTGCTGGCCCGGCCCAGCGTGAGCCGGAGCAGGATCGGCGCCTTCGTTCACTCGTTCTCCCGTAGTTCACTCCTCGACCAGACACCAGCGGAGGGACAGCTCCGATGACCAGCCCGATCCTGGAGATCAGCGACCTGTCCGTGGCCTACCGGGCCCCGGGCGGCGACGTCCGCGCGGTCGAACAGGTCAGCCTGACGCTGGGCGCGGGCGAGGTGGTCGGCCTGTGCGGCGAGAGCGGCTCGGGCAAGTCCACCCTCGCCTACGGCGCCACCCGGCTGCTGCGCCAGCCGGCCGTGATCACCGGCGGCCGGGTGCTGTACCACGGCCGCCGGATCACCGACGGCGGCGACCCCGTCGACCTGATCACCATGAGCCACCGCGAGCTGCACGCGGTGCGCTGGCGGGAGATCGCCGATCGTCTTCCAGAGCGCGATGAACGCGCTCAACCCGGTGCTCCGGGTCCAGGACCAGCTGCTCGACGCGGTTACCTCCCACCTGCGGCTGCCCAGGGGCGAGGCGAAGGAGAAGGCGGCCGTCCTGCTCGACCTGGTCGGCATCCCGCGGTCCCGGCTCCGCTCCTACCCGCACGAGCTGTCCGGCGGCATGCGGCAGCGGGTGATGATCGCCATGGCGCTGGCCGCCGACCCCGAGGTGGTCATCATGGACGAGCCGACCACCGCGCTGGACGTGGTGGTGCAGCGGGACATCCTGTCCCAGGTGGTGGAGCTGAAAGAGCGGCTCGGCTTCGCCGTCCTGTTCATCACCCACGACCTGTCGCTGCTGCTCGAGCTGGCCGACCGGATCGCGGTCATGTACGCGGGGCGGCTGCTCGAGACGGGCACCGCCCGCGCCATCATGCGCGAGCCCGCCCACCCCTACACCCGGGGCCTGCTCAACTCCTTCCCCTCGCTGCACGGTCCCCGCCGTGAGCTGGCGGGCATCCCCGGCTCCCCGCCGGACCTGCGCGACCCGGCGCCCGGCTGCCCGTTCATCCCGCGCTGCCCGCACGCCGTCGCGGCCTGCTCCGAGGTGGACATGTCGCTGGGCCGGGTCGGCGGCGGGGCGGCGCCGCCCGGCCTCAGCCACCTCACCGCCTGCCCCATCGTCACCCCGCAAGTCAGCCAGGAAGGGGTGCTCTCATGAGTGAGCCGGTCATCAGCAACCTGCCCGCCAGCGACGAGCTGCCCGCCGAGGCGTCCGCCGCGCCCGCCGTCAACGCGGACGCCGAGCAGGTCGGCGAGCCGGCTGCCGTCGCGTCGGCCGCCGCGGGCCGCGGCCCACTCGCGATGGAGGCCACCGGCCTCAACAAGGTGTTCAGCCTGGGCCGCGGCGCGTCGCTGCAGGCGGTGCGGAACGTGTCGTTCGGCCTGTACCGGGGCGCGGTCGTCGCGCTGGTCGGGGAGAGCGGCTCGGGTAAGTCCACCGTGGCCAAGCTGCTGGCCGGCCAGGAGCGGCCGACCAGCGGACACGTCACCCTGGACGGCCAGCCGGTCTCGGTCGCGGGCGGCCGGGCGTTCCGCCGGTACAAGAGCACCGTGCAGTACGTCTTCCAGGACCCGTTCAGCTCGCTCAACCCGGTGCACACCGTGGGCTACCACCTGTCCCGCCCGGTGAAGCTGCACCAGCCCGAGGTCAAGGACGTCCCGGCCGCCGTCACCGCGCTGCTCGAGCAGGTCAGGCTGACCCCCGCCGCCCAGTTCCTGGCCAAGTACCCGCACGAGCTGTCCGGCGGCCAGCGGCAGCGGGTCTCCTTCGCCCGGGCCCTCGCGGCCCGGCCGTCCGTGCTGCTGGCCGACGAGCCGGTGTCCATGCTGGACGTCTCCATCCGGCTGGAGATGCTCAACCTGCTCGACGACCTGCGGACCCGGCTCGCCCTCGCCCTGCTCTACATCACCCACGACATCGCCTCGGCCCGGTACTTCGCCGACGAGGTGCTGGTGATGTACGGCGGGCAGATCGTCGAGCGCGGCCCGGCCGAGGACGTCACCCAGCACCCGGCCCACCCCTACACCCAGCTGCTCATCGCCTCCGCTCCCGACCCGGACGACCTGGGCAGTGCCCTCAAGTCCGGGAACGTGCGGGCGGCCGGTGGGCACGCGGCCGCCGGGAACGTCGGCCCGGCCGCCGTCGGCTGCCCGTTCAGCAGCCGCTGCCCCCTCGCCGACGACAAGTGCCGGCGGGACAACCCCGCCCTCCAGCAGCTGGCTCCCGCCCGCGCGGCGGCCTGCTGGCGTCTGGACGTCGCCGCCCCGCGCGGCTGAACACACCTTTCATTCAAAAACCCCGAAAGGAAAGGTCACGTTGATAATCAAGTCGCAATCTAGCAAGAGAGCGCTGGCCCTGACCGCGGCCGGCCTCCTCGCTGCGGGCCTCGCGGCCTGCTCATCCGGCGGTTCGAGCTCGCCCCCCGCGTCCGGTGGCTCGGGCTCATCCGCCTCTTCCAGCGGCAGCGGCAACAGCAACGCCGAGGTCGTCATGGAAAGCTCGCCAGAGAACAGCATCACCGACAACTTCAACCCGTTCCTGGCCACCGCGGCCCCCCAGGGCATGGGGGCCACCGGCCTGGTCTACGAGCCGCTCTTCCAGTTCAACCTGGCCAACCCGACCCAGCAGTACCCGTGGCTGGCCACCAAGTTCGCCTGGAGCAACGGGGGCAAGTCGATCACCTTCACGATCCGCCAGGGCGTGAAGTGGAACGACGGCACCCCGTTCACCCCCGCCGACGTCGCGTTCACCTTCAACTACGTCAAGGCGCACAGCAGCGGCACCCAGGACATCAACATCGGCGGCCTGCAGATCAGCAGCGTCTCCACCTCGGGCAACACGGTCACCGTGAACTTCCCGACCCCGCAGTACATGAAGCTCGAGCAGATCGCCGGGCAGGCCATGCTGCCCCAGTCGGTGTGGTCCAAGGTCAGCAACCCGGCCACGTTCACCGACGCCAAGCCGGTCGGCACCGGGCCGTACGTGCTGGGCAACTTCAACTCGTCCGGCTTCACCATGAACAGGAACCCGAATTACTGGCAGCCCGTGCCGGTCGGCCGGGTCTACTTCCCCGTCTACACCTCGAACACCGGCGCGCTGAGCGCCCTGTTCTCCGGCCAGATCGACTGGACCGGCAACTACATCCCGAAACTGCAGGAAGACTTCGTCGACAAGGACCCGGCCCACAACCACTTCTGGGAGGCGGCGGGCTCGTCCAACGCCCTGTGGCCGAACCTGAACCAGTGGCCGACCAACCAGCTGGCGGTCCGGCAGGCGATCGACGTGGCGATGAACCGCACCGTCATCGGCACGGAGGGGGAGTCCGGGCTCGAGTCCGCGCTGACCAACGCCTCCGGCATCACCCTGCCGACGTACCAGGCCTGGCTGGCCGACGAGGTCAAGGGCATGACCGTGCCCGCCAACGGCGACGCCGCGCAGGCGGCGGCGATCCTGACCAAGGCCGGGTACAAGAAGGACAGCGCCGGCTTCTTCGCGCTGAACGGCAAGGAGGTCGCGGTCAAGATCGAGGACCCCGCCTCCTACACCGACTACGCGCAGTCCGGCGCGCTGATCGCCCAGGACCTGAAGGAAGCGGGCATCAACGCCACCTTCGCCGGCATCACGGTGAACGCGTGGAACGCCGATATGGCCAGCGGCAACTTCCAGCTCGCCCTCCACTGGAGCAGCGGCGGCATCACGCCGTACCAGCTCTACGACACCTGGCTTGACTCCGACCTGATCGCCGGCGGCCAGGGTGACTTCGAGCACCTCAAGGACCCGACGATCCAGTCCGCGTTGCACAAGCTCAACAGCGACGCGACCGTGGCCCAGCAGACCGCCGACCTGGCGCCGATCGAGAAGTACGTGGCCACGCAGCTCCCGGTGCTCCCGACGACGACCGCGGCCTCCTGGTTCGAGTACAGCTCGAAGCACTTTGAGGGCTGGCCGACCCAGGACAACCCCTACGACAGCGGGCAGCCCTCGGGCACCAACAACGGCCCCGGTACCGGTAGCGACGAAGTGGTCCTGCTGCACCTCAAGCCCGTTTCCTAACCCCCGGAAAAACATCGGATAGCGAAAGCGGTATCCGCCGCTTCCGTTAGCGAAGGCCCGCCCGTTGTCCCGGGCGGGCCTTCGGCATGACAGGGAACGGGGGCGTTCCCCCGCTCCGCTCGCCCGGCAGCGCCAACGGAATTCGGCTCCGGCGCGGTGAATGGAGCCTTTTGTCCCGGGTAGTCGGCGGTCATGACAATTTCTGCCCTTATCACGTGGCTGATCATCGGTCTGGTGATCGGCGGGCTCGCGCACTTGCTGGTTCCCGGCCGGCAGCGGATCGGCATCCTCCTGACACTGCTGTTCGGCGTCGTCGGCGCGTTCGTCGGCGGGATCGTCACCGCCGCGATCGTCGGCGGCGGGCACCTCATCATCTCCTTCGTCGTCTCCGTGATCGTCGCCGCCGTGCTGATCGCCGTGGTCTCGCACCCGCGCAACCGGCGGTACGTGTACGGCCACCGGCGCCGCATGCTGCGCTAGCTGGCCGCGCACCCGCCAGCCGACGGCCCGCCGGGGCTTCCTTCGGGCGGCTCCGGACCTGGCCGCCGTTTTTCCTGGTCTTTTACCCGGCTTCCCTCCGTGGCGGTGCGTTTACCTGTCCGCCTGGCCGGTAGCGAAGGGGGACCGGCGCGACGGGCCGGCAGCCAAGACAGCCCAGCCGAACAGGAGAACACCATGGATGAGACCAAGAGTGACCTCATGTCCCCCGGTAACGGCATGAGCCCAGGCGAAGGCGAGCAGAGCGCCGCCGGCCGGGTCCCGGCGCAGTCGGCGCCCGGCGGGCAGGCGACGCCGGGCCGCGGCTACCCGGACGAGCAGGGCTACCCGGGCGGGCAGCCGTACCCGCAGGACCAGCCGTACCGCGAGGGCCAGCCGTACCCGGACAGCCAGGTGCCCGCGGACGGCCAGCTTCCCGGCGCCGCCGAGGTGGCCGACCGGGTGGCCGACATCATGACGCCCGCCCCCGTGGGCGTGTACTGCACCCAGACGATCGGCGAGACCGCGCGGGTCATGCGCGACACCCAGATCGGCGCCGTCCTGGTGGTCGACGACGGGCAGCTGTCCGGCATGGTCACCGACCGGGACCTGGTGGTCCGCGGTCTGGCCGAGGGCATGGACCCGGAAGACCCGGTGGGCCCGGTGTGCAGCGGCGACCTGGTCGGCGTGGCCGCCGACGCGGGCGTAGGCCAGGCCGAGCAGCTGATGCGCGAGCACGCCGTCCGGCGGCTGCCGGTGATCAGCGAGGGGCAGGTCGTCGGCATCGTCTCGCTCGGCGACATCGCCGTCTCCAGCCCGCAGGACTCGCCGCTGGCGGCGGTCAGCGCGGCGCCGGCCAACACCTGAGCGGACCTGGGCGGGCAACCGCAAGCGCCCCGGGCCGACGGCCCGGGGCGCTTCGTCGTGTCCGGAGGGCCTACCCTTCGCGGCGGGTCGGCCCCTGGCGGTCATTAGCCGTCGGCCTTGAGCGCGTAGAGGTCGACGATCGGTGCCCGCTCGATGAGCGGTACCAGGTGCGAAAGACCGAGGCCGACCAGGCGCAGACGCCGACACCGGGCCGTCTGGCAGGAGCCCGGCCATAACTAGCGTGGATAACTTTCTGCACCGGGCTTCTGGCCGGCTTCCTGCCCGGCAAGCCGCTCGGCGACACGCTTGAGCATCCGCCCGTCCAGTACGTCGACGGGCTGACCGACGAGACTGGCGAGTACACGCTCACCACGTTCTCCAGCCAGGACAAGATGGCCTGGGAGTCCGAGGGCCCGCTGTTCGACCGCTCGCAGGAGCACCTGGGCGCCTCCGACCGCGGCATCACGATGTGGCGCAAGCTGACGCTTGAGCAGATCGACAAGGTCGAGCGCGGCGAGGACCCGATGGCGCTGGTCCGCGAGCCGGAGGCCAACCGCGTCATCGAGTTCGAGGTCAGCAAGGGCAAGGCCTACGAGGGCTACGTCAAGCTGCGCACGGACGACTGGGCGAAGTACTACGACGAGGACAAGCCTGGTCAGTCGGCCGGCCCGGCGCCGGCCGAGCGGGGTCGTGACCGGGATGGCGCCGCTCTCGGAGGTACTCGTCATCGTCCACCCGGAGGGCGGGATGGACCGACGAGGCGCCGGCTACTGGACCGAGGTCGTGGACCTGCCGGTCTGCTTCGAGCAACAGAGCGGCATGCGAGGCCGGCAGGGCCGGCAGTCGCCGCGCGCGAGCATCCGTTAGCAGCGGACTTCCAGCCGCCGCTGCCCGCGCCGCGGCATCGCGCCTGCGTCAAGTACAGCTACGTCAGCCACGGCCGGATCACCGCCGTCGCGGCGGTCGATATCGGCGCCCGGTTGGTCCGGCTCGGCCACGACGGTGCCATCACCGGCCTGGAGCCCCCTGCGGCCCGCTTCTTCCGCGACCGCGGCCGGGATGCGCGGCCCGGCACCGTTCCCCCCGGGGAGTGGCTCGATGAGCTGTGCGCGCACCTGGGGCGCAGGTGCTGGCGCACGCGCGAGCCCCCGGACCCGGGGCTGTTGCGCACGCCGCCGCTGTTCGCCGGCGACCCGCCCCGGTTCGACGCGCTGATGGTCTCCGGCGGCGTGGCGGAGTACGTCTACGGCCGCGAGCGCCGAGACTTCGGTGACCTCGGGCTCCGGCTTGGCCGCTCGCTGCGCGAGCTGCTCGACGGCCTGTCCGTTCCGCTGGTGGAGGGGAGCGCGGGCATCCACGCGACCGTGCTCGGCGCCGCGCAGTTCAGCGTCCAGGTGAGCGGCAACACGATCTACGTGTCCGACCCGGGCGCGCTTCCGGCGCGTGACGTCCCCGTGGTCCGCCCGGCCATCAGCCTGACCGAGTCCTACGTCGACGAGGCGGGCGTGCGCGACGCGGTCATCAGGGCGCTCTCAGCCGACGACGGCCACCGGCGGGGACCGGCGGCGGTGGCGCTCGACTGGAGCGGCCCGGTGACCGCCCGCCGGGTCGGCGCCGTCGCCCGTGGCATCGTCGCCGCCCACCAGGCCGACCAGCGCGACCCGGCCCGCGATCCGGGCAACCCGATCGTCCTGGTGCTCGCGCGCGACCTGGCGCGCACAGTCGGGCGCGGCGTCGCCGCGGTCGCCGGCCGGGCGCCGCCGTGGTCGCGGTGGACGGCGTGCACGTCGAGGAGTTCGACTTCATCGACCTGGGCGAGGTACAGCCGGACTCCGGCGCGCTGCCGCTGGTGGTGAAGTCGCTACTGTTCCCGGTGTCACCCTCTGCTCAGTGACGCTCGGTAAGGCCCGGCTTGCGCGCGGTCAGTGCGGGGCGGCGGCCAACACCTGAGGGGACCTGGGCGGGCAACGGCAAGCGCCCCGGGCCGACGGCCTGGGGCGCTTCGTCGTGTCGGGAAGGGCCGGCCCTTCGCGGCCGGCCGCCGCTGGCCATCATGGTAAGCCCATCGGGCCGCTGGGGGATTGCGCACCGGCACGGTGGACTCCTCCGGGTCGTCATCCACGGTCACCTCGGCGTCGCGGCGCGGGCCCACTGACCGGCCGCCGCCCGCGTGCGTCCCGCCCTGCACCCCGCCCCGCCGCGGTTTGGTGCTCCAGCAGGTCTGCGACTTCTTCTCGGTGGCCACCGGGCGCAGCGGCGTGCGTTGCTGCTGGCGGTGCCGGTCAGCTGACCCCGGCCGGCGCGTGCCAACCCGGGCCTGTGAGCCGACCCCGGCCGGTCAGCTAAGGCCGGGCCGTCGGACCAGATCGGGCATGAGAAACCACTGCCATTTCACAAGAACAGGGGCAGGCCGGGTCTCCGGAACCCGTGAGTATCGGCGCCCCGCACGTGGGCTTCCGCAGCCAGCATTACAGCCAAGCCATATCCGCCTTACGACCCATCGGAAATTGACGCGGGCGGCGTTTCCCACGCCGCACGCGGGTAGTCGAGAGGGCACCGCGGTTGGTCGATGTCTACCAATACCTCCCCCCATAAAAACAGAAAAAGCAGAAAGTTGAGGCCCCCATGAGACTCGGCTCTGTCCTTCTGGTGATCTGGCTGATCATCGGGCTTATCGCGACCGCGCAGCGCGGCTATTTCAACGACAAGGTCACCTGCGCGAGCGCCGGAACCGTGATCGTCACCGTCCTGGCCGGACCGCTCAATTTTATCGGCGTCAACCCCAAGGTCGCCTGCAAGTAGGCGCCGAAGCCGCGCCCCGGGCGGCCGGCCACGGCCCGCCTCGCCGCGCTCACCCTCCGCGCTCGCTCTCGACCTGGCCGCCCGTTCGATGCATGATCAAAAGCGGTGGACTGGCCAAAGCGGCCCAGGCGCGGGAGAGAGCATGACAACAGAAGCAACGGCGGACCGGATCGACGACACCAGCTACCCGGACATCAGCCGGCTGCTGCAGCCGTTGCAGATCGGGTCGCTGTGGCTGAAGAACCGGATCGTCATGCCGGGCATGCAGCGGGCCTGGTGCGTCGACTGCGCTCCCAGCGACAAGCTGATCGAGTACTACCGCCGCCGGGCCCTGGGCGGCACCGCGCTGGTCATCACCGAGGCCTGCGCTCCCGACCACTGGAGCGGGTCGTCGAACCCGATGTTCGCCAAGCTCAACCCGCGTACCAGGGACGCCTGGCGGGACTGCGTCGACGCGGTGCACGAGGCGGGCGGCAAGATCTTCCTGCAGATCTGGCACCAGGGGTCGCGCGACATGAAGGACGCCCCGCCCGGGTTCGAGGGGCTCAGCCCGTCCGGCCTGATCACGAAGGACCTGCCGAACGGCCGCCCCGCCACCCTCCGCGAGCTGGGCGAGATCAAGGACGCGTTCGCGCAGAGCGCCGCCGTCGTCCGGGAGATCGGCGCCGACGGCGTGGAGGTGCACGCCTGCCACGGCTACTTCCTCGATGAGTTCCTCTGGTCGGAGATCAACCTGCGGACCGACAAGTACGGCGGCCCCACGATCGCCGACCGCGCAACGTATCCGGCCGAGGTGGTCGCGGCGGTGCGCGCGGCGGTCGGCCCGGACTTCCCGATCTCGGTCCGGCTGTCGCAGTGGAAGGAAGAGGACTTCGACGCCAAGGTGGTGACCACCCCCGAGGAGCTGCGCGAGCTGCTGGCGATCCTCCGGGCGGCGGGCGCCGACCTGTTCCACGTGTCCACCCGCCGGTTCTGGACGCCGGAGTGGCCGGGTGACGACCGCGGCTTGGCCGGCTGGGCCAAGTCGCTCACCGACGTCCCGGTGATCGCCGTCGGCAGCATCGGGCTCGACGTGGACGTGATGGCCACCCTGGAGGGCGTCAGAGACCAGGCCGACCGGCCCCGGCCGGATCTGGGACCTGATGCGGCGCTTCGAGCGCGGCGACTTCGACCTGGTCGCCGTCGGCCGCAGCCTGATCGGCGACGCCGAGTGGGTCACCAAGATGAGCGAGGGCCGCGGCGCCGAGATCCGCCCGTTCGTCCGCGCCGACCTGGACTGGCTCACGTAGCGGCCCGCCCCGCTGCGCCCGGCGGTCAGCCGGCGCGCGGTGCCAGCCGCAGCGGCCGGATCTCCGCCGTCTCCAGGTGCGGCAGCCGCCGGTGCCCGGCCGGGTCGAGCCGGGCGAACCCCGCCTGCAGGATCTGCAGCGTGTCACCGTGCGACACCAGCAGGATGTCCAGGCCCCTGTGCCGGCGCTCCAGGTCGGCCGACGAACGCGGTTACCCGGTCGAGCACGGCGGCGGCGGTCTCCGCCCGGCCGGCCGGGGGACCGTCGGCCTCGTCGGCCGCCCAGACGGCCGCGTACGCCGGCCACCGGGGCGCCGTCGAAGTCGCCGAAGAACCGCTCGCGCAGCGCGGGTGCGATGACCACATCCGCCGCGCCCAGGCAGTCGTGCACGATCAGCGCCGTCTGCCGGGCCCGGGCGAAGTCGGACGAGCAGATCACCGTGCCCGCCGGCAGCCCGCTGCCGCGCGCCGCGTCGAGGACCTGCTCCCGCCCGGCCGCCGACAGCCCGTAGTCGCCGCCCCGGTCGCGCTCGATGCTGCTGACGATCACGCCGCGCACGTTCGCCAGGCTCTGCCCGTGCCGCATGACGCGGTACCGGTTCGCCAGCCCGGCCAGCCCGCTCAGATGATTCATGACCGGGGGAGCGTACCGCCCCGCCCGGCCAGGGCTTCACCCGCCATGCCCGGCCCGGCCGTGGTCAGGCGATCTCGGTCGCGATGGGGGTGCCAAGCTCCACGGTCTTGCCGACGGTGCACAGCGAGTCGTGCGAGCGGCGCACCGCGCCTGGCAGCAGGGCGCGGGCCGCGTCGCCTGCCTCGCCGTCGGGGAACGAGACATGGAACGTGACCGCGATGTCGGTCAGGCGGTTGCCGGTGAGGTCGTGCACCTTCTCCGCCCCCACGTCGACGGTGAACTCCGCCGGCTCGGCCCGGCGCGACGTCAGCACGTCCACGTCGATCGCCGTGCACCCGCCGATCGCCGCCAGCAGCAGCTCGACCGGGGTGAACTCCCCGTCGGCGCCGGTGCCCACGCTGATCGTCCCGCCCCGCTCGTTGGTCACCGTGTAACGGCCGGCCGAGTCCCGTTCGATGCGCACCTGTCGGTGCCCGTCCTGCGCCATCTCCTCGCCACCTTATCTAGGTCGTGCCCTTGGCAGCGACTAGGAACGCCCGACGCTGCCCCGCGTACCCTGGACACCAGTATCGTTAGCGGATCCGTTACGCCGGTCCGGGGGGCCGGCGGCACGACGGGGGGCGAGGCGGGCATGACGGTCGAAGACCTGGGACTGGAAGCGACCGAGCTGGTCAGCCTGGGCAACGGCGAGGCCAAGTCGCTCAGCAAGCTGGCCGAGCTGGCGGTGCGGCAGGTCCCCGGGTGCGCGGCGGCGCACGCGACCATCTGGCGGGCAGGCGAGCTGGCCGCGGTGGCGGCCACTCACCCCGACGCCGCCGAGCTGGTTGACCTGGAGACCGCGGCTCGGCCCGGGGCCGCTAGCCGCCGCGGTCCGCGAGGGACGGCCGGTGAGCTGCCGCGACGCGCTGGCCGAGAGCCAGTGGCCGTGGTGGGCCGCCGAGGCGCTGCGCCGCGGCCTGCGCAGCTCGATCCACCTGGTGCGCCAGTCCGCGTCCACCACGCTGGTGCTGGCGCTGTTCGGTGTGCGGCCGGGCGCGCTCGACGCCGACGGGGTGCCGATGGCGGAGACGCTGGCCCGGTTCGGCAGCACGGTGTTCGCCAACAGCCTGGCCTACGGGCAGGCGCAGCGCACCGCGACACAGCTCAAGGACTCGGTGGCGGCCCGCGCGGTCACCGACCAGGCCAAGGGCATCCTCATGCACGCGCTCGGCTGCGACGCCGACGAGGCGCTGCGCTACTTGCGCCGCGAGTCACAGCGGACGCACGTCAAGGTGACCGAGGTCGCCGCCCGGGTCATCGCCAGCTACGCACCCGGCGGGCGGAGCGCCCCCGCGTCCTAGCCGTCCGCGCGGCCCGCCGACGAGTATGACGTGGGTCACATGAATTCATGTTTAGTCCCGTGGGTGCGGGCACAACACGGCCATGACCAAGGCGACCACCCCCGCACCTGCCCTCGGCTGCCGTGCCGAGCTGGCCATGCTTTCCGACGACGAGCTGCTCATGCGCTTCCGCGGGCTGCCGCACGACGACCACGTGCGCTCGGTGATCTGCGAGCTGCTGGTCGAGCGGTACGAGCGGCTCGTCCGCTCCTGCGTCCGGCAGTACCGCGGCAGCCCCGAGCCGGTCGAGGACCTGATGCAGGTCGGCTACGTGGGCCTGCTCAAGGCGATCAACAACTACGACCCGACGTTCGGCAGCGGCCTGTCCGCGTACGCGACGCCGTGCGTCAGCGGCGAGATCAAGCGCCATTTCCGCGACAAGCGGTGGCAGGTCCACGTCCGCCGCTCCGCCCAGGAACTCCTGCTTGAGCTGCGCAAGGCGACCGAGCAGCTCACCCACACCCTCGGCCGCGGGCCGAACGACGAGGAGCTGATCGAGTGCCTCGGCTGCACCGCCGAGGACTTCCTGGAGGCCAGGCAGGCCGACATGGTATTCAGCTCTTACTCCCTCGACGCGCCGCTGTCGGACCGTGACGACCCGGCGCAGCTCGGCGATGTGCTCGGCGACGATGACCCCGAGATGGAAAACGCCATCGACATGGAGGCCGTGTCCACGCACTGGGACGAGCTGCCCGAGCGCGAGCAGCGGATCCTGGTCATGCGGTTCTACGGGAACCTGACCCAGGCCGAGATCGGCGCCCGCCTGGGCATCTCGCAGATGCACGTGTCCCGGCTGCTCTCCCGCGCGCTCGGCCACCTGCGCAGCCGCCTGCTTGAGTCCACGGACGAGGACCTCGCGGCCTCCGCCTAGCAAATCCGCTCGCCGTGCCCCGGCTATAACCGCCGCCTGCGGGTAGCTGCGGCGGGGCCGGGAGACACGGCGAGCCACGCAAGGCGGCCGGATACCGCCAGGAAAGGACATCCATGAAGACCGGAGTAGGCCTGGCGCTCATCTGCGTCGGCGCCATTTTCGCCTTTGCCGTCACCGCGAATACCTCGTACTTCAACCTGAACACGGCCGGCTGGGTGCTCATGATCATCGGTGTGATCGGGCTGCTGCTGCCCAACCGCACCTACGGCTGGCTGGGCCAGCGGCTGCTGGTGCGCCGGTCCTACCCGAGCGGCCGGGTGGAGCAGGTCCCGGTCGCGCCGTACGCAGCGCAGAACCCGGGCCGCACGCCGGTCCGGCTCGGCCTCCCGGCCCGCCCGACCCTGCTCGACCAGGACCAGGACCTCATCGAGGAGACCCAGGTGCCGCCGGCCGGGGGCGGCTCACGGGGCCGCCCGGCGGCCGGCACCACTGAGGTCGTCGAGGACATCTACGAGCAGCCGTAACCGCGCTAGCGTTGACGGCCGGGCCAGCTGGCGCTGGCCCGGCCGTCGTTGGTTTGTGCGTGCGGCGCCCTGGCCGGGCGGATCGGGCCCGGCGCCTTCAGCCGGCGAAGGCTACCCGGCGCCTGCGCCGACGCGGACGGCGAGGATCGTCACGTCGTCCTTGAGGTCGCCCGCCGAGAACGTGGTGACCAGTTCCTGTACGGCCCGCACCACCTCGGCGGCCGAGCGGCCCGCGACTGCTGCCAGCTCGTCCGCCAGCCGGTCCTCCAGGAACGTCAGGTCGGCCCCGCGCGCCTCGGTCACCCCGTCGGTGTAGAAGAACAGCACGTCGCCCTGGTTCAGCTCCAGGTCCATGCGGCCAGGCTCGATGTCGTCGAACAGGCCGAGCGGCAGCCCGTCGCCCTCCAGGATCTCCACCCGCCCGTCGGCCCGCACCACGGCGGGACCCGGGTGGCCGCAGCTGCCCAGCCGCACCTGTACCCGCCGTCCCCGCTGCCGCAGGAACGCCAGCGACGCGGTGACGAACCGGTCCTCCCAGTCCTCCGCCACCAGCACGCCGTTGGCCGCCGCGAGCACGTCGCCGGGCGTCTCGTGCCCGTGGGCTAGGGCGCGTATCGCGTGCCGCGCCGCGGCCGTCATCGCGGCGGCGTCTTGCCCCTTGCCGCAGACGTCGCCCACCGCGATGCCCCAGTTGTCGCCGGCCTTGAACACGTCGTAGAAGTCGCCGCTGATCTCCTGGAACTGAGTCGCGCCGATATACGCGGCGGCGAATTCCAGCCCGGGCACGGTCGGCAGCCGGGCGGGCAGCAGGCTGGCCTGCAGCGCCTCGGCGACCTGCGAGCGCTGGCGGAACACCCGGTCCACCCGAATGGCGATCGCCAGGTGACGGCCGAGCTCCTCGGCCAGCGCGAGGTCGGCCACGCCGAACGGCCCCTTGTCCGCGGCCCTGGTCAGCGTCAGCGTGCCGTAGCTGGCCGTCCCGTCGGAGATCGGCACGCAGATCACCGTGGTCGCGCCCAGCGTCATCAGCAGCGGCGTGCCGTCCGGGCCGCGGCCGAGCACGGCCTGGTCGTCCGGGTGCGCGATCAGCACCGACTTGCCGTTCGTGTGCACCTGGGCCGGGACCGAGTCCGGGTCGGGGTCCACCCCCCGCGCCAGGCGGGCCAGCTGATCGGCCTGTCCGGCCCGCGGCCCGGCCGCGAACTGGCGCAGCAGCCTGCCGCCGCGTTCCATGTCGATCAGCACCCAGTCGGCGATCTGCCCGGCGAGCAGCCGCGCGCACCGCTGCAGCGTGACGGCCTCGCTGAACGTGCTGTTGTCCAGCAGCATCCTGGTCACCGCGGTGACCGTGTCCAGCCGCCGGGTCATGGCCGCGACGGCGCCGTCCGCTGCGACCTGGGCCGCGCTCCGCTGCCCGGTGACCTCGGCCGCCGCGTCCTGGCCCGCCCGTCGCGGCGTCGGCCGGGCTGCCCGGCCGGGGCCTGTGCCGCCGGCCGCGGCGCACCGGGGGCTGCCTTGGCCGCGCCCCGTCTGGCCCGCGGCTGCTTGCCTCGCCTGCGGCCGGCTGGTCGGCGGCGGGTGCCTGTCCGGCCGGCCCGGGGGCGGCCGCGGCGGTGACGATGAGCACCTGGGGGTCACCGGGCAGGTCGGCCGCGGCGACCGTGACGGCGGCGGTGACCGGACCGCCGGCGGTCAGCAGCCGGCAGGAGACGGAACGCGGCTGCCCGGTCCGGGTGACCGCGGCGAGCTGCGTCGCGAAGGCGGCGCGGAACGGCAGGTCGACGAACGCGCCCAGCGGCTTGCCGGTCGCGTACCCGGTCGGCGCGCCGAGCAGCTCGGCGGCCTTGTTGTTGGCCCGCCGGATCGTTCCGTCCTGTTCGAGCAGGAACAGCGGCACCGGCGCCTGCTGGAACACCGCGTGCAGCAGACGGCGCTCCGTCCGCACCGACTCGGGGAGCACCTCGCCGGGCCCGTCGACCACGCCGGGCAGCGCGGCGGGGGCCGCCCCGATCGCCTCGATGGCCGCGTCCAGCTCGGTGAGAGCCGCCTCCATCAGGGTGCGCAGGTCGGTACCGGGCAGCCCGGCCGCCTGGCGCAGGGCATCACGGCGTGACGCGATGTCCGCCACGGCCTCGCTCCGGTCTTCCGCCTCGCGGCATTTCCCCGCCACCCTGCATGTCGCCCTTGGTCATAGAAGCGTCATAGAAACCCTATGCCACCCGACGACTGGCCGCGCTGCCAAGCGCGTCGCCTCACGCACGTGCATGAGGGTGGTCGCGGACCCTGTCTCCCGGCCCCTCGGCAGCCGCGCGACCTGTCCGCCGAGGGGGCCCGGCCCGGAGGACCAGCGACGGGTGGAGGCACGTGCCCAGCGCCGGCCGGACGTTTACGCGGCGCTCCCCGGGTAGTCGTCCTAAAGCGGCCCGCCGGAGCCTGTGACCCCAGGCTCCGGCGGGTCTTCCCGTGCCCGGCCCCATGCACTCCGGCGGCAGTTCCAGACCCGCGGGTCGCGCGGCGGCGGCGGTGGTCAGTCCTTGGACAGCCAGCGCTCCATGCAGGTGAGTAGCTCGTCGGTGTCGACCGGCTTGGTGACGTAGTCGTTGGCGCCGGCCGCCAGGCTCTTTTCCCGGTCGCCGGGCATGGCCCTGGCGGTGACCGCGATGATCGGCAGGCGGCCGAACTGGGGCATCTGCCTGATCGCGGCCATGGTGGCGTACCCGTCCATGCCCGGCATCATCACGTCCATCAGGATCAGGTCGGTCTCCGGGGCGGCGCGCAGCTCCTCAATGCCGCGGCGGCCGTCGGTCGCCTGGGTGACGGTCAGGCCGTGCAATTCCAGGGTGCTGGTGATGGCGAAGACGTTCCGCGCGTCGTCGTCGATGACCAGCACGTGCTTGCCGCGCAGGCTCGGGTGGTCGGGCAGCGTCGTCAGCTGGCTCACCACCGCGTGCGCGGGCGCCCCCGCGGCGGTGTCGCTGACCAGCGCGGGCACCTGGCCCGGCTGCGCGGCCGACAGGTGCAGTGTGATCCGCTCGCGCAGGTCGTCCAGCGACGGCAGCAGCTCAACCGACGGGTGGCCGCCGCGCAGCACCGCCAGGGCGTTGCGGACCGTTTCACCGGGCTGGGCCGGGGCGTGCGCGAGCACGGGGACCTTGCGCAGGTCCGGCTTCTCCTGGACCTGGTCGAGGAATTCCAGGGCGGCCGGCATGCCCAGGTCAACGACCATGCAGCGGAACGGCTCGGCGGCGAGCACGGCGGAGCCCTGCCGGGGGCTGGTGGCCGTGCTGACCCCGGCGCTCGCGCTGAGCTGCGCCAGGTCGGAGACCGCGCTGTACGCGAGCAGGGTGAGCAGGCCACCGCTGGTCGGCTCGAACACCAGGACATTCCGGCCCGCCGAGCCGGGCTCGCCGGACAGCGCGGCCGCCAGGGCCTCGCCGCTGGCGGCGCCGTCGGACGCCGAGCCGTCGGGGGCGGCCTGGCCGGACCAGGCCGTGTCGGCGCCGGCCTCGCCGATGGCGGCGGTCTCGGCCAGCGCGGTGGCGTGCGTGGTCATGGTGCGCATGTGGTCGATGGCGTCCGGACCGGGCGAGGCGGGCAGGCCGGAGTCGGCGTACCCGTCGAGCCCGCCGAACGCGTCCGACAGGGCGAACGCCGGCTCCGGGCCCGGCAGCGCCGGGGGGATGTCGGGCAGCAGGGCCGGGACGGCCAGGGTGAACGTGCTGCCGTGCCCCAGGTCGCTGGTGGCGCTGATCCGGCCGCCGAGCAGCGCGCTGACCTCGCTGGCGATCGACAGCCCGAGGCCGGTGCCGCCGTAGCGGCGGCTCAGCGTGCCGTCGCCCTGCTGGAACGCCCCGAAGATGGCCGCGAGGTTCTCCGGCGCGATGCCGATCCCGGTGTCGGTGACGGAGAAGGCCGCCACGGCGCCGTCGGCGGAGTCGCCGTCGGCGGCCACCCGCAGCGTCAGCCGGCCGCGCTCGGTGAACTTGACCGCGTTGGACAGCAGGTTCCCCAGCACCTGGCGCAGCCGCTGCCGGTCGGTGACCAGCTCGCCAGGCGCGGACGCCTCCACCGACACCTCGAACTCCAGGCCCTTCTCCGCGGTCAGCGGGCGGAACGTGGCCTGGATGTCCTCCAGCAGCGCGGCCAGCGTGAACCGCTCCGCGCGCACGTCCATCCGGCCGGCCTCCACCTTGGACAGGTCGAGGATGTCGTTGATGAGCTGCAGCAGGTCCGAGCCGGCCGAGTGGATGACGTTGGCGTACTCCACCTGCTTGACGGTGAGGTTCCGCCCCGGGTTCTGCGCCAGCAGCCGAGCCAGGATCAGCAGGCTGTTCAGCGGCGTGCGCAGCTCGTGCGACATGTTGGCCAGGAACTGCGACTTGTACTGGGAGGCGAGGGCGAGCTGCCTGGCCCGGGCCTCGATCTCCTCCCGGGCGTGCTCGATCTCGGTGTTCTTGGCCTCGATGTCCTGCTTCTGCGCGGCGAGCAGCGCGGCCTTGTCCTCGAGGTCCGCGTTGGAGCGCTGCAGCTCCTCCGAGCGGGCCTGCAGCTCCGACGAGCGGGTCTGCAGCTCGGCGGTGAGCCGCTGCGACTGGTCAAGCAGGGCGTCGGTGCGGGAGTTGGCGATGATCGCGTTGACGCTGATGCCCAGCGTTTCGGCCAGCTGCTCCAGGAAGGCGAGCTGGATGGGGGTGAACGTAGTGAACGACGCGAGTTCCACCACCCCCAGCACCTGGTCTTCGAACAGGATCGGCATGACCGCCAGGCTGGACGGCGAGGCCTCGCCAAGGCCGGAGGAGATCTTGATGTAGCCGTCGGGGATGTTGTCGACCACGATGGGCCGCTTGCTCTTGGCCACCTGGCCGATGAGCGACTGGCCGATCCGGTACTGGATGGGCGAGTCCTTGTCGGCCCGCAAGCCCGTACCCGGCGATGAGCCGCAGCCTGGTCTCCCCGCCCCACTCACCGGTCAGGAAGAACGTCCCGTGCTGCGCCCCGAGTAGCGGGGCCAGCTCGTCCATGATCAGCTCGGCGACGACTTCGAGGTCACGGTGCCCCTGCAGCATGGAGCCGATGCTGGCCAAGTTGGTCTTCAGCCAGTCCTGGTCCTGGGAGGCCTGCACGGTCTCGCGCAGCGACCGCACCATGGCGTTGATGCTGTCTTTCAGCTCGGCGACCTCGCCCGCCGCCTCGACCGAGATCGTCTGGGTCAGGTCGCCCGCCGCGACCGAGCTGGTCACCTCGGAGATGGCGCGCACCTGGCGGGTCAGGTTGCCGGCCAGCTCGTTGACGTTCTCGGTCAGCCGCTTCCAGGTGCCGGACACGCCCTCGACCTCGGCCTGCCCGCCGAGCTTGCCTTCCCGGCCCACCTCGCGGGCGACGCGGGTGACCTCGGCGGCGAACGGCGGAGAGCTGGTCCACCATCGTGTTGATGGTGGTCTTCAGCTGCAGGATCTCGCCCTGCGCGTCCACGTCGATCTTCTTGGTCAGGTCGCCCTGCGCGACCGCCGTGGTGACCTGGGCGATGTTCCGTACCTGGCTGGTCAGGTTGTTGGCCATCGAGTTGACGTTGTCGGTCAGGTCCTTCCAGGTACCCGACACGCCGTGCACCATCGCCTGGCCGCCCAGGTTGCCCTGGCTGCCGACCTCGCGGGCCACGCGGGTGACCTCGTCGGCGAACGCCGACAGCTGGTCGACCATCGTGTTGAGCGTGGTCTTCAGCTCGAGGATCTCGCCCCGCGCGTCCACGTCGATCTTCTGGCTGAGGTCGCCCTTGGCCACCGCCGTGGCGACCTGGGCGATGTTCCGCACCTGCCAGGTCAGGTTGCCGGCCATCGCGTTGACCGACTCGGTGAGGTCCTTCCACGTGCCGGACACGCCGGGCACGTTGGCCTGCCCGCCCAGCTTCCCGTCGGTGCCGACCTCGCGGGCGACCCGGGTCACCTCGGAGGTGAACTGGTCGAGCTGCTCGACCATGCGGTTGAAGACGGCCGCGATCTCGTCAACAAGCGGGTCGCCCGCCGGTGACAGCCGGGTACTGAAGTCGCCGCCGCGCACCGCGGTAAGGCCGGCGAGCAGGTGCTCGAGTGCGGCCCGGTCTAGACGTGGCCGCTCGTGGTCAACGTCCGTCATCGACTCTCCCGTTCCTCGACCGCTGCGGAGGATCCGTAACGACTGACTGTTATACGATAGTCGCAATCCCGTGGACCGGGGCGCCGGAATTGCGGATATACTTCGTAGCTTGCCCGCCGCGTGGGGGTGACGAAAACTACCTGGAATTGCCCTCCGTGCCAGCCGGCTGTCCGCGCGGGCCCGACCCGCTGCTGCCCCGGGTGCTAGGCTTTCATGCTGGCGCTCCCCAGTACGTAGGTAGATCGCATTCAGCGTGCGTCGCAAGGTAAACGCGGGACTGCGGGCGGGCGCCACCGGGCTTCAGACAGCACCGCGCAGTCACCCGTAACGGAGGCGATGCCTGTGGCGGACGGCGAGGACGCGCCGAGGCTGTCGGCGGTTGTCGAGCGCCAGCGGCGCGAGCTGGCCCGGCTCAGGGCCGACGGCGAGGCCGCCGTGGTCGTCGCGATCGCGCGGGGCGTGCTCATGGAGCGGCAGGGCTGGTCGCTGGCCGCCGCCGCCCGCCAGCTCGCTGACATGGCCGCCGCCGCCGGGCTGCCGGAATCCGAGATGGCCGCCGCCGTGCTCGCCCAGGACGCCCCGCCCCAGGATCGCGATCCAAAGCACAATGAAGAACGGGCGCGTGCGGTCCCGAGCCAGGAGATGGCCCGCCGGGCCCGTGGCAGCGCGGTCACCGGGTCGCCGGGCGACTTGTCCGAGTTCAGCCACGTGCCCGGGCCGGCCGACAGCCCGGTCGCGATCGCGGCCGCAGAGCGGGCCAGGGACGGCGCGGAACTGGTCGGCGCCCTCGCCGCCCAGCTGCGCTCCCGGTTCGGCGCCGGCGCGGTCGCGGTCTGGCTGCTCGACGCCGACGGCGCGCTCGACCTGTTCGGCGCGGAGGGGCTTGGCGGCACCGAGGCCAGCCGCTGGCGCCGGCTCCCGCCGCAGTTCGACTGCCTGGAGCAGCGGGTCGTCGCCGACGGGGCCGACCGGTGGTGGCCGGGCGGCGTGCCCGCCGCCGACCGGGTGCCCGCCGCCGAGCCGTGGGGGAGGGGCGCCGCCCGCGTGCTGCTCGGCCTGCGGGACCGCGCCGGGATGCTGCTCGGCGTGGCTGAGGCCTGGTGGCCGACGCGCCGGGCCGTGTTCGACGTCAGCACCAGGGGCGCGGTGTCCGCCTCGCTGGCCGGGTTCGCCGAGGTGCTCGCCCTGCGCCTGGCCTACGGGCCGGTGGGCGCGACCGCGCCGTCGCCCGCCGTCTTCCGCGCGCTTGACCAGGTCGCCGGGTCCGCGCTGGTGGTCCGGCCGCTGCGGGAGGCCGACGGCACGCTCAGCGACTTCGCCCTGGTGCACCTGGGCCCGGGCTACGTGGACCCGGCCGGGCGGCCGGCCGCCGCCCTGGCCGGGCTGACGCTGCTTGAGGCCTACCCGGCGTCGGCCTCGGGTGACGGCCTGTTCGCCATGGCCGAGCGGGTGCTGGCCAGCGGCCGCGCCGAGCACCGCCCGGTGCCCGTCGCCGCGCTCACCGGGGACGTGGACGCGGTGGCCGTCGCCGGAGTGCACGCGGTGCCGTTCTTCGCGGGCGTGGTATTCGCCTGGCGGGCGGTGGCGGAGGCCGAGCGGCTGGCCGACCTGCTCGACCACGGGCAGCGGCTCGGCCGCATCGGCGCCTGGGAAGAGGACCTCACCACCCGGGCCGTGCGCTGGACCGACTCGGCGTTCGCCGTCTTCGGCCTCGACCCCAGGCACGCGGTCCCCATCCCCACCGCCAGCCTGCACAGCTTCGCCATCGCGGCCGACCGCGCGCCGCTGCGCCGGTTCCGCCAGTCCCTGCTGCACCGGCGGGAGCCCGCCGTCGCGGTCTTCCGCATCGTCCGCCCGGGTGACACGGCCATCAGGCAGATCCGCGTCTTCGCCGAGCCGGTGACGGCGGGCAAGGAGGTCGTCGGGCTGCGTGGCGCGTTCCAGGACGTGTCCGCGCACTACCACACCCAGGTGGCGCTGGCCGCGACCCAGGACCAGCTGGCCGACAGCGAGCAGCGGGCCGAGCAGGAGCAGCAGCTCGCGCTGCGCCTGCAGCGGGCCATCATGCCGGAGGACGACTCACCGGTCGAGGCGGCCGGCGTGGACGTCGCCGTGCGCTACCGGCCGGCCGAGCAGGGCCGCCTGGTCGCCGGGGACTGGTACGACGCGCTGCTGCTGCCGGATAAGCAGCTGCTGCTGGTGGTGGGCGACATCACCGGGCACGGCATCGACGCGGTCACCGGCATGATCGCGGCGCGCAATGCGCTGCGCGGCCTAGCCGCGACCGGGGCGGGCCCGGCCGACCTGCTCCGGCACCTCAACTACGCGTCCTGCCACCTGACCGAGGGGATCGCGGGCACCGTCGTCTGCGGCCGCTACGACCCGGAGACCCGGGTGCTGCGCTGGGCCAGGGCCGGGCACCTGCCGCCGGTGCTGGTCAGAAACGGCGCGGCGGAGATGCTGCCGCTGCCCGGCGGGGTCCTGCTCGGTCTCGACCCGGAGGCCGAGTACGAGGAGGCCACCCTGGCGATGCGCCCCGGCGACACGCTGCTGCTGTTCACCGACGGCCTAGTAGAGCGGCGGGCGGACTCGATCAGCGACGCGCTGCGCGAGTTCACCGCCGCCGCCGTGCCCGCGGGGCCGGACGCGGCCGGCCACGCGGACCGCATCCTGAGCAGCGCCATCTCCGACACCGGCGACGACGCCTGCCTGGTCGCTGTGCGCATCCTCTGACCGGCGCGCACTTAAACCCGGCACGGCCCCGCCACTTGGCGTCCGTTCCACCCCGGTTTACGATGAAGCCACATCGTCGTAGTCACACTGAGACTAATGAATGGTCAAGTTACCGACGCCCCGGAGGGCGCCGCATGAGCCAGGCAACCGCGCCGATCAGCCACGCCGACCGCTTCTACATCGGCGGCCAGTGGGTCGCTCCGTCGTCCGACGCGACGATCAAGGTCATCGACTCCGACACCGAGCAGCTCTACTTCACCGTGCCCGAGGCGCAGGCGGCCGACATCGCCCGCGCGGTCGGCGCCGCCCGCGAGGCCTTCGACAACGGCCCGTGGACGGGGCTGACCCACGCGCAGCGGCCCGCACCCTGTCACAGGCCGAGTGCTTCCTGTCTGGGCAGGTCTGCTCGTCGCTGACCAGGATCGTCGTTCCGAGGTCCCGGCACGACGCGCTGCTGGAGGCCCTGGCGGGCACGTTCAGCCAGGTGCGGGTGGGTGACCCGTTCAGCGAGTCCAGCCAGATGGGGCCGCTGGCCGCCGAGCGCCAGCGCGACCGGGTCGAGGGCTACATCGCCAAGGGCGTCGCCGACGGCGCGGTCCTGGCCACCGGCGGTGGCCGTCCGAAGGACCTCGACCGGGGCTGGTACATCGAGCCGACCGTGTTCGGCAACGTCGACAACTCCTCGGTCATCGCCCAGGAGGAGATCTTCGGGCCGGTCCTGTCGGTCATCCCGGCCGCCGACGAGGCCGACGCGGTCCGGATCGCCAACGACACCATCTACGGGCTCAACGCGTCGGTGTTCACCAGCGACGTCAACCGGGCCCGCAAGGTCGCGGGCCAGATCCGCTCGGGCACCGTCGGGCACAACGCCATGCGCACCGACTTCGGCGTGAGCTTCGGCGGGTTCAAGCAGTCCGGCATCGGCCGTGAGGGTATCCACGAGGGCCTGCCGCACTTCCTCGAGACCAAGTTCATGGTCCTGGAGGGGCAGCCGGAGGGTTTCGAGGGCGTCACCATCTAGCCCCAAGGCCGGTAAGTTAGCCGGCTTGCCTGGCTGTCAAGGTGTGTCGGTTGGTGCGATGGCAGCGGGACTCCGGTGAGTGAGGTTTGTCTTCCAAGACGCGCCTCGTTACCAGGGGCCCCGCCGTGGATAAGTGTGTCATTTCCCGTGCCGTGCCGGTGGCGGGAGGGCGGTTCGCGCCGGGTCACCTGGGCGAGCGGACGCGGCAGGTGCCGTTCGAGATGGTTAGCGCGGTGCTTGGAGGAGACGTGCCGCCTCCAGCGCCGCGTCCGCGCTCTCCCGGCCCGCGCTGTGGTTTACCTGCTGCTGGCGGGGTGCCTGTTCACGGAGCTGGGTTATCCCCAGGTCTGGCAGCGGCTGGCGGCCGGCCTGCGCGGGCCTCCCGGGCGCCGCCCCGGCGGCGTCCGCGATGACCCAGGCGCGCCACCGCCTTGGCCCGGGTCCGCTGCGCGAGCTGCCTGCGTCCTGCTGCGCGGCCCGTCACCCTGGCAAGCGCGGTGGCAAGGGCCTGCTCCCGTCTGGCCCTGGTCGCCTGTGGTACCCGGGCGGTGATCGACGCCGTGTTCCGCCCGGTCTCGCGATGGCGAGACCACCCTGCGCCCCGCTGCTGTTGCGCAGCCTGCGCGCCGACCTGGTCCTGCTCGCCGACCGGAACTTCGGCGTCGGCCTCGTCGCCGCGCAGATCGCGCGCGGCCAGGGCTGACTTCGTGATCCGCGTCCGCACCGGACGCGGCGCAGCTCCCCGTCCTGCGGCGCCTGCCCGACGAGTCATGGCTGTCAGCCTTCGGCGGCGTCCGGTCCGTGGCATCGACGCCGAGGTCGCCATCGCCACCGCGGCCGGGCGCACGGCCGACCGGTACCGGCTGGTCACCACGCTGGCCGGTCCGGCAGCATGCGCTACGGGCCGCCTTGAAGTGCGGCCCGTGGGTGGCCGGGCCGGGGGATTGGCTCACACGGTAGGTGCCCGCCCCACCGGGTGATCGTGGACGCATCTTCGTGCTGGGGGTCCCGCAGTGGGCCTGGTTCGGCGGAGAATGGGCGCCGTGACGCACCAGCCCACCGACGAAGCTACCGCCACCGCCTGGGCCGCCGCTCGGTGGTGCCCCCGAACTTGCGGCACAGGTGGCTTACCGGGGACCAGCTGGCGGGCTGCCCTCCGGTTTGCCCGTGCGGGAGTTGGCCCGGGCCTCGGTCGGAGTGTGCTCGCTCGCTGCTGCCGAGTTGCTGGCCGGACGCAACGGTGGCCCCGTGCCGGCTGTGACAATCGACGAGGGCGCAGTAGCCACCGCGTTCGTCAGCGAGCGCCACCTGCTGGTCGACGGGCACGCCGAGCCCGGATTCGCACCGCTCTCCGGGTTCTGGCGGACTGCCGATGGCTGGGTACGCACCCACGCCAACTACCCTCACCACCGCACCCGGCTGCTTGCCGCGCTCGGCCTCCCCGAGTCAACAGGGAAGCAGGAACTGGCGGCCGAGTTGCGCCGTCACCGGGCCGAGTGGGTGCAGGAGACGGCGTACACGGTAGGCGCACTGGCCGTCGCAGTTGCGCCGCCGCAGCCGGCATCGCGCGCTCCGCTGGTAGAGACCGTCCGGGTCACCCAGCACGCCCCCCGTACTCTCCCGCCGGATGGGTTGCCCGCAGCCGGCATCCGGGTACTGGACTTGACCCGCGTGATCGCCGGTCCGGTGGCCACCCGTACATTGGCCCTGCTCGGCGCGGATGTCCTGCGCATCGACTCTCCGTTCCTGCCCGAGAGCCACATTGCTCACGCCGACACCGGCTTCGGCAAGCGGTCGGCCTGCCTCGACCTCGCTGACGACAAGGACAGTGCGGTCTTCGAAGAACTACTCGCCACAGCGGACGTGGTGGTATCCGGCTACCGCCCAGGTGCGCTCGATCCGTACGGGCTGACGCCTGACGGCCTGTTCGCCCGCCGTCCCGGTCTGGTCGTCGCCGAGCTTTCGGCCTGGGGCTGGTCCGGGCCCTGGTCTGGACGACGCGGTTTCGACAGCCTCGTCCAGGCGGCCCGTGGCATCTCAGTCATCGAGGCGGGCCCGGACAGCCAACCCGGTGTCCTCCCCGCGCAGGCTCTCGACCACGGCACCGGCTACCTGCTCGCCGCCGCCGTGCTGCGCGCCCTGACCGAGCAACTCACCGAGGGTGCCGGGCGCCACTCGCGGCTTTCCCTCTCGGTCACCGCCGACTGGCTCCTGCACGGCCTGAACACGACCCTTGCTCCTGTGGATGCCACCCCATATGACGCCGCGCCGTACCTCACCGAGACCCCGTCCGCCTACGGGCTCCTCCGCCACGCCCGCACTCCCGTCTCCTACCAAGGTTCCCCTATTGACTGGGCTCACCCCCCAACCCGCTGGGGCACGGACGCTCCGGCATGGGCATGAAGGAGATGCGGGCTTATCCGTCAGCGCCTCACAGGTCCGGTTCACGATCTGCTGCGTGCAGGATGAGGCCGACTTGGTCCTCCGCCAGGTCCTCCGTTGTTACGGGGCGACATGGTCTTTGCTCAGGCATCGCGGCCATCAGGTGATTCGAAAAAAGATCTTGGTTGCCCCCATTGATCTGTATTGATCGAACTGATAATCTGAGAGCAATCGCGGGCCGACGCAATGAGCCGTCGGCCATTGGCGCCACGCCCCCAGGGGCGCGCGCCCCACGGCCTCTGGCAACTGCTTCCGCTGACATTCTCAGCGCCTGACATTCTCAGCGCCTGCAGGCCCAGCGGACAGGCCCAGCTCCTGACAGGCACAGCTCCTTCTGCGGCACAGCTCCTGGCAGGCACAGGACTTGACAGGCACAGCACTTGACAGGCACAGGACCTGACAGGCACAGCACCGTGAGGGGGTGACAAGAATGTGCACGCGCACAGCCGGCACCGGCGACCCGGCGGGCGGCCCGGGGTTCGCCAGCGTGGCCGAGGCGCTCCGGGTGGCCGAGGAGGCCATGGATTTCCTGAACTCGCCGGCCGCGCTCGACCTGCCCGGCCACGCTTGCGGTGACGCGCTGCTTGCCTTGGGCAGGATTCAGGCCAAGCAGGCCGCGGCTCGCGCCGGGTTCCTGCGCCGCTTCGACGCCGTGGACGCGCACAGCGCCGACGGTTACGGTTCCTGCGCGGCCTGGCTTGCTGCCAACGGCCAGCTGACGCAGAAGGACGCGCGCGCCGCCGTCCGGGAGATGCGCCGCCACGCGGAGCGACCGCGGCTGAGCGAGGCCCTCAGGGCGGGGGAGATCACCCAGTCCTGGGCGGACCAGATCGCCGCCTGGACGCGAAAGCTCCCGGCTGACCTGCGCGACGAGACGGACAAGATCCTCCTCGACGCGGCCGCGTCTGGCGCCGCCCTGGATGACCTGGCCGTCCTGGCGGCGCACGCGATCGAGCACTGGCGGCGGCAGCGCCCGGACGCCGACGACCCTGACCCGGACGACCGTTTCGTCCAGGTCGGCACGACCTTCGGCGGAGCGGGCCTGATTCGCGGCAACCTGACGCCGGAGTGCGCCACGGCGGTCCGCGCCGTCATCGAGGCCCTGGGCAAGAAGCAGGGGCCAGAAGACGACCGCACCGAAGGCCACCGGTTCCACGACGCCCTTCAGCAGGCCTGCACCCTGTTGCTGCGTGCGCGCATGGTCCCTGCCCGGGCCGGCGCCGACACCCAGGCGGTCGTCCACATACCCCTCTCGCAGCTCCGCCAGATGCCGGGAGCGGACGACCTGGAAGACGCCTGGATCCGTGCCCGCATCGGCCATGACGGCTGTCTCACCGGCCAGGACGCCGAGACAGCCGCCTGCGACGCGCAGACCGTTCCCGTGGTCACCGGCACCCTGAACCCCGCCGTCATCGACCAGATGATCGACCTGGCCCGCGCCGCCGCCGCGGCCGCACCGCCAACCAGCGGAGACATCCTCAGCGAAGGAAGGAGCGGCGGAAGGAGTGGCGGGGGAAGCGCCAGCGGAGGCACTACCAGCGGGGACACTCGCCAGGTCCCGCCGCCGGCAGCCCACCAGCGCACTCCCCAGGTCCCCAGCGGCCAGACCCGTCGTCCCGGTCGCGGCGGCCGGCGGGGCCCACCGGGCGGACGGGGGCCCGGCGGACCCTCCGCTGCCTACCCCTGCGCTGCCGCTGCCCGCTGGGTGCCGTCGGACACGTCGGTGACGCTGGCGGCGCTGGTTCCCGTGGCCTGTCGCCCGAGGCTTGGCGGGCGCTCCGCTACGCGATGGCCCGCCTGGCCGTTGACCTGGTATCCGGGCCGTCCGGGATCGCCGCGATGCTGCGACAGGGCCTGCTGGACAGGCCCTGGAACACGCCGTCGCTGCCATTGGATATCGGCTACAGCGACAGCATCCCGGCCCATATCCGCCGCGCGGTCCTGCTGCGCGACCGGACGTGCGCGTGGCCCAGGTGCGGCCGCCCGGCGGTCTACTGCGACGTTCATCACCTCCGCCACCAGGGGGACGGGGGCAAGACCTCGGTCGGCAACTGCGTCCTGGCGTGCCAATTCCACCACGACGTGTGCATCCATCGCCGCGGCTGGCAGCTCATCCTTCATCCCGACGGCACCACCGAGGCCCACAGCCCAGACGGCCGTCGGGTGCTGCACAGCCACCCGCCCGCGAGCCCCGAGGCCGGTCAGTTAGGGCTCGTCGGCTGCTGTCAGGGGCAGGGGTTGGTGTGAAGATGGCGGTGTTGTCGGTGGCGTTGTGGGTAGTGCGGTTGAACGTGGCGCGGCCGTTGTACTTGGAGATGGCGTGCGTGACGGCGCAGGAGCGGGAGCTCCGGGGCATGAGGCTGCAGCAGCGCGGCCGCATGGTCTCGCCGGCGAGACGGCGCGGACACGGCGTCGATGATGGTCCGCGTGCCGCGCTGACCAGGTCCAGCAGCCGCAGCGCCGGGTAGCTGCCCCCGCCCGTCGGGCCGCCGCGCTGCATGGAGCAGACGGCCAGGTTCGCCGGGCTGTCGGCGACCGTCATGATGGTGCCGTCGACGGCGCAGACGAGCAGGCCCCTTCCATCCTCGAACGGCACCTGCCGTCGCTCGCCCAGGTGACCCGGCGTGAACCGCCCTCCCGCCACCGGCAGGGCACGGGAAATGACACGCGGACCCGCACCGTGGAACCCGGGATCGTTCTGGATGTCCTTAATAATGAGCACCTGGCGCCCTACGGGCTGCGGCACGGCCCCCCGACTGCGCCGTGCCCGGATAGGGTGGCGGCGTGCGGCCGGAGGGGGAGATCACCAGGGGCACCACCAACCCCAGCCGACTCCGCCGGGTGGACCGCTGGATCACCCAGGCCCAGGCGCCCGTGCTCCGCGCGGCCCCCCGCCCCCTGGTCGTCGACCTGGGCTACGGCGCCTCCCCGGTTACCACCGTCGAGCTGTACCGGCGGGTCCGCGCGGCCGCGCCGGACGCCGAGGTCACCGGCCTGGAAATCGACCCGGAACGGGTATCGGTCGCCAGCCGGCGGCTAGCCGCGCTGCGCGCGGCCGGCTACGACCTGCCCGGCCTGGCGTTCGCGGCCGGCGGCTTCGAACTGCCCGCCGCGCGCCGCCCGGTCCTGGTCCGGGCCTTCAATGTGCTGCGCCAGTACCCCGAGGACCGGGCCTGGACGGCCTGGGACCGGCTGCGCTCCGGCCTGGCCCCCGGCGGCGTCCTGGTCGAGGGCACGTGTGACGAGATCGGCCGCCGCGCTGTCTGGGTCACCCTCCCCGCCCCCGCCGGCGGTGCCGCGCTGATCACCTTCTCTACTCGGCTCGCCGCGCTGGACCGCCCGTCCGACCTGGCCGAGCGGCTGCCTAAGACCCTCATCCACCGCAACGTTCCCGGCGAGCCCGTGCACCAGTTCCTGCGTGACTTCGACCGCGCCTGGCACATCGCCGCCCCCTACTCCGCCTTCGGCCCCCGCCAGCGCTGGCTGGCCGCCGTCGCCTCCCTGTCCGGCGACTGGCCACTCATCCGCCGCCCCCGCTCGGCGGCCCCCGCCGCTGGCGCCTAGGCGAAGTCACCCTCCCCTGGTCCGCCGTAGCCCCGGCCGGCTCACCGGCGCTGTAGCCGCAGGCCCCGCCATCACCCATCTTGGCGTCCGGGGTGCTGGGGACCCCGCAGGTGACATCATGACTGAAGCGAAAGACCGCGCGCCACTGTGCCCGCCCCGGGCGGCACCCGTGCTCGTCGCGCGCTGGCCACGATGGGGGATGGACATGACGGTGGCGACCGACACCGGGCAGCAAGAGCAGATGCAGCAGCTCCTGGCCGGGCTGACCGCGGTGCGCGGCGGAGACTTCAGCATCCGGCTGCCCGAGGGGGCCGACCCGCTGATGAACGACATCGCCGACGTGTTCAACGCGATGAACGAGCAGCTCGGCGTGTTCACCTCTGAGGTCACCCGGGTGGCCCGCGAGGTGGGCACCGAGGGCCAGCTCGGCGGGCAGGCGGAGGTCCCGGCGGTCGCGGGGACCTGGAAGGAACTGACCGACTCGGTCAACGCGATGGCGGGCAACCTCACCGGGCAGGTCCGGGCCATCGCCCAGGTCACCACCGCCGTCGCCCGCGGTGACCTGAGCCAGAAGATTTTCGTCGAGGCTAAGGGGGAGGTCGCCGCCC
>CAVVKP010000015.1:0-737601 GCA_963748785.1 uncultured Actinomycetota bacterium | reverse complement strand
CAGCCCCCGCGCCCGCCGGCGCATCGCCGGTATCTGCCAGCCGGGACCGCAGCGCCCGCGTCGTGACCAGATACGGCCGGGCATCGGCCAGCAGGTAGCCGATCCGGTCCGCCGGATAAGCCGGATCCACCGGAAGGTAGGCGCCACCTACCTTGAGGACGGCCAGCAGCACCACCAGGTCCACCGAGCGCTCCAGCATCACCCCAGCTAGAGCCTTGGGCCCCACCCCCCGGGCGGCCAGCAGCCGAGCCAGTCGGTTCGCGCGGGCATTCAGCTCTCCATACGTCAGCTGCACGTCCTCGCACACCACCGCCACCGCATCCGGGGTACGGGCCACCTGCGCCTCAAACAGCTCGGGCAGAGTCATGCCTGCAGCCTCCTCGCCGTGTCGTTCCACTCCACCAGCACCCGCCGCCGCTCAGCCTCGTCGAGAACCTCGATGCGACTCAGAGGCACTTCAGGAAGCGCGGCCAGGGTGCGGAACAGCCGCTCACTGGCGCGAAAGAGTGTGGGCTGTGCCGTGCTAGCAGGTCGGTGGCATAGGTGAGCGAGCCTTTGATGCCGGCTGGACGACCTTGGGAATCGAACCGTTCAGCCAGCTCCACAGAGAGGTCAAACTTCGCGGCCTCTTCACCGATGGGCAGCGAATCGGCTATCAGGCCGGGAAGGCGGAGCACACCCTGAGCGGTGTTTCGGAGGGTGAGCATAACCTGGAACAGTGGGTGGCGTGCCATGGAACGCGCGGGCAGCTCCGTCACAGGCATTCAAAAGGAATGTCCTGTAGCGTAGGCACGGATGGTAACTCACGAACTCGGCCAAGGAGTTCGACGAAGCTTGGATCACCGGTGAGATCGGTACGGATAACCAGTGTGTTGACGAAGAATCCCACGAGCCGGTCCAGAGATTCATCGGTTCGCCCGGCGATCGGAGTACCGATGGGGATGTCCATGCCGGCCCCGAGGCGGCACAGAAGGGCCGCAAGCGCCGCCTGAAGCACCATATAAAGGGTGACTCCATGGGCTGGGCGATGTTGACAAGCGCCTGATGCAGGTCAGCATCCATCTCCAGCGGCACGGTGGCACCGTCGTGTGAAGCAACAGGCTTCCGCGGCGGTCGCAGCGCAAGTTCCTCTGGAAGCCCCTTGAGTGTGTTGCGCCAAGGGCCCGGTTGCTCATCCGGCTTCCCGGATCATCCTCATCACCGAGCAGCTCCAGCTGCCACAAGGTGTAGTCGGACTGAACGGGGAGTGGCTCCCAGCCGGGAGCCTGGCGGCCCAGTCGCGCCTACAGGCCACCGAGATGTCCTCGGCGAGCAGCCCCATTGACCACCCGTCAGCTGCGATGTGGTGCAACACGACGACCAGGACGTGATCGTCAGGACGTATGGCCAGCAACTGGACTCGGAGAGGAAGGTCGACGCTCAGATCGAAGTGATGAAGGGAAGCCTCCCTCACAGCAGCGGCTACCTCGCTGAGGTCTATCACGCTCAGCTCGACATGTACTGCGTCCGGCTTGAGAACGTGCTGACGGGGAACTCCGTCAGCAACCGGGAAAACGGTGCGAAGAACTTCGTGCCGGCCAAAATCAACGAACGCGGCATGCAGCGCCTGGACATCAAGACGCCCACGCAGCCGCACGGCCAAAGGAATGTTGTACGAGCCGTCGGCTTCCTTCCAGCTCGGCCAGGAACCACAACCGCTGCTGCGCGAACGACAACGGAATCATTGAAAACTCCAAAAACGATCGACTGGATAGGACGGCCAGAAATCACTGGTCGCCTTGAGCGGGAACCCAGGCGGTGCTGTTTACTTCGCTCTTCCCGCAGGGCCGGAACCTTTATCATCATGAGTAGGAGGCTCTTACCCGGGCTCACTCATCGTCCTCATCCCGCTTTCGACGTCGCAGCACCGGCCTGGATTCTTTTTGCGAATCCAGCAGTGCCGCCAATCCAGCCACCGTGGGACTTCCGAAGAACGTGGCAATTGAGACATTGACGTCCAGGGCTGAGGCGATACGACTGATGAGAACGGGTGGCCAGCAGGGAGTGCCCGCCGAGTTCGAAGAAATTGTCATCGAGGCCGACCTGCGGACGCCCAGCACTTCGGCGAAGATCGCGCAGAGCATTTCCTCCTGCGGTGACGCTCGGGCGCCCGGTATGCCGTCGCGCGGCGTGACGCCGGGGCGGGCAGCGCCCTGCGGTCCAGCTTCCCGTTCGCCGTCAGCGGCAGCCCGTCCAGCACCACCACCGCCGACGGCACCATGTACTCCGGCAGCACGCCCGCCAGCGACCGCCGCACCGCGCGGCATCCGGCGTCGTCACCGCGCCGGGCACCACGTAGCCGACCAGCCGCTGATCCCCGGCGTGTCCTCCCGCACCACCACCGCGGCCTGCCCCACCGACGGGTGCGCGGCCAGCGCCGCCTCGACCTCGCCAAGCTCGACCCGGAACCCCCGGACCTTCACCTGGTCATCCGTGCGGCCGAGGTACTCAAGCTCGCCTCCGGCGTTCCACCGCACCAGATCGCCCGGTCCGGTACATCCGCTCGCCGGTGCCCGAACGGATCGGGCCACGAACCGCTCCGCGGTCAGACCCGGCCGGCCCAGATACCCGCGCGCCAGCCTGCACCCCGGCCATGTACAGCTCACCCGGCACCCCCGACCGGCACCGGGCGCCAGCGCCCTCGTCCAGCACGTACACCTGCGTGTTCCGCGATCGGCCGGCCAATCGGCACTGACGCCTGCGCCGCCGCGCATGCACGCCCGAGCGGTGACATCACGTCGTCTCCGTCGGCCCGTACAGGTTGGTCAACCGCACGCCGGCAGCACCGCGCAACCGTCCCCCGAGCTCCGCGGGCAGCGCCTCACCGCTGCAGACCACCGCCGCAGCCCCGTGCACGCCGCCGCAGCGGCTCCCGCCAGAACACCGCCAGCATCGACGGCACGAATGCACGACCGTGACCCGCTCTCGCTGATCAGCCCGGCCAGCGTACCCCGGATCCTGATGACCACCTGGCCGCGCGACCACCAGCACCGCGCCCTCCACCAGCGGCCAGAAGAACTCCCACACCGAGACGTCGAACCCGAACGGCGTCGTGACTGCAGCACACCGGTCCCCCGGCACCGCAGCCCGAACCGGTCCGCATCGACGCCAGCAGGTTCACCACGCCCCGCGTGCGTCACCACGACACCCTTGGGACGGCCGGTGGAGCCCGACGTGTAGATGACGTACGCCGGATGAGCCGGCAGCAGCCGGCCGCCCGCTCGGATCGGACAGGTCACCGTCCGACCGGTCGCTCCGCCGCCACCCCGGGGCATCCAGCACCACGACGCACGCTCCGCCAGCCGCCCCGTCACCGGACCCGCCAGCCGCGACTCACCGGGCCGTCGTGACCACGCACGCCGGCCGGCATCAGTGAGCACGAACCCGACCCGCTCGGCCGGGTAGGCCGGGTCGACCGGCAGGTACGCCCCGCCGGCCTTCAGCACCGCCAGCAGCGCCACCACCAGGTCCGCCGACCGCTCCATCGCCACCGCCGACCATCGACTCCGGCCCCACCCCCCGGCCCGCCAGCAGCCGGGCCAGCCGGTTCGCCCGCGCGTTCAGCTCCGCATACGTCAGCTCGCGCACCCTCGAACACCACCGCCACCGCACCCGGTGTCCGCGCCACCTGCGCCTCGAACAACCCCGCCAACGCGTCCCCGCCGGCACCGCCGCAGCCGTGTCATTCCACTCCTCCAGGACCTGCTCGCCGCTCCGCGTCACCCAGCACCCCGACCCGCCCCAGCGGCGTCCCCGGAGCGCTCTCCAGCGCCGCGACGATGCCCTCAGCCGCCGTGCGCACCCACTCGCACACCGCCCCCGCGATCGATCGGCGGCAGCCGCCTGCACCGTCACCGTGAACCCGGCACCGAAATCATCCACCGACACGGTCACCGGATAGTTCGTGTGCTCCTCGGCAACAGCACCTCGACCCCGTCCAGGCCCGAGCCCGGCCGGTGTCCATCCGGCGCGCTGCTGTGCCGGTAGTTCAGCAGCGAGGTGAACAACGGCACCTGCGCCGGCACCCCGCTGGCCCGCTGCGCCAGGGCCAGCGAGCGCATGCTCATGCACCGCCAGGTCAGCCAGCTGGTCCCGCATCACCGCCACCGCATCGGCCACCCCGGTGCACCGCATCCCGGACCCGGACCGGCAGCGTGTTGATGAACAGTCCCGGAATCCGGTCCGCCCCGGCCCCGGCCTGCATCCGGCCGAACAGCACCGTCCCGAACACCACGTCGTCACGCCCCGACAGCGCCCCCGCCACCCGCGCCCACACCAGGTGGAACAGCACCGCCGGGCTCACCCCCTGCCGGCGCGCCTGCTCCCGCAGCCGCCCCGCCAGCCCCTCATCCACCGGCACCGACACCTCGGTGATCCCGGACCCGTCACCCGCACGTCCAGCACCCCGAACGGAGCCGTCGGCTCGGTCACGTCACCCAGCAGCCCGGCGAAGAACTCCTCGTGCTCCTCCCGCGACACCCCCAGCCGGGCCTGGGCCACGAACTCACGGAACGGCAACGGCTCCGGCAGACGGTCCTGCTCGCCCGTCCAGATCGCCCGGACCTCACCCAGCACCACCTCAAGCGCAGTGTGGTCCTGCACCAGGTGATGCACCTGCAGCAGCGCCTACACCCCGCCGGTCCCCGGCTCGGCCGCCGCGTGCAGCCGCACCAGCGGAGCCACGCGCAGGTCCATCGACGACGGGCACGCCGCCAGCAGCCGCCCCGCCATCCGCCTCACCGTCACCGGCGCCCGGGCCAGCCACCTCGGCCATCGTCACCGGGATCACTGGCCTGCCGCAGCACCACCTGGACCGGCTCGCGCAGTCCCTCCCACACGATCGCCGTCCGCAGGATGTCGTGGCGGTCAACCACCTGCTGCAGCGCCGCCGCGAAATCGTCGAACCGGGCCCGGGAATCAAACCGCAGCACCACCGGCAGCACGTACACATCCTCACCGCCACCCGCGGCCATCAGGTGATGGAAGAAAATGCCCTCCTGCAACGGCGCCAGCGGATACACATCCGCCACATTCGCCGCCCCGCCCGGCACCTGCCCCACCACCCGCTCGATCTCCTGCGTCGGTCAGCTCCACCAGCGGCAGCATCTCCGGCGTGATCACCGTCGCCCCCGCCGGGATCCGCCTGGCCGGAACCACCACCTCGCCCCGGCCCGCCGCCGCCGCCAGCCCGGCCGGCGTCGGCGAGGTGAACAGCGTCCGCACATCCACCGCTACCCCGCGCACCCGCAGCCGCTCCACCAGCCGACACCGCCAGCAGCGAATGCCCGCCCAGCTCAAAGAAATTGTCATCCAGGCCAACCCGCGGCACGCCCAGCACCTCCGCGAACACCGCGCACAAGACCTCCTCCCGCGGTGACGCCGGCGCCCGGTACAGCCGGCAGCGGCGCGAACCCCGGCGCCGGCAGGGCCCTGCGGTCCAGCTTCCCGTTCACCGTCAGCGGCAGCCCGTCCAGCACCACCACCGCCGACGGCACCATGTACTCCGGCAGCACGCCCGCCACCGACTGGCGCACCACTGCCGCGTCCAGGCCGTCGCACCGGCCGGCGGCACCACATAACCGACCAGCCGCTGGTCTCCCGGCGTGTCCTCGCGCACCACCACCGCGGCCTGCCCCACCGCCGGGTACGCAGCCAGCGCAGTCTCGATCTCACCCAGCTCGACCCGGAACCCCCGCACCTTCACCTGGTCATCAGTGCGGCCCAGGTACTCCAGCTCCCCCCCGGCAGTCCACCGCACCAGGTCCCCGGTCCGGTACATCCGCTCACCCGCGCCCGAACGGGCACGCCACGAACCGCTCCGCCGTCAACCCCGCCCGGCCCAGGTACCCCCGCGCCAGCTGCACCCCCGCCAGGTACAGCTCACCCGCCACCCCCGCCGCCACCGGACCCAGGCCGGAATCCAGCACGAACACCCGCGTGTTCCACACCGGCCGGCCAATCGGGACCGTGATCGCCCCCGGCGCCCGGCACGAACCGCGCGGCGGTGACATCCACCGACGCCTCCGTCGGGCCGTACAGGTTATGCAACGCCACGCCGCCCAGCACCCCGGCGAACTGCTCGCCCAGCTCCGCGGGCAGCGCCTCACCGCTGCAGACCACCGCCCGCAGCCCCGTGCACGACGCAGCAGCGGGCTCCCGCACGAACACCGCCAGCATCGACGGCACGAAATGCGCGACCGTGACCCGCTCCCGCTGGATCAGCCCGGCCAGGTACCCCGGATCCTGATGACCGCCCGGCCGCGCGACCACCAGCACCGCGCCCTCCAGCAGCGGCCAGAAAAACTCCCACACCGACACGTCGAACCCGAACGGCGTCTTCTGCAGCACCCGGTCCCCGGCACCCAGCCCGAACGCGTCCTGCATCCACGCCAGCCGGTTCACCACCCCGGCATGCCGGCACCGCAACGCCCTTCGGCCGCCCGGTCGACCCCGACGTGAAGATGACGTACGCCGGATGCCCGCCCAGCAGCCCGCCGCCGCGCTCGGCATCAGACAGGTCACCATCCCCGAACCCGGCCAGCTCCGCCGCCACGCCCGGCTCATCCACCACCACCCGGGCCACCCCGTCCCCCACCGGCAGCGCCTCGCTGCACGCCCTGGCTGGTCACCACGCACCGCCGGGCGGGCATCAGCCAGCATGAAACCGACCCGCTCCGCCGGGTACGCCGGGTCCACCGGCAGGTAAGCACCGCCGGCCTTCAGCACCGCCAGCAGCGCCACCACCAGCTCCGCCGACCGCTCCATCGCCACCGCGACCACCGACTCCGGGCCCACCCCCCGGGCAGCCAGCAGCCGGGCCAGCCGGTTCGCCCGCCCGTTCAGCTCCCCGTAGGTCAGCTCCGCGCCCTCGAACACCACCGCCACCGCACCCGGGACCCGCGCCACCCGCGCCTCGAACAACCCCGGCAGCGTCCCCGCCGGCACCGCCCGCGCCGTGCCGTTCCACTCCTGCACGATCCGGTGCCGCTCCGCCTCGCCCAGCACCCCGACCCGCCCCAGCGGCGTCCTCGGGTCAGTGGTGACGGTCTCCAGGACGCGGATGAACCGTTGCGCAACGGCCTCAACCGTGGCCTGCTCGAACAGATCGGCCGCATAGGTCACACTGCCCCGCAGCCCTGCGGGGCTGCCCGCTGCGTCAAATGCTTCCTCGAAGTCGAACGACAAGTCGAACTTGGCAGCCGTCTCACCTGGCGGGATCAGCTCGGCGCTGATCCCCGGCAAGTCCACCACAGCAGGTGCCTGGTTCTGCAGGACCACCATCACCTGGAAAAGCGGATGACGCGCCAGCGACCGGCTCGGCGCCAGCTTTTCTACCAGCCGCTCGAAAGGAACATCCTGGTGGCCGAAGGCCTCAAGGGCAGCCTCGCGGACCCTCTTGAGCACTTCAGCAAACGCCGGGTTACCCGACAGGTCAGTGCGCAGCACCAGCGTGTTGACGAAGAGCCCGGCCAGATCATCCAGCGCATCATCCACACGGCCCGCCACCGGCGTGCCCAGCGGAATGTCGGTGCCCGCACCCAGCCGGGACACCAGCACCGCAACCGCAGCCTGCAACACCATGAACACAGTGACGCCCTCGGCAGCAGCCAGCCGTGTCATGCGGGCATGAAGCCCGGCACTGACAGCCAGGCCGACACCCCCGCCCCGGTAGCTGGCGGCAACCGGCCGGGGCCGGTCGACCGGCAGGGACAGCTCCTCCGGCGCGCCCTCCAGCGCCTGACGCCAGTAGTCCACCTGCCGTGCCAGCATGCTGCCCGGATCGTCCTCAGATCCCAGCAGCTCACGCTGCCACAGCGTGTAGTCCGCATACTGCACGGGAAGCGGCTCGAACCCGGGCACCCCATCCGAGCAGCGCGCAGCGTAGGCCAGCGACACATCTCGCGCCAGCAAACCCATCGACCAGCCATCACCGGCAATGTGATGCATGACAAGCACCAGGACCGATTCCCTGGTACCCCGCACCAGCAGCGCCGCCCGCAGCGGCACCTCAGCCGACAGGTCAAAAACATGCTGGGCATGGGCAGACACCAGCGCAGAGACCTCGGCCTCATCCATCCCGGCCGCATCCACGACCGTCAGCACGCTGCCCACCCCGTCCACCCCAAGCACATGCTGGCGGGGCTGGCCCTCATCCACCGGGAAACCGTACGCAGTGCCTCATGACGCCCCACCACGTCACTGAGGGCGACACGGAGAGCTTCCACATCCAGCACACCCGACAGACGCACGGCAACCGGAATGTTGTACGTCGCACTCGGCCCCTCGAGCTGCCCCAGGAACCACAACCGCTGCTGCGCAAATGACAATGGCACCACCTCCGGGCGCGGTCCCACCGTCAGGCCCGCACGCGCACCAGCCGCACCCCCCAGCCGCTCAGCCAGCTCTGCCACCGTCGGTGCCTCGAACAGCGCACGAACCGGCAACTCCACCGCCATGACCCGGCGGATACGGCCGATCAGCTGGGTGGCCAGCAGTGAGTGACCACCCAGGGCGAAAAACGAGTCATGGATACCGACGCTCGGCAGTTCCAGCACCCTGGCGAACAAGGCGCACAGCGCTTCCTCACGCGGGTTACGCGGCCCCTCCTGCGAGACCTCCGCCGCCAAATCCGGCAGGGGCAACGCCCTGCGATCCAGCTTGCCGTTCACGGTCAGCGGCAGGCTTTCCAGCAGTACCAGGGTTGACGGGATCATGTACTCGGGCAGCCGGCCCGCCAGCTCCGCCCGCACCACGGCGGCATCCGGGGCCTCGCCGGGCCGGGGGACCACGTAACCGACCAGCCGCTTGTCACCCGAGGCTGTTTCATGCACCACCACCGCGGCCTGCCCCACCCCCGGCTGCGCGGCCAGCTCCGCCTCCACCTCGCCCAGCTCGACCCTGAAACCACGGATCTTCACCTGATCATCGGTGCGGGCCAGGTACTCCAGCTGCCCCTCGGCGGTCCACCGCACCAGGTCGCCCGTGCGGTACATCCGCTCACCAGCAGCACCGAACGGACTGGCGACAAACCGCTCCGCCGTCAAGCCCGGCCGGTTCAGATATCCCCGCGCCAGCTGCGCACCCGCCACGTACAGCTCACCCGGGACGCCGGGCGCTACCGGGGCCAGCGCCCCGTCAAGGACGTAGGCATGCACGTTTGGCAGAGCCCGGCCGAGTAGCGGACGGTCACTGGCCGCGATTGGGAAGGACAGCGCGTCAACGGTGCACTCGGTGGGCCCGTAGAAGTTGTAGCTGACAGTTCCGGGCGCAGTGGCCAACTGCAGCCACAGCGGCTCACCCAGCGGCTCGCCGCCCAGCATCAGGATCCTCGGCCGGTGCCGCGGCCCGGTCAGCAAGCCGGCCGGCAGCAGCTGCTGCAGATACGACGGGGTCAGGTCCAGGAAGTCGATCCGGTGCGCGGCGACATAGTCGACCAGCACCTGCGGGTCGAACCGGACGTCCTCGGCGATGACGTGCAGCTCATGGCCGTCGGCCATGAGCAGCAGTTCGTCCCATGACGTGTCGAAGGAGAACGAGGCGGTCAGCGCGACCCGCAGCCGGCCACCGCCCGCGGCCGCCACAAACCCGGCCCGGTGGCTGGCCAGCAGATTTGCCAGGCTCCGGTGCTCGACCAGCACGCCCTTGGGCCGCCCGGTCGACCCCGACGTGTAGATGACATACGCCGGATGCCCGGGCAACAGCGGCCCCGACCGCTCGGCATCGGACAGGTCACCGCCACTGAGCCCGGTTATCTCCGCGGCCACGTCCGGGTCATCCACCACCACCCGGGCCACCCCGTCCGCATCCGGCAGCGCCTGCTGCACGCCCCGGCTGGTCACCACCACCACCGGGCGGGCGTCAGCCGAGCAGGTACCCGATCCGCTCGGCCGGGTAGGCCGGGTCGACGGGCAGGTAAGCGCCGCCGGCCTTCAGGACCGCCAGCAGCGCCACGACCAGGTCCGCCGACCGCTCCATCGCCACCGCGACCAGCGTCTCCGGGCCTACCCCCCGGGCAGCCAGCAGCCGGGCCAGCCGGTTCGCCCGCCCGTTCAGCTCCCCGTAGGTCAGCTCCGCGCCCTCGAACACCACCGCGACCGCATCCGGGGCCCGCGCCGCCTGCGCCTCGAACAACCCCGGCAGCGTCGCCTGCGGCACCGCCTGCGCCGTGCCGTTCCACTCCTGCACGATCCGGTGCCGCTCGGCCTCGCCCAGCACCCCGACCCGCCCCAGCGGCGTCCCGGGAGCAGTCTCCAGCGCCGCGACCATGCCCTCAGCCGCCATCCGCACCCGCTCGCACACCGCGCCCGCATCGATCGGGTGCAGCCGCCTCGCACAGTCACCGCGAACCCGGTGCCGATGTCATCCACCGAGACCGTCGACCGGGTAGTTCGTGTAGTCCCGTGCTGTGCAGCACCTCGACCCCGTCCAGGCCCGTGCCCGCCTCGCCGCCCTGGCTGTGCCGGTAGTTCAGCAGCGAGGTGAACAACGGCACCCGCGCCGGCACCCCGCTGGCCCGCTGCGCCAGCGCCAGCGACGCATGCTCATGCACCGCCAGGTCAGCCAGCTGGTCCCGCATCACCGCCACCGCATCAGCGACGCTGGTGACGGTATCCCGGACCCGGACCGGCAGCGTGTTGATGAACAGGCCAGGTATCCGGTCCGCTCCGGCCCCGGCCTGCATCCGGCCGAACAGCACCGTCCCGAACACCACGTCATCACGCCCCGACAACGCCCCTGCCACCCGCGCCCACACCAGGTGGAACAGCACCGCCGGGCTCACTCCGTGCCGGCGCGCCTGCTCCCGCAGCCGCCCCGCCAGCCCCTCATCCACCGGCACCGACGCCCTCGGTGATCCCGGACCCGTCCTGCTGCACGTCCAGCACCCCGAACGGGGCGGTCGGCTCGGTCACGTCACCCAGCAGCCCGGCGAAGAACTTCTCGTGCTCCTCCCGCGACACCCCCAGCCGGGCCCGGGCCACGAACTCACGGAACGGCAACGGCTCCGGCAGGCGGTCCTGCTCCCCGCCCAGCACCGCCCGGACCTCACCCAGCACCACCTCAAGAGCAGTGTGATCCTGCACCAGGTGATGCACCTGCAGCAGCGCATACACCCCGCCGGCCCCCGGCTCCGCCGCCGCGTGCAGCCGCACCAGCGGAGCCACCCGCAGGTCCATCGACGACGGGCACGCCGCCAGCAGTCGCCCCGCCATCCGCCTCACCGTCACCGGCCCCCGGGCCAGCCACCTCGACCTCGTCACCGGGATCACCGCACGCCGCGCCACCACCTGGACAGGCTCGCGCCAGTCCTTCCCACACGATCGCGGTCCGCAGGATGTCATGCCGGTCCACCACCTGCTGCAGCGCCGCCACGAAATCGTCGAGCCGATCGCGCGAGTCAAACCGCAGCACCATCGGCAGCACGTACACATCGGCGCCGCTCACCAGCGCCCATCAGGTGATGGAAGAAAATGCCCTCCTGCAACGGCGCCAGCGGATACACATCCGCCACATTCGCCGCCCCGCCCGGCACCTGCCCCGCCACCCGCTCAATCTCCGCGTCGGTCAGCTCCACCAGCGGCAGCATCTCCGGCGTAATCACCGTCGCACCGTCCGGGATCCGCCTGGCCGGAACCATCACCTCACCCCGGCCCGCCGCCACCGCCAGCCCGGCCGGCGTCGGCGAGGTGAACAGCGCCCGCACATCCACCGCTACCCCGCGCACCCGCAGCCGCTCCACCAGCGACACCGCCAGCAGCGAATGCCCGCCCAGCTCAAAGAAATTGTCATCCAGGCCGACCCGCGGCACGCCCAGCACCTCCGCGAACACCGCGCACAAGACCTCCTCCCGCGCAGACGCCGGCGCCCGGTACACGGCAGCGGGAATGAACCCCGGGGCCGGCAGGGCCCTGCGGTCCAGCTTCCCGTTCACCGTCAGCGGCAGCCCGTCCAGCACCACCACCGCCGACGGCACCATGTACTCCGGCAGCACGCCCGCCACCGACTGCCGTATCACCGCCGGGTCCACGGCGGAGACATCCGCGCGGGGCACGACGTAACCCACCAGCCGCTGGTCTCCCGGCGTGTCCTGGCGCACCACCACCGCGGCCTGCCCCACCGACGGGTCCCGCAGCAGCGCAGACTCGACCTCACCCAGCTCGACCCGGAACCCCCGGATCTTCACCTGGTCATCAGCGCGGCCCAGGAACTCCAGCTCACCCGCGGTGGTCCACCGCACCAGGTCCCCGGTCCGGTACATCCGCTCACCCGCCCCGAACGGGCACGCCACGAACCGCTCCGCCGTCAAACCCGCCCGGCCCAGGTACCCCCGCGCCAGCTGCACCCCCGCCAGGTACAGCTCACCCGCCACCCCCGCCGCCACCGGACGCCAGGACCCGATCCAGCACGAACACCCGCGTGTTCCACACCGGCCGGCCAATCGGCACCGTGATCCCCCCGGCGCCCGGCACGAACCGCGCGGCGGTCACATCCACCGACGCCTCCGTCGGGCCGTACAGGTTATGCAACCCCACGCCGCCCAGCACCCCGGCGAACCGCTCACCCAGCTCAGCGGGCAGCGCCTCACCACTGCAGACCACCGCCCGCAGCCCCGTGCACGACGCCAGCAGCGCGCTCCCGCACGAACACCGCCAGCATCGACGGCACGAAATGCGCGACCGTGACCCGCTCTTGCACGGATCAGCTCAGCCAGGTACCCCGGCTCCTGATGACCCCCCGGCCGCGCGACCACCAGCACCGCGCCCTCCAGCAGCGGCCAGAAGAACTCCCACACCGACACGTCGAACCCGAACGGCGTCTTCTGCAGCACCCGGTCCCCGGCACCCAGCCCGAACGCGTCCTGCATCCACGCCAGCCGGTTCACCACGCCGGCATGCGGCACGGCAACGCCCTTCGGCCGGCCCGTCGACCCCGACGTGAAGATGACGTATGCCGGGTGCCCGCCCAGCAGCCTGCCGCCGCGCTCAGCATCAGACAGGTCACCATCCCCGAACCCGGCCAGCTCCGCCGCCACGCCCGGCTCATCCACCACCACCCGGGCCACCCCGTCCCCCACCGGCAATGCCTGCTGCACGCCCTGGCTGGTCACCACCACCACCGGGCGGGCATCAGCCAGCATGAAACCGACCCGCTCCGCCGGGTACGACGGGTCCACCGGCAGGTAAGCACCGCCGGCCTTCAGCACCGCCAGCAGCGCCACCACCAGCTCCGCCGACCGCTCCATCGCCACAGCGACCACCGACTCCGGCCCCACACCCCGCCCGGCCAGCAGCCGCGCCAGCCGGTTCGCCCGCCCGTTCAGCTCCCCGTACGTCAGCTCCGCACCCTCGAACACCACCGCCACCGCACCCGGCGACCGCGCCACCTGCGCCTCGAACAACCCCGGCAACGTCCCCGCCGGCACCTCCCCGGCCGTGCCGTTCCACTCACGCAGAATCCGGTCCCGCTCCTCCGCCCCCAGCACCCCGACCCGCCCCACCGGCGTCCCCGGAGCGCTCTCCAGCGCCGCGACCATGCCCTCAGCCGCCGTGCGCACCCACCCGCAGACCGCGCCCGCATCGATCGGGGCAGCCGCCTCCACGGTCACCGCGAACCCGGTGCCAAAGTCATCCACCGACACCGTCGACCGGGTAGTTCGTGTAATCCGCGGTGTGCAGCACCTCGATCCCGTCCAGGCCCGCCCCCGCCCCGGCGCCCTGGCTGTGCCGGTAGTTCAGCAGCGAGGTGAACAACGGCACCCGCGCCGGCACCCCGCTGGCCCGCTGCGCCAGCGCCAGCGACGCATGCTCATGCACCGCCAGGTCAGCCAGCTGATCCCGCATCACCGCCACCGCATCAGCGACGCTGGTGACGGTATCCCGGACCCGGACCGGCAGCGTGTTGATGAACAGGCCAGGAATGCGGTCCGCCCCCGCCCCCGCGTGCATCCGGCCGAACAGCACCGTCCCGAACACCACGTCATCACGCCCCGACAGCGCCCCTGCCACCCGCGCCCACACCAGGTGGAACAGCACCGCCGGGCTCACCCCAAGCCGGCGCGCCTGCTCCCGCAGCCGCCCCGCCAGCCCCTCACCCACCGGCACCGACACCTCAGTGATCCCGGCCCCGTCCTGCTGCACGTCCAGCAGCCCGAACGGCGCCGTCGGCTCACTCACATCCCCCAGCAGCCCGGCAAAGAACTTCTCATGGTCCTCCCGCGACACCCGCAGCCGGGCCTGCGCCACGAACTCACGGAACGGCAACGGCTCCGGCAGGTCTCCCTCCCGGCCCTCCAGCACCGCCCGGACCTCACCCAGCACCACCTCAAGCCCGGTGTTGTCGTTGATCAGGTGGTGGACCTGCAGGTGCGCATACACCCGGCCGGTACCCGGCTCCACCGCCGCGTGCACCCGCACCAGCGGAGCCACCCGGAGGTCCATCGACGACGGGCCCGCCGCCAGCAGCCTCCCCACCATGCCACCGTCGCCACCAGTGCCCGCATCAGCGACCCCGGCCTCCACCGCGACCTCCCGCACCGGGATCACCGCACGGCGCGCCACCACCTGAACCGGCTCAGCCAGTCCCTCCCACACGATCGCGGTCCGCAGGATGTCATGCCGGTCCACCACCACCTGCAACGCCGCCACGAACCGGTCCAGCCGATCGCGCGAGTCAAACCGCAGCACCACCGGCAGCACGTACACATCATCACCGCTACCCGCGGCCATCAGGTGATGGAAGAAAATGCCCTCCTGCAACGGCGCCAGCGGGTACACATCCGCCACATTCGCCGCCCCGCCCGGCACCTGCCCCGCCACCCGGTCGACCTCCGCGTCGGTCAGCTCCACCAGCGGCAGCATCTCCGGGGTGATCACCGTCGCACCGTCCGGGATCCGCCTCGCCGGCACCACCACCTCACCCCGGCCCGCCGCCACCGCCAGCCCCGCCACCGTCGGGGACGTGAACAGCGCCCGCACATCCACCGGCACCCCGCGCACCCGCAACCGCTCGATCAACCGCACGACCAGCAGGGAGTTTCCACCGAGCTCGAAGAAATTGTCATCCAGGCCGATCCGCGGCACTCCCAGGACTTCGGCGAAGAGGGTGCAGAGGATTTCCTCCTGCGGTGATGTGGGTGCCCGGTAGGCGGTGATGGAGGAAGCTTCCGGGGCGGGCAATGACCTGCGGTCCAGCTTGCCGTTCGCCGTCAGCGGCAGCTCATCCAGCACCACCACCGCCGAAGGGACCAGGTAACCCGGAAGGGCAGAGGCGACCTGCGCCCGTACCGCAGCCGCATCCAGGCCAGCCGCACCCCTCGCGGCCACCACATACCCCGCCAGCCGCTGATCGCCGGGAACATCCTCACGCACGATCACCGCGCTTTGCCCCACCCCCGGGCACGCCAGAAGAGCAGCCTCCACCTCACCCAGCTCAACCCGGAAACCCCGGATCTTCACCTGGTCATCGGCACGACCGAGATACTCGAGATTCCCGTCGGGGCTCCACCGCACCACATCCCCGGTCCGGTACATCCGCTCACCCGGTCCGGCAAAAGGACAAGCCACAAAACGCTCCGCCGTCAGCCCCGGCTGCCCCAGATATCCCCGGCTCAGTTGGGCACCCGACAGATACAGTTCGCCCGCACTACCTACCGGGGCTGGCTGCAAGGCTGAATCGAGAACGTACGCGTGGGTGTTCCACATCGGACGACCAATGGGGACTGCGGCACCGGCACCGCTCACGGCAATGGCGTCGCCGGGCGCGCCAAGGGCGATGCCCAAGGGATAGTCGGTGCATCCGACGGTCACCTCGGTAGGACCGTAGTGGTTCACCAGCGGCACACCTGGGTGCTGAGCAGCCCATTGGCGCAACTGCTCGCTGCCGACAGCTTCGCCGCCGACCATCATCTGCCCAATGGGAGCACACTCCTGCGGCAGAGCGCTCAGGAGCGCCAAGTGGCTCGGTGTCGCTTTCAAGAACGTCAAGCGCCTGCCGGCAAGCAGCGCGGGAAGGTTGCCGTCCAGTCCGCCGACCAGGACACGCCCGCCACATGTCAGCGCACCGTAGAGAGGGGTGACTCCCGCATCGAAAGCGACTGACGCATGGAGCAGCGTCGTCCCGCCCAGATCCGGATATGCCTCCCAGCACCGGACCACGTAATTGACCAGCGCGCTGTGGGGGACCACCACACCCTTCGGTCGCCCGGTAGAGCCGGAGGTGTAGATGGCGTAAGCAGGATGCGAGGGCAGTAGGTGACCGACCCGCTCGGCGTCGGCAAGCGCGGAGCCGTCGAGGCTATCCAGCTCCTGCGCCACGGAAGCGTCGTCCAGCATCAGCCGATTCAGGCCGACCCGGCCAGGCAGATCCCGCAACTCTGTCCGGGTGCCCAGACTGGTCAGCACCAGCACCGGCTGGGCGTCCCGCAGCATGTAGGCAACCCGGTCGGCCGGGTACTCGGTATCAATCGGTAGATACGCTCCGCCGGCCTTGAGAACGGCGAGCAGGGTCACGATGAAGTCCACGGAGCGCTCCTGGCACACCGCCACCAGCGACTCCGGCCCGATGCCTCGCCTCGCGAGGAACCGCGCGAGACGGTTCGATGCAGCGTCGAGCTGGGCATACGTCATAGCGGAGCCGGCGTCCTCCACGGCAGCGCCATCAGGAGTCCGCTCTACCTGCGCGGCGAACAGGGACGGAAGAGTCGTTGCCGGAACTGCACGTGCCGTGTCGTTCCAGATGGTGAGGACCCGTTCACGTTCCGTCCCGTCCAGAATCTCCAGCTGGCCGAGAGGTTCGTCGCGGGAGGCGTTGGCGATCCAGTCGAGCGCGGCGCGGAAGCGCTTCGCGTTCGCGGAGTTCGAAGCGGCACTGTAGAGCTGCGGGTTCCCGTCAAGTGCGACCTCGATGTGGCCATCGGAGGATCGGTCGTAGACGGAGATCGACAGGTCGTTGAAGTGGAGGCTGCTGAGTGTGTGGGCTCGGACGGAGCAGTCCCCGAACGTGATGCCGTAGTCAAACGACATCACATTCACCATGATGGGAAACAAATTCTGCTGGCCGACGAACCGCAGATCGCGCAGGATGTCCTCGTACCGATAGCGCTGGTGCCGCAGACCTTCGCGGACCTCCGCGGAGACATGCCGGGCGAGTTCTTCGACGGACATCCCCGGCTTCACTGCGAGCCGGATCGGGAGGATGTTCGCGGCCATGCCCGGGACCCTGCGCTGCGCTCGACCCGTGCGGCCGAGAACGGGTACGCCGAGGATCAGGTCTTCTGCCCCCGTGAAGCGGTGCAGATAGGCCGCGGCGGCGACGATGACCAAGCCTGAGAACGAGGTCCTGAACCGCCGGGCAGCGGCCCGGAGGCTCGCCGAGCCCTCGGACGGGATGACATCCATGTGCCGAGTCAGGGAGTGTGGAGTGCCAGACGGACGGCCCCCGCTGATGCTGACGGTTTCCGGCAACGCGGACAAGACGCCGTTCCAGTAGTCCCGGTCGGCTGAGAAATCCGCTGACGCCCGGTAGGTCGCATCGGCTTCAAGGAGCATTGAAAGGGGAGAGAGTGCGTCCCGGCTGAAGTCTTTTTGCTCGAGCAGCGCATTGTAGATCTCCGCCACGCGGCCGGTCAGGATTGATCCGCTGAATCCGTCACAGGCAATGTGATGGCATCGCTGATACCAGAAGATCCTGTCCTCGGCCAGCCGTAGCACGGCGTACGTGAAGAGCGCATCCTCACGCAGGTCAGCCGCCCTGTTTATATCAGCTCGCATCCACTCTTCCGCTGCTGCCCGCGGCTCGGTCTCCCGGCTCAGGTCCACAACATGGAGCGTCCAGTCGTTCCCAGCGGTGACGTACTGACGCAACGACTCACCGTCGCCGGTAAAGCGCAACCGGACGGTTTCGGCCTCGATCACTGTGTGCCGTAGTGCGGTCTCAAAGAGATCCAGGTTCAGCTCCCCCTGGATATCCATGTATTCGCCGATGTTGTAGATGGGGTTGCCAGGATCGAGTTGCTGAGCATGCCAGATTCCAAGCTGCCCAGCCATGAGCTCCCGCAGATTGCCTTTGTATTCAGACATTCCCAGTACCCTCACCAATCCGCAACGCAACACCGACTGAAACCTGAATGGTAGCCGGTGGATCATTCAGGCGCACCAGCGTGGATGCTAGCACAAGCAGTTGGTGTAACTTTTCTCACGCGCGTATTAAACTCGCCATAACCCCGATCCTTCCTAACACGACCCATGCTTTCACTAACAAAATCCATGCGATCGTGGACCGCACGCCGGACGCCGCAGGCTGGTCAGCGTGCTAAATTAGCTCCCGGCGAGCGGGCACTTAAGCGCCCGTACAGGTGGACCGAGGAGGCCGAATGCGTGGCGAGACTGGCGGGCTCGCTCGTCAATGGTTTCGCACAATTAAGCGACAGGCGAACCCCGAATTCCGCCTGATCTGCTTTCCCCATGCAGGAGGCTCGGCGAGTTTCTTTCTTGATTGGGCGGACCTCATGCCCGCAGGGGTGGAATTGCTCGCTGTTCGTTATCCAGGACGGGAGGATCGGATTCTCGATCCCCCGGCGGGCAATATGGACGCCCTGGCCGAGCCGCTGGTGCAGGCGTGCTCAGCACTCAGCGGTGCGCCCCTGGCGTTTTTCGGGCACAGCATGGGCGCGATGGTTGCCCACGAAGTCGCCCAGCGTCTTGGACCGATGATGAATGCCAGGCTGGCCGCCCTGTTCGTATCCGGGTACCCGGGGCCGGGCTGCGACAAAAGCCGCGCCGACCCCTCTGCCCTGAGCGATGACGAACTCGCCGAGGACATCCGGGTGCTGGGCGGCACAGATCCGGCGGTACTCTCCCAGCCGGAACTGCGGGGACTATTCCTGCCTGTCGTCCGCGGGGACTACCGGATTGCCGCAACCCATCGGGTGTCTGTGAACGCTCTCATCGAGGCTCCTGTCGTCGCCTACTACGGGGACCAGGACAAGGAGACCGATGGGGCAAGTGTGTCCGCCTGGTCTGCAGTGACGAAATCATCCTTCAGGGCACGCCGCTTCGAGGGCGGCCACTTCTACCTGGTGGAGCATGCGAAGGATCTCGTCACCGATCTTCTCAGTCACCTCAACGTTCACCGTGACATCACATCAGCCCATCCCGACGCGCCGCGCGAAGTGGTCCCGTCAGGCCCTGAGAGCAGCAGCGCGCGGCTTACACCGAAATTGATAGGAGCCAGTCATGACGAATCCATTTGATGATCCTGACGCCCAGTACCTGGTCCTGGTCAACGAGGAAGGCCAGCACTCCCTTTGGCCGGTCTTTGTCGACGTCCCGGCCGGCTGGGACGCGGTCTTCGGAGAGGCGCCGCGCCAGGAGTGCCTCGAATACATCGAGAAGTCCTGGGTCGACATGCGCCCCAAGAGCCTGATCGCAGCAATGGGCGAGGACTGAGGAAACGCCGGCCAGCACCGGATCGCCAGGGAGACGACACACGGTGGCAGCAGTTATCAGCGCCCAGGGGCTGGTCAAGGCTTTCGGCAGCACAATGGCCCTGGACGGCGTTGATCTCGAGGTCGCGCAATGTACGGTGCTCGGCCTGCTAGGACCGAACGGTGCGGGCAAGACGACCGCCGTACGGGTGCTCACAACGCTGCTGAGGCCCGACGCCGGCCGAGCCTTCGTGGCAGGCGTGGACGTACTCAAGCACCCCGCACAGGTGCGCGGCCTGATCGGAGTCTCAGGACAGTACGCGGCCGTGGACGAGTATCTCAGCGGCCGCGAGAACCTGCAGATGGTCGGCGAGCTCTATCAGATGAAAACGAAAGACGCGAAGTATCGCGCCCGGGAGCTGCTTGAATGGTTCGAGCTCAGCGAGGCAGCCGATCGGACGGCCAAGACCTACTCCGGAGGCATGCGCCGACGGCTCGACCTGGCAGCCGCGCTGGTGGTCCGCCCTCCGGTGATTTTTCTGGATGAGCCGACTACGGGCCTTGACCCGCACAGCCGCCTGATGCTCTGGCAGGCAATCGCGACCCTCGCGGAAGAAGGAACCACCATCCTTCTTACGACCCAGTACCTGGAGGAGGCAGACCGTCTCGCACACAACATCGCGGTGGTGGATCACGGACGAGTCATTGCCAGCGGTGCCGCCGACGAGCTCAAAGCGCGGCTAGGCGGGCAGCGGGTAGAGGTGATCGTGCACGACCGCGCTTCGATCGCGGCCGCGGCAGGAGTACTGACGGCGTTCACCGGATACGAAGCCGCTGTCGAGCAGCACACGCGCAAGATCACCGTCGCGGCCACCGGGGGGGTCCAGGCACTCGCTGATCTCGCCAGGGAACTGGCCGACCGACGCATACACGTCGATGATATGTCCCTGCGGCGGCCCACCCTTGACGACGTCTTCCTCCGCCTCACCGGGCACGCACCGGAAGCCACCGCGGGCCCTGCGGCGATGGCCGGCGCGCAAATTCCTGGAGCCGACGCGACAGCGGACGACGGAGCGGTCCCGGAAGCCCGAAGGGCCTTCTGAGGTGGCGACATCGTCGCGCGGAGGTATCGGGTCGATACCCCGCGACTCGTGGGTGGTGACCAAGCGCAACCTCCGCCGGATGACACGGATGCCCGAGAGCTTCATCTTCGGGCTCATCCAGCCGGTGATCTTCCTGGTCCTTTTCTTCTATGTCATCAGCGGGGCGGTCCAGATCCCCGGGGCCGGGGCCGGGCCAACCGGGTACCGGGAGTTCGTGATACCCGGAATCCTCGCTCAGGCAGCCACCTTCACCGTGGCCGCCGCCACGGTCGGCATAGCGGACGACATGTCCAGGGGCATGGTCAACCGCTTCCGCACGCTGCCCATGGCTCGCTCCGCGGTCCTGGCCGGCCGCACCCTGGCGGACCTGCTGCAGACGGCCGTGACCATGCTGGTGCTCGCCGCGGTGGCCCTGGCCGCCGGCTGGCGGGTCCACGACGGGCCCCTGCCGGCGATCGGCGCCTTCGGGCTGATGCTCCTGCTCAGCTTCTCGATGTCGTGGATCGGGGCGCTGATCGGCATGTCACTGAGCGGCCCCGAAGCCGCCTCCTCCGGGGGACTGATCTGGCTCTTCCCGCTGGTATTCGTGTCCAACGCGTTCGTGCCCGTCCAGTCCATGCCCGGATGGCTGCAGAGCATCGCTGACTGGAACCCCTTCAGCGCCACCGTGCAGGCATGCCGAACCCTCTTCGGCTCCTCCGGTGCGTACCGGTCCGACGCGTGGCCCATGCAACATCCAGTTGCGGCGTCATTGCTCTGGTCACTGCTGATTTTCATCGTCTTCTTCCTGCTCTCGGTGCGAAAATACCGGAATACCAGCAAGTGAGTCTGTAACCTCCGGCATGCACCCACGCCCCGATCTGACGCGGTGCGGCTGACGGGTGACTGCGGTCGTTCGGAGGATTACCCGGGGTCGGGCCACCAGCCGCAGGACTTTAGTTCGGGCAGGGTGGGCGGGTCCGCGCCCGGGCGGGTGCAGGTGAGGGCGGCGGCCGCGCCCGCGGCGCGCAGCGCTCGACCGATCAGCGGGTCGCGGTCCGGCGCGGGCACGGGCGAGGTCGGCCTTTCCCAGGCCATGGGCCGTCCACCAGGCCAGGAAGCCGCCGCCGAACGCGTCGCCGGCGCCGATCGTGTCCACCACGGTGACGTGCAGGGCCGCATCGGTCAGTACCGAGTCTGGGAGGAATGCCTGGGCCGGGCGGGGTCCGTCGGTGACGAGGACAAGCGACGTGCCGCCGTTGAGCAGGGCACGCGCCGCCACCTCGGGTGGCGTAGCTGGATACAGGTACGCCAGGTCTTCCGTGCTGGCCTTGACGATGTCGGCGCGGCGGGCGATGACGTCGATGCGCCTGCGGTAGGCCGCGTGGTCGGCGATGGCGCTGGGGCGGCAGTTGGGGTCAAGCAGCACGAGGGTGCCTGCCGGGACGTCGGCCTGGATGAGCCGCTCAGTGGCCGCTCCGACCGGCTCCACCACCAGCCCGAGGTCACCGACGTGGAGGGCGGTAGCGTCGGCGGGCAGCGCCCTTCTGAGCGCGTCGTAGTCGAGGTCGGCGCCGGCCGTGCCGTCGAGGTAGAAGGCGTAGTCGGCGCTGCCCGCCTCGTCGAGAGTGGCAACGGCCAGGGTGCTCGGTTTCTTTGACGGCTCGGGGACGCCAAGCGCGACGCCGTCCGCGACGAGGCCGTCGCGGAGTTGGCCGCCCAGGCGGTCGCTGGCCAGCCGGGCAAGGAAAGTCGTCTCCGCGCCCAGCCGGGCGAGGCTGCGCGCCGCGTTGTACGAGCTGCCGCCGGGGCGTGCGGCCACCTGTCCGTTGGGGCTCACCACGAAGTCGATCAGCGCCTCACCGGCAACAACGATCACAGCGCCCCGGCCTCCATTCTATGATTGCGAAAAAGAAGCATCTTATTCGACGCTTACTAACCCGCCACCCTGCGGTGATTTCATGAAATGGGCCTTATGTGCCACTTAATGCCCTGGCCGCCGCGGACGCGGTGCAGCGCCTCGCCGTATTTGGCCAGCGGGAGGGCGATCGGACAGAAGCGGGCGCGGGTCGATCGCGCCGGTACCGATAAGCTCGACCGCCGGAGCGAAGCTGCGCAGAATCGCCATCGAGCCGGTGACGGTGATCTCGTCGTTATAGACGCGGAACGGCGAGAGGCTCATCGTCGCCTCGGCCGGGGTCACGCCGAAGACAAGCAGCCGACCGCCCCGGTCGAGCAGGGCGGACACGCCGTCGACCACGACGGGGACGCCGGTCGCGTCGACGGCGATCTCGAACCGCTCGTCCTTCAGCTCGTCAAGGCTGGCCGCGATCTGGGCGGCACCGAGCTTGCGGGCGACCGCGAGGCGGTCCGCGTACCCGGTCGACGACCGTGACCGGCCCCGCCCCGGAGTGGAGCAGAAGCTGCAGGAGCAGCAGGCCCATCGTCCCCGCGCCGGCCAGCACCACCGTGTCGCCGAACAGCGGGCCGAGCCTGCGCAGGCCGTGGACCGCGCAGGCGAGGGGCTCGACCATCGCGCCGAGCTGGCCGTCGACGCCGTCGGGCAGCCGGTGCGCGTTGACCGCGGGGACCGCCACGTACTCGGCGAACGCGCCATCCACCGTGTCGCCGATTGCCGCCCAGTTCTCGCACAGGTTGTCCCGGCCGGACCGGCACCGGCGGCAGTAACCGCAGTACAGCGACGGGTCCACTGCCACCGCGGCACCGAGCGGCAGGTCGATCGCCACGTCGGGGCCGATCGCCGCGACCGTGCCGGCGAACTCGTGGCCCGGCGTGATCGGGTACGGGGTCGGCGGGAACTCGCCGTCCATGATGTGCAGGTCCGTGCCGCAAACCCCGCAGCAATCCACCTTGACGACGATCTGGCCCGGCCCTGGCGTGGGATCCGGCACCTCGCGCCACGCGGAAGCTGCCGGGACGGTCGAGCACGATGGCCCGCATGAGACCTCCAGTGTTGAGGCGACCAAACTGTTGACGGGACGGGGATCAGTCGGCGAGGCGGGCGCCGGTCTCCGGGTGGAACGCGAACACGTCGTCCGGCTGGACCCGGAAAGCGATGCGCTGCCCGGGGGCCGACGGCTTGCGCCCCTCGGTCCGGGCCACCACGGTCGTCCCGCCGACCACCGGGTCCGCCGTCGGCGGGCCGCCGGCCACGGGATCCGCGGCGTCGGAGCCGGAGCCGGTGCAGCCGGACATGCAGCAGCGCGTCGGCGCCGAGCTCCTCCACCAGCAGCACATCTCCGGTCAGCGTGACCGCGCCCGGCGAGCCGGAATCGGCGGCGCCGGACAGGTGCATGTGCTCGGGCCTGATGCCGATGACCAGCTCGGTGAGCTTGTCTCGAGCCGCCTGCTCCCGGATCCGCGGAGAAAGCGGGACGATCGTGCCCGCCAGCCGGGCACCGGAATCGGTCAGCGGCGCGTCCAGCAGGTTCATCGCCGGTGAGCCGATGAAGCCGGCCACGAACTGATTGACCGGGTTGTCGTACAGCTCGCGGGGCGAGGCGCACTGCTGCAGCTGCCCGCCGGACAGGACGGCGACCCGGTGCCCCATGGTCATCGCCTCGACCTGATCGTGGGTCACGTAGACCGTGGTGATGCCAAGGCGCCGCTGCAGCTCGGCGATCTGGCTGCGGGTCTGCACGCGCAGCTTGGCGTCGAGGTTGGACAGCGGCTCGTCCATCAGGAAGACCTTCGGCTCGCGGACGATGGCCCGGCCCATGGCGACGCGCTGCCGCTGGCCGCCGGAAAGCTGCTTCGGCTTGCGGTCGAGCAGCGCCGGGTCCAGGTCGAGGATGCGGGCCGCCTCGCGGACCCGGCGGTCCCGTTCCGGCCGGGGCACGTGCTGCATCTTCAGCGCGAAGCCCATGTTCTCCGCGACGGTCTTGCTCGGGTACAGCGCGTAGTTCTGGAACACCATCGCGATGTCCCTGTCCTTCGGCTGCACGTCGCTGATGTCACGGCCGCCGATCTCGATCCGGCCGCCGTCGAGCGGCTCAAGGCCGGCGAGCATGCGCAGCGCCGTGGTCTTGCCCGAGCCGGACGGCCCGACCAGGACCATGAACTCGCCGTCCTTGATGTCGAGGTTGAGCGCGTCGACGGCGGGGACGGCGTTCTTCGCGTAGACCCGGCGAGGCGCCTGCGTACCTAACTCCGGCCATTAGCGGGACCTCCGTGAAACACCGGCTCGTTCGGATTGACTGAATTGAACGGTTGGACTGGTCACTTGATCGCCCCCATCGACAGTCCGCGGACGAGGGAGCGCTGCGCGATCCAGCCCACGATGATCACCGGAACCGAGGCGACGGTCGCCGCGGCGGACAGGTGCGCGATGTACAGGCCTTCCTGAGGGACGGAGCTGATCAGGAACATCGGCATGGTCGCCGCGTTCGTCACGGTGAGGTTGAGCGCCAGGAACAGCTCGTTCCAGGCGAAGATCACGCAGATCAGCGCGGTGGACACCAGGCCGGGCGACACGACCGGCATGATGACCTCGGTGATCTCCCTGATCCGGCCGGCGCCGTCGAGGCGGGCAGCCTCGAGCATCTCGCCGGGCACCTCGAGCATGAACGAGCGGATCATCCAGATGGCCAGCGGCAGGTTCATCGCCGCGTACAGGATGATCAGCAGCCAGATGCTGTCGAGCAGGTGCGCCTTGAGCGCGATGACGTAGAGCGGGCCGATCGCCGCGACGACCGGCAGCATCTTGGTGGAGATGAAGAAGAACAGCGAGTCGCGCCACCCCCTCACCGGGTGGATGGACAGCGCGTACGCGGCGGGCAGCGCCAGCACGAGCACCAGGACCGTGGAGCCGACCGTGGCGACCGCCGAGTGCTCGATGAACGGGCCCATGCCGTTGAAGACCAGCCGGAACTCGCTGAGGGTGGGGCTAAAGGTGAACTTCGGCGGCCAGGTCTCGGCGGCGGACTCGGGCTTGAACGCCGTGATCACCATCCACAGGATCGGGATGAAGAAGGCGATGCCCACCACCCAGCCGAGCACCGTCCAGCCTGCCTGGCCGGAGATCTCGCGGGCACGGCGGCCTCGCTTCGGCGCGTCTTGCGCCCGGGCGGGCGCGCCAGGCTGGCCGTTACCGCGGTCACTTTGCCTCCTCGAACTGGAAGACGCTGGCGAACAGCCGCAGCGCGAAACTGGCGACGATGATCGTCAGCACCACGGTGACCACGCCCGCCGCGGCCGCCCCGCCGATGTCGAAGGCGAAGTTCACCTTCTGGTACAGGTAGAAGGGCAGTGTCGTGGTCGAGGTACCCGGGCCGCCGTTGGTCATCAGCCGCACCTGGTCGAAGGCGGTCACCAGGTAGATCGAGCCGAGCAGTACGCCGAGCTCGATGTACGGGCGCAGGTGCGGCAGGGTCAGCTCGCGGAAGGTCGCCCACGCGCTCGCACCGTCGACCTTGGCCGCCTCCAGGACATCCGCCGCCTGGCCCTGCAGGCCCGCCAGCACGATGAGGGTCATGAACGGCGTCCACTGCCAGATCATCACGACGATTACCGAGCCGTAGGCGTGCGTGGTCAGCCAGGCGACGTGGTTGACGCCGAACGGCTCGAGCAGGTAGTTCAGCAGGCCGAAGTTCGGGTCGAGCATGGGGCCCGCCCAGACCAGCGCCGCGGCCGCCGGCATGACCAGGAACGGCGTGATGATCAGCGTGCGGACCACCCCGCGCCCGAAGAACTTCCGGTCGAGGAGCACCGCCAGCAGGACGCCGAGGAACATCGCGACGATCACCGCGATCGCCGTCATGGTCACCGAGCGGACCAGGGCGCTGCGGAAGTTCGGGTCGGTGAAGACTTCCTTGTAGTTGGATACCCCGGTCCAGTGCGCACCGCCGGGCTCGTTCCAGAAGTAGCTCTGGAAGCTGTACCAGAGCGTCACCAGGAATGGGACCTGGGTGACGATGATGGTGTAGATCAGCGCGGGTAGCAGCGGCAGGCGCCGCTGCCATCGCTCGCGCCGGCTCGACCCCCGCGGCCGGAGCCCGGCCGCGGGGGGTGAGGTGACATCCTCAAGAACAGCCATGAGTCGCCAGACCTCGTCAGTTGCTGCCGGACAGTTCTTGCGGTGTGTAAGCCGAGGCGGCCGTCTGAGCGGCCTGCAGCGCCTGGCTTACCGATTCCGTGCCGGCGATCGCGCCGGCGATCTGCTGGCCGACGGTCAGCCCGAGGTTCTCGAACTGCGGGATGTCGACGTACTGGATGCCCACGTACGGCACCTTGCCTACCGTCGGCTTCTCGGGGTCGGTGCCGTTGATCGACTGCAGCGTGATGTTGGCGAACGCGCTGGCTGCCTTCTGGTAGTTGGGGTTGTCGTAGAGCGAGGTCCGGCTGCCCGGCGGCACCGCCGACCAGCCGTACTTCTGCGCGACCAGGGTGTCGTACTGCTTCGAGGTGGCCCAGGAGATGAACTTCCACGCCGCGCTCTGGTCGTTGACGCCCTGCGGGATGCCGAGCGACCAGGACCACAGCCAGCCGGAGGAGGAGGTCTTCTCGGTTGGCGCGAACGAGTAGCCGGTCTGCGCGAACACCGACGGGAACTCGGACGCGATCGAGGTCGCCGCGACCGTGGAGTCGTACCACATCGCGCACTTGCCCTGGCCGTACAGCGTCAGCAGCTGGTTGAAGCTGTCGTTGGAGGCACCGGGCTCGCCATACTGCTTGACCAGGTTCACGTAGAAGTTCACGGCCTGGCTAACCGCGGGCGAGTTGAGCTGTGCCTGCCAGTCCTGGTTGTACCACTGGCCGCCGAACGTGTTGATCACCGTGTCGAGGGCGGCCATGTTGTCGCCCCAGCCCGCCAGGCCGCGCAGGCAGATGCCCGCGACCTTGCCCGGCTGGTTCAGCTTCGCCGCCGCGGCCTGGACCTGCGTCCAGGTCGGGTGCTGGGGCAGGGTGACCCCGGCCGCCTTGAGCATGGCCTTGTTGTAGTAGAGCATCGACGACTCGCCGTAGAACGGCGCGGCGTACAGGTCGCCGTTGGACGACAGCGATTTGGCCACCGGGGGCAGCAAATCAGACACGTCGTAGGACGGGTCACTCGCGATGTACTGCTTGGACAGGTCGACCAGCCAGTTGTTCTTGGCGAACAGCGGCGCCTCATACGGGCCGATCATTACCGCGTTGAACGAGTTGCTGTGCGTGCTGACGTCCTTCTCGATCGCCGCGCGCAGGTCGCCTTCGGTATAGGTGGCGAATTTGACCTTGATCCCCGGGTTCTCCTTTTCGAATACCGACTGGGTCAGCGGGATCATCTGGCCGGTGACCAGCGGGTTGGACACCACCGCGACCGTCACCGTGCCAGTGCTGCCGTTGCTGCCGCTCGCGCTGCTGCCGCTGCCGCCCGTCGAGCCGCCGCCGCTTGAGCACGCGGCCGCCGCCGTTACCAGCGCGGCCACGCAGGCCGCCGCGGCCAGCCTTCGCTTCCTGAACCTGCTCCCGAACCTGGACGAACTCATCTATCGAACCTCCGCTATGCTCATTTGAGCCGGTCTTTGCTCAGATGTGCTTGACATCACCCTGAACTCACGACTAGGCAATGTCAAGAAAAGCTGCAAATATGAGATAAGTGCGCTCAAATGAGCACACTTCTGGAGGCGTAGATGGCCAGCTTGTCGGCGGACCGGCCGTCCGAAGTCGTCCTGGCCGCGCGGGTGGCGCGGCAGTTCTACCTGGAGGGCGTCTCCAAGGTTGACATCGCGGACCGGCTGGGGATCAGCCGGTTCCGGGTCGCCCGCCTGCTCGACTCGGCGCGAGAGAGCGGGCTGGTGCGCATCGAGATCGGCCTGCCCGGCGGCGCCCTCGACGCCGGGCTGTCGGCGGAGCTCTGCTCCGCCTTCGGCCTGCGGCACGCGTTCGTGTTCAACTTCCCCGAGGACGGGTCGCCCCTGCGCCAGCGCCTCGGCGAGGCGGCCGGCCAGGTGCTGATGGACCTGATCACGCCGGGCGACGTGCTCGGCCTCACCTGGTCGCGGACGCTCAGCGGGCTCACCGCCGCGCTCACCCAGCTGCCGCCGTGCCCCATCGTCCAGCTCACCGGGGCGGTACCGCCGCCCGACGGCAGGGACCTGCTCGAGCTGGTGCGCGGCGTCGCCCGCGTCGGCGGCGGGACGGCCCACGTGTTCTACGCGCCGATGCTGGTCGACGACGCCGCGACCGCGACCGCGATCCGCCGCCAGGGCGACATCGCCGAGGCCTTCGCGCTCATCCCCAGCGTGACGATCGCGGTGGTCTCCATCGGCGCCTGGGGCCCGGGGTTGTCGACGATCTACGACGCGGTCACGCCCCTCGAACGAGACGCGCTCACTGCGCTCGGGGTTCGAGCGGAGCTGGCCGGAGTGTTCATCGGCGCGGACGGCGGGCCGCTCGCCACCCCGCTCGACAGCCGGATGATCGTGACGCCCGCCGCGCTGTTCAAGGGGATCCCGTTCGTCCTTGGCGTCCCCTACGACGCCGGCAAGAGCCCAGCTGTCCTGGCCGCGATCCGAGGAGGGCTAGTCCATGGTCTTGTCACGCACACCGAACTCGCTAGGGGCCTGCTCAGGCTGGCGAACGGCCGTGACCACGCCCCTGGCTGACGCGCCGCTGGCACTGGCGGGCGGGATGCCCGTACCCGACGAGGCCCTGGTCAGCGCCGCGGACCTGCTGCGCCGCTTCCACCGCGCGGCGGCCTCCTTCGACCCGGCCGGCTACGCCTGGCCCCGGGCGGTCCCGGCCCGCTACCGCACGGGCCTGGTCAGCCATAACGACGTATCCGGCAAAGTACCTACGTGGCCGAGCGCGGCCAGGCCGTCACCGCTCGGAACTGGGTCTTGACGCGATGAACACGCGCACTACACTGGACCGGCCAGCCTGGTTGTCGTGCCCCACGTACCGCTGCGTGACCCGGCCGACGCGCTCATCGCCGTCGCGCTGGTGCCAGAGTGCTTGCCCGGGTGGCCCATGTGGAGCATCAGGTCGCACAGTTCGAAATCGAGCTTGCGACGATTCCTCGTCGAGGTGGACCACCCCAACATTGTCAAGATCCACGATTTCGTACAGCATCCAGACCCGAAGAGCGGCCAGATGGCCGGCTACACCGTCATGGAGTATGTCGGCGGCCAATCGCTCAAAGAGCTGGCCCGGGCCAACACCGGGCCTGGCGGTCGGCGCATGCCGCTGCCGTTGCCGCAGGTCCTCGCGTACGGCTTGGAGGTGCTTCCGGCCCTGGGCTACTTGCACGCGCAGGGCCTGCTGTTCTGTGACTTCAAGCCGGACAACGTCATCCAGGCGGAGGAGCAGATCAAGCTGATCGACCTCGGCGCGGTGCGGCACATCGACGATGACGACTCGGTCATGTTCGGCACACCCGGCTACCAGGCACCGGAACTGGCCACAGCGGGCGCGTCGATCGGCTCCGACCTGTATACGGTCGGGCGCACCCTGGCTGTGCTCAGCTTTGATTTCCACGGGTTCTCCAGCCGGTACGCCGACCGGCTTCCCGCCCCAGGCGAGGTCGAGCTGCTCGACCGCGAGGAGTCCTACTACCGGTTCCTGTGCCGGGCCACCCACCCCGATGTGCGCCAGCGCTTCCGCTCGGCCGCCGAAATGGCCGACCAGCTCCTCGGCGTGCTGCGCGAAGTCCTGGCTGCGGAGGATGGTGTACCGCGAGCTGGCACTTCCTCTCTGTTCACCCAGGAGCGGGCGGCCTTCGGCGCCACGGGCGCCGAACTCACCGGGCACGAGGTCGCGACGGCGCTGCCCCGTCCCGGTCGTCGACCTGTCCGATCCGGCGGCCGCGTTTCTGGCCACTCTCAGCAACGCGACAGTGGCGGCACTGAAGGCCGCACCCGTGCAGAGCACCGAGGTGAAGCTTCAGCTGGTCAGGGCATTGATCGACGCGGGCGACCCTAAGGCTGCCACGGCCGAGCTGCGCGGACTGCCAGACGACGGCACCGACTGGCGGCTGGCCTGGTATGCCGGCCTGATCGCATTGACAACCGGTCGGCCTGACCGGGCCGTGGCAGACTTGAGCGCCGTGTACGACGCGCTTCCTGGCGAGCCTGCAGCCCGGCTCGGTCTCGCCGCGGCATGCGAACTCGCCGGTGACCGCGGTGGAGCCAGCTACCTGTACGAGCGGGTCTGGCGGGTCGACCACGCCTTCCTCAGCGCCGCCTTCGGCCTAGCCCGCATGCGGTTGTCCGTTGGCGATCGAGAAGGTGCCATCGCCGTGCTTGACGAGGTGCCGACCACCTCTAGCCAGCAGGTGGCCGCGCAGATCGCCGCCGTCAGAGGCGGCCTCGACCATCGGCTCAAACCGTTGACGGAGACCGACTTTGTCGAGGCGTCGACCCGGCTTGAGCGGCTGCGGCTGGACACCCAACGACAGGCAAGCCTGGCCGTAGAGATGTACCAGACTGCTCTAAGGTGGCTCGGCCGGACGGCCCGATCAGCGGGCTCGGCCACGCCTCCGGCCGGTGTGATGCTCGGACACGGGCTCACCGAACGGGAGTTGCGCTTCGGGCTCGAACGCAAATACCGGGTCCTGGCCACCCTGGAGACCGACCTGCGGGCCCAGCGTGCGCTGGTCAACCAGGCCAATGCCGTGCGTCCCTGGACCCTGGTGTAAATGGCCCGCGATCATCGCCCAGGTGAAGGACCGACCCTTTGAACGATCAACCCGCATTCCAGGCTGAGGTACACCAGAACCGGTACCTGCCCGCAGGCGGTACCGTCGTCGACGCAGTCCTCACCGTGACCACGTCCAGCTCGGACGGGCACACCCCCACAGCCGGGCCGAACGCCGCCCAGGTCATCATGATCGACTGCTCTGGCTCGATGGCCAACCCGCAAAGCAAGATGGACGAAGCGAAGAAAGCTACCATCACCGCCATCGATACCCTGCGCGACGGGGTTGCGTTCGCCATCATCGCCGGACGCCACAACGCCGAAATGGTGTACCCGCCCGCTGCCACGCTCGTCCCAGCGACCATTGAAACCCGCGCGGAGGCCCAACACGCGGTGTCCCAGCTAATCGCGGGCGGCGGCACTGCCCTCGGCACCTGGCTACAGCTGGCCAACAGCCTGTTCGCCGGACATCCCGCCGAGGTCAAACACGCCATCATGCTCACCGACGGGCGCAACGAACACGAAACTCGCGAGCAGTTGGCTGCCGTTGTCCGCTCCTGCGACAGCGGGTTCGTCTGCGACGCTCGCGGGGTCGGCGATGGCTGGAGCGGCACCGAACATCGTGTTGTCGCCTCCGCCCTACTTGGCACCGCCGACGGCCTCGCCTTCCCCAGCGATCTCGTCGCTGACTTCCAGCGGATGACCGAGGCCGCTATGGGCAAGGCACTCGGCGAGGTGACGCTACGACTGTGGACCCCGGCAGGTTCAACGGTCCGCCTCGTCGAACAGGCCTTTCCGCACCTGGAAGACTTGACCGGTCGCCGGACCGAGGTCAGCGCCCGCATTGGCGACTACCCCGTTGGCGCGTGGGGCATCGAAAGTCGTGACTACCACCTGTCCATCGCGCTGCCAGCGGGCACCGTCGGAGAAGAACGGCTCGCCGCCCGCGATGCCGGTGACATCAACACCGCCACGGCCATGCTAGGCCGGGCCGCGCAGCTCGCAGCGGAGACCGGCCGCGAGGACACCGCCACACTCCTCGGCAGATTGGTCGAGGTGATCGACATCCGCAGCGGCGACGTGCGCCTGCGGCAAGATGTCGTCGGCGTCGACGCCGAAATGGCCAACGTGCGATCGGTCAGGACGATCCGGATCACGGGATAGCGGAGGAGAAGGTAAACACCATGTCCAGATGCCCCCGCGGGCACGACACGGCCGCCGCTGACTACTGCGACGAGTGCGGCTCCCCGCTCAGCGTTCTCGTCAGCCCAGCAGCGCCATCCCCCGCATCGACTCGCGATGAGCCGTATCCGGAAGGCGAAACCACACAGACCGGCCAGGCCTGTGAGACACGCGGTCGAGACCGCCAAGTCGGCGCGACCGCCGAGACATTGAAAGCGCAGGCGGCTTCTGCGCCGGACGCGGCCACCGCAACCGGAACACCTAACGGGTGGCTGGTCGTGACCTGGGCGAACCGCAACTACCACGCGCACATGATCGCCAATGCGTCGCAGTTCGCCGAGTTGGTCGACATCCCCGACAACTACCCCAAGCGGCATTTCGTACTCAACGGCAGCCAATTGCTGATCGGTCGGCGAAGCCGCTCTCGCGGCATCGAACCCGACATCGACCTGGCCGGACCGCCTGAGGACCCAGGCGTTTCGCACACCCACGCGCTCCTAGTCGCGAACCCGGACGGCTCCTGGAGCCTGGTGGACATCGAGTCGGCCAACGGCACCTACATCTACGTCGACAGCCAGTACAAACGCATCGAGGCCAATCAGCCCATACCGCTCAAAGACGGAGACCAGATCTACCCAGGCGCCTGGACCACACTGACCCTGAGTTCCCGATTCGATAAGCGTCGAGGTCTCCCCCGGTGAGGCCGGAGGCCGTGGGTGGTGGATGCGGGTGTTTACGCATCGTGGGTGCAAGGACGGGTATCCCGGCGTCCGTGGCGGCTTGGGCGAGCCGGTCGTCATAGGTGAGCAGGGCTGTGAGTTCCTGGCCGAGCAGCCGTGCTGTTGCCAGGTGGATCGCGTCCAGGGAGCGCAGCAGGCCGTCGGGCTCCACGATGGCGGAGCGGACGACGTCCTCCAGGTAGTAGAGAGCCACGGGTCGTCAGCGCTCGCTCTCGCGCTCCTCCAGCAGCGCCCGCGTGAGCGGGTTCGGGTCGGCACCGGTAACTGGATGCAGCCGCTGGGGCATGTAGCCAGGAGAGAGTTGGCTAGCCAACCTGACGTTGTTCACGAGTTCGATCGTTATTAATCACGGCGTCGGTAGTGGCTCCAGTGACGCGCGTAGGTTCGCCTGGTCTAGTTCGAACTTGGAGGCCATTCCCCATGCCCGAAATCTCGCGCAGGAACCTCATCCGCGGTGCGGCGATCGCCGGCGGTGCCGCAGCGATCTCCGGCACAGTCGCCGCAGAAAGCGCGAACGCCGCCACCGCCCAGTCGGCCGCCCACAAGCCCAGCGGCCCCGTGCACGGCGACCTCCGCGACATCAAGCACGTCGTGATCTTGATGCAGGAGAACCGGAGCTTCGACCACTACTTCGGCTCGCTGCGGGGTGTGCAGGGCTTCGGCGACAAGGCGACGATCCTGCTCCCCGGCGGTCAGCCGGTCTGGCAGCAGCCCTCCACCGCGCCCGGCCAGCCGGTCACCTCGACCCAGTTCCCATGGCCGCTGTCCTCCGGTACGTTCACCGGCACCCAGCCGCCGTCGCCCGAGCAGGGTGCGCAGAACTACGGTGGCACCGACCACTCCTGGGAAAGCCAGCACGGCGCGTGGTACGGCGGCTTCATGAACGCCTGGCAGTTCGCCAAGGGCGGCCCCACCACGCTCGGCTTCCTCGCCCGCCACGACCTCCCGTTCCACTATGCCCTCGCCGACGCCTACACGATCGGCGACGCCTACCACTGCTCCATCCTCTCGGCCACCGGCCCCAACCGCACCGCGCTGTGGTCCGGGTCGATCAACGCCGGCGAGCAGAACGGCACCTTCGTCGCCTTCAGCGGCGGCGACGAGCTGGGCAAGTTCCTGCCCTGGGAGAGCTACCCGGAGACGCTGCAGTCCGCCGGCCTGACCTGGAAGATCTACCAGGGCACCGACAACTTCGGCGACAACGGCGCGCAGTACTTCAAGACGTTCGCCGAGCTGGACCCGTCGCAGGGCGGGACCGCCCCAGCGGCCGGCACCAACGTCTTCTTCGACAACGGCCTGGCGACCGTCCCTGAGCCGTTGAACCCCGAGTCCTCTAACGGCGACAACCTGGCCAACGCCATCAAGGCCGACGTGACGGCCGGCAAGCTGCCGCAGGTCAGCTGGGTGGTCACCAACCAGCAGTATTCCGAGCACCCGGACGGCGCGCCGACCGACGGTGCCTACTACATCGGCAAGGTCCTCCAGGCCCTGAACGCCGACCCCGACGTGTTCAACTCCACCCTCGTGATCATCGACTTCGACGAGAACGACGGCCAGTTCGACCACGTGCCGCCGCCCGTGCCGCCCGCCGGGACCCCGGACGAGTTCTTCACCGAGACCGGTTCCACCGTGATCCCGCCGATCCCGCTGCCGACCGGCCTCGGGTTCCGCGTGCCGCTGATGCTCGTCTCCCCGTGGACCCGGGGCGGCTGGGTCACCTCGGAGGTCTCCGATCACACCTCGGTGATCCAGTTCCTGGAGAAGTGGACGGCCGCGATCGGCAAGCCGGCGCAGTGCCAGAACATCAGCGCCTGGCGGCGCACCGTCTGCGGCGACCTCACGGGCGCGTTCGACTTCAAGCACCCGGTCTACGGCCTGCCCAACCTGCCGTTCGTCACGGCGCCGGTCGGCGAGGCCAACTCGTACCACCCGGTGCCCGCCAGCGACGTGATGCCCGTTCAGGAGTCCGGCACCAAGCCCGCCCGGCCGCTGCCGTACCAGCCGAACGCCAACCTGACGAGCGTCAGCGGCACCGACGCCACCCTGGAGCTCAGCAACAGCGCGCCGTTCGCGGGCCGCGCGGCGCACTTCTCCGTCTACGACAACACGCTGAGCGCTCCCCCGGCGATCGCCAGCTACCCGGCCGGCTTCCCCGGCCAGTACACCGTCGCACCGTCGACGCGCGCGGTCGAGACGGTCAAGGCGACCGGCCCGGTCAGTGCCGCCGGCGCCTACGACATCACGGTCATCGGCCCGAACCGGTTCCTGCGCCGGTTCACCGGCGACGCCACCAAGGCCGGCGCGAAGGTCACGGTGAACGCCGAGTACTATCACTCCGGCTTCCACCCGAAGTTCGTGCTCAACCTGGTGAACGGCGCGTCGACGGCCGTGAACTTCACGGTCACGACCAACCGCTACGGCAAGTCCCGGCCGGTCCATTACCACGTTCCGGCGGGCAAGACCACCCAGCACAACATCGACGCGCTCAGCAGCACCAGCGGCTGGTACGACCTGACGGTCACGATCGACACTGACTCGTCGTGGTCACAGCGGTTCACCGGCCACGTGGAGAGCGGCCAGGCGAGCATCACGGGCTGACCTGGTTAGTCACCGGACAGGTAGGGGCCTCGCGCAGGGGCGGGGCCCTTACCTGGTCCGCAGGTTCTCCCGGGAAGCGTTGGGCACCTCAGAGGTCGAGCTGGTACTCGTATGTGGTGTGCGTGGGTAGGTAGCCGAGCGAGTCGTTGACGTGCCTGATGTGTGGGTTGTTGTCGGCTGTTTGCGTGAGCAGGCCGTCGAGTAGGGGATATCGCTCACGTGCATGTCGTATGGATGCGGCCTTCATCCATAGGCTCAGGCCATGCCCGCGATGCTCGGGCAGGACAGCGGTGCCGTAGTGCTGCGCGTCGCTCTTGCCGTCGCTGGGGATGGCCAGTTCGGTGTACCCGGCGATCGCGCCATCCGCCTCGCTGATGGCGACGACGGTGTGCAGGACGTCATCCCGCTTTTCAACGGCCGCCACGGCGGCCCGGACACGCTCCACGTCCCAGGGCACGGCGCTGAAGTCGACACCGCCGGTCGGTGTGTCGTTCATCGCGTGACGAGACGCGACGAACGTCTCGGTGAGCCCATCGGGGACCATGCCGTCCCAAGACGCGAGCCGGTATCCGGGATGCGGCTCCTCGATGATCTCGGCCAGAGCAGTTACGTCCGAATCGGACAGGGACAGCCGGGCAGAAGTCAGGGTCAGGACTCTGCGGAAGTTCCGGGCGGCCAGGAACCTCTCGCCGGGAGAACCAGCCTGGACATGGGTGATGATATGCCGTCGGTTGTGATCGTGTGCGGCAGCCACCGCCTCGTCCAGGAGACAGCAGCCGGTGCCCCTGCACCGCTCCTCCGGATGCACGTGCAATTGCAACTCGGCAAGGTGGCGCTGCCCGGTCCGGGTGAACAGGCGAAGGAAGGCCGACCCGACAGGGATGCCATCGGTGCCGGACGCCAGCCACACCAGGCGGCGACTCGAGGGGCTTACGTCGGGGTCGATCAGCGCGGTGATGCGGACGGGCATTAGCGTCTCCGTGGGGAGCGAAGGCAGCTGCGCCGCGGGCGCATCAGGATGCACGGCGCGCCGCGTCACGTAGCTTCCGCCATGTGTGGCTGACGGGTACCAGGCCGGCGCGTGCGTCCCCGGGTTCACCGCTTTCCCAGTTTTGCGCTGCCTCGGCGAGCGTTTCCGGCGCCGCCGACCCGGCCGGCTGCCGCTCCCGGGCACGGGTGGCAAGCAGCACGTCCTGCGGGGTGATCTTGTCGAGCTTCGCCCGGAAGTGGCCGAGCAACGTAGCACATGCGCTGGTGATCGCGGCTTCACCCAGGGGGCGTGCCGGGAGGTCCAGCCCTTCGGACATCTGCTGCTCCAGGGCCAACCGCAGGTCCTGCAGGGAGACATCGCGGATCGTCAGTGAGAGGTGGGCGGACAGTCCTGCGGCTCCCACAGCCCGGTGCGCGAAACCTCTGGGGATGTACAGTACGCCGCCGGCCCCCAGGTCGCTGCGCAGCCGCCGCGGGGAATGCTCATCGTCCGGGAGATCTCCCGGTGACCAGTCCGCCACTGTGGGCGCGCTGTGGACGTACCAGGTCTTCCTTCCGGCTGTCTGGAGGACGAACACGTCGGCGTCGTCGCGGTGCACCGCGAGCCCCTGGCGGCCGGCGGGAGTAACGAAGAAGAACGCTTCGACGCGCCGGTTGATCTCCTCGGACAGCCGGGCCACCAGGTCTCCCGTCGCGGGGTGCCACTGGTCGACGCGCCGCAGCAGCAACGTCGCCCCGCTGCGCAGGAGTGAGATGACCTTCGCGCGGTCCGCGAAGCCGTCATGTGCCGTGCCGTGGATCACGCGTGACGTGGTGTAGGCGTCGGGCGGGATGACCACCTTGTCGGAACGGACCATCTCAAGGTAGGGGGTGCGCAGGAGCCCGCCGTGGAAGGCAGCGTCCAACTCGTCGAGGTCGAATGGCGAGGTGAACCCCTCCGGCCTGAAAACCACCGGCTCGCGCTGCCACTGCCGGGTGGCGAAGGTCTCGACGTCGCCGACCCATTCGGTCAGCGTGGGCGATTTCATCGTGACTCCAGCGGATTAAAGGGTCCGGTACACAGGGCTGAGGGTGTCTCGCGGTGCTCGCTCACGCCCCGGTTTCCGCTCTGAACCGGACGGAAAGCAGGGGACGCAGGGGAATGCGCGTCTCCTGCTGCCTGCTGGGAATTGTGAGCTGGTTTTCGAGGGCGACACCCAGCAGTCGTTCGGCCAGGGGCAGGACCAGGTGCTTTGCCCAGCAGCGGGCACCGTCGAATCCGAACGGCATGAACGCGGGCGTGTTCTCCGGATCCTCCACTCCGATCCATCGCTCCGGCCGGAATTCCAGCGGGGCGGACCAGTATTCCGGATCGCGGTGCATCAGAAGCGGGAAGAGCACGATCTTGTCCTCGGGGCGGATGCTGGGGTGGAGTTCGGTGTACTCGCCCCCGCCGTTACGAAGCAGCAGCCACGCGGGCGGGAGCAGCCTCAGCGTCTCCCATAGAACTGCGACCAGGTCGGCCTGCGGTTCTTCTTCCCGGTGCGCCGCGTTCATGAGCCACAGGGCGTTCGCAGTCAGCGCGGCCACCCCGTCGGCCAGGGTGGCCGACGCCCGCCGGAACAGCGCGATGGCCTGCCTTCTGTCGTGGGTACTCGAAGCACCCCGAATTTGCCCGGCCAGCGCGCTGCCCTTGCCCTCAGCGTCAGCTCCCGGCCAGGAGGTGACGACACGGTCGACGATCCGGGAAAGCGTGTCGAAGCGCGTTACGCCGCGCTTCGACAATAGCGAGATCGGCAGGGAGTCAGACGAAAAGAGCCACTCGCGCAGGTAGGAGGTGGCGGCGTAGGGCCAGGCGCCGCACAGGCTGTATGCCGGGGGAGGCGGAGTCTGGATCCTCGTCATGACGTCTCGCCCCAGTGCGCGGATCGTCCGTGTCGCGCTGTCGTGGTTGATGTCCGCTCCCGCGGCGGGCTTGAACACCGAGCGCTCGGACGCGAGCACGGGGCGCGCCGCGACGGCAGCGCAGATCAGATGAAAGTCGGACACGCCCACCATGGCCGGGCTAACCCGAAAGACCTTCTCTTCTCTCGCCAGCAGGTCTTGAATCTCCGGAGCGTACACAACGGAGCGGCCATTCGCCGTCGCTGGAGCCAATTTTTCCATGAGAAATCCCGCATCCTTGAGTGGCAAAGAAAATGGACGCAGCCAGCCTCTTGCGGGAGGCGGAAATGGCAGTGGCTGCCGGGGATAGCAGTAGCCAGGAGCGCCCGTCACACTGCGCCGCCCGGATGGCGGACGAAGCCGGCGCTCCGTCCGCCATCCGGCATCAGAAAATCAGATCACGTGGAGAGGCCACGCGTTCTTGGACAGGTCCTTGGCCGGCCTGAACTTCTTTACGAGCGACTGGATCTTCTTCATGTTGCTCCTTTCATCGGTGCACGGGCACCACAAGGTGAAGATGCCAGCACCGATATGTAATTCGGCGTTCCTGTTTGGAAACCCGACGTGTTACATTGGAACTCAGGTCGAAGCAAAAATGCAATGACCCTAACGCGTTCCTAGCACGTAAGCTCATTTGTGACACGCCTCACATAACCTCGCCAGTTGAATGCCACGTCTATTGAGCTAAACTCAGTGTTTAGTATTTACTCGCTATGAAAAGGGCGGCCAGGCCGAGCCCGGCAAACCATCCGACCCCGGCGGCGCCATGAAGAAGATCACGATGTTGGCACAGAGCAGCGACCGGTTGCGCAGCAGCCCCGAAGCGGACCGGTGGCGCGGCGGCGATCCGCCGCTCGAAGAGCGTGAAGGCGCCGAGGAGGGCGACGCCAGCCCGAGGGGGACCAGCGTCCAGGCGGAGCCCCAGGAATGCTGGCCAGTGCCGGTGGCGGCGTAGACCAGGCTGAACTGGCCGGGCAGCCCGCTCACGGTTGGTGAACTAGCGTCGCTTCCGCTTGCGCTGGATTGCCTGACTGGTGATGAAGCCGACGATGAGGACGATTCCTACGATGGTTCCGATGACGTGGGCTGACATGGTGAGGGTTCCCTTTCCGTGACCGAGGTTTCCGGCATGAACCGATCGACTTCCTGGCTGACGACCGGGACCGCGAATAGGCGGACTCCTATGACGTACAGGGTCAGCAGGATGAATCCGGGCAGCTGGGCGTAGAGGGGCACCAGCCCGGTGTCCGGCCGGTGCGCGAGGAGAACGACCGTGGCCCGGGAGATGGCGTCGGACAGCAGGACAAGGCCGAGCACGGCGGTCATCGCTCGCTCGGCCCGGCGGAACCGCGGCGAGCCCGTGCTCGCGGCATCGAAGGCGGCGGCGCGGTCCGGGTTCCCGGCTGCCGCGATGGGCTTGCTGACGACGGCCACGAATGGCTGGGGGGACCGGAGGGTGGCGAGCACGTACAGGGCGGCTATGGCCGTGTAGACACTTGGCCGGGCCAGGAGGAACCGCGGGTCACGCAGGATCGCCGTCAGCAGGACGCTAGCGGCGATCTCGGCCAGGACGGCCAGGGCGAAGCCGTCGACGTGCCGCCCCCTGGCGACCTGGATAGCGGTTGCCGTTCCCACGACGGCACCGCCCGCCGCGACGGAGACGGAGGCGCCAAGCCCGAGAGCGAGGCAGGCGAGCGCGACGCCGCTCGCGCCGGCCGCCAGGACGACGGCCCGCAGCAGCCGTTCCCGCTGCGGTCGGCGGGGCACGCCGTAGGCGGACGCTTTTGCTCCGAGGGCGAATCCGCCGATCCCGAGCCGGACGGTGGCGGGAAGGCCTGCGGGCTCCAGCAGGTAGAAGAGCACGGTGGGCAGCAGGATGTCGCCCAGTACGCCGGCGAGGGATCCCGACAGGGCTCGCGGTGCCTGCAGCGGCCTCGGGCTAGGCACGGGCCGGCCTCGCGATGGTGGCCGCACCGAGGGCGCGCGATCGCGCCAGCGCGTCATCGGCGCGGGCCCGGAGCCCGCTCTCGTACGCGTCGACCGCGTGGCGCAAGGTGACGCGCCCGCCGACCCGGCCGAGCGCCCTGACCAGCGCAGCCGCGTCGGCAAGTGCGGTGTTGGCCCCCTGGCCGCCGGCCGGCGACATAACGTGCGCCGCGTCTCCGAGGAAGGTGATGTGGCGACTGGCCCACGCCGGGGTCTCCTGCATGGCCCGCATGGCCACGACGAACGTGTCGGCCTCGATCGCGTGGTCCAGCAACCGCCGCACCGCCGGGTTCCACGTCGACAGCTGCAACCGGGCGAACGCGGCCAGCTCAGCCGGCGAGGCGCCCGGCGGCGGCCCCGCCACCGGCGGAACGAGCAGGGCCCACATGATGTAGGGCTCCGGCGCTTGCAGCGCGAAGCCGGGCGTCAGACGGGCGGCCGCCTCGGCGGGCCGCTCCCAGGGATCCCACGCCCCGAGGGCCAGGATCATCCCTGAGCCGCCGGAGACGCCGACAAAGCGCTGGTTCAAAACGCCCGCGGGGAGCCAGGCGCGGTGTTCCGAGGGTATGCGGCTGCGCCCGTAGATACCGCGGACGGGCAATTCAACGGGCTCCGCACCCGGGAGCAGCTGCCGCCGGAGAGCCGACGACGCGCCATCAGCCGCGACGATTAGTTCGGCGGCGAACCGGCGGCCGTCGGCGCATGAAACCTCGTCGGCGGCGCCCCCGCCGCCCGCCGACGTTACCTCCGCCCCGTAGCGGACCCGGCCGCCGAGCGGGTCCGCGAGAATCTGGCGCAGCGTGGAGCGGTCAACGGCACTCGGCGTCCAGGCCCTGCCCGGCCGGGCGATCACCCGGCTGGACAGCAGGCCGAGGTCCGCCGAGAACATCTCCACCGCCGGAGACATTTCGCGGTGCGACGTCGCCTGGCATAGCCGCCAGTGGGGTGGCGGAAGGCACTGCCGCAGCGCGCGGGCGCCGGCCCGGTTGAGGTTGATCCGGTACCCCTGCGGCCTGGCCCACGGGTCACGGTCACGCTCGAGCACGATCACGTCAAGCCCCAGGCGCACCAGGCCGTTAGCCGCGCACAGGCCGCCGAGGCCGCCGCCGACGACCACCACCCGAAACGGAGACACGAAAATTAGCTTACTTGACTAAAATACTTAGTCAAGTAACTAGCTTGTCTAGCTAATCAATGCGGCGAGTATGCTGTTCACATGACCTCCCCCGAGGAGAAGGCCGAGATCGTAGTCCGTGACTTCGTCACCTCGGTGGTGCTCTTCCATGACAGCATCGGGAGGCTCCTGGGCCTGAGCGCCGCAGACCGGAAATGCCTGGACTTCATCTCGCGCGGGCCTGTGACGCCGGGAGACATCGCTCGTTACACGGGCCTCACCACGGGCGCCGTCACCGGCCTGATCGACCGGCTGTCGTCGGCCGGGTACGTCTACCGCACCCCCGACGCGGACGACCGGCGGCGAGTACTCGTCGCCGTCGCCGAGACGGGCCCCTTCCAGGAGATTCGCGCGTCGGTTTTCGAGGCGCTTGGCAGCGACATGAAGCGGGTCGCCGCCGGGTACACGCCGAATCAGGTGTCGGCCATCCTCGACTTCATGGACAAGTCCCGCGAAGTTCTCCTCGACCACACGCGGCGGCTGGAAGGCCGCGACGTGGCCCCTCCCGCCCCGGCGGCCGGGCCGCCCGCTCGCCCGGCTGCCACTCGGCGCAACGCCTAGCCAAGGGTTCCCGCCCACCGGCCGTTCCCGCTGATGGTCACGGGGGCGCGCGCACAGGCCGCAGGTCACCTGGGGGGACTCGGTTCCCCTGCGGAGAGTGGGCAAAGCATCGGCTTCCTCGCTACGCCGGCCGTCTTGCTCGGCGTGCGCGGGCTGGCCGACCAGCAGCGGCGCTGGGCCTGGGCGCCATGATGTCCTAGTGCCCTGCTGCGATCACGTACAACAGCGCGGCGAGGGTCGTGCCTGACGTGATTTCCCCGCGGCTGACCAGCGACGGCACGCTCGTGAGCGGCACCCATTGCACGCTGTCAGACTCGAAGTCGTCCTCCGGCTCCCCGATCCGCTCGGCCCCGTCGGCGAAGTAGACGGAGTGCGCCGAGTCGGACAAGCCGGGGCTCGGCTCGGCGCGGAGCAGGAACTCCAGCGGCCCGGGCCTCCAGCCAGTCTCCTCCTCGGTTTCCCTGGCCGCGGCCGTCGCCGGGTCCTCGCCCGGCTCGATCCTCCCGATCGGGATCTCCCAGCCCTGCGAGCCGGTGATGAAGCGGTGCCGCCAGAGAAGGAGCGCATGCCCGTCCCGAACGACGACGCAGCCGGCACCCGGCGGCGTGCGGATGAGCCGGTGCTGCAGGTGCCTGCCGCCGGGTAGCTCGACGTCTGCTACGCGGATGTTGAGCCACTCGTCCTCGTACAGGGGCTTCTCGGAGTGGACGGTCCAGGGCATGCCCGGCAAGTATCCCGGGTGCCTAGAGGTGGCGCAGGGGGATGTCCCGCACGCAGATCAGTATCAGCACGCAAGCCTGGTTGATGCTAACGTCTATTTTGTGCGAATGAACACTACATCTGATCGAACGATCACGGCCCGCACTGAGGAAGTGATCGGCGGGCCGATCCTGTCCCGGCTAGGGCTGGCGGCAGAATGAATACCGCGACGAGGCGGCGAGCGCTGGCGCAGGCGGTGCGCCAGCGCGGTTCAGCACCGGTGACCGAGCTGGCCGCCGAGCTGGGCTGCTCGGAGATGACCGTCCGGCGGGACCTGAATGTCCTGGAACGTGACGGGGCCATCCACCGCGTGCACGGAGCGGCTGTCGCGACTGGCCTGCGGGCCAGGGAGAAGCCGTACCCGGTACGGGCCTTCGAGTCCGGCGAGGAGAAGGAGCAGATTGGCCGGGCCGTCGCTGCTCTCATATCCGACGGTGAGACCGTGGTGCTCGACGCCGGCACCACAACTGCCGAGGTCGGGCGGGCGCTGCGGGGCAGGAAGGTGACGGTGATGCCGCTTGGCATCCGGACCCTGGTCGACCTTGCCTACGACGACCAGGTGCGCCTGATCGCCCCCGGCGGCGACGTGCGCCCGGGCGAGCTGGTCGTCACCGGCGACCTCGCGGAAGTGGCCTTCGAACGGCTCCACTTTGACACGTTCGTCCTCGGGGCATGCGGGATCGACGCCCGCATGGGCGTGACCACACACGTACCAGCCGACGCCCGGGTTAAGCGGGCCGCCATAGCGTCATCAGCACGCACCATCCTCGCCGCCGACCAAACCAAGCTGGGAATGGTTACATTCGGTCACGTCTGTCCGCTGTCGGCCCTGGAACGGATGGTCACCGACGCACCGCCCGCTTGCACTGCCGACCTTGAAGCACTCGGCCTAGCCATCGATCACCTCTAACGCCCCGCGGGCGGTGCCGTGTCGTGCCCCGGCCTGGGTGCGATGCTCTGCGGGAGGGTGGCGGGGTCGGTGAACAGGTGGCCCTGCATCCCGCATGCCCGGGCTGCGCGGACGTTCTCCTCGCGGTCGTCGACGAACAGGATCTTGGCCGGTTCGATGCCCAGGGCCCTGATGCACCAGTCGAAGGCGGCCGGCTCCGGCTTGACGTGCCCGATCCGGCAGGAGAGTCCGAGGGCGGCGAAGCGACCCAGCCACGCATGTCGCTGGAGGAACTCGTGGGCAAGCTCCGGCGGGATGTTGGAGAGCAGGCCGAGAGTCAGACCGCGCTTGTCGAGGACGTCGAGGAGGTCGAGCATCCGCGGGTCCACCGCGCGCCAGCTGCCGCAGTCGGCGGCGATCAGGTCGGCGATCCGAGCCTGCGGGAACGCGGTGCCGACGGCTCCCGCCACCGATCTCCAGTAGTCCGGCCCTGAGAGACTGCCTCGGTCGTAGGACGGGCGAAGCTCCCAGTAGGCGTGCCAGAACTCCTCGGCGCGGCCGGCGGGAACGCCCGCAGCGGCCAGGATTTCGGCCCGACCGGTCGGGGATTGCGCGCAGGCGATGACGCCGAACAGGTCGAAGACCACAGCGGTGGGCGCGGAGATCGGCATCACACTTGCCACACGGTGGTCCCGGCGGCGCTCAGCGCCTCGATCTGCGCGGCCGGGGCGGTCTCGTCGGTGACCACCGCGTCCAGGGACGAGACCGGGGCGACGGCCGCCAGTGCGGTACGGGTGAACTTGGAGCCGTCGGTGACCACGATCGTGCGGCGCGCCGAAGCGATCGCGGCGCGCTTGGCGGCGGCGTCGGGCAGGTCGTAGGCGGTCAGCCCGTCGGCCGCGCTCAGGCCGCAGCAGCCGAGGATCGCGGTGTCGAAGCGCAGCGCGGCGAGCGAGGTCTGCGCGAGCGGGCCGGTCATCGTCAGCTCGCCGGTGCGCACCTCGCCGCCGGGCATGAGCAGCGTCAGCCGCGGCCCGCCGGCCAGAGCGTTGGCGGCGTGCAGGGACAGCGGCATCACGGTGATCCGGTGGTGTCGCAAGGCGTGGGCCACCTCCAGACAGGTGGTGCCGCTGTCGATGACAACGGATTCACCCTCGGCGATCAGCCGTGCGGCTTCCGCGGCGATGCGCTGCTTGGCCTCGATGCCGTCCTGCTTGCGCAGGGCGAAGGGCGGGCCCTCGCCGCGCAGCAACAGGCTCCTGGCCCCACCGCGGAAACGCTCGAGCACGCCCTGATCGGCCAGAGCCTCCAGGTCACGGCGGATCGTCATCTCCGAGGCACCGGTCGCGGCGGCCAGCGCTGCCACGCTCATCTGTTCGGCGCCGCGGACCGCATCAGTGATCATCCTCAGTCTTTCCGAACTTCCCATGCCTCCATATTGAACAGAATCACTGTGCGTAAGTCAATCTAGAGCACACCAGTTATGTGCGTTATGCTCGCAAGCATGTGCCGATCGCTTCGCTGGCCGGGCCCTCTCCGCAGTCGGCTTCAGCGACGTTGCCTGGATGTCTCGATGAACACCCGCCACCGGCATTGAAACGACACGGCCGCGATCAGCATCCCGGTCCGCGGCCAGGACCGCCCGCGCGCCGCCGCGCCTGACCGGCAACCCGTTCGCCACTCGACATCCCGAGGGACCTGCCTTGTCACCAGAACTCGCCGCCGCCGACGTCGCCGCTACGCCGTCCGCGATGCGCATTGTGTGGAACTCGCCGCTCTACCGCGGCGCGACCGTCGCGCTGTTCCTGTCCGGGCTGGGCACCTCCGCCGCCGCCCCGCAGATCACCCTGTTCCTCGTCAACGACCTGCACGTCTCGTTGACCACGGCCGGCCTGTACTACCTCACGAGCATCACCGCCCCGGTCGCCGGATACCTCATCGGCGCCCGCTCGGACCGCACCGGAAGACGGCTCGGGCTCTTCCGGCTGTGCGCCCTGGCCGGATTCCTCGGCTGGTGCGCCATGGCCGCTGGCCAACCAGCTGTGGATGCCGTTCGTGATCAGCGCCGTCGTCCTGGGCTTCGCCGGCGCCGCCGGCTCGCAGCTGTTCGCCGCGGTCCACGACGACCTGCAGGCCACCGCGAGCCCTGTCGGCGACGGTGTCGTCTCGATCGTGCGGATGGCGCTGACGGCCGGCTGGATCGTCGGCCCCGTCGTCGGGCTCACTGCTGGCCACCGCCGCCGGCCCGCGGGTGATGCTCGCGGCCACCGGAGTGTGCACCCTCGCGCAGATCGTCCCGATGGGCTTCGCGCGCGCCCGCCCGGCCCGGCCCGGCGCGCGCAGCCGCGGTCGCATCCGAGGCTACAGGCCGAGCGCCCCGCGCGGCGCCCGGGGCTGCGGGTCATGCTGCCCCTGCTCGCTTTCACCGGGCTGTACGTGCTCGTCTACGCGGGAGAGCCGATCAAGTACGGCTACCTGACGATCTACATGCACAACGACATGCACCTGCCGACCGCGGTCAGCGGCGCGGTCATCGGCATCCAACCCCTGATAGAGCTGATCCTCATGCCGGTGGCCGTGGTCGTCGCCCGCCGAATCGGCATGATGCGCCTGATGGTCCTCGGTGCCGCCTTCGGCGTCGGCGCGAACCTCTGCTTCGCCCTGACCGGCAACGCCGCCGGCATGTTCGCCGGGCAGATCCTCATGGGCGGTGTGTGGGGCGTGTTCGCCGGCACTGGGAATCATCGTCGCCCAACGCCTGCTGCCCCAAGCCGTCGCGACCGCCTCGGCCATCTTCATGAGCTCGACCGCCATCGCCAGCGCCCTCGGCGGGCTGACCGGCAGCCTCGGCGTCGGCCTGCTCGGACTGCCGCACGTGTTCCTCGCCCCGGCCCTCTACGGCCTCGATCGCCACCGGCGGCATCGCCGTCATGAGCCGCTCCCGGCACGCCGTGAGCTGACCGCGCGACGAAGGCCTCGACCCCCGAGCGCGGGCGCGGAGCGGGGTCGCGGTGCCGGCCCTGGCGGGCCGGCACCGCTGGTGCCCTCTTACGGCGGGGGTTTAGTGGCCGAGGCTGACCTGGACGATCTTGACGACGACCAGGGCGACGGCGACGAGGAGGTAGCCGCGCAGGACGATCAGGCCGACCTTGCGCTGGACTGACAGCACCGGGGCGGGCAGTTCGGTCAGCGGCGGCATCCGCCAGGTGGCGCGTCGGCTCGGGCCTGGCCGGGGTGGCTCGTGCCGGTAGCGGCGCCGGCCGCGCTGTCGCGGCGGGCCTGGTGGCGGCTCCTGGCCAGCAGGTAGGCGCCGATGACGGCTCCCAGGGCGACGCCGCCGCCGAGGATGGCCGAGGATGGCGCTGCCGCCGATGCCGGGGAACAGCACGCTGGAGGTGAGGATGACCGACAGCAGCACCAGGACCCAGATGACGATGCTGGTGAAGACGTTGGTCTTGCGGCCGTTGGCCCATGGGCCGAGCACGGCCTTGTCGTTGCACAGCAGCAGCAGGAACACCGTCGCCGACGGCAGCAGCACCCCGGCGAGGGTCTGCACTCCGCTGGTGAGCGTGCCGAGCGGGACGCCGGGGATGAGCACCAGGGCGGTGGCGACGGCCATGAGCCCGGCGTAGATGAGGTAGAAGCCCTTGGCCTTGGTGACCGGCCGGTGCAGCGAGTGGTTGAGCGAGAGCACGTCGGCGGTGGCGTAGGAGGTGGCGAGCCCGACGGCGGCGGCACCGATGACCGAGGCGTCGAGCAGCGCGATCGCGAACAAGATCCCGGCGGTGTGGGAGACGTACTTGCCCAGGCCGGCGGCGGTACCGCCGGCGTCGGTGAAGTTGCCGAACTCGGGGTGGCCGGCGAAGGTGGCGGCGCAGAAGGCCATCATCGCGGCCGCGCCGACGATGACGATGACGATGCCGATGCCCAGGTCGGCCTTCTCGTAGCGCATGAACCGGGTCGTGATGCGCTTGTCGACGACGTAGGACTGCTGGAAGAAAAGCTGCCAGGGTGCGACGGTGGTGCCGACGATGGCGATGATGAGCAGCATCACGGTGGACAGGTCCGAGGTGCCGCCCGGGAAGTTCGGCACGATGAAGTCGCGGGCGACCTGCCCTACGGGCGGGTGGACCATGATCACGACGGGGATGAGCAGGAACGAGAGCACGACCAGGATGAGGCAGAGCCGTTCGAAGCGGCGGAAGTTGCCGGTGCTGGCGGCCGCGACGACCAGGACGGCGGCCACGATGACGGTGGGGACCTTCGGCAGCCCCAGGTAGGAGCAGGCCAGGCTGACGCCGATGAACTCGGTGACGATGGTCAGCGCGTTGAGCGCGAACAGGTCGATGACGCTGAACGCGCCCCAGAACTTCCCGAAGCGCTCCAGGATGAGCCGCGCGTGCCCGACCCCGGAGACGGCGCCGAGGCGCACCACCATCTCCTGGTTGACGTACAGCACCGGGATCAGCAAGAGCAGGGTCCACAGCAGCTTCGTGCCGAAGTTCTGCCCGGCCTGGGTATAGGTGCCGAACGCGCCGGCGTCGTTGTCGCCCACCATGACGATCAGGCCAGGGCCCAGGATCGCCAGCAGCGTGACCACCCTGGCGCGCCAGCTGGTGCGCGGCGCGGTGTCGTGCTGGGCGATGGTGCCCATGGCACCGTGGATGTCGCCGGCGTGCAGCGGGTCGAGCACCGCGGTGCGCTGCCCCGCGGCCGCCGGAGCCGTCGGCTCCGGGTCGGTCGCGTAGTCGTCGTGGGTAGTCACAATCAGGTTCCTTTCGGGGCAGGCCGTCAGGTCCGGGGCTGACGGCCCGGCGGGGACAGGGGGCAGGGCCGCGGGGGCTGGCTGCGCTCCGCGGGCATGGCAAGGGCAGGCCGATGGCCGCGCCGGCACCCGGGCAGGCGTCAGCCCGGCGGGTGCAGCACGGCTAAGCCGGAAGAGAAGAAGTAGATTGCCGTCACGGACCGGCCCTGCGGGGTTGCGCGTGACGGCCAGGAGCACGTCGCAGCGGAGCGAGGCAGGCGCCAGGACGGGGAACCGGGCGGGTCAGCCCGTAAACGGCGGTGGTGACGACCGCCGGAGCATGCGACCGTCAGGCCCCGGAAGGCGGCAGGAGGCCGACGGTACTGGGGGGGCTGTCAGGGTCCGGGCTCACGACTGCCACCTCCTTCGCATGGTCAGGGGCGCCTGCGGTCTGCCGCCAGGCAAGTAAAGAATGAATCATCCTTCATGCGTTGTCAAGCCGGGGTGCCAGCGGGGAGAATGCGGCATACGATTGCCGGACCCGCCAAGGCGGCACGGCCGCCGGCCAGGCAGCGGCCGCAGCGGCCCAGCGGAGAACGCGGAAGGCGCGACACGATGAGCCAGCCCGGCCCAGTCACCGAGGCAGTAGCCGAGCGACTGGCGGACGCGATGTTCGCCCTGTCGGCCCCCAGCCGGGTCCTGATCATGGGGCTCCTGCTCGGCGGGCCGCGCTCGGTCAGCGACCTGACCGAGGCGCTGGGCATGGAGCAGTCCGCCGTCTCCCACCAGCTCCGGGTACTGCGCGAGCACCAGCTCGTGCGAGCCGAGAAGGCAGGCCGCCGGCGCCTCTACGCCCTCCACGACGAGCACGTCGCCGCGCTGCTGCACGCCGGCCTGCACCACGTCCAGCGCGACCACGCCGCACCCGGGGCAGCCGACCCGCCTCACCCGGACACGGGCAGCGGAGGTACGCGTCGTGAGCCGCGCCGCCAGCCGTCCCGGGGAGCCGGACGGCCTGGCGGAGGCGTGGTTCTCTCCCTCCGCGGACCGGCGCTCGCTGCTGGACCGGGCGCACCGGGGGGACATCGTCGGCGCGCTCGGCCGGGTGTCCTCGGCCGACACCGGCCCCCGCCGTTCCTGGCGTCGGCGGCTGGCGACCCTGGCGGCGGTGACGGGACCCGGGGTGGTGGTCCTGGTGGCCGACAACGACGCGGGCGGCATCTCCACCTACGCCCAGGTGGGCCAGGACGACGGGCTGCGCTACGCATGGCTCCTCGTGGTGCTGGCCGGCGTGCTGCTGGTGAACCAGGAGATGGTCGGGCCTGGGCGCGGTCACCGGCGCCGGGCACGCCCGGCTCATCTACGAGCGCTTCGGCCGCCGGTGGGGGGCGTTCGCCCTCGCCGACCTGCTCGCGGTCAACTTCCTCACCGTCGTCACCGAGTTCATCGGGATCTCGTTCGGCTTCGGCTACTTCGGCATCAGCCGCTACGCATCCGTCCCGGTGGCCGCGCTCGTCCTGATCGGCCTGCCGGCCTGGGGCAGCTTCCGCCGCTGGGAGCGCGCCGTCTACGCGCTCATCGCGCTCAGCCTCGCCGCCGTCCCGCTCGCGATCCTGGCCCACCACGCGGGCCCGGCCGCGGCCGCTGCTGCTGCCGGGCCGCCCCGCGCAGCGGCCGTGACTCCCGTCCTGCTGATCATCGCCCTCGTCGGCACCAGCGTCGCCCCCTGGCAGCTGTTCTTCCACCAGTCCAACGTCGTCGACAAGCGCATCACCGCCCGGTGGCTCCCCTACGAGCGCGCCGACACCGCCATCGGCACCGTCCTGTTCGCCCTCGGGGCGGTCGCCGTCCTCGCCGCCTGCGCCACGGCACTCGACGCCACCCCGCTCCACGGCGCATTCGCCAGCGCCGGCACCGTCGCGAAGACCTCCGCCACCGGGCCGGGCCCTGGGCCGGGGCCCTGTTCGCCGTCGCCCTGCTCAACGGGTCGATCCTCGGCGCCGGCGCCGTCACCCTCTCCTCCTCCTACGCCATCGGGGACGTCACCGGCAGCAGGCACTCCCTCCACCGCCCCTGGCGCGACGCCCGCCGCTTCCACGGCAGCTACACCGCCCTCGTCGCCCTCGCCGCCGCCATCACCCTGATCCCGGGGGCCCCGCTCGGCATCGTCACCACCGGGGTCCAGGCCCTGGCCGGGGTCCTCCTGCCCAGCGCGCTCGTGTTCCTGGTCCTGCTCTGCAACGACCAGGCCGTCCTCGGACCCTGGACAAACCCCCGCTGGCTCAACGTCCTCGCCGGCGCACTCGTCGCCAGCTTCCTCGTCCTCTCCGGGCTCCTGCTCGCTTCCACCCTCTTCCCCGGCACCGCCATCGGCTGGCCCGCCATCACCCTCAGCCTGGCCGGCGCGGCCCTGCCCGGCGCCCTCGCCGGCTCCCGGCTAGGCGACGACACCACCCGGAACAAGGACGCCTGGCCCGACCGCTCCACCTGGACCATGCCCCCGATCGAGTCCCTCCCGCCCCCGGCACCCACCCGGGCACGCACCGTCGGCCTAATCGTCCTGCGCGCCTACCTCCTCCTCGCCGCCGCCGCAGCCATCGCCAAGGTCATCGGCCTCATAGTGCACGCGTGACCAGTCACATCGCATGAACCATTATTCATGTAAGGTGGCTGCGGGTCGACGCGGCGCCGCGTCACTTCGGGGCGAGAGAGGGGAGGCCGGAACATGCCGCTTCCAGTACGTCCCGGGTGGCAGGGGCGGCGCCCGCAGTGGCCGCTGGCAGCGGCCTGGGCGGTGCCGGTCGCCAGCCTGCTGGCCGTTGCGCTGCTTCCGCGTCCGGCGGCGCACACCTACGGCACGGTCCTGCTCGTCGGTAGCGTCGGCTCCCTGGTTGCGGTCCTGCTGTACCTGCGGCTGCTGCGGCAGAGCACGGCCCCGCCATCGCGCACGGTGATGCTGATCGGCGGGCCGTGCGAAGGCCAGATCCTGCTGACCCGCCTCGGCCCGATGCCCGAGGAGGTGCGGCTGTTCGGGCCGGAGATGCCACCGTGCACCTACCACCGCCACGAGCTTGACCGGAACGGGCCCGAGCTGCGGATGCTGCGGTATGACCCCGACGATGAAGCTGAGACGGCCAGCTTCCAGCAGCCGACGGCACCGTGACAGCTCCCGGCTGCCGGGCCCGCATCGTTACGACGTGGCCAGCGACAGGCGTGTACGACGCTTGCTCTTCACAATCCCGGCGAAGCCGAGGTAAAGCATGACCCCGCCGCCCGCGATCGCGACGATCAACGCCTGCCAGCCCTGTCCCGCCAGTGCTCCGATCACGTTGATCACCGTAAGCCAGACGCCGAGCCTGAACTGAGCCCGGTCAAGCCAGATCGCGCTTCCGGAGAGGTGCAGCGCGCTAGCGAGCCCGGTGGTGGTTACGACCCAGATCAGTCCCTGTTCGTCGTTCGACAGGCCGTGCGTTACCTTGCCAATCGTGATCAGCAGGGCGGCGAAACCAAGGAGCCAGGCCATCCCGTACCACTTGGCCTGTCGCACGTATGTCGGGTCGGTCGCGCCGTGGCCGAAGACCTTCACGCCGAGGATGACGGTAGTTACGCCCGCGACGACCAGCAGGGCCAGGAGCACGGTCAACGGAACCCAGGTCGGAATCTTGACGAAAGCTCGGTCGCCGGGACCCTCGGCTAGGAAGAACAGGCCGTTTCCGATAAACCACGCCAGGCCCCAGGTTATGTGCATGATCTGGATGCCGCCCTTGACACGGGCGGCCAGGGCTTCTCGCCGTAGGGCCGAGCCATGGAGGTTGATAGAAGAATTGTCCTCTACCGAAGTTTCTGACACTTTAATCTCCTCTTAGTGCCCGCCGTTTCAGACCGGGCGTTAACGACGGGCTTGCTCACCCGGGCATGACAAATCACTGCGGTGGACGCGAAAAAGCTAGTAATGCGAGCGCGATTCCCGCCGAGGGACCAGAAAGCTACCTGAGGGACTTCAGAAGCTGATGGCGGTAGCGCCGGCGTACTGGCGGTCGGCACTACCGCACGCGGGGATGCTCAGCCGGTCATGACCTCCATGACGTGACCGTCCGGGTCGTCGAAGTACACCGTGCGCCCCTTGCGGGAGGTGTTGATCTCCCCGTGCCGCTTGGGCTCGCGGGGCTCGGCGTAGTAATCGAGGCCCTCTTCGATGATTCGTCCGAGAATCGCGTCGAACTCGGCGTCGTCGACCTTGAAGGCGTAGTGCTGAGGAACGACTTCCGGGGCGTTCATGCGAGTCAGCTCGCTGTTGTTGGCGTAGTCCAGCGAGGTCGTCCCATTGACGCGAACCGGAACGAAGTGGCCGAATGGCTCGCCGAACGAGAGACCAAGAATTTTAACGAGGAATGCGGCCGACGCGTGCTTGTCCCGCGCCGGGACGATCGTGTGGTTCAATGAGATTGTCATGATTCTCCATGCTCCGGGAGTGACCGGAAATTCACCCGATACTGACGTACCGACAACCCTGCCGAATTAATTAGATTCCGCCGTCGGGTCGTTGGCACCCGGAAGACCCTTAGTTTCCGAGCTGATTCCGGCCACCGGTTCTACATTGGCATCGGCCTATGAACTGCCTTGTTGGGCGGCTGCGCTACCGCGGACGCCGTGAAGTCTTCGCCGGGCGGGCGTGAGACCAGTGGCAACGCATGTCAACATACGTCACATTATATCGACAGGCAGCACCTCCGGTGGCGGCAATACTTATGCAAGCAGTATGTCTTGACCTTTCATGTCCGTTTATCCCATGTTTGCTCCATGTTTGCTCGTGAGTTAGAACCGGGTCGTGACGGGCTCACCAAATCTGGCCCGTCCCGCGCCGGGTGCGGGCCTGCCTGGGGGAAAACCCCCAGGCGGAAGACGGCCGTTAGCCGGATTCCGCCCGGGCGGCCGCGTGCCTAGCGTGATCTTCCGTAGGCACCAACGACGGAAGGAGTTCGGGTGATCGAGGCCCGGGATCTCACCAAGCGATACGGACCGACGGTCGCGGTCGACGCGCTCAGCTTCGACGTGCGGCCGGGCAGCGTCACCGGCTTCCTCGGCCCCAACGGGTCGGGCAAGTCGACCACGATGCGGATGATCCTCGGGCAGGACCGGCCCGACGCCGGCCAGGTGCGGATCGGCGGCTACCGCTACCGCGACCTGCGCTGGCCGCTGCGCGAGGTTGGCGCGCTGCTCGAGGCCAGGGCGTTCCACCCGGGCCGCAGCGCCCGCAGCCACCTGGCCGCGCTGGCCGCCAGCAACGCGATTCCGCGGGCCGGGTCGACGAGGTGCTCGATATGGTCGGCCTGACCAGCGCGGCCGGGCGGCGGGCCGGGAAGTTCTCCCTCGGCATGGGGCAGCGCCTGGGAGTCGCCGCGGCGCTGCTGGGCGATCCGGCGGTGCTGCTGCTGGACGAGCCGGTGAACGGGCTGGATCCCGAGGGCGTCCACTGGATCCGTAACCTGCTCAAGTCGCTGGCCGCGCAGGGCCGCACGGTGCTGGTATCCAGCCACCTGATCAGCGAGATGGCGCTGACCGCCGAGCGGCTGGTGGTGATCGGCCAGGGTCGCCTGCTCGCCGACACCACCGTCGCCGAGCTGTCGGCCGGCTCGGCGTCGCTGGAGGAAGCGTTCTTGCAGCTCACCAGCGAAGCGGTCGAGTACCGGGGAAACAAGGCCCAGGAGGCAACGTCGTGACCACGATCGCAGAGACTCGCCTGCCCCGCGGGCCGCGCGGCCGTTACGGGCTGGCGCAGGCGGTTCGGATGGAATGGATCAAGCTGCGCAGCCTGCGCTCCACCTGGTGGACCCTGGCCGTTACGGCCGCCGGAACCGTCGCGATCGGGCTTGGCGTGGGCCTGGGCAGCAAGAACGCCTCCGCGGACCTGACCAACAACGCGCTCGCCGGCGTGGTCCCCGGCCTGCTACTGACGGGCGTGCTCGGCGTACTGACCATGACCAGCGAGTACTCCTCGGGAACCGTCCGGGTCACGCTGGCCGCCGTCCCGCGGCGGCCCTTGGTCCTGGCGGCGAAGGCAGCCGTGTTCGGGGGCGTGACCCTGGTCGTCGGGGAGGCCGCGTCGTTCCTCGCGTTCCTCGCCGCGGCGGCCACGGTGCGCCACGGCATCGCGGCGCCTACGCTGGGACAGCCCGGCGTGCTCCGGGCGGTCGTGCTATCCGGGGCCGCCTGCTGCCTGGTCGGGCTGCTCGGGCTGGGCCTGGGCGCGATCATCCGGCACAGCGCGGCCGCGGTCGGGAGTGCTGGTGGCCGGCGTCTACGTGGCCGCGCATGGCCATCGGCATCGTCGCGCACAGCGTGGCGACGTACATGCCGCTGCTGATCTTGGAAAACTCGCTGAGCACGACCAAGCCAGTGACCTGCGGCACCGGCGGGACGTCCTGTCCGCACTTCCTGTCCGCGTGGGCCGGACTCGGCGTGCTGGGCCTGTACGCCGCGATCGCGCTGGCGATCGGCGGATGGCTGCTGGCCCGGCGGGACGCGTGAGCTGATGGCGGGCGAGAGGGAGGAGATGGCGGCATGGGCCTTCCGGTGACCACGCCGACCGCGGACCCGTCGGGCGGCCCGGGCGGGTCACGAGCCCGTGGGCGGTCGCCTGCGCGGCGGTCGCGGCCCCGTTCACCCGGCGTCAGGGGCGCGAGCTGTTGTTCTGCCTGGCCGGCCTGCCGTTCGCCGTCGTCAACCCGCTGGCGCTCTTCGTGCTCGCCGTGGACCTGATCTGGCTGGCGGCCGGGGCCGGGCATGGTAACCCGTCCCCGGCCGCCATGGTCCTCGCCGTCGCCGGCGTGGGACTGCTGCTCGTGCTGCTGGTGTCGACGACGGCGGCCCGGAGGCTCGGCTCGCTGCAGCGAGGGCCGCCACGTCCGCCGACGCCTGGCTGATCCACGGCCTGCTCGGTCCCGGGCGGCTGCGCAGCGGGTCCTCGACCTGGAGCTGAGCCGGTCGCTTGCCGTGGACGACTCCGCCGCCGTGGCGCGGCGGCTCGAGCGGAACCTGCACGACGGCGCGCAGATCCGGCTGGCCACGCTGGCCATGAACCGTCTCCCGCACGGGCCACGGGCAGCGTGTCATCGAGACCCGCGAGGTTTTCCCCTGCATCATCTTCCGCCGGAACCCGCGCGACGGTTGTCGCCCGTCGAACGCCGATGTCTAATAGGAGCCACGAAATTCTAGAATCGGCGTACCGGCGAGCGTGCGGGCTACGCCGGGCCTGCTCCGCCAGGCGACGGGCCGGTGTCATCGCGTGGCAGGTAGTACAGCCCTGGAAGGGGAGAAATGTCTGAGCCTGTGGCAGGCGGCAAGATCCAGGAGACAGAGATCGGCCGCTACCGGTCCACGCGCGGGCTGGATTACCAGTCGGTGCCGTGGAGGCTGTGGGAGAAGTCCAAGAAGCTCTTCTGGGACCCGGCCGACATCGACTTCTCGCAGGATGCCATCGACTGGCAGGCGATGTCGGATGAGGATCGGACGGCCGTCGCCATGTCCGCCCGCGGGTTCATGGTCGGAGAGGAGGCCGTGACGCTCGATATCGTCCCGCTGCTGGGCTGCATGTCCGACCTGGGGCGCCTCGAAGACACGATGTACCTGTCCATGTTCGCCATGGAAGAGGCCAAGCACACCGAAATGTTCCGCCGGTGGTTCGACGCCGTAGGCCTCGACCCGGCCTCGCTCGATGACCTGGTCCGCGCGCAGCAGGCCTCCCTCGGGGACCGTCGCGTCGGGGTCTTCGACGGGTTGCTTACGACGGTGATGCGCCGACTCGACACCGACCGGTCGCCTCAGGCGATCCTGGACGCGACAATCATCTACAACCAGCTTGTCGAGGGCGTGATGGCGATCGCCGGGTACCAGCGCTGGGCACAGACATTCCAGAGGATCGGCAAGCTCCCCGGCCTTGAGGCGGGACTGAAGCTTACGCAGCGGGACGAGCGGCGCCACATCGCGTACGGTACATACCTCGGACGGCGTGTCCTAGCGGAAAACCCTGAGCTGTGGGAATGGCTCGAACAGCGCTGGGCAAAGCTCACAGCTGGTTTCGGCGGCGGCTACGGGGCGGCGGACCAGCAAGACGGCGAGCAGCGCGAGGCTATTGAGATAGCCGAGCAGTATCAGCGGCTGAGCAAGCGCCGACTTGAGGCGCTTGCCGTGGCTCGCAGCATGAGCATCACCGAAGTGGACGCGAGTGCGATAGAAGCTTTCGAGCCCGAAGAACTCCAGCATGTGAGCTGAAGATCCCCGTAGCCACTGGCTGGCCCGTCGACACCCCCGGTGCGTTTTTCGGGGGTGCCGACAGGGAACCGGGATGTTACGTCCGCGTGACGGTCAGTCGCGTGGGCCGCTCACCGATCTGACCGGCCGACGTGACGTGGGTGATACGGCAGCCGGAGGTTTCCAGGGACCGCCGGCCATGAGCCTGCGCACGTACTCCATCAAGGCGTCGATGACCTTGTTGGCCTGCCGCCGGTTGCTGGCACGCGGCAACCTCCCTGGCCCCCTCGCCGATCAGCGACGTCAGGATGCTCGCGTAGAGTCGGTCGAACGAGTTCTCCGACAATTGCAGCAGGGTGTCGTTCTGCACGATCCACTCGTGTCCCGCGGCGCCGTTTCATTACCTCGAAGCCGGGCGGGCTGTCGCCGTTGAAGAACAGCATCGCCAGGTCCCTGCGCTGCCAACTGCCCTCGAGGAAGGCCCTCGCGCCGACGGAGAACAGCTCGAACTGGTCTGTCACGCCTGCCCGCTTCGCCTTCGCGACGGCGGTGCTCGCTGCTTCCTCGTGCGCCGCTTGGTGCTCTTGCCACAGGGCGATGAACAGCTCGCTCTTCCCGCCGAAGTGGTGGTAGAGGCTGCCCACGCTGGAGCCAGCCCGCCGGACCACCTCGGCGATGCTCGCGTCGGCGAAGCCCTGCTCGACGAACACCTCGCGGGCCGCGTCGAGTAGCGCGCGCTGCGTCCCTGCGGTACGCGCCCACTGCCAGGAGCCGGCAGCCCTGTCGCGCGGCTGCCGCAGTGCTGGTTCCATGGGTGCCCCTCCGGCCAAGCAGAGCCGCCCGGCTGAGCGGCTTTGGTTGTTTCAGAACTGGATTCTAAGAGTCTATACGGTCGGGCCGCAGCCCAAGCCCGGTGGTGCCAGTCGACAGGCAACGCCCGTTACGACTATCCCTGGCCACGACCGTACTGGTACGGAACTGCGCGTGGGCCCCCTGGCGGGCTACTTGAAGCTGAGGGTTCCGTCTTCGAAGTCCGCAGCCGGCAGGATCCCGGTTTCCTCGTGGTAGCCGACGTCCGTTCCGCGCCACGGCATCCGGTCGCCCTGCCTGGGCACCTTGTGGATGCTCCGCAGCAAGTAGCCGGGGTTGAAGTCGTCCGGATCGGTCCACGGGCGCAGCGGCATGTCGGCCTCGCCGTCCCGCAGCACCGGGGTGACCATCGCGGCACCACGCTCGTCCATGTATTCGAACAACTGGCAGATCAGGTCGCTGACCAGGTCAACGCGCAGGGTCCAGCTGGCCCGAAAGTAGCCGAAGATGTAGGCGAGATTGGGGACACCGGTGAACATGATGCCGTGGTAGGTGACAGTGCTCGCCCAGTCGACCGGCCTGCCGTCGACGAAGAACGGGATGTCGCCCATCACGCTGAGGTGGAAACCGGTCGCGGTGACGATAATGTCGGCTTCGAGGACGTCGCCTGAGTGCAGGCGGATGCCGGTCTCGGTGAACGCGTCGATGGTGTCGGTGACCACCGACGCCTTTCCGCTACCGATGACCGTGAAGAGGTCTCCTTCAGGGACCCGGCAGATCCGCTGCTTGCCCAGCGGGTACCTCGGTGTGAAGTGCTTGTCGACGTCGTATCCCTCCGGGAGCGCCGCTCGCACCTGGTCGATGAACCACTGCCGCATTACCTCGGGCGCCTGGGCGCGCCGCTCCCTCATCTCCTGGCCCCGCTTGAGGATCAGCCGGCGGACGATCTCGTGGGTCCACTCGTCGGGCGTGTCGACCGAGCGCAGCGCGTCGGCGATCTCGTTCGACTTCGGGCTGGAGATGTAGTACGTGGGCGAGCGCTGCAGCATGGTCACGTGCGCGGCGCCATTGGCCGCCATGGCCGGCACCAGGGTGGCCGCTGTCGCGCCTGAGCCGATGACCACGACTTCCTTGCCGGTGTAGTCCAAGTCCTCGGGCCAGGTCAAGGGGTGAGCGATCTGACCCTTGAACTCCGCCATCCCCGGCCATTGCGGCGTGTACCCCTGGTCCTGCCGGTAATACCCCTGGCACATCCAGACGAAGTCGGCCGTGCAGCAGAGCTGCTCGCCGGTGTCCAGGCGGGTGACCTCGACGGTCCACAGCCGCGCGTCGGAGGACCAGCGGGCCGAGGTCACGCGGTGCCGGTAGCGGATGTGCGGGCCGAGGTTGTTCTCGTCGATGACCTCGCCGAGGTAGGCGCGGATCTGCTCCGCGGTGGCCAGCTCGTCCTTGAGCCACGGCTTGAAGCTGTACCCGAAGGTGTACATGTCGCTGTCAGACCGGACCCCGGGGAAGCGGTTGACCGTCCACGTGCCGCCGAAGGTCTCGCGGGATTCCAACACCGCGAAACTCTTACCGGGAAGGCGATGCGAAAGGTGGTAGGCGACGCCAATGCCAGAGATGCCGGCCCCTACCACGAGCACGTTGAAGTGCCGGACGCTGTCCAGCGGTACCTGGGGCTGAGGATCAAGCGGCATCGCGTTTCCTTTCGTCGGCGCGCATTGACAGTCTAGAATCTTATTCTAGAAAAAGAAAGGCGAAAGCCACGCCCGGTCAATCGCCGCGGCGGCGGGAACCCGAGAGCGGCTGAACGCTTTGCCGCCCAGCCACCCTCGCGCTTCCCTGCTCCGTTTTGTCAGTTCTCGAGGGCAGGCTCGGCTGCTTTCAGCCGTTGAATTTCCGCCGTGACCAGGTCCTGGTGCGCCCGGTACTCCGCGCGCGCCTTGCTCGGACGCCAGTGGCCGTGCATCGTGAAGATGAACGGCACGAAGACGACCACGCAGCCGATGCAGACGTAGAACCAGGCCTTCCAGCCGGACGCGGTCTCCACGGGGCTGCCGATGATGTGCGGGAGGACGAGGCCGAACGGGACGCCGACCAGGCGGGTGGCGAAGCCGTAGAGCGAGCTGCCGGTCGCGATCAGGCCCGGATTGTAGTGCTCAAGCGTCTCCGTGAAGCTGGCGAACCAGGGGCCGTAGCAGCAGGCCAGGGAGGCCGACAGCAGGCTCAGGATCAGCGAGATGGTGGTGAAGCTGACGCCGTGCTTGGCGTTCAGCAGCAGCACGATGGCGATCACGGTGCCGATCGAGCCCACGACCATGAACGGCTTACGGACCATGAGCCTGTCCGAGCAGAACCCGAACACCAGCAGCGCGACGATGTCCACGCCCCAGTAGATTTCCTGGATCCCGTTGAAGGACGACAGCGAGAAGCCGAGGAACGCCGGCAGGTAGAACACGAAGTAGGCGATCGCGGTGAAGTAGATGACCAGGAACAGGTTGATCGCGATCGGGCTGAGCACCGTGTTGACGTGCAGCATCTGCCGCCACCGGTTCTTGGTCATGGCCTCCAGGTCCAGGCCCTCGGCCTTGGCCTCGACCAGGGCCCGCTCGTTCATCGCGGCCATCCGCTGGCTGCGCACCCCCGGCGACAGCTCCCGCAGGAAGATGAGGCAGATGACGAACATGACCACGGCGGCGTAGCCGGAGAACCGGTACAGCTGCTGCCAGTTCGCGAACGTGACCACCTGGGGCAGGTACGCCTGCGCGACCGCGGACAGCACGAAGTAGCCCGCCACCGGGCCGAGGGTCCAGAAGCCCATCGCCACGCCGCGCTGCATCTGCGGGGAGAAGTCGCGGACCAGGGCGGGGGTGCCGACGAAGATCGCCCCATCGGCGAAGTACAGGACACAGGTGAAGATGGAGAACCAGGTCTTGCTCGGCGCGTCAGGCACCGCCCACAGCGCGAACACCGCGTTGATGAGGAGGCCGATGACCACCATGTTCGCCCGGCCCCACTTGTCGCCGAAGCTGGTGATGTAGGCGGCGACGCCGCCGCAGACCCCGGCTATCACCAGCAGGTCGGCGTAGTAGTTCAGCGTCATCCCGAAGTGTGGGAACATCACCGTGGTCGCCGCGGTGCCCGCCGCCACCGTCCAGGTGAAGATGATGTTCGCCAGTACCACGATCGCCAGCAGGAAGATCCGGTACCCGCCGGTCGGGTACCCGGGCAACTCACGACGCCACAGGCGTCCGATTTCGAACCCGCTGGCTTGCCGTTTCGCTGAAATGGGCTTGGTAGCGCTCATTGGCTTCCTCCTCGCGCGCCAGTGCGCGTAGGCGACTCACCTTTGGCGACATACCGGACCGGCAGAGCTGGTCCGGTACCGCAGCCCTCTTTAGAGGGAAAGGAGAATCTAGAATCTGATACTAGGATCGTGAAGCCGACGAGGTGTCGTGTCAAGCGCGGAAACGGGACCAATTGACCAGCGGATCAGCATCCCGGCAAAGGCTGGCGAACGCCGCCAGGGGACCAGGGCCCGCCACGAGCCCCGCGCTGGTGCCAGGCACCGGAGCCTTACGGTTGCCGCCAGGTGATCAGGGCGTCGAGTGCTTCTACCTGCGAGCCCTTGACGAGCAGCGGGTTGATTTCCAGCGCTTCGAGCCGGTCGCCCGAGCCGCTGGGCCAGCGCGGCCACCGACGCGATGGTGTCGGCGACCGCGTCGAGGTCGGCCTTCTCGGTGCCGCGCGGGCCGTCGAACAGCCGCGCGCCGCGGAGGTTCCGCAGGGACTGAAGGATCTCCGAGCGGTCCACCGGGAGCACGCTCAGCGCGGTGTCGCGCAGGATCTCGACCCAGACGCCGCCGAGGCCGACGGCGAGCACCTGGCCCCAGACCGGGTCGGTGACGATGCCGACCAGTAGCTCGATGCCCCCGGTGCGCTGCGGCTGCACGAGCGTTCCCTGGACGTCAGCACCCGCCTCGCGCCCGGCAGTGACGACATCGGCGTACGCGGCCAGGACCTCCGGCGCGTCCCTGAGCCCGACCTTTACCCCGCCGATGTCGCTCTTGTGCTCGATCCCGTCGGCCGCGAGCTTGACCACGACGGGGTAGCCGAGCGCCTCGGCCGTGGCCGCCGCCTGCTCGGGACCGGTGACCAGGACACTGGGCACGACGGGGATCCCGTGCGCGGCGAGGAACCTGGCCGCCCGGTGCTCCGACCAGGATCGGAGCTGATCCGGCGCTACCAGCTCAGGCGCCAGACGCGGGAGGTGCACGCCGGCGGGGGCCGCGGCGGCCTCCTGCAGCGCGGCCCGGTGCAGCTCCGACCACCGGACGGCCCGGCCGAGTGCGGTCAGGCCATGATGGATGCCGCCCAGGACGCCCGGGTAGCCGGTCTGCCGCGCGACGTCCCGGCCGAACGCGGTGATGTCGGTGAGGGTGTTGCCCATCACCACGATCGGCTTGGCGCTGCGCCGCAGTACATCGCTGCTCTGCTGGTAGGTCTCGATGACGGGGGCAGGGTCGGGGGGAGCCGTCCGCGGCAGGTCGGAGACCAGGACGAGCGCGTCCAGGCTGGGGTCGTCGTGTACGGCAGTGAGGGCGTTGCGCATGAGGTCCCGGTTGATGAGCACGTACCCGGTGACGTCCACCGGGTTCTGGGTGGCGGCGAACGGCGGGACTACCTGGCGCAGCCGCCGCACCGTCTCCGGAGCGAACTGGGGGATCTCGATGCCCTCGTCTTCGGCCCGGTCGGCGATGATCTCGCTGGCACCGCCCGATGCCGTAATGAACCCGAAGCGGTTGCCGGGCAGCGGGCCGGTCGTAGCGAGCAGCCCGGACGTGATGATGAGATCTTCGAGGCTGTCCACGCGGATGACGCCGCTGCGCCGGAATACGGCGTCGACCACGGTGTCGTCGCCGACCAGCGAGCCGGTGTGGGCCCTCGCGACCCGGGCCCCGGTCTGGCTTCGGCCGACCTTGATCGCGACGACCGGCTTGCCCTTGACGAGGGCCTCACGGGCGAGGGCGAGGAACTCGGCCGGACGGCGGACGGACTCGATGAACAGCGCGATGACGCGGGTGGCGTCGTCGTCGATCAGGTAGCGCATGACGTCCGTCATCGACACCATCGACTCGTTGCCCATGGAGACCAGGAGGCTGATGCCGATGTTGCGGGACTGGGCGAAGGTCAGCACCGAGCTGGCCAGCGCTCCGCTTTGCAGCACGACGCCGACTGGGCCGCCCAGTAGCGGGTTGTCGATGGGCAGGCCGTACGGGGTGACGCGGGCGGCGGCGTTGATGTACCCGTTCCCGTTGGGGCCGAGGATGGTGAGGCCCCGGCGGCGCGCGAGGTCCACCACCTGGCGCTCGAGCTCCGCTCCTTCGTCCCCCACCTCGGCGAATCCCGAGGTGAGCAGGACCACGGACGGGATGCCGTGGTCGGCTACCTCGGCCAGCACGCTGAGCACGGCCGAGGTTGGCACCATCACGAACGCGAGGTCGACTCCCGGGGGCAGGTCGGCGACGCGGGCGTAGCTGTCCCGTCCGTGCACCGGGATGCCGCGCGGGTTGACCAGGTAGACGGGACCGGGGAAGCCGTGCTGCTGGAGGTTGCCGAAGATGCTCCAGGACCACCTGGACTTGTCGGTGGCGCCGATCAGGGCGATCGACCGGGGGTTGAACAGCTGCCGGACCGGCCCGGGGGAGCGCTGCTGGTGCTGCTGGCGAACGGAATGGTCATCGTAGACTCTCCTGGGGCGGGTGGCATCGTGGAGTTGTGTCAGTCACCGAGCTGGCCCAGCCTGACGTGGCCCTTGAGCAGGTTCCGCGCGATCGTGCGGCGCTGGATCTCGTCGGTGCCCTCGAAGATGCGCAGCAGCCGCAGCTCCCGGTACCACCGCTCGATCGGCAGTTCCTTGGTGTAGCCCATCCCGCCGTGGATCTGCAGCACCCGGTCGACCACCTGGTTGGCCATGACTGCCCCGGAGAGCTTGGCGATCGAGGCGGCGTGCCGGTTGTCGATGCCGTTCTGCAGCTGCCAGGCGGCGTGCAGGGTCAGCCACTTGACCGACTCGATCTCGACGTGCGAGTCGGCGATCTGCCACTGGATCGCCTGGTACTCCGCGATCGGGTGCCCCATCGAAACCCGGTTCTTGGCGTGCTCGATGGCCATGCCGAGCAGCCGCTCGGCCGAGCCGATCGCCCGGGCCGGGATCATGTAGCGCCCGTTGCCGATCCACTGCAGGGCGAGCTTGAAGCCGTGCCCGAGCTCGCCCAGGATGTTCGCTTCCGGAACCCGGACGTCCTCGAACACCAGGGAGGCCGGCCCCCACTCCCCCATGGTGGGAATCGGCTCGGACTTCCAGCCCATGTCACGGTCGACGAGGAAGCAGGTCACCCCGCCGTCGGCGCCCTTGGCCGGGTCGGTGACGGCGAAGACCATGACGAAGTCGGCCTCGCTGCCGTTGGTGATGAAGGTCTTCTCCCCGTTGATCACCCAGTCGGTGCCGTCCTTGACCGCCCTGGTCCTGATGTTGCGGGCATCGGATCCCGCGCCCGGCTCGGTGATGGCGAAGCAGCTGCGCCGGTCGCCGTTGATCGTGGGGACGAGGTACTCCCGCTTCTGCTCCGGCGTCCCGGCGTACAGGATGTTGTCGGCCGAGCCGCCGAACCGGAAGGGAACGAACGTGCGGCCGGTCTCCATCGCCACGATCGCGGACATGACCGGGCCGAGTGCGATGCCGCCGTACTCCTCCGGGGTGTTGATGCCCCACCAGCCCCCAGCCTTGGCCTTGAGCTGCAGGTCCTCCAGTTGCCCCGGCTCCAGCGGTGGCAGCCCGTTCCGCTCGTTGTGCAGCACCTGCGGCTCCAGCGGTATGACCTCCTGCTGGATGAACTGGCGGATCGTGTCGCGGACGGCCCGCTCCTCCTCGGACAGCGAGAAGTCGATCATGAAGAGTCCCTCCACCGGGCGGTGCGGTAGCCGCTCAGTCAGCGGGCCGTCGGCCCGGGCCGACCGCAGGCGGCCGCACCGCCACATTTACCAAATTGATTCTAGAATATGTGCCATAGTTTTGAGCGATCGGGCGAACCTGTCAAGGCACGGCCAGGTCAAGCTGACCGGCCGCGCGGAGGTCCGGGCTGACCCGGGTCCGCCAACTCGTCGAACGCGGCTCCTCGGCCCGCGATGCGCTCCAGCGACCTCCTGAGTTCGACGGCGGGCATGGCCTGCGGCCGCACGCTCCTGACCGTGCTGGTGGCACTGTCCAGGGTCTCGCCGCGGAACAGTAGGTAGGCGATGGCAACGGTCGCCGTACGGGAGATGCCGGCCTGGCAGTAGACGCCTACCCGCGTGCCCGCCTTCGCGAGGGCGGCGACATGCGCGGCCGCCTGGGCGATCAACTCGTCCTGCCCAGGCTCCAGGTCCATGATCGGAAAATGGTCGATCGGAACCGGCAGGCGCGGCGGCCTGGTCTCGCCCCGCAGGTCTACGAGCCGCTGGGCGCCGGCGCCAACCATGGCCATGGCCAACCCGGCGTCGCCGAGCAGCACGTAGTCATCCAACTCGCTGAAGCCAATGACCTCGGCTGCAGCCGGCGAGGGGACCGCGTCAGGTGGCGACACCGCTCCCCCTGGTGGTAGCGACGGGGATGGCATGCTCGGTCGTGGCAGCCGGCTGGCGGAACCGCACCCGGCCCCGGTCGATCACCACGGTTCCGTCGGTCCGCGTTGTCTGGAACAGGGCGGTCTCGCCGTCGCCGTCCAGCCAGATGGACACGGTCAGCGGCTCGCCGGGCAGCACCGGCCGGCTGAACCGGCCGGACATCGAGCGGAACCTGGCGGGGTCGCCGTCGCACAGCGCGTGCAGCAGGGCGCGGCCGGTGACCCCGTAGGTGCACAGGCCGTGCAGGATCGGACGGCTGAAGCCGCCGCGGGCCGACGAACTCCGGGTCCACGTGCAGCGGGTTGCGGTCGCCGGACAGCCGGTAGAGCAGGGCCTGCTCTGGCCTGGTCTCCCGGACCACCTGCTGATCGGGCGCCCGGTCTGGCACCTCCCACGGCGGCTCGGTGCCGCGCGGGCCGCCGAAGCCGCCCTCGCCGCGGATGAAGGTACCGCCCCGCGACGTCACCAGCGGTTCCCCCGTCTCGGCGTCTACCGCCACGTTCTCGGTGACCACGAGCGCCCCTGAGCCCTTGTCGTAGATACCGGTCACGGTCGAGGTGGTGCGGACGGTTCCCGACACCGGCAACGGGCGGTGCAACTCGAAGGCCTGCTCGGCGTGCACGAGCATGGCCCGGTCGAAGTCCCCGAGGCTCCGTCCGGTCCGCGCCTGCGCCACCAGTACAGCGAAGGTCGGCAGCACCTGTTGGTCGATGCCGTCGCAGTTCTCCGTGGTGAACTCGAGCTCCCGGAGCGGGTCCCCCAGCCCAGCCCCTACTCCGACCGCGTACAGCAGGGCGTCCGTGCTGTCCCAGGATCTCAGCTGCGGCTCGCTCGGCACTCCTACCAGGCTGTGGTCGAGTCCCATGCCTGCCTCCGGCTGCTTCTCGTATTGATAGAATCTTGTTCTAGAACCAATTCTCAATTGGTGGCGCCGGCATGTCAACCCTGCCCGTCGCGCCTTGACACAGCCCGCCCACGGACTGGAAGATATTAGAATAATCTTCTATTATTCACCGCAGTAGATGGCGACGCGAGCGCCGGAGCGAGGAGCGCGCAGATGGGTGTCTTGGACGGCAAGGTCGCTATCGTGACGGGCGCGAGCCGAGGCATCGGGGCGGAGATCGCCCGCTGCTTCGGGCAGGCCGGGGCGGCTGTCGCGGTGGCGGCGCGGACAACCGATGCGAGCACGTCGCCGCTGCCGGGCACGATCGGCGAGACCGCGCAGCAGATCCGTGACGCAGGCGGGAAAGCGGTGGCAATCCCGGCCGACCTTTCCCGGCCCGAGGACAGGGAACGGCTGGTGACCGAGGCCACCGCGCGGCTCGGGACGCCCGACATCCTGGTCAGCAACGCGGCCGTCACCTACTTCACCCCGGTCGGTGACTTCACGCCGCGCCGGTTCCAGCTGATGTTCGACGTCCAGGTGGAGGCACCGTTCCACCTCGCGCAGCTCGTCGTCCCCGGCATGCAGCAGGCCGGCCGGGCTGGATCCTGAACATCTCGTCCGGCGCGGCCAGGCACCCCGCCATCCCGCCCGGCCCGCGCGCCGGACGCGGCGGCACCGTCTACGGCATGTGCAAGGCAGCCCTGGAACGGTTCTCCACCGGCCTGGCGGCCGAGCTGTACGGCGACAACATCGCGGTGAACGCCCTGTCGCCGAACCGGGTGGTCCCGACTCCCGGCACGCTCTTCCACCACCTGACCACGGAAGACGACCCGAACGCGGAGCCGCCGACCGTGATGGCGGAGGCCGCGCTCCTGCTGTGCAGCGCCGAGCCGAGCACGCTAACGGGGCGGGTCACCTACTCCCAGGACCTGCTGGCGGAACTGCGCGGCACGGAGAGCCGGAGCTCAGGGCCGTCCGCCCGGTGACGCGCGGATCCCAGGACGCGGCGTCCGCCGGGACGGCGGGGGTGCCGCGCCAGGTCACCGCGCGTGCCGCCGTGCTGCTCGCCCCGAACCCCGGCCCGGTCACCTTCGACGGCACCAATTCCTGGGTGCTGCACGAGCCGGGACGGTGCGGCGCGGTGATCGTCGATCCGGGCCCGGATGACCCCGGGCACCTGGCCGCCCTGGTCGGACTCGCGCTTGACCAGGGCGGCCAGGTGGACGCCATCCTCCTCACGCACGGGCATCCCGACCACAGCGCGGGGCTGCGGGAAACGGCTCGGCTGGCCGGTGCCCCAGTCCTGGGGGCTAGTTCCCGGTGGTGTGACCAGGTCGTCGGCGAAGGCACCCTGGACCTGGCCGGGCTCCGGATCGACGTGATCCCGACGCCCGGGCACAGCAGCGACTCACTGTCGTTCCACCTGCCGGCCGACGAGTCGATGCTGACCGGCGACACCGTACTCGGGCGCAGCGCGCCGGCCATCATCGACCCGGACGGCCGGGTCGACGAGATGATCGCCTCGCTCGAGCGCATCAGGAAGCTGCTCGCCGGCGACAAGCCGCTGATCCTGCCGGGCCACGGTCCGGTGGTCACCGACCCGGGCGCGACGCTGGCCCTGGCGCTCACCGCCCGCGCAGTCCCGGCTCGCGCAGGTCGAGCGAGGCGGTCCGCGACGGGCACGACGACGGTCGGCGCGATCGCCGACCGACTATACGGGCCGTTCGACGAGCGGATCCGCCGCCTGGTCGAGGCGACTGTCCGCGCCCACCTGCGCTACCTGGACGACCGGCGGCGGCTGCGCCCGGCCGGTGCGGATCGACGACTGATGCAACGAGCCCTTGCCGGAGCCGCCCGGGCCGCCGGCCGGCTGGGTGCGGGTCGACTGCCACCTGCACACCGCGGCATCCGGTGACTCGGTGCTGACGCTGGAGGAGCTCACCGACCGGGCCAGGCAGACTGGCCTGGACGCGGTGTGCGTCACCGACCACAACGTCACCCACGCCGCGGTCGCGGCGGCCAAGCGTGACCTCGGCGTCCGGGTCATCGTGGGCGAGGAGATCAGGACACCCGACGGCGACGTGATCGGGCTGTTCCTGACCGAGCGCATTCCCTACGTGCTGCCGCTGGCAGAGGTCATCGGGCGGATCAGGGCCCAGGGCGGCCTGGTGTACGTCCCGCACCCGTTCGACCGGGGCCGGTCCAGCCTGGGGCGGGTGCTGCCGGAACTATGCGCCGCAGGCGCCGTGGACGTCGATCGAGGTCTTCAACGCCAAGACCGCGGACCAGTCACTCAACGAGCGGGCAGGCGGGCTCGCGCGGGAGTTCTCGCTGCCCGGCGGCGCGGGCTCGGACGCGCACGACGCCCCCGGGGTAGGCGCCGCCTACCTGGACATGCCCGACTTCGACGGCCCGGCCAGCTTCCTCGCCGCGCTGGCGGGCGCACGGATCACCGGGGAGTTCCGCGACTCACGCGCCCCGCTACCCGCGGCGGTCACCTGCCTGAGCGGTTGACCGCCGCGGGCGGACGGGGTCAGAGGCTGATCCGGGCCGCCAGCCGCTCGCGGTGGTAGCTGCCGTCGCCGAGGAACAGCTCGCTGGACTTGGCCCGCTTGAAGTACAGGTGGGCGTCGTGCTCCCAGGTGAACCCGATGCCGCCGTGGATCTGGATGTTCTCCGCGGCCACGTGGAAGTACGTCTCCGAGGCATACGCCTTCACCAGCGAGGCCACGACCGGGATCTCATCGGAGCCTTCCGCCACGGCCGCAGCGGCGTAGGTCACGGCGGACCGCAGCGACTCGACCTCGAGCAGCAGGTCGGCCATCCGGTGCTTGAGCGCCTGGAAGCTGCCGATCGGCCGCCCGAACTGATGGCGGACCTTGGCGTACTCCACCGCCATGTCCAGCGCCCGCTGGGCGCCGCCGAGCTGCTCGGCGGCCAGCGCGACCGCGGCGACGTCCAGGACACGGTCCATGACGGCGGCGGCGTCACCGGTCGACCCGATCAGCCGGCCGGGAACGCCGTCGAACTCCAGCCGGGCCAGCTTACGGGTCTGGTCCAGCGTCGGCAGCACGGTCCTGACCAGCCCCGGCGCGGCCGGGTCCACCGCGAACAGCGACAGTGCCGCCGTCGGCTACGGCCAAGACGAGGATCAGCCCGGCCGATCGCGCCGTCGAGCACAAAGCTCTTGTGGCCGTCCAGCCGCCAGCCGTCGCCCGCCTTGGTCGCCGACAGCCGGACCGTCCGCCGGGTCCCAGGAGCCGTCGTCCTCGGTGAAGGCCAGCGTGGCGATGGTCTCGCCCGAGGCGATCGCCGGGCAGCAGGTCACGCCGGGCCCCCTCGTCAGGGCTGGCGAGCAGCGCCGTGGCGGCGAGCACCGCGCTGGCCAGGTACGGTCCCCCGTAGAGCGCGGCGCCGAGTTCCTCCAGCACGATCGCCTGCTCGGCGAAGGTGAACCCGGCCCCGCCGTACTCCTCGGGGATGGCCAGGCCGAGCAGCCCGAGCTGCGAGCCCGCCTGTTCCCAGACGGCCCGGTCGATGCCATCCCCGGTCTCCATCAGCTCCCGGACCCGGGGCAGCGGCGCCCTGTCGGCGAGGAAGCGCCGCACCGAGTCGCGCAGTTCTTCCTGCTCTGCGGTCACACCGAGAGTCATTTGGTTTGCTCCGTTCCTGATGAGCCGTCCGGCTCGGTGATGACGAGGACGTCGAGCGCCTCGACCTGATCTCCGTTCACCCACAGCGGGTTGACTTCAAGCGCCCGCAGCGAGCCGCCCAGCGACAGGGCGACCCTGCTCGACTGCGGTGATCGCCTCGGCCAGCGCGTCCAGGTCGGCCGCCCGTGTGCCCCGGGCGCCCTGCAGCAGCGGCAGGCCGCGCAATTCGCCCAGCATCCGCTTGACCTCGCGCGGCATCGACCGGGAGCACCCGCAGGCTGGTGTCGTGCATGATCTCGACCCAGACCCCGCCCAGGCCGACGGCGAGCACCGGGCCGAAGGTGGGGTCGACCGTCACGCCGACGAGCAGCTCGGTTCCGCCCGTCCGCATCGCGGTCGACCAGGACGCCGTCGACGCTGGCCCCCGGTACCGCCTCGCCCGCCGCGCGGACCTTCTCGTACGCGGTGCGGACTTCGGCGCTGCGAACGCAGGCCGAGCGCGACGCCGCCGATGTCGGACTTGTGGGTGATCTGGGCCGAGCAGATCTTCAGCGCCACCGGCAGCCCGACCTCGCGGGCGATCGTCCGCGGCCTGGTCCGCCGAGATCGCCAGCTCGCCGGGCACCACCGGCACGCCGCCGGCGGTGAGCAGTTCCCGGGCCTGCGTGCTCCGACCAGGGAGCCGGCCGTCGTCGCGGTACGCGCGGCGGCCTGGGTTGCCGCTGGCCCGGACCTGCCCGCGGTTCTCCAGCCAGCGCAGCGCGTTGCCGAGCGCGCTGATGCCCAGGTGCAGCCCGCCGAGCACGGTCATGCCGCGTTCGGCCAGCAGCCCGCGGCCGTAGGGGCTGATGTCGTTGCAGGTGCTGCCGACCGGGATGACCGGGATCGGGGAGGACGCCATCCGCCGTGCCAGCCAGGTCAGACGGTCCTCGGTCGCCGTGGCCAGCGCCTCGTCCGGCGGCCGGGCTTCCGGCAGGGTGGCCCCGGCGAACAGGATGAAGTCCAGGTTGGGGTCATCGGCTGACGATGTCGAGCGCGTGGTCGATCGCGGACATCGAGTCTTTCTTGGCGCTGAGGTTGGCCAGCGTTCCGTAGGCGGTCACGTCGAGCGGGTTGCGTCGGCGTTGGCGAACGGCGGCAGGTACGCGCCGATGGCGTCCTCGGTCTCCGGTGAGAAGTCGGCGATCTCGATGCCCTGGGCGCTCGCGGCGTCGGCGATGATGTCGCACGCGCCGCCGGAGGCCGTCAGCACGCCCATCCGCCGCCCCGTCGGCCACCGGCTGTAGCCGAGCAGCGCCCCGGTGGTGAGCAGGTCCTCGATGGTGTTCACCCGGATGATGTTGAGCTGGCGGAGGGCCGCGTCGACGACGGCGTCGTCGCCGGCCACCGAGCCGGTGTGGGCCAGGGCCGCCTTCTGGCCGGCCGGGCTGGAGCCGACCTTGAACGCGACGATCGGCTTGCCCGCCCGGTCCGCCTTCTGCCGCGACGCGGGCGAACCGGACCGGGTCGCCGATCTCCTCGAGGAACAGGCAGATCACCTTGGTGGCCTCGTCCTCCACCAGGTAGTCGATGTAGTCGACGGTCTTGATCATCGACTCGTTGCCCATGGAGGTCAGCGTGCTGAGCCCGATCGCGTGCAGCCGGGCGAAGGTCAGGACCACGCTGGCCAGCGCGCCGCTCTGCAGCCCGACGCCGACCGGGCCGGCGAGCAGCGGCAGCTGCATGCCCAGCGCGTAGGGCGTGGCGCGGGTCCTGCGCGTTGACGAAGCCGAGGCAGTTCGGGCCGAGCACCGTGATGTCGTGCGCGATCGGCGCGTGGCCACCATCGAGGTCCTCGAGTGTCCGGCCCTCGTCGCCGACCTCGCGGTATCCGGCGGCGAGTACGACCGCGTGCGTGATGCCGACTGCGTGCATGTCGTCGAGCACGCTCTCGACCGGCCGGGACGCCGGTCAGGATGAAGGCCAGGTCCGGCGGCTCGTGCAGGTCGCGCAGGCTCGGCACGGCGGGCAGGCCGAACGCGGACTTCGCCGTGGGGTGAACCGGGGTCAGCGTGCCGTCGAAGCCGATGGACGCGGTAGCTGTCGACGATCGAGCCGGGCCCAGCCGGAGTTGTCGGATGCGCCGACCAGGGCGACGCTGCGCGGCGCGAAGAACTCGCGCAGCCGCTGGGGCGTGACCAGGCGGCGGGACGCAGCGTAGTTGGCGTCCCGCAGGTCAACCGGGCTGCCGCTAGCGGGCAAGTAAGCGGTCGTGTCCGCCATTGCCTGGAACGCTCCTTCATTGTCGTCGCCATTGCCGACATCGTCGGGAGGGGGTCGCCGGGCCGGCGCCGCTCGGCGGATGGCGCCGGCCCGGTCCACCGGCCTCAGCCGACGATCCGCGGCTCCTTGGGCAGGCCGAGGGCCCGCTCGCCGATGATGTTGCGCTGGATCTCGCTGGTGCCGGAGTAGATGGTGCCGGCCCGGCTGCTCAGGAAGACGTCCTGCCACGGGGCTGATCGACGTAGCCGTCGCCGTCCGGCCGCAGCAGGCCGTCCGCTCCCTCGATCGCCATCGCGATCTCGCCCAGCTTCTTGTGGTACTCGCTCCAGAAGAGCTTGGCCACCGACGCCTCCGGGCCCGGCGCGCGTCCGGCCGCGACCTGGGCCAGCGTGCGCAGGCCGCTGTAGCGCATCAGCTCGACCTGCGTGTAAGCCCAGGCGAGCTGCTGGCGGATCAGCGGGTCGTCGGTCTTGCCGCGCTTGCGCGCGGTCTCCACCAGCTCCCAGAACTCCCGCTCGTAGCCGAGGTGGGCCACGGTCGCGCGGCCGCCGCGCTCGTGCCCGAGCGTGGTCATCGCGACCCGCCAGCCGTTGTTCATCCCGCCGATCACGTTGAACAGCGGCGCCCGGACCCCGTCGATGAAGTCCTCGCAGAACTCCGCCGCCCCTGACATCTGCCTGATCGGCCGGTAGGTGACGCCCGGATCGGTGAAGTCGATCAGCACGTACGACAGCCCGGCGTGCTTCTCACGCGCGCGGGTCGGTCCGGCACAGCAGGAACATCCGGTTGGCCCGGGCCGCGCCCGACGTCCAGACCTTCTGGCCGGTGATGACGATCTCATCGCCGCTGACCACGCCCCTGGTCTCCACCGCGGCCAGGTCAGAGCCGTGGTTGGGCTCGGAGAAGCCCTGGCAGTACACGTCCTCGCCGGAGATGATCCGGGGCAGGAAGTGGGCCTGCTGCTCGGGCGTCGCCGTGCACGATGATCGACGGGCCGACCAGGCTCTCGCCCATGCCCCGGCTCACCCGCGGCACGCCCGCCCGGTGGAACTCCTCGTTGAGCACGGCGATGCGCACCGCGTCCATGCCCTGGCCGCCGAACTCCGCCGGCCACTGCGGGCAGATCAGCCGCTTCGTCCGTCAGCTTGGCGCTCCCACTCGGCGTAGGCCGGGTGGGCGCATGGCCCTGGCCAGCTGGTCGCCACGCCGGCCGCCGGCCGTCATGACCATGTTCCAGTCGAACAGGTCGGCGAGTCCCGGCGGCGTCTCCGCCGCGATCCATTCCCGGAGCTCCGCGCGGAACTGCGCGATCTCCGGGCCGAGGTCAAGTTCCATGGAAACCCTCCTGGCGTCTGCTGCGTGTCTTGCCGGTATCGGATTACGGTCGCTGGGTTCCGATGGTGAGGTCCCGGAAGGGGATGTCCCGGTCGGTCTGGGGCTCCTTGGGCAGTCCAAGGACCCGCTCGCCGACGATGCCCCGCTGGATCTCGTCGGTGCCGCCGGCGATCGAGGCACCGGGACTCGACAGTGCGCGGTGCCGGAGCTCGCCTCCGCCGGGGACGTCCGGGTCGTGGAGCATGCCCTGCGCGCCAAGTACCGACATCCCGGCGTCCCGGCCGGCCCTGACCAGCTGGGAGCGGCCGAGCTTGGTCAGCGAGCCGTGCGCGCTCGGCCGCCTGCCCTGCCGCGTGCTGAGCCCGCCGCGGACCAGGTAACCGTTGACCGTCTCCAGCGCCCACAGCTGCGCCAGCCGCTGCCGCATGACGGGATCACTAGCCGCGCCGATCTTGCCGGCTACGTCAAGGACCAGCTCGCTCACGCTGGTACGGCCGACCGAGCGGGCCGCAGCGGCGCGGGCGGCATCGCCCGCGGGCACGTCTAGCTGGCCCTTGCGGCCGGGCATGGCCGTGGGCAGGGAGGTCATGGACCGCTCGTACATCAGCACGGTGACCGCTGCCGACCAGCCGTCGCCGGCCTCTCCGATGAGGCAGTCGTCGTCGGCATGGGCCTGGGTGAAGAAGACCTCGTTGAAGCCGTGGTCACCGTTCATCTGGTGCAGCGGCCGGACGTCGATGCCGGGCTGGTCGACGTCGATGACGAAGAAGCTCAGGCCCTGGTGCTTCGGCACGTCGCGGTCGGTCCGGGCGAGCAGCATCCCGCGGTCGGCCCACTGGGCCCCCGAGGTCCACACCTTCTGCCCGTTGACCGTCCAGCCGTCACCTCCCCGCACCGCCCTGGTCTGCGCGCTGGCCAGGTCGGATCCCGAGCCCGGCTCGGAGAAGAACTGGCACCAGGACTCCTCCCCGCGCGCGAGCGGCGGGGAGGAACCTGGCCTTCTGCTCGCCGCTGGCGTGCAGCAGCAGCATCGGGGCGCCGAGCAGCTGGCCGAGGCCGGCGGGCGGCGGCAGGGCGCCCGCGTCCGGGAACGCCGACCTGACGCCCGCGGCGGCGTCAGCCGACATCCCCTGACCGAACCAGGCTGCGGGCCAGGTCGGGAAGCCCCAGCCGGAGTCGGCGAGCCTGGCCCACCAGGCCCGGACGGTCAGCGCCGGGGTTCCAGTTTGCGTTCAGCCAGCTCAGGGCCGCTTCCCTAGCTTCAAGGTAAGCGTCCGACCGGCCCTCGGCTTGCGCCATCCGCCGCCTCCATCGAAGACAAATCTAGAATAGACTACTAGGATCTCGCCATATCTCCCGATGTCAAGTGACCAGCGGAACGGGACCGCCGTGCGCCCGGCCTCGCGACGGCGGGCCCGGGGAACTTGACATGAGGGGGTCGTTACTGGAGGCTAATTCCAGAACATGATTCTATTCATGCCGAATCTGCCTCGCGGCGGAGGGAATGGTGAGCTGGCATGGGACGGCTGGACGGGCGGGTAGCGATCGTCACCGGCGCCGGGCGCGGAATCGGCAGGTCGGTGGCCCTGCTGCTGGCCAGCGAGGGCGCCTCGGTGGTGGTCAACGACCTGGGCGTGGCACTCGACGGCTCCGGGCACGAGCTCCGGGCCTGCGCACGACGTGGTGGCCGAGATCGGCGAGGCGGGCGGCAAGGCGGTCGCCAGCGGCGCGGACATCTCCGACTTCAGCCGCCGCGGAGGGCCTGATCGGCACCGCGATCGAGGAGTTCGGCCGGCTCGACGTGCTGGTCAACGTGGCCGGCATCCTGCGCGACCGGATGATCTTCAACATGACCGAGCAGGAGTGGGACGACGTCATCCGGGTGCACCTGAAGGGCACCTTCAACACCACCCGGTTCGCGTCCGCGCACTGGCGCTCGCTGCGCGACGAGACCGCGCAGAACCGCATCATCAACTTCACCTCCGTCTCCGGCCTGCACGGCGCCCCCGGCCAGCCGAACTACGCCGCGGCCAAGATGGGCATCGTCGGCCTGACCTACTCCTCGGCCCGCTCGCTGGCGCAAGTACGGGGTCACCGTGAACGCGATCTCGCCCGGCGCCGCCACCCGGATGACCGACTCGGTGCCGACGGAGCGCCGCCGGTCCGCGGGCCGCAGCCGCCGACGTGCGGTCGCCGGACAACGTGGCGCCGATCGTCGCCTACCTGGCCTCGGAGCGCTCCGGCTGGATCAACGGCCGGGTCATCCACTCGTCGGGCTACGAGGTCTCGCTCTACAACAACCCCGAGCCGGTCAGCCGGATCATCGGCACCGGCCCCTGGGACGCCGACGCCGCTCAGCGAGCAGGTGGAGCGGGCGTTCGGCCCCATCCTCGGCCGGAAGGCCTGACGCCGATGCCACCGAGAAGCAAGGCCGTGCCGGTCCCCACGCCGGAGACCCAGCCCTACTGGGACGGGGCGGCGGCGGGCGAGCTGCGCCTCCAGCGCTGCACCGACTGCGGCGCCGCCGTACTTCTACCCGCGCCCGCTGTGCCCGTCCTGCGGCTCGGCCAACGTCGAGTGGTTCACCGCCAGCGGCGACGCCACCCTGTACTCCTACGTCATCAACCACCGGCCCGCGCCCGGCTTCGAGGACGAGGCCCCGTACGTCATCGCCGTCGTCCAGCTGGCCGAGGGACCGCGGATGATGACCAACCTGGTCGGCGTGCCGGCCACGCCCGAGGCCCTGGTGCTCGACATGCCGCTGCGCGTCACCTTCGAGCAGCGCGGCGACGTCTCGCTGCCGGTCTTCACCCCCGCGGAGGGAGGCAGCAATGAGCAACGCGGGCGTCATCATCGCGGGCGCCGCCGAGACCGACGAGATCGGCAGGCTGCCGAATACCTCCACGCTCGGGCTGCACATCGAGGCGGCGCGCAACGCCGTGGCCGACGCGGGCCTGACCATGAAGGACATCGACGGGATCGCCACTGTCTCCTCGCCCGGCCCGGTCCAGGTCGCGCACGCGCTCGGCATCTACCCCGACTGGGTCGACGGCACCGGCGTCGGGCGGCACCTCCTTCCTGCTGCACGTCCGGCACGCGGTCGCCGCCATCCGGGCCGGCTACGCCAAGACCATCCTGATCACCCACGGCGAGTCCGGCCGGTCCCGGATCGGCGCGCCGCCGTACCGCGGTGACCCGTCCGCTCCCGTCGGCCAGTTCGAGGCGCCCGTACGGCACCCTGGGCCCGACCACCACCTTCACCATCCCGGCGCTGCGCTACATGAAGGAGACCGGGCTCACCCACGAGCAGCTCGCCTACGTCGCCGTGGCGCAGCGCCAGTGGGCGGCGAGGAACCCCCGGGCGATGTTCCGCGACATCATCACCGTCGAGGACGTGCTCGCGTCCCGGCTCGTGGCCTACCCGTTCCACCTGCTCGAGTGCTGCCTGGTCACCGACGGCGGCGGCGCGCTGGTGGTCACCTCGGCCGACCGGGCCGCCGACTTCCCCAAGCCGCCCGTGCACGTGCTCGGCACCGGGGAGGCGTCGGAGACCCCGATGATCTCCCAGATGCTCGACTTCACCGAGTCGCAGATGTTCCGCCAGGCCGGGCAGCGCCGCCTTCGCCGAGGCCGGCATCACCACCGCCGACGTCGACCACCTGATGATCTACGACGCGTTCGCGCACGTCCCGATCTACGGCCTGGAGGCGCTCGGCTTCGTCAAGAAGGGCGAGGCCGGGCCGTTCATCGCCGAGGGCAACACCGAGCCCGGCGGCTCGCTGCCGCTGAACACCAACGGCGGCGGCCTGTCCTACACCCACACCGGGATGTACGGCATGTTCGCCATCCAGGAGGGCGTCCGGCAGATCCGCGGCGAGGCAGCCGCCCAGGTCGACGACCCGGACATCAGCGTGGTTCTCGGCAACGGCGGCATGTTCGCCGCCTGCGGGGTGCTGGTCCTCGGCAAGCAGCCGCGCTAGCCGAAACGAAACCTGGTCAGTGAGGGGCCCGCCGGGACGGCGGTCCCCTCACCGCACCTCTACGCCCCACACGACGTTCCTAGAATAGTCTTCCGGAATTGACTTCTAGTCCGGTGGGAGTACTTTCGAGACTGCCGGTATGGCACCGCTGCCATGCGGCCCGGAAGTCGGAACGGATCGGTGAAGGGCCTATGGCAAAGAAGCTGAAGGACGGGGCCTTCGAGTTGAGCGGTGCCGCGCCGGCCCCGGAAGGGCTGCTCGACGCGGCACGGCAGGCGTTCGGCGAACGCGGTTTCTCCGGTGCGCGGACCAGTGACGCCATTCGGCGGCCGGGAGCCGACCGCGATGGCCCCTGCCTCTCCCCTGTCCCCGTAGATGACCTCTTCGTAGCGCTCTGGGAAGATCACTACGCTGCCCATGCGCAAGCGGCCAAGGCGGCCGTTACCCAGGCCGCGCATTCGGGCATCACCGATCCCGCCAGCCTCTTCGAGGCAGGGGGACGCGCCTTTCTCCAGGGCAGTTGGCACCGGCGCGACCTGGCCCTGCTGTTCTCCTCCGGGGATGCTCCGCCAGGATTCACCGTCATGCGCCAGAGGTGCCGCGGCGAGTGGCTGCGCCGCAACGCCGCGCTGCTCCGCCTGGACGACAGCCCCGAGCACCGGCTATACGCCGCCAGCCTCACGTCCCTTATCAGCCGAGGTGCCAGCGAGGTAGCCGTCGCCGGAGACTTCCGGCAGGCCAAGACGATGATCGATGCCGTACTCGGGTATGCACGGCTCCTGGCCGCCGAGCGGCCAGGAGCGTCCCGCCGCGAGTGATCGGCGTACCGTTCACCGCCACCGCCGATCCGCTAGGGCTTCCGACACCGATCGGCGAACCCCTACGGGAACTAGGCAAGCACATCAGCGGCAGAAAACTGCGCCTGCTCGGTTGAGCCGGCCAGCGCCACCGTCTCGGCGTCGGGTGAGATCGCCTTGGTGACCAGGTCGAAGTAGCCCGTGCCGGCCTCGCGCTGGTGCCTGGTGGCGGTGTAGCCGGCCTGCTCGAGCCCGAACTCGGCCTCCTGCAGCCGCACGTAGGCGCTCATGTGGTCCCGTGCGTACCCATGGGCCAGCTCGAACATCGACTGGTTGAGCGCGTGGAAGCCGGCCAGGGTGATGAACTGGAACCGGTAGCCCATCGCGGCGAGCTCCTGCTGAAAGGTGGCGATGGTGGCGTCGTCCAGGTGCGCCCGCCAGTTGAAGGAGGGCGAGCAGTTGTAGGCGAGCATCTGGTCCGGGTACCGCGCCTTTATCGCCTCGGCGAACTCCCGCGCCACCTCCAGGTCGGGGGTGGAGGTTTCCATCCACAGCAGGTCGGAATAGGGAGCGTAGGCGAGCCCACGGGCGATACACGGCGCGATGCCGTTGCGCACCCGGTAGAAGCCCTCGGCGGTCCGCTCTCCGGTGACGAACTCCCTGTCCCGTTCATCGACGTCCGAGGTGAGCAGCGTCGCCGCCTGGGCGTCGGTCCGCGCGATGACCAGGGAAGGCACGTCGAGCACGTCGGCCGCCAGCCGCGCCGCGGTCAGCGTCTTGATGTGCTGGCCGGTGGGGATGAGGACCTTCCCGCCCAGGTGGCCGCACTTCTTCTCCGAGGAGAGCTGGTCCTCGAAGTGGACGCCGGCCGCGCCCGCCTCGATCATGGCCTTCATCAGCTCGAACGCGTTCAGCACCCCGCCGAACCCGGCCTCGGCGTCGGCCACGATCGGCGCCAGCCACTGCTGGCGGGGCGCGTTGGAGTCGGATGACCGCTCTGACCAGGCAATCTGGTCCGCGCGCAGCAGCGCGTTGTTGATCCGGCGCACCACCTGCGGCACCGAGTTCGCCGGGTAGAGCGACTGGTCCGGGTAGGTCTGCCCGGCCAGGTTCCCGTCCGCTGCCACCTGCCATCCCGACAAGTAGATCGCCCGGAGCCCCGCCTTCACCATCTGCGCCGCCTGGTTGCCGGTGATCGCGCCGAGCGCGCGCACCGCCTCCCCGGCGTGCAGCAGCTCCCACAGCCGCTCCGCGCCCCGCCGGGCCAGGGTGTGCTCCTCGACCACAGAGCCCCGCAGCCGGATCACGTCCTCGGCGCTGTAGTCCCGCCTGATCCCGCTCCAGCGCTGGTCGGTCTCCCACACGGTGCGCAGGCTAACCGCCTGCTTGCTGATCGTTTCCATGATGCTGCCCCTCACTAAGTCATGCCCGCTGCCGGACCCGCGCGTTCCAGCGCGTCCTCTCTCACCATGCGTCATGCCGTGGCGGCGGCCCAGAATCTTTTCCTGTAAAAATCTCAAGAATTTGACTTAATGAAGGGTGTCACAGTTTTTTGCCTATGAAAGAACATCAGCAATTGGTAAAGACCGAAGGTCTAGACCCTGACGGGGGGTGTTTGCTACGCCCGTTCCTGGTCCGGCTCAGGGCGTGTACGCAGCAGCGTCGCCGCGAGCATCCGGGCCAGCCACGCCTGGTACGCGGTGTCACTCCACTTCCGCGCTCCGGTGAGTTGCAGGTAGACGGCCGGCGACGTCAGCACCCAGCACTCGTCGGCTGCCCGCTCCGGATCGGCGTCGGCGAGCCACCCCGCGGCCGCTAGGTGGTCGGCGAACATACGGAGGCCCTGGAGCCGCTCGTTCTCCGTTTCCGCGCGAACTTGCGCGACCTCCGGGTCGGCCTCGGCAAGCACTGCGGCCAGCCCGCCGAGCCGCCGCATCAGGTCCGTGACGAAGGCGGCGTAGGCCCGGATCTTCTCGCGGGGGTCAGGAGTCGCCCAGATCTGCTGGATGGCCGGCCGCTGCCCGATAGGCACAGGCTCGTCATCACCAGCGAGGACGGTGTCGTAGACCGCCTTCATCAGGCCCGGCTTGCTGCCGAACGACTTGTAGATCAGCTCAGGAGAGACCCCTGCCAGCCCGGCGACGGCTCGGATCGTCGTTGCCTGATACCCCAGCCGCAGCAGGAGTTCACGAGACGCGGCCAGGACCGCCTGGCGATTGCGCGCCGCGGTCGCGCGCCTGCCGGCGCTGTCGTAGGCGCGCCGGGCGGGCGGGTGCGCAGCCACGAGCGCCTCCCTAATTCCAGGACAGTTCACTGTATCCTAATAGGCAGTTCTGATACAGTGAACTGTATCTAAATTAGGGAGGCAGCCAGTGACAGCCCGCCTGACGCCAGGCCTGCATCGCCTCGGTGACGACCTGGTCGGCTTCTACCTGCTACAGGAGGGCCAGGACCTCACCGTGGTCGACGCGGGACTGCCCGCTCATTACGGCCAGCTGACCGCGCTGCTCACCCGCATCGGGCGCTCGGTGCGTGATATCCGTGCCGTTATCCTCACCCATGCCCACCTCGATCACGTCGGCCTCGCCGAGCGAATCCGGCGGGAAGCGGGAGCAGAGGTATGGGTCCACGCGCTGGATGCCCCGGCCCTGGCGGACCCGCGCCGGCCAGCCGCTGATGCCGGGCCGGAAGGACGGCTGAGCCGGTACCTGCTGCGGCGCCCCTCCGCGCTCGGCGTGCCCCTGCACCTCGCCCGGGCGGGAGCGTTCCGCACGCCCGCGGTCGGCGCGGCCAGCACCTTCCGCGGCGGGACGGCCCTCGACCTGCCCGGCAGGCCGCGGGTCATCGAGGTTCCCGGGCACACGCCGGGCAGCGTCGCGTTCCACCTGCCGGCGCAGGGAGCGGTGCTGACCGGAGACGCCCTGGTGACCATGGACGGCCTGACCGGCGGCAACGGCCCGAGGATCGTCTGCTCGGCGTTCACCCACGACACCGCCCAGGCCCTGGCCTCACTGGTGTCACTGGCGGCGCTGGACGCGGGCCTGGTTCTTCCGGGACACGGGGCACCGTACGACGGCGGTATCGGTGAAGCCGTCCGGCAGGCTCAGCGAGCCGGAATCAGCTAAAAGCGCGCTTCACCAGGCCAACCCGCGGGCCGGCCATTTAGCGCGGGGGGTCGCGCGGGTCCTGGCCGGGAGAAGCTTCCTCGAAGATCAGCAACGTCTGGGTCGAGCGGACCTCGGGAATATCCTGAAGCCGGGTTAGCACCACGTCGCGCAGGAACACGGCGTCGCGGGCTCGGACCCGCAGCAGGATGTCGTGCTCGCCCGAGACGAGCGCGACGTGGTCGACCTCAGGCATGCTGAGCAGCTGACCGCGCAGCGACTTCCATGACCGCTGGGCGATGTCGAGGTAGACGTAGGCCGACAGCGCGTAGCCGTAGCGCACGGGATCGACGAGCGCGGCGTACCCGGTGATCACGCCGTCGCGCTCCAGGCGGGCCACACGCGCATACGCGCTCGCCCGCGAGATGTGGACCTGGTCGGCGAGCGCGCGCATGGACATCCGGCCGTCGGCGCGCAGCGCCTCGACGATCAGCCGGTCTGTGTCGTCCATCACTGCCATATGTCCAGGCAAGTCGCCCGCAGGGAGGTAACGGGAAGTCATTTGGCCAACATATCTGGCAAATCCAATCATTATGTCTTATTTGATGCTATTTAAGTAGAACTTTGGCTGCTGGAGGGGACACCCTTTGGAAACGAGTTTGTTGAAGGGAGTGACCGTGACGACTCTCGCCCGCCCCGGCGAAACGCCGACCGTCGGCAGCCTTCTGCCGAGCGTGACGCCGCTGCAACTGATCGATCAAGACGGCAGGGCCGGCGGTAACCCTGGTGCCCTGAGCTTCCCCGAGCCCAATGTGCTGCGCGAACTGCACCGCCGCATGGTGCTCGGCCGCCGTTTCGACAGCCAGGCCAGCGCGCTGACCAAGCAGGGCAGGCTTGCGGTCTACCCGTCCTCGCGCGGCCAGGACGCCTGCCAGGTCGGGGCGGTGCTCCCGCTGCGTGGCCAGGACTGGCTGTTTCCCACCTATCGCGACTCGGTCGCCATCCTCACCCGCGGTGTGCCCGGCCGAGCAGGCCCTCACCCTGCTGCGCGGCGACTGGCACTGCGGCTACGACCCCGGCGAGTACCGGGTAGCGCCGCAGTGCACCCCGCTCGCGACCAACACCCTGCACGCCGTCGGCCTCGCGCACGCCGCGCGGCTCAGGAAGCAGGACCAGGTAGCGCTGGTGCTGCTCGGCGACGGCGCGACCAGCGAGGGCGACGCGCATGAGGCGCTCAACTTCGCCGCCGTCTGGAAAGCGCCCGTGGTGTTCCTGGTGCAGAACAACGGCTACGCGATCAGCGTGCCCCTGGCTAAGCAGACCGCGGCGCCGACGCTCGCCGCGAAGGGGATCGGCTACGGCATCCCGTCGCTACTCATCGACGGCAACGACGCCGCCGCCGTCTACGCGGCGGCGCGGGCCGGCGTCGAGCGGGCCGCGGCGGGCGGCGGGCCGACCTTGATCGAGGCGATCACGTACCGGATCGAGGCACACACCAACGCCGACGACGCCACCCGCTACCGGTCCGGCCAAGAGGTCAGTGCCTGGCTCGAACGCGACCCGATCGCCAGGCTAGCGGCCTACCTCAAGGCCAACGGCCTGATGGACGACGACGCCGCCGCGCGGCTCGCGGCCGAGGCCGAGCGGCTCGCCGAAGACGTCAGGCAGCGCATGAACGCCGACGTCAAGGCCGACCCGGCCGAGCTGTTCGAGCACGTGTACGCGCGCCCGACCTCGGCACTGCGCCGGCAACGCGCGGCCCTGCTCGCGGAACTACAGGAACTGGCCGAACTGGAGGAACCCGCGCCATGACCACCGTGATGTCCCCGGGCGAGATGGCAGAAACCGCTCCCCCGTCCCCCTCCGCTGTCTCCCCAGCACCGGTGAGCATGGCCGCCGCGCTCAACCAGGCCCTCGCCGACAGCCTGGCCGCCGACGAGCGCGTCGTCGTCTTCGGCGAGGACGTCGGCACGCTCGGCGGGGTCTTCCGAGTCACCGAAGGCCTCGCGGCCCGCTTCGGCGAGGACCGCGTCTTTGACACGCCGCTGGCCGAGTCTGGCATCGTCGGCACCGCCATCGGCATGGCGATGAACGGCCTCGTCCCGGTCGTCGAGATGCAGTTCGACGCCTTCGCCTACCCGGCCTTCGAGCAGGTAACCAGCCACCTCGCCAAGCTACGCAACCGCACGCGCGGCAAGATCGCGCTACCAGTAGTCATCCGGGTACCGTTTGGCGGCGGGATCGGCGGCGTCGAGCATCACAGCGACTCATCGGAGGCCTATTACACGCACACTCCGGGCTTGCGCGTGGTCACGCCGGGCACCCCCGCCGACGCCTACCGCCTGCTGCGCCAGTCCATCAGCTGCCCCGACCCGGTCATCTTCCTTGAGCCGAAGCGGCGCTACTGGTCCAAGGAGACCGCCGCGCTGGTAACGGACGGCCCGCCCATCGACCGCGCGATCGTACGCCGGCCGAGGCCGGGACGTCACCCTCATCGCCTACGGCGGGATGGTGGCCACCGCCATGGAAGCCGCCGAGGCCGCCATCGGGGAAGGCTGGGACGTCGAGGTCATCGACCTCCGCTCGCTGTCGCCCTTCGATGACCAGACCCTGACCGAGTCGGTGTCCCGCACCGGCCGGGCGGTCGTCGTGCACGAAGCGTCTGGCTTCGCCGGCTACGGCGCCGAGGTCGCCGCCCGGCTGACTGAGGAGTGCTTCCACTACTTGGAGGCACCCATCCTGCGGGTCACCGGCCTCGACATCCCGTACCCGCCGCCGCACCTTGAGCGGTTCCACCTGCCGAACACCGACCGCATCCTCGATGCCATCGCGCGCCTGCAGTGGGAGGACGGCAATGCCTGACTTCCTCCTTCCCGACCTCGGCGAGGGGCTGGAAGAGGCCGAGGTCATCGCCTGGCGGGTCAAGCTCGGCGACCGGGTCACGGTCGACCAGGTAATCGCCGAGGTGGAGACGGCCAAGGCCGTCGTCGAGGTCCCGGTCCCCTACGCGGGCGTCGTCGCCGCGCTGCACGCCGCGCCCGGCGTCGTCGTCGCGGTCGGACAGCCGCTCATCACGGTCACCGTGGACGAGCCGGCGGCCGGATTCCGCGAGCCGGGCGTCGTCACGGCGCGGGCTGACCGCCCGGAAGCCGACCGTGAGGAAGCCAGCGGCAGCGTCCTGATCGGGTACGGCACGACGACGACGCCGGCCCGCACCCGGGGCGGCCGTCGCCGCGGCCGGCCCGGCGCACCGCGCGCGGGCGCTCCCCCGGCCCGCCCCGACGGGTCCCCGCTGACCGGAACCTCGGTCGCGACCACGGGGCCAGCAACCACGGGCCCCGACCGGCACCGCCGGGTCGCGGTGATCTCGCCGCTTGTCCGCAAGGAGGCGAGGGACGCCAACCTCAACGTGACCAGCCTCGCGGGCACCGGGCCCGGAGGCGTGATCAGCAGGGATGACGTCCGCCGGGCCATCGCCGGGCGTGCCACCGCGCAACGCCAGCCTGCCGTCCCTGACCCGGCCGCGTCCACCGGCGCCGGCTCGGGCACGACGGGCGCCGGCGAACGGCGGATCCCGCTGCGCGGCGCCCGGCGCGCGGCGGCCGACAAGCTGTCTCGCTCGCGCCGGGAGATCCCCGAGGCGACGGTCTGGGTCGACGTCGATGCCACCGGCCTCGTGGCTACCCGCCGCGCGCTGAACGCGGCCGACCCCGCCCGGCCGGTCAGCCTGCTCGCCCTGCTGGCCCGGTTCACCATCCTCGGCCTGCGCCGCTACCCCGAGCTCAACGCACGCATCGAGGGCGACGAGATCATCGTGCCCGAGCGGGTCAACCTTGGCTTCGCCGCGCAAACCGACCACGGCCTGGTCGTCCCCATCGTGCCCGACGCGCACCTGCTCACCACGCGGGAACTGTCGGCCCGCCTCACGGAGCGCACGACAATGGCCCGCGATCGCCGCCTCGCCCCGGCGGACCTGGCCGGCGGCACGTTCACGGTCAACAACTACGGCGTGTTCGGCGTCGACGGTTCCGCAGCCATCATCAACCACCCCGAGGTCGCGATCCTCGGCATGGGCCGCGTCATCGACCGCCCGTGGGTAGCCGACGGCCAGCTGACGGTGCGCAAGGTCACCGAGCTCACCCTGGCCTTCGACCACCGGGCCTGCGACGGCGGCACGGCCGGCGGCTTCCTCCGCTACGTCGCCGACTGCATCGAGTCGCCGGCCACCGCCCTGGGAGATCTGTAGCCCTAGCGGCGTGACCAGCGGTGCGGCCTAGCGAGGTCGGTCGTCGATGACACGGCGCATCTTGCCCTGGGAACGCTCGATGGCGCCCGGATCCTGCACGACGGTAGCGGCGGTGACCCCGATGGTGTTCTTGATCAGGGCGGCGAGCTGGGTGCCCGCCGCCTCGGCGTCGGCGGGCGCGGCGTCCGGGCGTCGCTCGACATGGACGGCCAGGGCGTCCATCCGGCCGGGGCGGGACAGGTGCAGCTGGAAGTGCGGCGACAGGGCGCCCACGCGCAGGATCAGCTCCTCGACCTGGGTCGGGAACAGGTTGACGCCGCGCAGGATGATCATGTCGTCGGTGCGGCCGGTGACCTTCTCCATGCGCCGCATGGTCCGGGCCGTGCCGGGCAGCAGCCTGGTGAGGTCGCGGGTGCGGTAGCGGATCACGGGCATCGCCTGCTTGGTCAGTGAGGTGAACACCAGCTCGCCCTGCTCACCGTCGGGGAGCACCTGGCCGGTGACCGGGTCGATGACCTCGGGGTAGAAGTGGTCTTCCCAGACGTGCAGGCCGTCCTTGGTCTCGACGCACTCCTGGGCCACGCCGGGACCCATGACCTCGGACAGGCCGTAGATGTCGGTGGCGTCGATTCCCGCCCGGGCCTCCATCTCGGCGCGCATCCCGTTCGTCCACGGCTCGGCGCCGAAGATGCCGTACCGCAGCGAGCAGCGGGCCGGGTCGAGTCCCTGGCGCTCCATCTCGTCGATGACGCTGAGCATGTAGGACGGGGTGACCATGATGATGTCCGGCTGGAAGTCGCGGATCAGGGTCACCTGCCGCTCGGTCATGCCGCCAGAGATGGGGACCACGGTACAACCGAGCCGCTCGGCCCCGTAGTGCGCACCGAGCCCGCCGGTGAACAGGCCGTACCCGTACGCCACGTGCACCATGTCCCCCGGCCGGCCGCCGGCGGCGCGGATGGAGCGGGCCATGACGTTAGCCCAGGTGTCGATGTCCTCGGCGGTATAGCCGACAACGGTGGGCCGGCCGGTGGTGCCCGACGAGGCGTGGACGCGCGCCACCCGGTCGCGCGGGACGGCGAACATGCCAAACGGGTAGTTGTCGCGCAGCGACGCCTTGGTGGTGAAGGGGAACTTCGCGAGGTCGGACAGTTCCTTGCAGTCGTCGGGGTGGATCGCCGCGTCGTCGAACATCCGCTTGTAGTACGGCACGTTCTCGTACGCGTGCCGCAGAGACCACCGCAGCCGCTCAAGCTGCAGCGAACGCAACTCGTCGAGCGACGCGGTCTCGATGGGCTCAAGCCCCCCGGGCGGGGTGGCAGTCGCGGTCACGGCTTCTCCTCAGGCGTCGTAATCCACGGTGATCTCGTCGGTTCTGGGCAGTGCCTGGCAGGTCAGGACGTAGCCGGCGTCGATCTCGCGCTGCTCGAGCGCGTAATTGCGGCGCATGACCGCCGCGCCGCGGGTGACCCTGGCCCGGCAGGTACCGCAGACGCCGCCCTTGCAGGCGAACGGCAGGTCCGGCCTGACCTTCTGGGCACCGTCGAGGACCGGCGTGCCGACGGGGAGGGTGAGCGTGGAGCTGCGCCCGTCGAGGATGACGGTCACGCTGGTACCTTCGCCGGGCGGCGCGTCCTCGTGGCGCCCCTCGGCCGGCGGCTCATCGCCGACCCAGAACAGCTCGCGGTGCACCCGGACGGGGTCCACGCCGAGCTCGCGCAGCACCTCGGTCGCCCCGGTGACCAGGCCGTAGGGGCCGCACAGCCACCAGTGGTCGGTGCCAGGGACGTCGATGGTCGCCGGCAGCAGCGCGGCGAGCCGGGCGGCGTCGAGCCGGCCGCTGTGCAGCTCGACCTCTTGTGGCTCGCGGGACAGGACGTGGACGATCTGCATCCGGGCCGGATAGGCGTCCTTGAGATCAGCAACCTCGTCGGCGAACATGACCGTGTCGCTGCGCCGGTTGCCGTACAGCAGCGTGACCGTGGACTTGTCGTCGGCGGCCAGGACCGAGGCGGCGATCGACATGAGCGGGGTGATGCCGGAGCCGGCGGCGATCAGCACGTGCCGCCCCGGGACGGACAGGTCCGGGGTGAAGGTGCCACTTGGCACCTGAACCTCCAGGGTGTCGCCGGCCCTGACCCCGCGCACGAGCCAGCCGGAGACCGCGCCGCCGGCGACCTCGCGGACGCCGATCCTCGGGGCGGAACCGGCCGGCGCACAGATCGAGTACGAACGTCGCTCCTCGCCGCGCCGGAGCGTCAGCGTCTGGCCGGGGGCGAACGCGAACGCGTCGGTCAGGTCCCCGGGGACCGTGAGGGTGATGGCGGCGGAGTCGTCGGTCAGCGGATCGACACGCTTGACTATGAGCCGGTAAAAATCCCGGGCCCGCGCCTGCTTCCCAGGGATCATAGGGCCTTCACCACCTCGAAGGGCTCAGCGCACGCGGCGCACCGGTACAGCGACTTGCAGGCCGTGGCACTGAACTCGGCCGTTAGCTGAGTGTCGGGCGAGCCGCAGCGCGGGCAGCGGGGCGACGCCGGACGGCCGAGCGTCAGCGGGACGGGGCCGGACCGCCGGGGCGCGGGCGACGGCGGCGCGATGCCGGCCTCGGCCAGCTTGCGCCGGCCGTCGTCGGTGATCCAGTCGCTGCTCCAGGGCGGGGCCAGCTGCGTCCTGACGGTGACAGGTGCGAAGCCGGCGCGCTCAAGGCGGCCGCGCACATCCGCGCTGATCTCATGCATGGCCGGGCAGCCGCTGTAGGTCGGGGTGATGGTCACCACGACCCCGCTTGGGTACTCATCGACGGACCGCAGGATGCCCAGGTCGGCGACGGTCAGCAGCGGAAGCTCGGGGTCGGGAGTGGCGGCGGCGACATCGTAGGCCGCCGGCGCTGGCGTCACCATGTCGCGTCCGGGTGGGCGCGGGCGACGGACTGCAACTCCGCGAGGATGTAGCCCATCGCCTCGGTGTGCACGCCGTCGCGGCCGACCCGGCCGCCGACCGAGGCCAGCGGCGCCGCTTCCGGGCGGTCGAGGCCTGCCGTGGCAAGGACGGTGTCAAGCACCGCGTAGAAGGCCCCGTGGTCAACGGCACTGTGATCGGCGCTTCCCAGGGCGTCAGGGTCGGGCCTGAAGAGTTCCCCGATCAGGGGCCACAGGGCATCGAGGGCCGCCTGGGTCTTCACGTGCGACAGGGGTGTGCCGTCGCCCAGCCGGACGACCCAACGGGCCGCGTAGTTACGGTGGTAGGTGAGCTCGTTGACCCCCTTGGCCGCGATCGCGGCAAGCACCGGGTCGGGTGCGGCGGAAAGCTTCTCGAACAGGGCAAGCCGCCAGCTGGAGAAGATCAGCAGCCGGACGACAAGCTCGGCGAAGTCACGGTCGGTGTGCTCGGCAAGGCGGACGTTCCTGAACTCCTTCTCCCCGCGGAAGAAGGCCAGCTCGTCCTCGGTCCGCTCGAGGATGCCCCCCGCGCGGGCCAGCAGCATGCGGGCCTGACCGAGCAGGTCGAGCGCGATGTTGGCGACCGCGGTCTCCTCTTCGAGCTCGGGCAGGCGGGCCACCCACTGCTGCAGACGGTGGCTGTAGATAAGCGCGTCGTCCCCGAGCGCGAGGCAGTAGCGGGCAAGCGCGCCGGGGTCGAGCCCGTCGGGCACGGACGTGTCGATGCCATCGAGCGGATCAGTGAACCCGGTGCCGTACGCCCAGCGGTGCCCCTCGTCGTGCTCTCCCGCCAGGAGATCGTACGGGCTGCCGTCGCCAGCGCCTAGTTCAACGGGCCCGGGGTCCGGATCGGGGGTGCTCATGTCAGCGGAGGTCATGTCGACGGGGTCCTCACATGTGCGGGACGTCGGCGGGGATGTCGTAGAAGGTCGGGTGGCGGTACACCTTATCGCCGGACGGCTTGAAGAACGGGTCCTTCTCGTCCGGGCTTGACGCGGTGATATCCGACGCCCTGACCACCCAGATGCTCACGCCCTCGTTGCGCCGGGTATACAGATCACGGGCGTTGTGCACGGCCATCTCGGCGTCGGCGGCGTGCAGGCTGCCCACGTGCACGTGGTTCAGCCCGCGCTTGCCGCGGAGGAACACCTCATACAGCGGCCAGCCCTGATCAGTCATGGGTCGCCTCCGGAGTCTGCCGCCTTCGTTCCTTGTCAGCGGTTTGGATTTGCTGGTCTTGGCGTTTCGCCGCGTGGGCGAGCGCGGCCTCGCGGACCCAGGCGCCCTCGTCATGGGCCGCCTTGCGCTTCGCGAGACGCTGGGCGTTGCATGGGCCGTTGCCCGACACGACGGCCTTGAACTCGTCCCAGTCGACCGGGCCGAAGTCGTAGTGGCCCCGCGCCTCGTTCCAGCGCAGCTCCGGGTCGGGCAGTGTGACGCCGAGCTTCTCCGCCTGCGGGACGGTCATGTCGACGAAGCGCTGGCGCAGCTCGTCGTTGGTATGCCGCTTGATGACCCACCTCATCGACTGGTCGGTGTTGGGCGACTCGTCGTCGGGCGGGCCGAACATCATCAGCGACGGCCACCAGGTGCGGTTGACCGCGTCCTGGACCATATCGCGCTGGGCCTGGGTGCCGCGCATCATCGTCAGCAGGAGCTCATAGCCCTGGCGCTGGTGAAACGACTCCTCCTTGCAAATGCGGATCATCGCCCGCGCGTAGGGGCCGTAGGACGAGCGGCACAATGGCACCTGGTTGCAGATCGCGGCCCCGTCCACCAGCCAGCCGATGACCCCGACGTCCGCGTAGCTGAGCGCGGGGTAGTTGAAGATCGAAGAGTACTTCTGACGGCGGGAAATGAGCTTTTCCGTGAGGTCGCCGCGCTCGACGCCCAGCGTTTCCGCCGCGCTGTAGAGGTACATGCCGTGGCCGGCCTTGTCCTGCACCTTGGCCAGCAGGATCGCCTTGCGGCGCAGCGACGGGGCCCGGGTGATCCAGTTGCCCTCTGGCTGCATGCCGATGATCTCCGAGTGCGCATGCTGCGCGATCTGCCGGATCATCGTCGCCCGGTATGCCTCCGGCATCCAGTCACGCGGCTCGATCCGCCGGTCCCTGGCGATGGTGGTCTCGAAGTCCTGTGCGGCGGTCATTCGTTCCACTCCTTGGCCACCATGGTCAGCACGTCGTAGGCGGCCACGACGCTGCTGTGCTGGTTGGTGATCTCCGCGTCCCAGCGGACCTCTCCGTAGTCGCCGGCCCGGGGGCTGATCTGCTTGCAGGTCAGGGTCACCGTGATCTGGTCGCCAGGCTTGACCGGCGTCGTGAAGCGGAGGTTGTCGATTCCGTAGTTCGCAAGCACGGGGCCGTAGTCGGGCTGAACGAACAGCCCGGCGGCCAGGGCAACGATGAGGTAGCCGTGCGCGACGCGGCCGCCGAAGAACGGGTTCTTCGCGGCCGCTTCCTCGTCCGTGTGGGCGTAGAACGTGTCGCCGGTGAACTCGGCAAAGTGCTCGATGTCTTCGAGGGTGACGGTACGCGGGCCCGCGGTGATCGTGTCCCCGATGTGCAGCGTGCTCAGGGGCTTGGTGAACGGGTGGGCGTCGTCAAGCAGGCGGGGCGCGCCCTTGACCCAGCGGCCGGTGGCGGCCTGCAGCATGCGCGGGCTCGCCTGGACCGCGGTGCGCTGCAGGTGATGGAAGACGCCGCGCATGCCGCCCATCTCCTCGCCGCCGCCGGCCCGCCCCGGGCCGCCGTGCACGAGCATCGGCAGCGGGGAGCCATGACCGGTGGACTCGGCAGCGGCGTCCTCATCGAGGACAAGGAGTCGGCCGTGCCAGGGCGCCGTGCCGAGGACCACCTCGCGGGCGAAGTCCAGGTCCTCGGTGACGACGGATCCCGCCAGGCTGCCCTTGCCCAGGGCGGCCAGCTCGATGACCTGTGGTGTGCTGGCATAACCGATCAGCGTGCTGACCGGGCCGAACGCCTCAACCTCGTGGACCTCGGGCCGCGTGGCGTCGGCGGCCTTGAGCAGGATCGGAGACAGGAACGCGCCACGCTCGGCGTCGGCGCCGGTGACCACGACCCGCTCCGGGTCGCCGAAGACGACCGCGGCGGCGTCTTCGAGCGCCTTGAGGGAACGGCGGACCTCCTCGCGCTGGTCGAGGCTGGCAAGCGCGCCCATCCGCACCGACTTGTCGACCGGGTTGCCGATGACGACCTTGGCCAGCTGCTCGGAGACCGCCTCGGCCACCTCGCTGAGCAGGCCGACAGGGACGAAGGCGCGGCGGATGGCGGTGCACTTCTGGCCGGCCTTGACGGTCATCTCGGTGACCACCTGCCTGACGTACCGGTTGAAAGCGGGCGTGCCGGGAGTGGCGTCGGGGCCGAGGACCGACATGTTCAGCGAGTCCGCTTCGGCGTTGAACCTTACTGACCTCGCCACGACGTTCGGGTGCGACCGCAGGCGGTTCGCGGTGGTGGCCGAGCCGGTGAAGCTGAGCATGTCCTGCTCGCCCAGGTGGTCGAGGAGGTCTCCGGCACTGCCACTGACCAGCTGGAGGGCGCCCTCGGGGAGCAGCCCGGCGCCGATAATCAGCTCCACCATCAGCGCGGTGAGGTAGCCGGTCTGGGAGGCCGGCTTGACGAGACTCGGCACCCCGGCGATGAGCGCCGGGGCCAGCTTCTCCAGCGGTCCCCAGACGGGAAAGTTGAACGCGTTGACCTGGACCGCCACCCCATGGCGCGGGGTGAGCAGGTGCTGGCCGAGGAACTCCCCCTCCTTGCCGAGTTGCTCAGGCGGGCCTTCCACGGCGAACCGGTCGTTCGGCAGTTCGCGCTTGGCCCTGCTGGCGTAGCTGAGCAGCACGCCGATACCGCCGTCGATGTCGAACTTCGAGTCGAAGAGGGTCGCGCCGGTGCGGTACGAGAGCTCGTACAGGTCGTCGCGGTGCTCGCGCAATAGCTGGCCGATCCCCTTCGCCAGTTCGGCGCGCTCGTGGAAGGTCAGCTCGCGCAGCGCGGGGCCGCCCACCTTCCTGCCGTAGTCGAGAGCGGCGCCGAAGTCGATACCAGCGGAAGAAACCTCGGCGACCGGCTCACCAGTGACCGCGTCGTAGACCGGAGCCCCGCCGCTCGGTGCGAGCCAGCGGCCTGCGATGTAGCTGCGGACTACTGCCATGAGTGCTCCCCTGTCGCCTCGAATCTTTACATACCGATCATTCATTCAGTAATTTACTCCACGGCTCCGGGCTTTACCAGACGACAGCGGAAGAAACAACGAACGGCCCTGGATGCCGGGCAGGGTAGTCTTGTCCGGACGTTCGATATCGAACAGGAGGTCGGCCTGCGTGCCTGAGCAGTTGACAGACAGCAGGGCCGAGGGGGCACCTCGTCGGCGCGGACGCCCCGGCTACGACCTGGAAACGGTGCTTCAGGTCGCGGTCGAGGTCTTCAACGAGCGCGGTTACGACGGGGCGAGCATGGAGGACCTGTCGAAGCGCCTGGGCATCGCCAAGTCGGGGATCTACCACCACGTAGCCGGCAAGGAAGATCTGCTCAGGCTGGCGCTCGACCGGGCGCTCGACGGCTGGTGGGAAGCCGCCGAACGAGCGCGGGCTCTCGACGCGCCGGCGATCGTGCGGCTGGAGACCCTCGTCCGCGACGCGGTCGCCGTGCTTGCCACGCGGCTGCCGTACGTGACGCTGCTGCTGCGCGTCCGGGGAAATACCGAGGTCGAGCGGGCGGCGCTGGCCCGGCGCAGGGAATTCGACGGCGTGGTCGCGAGCCTGGTCGAGGAGGCCGAGCGGGACGGCGACGTCAGGACGGACATCGACCCGAAGCTCACCGCGCGGCTACTGTTCGGGACGGTCAACTCGATGGTCGAGTGGTACCGGCCCACCTCGGCCACCTCGCCGACCGCGCTGGCGGACGCGGTGTGCGCCGTCGCGTTCGACGGCCTTCGCGTGCGCAGGTAGACGGCTCAGCCGAGCCTGCCAGTAGCCGATCCGCGCCCCTCCCCCACCTCGTGACTGCGGCCACGGAACTCGGCGACGATCTCGTCGCCGCGGGTGACGGCGACGTCGTAGATGCCATTGCGCCCGTAGCGGGTCCGCACACGGCCCTCGGCGGTGAGTAGCTCGCCCGCGCGGGCCGGCGCGACGAAGACGATGTCACCGCCCGCCGCCACGGTGACCGGACCCCAGCTGTTGCAGGCGCAGGCGAAGACCGTGTCGGCGAGGGCGAAGATCACGCCCCCGTGACAGATGCCATGACCGTTGACCATGTCGTCCCTGACGGCCATCTGGGCTCGGGCCCAGCCCTCCCCGTAGTCAAGCAGCTCGATGCCGAACATCCGCGTGGCGGCGTCGCCTGCCAGCATCGTCTCGACGGGGCCGGACCGGCCGACGGGGCGCAACATAGGTCTCCTGGACTAGATAACTGCCGAACGTTCGGTCAATAATATGGCGTCGTACGGCGAACAGTAAGGGAGCAGACACGGATGGAATCGTTCATCGTCGCGGGCGTGCGCACGCCCATCGGCCGCTACGGCGGTGCGCTATCCAAGGTCCGCCCGGACGACCTGGCGGCGCTCGTGATCGGCGAGGCCGTCAGCCGGGCCGGGATCGATCCCGCCACGATTGACGAGGTCGTGCTGGGCGCGGCCAACCAGGCAGGCGAGGACAACAGGAACGTCGCCAGGTTGGCCACCTTGCTCGCTGGCTTTCCCGACTCGATCCCAGGACACACGGTGAACCGGCTGTGCGCCTCCGGGATGACCGCCGTGGCGACGGCGCGGCAGATGATCGCGGCCGGCGACGCTGACCTGGTCGTGGCCGGCGGCGTGGAGTCCATGACTCGCGCGCCGTGGGTGATGGAGAAGCCGGGCAAGGCGTGGGCAAGGCCGGGGGCGGCGTTCGACACCTCGATCGGCTGGCGGTTCACGAACCCGCGATTCGACACGGACACCACGCTGTCCATGCCGCAGACCGCCGAGCGGGTCGCGCAGCAGTGGACGCTTACCCGCGAGGAGCTCGACGCCTTCGCCCTCCGGTCCCACCAGCGGGCACTCGACGCCGTCAAGAACGGGCGGTTCACCGCCGAGATCATCCCGGTGGGCGATGTCGCCGCCGACGAAGGCCCCCGGCCGGACACGAGCCTGGAGCGGCTCGCCGCGCTCCGCCCGGTCCACGGTCCCGGCGGCCTTGTCACCGCGGGAAACTCAAGCACACTCAACGACGGCGCCGCCGCAGTGGTCGTCGCCAGCGAGCGGTATGTCACCGAGCACGGGCTGACGCCCCGAGCCCGGATCGTCGCCGCCGCGAGCGCCGGGGTCGCCCCGGAGATCATGGGCATCGGCCCCGTCCCGGCCACCCGTAAGGTGCTCGCACGCACGGGGTGGTCCGTCGACGAACTGGACGCGATCGAGCTCAACGAGGCGTTCGCCTCCCAGTCGCTCGCCTGCATCCGCGACCTCGACCTCAACGAAGAGGTCGTCAACGCCGACGGCGGGGCGATCGCCCTCGGGCACCCGCTCGGCTGCTCCGGCACCCGGCTCCTGGTGACACTGCTCGGCCGGCTTGAACGGACCGGAGGCCGCCGGGGCCTCGCCACCATGTGCGTCGGCGTCGGCCAGGGCACCGCCATGCTGCTTGAGCGCGCATGACCGGCGCCAGCGTGACCATCGAACGGGAGGGGAACGTCGCCTCCGTCATCCTGCCCGGCCCGGCCCTGAGCCTGGCCGTGAAGGAGGGCCTGCTCGAGTCCCTGCTCGCCGTCGCCGCCGACGACCAGGTGCGCGCCGTGGTCCTGACCGGGACCGGCCGGGCCTTCTGCGTCGGCCAGGACCTGGCCGAGCATGCCGCGGCCCTGGGCAAGGACCCGGCGACAGCGCTCGACACGGTTCAGGAGCACTACAACCCAATCGTCACCACGCTCACCACCATGCCGAAGCCGGTCGTGGCCGCCGTCAACGGGACCTGCGTCGGGGCCGGCCTCTGGTCTCGTGCTCGCGTGCGACTTCGTGGTCATGGCCGAGTCCGCCACGCTCGGGACCGCGTTCACCGGCATCGGGCTGACCTGCGATTCGGGGCTCTCGGTTACACTCCCGGCGGCCGTCGGGCTGCAGCGGGCGCGGACGCTGCTGCTGCGGCCGACCACCTTCAGCGCCGAGCAGGCGGTCTCCTGGGGGCTGCCCTTCGAGCTGGTACCCGCCGACCAGGTCCGCGCGATGGGCGCGACGCTCGCCGCCGCCCTGGCCGCCGGGCCGACAGCCGCTTACGCGGAGACCAAGCGGCTGCTCGTCGACGGCACGTCACGGCCGCTGGCGGACTCTCTCGCGGCCGAAGCCGCCGCACAGCGCCGCCTGGGAACGAGCGCCGACCACGGCAACGCCGTACGGGCCTTCCTCGCGAAGCAGAAGCCAGCCTTCCAGGGCTTCTAGTAAGGATTGGGTAAGCGTGGCGCACGAGACGGACCGTTGACAGTGCGTACGCTGACCTTGTAGTGAGGAGACCAGGACTGCGACACCGACGCGAGGGTGTCCGGCGGAGATATCAGGGCAGGCCTTTGATGTGGCTCAAGCAACTCCCCTGCTGATCGACCGGGGCGACCTTCTCGCTGCCCTGGATCGCGCGGCGACGCGGAAGGTGACGATCATCTCGGCTCCGGCCGGCAGCGGGAAGACGTCGCTGGTGCGCGCCTGGGCGCGCCGCCCGGGTCAGCCGCAGCGGCTCGCCGTCGTGCAGGTGCAGCGCGCCGAGCAGGACGCCCAGCTCTTCTGGCTTGCCCTGCTCGGCGCGGTCCGTCACGCCGCCGGCGCAGCCAGCGGCGCGGAGCCGCCAGCAGCTACGCCCGAGTTCAATGAGCGGGCGATGGTCGACCGGATGCTCTCGGAGCTCGCCGATGCCCGCGGCGACATCACGCTGGTCATCGACGATCTCCACGAGCTGACCTCGCCAGAAGCACCCTCCCAGCTCACCCGGCTGCTGACGAACCTTCCCCCCCACGTGCACGCCATACTGACCACGCGTCACGATGTGCGGCTGCGGCTGCATCAGCTCCGCCTGGCCGGCGAGCTAGCCGAAATCCGCGCGGCCGACCTGCGCTTCACCGAGCGCGAAACCCGCGAGCTCCTCGACGCCTCGGGCATCGAGCTGTCCGCAGCCGGGGCGGCGGTGCTGCACAAGCGGACCGAAGGGTGGGCCGCAGGCCTGCGGCTCGCGGCGATCTCCCTGGCCGGTCACCCCGATCCGGAGCGGTTCGTCGCGGAGTTCTCCGGCAGCGACCGCACGGTCGCCGAGTACCTGCTCGCCGAAATGCTCGAACGCCAGCCGCCCGACGTCCAGGATCTGCTCCTGCGCACCTCCCTGCTCGATCGCGTCAACGGCGAACTGGCAGACCTGCTGACCGGCCGCCCTGGCTCGGAGCAGATCCTCCTGGACCTAGAGGACGCCAACGCGTTCGTCGAATCGCTCGACCCCGGACGCACCTGGTTCCGCTACCACCACCTGTTCGGCGATCTGCTCCGGCTGGAACTGCGCCGCACGCTGCCAGCGGAAATACCTGCGCTGCACCGGCGCGCCGCCGGATGGTTCACCCAGCACGGCCAGGTGGCCGAGGCCATCCGGCACACTCAGGCGGCCGGCGACTGGCCGGAGGCGGCCCAGATGCTCGCCGACCATTCGTTCAGCCTGACCCTCGACGGGCAGGCGCAGACCATGGGGACGCTCCTGCGGGCCTTCCCGCCGGGCGCGGACCGCCCCGAGCTGGCCCTGGTGCGCGCGATGGGTGACCTTGATCAGGGGCGCCTGGACGAGGTGGCCGCTCACCTGGCGGTGGCCGAGACGTATGCCGAGACGACGCCGCCAGGTCGCCAGCGCCGCCTCCGGGTGGCGATCGCGTCGCTGCAGCTATCGCTGGCCAGGCGGCGCGGTGACCTGGCAGGCGTCATCGAGCAGGCCAGATTCCTGGCCTCCCCGGTAACCGGGCCGTCCGACGAAGACATCGCCTTGGGCAGCGACCTGCGAGCGGTGGCGCTGATGAATCTGGGGACCGTCGAGGCCTGGTCCCTGGGGCTGCCAGACGCTGAGCGCCACCTCCGGGAAGGCGCCGTCCTGGCCCGGCAGATCGGGCGGCCGTACCTGGAAGTCGGCTGCCTCGCGCAGCTCGGTTTCGCGTATATCTTCCATAGTGCTGCGATGCCGGAGACGGATGCGTTCGCCACGACCCAGCGGCGCTGCCGCGAGGCGATCGCGCTCGCCGAAAGCTACGGCTGGGGCACGGAACCGGTGATCGCACCCGCCCTGATGACGCTGGCCAGCACCCTGGTGTGGCTGGGTGAGTTCGACGAGGGCGAGCGGTGGTTGCGGCGCACCGAACAGGCTCTGCAAACAGACACCGGGCCGGACATCAGGCTGCTTCTGCATCAGGCGACCGGGATGCTGCACGCCGGTCGCGGCCGCCGCCACGAGGCACTCGAGGAATTCGGCGCCGCCGAACACCTGGCATCACAGTTGGAGGGATCGCAGGCGCTGGCGAGCCAGGTGACCGGCTGGGTGCTCGCGACGCAAGCCCGCCTCGGGCAGCCCGGCGAAGCCAGCGCCGCCCTCGCGGCGCTCGAGGACGAGCGGGCCAGCTCGGGTGAGATACGCAATGCCCGCGCGGTGATCTGCCTCGTGGAAGGCGATCCGGCCTCGGCCCTAGCGGTGGTTGCCGATGTTCTGGATGGCACGGCACCGGTCCTTGGTTACGTCACGGTCCTTGAGGCGCACCTGCTGGCCGGGCTCGCCCATCGTGAGCTTGGTGACCAGCGCGCGGCGAACCAGGCGGCGGAACGGGCGCTGGCCCTGGCGGAGTCTGACCGGGTGGTCCTGCCGTTCGCGATGTCCGGCTCAGCCGGGCTGCTTGAGGCGCTGCCCGGGCACCAGACCGCGCACCGCGCGCTGCTCGCCGACATCCTGGATGTCCTGCACGGCTCATCCCCGGCGGCTAAAGAGCAGGCCTCACCGCCGGCGGAGGAGCTCAGCCCAGGCGAGCTGAGGGTGCTGCGGTATCTGCCGTCGAACCTGTCCCGGCCCGAGATCGCCGATGAACTGTCCGTCTCGCTCAACACCGTCAGCACGCACCTGCGCAGCATTTACGCCAAGCTCCAGGTCCGTGACCGGTCCTCGGCCGTGCGCCGCGCCCGGGAACTGCGGCTGCTGGCGGCCGGCCGCACGCGCTAGCCCACGGGGTCACCGGATCCCGGTTATCCGGGTCCCGTTGGTCGAAGTGGCGGTCATCACCGTGCCGCGCGCCACGCCGCCTGAGCTGCACGGATGAGCCTATCGGCAGGCGCAGGGCTACGCCCGCCTCAGTTCGAGCACAGGAATGGTGCGGACTCCGGCAGTTTGGCGTGCGTACCCGGCAAAGCCTGGGAAGCGCCGCGCTTGCTCGGTGTAGATGTGGTCGCGCTCAGAGCCGGTCAATTCGCGGACGGTCACCCTGTATGTCTCAGTTCCGCGTTCGACACTGCCGTCACCGGCGGCGGTCAAGTTGCGGTACCAGTCCGGGTTGGTGGGTGCTCCAGCCTTGGTCGCGAAGACGTAGATGATGTCCCGCTCGGTGTCGTGCGGGAGGTACATCATCGGGTTGACGTACTCCCGCCCGCTTTTGCGGCCGCGGTGATGCACCAGGACCATCGGAGCGCCCTCGAAGTTCCCGCCGACCCTGCCCTCGTTCGCTCGGAACTCCGCGATGGTCTGGGCGTTCCAGTCGAGCGCTTCGCTCATATCGAACTCCTGTCGTTCACGATCCCGGGGTATGCGCCGGGACCGGTGATGGATCGCTAGGCGGTGACGCGCTCTGCGCTGGCGAGATGCGCCGACAGGAGCTGTCCGGCTCTGTCCAGCGCCGCGGCGGCTTCGTCGAGGATCGGGTAATAAGCCTGGAAGACGTGGGGCACCCCGGGGGTGATGTCGAGGTTGACCTGGACGTCGGCGGTGGCAGCTTGCCGGGCGAGGCGGATGGCGTCGTCGAGGAGAACCTCGTTCGTTCCCGCCTGGACGATCAGGGGAGGCAGGCCGGACAGGTCGGCGAAGATGGGGCTGATAAGGCCGAGAGCGGCATCTTGCCCCGACGTATAGTCGGTGACTCGGGCGTGGAGTGCCTGTGGGCTGAGCAGCGGGTCGGCCTCGCGCTTGGTTTCCATGGTCGCACCGGCCAGGGTGAGGTCGGCATACGGTGACATGACGAAGGCCGCGGCGGGCAGGGGCAGCCCGTGATCGCGGGCGTTGACCAGGGTGGCGATGGCGAGCCCGCCGCCGGCGGACTCTCCCGCGAAGGCGATGTCCGATGGGGCTGCGCCGCCCCGCAGGAGGGCTTCATAGGCTGCCAGAGCGTCGTCGACCGCTGCCGGATACGGGTTCTCGGGGCCGAGCCGGTAGTCGACGGAGATGACCTTGGCGCGCGTGCGCCGGCCGACCTGCGAGGCCAGGTCAGCGGCGAGGAAGGCGTCCCCCATCACGTACACGCCGCCATGGAAGTACAGGACACTATGGCGAGGTTCGATCCCGGCAACTGTGATCTCGGCGACCGGGACGCCGCCCAGTGTGGTTGCGGTCACGGTCACGTCGGCGGGCAGCGGCTGCGCCGACAACAACTCCCGGAGCAGTCGCCGCTGCTCATTGACGTCGCTGTCGGCGGGGAAGGCTGACTGCCGCAGGATTGCTTCGAGGTTCTCTCGCTGCTGCGCGCTCATGGAGGATCTCCTTCGGTTGGAATTCGCCTGGCAGCGCCCCAGGCGGGCCCGCCCCTGTCAATCCGCTGCTGAAAATTTCCTGCTGGCAGGCGGGCCACCACCAGGGTTTCCGCCAGGCAGGTGAGGAGGCGTCACCCGATCATGGTGATTCGCGCGACCGGAGTTCTTCTCCCAGGTGGTGAGGGCGTGTCGGGCTAGCAGAGTCGGCAAGGACGGACCGCCGCGGCGAGGGCGGCCCGGTCCTCCTGCCACTGCGCAGTCCCGGGCTGCGGCCCCCCGGGCTCCGGCTCCCCGGGCTCCGGCCCCCGGGCTCCGGCCCCCGGGCTCCGGCTCCCCGGGCTGCGGCGCCGCCTCTTGCGGCTCGGGCACGGCACCCGTCAGTTCCTGGCGGCGGACCCGGATGGTGGCGACCGCGATGAGCAGGCCGAGCAGCGCGACCCCCGCGGCAACAGCGAACCCACGGGAAAAGCCGACCGCCAGTGCGTGATCGTAGATGGACGCAGGCGGGGGCGTGCCCGGCTTCGGCACTGGCTGGCCGGCCGCCGCCGCGTTCGCGACCTGAGTCCTGATGCTGCCGGCGACGGCGGTCCAGGCGACGGTGCCGAGCAGTGCGAGCCCGATCGCGCCGCCGACCTGCTGGCCGACGTTGAGCAGGCTGGAGGCGACACCGGAGTCCTTTTCTGCCACGTTGTGCAGGGAGACCAGGGACAGCGGGACGAACACCAGTCCGAGCCCGAACGAGGTTACGAGCAGCGGGCCGAGCAAATGGTCGCCGTAACTGGAGTGCTCGGTCAGCCTGGAAAACCAGAACGTCCCGCCCGTGACCGCGGCGGTGCCGACCAGGATCAGCGGCCGGGCCCCGATCCGCGCCACCAGCGGCGAGGCCAGCGCGGAGCCAAGCACCACCCCGACGGCGAACGGCAGGTAGGCGAGGCCCGACCGGATCGCGCTGTAGCCGAGGACGCTCTGCATGAAGAGGGTAAGGAAGAAGAACAGGCCGAAAAGCCCGGTGGAGACGCACAGCATGATCAGGTAGGCGCCCGACCGGTTACGATCGGCGAGTACCCGCATCGGGAGCAGCGGGCGCGGGCTGCGCAGTTCGATCAGCACGAACGATACGAGAAGTGCCACGGACGCTGCCAGCGCCGCCACCACCTGCGCGTCACCCCAGTGCGCCACGCCATCGGACCCGGCGGCGGCCTTGGACAGGCCGTAGACGAGCAGCGCGACGCCGCCGGTGACGGTGACCGCGCCGGCCACGTCGACCTGGCCCGGCCTGCGAGGCGATTCGGCCAGCACACGCGGTGCCGCGGCCGCCACCAGGACCCCGATCGGTACGTTGACGAACATCACCCACCGCCACGACACGTAGGTGGTCAGTATGCCGCCAAGCAGCAGGCCCACCGCGCTGCCGGCGCCGGCCATCGCCGCGTAGACGCTGAACGCCCGGTTGCGTGGCCTGCCCTCGGGAAAGTTGGTGGTGATCAGCGCGAGCGCGGTCGGCGCGATCACCGCGCCGCCGACTCCCTGCACCGCCCGCGCGGTGAGCAGCCACCACTGGCTGGTGGCGAACCCGCCGAGCAGGGACGCCACGGAAAACAGCAACAGCCCGAAGATGAACACCCGCCGCCGGCCAAGAATGTCGCCGGCGCGGCCGCCGAGCAGGAGCAGCCCGCCGAAGGTGACCGCGTAGGCGTTCACCACCCACTCCAGGCCGCTGCCGGAGAAGCCAAGCGCAAGCTGTATATGCGGCAACGCCACATTGACGATGGTGGAGTCGAGCACGACCATCAACTGGGCGGTGGCAATGACCAGCAGAGCCAGGCCGAGGCGGCGGTTGCCGCCGCCTGCCGTGCCGCCGGGTGAGGCCGCACGCCCGGTCACGGACCGTGTGCCCGGCACCGACCGCGGGGTGGGCGCGTAGCCGGGCCGGTCGGAGGCGCTGCCAGCGCCAGAGGCTGCTGATGTCACGGTAACTCCCTGTGATCTCTGGGCACGGCCCCTGGCGGCCGTGCGAGCTTTCGTGACCAGTTCAGGCTCGCTGCCAGAAAGGTGAGCGGACGTCACCGGATCCGGGTGATTCGCTCTGGTCGCTGCCGCGGGCGGCCTGGCGTCAGGGCTAGAGGGCTGTCGTCGCCTGGTTCTGGCGGGGTTCGCGACGTACCTCAAGGAGGAATAGGCCTAGCGCCTCTACGTCTGCCAGCACCCCGAATAGGGCCGACTGGTCCAGCAGCCCGGTGAGCACGGTGTGCGCGCCCTCTTGCCGTGCTGCCATCGCCGGGAACACGGATAGCAACGTCGGGTCGAGGTGCCCGTTGATGCGGATCGTGTACAAGGCCTGCGCCGGGTTCATGCCTCATCATCGAGCCACGGAAGGTGAACTCACATCACCGGTATCAGGTGACGTCCTTTCACCTGTCCGCCGGCAACTCTCAGGCGAGGAAGGCTCACGGCTCGTCTAACGAGGAGGACATCCATGACATCCCCGAGCGAAGTCGGCGCTGAAACCGCCGACGTAGTGATAGCGGGTGGCGGCTCTGCTGGCGCGGTCCTCGCAGCCCGCCTCAGCCAGGATCCCGCACGGACGGTCCTGCTGCTCGAGGCCGGCCGTGCCTATGCCCCCGACGCGTACCCGCCCGCACTGCTGAGCGCGGACAAGATCGCGGACCCGGATCACGACTGGGGCTATACATCGCGCGGCACCGCCCTGACCCCACGGATCCCGACCCCGCGGGGCAAGGTGCTCGGCGGCAGCTCCGCGGTGAACGCCGGCGTCGCGCTGCGGGCCCGGGCCGCCGACTTCGCCAAGTGGGGCGGACACGGCGCCGAGGGCTGGTCTTTCGACGATGTGCTCCCGGCCTTCAAGGCTGCTGGAGAACACCCCCGCCGGGGACGACGCCTATCACGGCCGGACCGGACCGCTGTCGATCCGGCAGCGCGACGGACGGCCGACCTGACGCCGTCCCTCCGGGGATTCGTTGAAGCGGCGGTCGCGCACGGGTTCAAGCGGGTGCATGACTTCAACGGTGCCGAGCAGAACGGTGCCGACGGCTACCCGGTCGACGTAGTCGACGGGGTCCGCCAGAACATGGGGCTGGCCTATCTCACTGCCGACGTGCGGCGGCGGCCCAACCTCACCATTCGCGGCGATGTCACCGTCGACCGCGTCGCTGTTTGACGGCATGATCGCCGCCGGCGTGGTCGCCGCGGACGGCACGGTGTACCGGGGCCGTGAGGTAATCCTGTCCGGCGGCACCTACGGCAGCGCGGCCATCCTGCTGCGCTCCGGCGTCGGCCCTGCCGATGAGCTGCTCCGCCCTCGGCATCGACGTTGTCGCCGACTTGCCCGTCGGCCAGCGGCTACAGGACCAGCCGGGCTTCTGCCAACGCCTACGCGCTGGCTCCCGGCTACCTGGAGATGACCCCGCGGTCGGGTCCCTCCTGTGGACGGCCTCCAGTGAGGCCGCCGACGACGAACTGGACCTTCACGTCACCGCCACCCACCTGATGGACGGATCCTACAGTCCTACCGGAGGGGCGATCGTGCTGCTATCCGCTCTCGTCCAGCCCGAGTCCACAGGAACGCTGAAGCTGGCCAGCCGGGATCCGGATAACCCTCCGCTCATCGACCCCAACTACCTGGGCACCGCCCGCGACGCCCGCCGCATGCTGGAAGGCGTCAAGCTCGGCCGCGCCATAGCGCGCAACCCGGCCTTCGCGCCTTTCATCGCGGGAGAGCTGATTCCTGGCGACAGCGTGGCCGACGACGGTCTGGCTCAGGTCATCGCCGCCAATCTGGCCGTCTACGGTCACCCCACCTCCACGGTGCCGATGGGCGGACCCGGCGACCCGTGGGCCGTCGTCGATTCCGTCGGCGCGGTCAAGGGAGTGAGCGGACTGCGGGTGGTCGACGCGTCGATCATGCCCGAGGTCCCCTCCTCCCCCACCAACGTCACGATCATCATGCTGGCCGAGCGCATCTGTCAGCGCGTCTACTCCAGCTGACCTCGAAGGCCCCCGTGGCCGCCGTGCGCGAGGGTGTCCTGCCTCAGTAGACCTTGATGGTCTTGCTGATGGGGAGCTGACGGATCCGGGTTCCGGTGAGGGCGGCAATGGCGCTGGTCAGGGCGGGTGCGGCGGTGGGGACGCTGACCTCGCCGACCCCGGTCGGCGGCTCGCCCGACTCGATCAGCAGCACGTCGATCCTGGGCACTGACTGCATGCGCATGACCGGGTAGCGGTCGAAGTTCTGCGTGATGATCTGGCCGCCGTCGCCGAGCACGGCCTCACCCCACGCGGCGGCGCCGAGCGCCCAGATAAGGCCGCCTTCGACCTGCGCGCGGACCAGGTCCGGGTTGACGACGATGCCACAGTCGAGCGCGAAGGTGATCCGCTCGATGTGGACCCGGTTGCGACTATCGAGAGAGACCTCGGTGACCTGGGCGCTGTGGCTGTCAAGGAAGCTGCTGCAGGCGATGCCGCGGGCGCGGCCTTCGGGCAGCGGGGTTCCCCACCCGGCCCGGTCGGCGGCCAGCTCCAGCGCCCGGAGGGTACGCGGGTTGTCCGGCCAGCAGGTCGCGGCGGAGGTCCAACGGGGTCGCGCCCGGCGGCGGCCGCGAGCTCGTCGATCGCCGACTCGCGGGCGAATTCGGTGTGGGAGTTGCCCACCGACCGCCACACCATGATCGGCACGCCGGTCTGGACGTTGGTGGTCTCCAGCTTGAAGTTGGCTATCGCGTACGGGCCGTCGACGGCGCCACTCGTGGTCATGTAGTCGACGCCCTCTTTGAACAGGAAGTCGACGACGAACGGCATGTTGGGCGAGGTCGGCTCGGCGGCGATCTGCTGGTGGAACGCGGTCAGGCGGCCCTGGGCGTCGGTGCCGGCCCGGACCCGGTGCACGGCCATCGCCCGGTACCGGCCGGACTTGAGCTCCTCCTCGCGCAGCGACTGGAGCTTGACCGGGTACTTCCAGTCGAGCGCCCGCGCGACCTGCACGGCCTCGCTGGTCGGATCGTTCCCGGAGGTGCTGTGCAGGCCGAACGACCCGCCGGCGAACGGGACGTGGACCCGGACCCGGTCCTTCGCTGATTCCGGCCGCCGCCGAGGCGGACATGCGCGCGTACGTGGGTCCCTCGGTGCCGCCCACACCTCCAGGATGCCGTCATCGCCCATCCGGCACACGGCGTTGTTCGGCTCCATCGGGGCGTGCGCGAGGTAAGGCAGCTCGTAGAACGCGTCCACGACGTGGGTCGCCCCCGCGAGCGCGGCCGCGACGTCGCCGTCCTCCCGGGCCACCACGGCCTGCTCGCCGGACTCGACCAGCCGCCGGTGCTCGGCCAGCAGTTCCGGCGAGCTGCGCCGCTCGGCGTTCCGCTCGTCCCAGTCCACCCGCAGCGCGCGCAGGCCCCGCTGCGCGTCGTCGAACGTCTCGCCGACGACCGCGATGCCCTCCTCGATCGGGATCACCGCGGTGACGCCGGGCTCGGCCAGCGCCGCGCTGTCGTCGACCGCGGCCGGCGTGGCGCCGAACTTGGGGGGATGCAGCACCACCGCGGTCAGCATCCGGGGCAGGGTGACGTCGATGGTGAACCGCGTCGTGCCGAGGATCTTCCCGGGAGAGTCGACCCGGAGCATGCCCTCGCGCCCGATCAGCTTGTACCGGGCCGGATCCTTCGGCACCGCGTCGTCCGGGACTGGCAGCTGCCCGGCGCGCGCGGCGAGCTCGCCGAAACCCGCCCGCATCCCGCTCGGGTGGCGCAGCATGCCCGACTCGATCTCGACTTCTCCAGCCGGCACGTCCCAGGCCTCAGCCGCGGCCGCGACCAGCCGCGCCCTCGCCTGGGCGGCGGCCAGGCGGTAGCGTGCCCAGAAGCCCACGGTCCCGGTGGACGCGCCGCTCAGCTGGATGAACCCGCCTCCCGCCGGGGTCCCGTACACATCGCCCCGGGGGCCGGCCCCGTTCGCCGCGTTGACCACCCGGACCGAGGCGAAGTCGGCGTCCAGTTCCTCCGCCACGATCGTCGCCAGCGTCGTGTGGGCCCCCTGCCCCATCTCGATCTGGTTCGAGAAGGCGACAACGGTCCCGTCCTGCTGGACGCGGACGTACGGATGGACCGGATCGGCCAGCTCCTGCGGCGTCAGCGGCTTCATCTCCAGCTCCGGGACGGCGGTCAGCCGCTCCGGCGCCCGGCCCGCGGCCAGGGTCCCTGCGGCCTGGCCGATCGCGTCCCGGATACGCGGGTAGGTGCCGCACCGGCACAGGTTCCCGTTCATCCACCTGGCGATGGCCGCGTCATCCGGGGACCGGTCAGCCTCAAGGAGCGCGGCCGCGGCCAGGGTCTGGCCGGGCTGGCAGTACCCGCACTGGACCACGTTGCCCCGGTACCACGCGTCCCGGACCGCGTCGATGACCGGCCCCGAGGCGCCCTCGACGGTGGTGACCACCTTGCCGGCGGCACGCCCGGCCGGCGTCTGGCACGACTTGGTGTTGCGCCCGTCGATCAGCACGGTGCACGCCGCGCAGTATCCGATCCCGCAGCCGTACTTCGTCCCGCGCAGTCCCAGCACGTCCCGCAGCACCCACAACAGCGGGCTGGCCGCGAAACGGTCGTCAAACTCGGCATCGGCGCCGTTCACGTTCAGCTTCACGAGAACCTCCTGGAGTCGGGGAGCGGGCGACGGGGCCACGTCCGCTGCCGCCCGCACCGCCCATGACCACGCCAGGGTCCTCACTAGCAAGGTGAGAAGTCATCACCGAATCCCGGTGATTCACCGTGGCCCGCTCAGCTCGCAGACCTCGAGGAGGTCGAGGCCGAGCGCCTCGACCTCGGCGAGGACGCCGTAGAGCGCGGCGGCATCCGGCAGCAGGCCGGTGAGCACGGTTTCAGCGCCCTGCTGCTGGGCCACGAATGCCGGGAACGCCGTCAGCAGGGTGGGGCCGAGGTGGCCGCTGACCCGGATCTGGTACAGGACAGGGTCGTCACCCATGAACCCATCGTCGGGAGCCGCCAGGTGAGCCGACATCACCGGGATTCGGTGATCGTGCGGCGCTGAGGCGCGCCGGCTGACAGCAGCCGCAGCTCACCGCCGCGCTGCACCGCCGAGGATGTCGGCGACCAGCGCCGCACGCGACTTCCCTTGCGACGGCAGTGCCTCCAGCAGCTCCCATGCGCCAGTCATCGCGAAAGGCAGGACTAGCCGGTCCGGCTCGGCGAGGCTCAGCGCCCGTTCTACGGCCTCCCGCGACGCGCCCTCATCGCCCAGGTCGCGGCAGGCGAGCGCGTCCAGGAGGTGCGCCTCGACCAGGGTGAGACAGGAAAAAACGGGAGCGGTGCCATGGAGGACAGGCCGGAGCTGACGGCGGGCGGCGGCCGGGTCCTGCTCGGCCAGGCAGATCACGACAGCCGCGTTGCGGATCTCGCCGATGGCCGCCTGCCGGTCGTCCAGGGCAGCGAGGGCCGCCCGCGCCCGCCTGCTCGAAGACGCACTCAAAGTGCCCGCGCAGCCGCGCCAGCAGCAGGTCCAGGGACGCGATCGCCATCCGCACGCGGCCACGTGCCCGGGCAGCGCGATCCCGGCCGCGGCCAGCAGCTCGCGGGTCTCATCCTCGGTGAAGCGCAGCTGCCCGGCCCGGATCTCGGCCAGCTCCCCCGCCAGCCGCAGCTTGGGCAGCCGCAGCGGCAGGTCCCGGCGTGTCCCCACGATCGCGTGCCGCTCATGGATCTGCCCGAGAATCAGCCCTGCGGCGTGATCGGCGGTGGTGCGCCTTGTCGTGCGGGAAGCGCGGAAGCAAGCTGGCTGCGCGAGCTGATGCCGAGCTTGGTGAAGACCTTTCGCAGGTGATAAGCGACGGTGGCGCGGCTGATGAACAGCTGCGCGGAGATCTCCGGGTTTGAGGCGCCTTCGCCGGCCAGGCGGGCGATCAGCGCTTCTTGCTGGGTAAGGGGATCCTGCATCTCGACGGCGCGTTCGTGGGCTTGGCCGCCACTGGCCCGCAGCTCGATGCGCGCCCGTCCGGCAAACGCAGCCGCGCCGACCGAGTCGAAGATCTCGTACGCGCTGGCGAGCTGGTCGCGGGCGTCGCGGATGCGCCGCTCGCGGCGCAGCCACTCGCCGTAGACGAGGTGGGCTCGTCCCAGTTCCACACGCAGGCGGGTACGGCCAAAACGCTCGATCGCCTCGCGGTAGAGGCTCTCGGCGGCATCGTCGTCGCTGATCAGCGCCCGCGAGCGGGCCTCGGCGCCAAGCGCCCAGTCGGTCCCGCAGGCGCGGGCGATGCCGGAGAGCCGCGCGGCGGCGCCGGCCGCGCGCCCGGGTGCCGCGCTGCGCGTCGCCGCCTCAATCAGCTCGACGAGCGCCCAGCTGGCAAAAATGATCGCAGGCGAGTCTTCGCTCGCCAGCTGCGCCGCTGCCAGCGCCTCCTCATAGCGGCCCAGGCTGTTGTAAAGCACCGCAGCCGCCCAGTGAACGAAGCTCAGTCCCACACCTTCACCCCGGCGCTCCACGTCGCCTGCGATAGTCCGGATCAGCTGAGCGGCTTGCGCTTCGCGGCCGCGGAAGACGGCAAGGGCTAGGGCGCCGTAGGGTGCGATGCTGCTCCCGGTCGCCTCGGTTACGGACTCGGCCTGCTCCACCATCGAGGCGGCCTCGGTGAACTCCCCCGCAAACAGGTGGACCCCCGCGCGCGTGTTAAAGGCAATAGGGAGCGCTATCAGCGCACCAGCATCACGGGCAAACGTGACCTGGCGGTCGGACAGCACGTCCCAGCTGGCGTAGTCCCACACCATTGACGCGACATGACAAGCCAGCCAGAGCCAGCGCAGGCCCTCTTCCCTGGAGACATCCGTCCCCTGGAAGGCGCTAACCGCCTGGCGGAGCGCCGGGGCCCCCGCCGCGTGGCCCTCGCAGATCAGCAGGGCCAGGCCATCAAGCAGCGGGTCGGGTGCGCTTTCTGTCCCCGGCGGCGGCGCCGCACGCGCTGCCTCGCCCACCTCCCGCATCCCGCCGCCGAGAGCCAGGCGTCCGGCGAATAGCGCGGCGGCCAGCGCGTCCAGGTACGTCTCGCGCGCCAGCCGCGCGTCGAGGGGCTCGAGTTGCCTGGCGGCCTTCAACAGCAGCGGGGGCGCATCACTGCCCCGGCTCGACGCGAACGCGACCTGTCCGCGCAGCAGGTCAGCCCGGGCGGACCGGAGCCGGTCCGGCGGCCCAGCCTCCGCGGTGGCCAGCAGCCCCAGGGTCGCGTCAAACGCGCCAGCCTGGTACTTAGCCGCCGCCGCCGCCAGCGCCCGCTCCGCCCGGACCGCCGGGTCAAGGGTCAAAGCCGCCGACCGCTCCAGGAACGCAGCCGCCGCAGCCATCCCGCCACGCGCCTGGGCACGGCCCGCCGAGCACTCCAGCTCCCAAGCGACCTCCTCATCAGGCCCCAGCGTCGCCTGCGCGCGGTGCCACGCCCGGTGATCAGGATCAGCCCCCGGATCGGTCGCCCCGGCCAGCGCCTCGTGCACCGCCCGCCGCTCCCCCGGCGACGCCGCCCGGTACACCGCCGACCGCACCAGCGGATGACGGAACGTCACCCGCTGCCCGATCACCAGCAACCCCGCGTCCGCCGCGGGCGCCACCGCCTCCGCCCCGATCCCCAGCCGCTGCGCCGCCCGCCACACCAGCACCGGCTCACCGGCCGGCTCCGCCGCCGCGACCAGCATCAGCCGCTGCGCAGCAGCCGGCAGCACCTCCAGCCGCCGCCGGAAACTATCCTCAATCCGCCCCGGCAACCCCGGCAGCCCCGGCAGCCCCGGCACAGTCGGCAACCCGAACCCGCCCGCCAGATCCCCCGGCGCTACACCCCGCGGCAGCTCAAGCAACGCCAGCGGATTACCCCGCGTCTCCGCGATGATCCGGTCACGCACCCGCTCATCCAACGGCCCGCTGATCACCGAGCCCAGCAGCTCCCGCGCATCACTGTCACGCAAACCCCCGACCACCAGCTCCGGCAGCCCCCGCAACTCCTGGCCCGGCTCACGCGCGGCGACCACCAGCGCGACCGGCTCGCCCAGCAGCCGGCGCGCCACAAACCCCAGCACCTGCGCCGATGCCCGGTCCAGCCACTGCGCATCATCGATCACGCACAACAGCGGCTGCTGCTCAGCCACCTCCGACAGCAGGCTGAGCACGGCCAGCCCCACCAGGAACCGGTCCGGCACCGCCCCCGCGCTCAGCCCGAACGCGACACTCAGCGCATCACGCTGCGGACCCGGCAACCCCGGCAGCCTGCCCAGCATCGGCGCGCACAACTGCTGCAGGCTAGCGAACGCCAGCTCCATCTCCGACTCGACCCCGGCCACCCGCACAACGCGCAGGCCACCAGCCGACTCGACCGCATACTCCAGCAACGCGCTCTTGCCCACCCCCGGCTCCCCGCGCACCACGAGAACACCGCTGCGCCCAGCCCGCGCCGCATCGAGCAACTGACTGAGCGCCGCGCGCTCGGGGAGACGACCTAGCAGCATTACAGGGCCTTACGTGAAACCACCAACGCGGACAACGCCAGGCACACGCTACAGCCCGCCTACTCGCGGCCTCACCACAGGCCGCCGGTACCCATCAGTGAACGCTTCCTACTCGGCGGAGTGCTTGTTTCATGCGGTGTGGGGTGGTGTGGTGGGGGCTGGGGGTTGTGCCTGGATGAGGCTTGCCGCGCGTTCGGCGATGGCGTACACGGTGGCGTTGGTGTTGGCGGAGGGGGCGGACGGCATCACGGAGGCGTCGGCTACCCGGAGCCCGGTGATGCCGTGCACGCGCAGGTCGGTGCCGACGACCGCGTGCCCGTCGGTGCCGATCCGGCAGGTACCCCCGGGGTGGGAATAGGTCCTGACGTTCCGCCGCAGGTACGCGCGCAAGCTGGCGTCGTCGTTCACGTCCGGGCCCGGCAGCACTTCCTCGCCGCGCCACGGGTCCAGGGCCGCGGCGTGCCCGATTTCGCGGGCCATGCGCAGCCCGGTGGCGAAGGCATGCAGGTCACGCGGGTCGGCGTAATAGTTCGGGTCGATCAGCGGCGCCGTGCCCGGCTCAGCGCCTGCCAGCCGGACCGAGCCGCGGCTGCGGGGGAGCATCAACGAGGTAGCCAGGGCGTACCCCTCCCCGATCGCCGGGCCCGGCAGCACCTCCGCCCGCAACGGGACGTCCACGAACATCACCTGCACATCAGGCAGGTCCGCGCCCGGGCTGCGGATCAGGCCAAGGGCCTCCCCGTGGTTGTTCTGCCCCGCCGGGACCGGCCGGGCCGAGCGGTAAACCACCCCCGACATCGGGTGATCAAACAAGTTGGCCCCCACGCCCGGAAGGTCAACGGCCACCTCAACCCCGACCGACCGCAAATCAGACTCCGGGCCGATGCCCGACCTCAGCAGCAGCTGCGCCGACCCCACCGCCCCGGCGGCCAGCACGACCTCACCAGTGCACCGCACCGTGAACACCGAGGCGCCCACGCTGTACTCGACCCCCGTGCAATGGCCGCCGTGCAACCGCACCCGGTGCACCAGGGCACCGGTCACCACATCCAGGTTGGGACGACCAAGCGCCGGACTGAGATAGGCATCACGGGCACTTTGCCGCCGGCCGTCCACGATGTTCAGATCGCACCAGCCGAAACCCTCCTCCAGCCCGCCGCTGATATCAGCCGCCCGCCGGAACCCCGCCTCGGCCGCTGCCTCCAGGCCCGCCGCCGCCACCGGATGACGATCCACCGCCGGACCCACCACCAGCGGGCCGCCGGTCGCCCCGCACCAGCCGGATCACGCCCCACGGCCCGCTCACTGCGCCGGAAGAACGGCAGCAGGTCATCGAACGCCCACCCCGCCGCGCCCGCCGTGACCCACGCGTCATAACTCCCGCGGTGACCACGCACGAAGACCATCCCGTTAATGGCCGAGGACCCGCCCAGCCCCCGCCCGCGCGGCCACCCCATCGCCGTGCCCGTAGCAGACTGCACCACCGTCGCGTCGGCCCAGTCCCCCGCCGTGCCCTGCAACGCCGGGCCACGCCGGCGGCACCGACATCAACTCCAGCGGCTCCCGGCCGCCGGCCTCCAGCAACAGCACACGCGCGGCACCACCCTCCGACAACCGCGCGGCCAGCACGCACCCCGCCGTCCCCGCCCCCACAACCACAAAGTCATAGGTCCCCGTTGCATGCTCCACTGGACTTCAGCTCCTCTTCAAGGTCGTTAGGCCGCCGGGGCAACGTCATGCCAGGCGTTGCGATCACGCAAGTTCGGCTGTCAGTCCAGCAGGCCCGCGTCCTTGGCTGCCTGTTCGAGCTCGGCGGGCGTACCTGTCCAGATGGTGCGGACGTGCTCGGTGATGACGTCGACGGGCCAGTCCCACCAGGCGAGGCGCAGCAACCGGTCGATGTCCTGATCGGAGTACCGCTGCTTCAAGGGCCTGGCCGGATTGCCTCCCACCGCGGTGTACGGGGCGACATCAGAGACGACTACCGCTCTAGCCGCGATGATGGCGCCATCACCGATGGTGACGCCCGGCATTATCACGGCTTCCCGGCCGATCCATACGTCGTTCCCGATGACGGTGTTGCCACGGCTGCGGATGGTGGGAAGGAACTCCGCGGTCTGTTCGAGCCAGGTTCCACCGAAAATAAAGAATGGGAAGGTTGTTGAGCCCATGTCCGGGTGGTTTGCGGAAGACAAAAGGAATTTAGCGCCCGTGGCAATGGCACAGAACTTGCCAATAATCAACTTCTCGGGACCGGCTTTGTAGAGCACGTTCCGGGTCTCGAAGAGAGTCGGGTCATCCGCGTCGTTGTAGTAGGTGAATTCTCCGACCTCGATTTTCGGGGAGGTGACAAGCGGCTTTAGGAAGACCGTGTTTGCCCCCTCGTTGTCAATCATTTCCGGCCAGTGGACACTCGTCGGGTCGGGGATCGTGCTCATGTATGCTCCTCGATCGGATCGTGCCTGCTGAGGTGGCCATTGCGACGTCCCAGGTAGCGTGCTTCCACCACAGGAACGGGAAAGTCATTCCGGACGTCGTATTAAAACTATGTTCGGTGCGCGCGGGTGCGCATCCGTCACGGTCGATAGTCGCGGCCCGCTCGTTGATAGCGTCTTGATAGTGCGTCCACCGGGGCCCTAGCCCAGCCTGCCGGGCCACCCAGGCTATGGCGTATAAGGTCGCGGGCAGTTCGTCACTGCGCGCGGGGTTTCGGCACCGGGCTGCCAGGGTGCCGGCTGAGCATGAAGATGGCGATGTCGTCGGAGGCCGGGACGCCCCCGATCAGGGCGCGCATGACCGCGGCGCAGGCGCGATCCGCCGACGGCTCGGACGGCCCCCCGGAGCCGGCGGCGATCTGCTGGCCAAGGGTCGCGGCGAGGCTGTCGATGCCGTCGTCAATCGGCCGATCCCGACGCTCGACTAGGCCGTCGGTGAAGCAGCACAGCAGCGACCCCGGCGGGATGAAGGCCGTGGCCGAGTACCGTTGCGGGTCATCGGTGGCGCCGATCGGCGGGTCCGGCTCGACCGGGAGCCGCGCTGCCTGTCCGCCTGGTGCAGCCAGTACAGGCGGTGGGTGGCCTGCCGAGGAAACCGTGAACTCGCCGGTTTCCGGGGCGTACAACCCGTACAGTGCGGTGGCCATCACGTCCGGCTCGAAATACTGGATGTTGCGGTCCAGCATGCGCAACGCGGTTGCCGGTTGCGCGCTCTCGAGCACGTAGGCGCGCAGCGCGCTGCGTATCCGGCCCATGATGACCGCGGCCTCCAGCCCCGACCCCGTAACGTCGCCCACGACGACGCCCAGCTTCCCGTCCGGCAGGACGAACACGTCGTACCAGTCGCCGCCCACCGGACCGGAGCCGGTGACGTAGCGCGCGGCCAGGCCCAGGTGCGGGATCACGGGCAGCGCCGTGGGCTGCAGGCTGCGGTGCAGCGATAGCGCTGCCTGCATGTCGTCCTGCGACATCAGGGAACGCAGGGCGAGCGCGGCCCGGTCGGCGGCCACCTCCAGCAGCCTGGCGTCCTCCTGCCCGAACGTCCGGCTGGTCAGCGAGCCGACGTGCAGTACACCGATGACCTTGCCGCCGGCCAGCAGTGGCACGCCGAGCAGGGTCTTGATGCCCCGGTCCACCAGGACCGGGCTCAGTACCGTGGTGTGGTCCACCCTGGTCAGGATGAGCGGCTCACCGGTCGCCGCGACCCGGCCTGCGAAGCCGGCGCCCAGTCGGATGCGCACGGCCTGCCGGACCTCGTCCTCGATACCGCTCGCGGCGGTCACGGCTAGCTAGCCGGTGGCCTCGTCCAGCAGCAGCACGGCGGCGGTGTCGGCTTCGAAGACCTTCTTCACCCGGTCGAGCAGAGCGACGAGCAGCGACTGCTCATCAAGCCTGGACAGTGCGGCGTCCGCCACCGTCTCGATGGCCCGCAGCCTGTCGACGACCGCCCCGTGGGCGTCCGTATCGTGGGCAGACGGCAACGTCATCTTCCCAGGTTACGCCCCATACCGCGCGAAAACCGCCCTCCTATCCTGGTGGTCTGCCGGCAGTGATCCCAGGCCGTTGTCCGCCACCACCCTTGATTGTGCGGCCGCGGCTCAAGCAAAGTGGAACCGGCCCACATCGCACTGCAGAAAAACTCCCCGGCCCCTAGGCCCTGGACTACAGGAGAGGCAGGAAACCGGATGGAATTGCGTGAGCTAGTGCGCTCGACCGACAGGCGCTGGCGGATCGGGCTGCTTAACGGCCCCAACATGCCGAATCTCGGGCAACGGGACAAGGCGGTCTACGGGACTATCAGCTCGATGGACGCGCTGGCCAAGTACTTCCGTGACGCCTGCGACGCGCTCGGCGTTGAGCTTGCCGCGGAGGTGTGCAGCAACTACGAGGGCGACATCTTGACCTGGATTCACGCGGAAGGCCCGCAGCTGGACGGCATCGTGGCAAACCCCGCCGGGCTCACGGCGTTCGGCGAGTCCACCCGCCACGCCCTGGCCGAGGCCGGCTGCCCCTTCGTCGAAGTCCACTTCGCCAACCTCGCCCGGACCGGCCTGCAGTCCCGGTTCACGGCCACAGCCGCCGGCCTGTGCTTCGGCCTCAGGGAGCATAGCTACGCGGCCGGGCTGCTCGCCCTCGTCGCCACTCTGGACGACGCCGCCGTCGCTGGCTGAGTCATCGGGCGGCGAGCGCTAGCGCAGCGGGGCGGGCAGGTACCGGGCACCGGATCCGTCAGCGCTGGCAATGTCGCCTGGGTTGGACATCGCGCACCGCTTCAGCGACAGGCAGCCGCAGCCGATGCAGGAGTCCAGGCCGTCGCGCAGCTTTTCCAGCGCGGCAATCTGCGCGTCCAGGCGGGCGCGCCAGGCACGGGACAACCGGGTCCAGTCGGCCCTGGTCGGAGTGCGCGAGTCGGGGAGCGCCGCGAGCGCGGCGGCGACCTCGTCCAGGGACAGGCCGACGTTGCGGGCCGCCCGGATGAACGCGAGGCGCCGGAGCACGCTGCGTTCGTACCGGCGCTGGTTCCCCGACGTCCTGGTCGCCTGGATGAGCCCCTCGCGTTCATAAAAGCGCAGGGCCGACGGGGTGAAGCCGCTTCGGTCGGCGACGTCGCTGACGGTGAGATGGTCGGTGCTCAGCACAGTGGCCCAACGTTTCCCTTGACTTAAAGTTGACTTTAACTACAAGAATAGAACGCATGAACACCACAACGCAACCCACCGTCCTTCTCACCGGGGCCGGGCGCGGGCTAGGCCTGGCGCTGGCCCGCGCCCTGCTCTCCCGCGGCTGGCGCGTAGTCGTCGACGCGCGCCGTGCCGGGCACCTCGCCGCCGCCCTGCCCGGGGCTGTCGTCGTGCCCGGCGACGTCAACGATCCCGCCCACCGGAAGGCACTCGCCTCGGCTGTCAGCGGGCTCGGCCGTCTCGACCTGCTCGTCAACAACGCCAGCGACCTCGGGCCGTCCCCGCTGCCGCGGCTGGCCGACGTGCCGCTCGCGGCGGTGCGGCGGGTGCACGAGACCAACGTGATCGCGCCCCTCGCGCTCACCCAGCTGTTCCTTCCGCTGCTGCGCGCATCCCGCGGCACCGTCGTGAACGTCAGTTCCGACGCGGCCGTGGAGCCATACCCCGGCTGGGGCGCCTACGGCTCATCGAAGGCGGCGCTCGACCAGTTGACCGCGGTGCTCGCCGCCGAGGAGCCAGGGCTGGCCGTCTACTCGGTCGACCCGGGTGACATGCGCACGGAGATGCACCAGGCCGCGTTCCCCGGCGAGGACATCTCCGACCGGCCCGCGCCGGAAGAGGTCGTGCCCGCGCTGCTCCGGCTGATCGCGACGCGCCCGCCCGAGCGGCCGGGTCCGCGCCGCCGACTTCGCGGAGGCCGCCGTCATGATGGCACTCGACTTCGTCCTGCCCGGGGAACTGGTGGCAACCGAGCCCCCGCCCGCCCGAGACGGCGTCCGGCTGCTCGTCGCGAGCCCCGGCAGGCGTGGCCCACGCGCCGGTTCAGCCAGCTCGCGGAGTTCCTCGCACCCGGCGACCTCGTCGTGGTCAACACCTCCGCCACCCTCGCCGCGGCGGTGGACGGGGACCGGGCGGGCGCGGGAGTGGAGGTGCACTTCTCCGCGGAACTAGACGACGGCGCCTGGGTGGTCGAGGTACGACCCTCCGGGGTGTCCACCGGCCCCGTCACCGACCTGCGCCAGGGCGAGGTGATCACCCTGGACGCCGGGGCTGCCCTGATCATGGACCGGCCGCGGCCCGCCGGGCAGTCCCGGCTGTGGGAGGCGCGACCGCGAATCGACGGCGGCGTCTCCGGCGTTCCTCAAGCGCCACGGGCGGCCGATCCGCTATGCCTACGTGCCCCGCCCCTGGCCGCTCGCGGAGTACCAGACCGTCTTCGCCCGCGAGCCGGGCAGCGCCGAGATGCCCAGCGCCGGACGGCCGTTCACCGCTGCGGTGGTAACCGAACTGGTCACCCGCGGCGTGGCCGTTGCCCCGGTCGTCCTGCACACCGGGGTGTCTTCGCAGGAACCGGGCGAGCCGCCGCAACCGGAACGGTTCGGCGTGCCAGCGGCTACCGCCCGGCTGGTCAACTCCACGCGTCAGGCAGGCGGGCGGGTCATCGCCGTCGGCACCACCGTGACCCGGGCGCTGGAAACGGCGGCCGCCCCGGACGGCTCGGTGCGCGCGCAGCGAGGCTGGACGGACCTCGTCCTTGGCCCTTCGCGGCCCGCGCGGGCCGTGACCGGCCTGGTGACCGGCTGGCACGCGCCCGGCGCGTCACACCTGGACGCTGCTGGCGGCCGTGGCCGGCACCGTCCTCGTCGGGCAGGCTTACGCCGAGGCGGTGCGCTCGGGGTACCGCTGGCACGAATTCGGCGACAGTTGCCTGCTGCTGCCGTGACGCGGGTCACCCCATCACGGGGTCGCTGGCCGGCTGGCCGGGACGATGTTCTGGTTGATGTGGAAGGCGTTGCCCGGGTCGTAGCGCTTCTTGACCTGGGTGAGCCGCTCGTAGTTGCCGCGGTACGACGCTTTGACCCGGTCCTGGCCCTCATTCATCATGAAGTTGATGTAGGCGCCGCCGGCCGAGGTCGGGTGCAGTTCCCCCCAGTAGTCGCGCGTCCACTGCGCGAGCAGCGAGGCTTTAGCGGGATCCGGGTCGACGCCGACGATGACGCCAGCCCAGCCGCCGTCCCGGTAGGCGAAGGCCGTCGCGTCGGCCGGCACCCGGCTGGCGGCGCCGTCGATCGGGTACAGGTGCATGGTGGAGTGACCAGTCGGCAGCCGTCGCTCCGTACTTCATGTGCACGTCGATCGCGGCGTCCGAGATCTCACTGAAGAAGTCCGCCCGCCAGTACCACTGCAGGCCCGCCGGGTACAGGTCGTCGAACGCGCTCTGCAGCACGCTGAACGGCATGGCCCCGAGGCCCACGAGCAGCGGAGAGCCGTACGTCTTGACCGGCTCAAGCACCTGCTCGGCCCGGTCATGCGGCCCGGTGTAGCACCAGACGATGACGCAGGCCTTCCTGCCCCACAGCTCCTCCGGGAACGGCGGTGCCGGCGGGACGGCGACCAGCCCGATCCAGCCGCTCAGCTCCTCCGGCAGGGACGGCAGCAGTTCCCGGTACCAGCGCATGACCTCGGGGGTGTCGGCGAAGTCGTACAGCACCGGGCCGCCGATGATCGTCCCGTGCTCGCCGATGTCGTGGCAGCGGAACGTGAACGACGTGACGACGCCGAAGTTCCCGCCGCCGCCGCGCAGGGCCCAGAACAGGTCGCCGTGGGAGTTCTCGCTGGCGGTGATGAACGACCCGTCGGCCAGGACGACGTCGGCGGCGAGCAGGTTGTCGACGGTGAGGCCGAAGCGCCGCGCGAGGTAGCCGATGCCGCCGCCCGAGCGTCAGGCCCGCCACCCCGGTCGAGGCGAGGAAGCCGGACGGGGTGGCCATGCCGAAAGCCACGGTCGCGTGGTCGACGTCCCCCCAGGTGCAGCCGGCGTCGACCCGGACGGTGTGGTTCTCCGGGTCGACCGTGGTGCTGCGCAGCTCCGACAGGTCGATGACCAGGGCGTCGTCGCCCACCCCGAGCCCGGCCGCGTTGTGGCCACCGCCACGGACGGCGATCGCGACATGGTGCTCGCGGCCGAAGTGCACGCAGGTGATGACGTCGGCGGTGTCCCGGCAGCGGGCGATGGCGGCCGGGTGCTTGTCGATCATGCCGTTGTAGACCGCCCGCGCCTCGTCGTACCCGGGGTCGTCCGGTGTGATCAGGTCACCGCGCAAGGTCGTGGCCAGATCCTGGTAAGGGGTGCTGATAAGGCCGGCTGCAGTGGTCGTGTCCATGGTGATTCCCTCTCGTCGCGCCACGTGACTCCAGACACCGCGACGTTATGGCGGCCACCGTTCGCGAAGCGTTCGCGTACGCGTGTTCGGGCCGCCCCCCTGAGAACGCCTACGGGGAAGGGTGCGCGCCCCGGGCGGCCAGATCGCGGCGGCAGCGCCGCAGCAGCGCGGCGCTGCCATGCGCCGACGCCATCCGCCCCGCGGAGCGCAGCCGCAGCACGGCAGGCTTATCCTCCTCATAGGCCGCGCGCAGGCGCATCACCTCGGGCAGCCACCACAGGTCGTCGTTGGCCTGCCCGACGACGAGGGCCGCGTCGAGCGTCGCTCGCGCGGAACCGGCTCGGTCGTTGCGGGCCAGCAGGTCGGCGAGCAGCGACAGCCAGTACGGCATGCGGGCGAACGAGCCCGGCCGACTTGAGGTTGCCGATGCCTTGCCGCGCCAGGCTGATGCCCGAATCCCCCGTGCGAGACCAGCCATCGAGAACCAGCGCCCACTCGCGGTAGTAGGCGAAGCCGTACCGTTCGCACAACTCGCGCAGTTCGACGACGGTGCTCCTCAACCCGGCAACGTCGTCGCGCATCTGATGGGTGATGGCGCCATAGGACAGGGCCACGGCCAGGCTGTACGGGTGGCCGATGGCCCGGGCCATCTTGATGGCGTCGCGGCAGCAGGAGATCGCCTGGTCATCATGGCCAAGCAGCCAGTGGGCGTGTGCCGCCCAGGCCGTGCTGTGCACGTCGGGCCGGGTGCCGACGCGAGAGGAAATAGGCGCCGCTCGTCAGCTTGGCGGCGAGCCCCAGGTGACGCGCGCCCTCCGCGTGCATCCCCAGGCTGACGGCCGAGCCTCCGACGGCGAAGTGCGCCGGGCCGCTCAGCTCGGAATCCGGGTCCACGAGGGTCAGCGCGCGCATCGCCGTTTGATATCCGTCAGCCGTGCGGCCCTGGACGAACCGCGACGTCCAGAGCGCGACCAGGCCGGCCAGCGTGGAGTCTTTACGGTCAAGCGTTTCGGCCAGCACGACCGTGCGCTCTACCGCCTGCTGCAGCTCGCGGGACGCGTAGCCGTACCTGGCGTTGAGCGGCGCGGTCATGGCTTCGAGCACCGTGAGTTCCCGCCCGTCCCGTTCCTTGCCCTCCGGCAGGCCGCGGATGATCGACAGCGCCTCCTCATGCAGCCTGATCGCCTCCGCATGGGCGAACATGCCTGCCGCGACGTCGGCCGCGCGCCGGTAGTGGGCAAGCGCCCGGGCCGGCCGTCCGGCGCGCGCATACTGCTCCGCGAGCTGGGCCGACACCGTGTCCATGTCGTTGGGGTGGAGCAGTTCAAGGCCTTGCGCGATGCGCCGGTGCTGCAGCCAGCGCCTCGGCGGGCTGACCTCCGCATAGGCCGTCTCGCGGAGCAGATCGTGGGAGAAGTCGTAGCCGTCGCCGAACTCGTGCAGGATCCTGCGCCGCCACAGCTCGTCAACCGCCGCCACCACGGCGCCATCGTCAAGGTCGCTCGCCTCGGTCAGCAGGTCGAGGGTGAAGTTGGTCCCAACCGCCGCGGCAAGCCCCGACACCTCCCTGGCGGCGGGGGTCGCCTGGGCAAGCCGGTTATGCAGCACCTCCGTGAGATCACCGGGATGCAGCAGGGCGCCACCAGGATCGCTGGCGCCGCGGATGGCCTCGATGACATACAACGGGAAGCCGCCCGTCGTCGCGTGGAGCAGGCTCGCGTCGTCCGCCGGCAGCAGGCGCCCGGAGATCCCCTCGGCCAGGCGGGCCGTGTCGTCGAGGTCCAGCGGCTTGAGTGAAACCTCCGTCAGCAGCCCGGTGGACCGCATACGGAGAATCCAGCGCGAGAGCTCACGGTCCTCACCGATCCCGTCGTCGCGCAGGGTGCCGGCCACCAGCACCGGAGCGTCACTGGCCAGCCCGAGAAAGAAGGTGAGGAACGCCAGCGTTTCCGGGTCGCACCAGTGCATGTTGTCCAGGATCAGCAGGGCCGGCGCCGGTGGCGAGCAGCCCCCGCGCGAGACCCTCGAGGAAACGGTGACGCTGCCACGCATCGGCCATCGCTCGCGGGCCGACGCCGGGTTCACCACGGGTCCCGGAGGGCAGCAGCCTGGCGACCTCTCCGCGCCAGGCCTCGTCGAGGGCCGCTATCGCCGGGCGGACCGCCGGGCTGCGCAACCAGTCCGCGACCGGGGCGAGCGCAAGCTGTCCCGATGTCCCGAAGCACCGGCTGCTCGCCACCGCGGCGCCCTGTGCCCGTGCCATGTCGGCGATCTCGGCGAGCAGGCGGGTCTTGCCGACGCCCGCGCCGCCGCCGATGAGCACCAGGCGGGGGCGGCCCGCCGCAGCGCTCCGCCACAGGTTCCGCAGCAGGCCCAGTTCCCGCGACCGGCCAACAAGGCCGGCGGCCGCGGCACCGGAGCGGCCGGCAGGCTCCAGTTCCACCGTCGGCGAGATAACGCCCGCCGAGTCCGCATGTGCCATCAAACGCTGGAATGCTTGCCGCGTTGCCGGGTCAGGGATGACGCCAAGCTCGCGCTCAAGGACCGACGCGCAATGGTGGTACGTGCTGACGGCGCCGCCCCGGTCGCCCAGGTCGGCCTGGAGCAGCATCAAGGTGCGGTAGCCAACTTCCTCAAACGGCCGCAGCTGGATCCGGGCGCGAGCGGCATTGACCGCGCCTGCCAGGTCCCCGGTGCGTGCCCGTACCGCGCTGAGCAGGTCATACAAGTCCGCGCACTGGCCAGCTAGCTCTGACCTGACGTCGAGCAGCCAGTCGTCGTAGACGCCGGGCAGCAGGTCGCCCTTGTACTGGGCAACGGCCGCGGCGGCGTGCGTGAGGATCCCCTCGCTGTCGTCTGGCGCCGCCGCCAGCGCGGCCTGGCGCTCGATGTCAAAGGTGCGCAGGTCCACATGGCACGTCTCGCTGTCACGCCAGCACAGGTCGCTGGGCGTCACGACGAGGGAAGGTTCGGCTCCCAGCACCTGGCGCAGATTGTGCAGCTCGCGGCGGAGGTTGGTCAGCGCCTGCGCGTCCGTCGAATCTGGCCAGAACAACCCGGCGATGCGCTGCCGCGCCTGGGGGAACCCGGCGCGCGCGGCCAGAAAGCCAACGAGCGTAACTGTTCGCGGCGACCGGGTCCGGACCGCGCCAGTCCCGTCGTCTGTGATCGTCTGCTCCCCCAGGAGAGCCACATGCAGCATCGAGATGCAGGCCTTCCCGCTCCTCAGCGTAACCCGACACGGGCAGATGACCTAGTCGCTGGAACCGTCCACTGAGCACGCCCGGCCGGACCAGGGGCGTCGGCGGGAATACAGTGGCTGTCGTGCGACTTGTAGCTGCGGGCGACCACGACGGCCGCTCACACGGGCAAGGAGCCCCGCACGGTCGTTTGTGAGCCATCCGGTATCTGGTCAGGCAATAGTTGTCATCGCCTGGCGCCTGCGATGAGCGACGCGATCCCCGGTCTTACTGATGGAGTTCACGCATGCCAGACGGCCAACGGCCCTCGCACACGATCAACCGGCGCCGCCCGCAGCGGCGCCGCCAGGAACCTCGCCGCCCGGACCAGGGCCGACAGGAACAGGGCCGCAACGAGCAACGGCGCGATCCGAGCTCCGCGCTGGAGGCGGCACTTAACGCGGCCGCCGCCGCCCCCGCACCACCCGCGGCCAGCTTCGCCGAACTCGGCGTGCACCCTCGCCTGGTGGCCGCGCTGGCCGCCGGAGGCATCCTGGAGCCGTTCGCCATCCAGGCCCGTGCCGTACCCGACGCCCTAACGGGCCGTGACATCCTGGGCCGGGCCCAGACCGGATCCGGCAAGACCCTGGCCTTCGGCCTCCCACTACTGAACCGGCTGGCCGGCAGCACGCAGCCGCGGCTGCAGAAGACACCGCGCGCCCTCGTCCTGGTGCCCACCCGCGAACTCGCCCAGCAGGTCGCCGACGTACTGACCCCCCTGGGCCGGGCCGTCGGCGTGAGCATCGCGACGGTCTACGGCGGCGTGTCGATCGGCCGGCAGATCGACCAGGTGCGCCACGCCGACGTCGTCGTAGCAACGCCGGGCCGGCTCACCGACCTGATCGAGCGGCGCGCCTGCACGCTCGCGCGAGTAGAGATCACCGTGCTCGACGAAGCCGACCACATGGCCGACCTCGGCTTCCTGCCCGCGGTCACCCGGCTCCTCGATCAGACTCCGGCCGACGCACAGCGAATGTTCTTCTCGGCCACGCTGGACCGCGGCGTCGGCAAGCTGGTCACCAAGTACGTCAAGGACCCCGCGCTGCACGCGGTGCCGCAGTCCGTCGAGTCCACGCCGGCCGAGCACAGCATCCTTGTCCTGCGCGGGGAGGACAAGGTACCGGTCGCGGTGGAGATCGCCAACCGTCCGGGCCGGACGCTGTTCTTCGTCCGGACCAAGCACGGCGCGGACCGGCTCGCGAAGCAGCTGTCCCGGGCCGGCGTGGGCGCTGCGGCCATCCACGGCAACCGCAGCCAGAGCCAGCGCCAGCGCGCACTCGAGGAGTTCACCGCCGGGCATCCCCGGGTGCTGGTGGCCACCGACGTCGCCGCCCGCGGCATTCACGTCGACAACGTTGACCTGGTCGTCCACTTCGACCCGCCCGAGGATCACAAGGACTACCTGCACCGTTCCGGGCGCACCGCACGTGCCGGCGCCTCCGGTCAGGTCGTCGCGCTGGCCGAGCGCGGACAGGTGCGCGACCTGCAGCGGATGCATACAGCGGCCGGAATCACCGCGGCCACGCACGACGCCGGCCCCGGGCACCACCGGGTCCGCGAGTTCGCAACCTCAGGCACCCCGGTCCCGCCTGCCCCCCGCCGCACGACTCGGACCACCGCCCCGCCGACCAGCAGGCGAGAAGCCGGCCCGTCGCGGGCCAGCACGGCCAGGGAAGGCGGGCCAACGGGCAGGGCGCCCAGACCCCGCCGGCAGTCCCGCCGGCCGCTCCGGCAGGGCTGACCGGGGTCCGCGGTCCGGCCTGACGGGCCGCGGGGCCGGAGCCACCGAGCGGAGCCGGCCTTCGGGCAGTCAGGTGGTCTTGATCAGGCCGCCGTCGATGACGTAGTTGACGCCGGTGATGTTGCCAGCCTGGCTGGACGCCAGGAAGGTGATCAGCGCGGCGACCTCTTCCGGCGCGGTGAACCGGCCGGTGGCGAACCCGCCGATCCCGGCGATGATCGTCTGGCGGGCCGTGTCCGCGTCCACGCCTGTGGACTCGGCCACGGTCTGCGCGACACCCTGCTCGCCGAGCCACAAGTCGGTCGCCACCGGACCCGGCGACACCGCGTTAACCCTGATCCCCCGTGGGCCGAACTCCTGCGCGAGCGTCTTGCTGAGATTGACCAGTGCCGCCTTCGCGGCACCGTAGTCGATCGTGGCCGCGTCAGGCTGGAAGAAGGCGTTGACCGAGGCCACGTTGACGATCGCACCGCTGCCCCGCCCGGCCATGACGACGAGCGCGGCCCGGCTGGCCCGCAGGGCGATGAAGAAGTTCATCTGCATCGCCCAGGCGAAGTCCTCGTCACTGGTGCCGAGGAATCCCTCGGTCCTCATCCGGACAGCACCGACGTTATTGACCAGCACGTCGACCTGGCCGTACTCGTCCGTCGCCTGCCGGATCAGCTGCGCGGGGCCGTCCGCGGACGACAGGTCAACCATGACGGGGGTAACGCCCTTGAGGCCGTCGAGGGTCCCGGTGGAACGCGAGCCCGCGACGACATGCGCGCCCTCGTCCGCCAGTGCCTTGGTGACGGCGAGGCCGATGCCCTTGCCTGCGCCGGTGACAACCGCCACCTTGCCGGCGAGATCAAGCTCCATCTGCTTTCCCTCCTAGGAGCCCGGGGTTCCGGTCGCGGCCGGACCCGGGTCGGTGAACCGCCGGGTGAAGGCGAGCGCGGTGTCGGCGACCTCGCGCCAGCCGTTGTCGATGGTTAGCGCGTGTCCGCGGTCCGGCATCTGGACGACCTCGGTCACGCCCTTGTTATGGCTCTGGTGCTTGTAGGAGGCGTTAGTGATCGCCCAAGGGACGGTGTGGTCCTTCTCCCCAGAGATGAGTAGCAGTGGGCCCCGGCCTGGATTGCCGGCGTCGACCTTCGCCTCGGTCCACGGGTTGAAGTTGGCGGCCGCGGCCTGGAAGAGCGGCAGCCCGGAGGCGGGCACGGCGAAGGCCTCGTAAAGCTCCTTCGCCTCTTTTTCTGAGACAGCGTTGGCAAAGGCGTACCGGAACTGGTCGTAGGTCAGCGGGACCGCGCGGTGGCGGTTGGCCGGGTTGCCGAGCGCCGCCGATGCTGATCGCAGCGAGGAGACCGGCAGGGGCAGCACGCCGCGGAAGGGCGCCGGGTCGATCGCGACCGTCACGGCCGCCAGGCCGCGGCCCGCGAGGATCTGCGCGAGCAGGCCGCCGAACGAGTGGCCGACGATCACCGGCTTCCTGGCCAGGGAGGCGATGATCGCGGCTAGGTGATCGGCTACCTCGCCGATGGACTTGCCCGCGAACACCTCGGGGTTGCCGCGGGCCTCGGCGGGGGTCTCCGGGTCGTCCGGCCAGCCGGGGGTCACCGCCGCGTACCCGGCGGACTCGAAAACTTCCGCCCAGCGGTCCCAGCTGCTCGGCAGCAGCCACAGGCCGTGCACAAACACGACCGGGATGAGGCCCGACGCATTCGCCCGGCGCACCTGGCCGGCCTCATGCTCGGTTATCGCCGTAACTTTCTCCACTTCCGACATAATGGAACTCCTTCTCGGGAACGCTGGCCGGACCTTCCCGGAGTACCGGAAAGAAAACTGCAGATCTGCAATTACCTGCGACATGAGCGTCACAAGGACTGCTGGCACCGACCTAAAGCGTGGCGAAGAATCACTAGCCGCCATTATCGGCATGGCGGTTTAAATTTGAAAGTAGCTCAACGGGCCACTGGACTCTTGGTCTTTCCTGCCCCGGAGCAGTGTTCTAATAACGTCGCGCGTTCGGCCGCTCAGCGCTTGTCTGCCTCTTCAACGCTGGAGTGGACAGGCACGACCGCGTCCAGGCCGGTTAGCTGCAGCACCCGGCCCACCACCGGGCCAGGGTTGATGAGCGCCAGCACGCAGCCGTCAGCGCGCAGCGTGCGGTGCGCCCGGACGATCTCGTGGAGGGCAGCCGAGTCGATGAACGTCAACCCGGACACGTCGATCAGCAGCACACGGGGCTTCTTCGCCGCTTCGGCCTGCAAGACGTCCCCGAGTGCCCGCGTGGTGGCGTCGGCCTCGCCCACGAGACGCACCACGGTCCTGGGACCGTCCGCGCCTTCTTCCACGCTGACAGATACCGACAGCTCAGTCACACTGCCGATTATGTCACCCGGATCCCCGGCGCGGAGACAGCTGAGCTGGGCCCGCCGCTAACCGTGCACACCCAGAGTGTCCTCCTTCCACGCGGTCACGGGGCAGCGCTGGCCCGCCCGGCGAACAGGGCGGTAACCCGGAAACCGTCCGGTCCGGAGGACACGGCGACCTGGTCGGCGACCTTGTCCACGATCCACAGGCCATGGCCTTGGCGCACCGGCCATGAGCGAGCGCCAACCCCGGCGTCGCTGACCTGGCAGCGCAACCCGCCCGGCACCGCGTCCACCAGCAGCCGTCCAGCTCCGGCGCCGTGCCGGACCGCGTTCGCCGCCAGCTCGTGCACGGCGAGCATGAAATCTGCCGCGCGGTCGCCCGGCATGCCGGCCGTGGCCCAGCAAGCCGCTGCCCGCTCCCGCAGCAGGTGCAGCGTGGCAGCGTCGAACTCCTCGTCGAGTACCACTGCCGCAGGGCCTCTGCTCGTGCCGGTCACACGTCAGCGCCTACCCGCAGCGCTTGTCGTCAACCTGTCCCGCAGCAATAACCTCAGCGGTCAGCCTTGAGCCGACCAGCCGGTTATCGCTCAGGCCCATTCGCGGCCATCCGGAGTAGCGTGGGGCCGTGACCCGGGAGGAAGCGGCCGTCCGGCTGCGTGACATCGAGGCGGTGACCGACGCCGCGCTGTCCCGGCTGGATGAGCAGGCGCTGCTTCGCACCCTGATCGAGCGGGTGAAAGGGGTGCTGCAGGCCGACACCGCCGCGGTGCTGCTACTGGACGAGCCTGCCGGGCAGCTGGTCGCGGCCGCGGCGAGCGGCATTGAGGAAGAGGTACGGCAGGGCGTGCGCATCCCGCTGGGCGCCGGCTTCGCCGGCCGGGTGGCGGCGTCCCGCGAGCCGGTCATCCTCACCACCGTGGATCACACCACGGTCCGGAACCCGCTGCTGGTCGACCGGGGCATCAAGTCCCTGCTCGGTGTCCCCCTGCTGGTCGGCGGCAAGGTCATCGGCGTCCTGCACGTGGGCTCACTGACCGCGCGGCGGTTCAGCCGGCAGGACGTCATGCTGCTGCAGGTGGCAGCCGACCGGGCGGCAGCTGCCCTGCGCTCCCTGATGTCCCAGGACGACGCGCTGGCCGCGGTCGCCCTGCAGCGCAGCCTGCAGCCGACGGCGCTGCCCGTGCTGCCGGGCCTGGACCTGGCGGCACGCTACGTCACCGGTTCTGGCACCGTGGGCGGGGACTGGTACGACGTGTTCACCCTCCCGGACGGCATGCTCGGCGTCGTGGTGGGCGATGTGGCCGGGTCAGGACTGGCGGCAGCGGTCATCATGGGCCGCATGCGCAGCGCGCTGCGCGCCTACGCGCTGGAGGCCGCTGACCCCGTCACCGCGCTGCGCAAGCTGGACAGGAAGATCCAGTATTTCGAGCCTAACGCGATGGCCACCGTGCTGTACGGGCTGTACGCGCCCGGGACCGGGGAGTTCACCGTCTCGTCAGCCGGGCACCTGCCGCCGGTACTGGCAGCGCCTGGCGAGCCTGCGGGCGTGCTTCCCGTCCGGCCCGACCCGCCGATCGGTACCGCCGACGAACCGCCCCGGCACTCGGCCACTGCCATCGTCCCACCGGGCGCGCTGCTGTGCTGCTTCACCGACGGCCTGGTCGAACGGCGCGGCCAGGTGATCGACGTCGGCATCGGGAGCGTCGCCGCGGTCCTTAGCGAGCTGCCCGGTAGCGCACCCGGCCCGGTGCCGCCGGCCGAGAAAGCCTGCGCCGGGGTCATGCGCGCCCTGGTGGGTAACACTCCCTCAGCCGACGACATTGCCGTGCTCATGCTCAGCCGGCACGCCGCGGACGGCTAGCCGATAAGGCCTGGTGACTCACCAGGTGCGGATGCCCGGGGTACGCGTCGCTCTCCGGCGGGACGGAAGTCGGCGCGTCGAGCATGGCCACGGCGAGGTCGCTCAGGATCAGGGTGAACGACGTGAGCGGCGCGACTGAGTGAACGTCGTCCTGGTTGTCACGTTCCCAGCGGGCCAGGCCGCTGCTCAGGAACCGGACTGTCAGCGCCACCCGGTCGGCGGCCTCGGGCTCCGGCAGGTGGCTCAGGTGCGCCACCATGAGGTCGAGCAGTCCGGTCAGTGCCGGGTCAGCGTACCGCTGCGGTCGCGGGTGCTCCGGAAGGCTCGGCGTCACGGCTGAACCGCAGCGGCTGGTCCGCCAGCAGCAACTCGCTGAGCCGTGCCCAGTACGACGGTGCGCAGCGCAGCATCTCGGCGGTCAGCGGCTGAAGATGGGCCTCGACGAGCTGGCGGGTTGTCCGGTCGCCAGGTCCCGGTAGCCGGGCGATGAGGTGCTGGCGGTGCTGTGCGATCGGGATCTCGTGCTGTTCGCGGACCGCGTCGATCAGCCCCGCCCGGGACGCGAAGTGGTACGTGATCGCCGACCGGTTGTACTGGCCGGCGGCGGCGACAATCTCGCGGTTCGGCACCTCCAGTCCGCGGGTGGCGAACAGTTGCTCGGCGGCCGCCAGCAGGCGCAGCCGTCCTTCCGCGGGACGCCCGTGACCAACGCTACGAGACGAGCGCGGAGAGGGCAGCGAGGCTTGTGTCACACATTTGAACACTAAGGTCGAATCTGAACAGAAACTTATACCCTAAGTGAAATCTCAACAAAAGGTACCCTCCTTGGCTACCCAACGGCCGCGATCTGCGCTCGCGATCGCGGAGCCGTCGGCGCGGCTCACCCTCGGTGCCCGGGGACGGCGGGTCACCGGGCGATCCGGCCCCCGCCGGGGCCCTAATCGCTATCTATTAGGTGAAACCTTGCCGCACCGGGGGCCACTGCCTTTCGCCTGGTAAGCGCGTGGTACAGCAAGCTAATCCCTGTGCATTAATGGCGGTCGATCTCTCGGGTCGTTCCCGTGTCCCTTACCCGATGTTCACCTTGACCATGGAACCTCCTCGGTTGTGACTAGCGGCCGGGTCCTGGTGCCTTCCCTGGCACGGCGGGCCCCCGCACCGAGGAGAGCCGAAGCTGTGACCTTGGAATCCAAGAAAGTTCGTAACCGGCGGCGCCTGGCGGGCGCGAGCCGCGGTGGCTGCCGCGGTGGCCGCGGCGGGCCTGGCCTCTGGCGGGGCCGCCGAGCGCGGCGACTGCCGCCGCGCCGGTCCTGTCGAGCCTGACCTACACCCAGAACGCGCTGGGCGGCGGCCTGCGCCTGCCGGTCGGCGTGTCGGCGTTCAACGGCACGGTGTACGTGTCCAACACCAGCGCGAACCTGCTGGCGGCGCTGGCGGGCGGCACGACCACGGTGGTCGCCGGGTCGCTGTCGGCTTTCGGTGAGCACGGGGACGGCGGCCAGGCCGTCGAACGCGTCGCTGTACCAGCCCGGCGGCAGCGCCGAGGACGCCAAGGGTGACGTGTTCCTGGCCGACAGCGGCGACAACGCGGTCCGGGAGATCACCACGGCCGGCGTCATCCGCCTGGTCGCGGGCACCGGCAAGGCCGGCCTGGGCAAGGGCGCCTCGGCCACGCACAGCGCGCTGGACCACCCGGAGGGCGTCGCCGTCGACGCCCAGGGTGACGTCTACATCGCCGACACCTTCAACAACCGGGTCGTCAAGGTCACCGCGAAGGGCAAGCTGTCGACGGTCGCCGGGACCGGCACCGCCGGGTTCTCCGGTGACGGCGGCCGGGCCACCTCCGCCCGGCTGAGCGAGCCGGCCGGGGTGGCGCTGGACGCCAAGGGCAACCTGTACATCGCCGACGCGTCCAACAACGTCATCCGCCGGGTGGACGCCAAGACCGGGGTCATCACGACCGTGGCCGGCGACTTCGCGGCCGCCAAGGCCACCGACGGGCTGGGCGGGTTCTCCGGTGACGGCGGCGCGGCGACCAGCGCGCAGCTCAACGACCCGCAGGGCGTCGCGGTCGACGGCGCCGGCGACCTGTTCATCGCCGACACCTTCAACAACGCCGTCCGTGAGGTCACCCCGGCCGGGGTCATCTCCACCGTGGTCAACGCCGCCCCCGCGGCCGGCGGCGCCCCGGCGGCCGGCGGCGAGACCAACGGGGCGGCCCCGACGGCGTCGAAGCTGAACACCCCCTACGGGATCAGCATCGACCCGAGCACCGCCACCCTCTACGTCGCTGACACCCACAACAGCAAGATCGCCCAGGTCACCGGCCTGGCCCAGGCCGGCAGCGCGGCGGGCCCGACCGCCCCGGCCCACTCCTGACGCGCCCCGCCACGAGACGAAGAAGAGATAAGGCATTCATGACTGAGAAGCGCTCGAACGGCCCGCGGATCGGCCGTCGCACCTTCGTAGCCAGCGCGGCCGCCGTGGCCGGCGCCGCCGGCCTGTCCGGCGTCCTGCCGGAGAACCTGGCCCGGGCCGCGACCAAGAGCCCGAAGAAGTTCGACCTGTCCCAGGTCAAGCACCTGGTCTTCCTCATGCAGGAGAACCGCAGCTTCGACCACTACTTCGGCACCTTCCCCGGCGCGCGGGGCTTCAACGACAAGACCGCGATCAAGCTGCCCAACGGCCGGTCGGTCTTCCAGCAGCCCGACCCGGCCAACCCCGACGGCTTCCTCGAGCCGTGGCACATGTCCACCGTCACCACCGGCGCCGCCCGGGTCCCGTCGCTGTCGCACGACTACCGTGACCAGCACGCGTCGTGGAACCAGGGCGCGATGGACGGCTGGCTGCTCACCCACCTCGCCTCCGACGGCGACGCCAACGGCTCGTTCACCATGGGCTACTACACCCAGGAAGACATCCCCTTCCACTGGGCCCTGGCCAAGGCCTTCACCCTGGCCGACAACTACCACTGCGCCGTCATGGGCCCCACCGACCCCAACCGGCTGTTCTGGGAGACGGGCACCAACGACCCGCAGGGCAAGGCCGGCGGCCCGGTCCTGGAGACCGGCGGCGTGAAGGACCTCACCTACGAAACCTCGTACGAGACGCTCTTCAACGCCGGGTACAGCGTCAAGTGGTACCACGCCAGCGGCTGGATCGGCCCCACCGACGGCAACTACTTCAAGCAGTTCCAGACCAAGGGACTCGTGCCCGACGCCCTGTTCAACGCCATTAACTCGACCAGCACGCTGTTCGGCAACGGCACGCCGGGCGGGAAGGGCGACCCGGCCAACCCGACGCCGGCGAGCAACCCGCAGCTGGCCTTCGAGGAGGACTGCGCCAACGGCACGCTGGCCGACGTTTCATTCATCGGGACCGGCGCGTCCGAGCACCCGCCGGCCATCCCGGCGGCCGGGGCCCAGTTCCTCGCCACCAAGCTGGAGGCCCTGGCCGCCAACGAGGAGCTGTGGAACAGCACCGTGTTCGTGCTGAACTACGACGAGAACGACGGGTTCTTCGACCACGTTCCCCCGCCCACCCCCGACCGGAATGAGTTCCCCGAGGAGTTCGTCACCCTGTCCTCCCCGGCCGGCACCCCCGGCGGCGGCCTGCCCGTCGGCGCCGGCTTCCGCGTCCCGGCCTTCGTCATCTCGCCGTGGACGACCGGCGGCCAGATCTTCTCCGACGTCTCCGACCACACCTCCTGCCTGCGGCTCATGGAGGCGGTGGCGGCGGCAGGCGGCCTGTCCAACGCCGGCCCGCTCACCTTCCCCAACATCAGCCGCTGGCGGCGGGCCACCTTCAGCAACTTCACCCGCGCCCTGGCCCCGGTCACCCCGAAGCCCGCCCCGACCAGCACCGAGTTCACCCCCGCCACCACGGCGGCCAACCTGGCCGCCCAGCAGACGGCCTCCCTCCAGCCGCTGCCGCCGCGCCCCGGCGCGACCCAGCAGTTCCCGCCGAAGTAAGCACCGCGCGCGAAGCGCCCACGAGGCGTTTAGCGAGGCATCAGCACGGCGTTAGCGAGGGCCGGAGGGAAGAATTTCTCCCTCCGGCCCTCTGGGGTACCGGGAAGGTTCCGACTCCTTCTACCGCCAGTCCCGGACGTGCTACCCGGCCAGCGACACGCCCGTACCCCGATTCGGGCCTGAACGGCCCTCCGACGACATCGTCTTCGGTCTGGTCACGGAGCCGTCGGCGCGGCTCACCTTCCGTACCCGGGAACGGCTCCCACCTGGCGATCAGGCCCCGGCGGGGCCCTAATCGCTATCCATTAGGTGAAACCTTGCACCACCGGGGGCCACTTGCCTTTCCCCTGGTTAGTGGGGGGCGCGGCAGGCTAATCCCTTTGCATTAATGGCGGTCGATCTCTCGGGTCGTTCCCGTATCCCTTACCCGATGTTCACCTTGACCATGGAACCTCCTCGGTTGTGACTAGCGGCCGGGTCCTGGTGCCTTCCCTGGCACGGCGGGCCCCCGCACCGAGGAGAGCCGAAGCTGTGACCTTGGAATCCAAGAAAGTTCGTAACCGGCGCCGCCTGGCGGGCGCGACCGCGGTGGCTGCCGCGGTGGCCGCCGCGGGCCTGGCCGCTGGCGGGGCCGCGAGCGCGGCCACCACCGCCGCGCCGGTGCTGACGGGCCTGACCTACACCCAGAACGCCCTGGGCGGCGGCCTGCGCCTCCCGGTCGGCGTGTCGGCCTTCAACGGCACGGTGTACGTGTCCAACACCGGCGCGAACCTGCTGGCGGCGCTGGCGAACGGCGTCACCACCGTGATCGCCGGGTCGCTGTCGGCCTTCGGCGAGCACGGCGACGGCGGCGCGGCCGTCAACGCGTCGCTCTACCAGCCCGGCGGCAGCGCCGAGGACGCCAAGGGCGACGTCTTCCTGGCCGACAGCGGCGACAACGTGGTCCGGGAGATCACCACGGCCGGCGTCATCAGCCTGGTCGCGGGCACCGGCAAGGCCGGCCTGGGCAACCGGCCGTGGCCAGCGAGCAGCGCGCTGGACCACCCGGAGGCCGTCGCCGTCGACGCCCAGGGTGACGTGTACATCGCCGACACCTTCAACAACCGGGTCGTCAAGGTGACCGCCGAAGGGGAAGATGACCGACGGTCGCCGGCAACGGCACCGCCGGGCTACTCCGGTGACGGCGGCCGGGCCACGTCCGCCGAGCTGAGCGAGCCGACCGGCGTGGCGCTGGACGCCAAGGGCAACCTGTACATCGCCGACGCGTCCAACAACGTCATCCGCCGGGTCGACGCCAAGACCGGGGTCATCACGACCGTGGCCGGCGACTTCGCCGCCGCCAAGGCCACCGACGGGCTGGGCGGGTTCTCCGGTGACGGCGGCGCCGCGACCAGCGCGCAGCTCAACGACCCGCAGGGCGTAGCGGTCGACGGCGCCGGCGACCTGTTCATCGCCGACACCTTCAACAACGCCGTCCGTGAGGTCACCCCGGCCGGGGTCATCTCCACCGTGGTCAACGCCGCCCCCGCGGCCGGCGGCGCCCCGCCGGCCGGCGGCGAGACCAACGGGGCTCCCGACCGCGTCGAAGCTGAACACCCCCTACGGGATCAGCATCGACCCGAGCACCGGCAACCTCTACATCGCCGACACCAAGAACAGCAAGATCGCCCAGGTCACCGGCCTGGCCCAGGCCGGCAGCGCGGCGGGCCCGATCGCCCCGGCCCACTCCTGACGCGCCCGCCACGAGACGAAGAAGAGACATTCATGACTGAAAAGCGTTCGAACGGCCCGAGGATCGGCCGTCGCACCTTCGTGGCCAGCGCGGCCGCCGTGGCCGGCGCCGCCGGCCTGTCCGGCGTCCTGCCGGAGAACCTGGCCCGGGCAGCGACCCAGAGCCCGAAGAAGTTCGACCTGTCCCAGGTCAAGCACCTGGTCTTCCAGATGCAGGAAAACCGCAGCTTCGACCACTACTTCGGCACCTTCCCCGGCGCGCGGGGCTTCAACGACAAGACCGCGATCAAGCTGCCCAACGGCCGGTCGGTCTTCCAGCAGCCCGACCCGGCCAACCCCGACGGCTTCCTCGAGCCGTGGCACATGTCCACCGTCACCACCGGCGCCGCCCGGGTCCCGTCGCTGTCGCACGACTACCGCGACCAGCACGCGTCGTGGAACCAGGGCGCGATGGACAGCTGGCTGCTCACCCACCTCGCCTCCGACGGCGACGTGAACGGCTCGTACACCATGGGCTACTACACCCAGGAAGACATCCCCTTCCACTGGGCGGTGGCCAAGGCCTTCACCCTGTGCGACAACTACCACTCCGCGGTCATGGGCCCGACCGACGTGAACCGGATCTTCTGGGAGCACGGCGGCAACGACCCGCAGGGCAAGGCCGGCGGCCCGGTCCTGGAGACCGGCGGCGTGAAGGACCTGACCTACGAAAGCGGGCCCGAGACCCTGTTCAAGGCCGGGATCAGCTACAAGTTCTACCAGAACGTCGGCTGGCCGCAGGACACCATCAGCCACTACTTCAAGCAGTTCCAGACCCCCGGGCTGGTACCCACCGCCCTCTTCAACAGCGTGGTCGGCAACGGCACGCTGTTCGGCAACGGCACGCCGGGCGGGATCGGCGACCCGGCCAACCCGACGGCGGCCGCCAACCCGGAGCTCGGCTTCGAGGAGGACTGCGCCAACGGCACGCTGCCCGACGTGTCGTTCATCGGCTCTACCTCCGCCGCCGACGAGCACCCGCCGGCCATCCCGGCGGCCGGCGCCCAGTTCCTCGCCACCAAGCTGGAGGCCCTGGCCGCCAACGAGGAGCTGTGGAACAGCACCGTCTTCGTCATGAACTACGACGAGAACGACGGGTTCTTCGACCACGTGCCCCCGCCCATCCCGGACCGGAACAAGTACCCCGAGGAGTACATCACCCTGTCCTCCCCGGCCGGCACCCCCGGCGGCGGCCTGCCCATGGGCGCCGGCTTCCGCGTCCCGGCCTTCGTCGTCTCGCCGTGGACGACCGGCGGCCAGATCTTCTCCGGCGTCTCCGACCACACCTCCTGCCTGCGGCTCATCGAGGCGGTAGCGGCGGCCGGCGGCCTGTCCAACGCCGGCCCGGTCACCTTCCCCAACATCAGCCGCTGGCGGCGGGCCACCTTCAGCAACTTCACCGGCGCCCTGATGTCAGGCACCGCGCAGGCCGCCCCGACTAGCACCGAGTTCACCCCCGCCACCACGGCGGCCAACCTGGCCGCCCAGAAGACGGCATCCCTCCAGGCGCTGCCGCCGCGCCCCGGCGCGACCCAGCAGTTCCCGCCGAAGTAAGCACCGCCCACCTGGCACCAGCGCGGGCCGGAGGGAGGCATCGCCTCCCTCCGGCCCCGTGTGCTATCCGGAAAGCCCGCCAGGCACGCCGGCCAGCAAGAGACGTGGAGGAATTGTGGTACCGGAGAGCGTCAGCCACTTCATCGGCGGGCAGCAAGTGCGCAGCGCGCTCAGGAAGGCCTACGGCGTGGCTGACCCGGCTACCGGGAAGGACTACACGCAGGTCGAGGTGGGCACCGCCGGCGACGTCATCCAGGCGGTGCTGGCCGCGCAGACCGCGCTGGAGACTGGCCCGTGGCCCGGGATGACGGCGCAGGAACGGTCCGGTGTCCTGCGCGCTATCGCGGCTGCGATCGACGCGCGGGCCGACGACATCGCCGCCGCCGAGGCGCTGGGCGCGGGCCTGCCGCTCACCCAGGCCAGGGAACAGGGCCAACAGGCGGGTGATGAATTCCGTCTCGCCGCGGCGGTGATCGAGGCGGAAGCGGCGGCCGACGCACCGGCCGCGACCGCACAGCCCAGCTACGTGCTGACCCGCCCGGCCGGCGTCGCCGGGCTGATCACGCCGTGGTGCACGCCGTTCCTCTCCCAGGCGCGCGCAGTCGCGCCCGCCCTGGCAGCGGGCTGCACGGTCGTGGTCAAGCCGGATGAGCAGGCGCCGCTACCGGCCATGCTGCTGGCGGAGATCACGACCGCCGCGGGCCTGCCCGACGGCGTGCTCAACATCGTGCACGGCTCCCGCCACCACAGGGCTCCCGGCGCCGAGGCGCGGGACACACTGGTCGCCCACCCCGGCGTGGCCCGGCTGTCGTTCGCCGGCGACGCAACCACCGGACAGCAGGTCATGCTCGACGCCGCCACCCACGGCAAGACCCTGTCCGCCGAGCTCGCCGGCAACGTGCCCTGCCTCATCTTCGCCGACGCGGACCTCGACCAGGCGATCGACAGCGCGCTGTTCGGCGCCTTCGCGCTGGGCGGCCAGCGGCGCACCGCCACCTCCACCATCCTTGTCGAGCGGCCCGTCTACGACACCGTGGTCGGCCGCATGGCCGAGCGGGCGGACCGCATCCGCGTCGGTGCCCCCGCCGACCCGGCGACGCAGATCGGGCCGGTGCCGCACACCGAGCAGTACGACAAGCTCGCCTCCTGCGTGCGGCTCGGCGTCAGGGAAGGCGCACGGCTGGCGGCAGGCGGACGACGGCCACCAGGCCTGCCCGAGGGGAACTACCTCGCCGCGACCGTGCTCGCCGACGTGACACCGTCAATGCAGCTCTTCACCGAGCAGGTCTGCGGCCCCCTGGTGCGGGTCACCCCGTTCGACGCCGACGACGAAGCCGTCACCCTCGCCAACGCCCTGGCCTCCCCGACAGCCGCCTACATCTGGACCGGCGACCCGGGGCGACCGCGCCGGCTGGCGCCGGCCATCGAGTCGGCCAGCACCTGGGTGAACTCACACAACCCGCAGGACCGGCTGGCCGGGGACGCCGACATCGACTTCTACCGCCAGTCCCGGACCGTGCTAACCGCGGCCGGCGACACGCCCGTGCCACGGCTCGGAGCCTGAGCGGCCCTCACCAACCCGCAGACGTCGACTTCGGTAGACCGGCGGCAACCATCCCCCGGGACGCCTGCCCTGAGCAGCCAGGGTCCCGAGGGCATGGCCGACGGCTGTTACCGCCCGTCGCCCGCGTTCTGCTGCCCGGTGCCGTCCTCGCGCTCGGCACCAGGCTGCCGGGCCGCGTCATCGGACTTCCCCGCGCCTTCCTTGCCGTCGACGCCAAGGGCCTGCTCGGCCATGTCGCCGGCCTTCTGGATATGGCCGTCGTACTTGTCATCCAAGTGCTTGTCCGCCAGGTCCTGGACCTTGTCAACCCCCTTTTGAACCTGGTCGGAGTGCTTGCCCGCCTGGTCCTTGGCCCTGCCGAAAAGCTTGCCCCAGTCCGGCATCACGTATACCCCCGTAACGTTCAGCACACATCCTCAACCAACACTAAGAGGTCGTTAGCCCAGGGGCAACCTCGCCCCTGCCCGCTGACCAGGGCATCGCCGGCGAGCGAGCCGGAAATGCGCGCTCCGGTCGTGGCCTGGGGTTACGGCCGGACGGGGGACGCGGGGGACCTTGTGCGGCGGCGGCGGACGGTCAGGGCGATGCCGGTGCCGGTTACCCACAGGAGCAGCAGGAGGCCGGATACGTAGGCGGTCCAGGCCAGGCCGTTGGCCAGGGCGAGGTAGGCGTAACCGGACGCGGCCAGGGCCAGGGCAAGCAGGAGGCCGGTCGCCCGCAGCCAGCGCGGGAGCACGGGGCCGGGGCTGACGACGGCCGCGAGGCAAGTCGCCGTGACCGCCAGCGCGATCATCTTGATGCCGTCGAGCTGGTTGACCACGTTTGACAGGTCACCGCTGGCGGTGACGTCGTGGCCGGTCGCCGCGCTGGTCAGGATCAGGCCAAGGGTGCACTGGGTCAGCGACACCATCACCGCCAGGATGCCGGAGACCGCGGCGGTGACCGTGAAACGGCCGTCGGCGCGGCGGCCGACCCGGGCGCGGAGCCCGGGCAGCAGGGCGCCGCCGAGCACGATGGCGAGCAGCAGCCCCGCCAACCCCTCGGCCAGCAAGTACTGGGTCACCGCCCCGGCCGGGTGGGCGGCGTAGCTCGCCGCCGTCTGCGCCGGGGTCGCGTTGAGCGCCAGGTTGGATGGCCACGCGGCCAGGCCGGCTACCCAGGCCGCCAGGTAGCCGACGCCGGCGGCCCCCGGGAGGTAGCTGCGCCAGGCGGCGCCGGTCCCCGCCCGCCCTGACACGTTCCGAACTTCTGCCGTGGTTGCTGGTGCTGCGCAGGTCATTGCGTCCGCCGTTCCGGGTGTTCCCCGCCCTCGTTATTCCTAATACAACAGAGAGTTGCACTAACAGGTTGACACAGTCCAAGGCTTATCGCAACTAACAGTTGTGTTAGGGTCATCTCCATGGCAGCACCAGGGACGGTACGGCCGGGTGGCCGGACCGCGCGGATCGCCGACTCGGTCTTCGCCGCGGCCGTCGCCGAGCTGGCGGAGCGGGACTACGCCGACATCAGCGTCGAGTCGATCGCGGCCCGGGCCGGCGTGCACAAGACGACCGTCTACCGCCGCTGGGGCAGCAAGCCGGAGCTGATCAGCCAGGCGCTGGCCGGGGCGGCGGGCACCCAGATCCAGCTCCCCGACAGCGGCAGCGTCGACACCGACCTGCGGATGCTGGCCCGCGCGGTCCAGGGGGTGCTTTCCTCAGCGGAGGGGGCGGCGGTCACCACGGCGCTCATCGTCGGCGGACTGTCGTCGCCGGAGATCGCCGAGCTCATGCGGCAGTTCTGGGCGGCCGGCTCGACGCGATCGACGTGATCGTGGACCGCGCGGTCCGCCGCGGCCAGGTTCCGGCGGGCACCGACCCGGCCGCGTTCATGCACGCCATGTCGGCGCCGCTGTACTACCGCCTCCTGGTCACCCGCGAGCCCGTCACCGAGCGGGACGCCGACCTGGCCGCCGCCGCGGCGGTGGCCGCGGCCCGTGACGGCGTGTTCCTTACCCCTTCCGCAGTGGAGGAGTGAGGGCGGAGCTCGTCCGCCTGGTCCAGTGGCGCACCCACAGCAACCCGAGCAGGGGAAGAACGAGGGGGACGTACCCGTAGCCGCTGCCGTAGCCCGACCACACCGTGGCATCGGGGAAGGTGGCGCGGTCGACGAGGCTCCAGGTACCGACGGCCACGACGCCGGCGAACTCTACCGAGCAGGACAGGACGGCGAGCCGGCGGGCCAGCGGGCCGCCGGCGGCGAGGGTGACCGTGGCGACGATGTAGAACGCGGCGGCGAAGGCCGACAGCACGTACGCGACCGGGGCGTGGCTGAACTCGGTCGCGATCTGCACCGCGGCCCGCGCCGAAGCGGACAGGGCGAACAGGGCGTAGACGGCGACCAGCAGCCGTCCCGGTCCGTTCCTGGTCGAGCCGGGCCGCGGTGCCGCGGCCTCCGGCGGCCCTACCGGCTCAGGCGCCGCGGCCTCGGGCGCTATCGGCTCAGACATGGATCACCGGCCAGATCTCGTGCAGCCGGACCATCAGCACGGCCGCGGCCAGGCCGGCCACGGCGATGACCGCCGGGCCCCAGCGTGACCGTTCCAGCGCCCCCCAGAATCCCGCCAGCAGCGGGACGAGCGGCACCGCGATCAGGTATCCGATAAGCGTGGGCAGTCCCCCGGCCGGGCGTCCGCCGCCGACGATCCGGGCCACGATCATGCCGACCAAGACCAGCAGCAGGATTTCGAGCACGCCGAGGGCGGCGAGCAGGACAGCGCCCATCCGCCGGTTGAGTGCGGTCATCAGCAGCGCGTACCCGGCAAGCGCAAGACCGGCGACGATGATCGTCGTAGGAACGGCACCGTTCACGGACGCCATGTTACTACGTTTAGTAGTAACATCCGCCCGGCATGTCCGCCGCATGCCGCCCGCGATCAGAACAGGCGGAACTCGGGATGGCTGTCGTGCCACCAGTCCAGCACGACCTTGCCGACGATGGTCGAGCCCTGGACCGGTCCCCAGTACCGGCTGTCGCACGAGATCGCCCGGTTGTAAGGACACGATGAATGACCCTCCTCGCCTCTGCCCCGCTCTCCATCTTGGGATTGCCAGGACGCCAGCAAAGCGTTCAGCACCCGCGGACGACGAGGCCGACGCGAGGAGGGTTACGGTCGAGCGGTACGCGGGCCGGGAGGCCCGGCCACCGCCGTTACTTCGGGTGGTCGACCCCTACCGGCGGCAGGTCCTGCACCTCTTGCTTGCTGATGTTCAGCCGGATGCCGTCGCTAGTGCTGGCGACCGCGCTGATCGGGATCGCCACCTGCCTGCGTCCCCACAGATGGCCCTCCTGCAGCAGCACGTGGGTCACGTGACTGCTGCCGCGATCGATGACCAGCCCCTGGACCCGGCCGATGTCGCCGTCGGTGGCCTGCACCGGGTCGCCGCGCTGCACGTCCACCTCGCCGCGCGGCACCGCGTCAAAGGTGATGGTCTGCGGGATGTTCCCGCCGCCCGGGCCGGCGCCGATGCCGTAGTAAGGCCAGTAGCCCACCTGGTCCGGCCCGTAGTCGCCGTAGCCGGCCGCTCCCGGCATGAACTTGGTCTCCTCGGCCGGGTCGAGCTTGTCGAACTCTTCCCGGCTGCAGCGCAGCTTGACCTGGGCGCCGGCCGTGTCAACGAGGTCGAGCGGCACGATGCGGCTCTGGCCGCGCCGGTGCCCGGGCTCGACCACCAGGTGGGTGATCGTCTCGGCGACCGGGTCAACGATCACCCGGATGACCTCGCCGTGCGTCCCGTCGCTGCAGCTGGTCTTGGCCCCGATCGTGAACCGCACCGTCTCTGACATCGTTGTTTCCCCCCGATTCTGCCCGTGTGCAGGGTGCCCGCGCCCGGCGGCCGGGAAACGGCCGGGCGCCGCCCCGGCTAAAGGCCGCTGGCGACTCCCGGGCGGCGGGCGGCGCCCGCCGCCGCGAGCGCGATCACGGCGGCGACGGCCAGCATGACCGACGCGGTCCCGGTGAGGCCGATCGCCTCGGCCAGCGCGCCGCCGCCGATGCCGGGGATGGCCAGGGCCAGGAACATCACCACGAAGTACAGCGAGATCGCCTCGGCGCGCCGTTCCGGCACGGCCACGTGATTGACGCCGGCGGTGCCGCCCATCAGCGCTAGGCCGGACCCCGCGCCCGCGACCACGGCGGCGGCGAACATCGGCGCGGCCTGGTGCGCCGCCAGGGCCGCGACGATCCCGGCCCAGCCGACCGCGGTGACGGCCGTGCCGGCCACCAGGCTGACCAGGTGACCCAGGCGTCGCAGCAGCACCTGGACCAGGCCGATCGAGGCGAACATGACGAACACCAGCAGGCCGCCCATGGACGCGCCGTCCAAGTGAACCTGGCCGGCCAGCTCGGTGCCGAACTCGGCGAACAGGGCCATGCCCGCGCTGCAGGAGACCGCGCCCAGGCAGGCCACGGCGAACACCCCGCGGTTAGCCGGCATCCGCAGCCGCCGGAACCAGCCGCCGGCCGCGCGGCCCTCCTTGTCCACGGTCTCCGGCAGCAGGCCAACCCCGGCGAGCCCGGCCGCGAGCAGCACCAGGACCAGCAGGTACGGGGTCCTGGTCGGCATCGGGGCGTGATCGACCAGGAAGCCGGCGATCAGCGGGCCGAGCGCCGAGCCGGTGGCGATGCTGGTCGAGTTGGCGAACGCGGCGACGCGGCGGTCACCGCGCGGCTCGAGGTCCATCAGCGCCGCGCCCGCGGTGCCGTTGACAATGCCGGTGAAGATGCCCTGGACGGCCCGGCCGGCCAGCAGCATCGGCAGGTTCACCGCGAACATCAAGATCAGCATCGAGGCCGCCACCCCGAGCAGCGCCGGGACGAACGCCGCCCGGCGCCCGACTCGGTCCGATAGCGAGCCGAACAGCAGCAGCGCCACGATCGTGCCGAGCGAGTAGCAGGCGAACGCCACCGACAGCATCAGGTCGGAGAAGTGCCACCGGTCCTGGTACACCGCGTACAGCGGGGTCAGCGAGTAGCTGCCGAGCAGGCCCGTGACGACGAGGAACGCCACCAGCCAGAACCCGCCGCGCTTCGACAGCCGCCACCTCGGCACGCCGGCCGGGTCGACGGCGGACGCCTGGGCTGTCGGGTGAAACGGCGCTTCGTTCATTCTCATGAATTCGGTTCTCCACCGTCGACCTCACCGGACAGGATCGCCGCGACCGATGCCAGGTGGCGGGTCGCGGCCGCCTCAGCCCGGGCCGCGTCCCGCGCGGCGATCGCGTCGAGCAGCGCGTCGTGCAGGGTGACATGCTCGGGGTGCTCCAGGCCGGCGTCGAGTCCGGAGGCGATCGACTCGCGGACCGAGGCGGTCATCTGCGCGTACAGCTGGCTGAGCAGCGCGTTGTGCGCCGCGTCGACCACCGCGGCGTGCACGGCCAGCTCGGCGCCGAGGTAGGCCTCCCGGTCCCCCGCCGCGAGCGCGGCCGACTGCGCGCGGGACAGCTCCCGCAGGTCGGCGAGCTCCCGCTCCGAGCGGCGCACGGCGGCCAGGCCAGCGGCGTCCCGCTCGATCATCAGGCGGACCTCGATGACCTCCAGCGCCTTCCCCTGGCGGAGCCGACGGGCGAGCGCCGCGCCGAGGCCGTCGGTGGCCGTCACGTAGGTGCCGTCGCCCGGGCGCGCGTCGAGCAGGCCGGCGTGCACCAGGGCCCGCACGGCCTCGCGGACCGTGTTCCGCGAAACGCCGAGCGCGGCCATCAGCTCGGGCTCGGCTGGGATCTTCTGCCCCACCGCCCACTCATCCGTGCCGATCAGCCGCTCCAGCTCATCGATCACCCGCCCGCTCAACGTCGAACGCGCCGCCTGTCGCACCGGCACGGCACACCCCTCTCCTGCCTCCCGGGCCCGGCTGAGACCGTCGCGCCCGACCGCAGAGTATCAAACATCCTACGTTTGAGCCGCCGACGGGTCGTTGGCGCCAACGGCTGCTTCTAACGTGGCCGGTGGCGCCATCCACCCGGCCCGCCCGCCGTACTACCGGTAAAACAGCCCTCCAAGGCCTGCGCGGCCGGGAACTGGCGGCGAGCCGCACCGCGTCGCAGCCGGTGCCGCTGCCCCGCCCGCTAGGGTGGGCACGACGGGCGGGCGTTCCTGGAGGACACATGAGCGAGGGCGGCGGTCGGCTGGCACTGTCGGTCGGGGCCCTTGGAGTGGTGTTCGGCGACATCGGGACGAGCCCGCTCTACACGATCCAGACGGTGTTCAGCCCGTCCGACCCGCACCCGGTCCAGGTCTCGCAGGACAGCGTCTACGGCGTGGTCTCGCTGATCGTGTGGTCGGTGATGATCATCGTGACGCTGACCTACGTGCTGCTGGTGCTGCGCGCCGACAACGACGGCGAGGGCGGCATCATGGCCCTGATCACGCTGATCCGCCGGCGGGGAGCACCGGACGGCCGGCGGGCGGGGCTCGCGCTCGCCGCCCTGGGGGTGTTCGGCGCCTCGCTGTTCTTCGGCGACAGCATGATCACCCCGGCGATCTCGGTGCTGTCGGCGATCGAGGGGACGAAGGTCGCGGCCCCGTCCGTGTCCGACCTGGTGGTGCCGATCACGGCGGCGATCATCGTCTGCCTGTTCCTGGCGCAGCGGCTCGGCACCGGCGCGGTGGGCCGGGTGTTCGGCCCGATCATGGGCCTGTGGTTCACCGCGATCGGCGCGGCCGGCATCCGCGGCATCGTCAGCCACCCGGCGATACTCAAGGCCCTGTCGCCGACGTACGCGGCCACGTTCCTGTTCGGGCACTTCACGGTGGCGTTCTTCGCGCTCGCGGCCGTCGTCCTGGCGGTCACCGGCGCCGAGGCGCTGTACGCGGACATGGGCCACTTCGGGCGCGGGCCGATCACCCGGGTCTGGCTGGTGCTGGTGCTCCCGGCCTGCGTGCTCAGCTACCTGGGGCAGGGCGCGCTGGTGCTCGCGCGACCCGGCGAACGCGGTCGCCAGCCCGTTCTTCCTGCTGCTGCCGGGCTGGGCCCGGCTGCCGATGGTGTTCCTGGCCGCCGCGGCCACCATCATCGCCTCGCAGGCGGTCATCTCGGGCGCGTTCTCGGTCACCCAGCAGGCGGCGCAGCTCGGCTACCTGCCGCGGCTGCGCATCGAGCACACCTCCGAGAAGCAGATCGGCCAGATCTACGTGCCGTGGATCAACTGGGCGCTGCTCGCCGCGGTCCTCGCGCTGGTCTTCGCGTTCCGGTCGTCCGAGTCGCTGGCCTACGCGTACGGCCTGGCGGTGACCGGCACGATCACCATCACCACGCTGCTGTTCTTCTACGTGGTCCGCACGCTGCGGGGCAGGCCGCTGTGGCAGGTGGCGGCCGTGGCCGTCTCCGCTGCTCGCGCTCGACCTGCTGTTCCTCGGCGCCAACCTCACCAAGGTCCCGCACGGGGCCTGGCTGTCGCTGGCCATCGGCGTCGTGGTGTTCACCGTGCTGGTCACCTGGCAGCGGGGCCGCGAGCTGGTCACCGGGCTGCGCGAGCACGGACGAGGGCCCGCTGCAGGCGTTCGTGGACCAGCTGCACGCGCGCACGGCCGCCGCTGATCCGGGTGCCGGGCACCGCCATCTTCCTGCACCGGGGCAGCGGCACCGCGCCGCTGGCCATGCGGGCCAACGTAGAGCACAACCAGGTGCTGCACGAGCACGTCCTGGTCCTGGCGATCGAGACCAAGCCGGTGCCGCACGTCCCGCCGGCCGAGCGGCTGCGGGTCGACGACCTCGGCCACAAGGACGACGGCATCGTCGCACGTCACCGCCCGCTTCGGCTACATGGACTCCCCCGACGTGCCCGGGCTGCTGCCGCTGATCCGCGCGGCGGACCTGGAAAGCCCGCTGGACGAGAGCCGCATCTCCTACTTCCTGTCCACCATCGACCTGTACCTGGGCAACACCCCGGGCATGAGCCGGTGGCGCAAGCGCCTGTTCCTGGCCACCGCCGGGCTGACCGCCGACGCGTCCGAGTACTTCAGCCTCCCCCGGGACCGCACGGTCGTCATGGGCTCCCGCATCGAGCTGTGACCCCGGCCGGGCAGCTTGGAAGCCGCTTGGTTAGGGACCCGGCGTCGCTAGGAACCCGTTAGGCAACGGGGGTGCCCCCTGGTCCGCGGCTAGATTCAGAACGTGACGGTTCGATGAGCGTGGCGACGGTAACCACCGTGCGGGCGATCGTTCGGATCAGGCTGGCGCCCCGCCTGCCGTGGCCGGCCTTCGAGCAGTGGCTGAGGGCGATCCCAGCCGTGCTCTCCGCCGCGCTCATCACCGGCGAGGCCGACTATGAGGTCCAGCTCGACTGCCGCGGCTTCGCCGACCTAGGCGACGCACTGACCCGGATCTGCGGCTGCCGCGGCGTCCACTTGGTCTCGACCGCGCTGGTTCTCCATGAGGTCCGCGGCCTAGGCGTGCGCGGGCAAGCGATATCGGATGAGGTGACGATGCGACGTCTGGGCACAATGTAACCACGACAACCCTGGCCGGGGGCCCCTGGCCGCACACCGCACGGATTGAGCCCGATGGCGAGGTCTCGGTCGGCGGCGTACGGCTGAGCGCGCTGGCCACCCGGTTCGGAACCCCGGCGTACATCCTCGACGAGGCCGACGTGCGGCACCGGAGCCGCGGCTACGCGGCGGCGCTGCCCGGCGCGGAAATCGCCTACGCGGGCAAGGCCTTCCTGTGCCGGGCCATGGCCACCTGGATCGAGCAGGAAGGGCTTTCTCTCGACGCGTGCTCGGCCGGCGAGGTGGCCGTCGCCAGCGCGGCGGACTTCCCGGCCGACCGGGTCATCCTGCACGGCAACGCCAAGACGCCGGCCGACCTAGACGCCGCCTTCCGCTACGGTGCCGGGCGCATCGTGATCGACAGCGTCCCGGAGATCGCCCGCATCGCCGCCCTGGCCCCCCGGCGCCAGCGGGTGCTCATCCGGGTCACGCCCGGCGTGGACGCGCACGCGCACTGGGCGGTGGCGACCGGGGTCGAGGACCAGAAGTTCGGCTTCTCGCTCAGCTCGGGCGCGGCGGCCGACGCGGTAGGACGGGTGGTCGGCCATGCCGGCCTCCAGCTCGTCGGCCTGCACTGCCACCTCGGCTCGCAGCTCACCGACCTGTCCGCCTACGAGGTCGCCGCGCGCAGGCTGCTCAGGCTGATGGCCGAGGTGCGGGACCGCCACGGCATCCTGCTGCGGGAACTCAACCTGGGCGGCGGGCACGCCGTCCCCTACGTCACCGGCGACGACCGCTTCGACCTGACCGGGTTCGCGGACCGTATCCGCCGGGTGCTGGCCGGCGAGTGCGAGCAGCTGGGGCTGCCGGTACCGCGCCTGGTGATCGAGCCGGGACGGGCCCTGATCAACCAGGCCATGGTCACGCTGTACCGGGTGCTCGCGGTCAAGCACAGCCCCGGCTGCCGCACCTTCGTGGCGGTGGACGGGGGCATGAGCGACAACCCGCGGCCGGAGCTGTACGGCGCGCGGTACGCGGTACACCCGCTGCGGCCGTCGTCGGCCCGGCCGGAGCTGATGACGGTGGTGGGCCGGCACTGCGAGGCGGGCGACATCCTCGCGACGGATGTGCCGCTGCCCGGCGACCTCCACCCGGGTGACCTGGTCGCCGTGCCCGGGACCGGCGCGTACAACCACTCGATGGCGTCCAACTACAACCTGGTCGGACGGCCACCGGTGATCGCGGTCAAGGACGGGACGGCGCGCATGCTGATCCGCCGGGAAACCAGCCGCGACCTGCTTGTCCGGGATATCGGCCTCTAAGAGGAGTGGTTTCAATGGAGCAAATGCTCTTGGTCCCGGTGCGAACATCCGCGGCCGGGACTCTCGCCCTGAGAACCGGGCGGCTGCCGTCCGGCGAGCGTGTCGGCCTGGCGTTCACGTGCGAGTCCCGCCTCGAGCAGACCCTGGGGCAGACGGCGTGGGTCTACCTGGCGGGCGAGGCGCTCGCGGACATGCTGGCGCCGCTGGGCATCGAGCACTTCCGGGTGGATCCCGGCCGGGCGGGCCAGCTCCACCCGGCCACCCCGCCGGCCGCCATCCACTTCTGCTCCGGCCGCGGGCGGGAGGCGGCGCGGCCGCTGGCCCGGCGGGTGGCGTAACCGCGGGAGAGAGCCCGCGCCCTCCTCGACCAGGTGGACGTCGGCGAAAAACCGGCGCTGGGCCGTTGGAGTCCGGCCCGCCCGGGCGACATTGAAGGTATGACGCACCCGCAGGTGCGGCCCGACCCGGCGTTCGGGCTGCTTGAGCTCTACGACGACGCGCTGCCGCACGTCTACGGCTACCTGCTGGCCCGCTGCGGCGACGTCGGCCTGGCCGAAGACCTCACGGCCGAGTCGTTCCTCGCCGCCGTGCACGCGGTACGCAAGCCGGGCGCACCCGGCCCGTCGGTCGGGTGGCTGATCGGCGTGGCCCGGCACAAGCTCGCCGACCACTGGCGACGGGTCGAGCGGGAACAGCGCGGCCTGCGCCTGCTTGACGGCCAGACGGCGGGCGCGGACGACCCGTGGGACGCGGCCATCGACCGGATCCAGGCCCGCGAGGCGCTCGGCCGCCTAGGCCCGCACCACCGGGCCGCGCTCACGCTGCGCTACCTGGACGGGCTGCCGGTACCCGAGGTGGCCCGGCACCTGGACCGCACCGTGCACGCCACCGAGGCGCTGCTGGTGCGGGCCCGAGCCGCGTTCCGCCGGGTCTACGAGGGAGAGGGGGGCTCGCGATGACCGACCCGTTCGAGGTGCTGCGCGAGCCCGTCACGCCGGTCGATCCCGACCCCGATTTCGCCCGGAGGCTGCGGCAGCGGCTGACCCGGGAAGCCTTCGCACCCACAGGAGGAGCCATGTCACAGCCGACCGTCACCGCCCGGGCCGAGCGCCAGCCCGCCTGGCCGCCCGCGCTGACCCCCTACATCGTCGTGTCCGACGCCCGGCGGGCCATCGACTGGTACACCGACGTACTCGGCGCCACCCGGCGCGGCGAGCCCATCGTCAACCCGGACGGCACCATCGGCCACGCCGAGATCGGCATCGGCGACGCGGTGCTGATGCTCGCCGAGGCCTCCGACCTGTGGCCGGACGTGCCGGTGCGCGCACCCGAGTCGCCGGCGACGTTCAGCCACACCCTCCACCTGGAGGTCGAGGACGTCGACGGGATCACCGAGCGGGCCCGCGGCACCGGTGCCTCGGTCGAGCGAGAGCCGACCGACCAGTTCTACGGGCGCGGCTCGGTGATCGTCGACCCGTTCGGGCACCGCTGGATGCTGCTGCGGCCGCCGGCCGGGACCACCCGGCTTCGCCAGGGCGACACCGCGAACGTGACGATCACCGCCCCGGACAGCCGCGCGGCCAAGGAGTTCTACGAGGCCGTGCTGCAGGTGCCGTTCGCATCCGCCCATCCGGGCACGTGGCGGACCGGGGAGACCAGGCCACCGCTCGGCATCCTGCCGTCGGAAGGCGCCGAGCCCGGGGTGCAGCTGTCGTACCGTGTTGACGACATCGCCGCCGCAGTCGAGCGGGTCCGCGCCGCCGGCGGCCAGGCCGGCGAGCCCGAGCGCCGGCCGTTCGGCCTCAGCGCCCTGTGCGCCGACGACCAGGGCCTGGTGTTCCGCCTCTGGCAGCCCGCCGAGGAGCCCCGGTTACCGAAAGGGCAACCGTAGGCTGCTACCGCACTAGTTGGCGGCGGGCAGCTTTCTTCCGCTGGCTTGTGTGCCTGAATCTGATCATGATCTAGATCACGGAAACTAATTTTCAGCGGAAGCCTTTTAAGCGTATAACGGCATTTATATCCGTCAGGATAAGGGTTTCCGTGATCAAGCTAAGCGGCATTGAATGCCAGGCTCACAACGCCCCCCTGCGTGGATCAGCTACCGCGCTTCCCCAAGAGGGTGAAGACCGGGGGGTGAACGCCGGAGGGGAGGCGGGCCGGGCTGGCGCGCTCTCAGGAGCGGCGCTCGGCCTGGGGCCCCGACGCTCCACAGGGGTTGCGCGCCTCCCGTCGGCGCCGCCGGATTGGCGGCGCCTGTGCCGGGTACCGCAGGCGCATGGCTGACCTCGACGCGATCGTGGTGGGCGCCGGCCCCAACGGGCTGACCGCCGCGGTGACCCTGGCCCTGGCCGGCCTGAGCGTGCGGGTGTACGAGGGCGGGGCGACCGTGGGCGGCAGCGCCCGCACGGCCGAGCTGACCCTGCCCGGATTCCGGCACGACCCCTGCTCGGCCGTGCACCCGCTCGGCGTCGGCTCCCCGGTGCTGGGCCGTCTGGGGCTGGAGCGCTTCGGGTTGTCCTGGGTTCACCCGGAACTGCCGCTCGCCCACCCGTTCCCGGACGGGCAGGCAGCCGTGCTCGCCCGGCCGGTGGCGCAAACCGCCCAGTCGCTCGGCGGCGACGGCGCCGCCTACCGCCGGCTGCTCGCCCCGTTCCTCGGCTCCTGGGATGCTCTGGCCGCCGACGTGCTGCGCCCGCCGCTGGCCGCCTGGCCGCGCCAGCCGGCCCTGTACGGGCGGTTCGCGCTGCTCGCCGGGCTGCCTGCCGCGGTGCTCGGCCGGGCGTTCGCCGGCCAGCGGGCCCGCGGCCTGCTCGCCGGGCTGGCCGGCCACGTGACCGCGCCGCTGACCTCACCGCTGACCGGCGGGATCGCGCTAATGTTCGCGCTGGCCGCCCACGAGGTCGGCTGGCCGTTCCCGCGCGGCGGCACTCAGGCGATACCGGACGCGCTCACCGCGCTGCTCACCTCGCTCGGCGGACAGGTGGTGACCGGGCACCGGGTACGCGACCTAGCCGGGCTGCCGTCGGCCCGCGCCTACCTGTTCGACACCGACCCGGCCGAGGCGGCGGCCATCGCCGGGCCGCCGGCTGCCGTGGTGGTACGGCGACCTGATCCTGGGCCGTTACCGGCACGGGCCGGCGGTATTCAAGGTCGACTACGCGCTCTCCGGCCCGGTGCCGTGGCGGGCCCCCGAGGCGCGGCAGGCCGGGACGGTCCACCTGGGCCCGACGATGGCCGAGATCGGCGCGGCGCTGCGGTCAGTGCGGCACGGGGCCGAGCCGCGGCCGCCGTTCCTGATCACCGCGCAGCCGACCCTGTTCGACCCCGGGCGGGCGCCCGCCGGATCCCACGTCTTCTGGGTGTACGCACAGGTGCCGGCCGGGTTTCGCGGCGACCTCGTGCCCGCCATCGAGCGGCAGGTCGAGCGGTTCGCGCCCGGCTTCCGCGACCTGGTGCTCGCCCGGACCGTGACCACGCCCGCCGACATCGCGGCGGCCAACCCGAACAACGTCGGCGGCGACATCGCCGGCGGTCGCTGCGACGGGCTGCGACTGCTGCTGCGCCCGGTCCCGTCACCGGTGCCGTACGCCACCCCCGACCCGGCCATCTACCTGTGCTCGTCCGCCACTCCCCCGGGACCCGGCGTGCACGGCATGTGCGGATACCACGCCGCGCGGGCGGCCCTGCGGCGCGTGTTCCGCACGCCGGTGCCGGAAATCCTGTCGCTAGACGGTCACCCTTGACCACTCCGGGGCGACGCCGCCTGGCCAGGGAATCCGTCAGCTACGGTGCGGCTCTGCGCAACCAACCGCGCTGACAAGCCCCCAACGGCGTGGCTGGCCCGCGCGGGCCAGCCACGACGGGCTCAGCCGCCGGTGCCGGCCGGGACCGGCGTCGCGGCCGCCCCGGGCGGTGAGGTGGACGGCCCGGGCGGGGTCGAGGCCGAGCCGGGTGACGTCGTCGGCGAGGGCTGGTCCGAGGCCGGGGTGCCGACAGGGCTGCCGGTCGGCGTGGCCGTCGGCGCGCCGGACGGCGACCGTGACTGGCTTGGCGATGCCCCGGTAACGCTCGGCGACGGGCTCGGCGTGGCCGACGGGCTGGCCGTCCGCGTCGGGCTGGGTGAGAAACGCGGGCTCGACGGCGCCCGCGCGGGGGTGAAGGGCCGCGTGTGAGGGGCGGTCGGGGCGCTCGGGGCGTTATGGACGTTGCCCGCCGTGGACTGGTCGGTACTGGTCGGCGACCGCCGGGCGGACCCAGATGTACAGGGCGAACACGCCGATGAACAGGACGATGAGCGCCAACGTAGAGCGGCGCGGCCTGACGGTCACTGGCTGTCCCCGGTCGCGCGGCTGGTGTCCAGCTCGGCCGAGACGATGATGCCTTCCGTGCGGAAGGCCGTCGCGACCCGGGCGCGGATCTCCCGCCGATTTCGAACTGCATGCCGGGGAGCGTCCGAGCGACCATGCGCAGCGAAAAGAGATCGACCTCGATCCGCTCGACGCCCATCACGCTCGGCTCGTCGAGCATCATCTTCCGCAGGCGCGGGTCGGCGTACGCCTGCCGCCCGACCCGCTGCAGTACCTCGGTGGCGTGGCCCACGTCGACCGAGGACGGGACGGGAACGTCGATCACGGCCCGGGCCCAGTCCCTGGACAGATTGGTGACCTGGGTGATCTGCCCGTTGGGCGTGATGATGACCTCGCCGCTGACCGACCGGATGCGCGTGACGCGGAGCGTCACCTCCTCGACCGTCCCGACGGCCGGCTGGACACGCCGGACACCGAGATCCGGACGACATCGCCGAAGCCGTACTGCCGCTCTCCGGTGATGAAGAAGCCGGCCCCGATATCCTGCACGAACCGCTGCAGCCCGAACCCGAGCGCGGCGCTGATCAGCGCCGCGGGCGCCACCAGCCCGGCGAGCGGCACGCCCAGCCGCTGGACGATGAGCACGGCGGTGACCACGTACAGGACGGCGAGCACGCTCCAGGTGAGCACCTGGGCCACCACGTGCCGGTGCTTGGCCGCCTCCGAGCGCACCAGTTCCTCGCCGCTGACCGATCTGGCGTCGATGCGCCGCATGACCTTGCCGCGGGCCCAGTTCGCCAGCCTGGTGAGCAGCGCCGCCCCAACGACCAGCAGGATGATCACCAGCAGGTCCCCACGAGCCCAGATACTGAAGTCGGTCAACGGTGCGATCGCAGCCGGCAAAAGTTGTCCTCCCGTCCGCCGTCATACCCGCATGAGCCAACCAGTTTAGGCAGCTTGTGGCGGTATGAGTCCCGCAACCCACCAGTGCGGGACACGAGGCGGCAGCCGTCGGCATGCGGCTGAGACTTGGAACCCGCGCCCCGCTTCCCCTCAGTTCGGGACCGTGACTACGGTGGTGACCTGGTCAAGTCCGGAGACCTCGGGCAGGGTCTCGGGGACCTAGCCGCCGCGCTGACCCGGATGGTGAGCCGGGTCCGCCTGGCCGCTCTGAACAGGCCCGGATGATGGCGCTGTCGCCCCGTTCAGGATGCCGCCCACCCCAGCGGCCCGGCCGTTCGCTCCCGTGCCCCCTACGCCGCCTCGGTCAGCCCCTGGATGCGGTCGAGCATGGCGTCAAGCGCGACCTCGAGCGGCTTGGTCTGGCGCTGGAGCTGGGTCAGCAGCAGGCCGCCCTGCAGCGCCGCCATCGTCGCCAGCGCGAGGTCGTCCGGGTCGGTGCCCGCGGGCAAGCCGCCGCGTGCGCGCATGGCCCGCAGCCCGTCGCGGATGCGCCCTTCCCAGCGGCGCAGCCCCCGGGCCGCCGCCAGCCGGGCGACGGCGTCGGTCTCAGCCACCTCGGCGCCCAGCGAGCCGACAGGGCAGCCGCCCCGGCAGCCGAGCCGGCGCTGGTGCTCGACCAGGAAGTCCCGCCAGGCCCGCAGGCCCGGCATGGTGTCCAGGTGGTCCAGGTGGTCACCCTGGACGGCGAGCACGGCGTCCGCCTGGTAGTCGATGACCGCCCGCACCAGGGCCTGCTTGTCCTCGAAGTAGTGGTACACCTGCGAGCCGCTGACCCCGGCCGCCGCCCTGATGTCCTCCAGCGTGGTCTCCGCCACCCCGTCGTCGAACATCAGCTCGGCCGCCGCCGCGAGGATCCGCTGCCGCGTCACCCGGCCGCGACGGGTCAGCCGCCGCCCGTCGGCGGCGTCGGTTCCAGCGCCGGTCTCAGCCACGGACTCAGCATAACCCAGAACTGGATTGGACAACCCAATTGGGCCTGGCCATTCTGGATCAGGTAACCCAGTCTTTCGCGGAAGGAACGACATGACATCCACCGACCTCATCGGAACCAGCGCCCTGGTGACCGGCGCGACCAGCGGCATCGGGCGGGCCACCGCCGTCCTGTTGGCCGAGCGGGGCGCGCACGTCCTGGTCAGCGGCCGCGACGCGGCCCGTGGCGACGCGGTCGTCAACCGCATCCGCGCCGCGGGCGGCAAGGCCGACTTCATCGCCGCCGACCTCGGCGACGCCGACTCGGTGCGGGCGCTTGCCCGCCAGGCCACCGAGCTCGGCGGCGGCCGCGTCGACATCCTGGTGAATAACGGCGGCGTCTTCCCGTTCGGACCGACCGCGGACACCACCGAGCAGGACATCGACACCGTCTACGCGGTCAACGTCAAGGCACCGTTCATCCTGGTCGGGGAGCTAGCGCCCGCCATGGCCGCCCGCGGCAAGGGCGCGGTCGTCAACGTGCTGACCATGGTGGCCCACTTCGGGATGGCCGGGATGGCCCTGTACGGGTCGAGCAAGGCGGCGCTGACCCTGCTCACCAGGGCCTGGGCGGCGGAGTTCGGGCCGAGCGGCGTCCGGGTCAACTCGGTCAGCCCCGGGCCGACCCGGACCGAGGGCACCGCGGGGATGGGCAGCGCGCTTGACCAGCTCGCGGCCGCGGCCCCCGCCGGGCGCCCGGCGGCCCCGGAGGAGATCGCCTCGGCCATCGCCTACCTGGCCAGCGACGCGGCCAGCTTCGTACACGGCGCCGTGCTTGACGTGGACGGCGGCCGCAACGCCGCCTAGGCCGCTTCCGGCCCCGCCCGGGTCGTTTGCGCTTTCGCCTGCTTCTAATCGGGGCCGTTCGCGCATTCGACCCGGTCGAGGCGGGGCCGTTCGCGCATTCGCCCCGTTGAGCCCGGGAACGGCGGCGGCCGCCGCGGGCGGTCAGGCCTCCAGGATGCGCTTGAGGCGGGTGAGGTCGGCCGCGACCGCGTCGGCGTCGGCGGCGAACTCGGCGTCGGTCATGCCCGGACGCCGGCGCACCGTGAACACCACCTCGCAGCCGTCGCCGTCCATGGTCACCCGCATCGGGGCGTAGACGACATCGCCGGACCCGAGCGTGACCCAGTGGTCAAGCACGCCGAAGTCGTTGCGCGGGGCGAAGGCGAGGCCGGCCCGCCCGGCCGGGGTGTCCACGAACCACTGCCCGTCGGCCTGCTCGACCGATTGGCCGAGTCCGGGTGCCCACCGGCGCAGGTTGGCCGGGTCGGCGACGAACGCGTACACCTCGTCCGCCGGACGGTCTATCTGCTCGCTAAGATGCCTCGATTCACTGGTCATGCCGCCCATCCTGCCGGACCAGTGCGGCCCGGGTCTTGACCGAAACGGACACGCGCAGCCGCCGCCGGGGCGTCACACGCACACCGGCGGGCCGTGCTTTCGCACCCGTAAGGGGCGGCCGGGCGCGCCCTGGTCGCGGATCGCGGCGGCGAGCGCGGGCCGGTCGGTGACGAGGACGTCGGCCCGCCGGCCCGACAGCCAGTACCGCATCTCGCGCTCGTTGTTGACCGTCCACACCATCACCCGTACACCCCGGCGGCGGCACAGCCGCGCGACCCCGGCCGCCGCCAGCCGGTGATCGACGGCCGCCCAGACCGCACCGCAGTCCCGCAGCCTAGGCCAGGGCCGCAGCTGGCCGAGCCGGGTCGGCAGCCAGGCGGAGCGGGGCTCGCCCCGCATCCCGAATCCGAGCGACAGCGCGACCGGGACCGCCTCGGCGTCGGGGAAGGCTGACCTGATGGCGGAGACCGAGGCGTCTTCCGCCGAGGTGACGATGAACCCGCCCGGGCCGAGGACGTCGAGCGCCAGCCGCACCAGGCCGGCCTCGAAACCGGTCTCCTTCAGGTCCAGGTGCCCGCGCGCGCGGCCTTTGATGGCCGCGAGGACGTCCGCGACCCGGGGTACCTCGCATCCGGCCAGCTCGCAGAGCCGCCGATACTCCAGCCCCGCGACCGGGTGCCCCTGACTGGTGCACGGGTCGTGGTGGGCTACCAGCTGCCCGTCGGCCGTCCGGCGGATGTCGACCTCGACGTAGTCGGCCCCGGCCGCCAGGTACGCGCCGACGGAACGGTCCGGCGCGTGCGCCCGGTGGCTGGCATGCGCGGATATCAGGGTCACCCGGCCATCTTCGCCCGTCGCCTGCCAGGCATCGCCCGGTGCCGGAAACGCGGCGCCGCCTGCCGTTCTTCCGCCATGGTGTGTCCGAGCAGGCCGGCCGCTGGCGACGGCGGGGAACCGTCGCCCCGCCCGCCCTGGCCGCTACCAGCGGGCGGCTCGGCGATGGCCGGCTGCGAGGGGCGCCAGCCGTGACGCGCCCGCCAGGTCGCCAGCTCCACGGTGAGCCGCGCGCCGGCCCGGGTAGCGAGGACCCACGAGCCGCAGGCGAGCACGGCGCCCGCGATGGCGTCGAGGAAGAAGTGGTTGCCGGTCGCCACCACGACGAGCGTGGTCAGGAGCGGGTAGGCGACCACCAGCACGCGCAGCGCCCAGTGCCGCACGACCGGGAAGAGGGCCAGGGCTGTCCACACCGCCCAGGCCACGTGGATGCTCGGCATCGACGCGTACACGTCGCCCGCGCTGCTGAGCATGGCGTTGTCGAAGTTGCCGGAGCCGTCCGGCGCCACCAGCGTGTCCACGATCCCGAAGTGCGCGGGCAGCAGCCGCGGCGGCGCCACCGGGAACAGCCAGAACACGACGAAGCCGAGCGCGGTGGTGACCACGAGCGCGGTCCTGGCCCGGCCGTAGTGGGCGGGATGGCGGAACAGCAGCCAGGCCAGCACGAGCGCCGGTATGAGGAAGTGCGTGCCGCCGTAGTAGGCGTTGAACGCGTCCGTGACGGTGTCGCTGCCGATAAGCGCGGCCTGCACGGCCTGCTCGTGGAAGATGCCCAGGGCCCGCTCCGCGGACACGATCAACTGACCGTGGCTGGCGGCCGCGCCGCCAGCCTGCACCATGTTCTCCCGGATCGCCTCATAGGCCGCAGCCAGGGCGGCGATGAGGACAAGCTCCTTGATCAGCCGTTTCCAGGCGCCCGGCGCGAAGCGCGGTGACCAGCGCGCCCCACGTTCGGAGTCGCGGCCGAAGTGGCCGTGACCGAACGCGGGCCGGCTGTCGACGGTTCGGATCATGCGCCGATGTCCCTCCGTGCGGCGCATGCCGACTGCCGGGGGCGGGCCGACGTGCACTTTTGATAATTGCCTGCTACAAGCAAGTATCCTAGAGACAATGTTTACCTGACGCACGCAACTATCGTGTTAGCTTGGACACCATGCCACCCTCGCCAGAGCCGCACCCCGCTGCGGCGCCGACCGACGACGAGACGATCGCCGCGATCCAGTCAGCCGTGCACTCGCTGGCCCGGCGGCTCAAACAGAGCATGCTGCGGGACTACATCGCCGCCCGGGCCGGGGACAACATCGACCAGGCCGGGATGGCCGTTCTCTACGCGCTGTACGAGGAGGAGGAGCAGGCCAGCCTGCGGGTGACCGACCTGGCCGCGCGGCTGTGCATCGACCCGCCGTCCGTCACGCGCAAGGCGCAGCAGCTGGAGCGCCTCGGCCTGGTCAGCCGGAGCCGGGACGCGACCGACGCGCGCGCCACCCGCCTGCGGCTCACCCCGGAAGGATGCCAGGTGCTGCTGCGTTTCCTCGACGCGCGCCACGAATGGCTCGAGACGCTGCTTGCCGACTGGCCGGACACCGACTGCCAGGAGTTCGCCCGGCTGATCCGCCGGTTCGCCGACGACATCGAGCGGCACCTGAACGACCTGAGCCGCTGACCGCCGCGCCGTCACCGGGCGCCCGCCCGCCCCTGGCCCGATGGGATACTGAAGCCACCGCAAGCCCGCACCCCGCCGACAGGCGGGCGTCGGCGGCTGCGGAGGAGGAGGACAGGTGCTCGGAACTAGCCGCGCCGGCGGCGAAGCGAGGTGGCGGGCGTGAGGAAGATCGCGATCCTGGACGACTACATCGGCGTGGCGCTGGAGTACGGCGACTGGTCGGCGCTGCCCGAGGACGCCGACATCACCGTCTACCGCGAGGCGATCCCCCCGGAGCGCCTGGTGGAGGAGCTCGCCGACTACGAGGTTGTCGTCATCACGCAGCAACGTGCCCGCTTCCCCCGGAAGGTGCTCGAAGGGCTGCCGAACCTGCGGCTGATCGTGTGCAACGGCCGGACGAGCAACGTCATCGACCACGAGGCACGGATCGAGCGGGGCATCCTGCTGTGCGGCATCATCGAGACCGCACCGGGTGCCAAGTCAACCTTTGCCCCCTACGGGTCGGGGCCGGGCCTGCCGTCGCCGTCGGAGATGGCATGGGCGCTGACCTTCGCCGTCGCCAAGCGCACCGGCGTCGAGGACCGGGTAATCCGGGCCGGCGGCTGGCAGACCGGCTTCCCGGTCACCCTCGGCGGCAAGACGCTCGGCCTGCTCGGCGCGGGCCGCCTGGGCGGCGCCATGGTGCCGGTGGCCAAGGCACTCGGCATGGACGTGGTGGCCTGGAGCCAGAACCTTACCGACGAACGCTGCGCCGAGCTCGGCGTGACCAAGGTGACCAAGGAGGAGCTGCTGGCGGCCTCCGACGTCCTCGGGGTGTTCCTGATCTTCTCCGAGCGGACGCGCGGCCTGCTGGGCGCCGACGACCTGGCCGCGATGAAGCCGGGCGCCATGCTGGTGAACATCTCCCGCGGCCCCATCGTCGAGGAGCAGGCGCTGATCGACGCGCTCCGCTCTGGTCACCTGGCCGGCGCCGGCCTCGACGTCTTCGACCGCGAGCCGCTGCCCGCCGACCACCCCTTCCGGTCGCTGGACAACGTCGTCCTCACCCCGCACACCGGCTACGTGACCGAGCCGCTGTTCCGCACCGCCTTTCAGCGCATGGCGCAGGACGTCGCCGCGTACCTGGACGGCTCGCCGATCCGGGTCGTCACCGATCAGGCCGACCTGCTGCCGATGGCACCGCAGTAGTCACCTGACGTCCGGCGCGCCCGCCGCGAGCCTGCCCCACGGCAGTTACTCGCGGCGGGCCCCAGGCGGCGCGGGTCACTCCCCGGGGGCTCCCGCCTACTGGTTAGCCCGCAGGTCCGTGTCCGGGGTCACCTCGCCCCTCAGGCCGGCGTCCGGAACGACGCCGGCCGCAGGTCCGTTTCCGGGGTGGCGTCGCCGAGCGCCGGGTGTCCGGCGCCAGGGGCCAGCACGGCCTGCACGGCGGTCACTGCGGCGTCCATCGCCACCCGGGCGGTCAAGGCACTAGTGTGCGCGCGCTCGATCTCGCCGAGGCCGATGCAATCGAACGCCACCCGGGCGTCGTGGATCGCCGCCTCCAGCTCGCGCATCGCTTCCTGGAGCGCGGGACCGCCACCCTCGCCGCTGCCGTCGGGGATCATCATCACTCAGGCTCCCTCCTGTGGCTACCGAGCCAATGGACGGCCCCACTACCCACGCCGGTCGCGGTCATGTCCCGTAGGCAGCGGCATACCGCTGACCTGCGCCAACCGCCAGCCCCGCCGGCAATACGGATAATTCGCCCGAAGCCGGGTAGCTGGCGGCCGTGGTTAGAACGAAAACAGTAGGCGGGTACGCGATTCCCGGAATTGTCGTGTTCTTCTTCTGGCTGGTGGTGGTAATCCTCGCCATCATCCTCCTGGCGTTCGTCGTGCACTGGGCCGGCGGCGGAGCGCTGAACCTGCGGCTCGGTCATTTCGTGCTGGACGTCGGATTCACCTAATCGGCAACTATCACCGGCCGCGCCGGCCACGTTTCGTGGCCGGCGCGGCCGTTTCGCTGGTCACCCGGAGACAGCGGCCGCCGGGCGATTTGCGCCGCCTGGAGTTGACCTTGGCCGGGCGAGCGGCGTCCAGCGCTAGCGTTGACGCTGACGTCAATGCTTAGGCTGGGCGCACTGGAGGTGGGAGCCAGCCATGGCCATGCACATACGGGAACTGGCCGCTCAGGTCGGCACGACTACCCGGACGCTTCGGTATTACGAGGCACAGGGGTTGCTGCCGGCAGGGCGTTCGGCCAACGGGTACCGCGTCTATGACGAGGACCATGTGCGTCTCGTCCGCGAGATCAAATCGCTGCAGGCGATCGGGTTTTCGCTGGAGGACGTGCGCCCATTCGTCGAGTGCCTGCTCGCTGGGCGCGAGTCGGGTGACGGCTGTCCTGAGTCCGTCGACGTATACCGCCGCAAGCTCGCGTACCTGGAGCGGCACATCGCGGAACTGCAGGACGTCCACGATCGGCTTTCTGAGCGCCTCGCCAACCTTGGTGACGCGCCGGCCCCCCTCTGCGAACTGCTGACCCGTGGCCCGCAGGGCGACACCTGAGAAGAGGAACCATGAGTACAACGGAAACGAGCAGCGCGGTCATCGAGGTCACTGATCAAGCGTTCCAGGACCTCGTCTTGTCGGCTTCGTTCAGCAAGGCGGTCCTGGTCGATTTCTGGGCACAGTGGTGCCCGCCCTGCCACATGCTGTCGCCCGTCCTGGACGAAATCGCGGCGGAACTCAGCGAAAGCCTGGTCGTCGCCAAGCTGAACGTGGACGAGAACCCGCTGACCGCGCAGCGGTACGGGATACTCGCGATGCCAACGCTCACGGTCTTCCAGAACGGCGAGATCACCTGGCGGGTGGTCGGCGCCCGCCCGAAGCGCCCGCCTGCTCTCCGATCTCAGCGCGCTCTTGTAGCCGGCCGAGGGGTCAGCGCGGTCTGCGGGCCACGCCGCCGTGGCAGTTGACCTCGGCCGGCAGGGTGGGGGCCGCTGCCCTGCGGCCGCCACCCCGCCGGCTCCTTCGACGACGAGCCATCGGTAGGTCTCTGAGGACCCGCACTCCGTTTGTGAGGTCGGCCCCAGCTTAGTTCCGCCCGGAAAAGGTGAGCATTCGCTGGCCCAGCGCCAGCGCGCGGGCTCGCCCGTTAGCCGGTGGTCTCCCACCGACATGAAGCCGTCGCGGCTGGTGTCGAACGCCTCCTCGCGGAAGCCCGCCTCCCCGAACCAGGACCGGATCGCCGGAGTCAGGTCGGGCGGACTGCGGTGCCGGGTCCACAGGACCAGCGCACCGGGTGCGCACAGGCTGGGCAGGGCGGCCACCGTGGCCTGGATGTCGCTGTCGGCGATGTTGCCGAAGATGCCGCATGCCACCACTATCTGGGCGGTACCGCTCCGACGCAGGCATCGGTGATCCCGGCGTCGGCCTGCAGGACCTCGACGCCGTGCAGCCCAGCCGCGTGCGCCGCCTGCCGTGCGAGCGCGACGTTGCGCTCGTCCAGCTCGACCAGCCGGGCGCGCACATCGTCTCGGCGCGGATGTCCCGTCAGCACGCCGATCACGTCCCGGCCCTGCCCGGCGCAGAGGCTGATCAGGCGGACGTCCCCGGCGGGCGCACGTTCGAGCTCGGCGCGCAGGTGCCCCTGCACGAGTTCCCCCCGCCGCGAGAGCAGGGAGCCTGGATCGTCATAGTCACGGTGCCATTCCACCCAGTCACGCCGCACCATTCTGCGACCTTACATTCGGCGGCGGGTCGCCTCAACTGCGGGCTGTCAAAAAGTGTCCCCGCCGTCCCCGCTGCCCCCCGCACGTTCCTGAACTAGGCGAACGTGGCAAATGAGCGGGGACACCGGCGGGGTCCGCTAGTAATCACACCGACCAGCTCGGCTTTGCGTTGTTCCTTGCTGTCGGCCATGCCGGCAACTGCGCGGGTGGCGTCCGGGGTTTCGGGCGGGCGGATGTCCCGTTGGTGTCGAGGGGGCGACACCAACGGGACATCGACCGGCTGGGTTAGTTACTTGATCAGCGTCGGGGTGTCGCCGGGGCGGTTCGCGACACCGCGGGCCAGTACGGCGGAGACGTGGGTGTACGTACGCTTCTCATGTGGCTGAATGGCCAAGCTGGTCGATGAACGCGTGCCGAGGAACTGGTAGGTGGTCTTGGAGAAGACCCACTCCTCTCGACTGGAGATAGCCCCCCGGTCTTGGGCGAGGGCGATGCCAATGCCATGTCGGCCGAGCGCATCCGTTGCGTCGGGCACAACCGTCACTCCGGGAATCAGCGCTGCCGCCCGATACAGCGCGGCCGCGGTCTGCGGCGGCAGGATCGTAGTCGACAGTAGCTGGTCGATCACCAGAAATGTCCCGTCGTCCTGTTGAGGGAGGATGGCACCTGCTGCTTGATGAGGCTTAGCAGCTGCCGTGGGTTAGTGGGCAGGGACTGCAGGTACGCGTAGGTCGCATACAGGAGCTTGCTGCTGCCCGCCATCTTGGTGAGGTCGCCGAAGAAGTCTCCGGTGATCGGATCGCCGAAGACGGAAAAGCCCGTTCCTGATCCCAGGATCGTGCTGTGTCCGCCGACTTCACAGTGTTCCTCGGCCGGACTCTGCGCGATCCAACCTTCGACCACCTCAGTCACGGGTTTTGATGGGAGGGGGGTGACCGTATCTTTCCGGACACTGGAATTGATAGGGGGGAGTTGACTGTGACCGTTGCCTTGACGTAAAAGTCCTGGTTCGGCCCGACGTGGACGGCAGGCCCGGCGGCGGCCGCTTGGGCGATCCGGTCGAGTACGGCAGTTGCGGTGGCATCCGGGTGCGCCGAGCTTCTCGCTGGCCGTAACGCCCAGCCCGGCGACCAGCGCCACGGCGGCGGCGGTAGCGAGCAGCCCCCGGGCCGACGGGTGCCAGGCGGGCGAACGCCGCGGTGACGGGCGACGGTCGCGGGACGGTTCGCTGTTGCCCGGCTGGCTGCTCGGCGGCTCGTTCAGGATCTGACTCATAAGGTTCTCCCGGTGCAGGAGGTGGCGTCCGGGAGGCAGGTCGCGGTCGGCCGGAACCGAGAACCGCGCCCGCATGTGCGCGGAGGAGTCGCTCACTGTCATGCCTCCTTGAAGGACGGGTCCGCCTGTGCGGTCCCGTCTATAAGCTGGTCGAGCTTGGTCGTCAGTTCCCGGGAACTTTTCCGCAGTTGCCGCTCGGTGGCCTTCAGCAGCTTGGCCCGGGCGCGCGACAGCCGGGACCGGACCGTGCCGACCGGACGCCGAGGGCCTCGGCCGCCTCCGCGTAGCTCAGGCCCGACCACGCGCACAGCGCGAGCACTTCCAACTCGTCCGGGCGCAGGCGGGACAGCGACCGGTGCAGCGCGGCAATCCGGTTGGCGTCGTCCAGCCGCAGCCACGTCGCCGGAGAAATCCGGGATATCCGGCGGCGGCCCCAGCCGCAACAGCACCGCCACCTGCCGCCTGGACGCCCGCCGATGCCCGCGCGCCAGGTTGGTCGCGATGCCGAGCAGCCACGGGCGCAGCGACCCGCCGTTGGCAGCGATCCGCTCCCGTGACCGCCAGGCCTCAAGGAACGTCTGTGCCATCACGTCCTCCGCCGCCGACCAGTCGCCGATCAGCCGGAACGCGTGGTTGTAGACCGACTTGGCGCACGAGTCAAACAACTCGCCGAAGGCATCCGCGTCCCCGGCACGGGCACGCGCCCGCAACCGCTGTACAGGGTCGTCCATGCTCATGAACTGGATCGTCGGCCTCGTCCCAGTTCCAGTGACGTACGTCACAGTCTCCTCGAAGCCAGGGACGACCTTACCCCGTCGCAGTAGGGGTGGCTTCCGTAAGCAGGCCGGAGAAACCGAGACGACACCCAGGCCGCCGATTACTGTGGTGCTAAGAGGAAGCGTCCGCCAGCAGGGCCCGCGCACGCCGGGTGGCGTACGCGGGCCGTCGGGTCAGCCCAGGTCGCCGGGCCCGCGCGCGGTGAAGGCAGTGCCGACGAACTGCTGGCCGTGCGCGGTCCCCTCGTACCTGGACAGGTCCTCGCCGATCCCGATCAGCCGCAGCACCTGCCCGCCGGGGGCCTGGAAGAACAGGTGCGGGTCGGGCACGTCGAGCACCTTGACGCCGAAGTCGACGATGCGCTGCCGCACCTCGTCGACGTTGTCGGCCTGCAGCTCCAGGTAGGTCGCCTTGAGGAGGTCGTCCTCGGCCAGCACGGCCCCCTCGTCCTCGTACAAGACCGCGATGTAGAAGGCACCGCCCAGCCGGATGTCGTCCTTGCCGTCGCCTTCCCTGGTGATCTCGCCGCCCAGGACGTCACCGGTAGAACGCGCGCACCCGGTCCCGCTCCGCCCGGTCGACGCGCATCGCCGAGTGGTTGCCGAAGATTACCTGGGTCATGGTCACTCATTTCCCTTCGGTCCGGCCCGTCATCCTGCTGGCGGGCCTCCTGCCATGTAAGACACCGACCGGCCGCCGAAGGGGGCGCCGGCCGTGATCAGCCGGGCAGGATCGGTTTCCAGTGACGGCGCCGAAGCCGCCGTCGTTCGAGCCTGACGCCAACCAACTCGTCCCCATCGGCGTCTTCCGGCGTAACGGTTCCCCGGATAACCAGGCTGTCCCAGCGTGGACCGTCTGGCTCGAACGGCGCGATAATCTGCGCTGGCGTCCTTGGGAGCGCAGGGCAAACCAGGTAAAACGGGACCGATCCAGAGCAGGCCTGAAGCAGGGGAGATAGTCGTGGGCGAAGTGCACCGGGGGCGTCTGGTGCTCGGGGACAAGGCCAGGGCACGTCCGGGGCGGGCTGGCGACCGCGGCCCTGTCGGTCGCCGCGGCGGCCTGCTGGCCGGCTGCCGGCGGTGCGGGCGCGCCGGCCGGCAGCGGCAGCACGCCGCCGGGCGCAACGGTGACCGCCAGCGCGGCCCGGGCCACCGGGGCGACCGGCCAGCACGGGGCCGCCGCGGGCGGCGGGACCTTCGCGGCGATCATCGAGCCGTTCGACCCGGGCCACCCGGCCCGCGTCACCAAGGCGCCGGCCGACTGCGGCAGCCAGGACAGCACGGTCGCCATCGAGCAGTGCTTCGAGGGCAAGACCGAGACCGCCGACGCGGCCATCGACACGCTGCGCCAGTCCGCCTTCGACCGCGCGTCCGCCGCGCAGCAGGGCGTCATCAACGCCGAGGACCGCGCCTGGCTGTCGGCCCGGGGCCCGGTCTGCGCCCGGGCACCAGTCCGGCGGCCCACGGCATCGACCGGGCGGCCCGCTGGACGAGAGCACCGCCCGGCTGCAGCGCGCGGCGACGCTCGGGCCCACCGACGCCCGACCCGGGCAACCTGTCCTGGTACACCACGCCCGCGGGGTCGCGCATCGCGATGTCCGACACCCAGGGCGACGCGACCGGCGGCGCGGTCATCGCCTGGGTGATCATCGCCGGGGCGGACGGCTACACGGTCAACCCGGCCGACTTCTCCTACCGCGACGGGTCATTCACCGACCCCGGCACGGTCAGGGGGCCAACCCGCGCGGCCACCACGTCGCGCCCGGCACCGAGTACCAGTTCACCGTCGACTACGGCCACCTGGCGGCCGACCCGGTAAGGGCGCCGGCGGCTGGGTCTACGCACCGGGCACGCCCGTCGCCACCTGGCGTTAGGAAGGGCCGGGCGCCGCGCCGCCCGCTGGTGCGGGAAACGGGGGCCGGCGGGAGTGACCACTGTCCGTTCGGAAGGCAAATCCGGAACTCCGGGGAACGGACAGTGGTCAGCTCCCGCAACCAGCGTCGTTTGTCCGACGTTGACCGCGCGCGGCGCGCGTAAAGAACGGGCAAAGAAGGTTAACCCACCCCCTCCCGGGCAGCAGAGGGTCATCGATCGCACCAGGAGGCGCGACATGGGATTTATGGACAAGCTTCGCAATCGCTTCACGATGACCAAGGGCAAGGCCAAGCAGGACGCGGGCCGCGCGGCCGGCGACCCGTACCTGGAGGGCGAGGGCCGGGCCGAGCGCGTCAAGGGCGCCGGGCCCCAGGTCGGCGAGCAGGTCAAGGACGCGGGCAAGAACGTCAAGGACGCGTTCAAGAACTAAGCACGCGACGCCCGGGTACCGCGCACAGGCGGCACCCGGGCCGGGCCGTCCGTCGCATCAGGCGCGGCCCTCACGGCACCGAATCACCGAGGCTTCGACGAGCTGGGACGGGAATTTGGGGCTTTTCGTCCGGCGCGACCGCGCGCTGACAGCCGCCGGCCGGCCCGGCGGTCCGTCGGCTAGCCGCCAGGACGGCAGCCCGGCGTAGCATCGGGCGCATGGACGACTCCCCCGCGCTGCGCGACGCCTACGACGTTGTCATCGTCGGCGGCGGCCATAACGGCCTGACCGCCGCGTGCTACCTGGCCCGGCGCCGGGTTGTCGGTCGCGGTCGTCGAGCGCCTCGGGCGCACCGGCGGCGCCGCCGTGTCGGCTCAGCCGTTCACCGGGCTGCCCACCCGCCTGTCCCGGTACTCGTACCTGGTCTCGCTGCTGCCCGAGACGATCATGGCCGACCTGGGGCTTGACGTGCGGCTGGCGTCGCGCTCGACCGCCTCCTACACGCCGGCCCGCCGGGGCGGCGCCGCCACCGGCCTGCTGGTCGAGCGGCCGGAGGGCGCGGCGACCAGGGAGAGCTTCCGCGCGCTCACCGGGTCCGACGCGGAGTACGGGGCCTGGTGCGAGTTCTACCGCCAGGTGGCCGAGGTGGCCGCGGTCGTGGCGCCCACCCTCACCGAGCCGCTGCCCCGGCAGTCGGCGCTGCGGCAGCAGGTGGACCAGGCGGTGTGGCGGGACCTGGTCGAGCGGCCGCTCGGGGCGGCGCTGCGCGAGCGGTTCCGCGACGAGACGGTCCGTGGCGTGGTCGCGACCGACGCGCTGATCGGCACGTTCGCCCGGCTGGACGAGCCGTCGCTGGTGCAGAACCGCTGCTTCCTCTATCACCTGATCGGCAACGGCACCGGCGAGTGGCGGGTGCCGGTCGGCGGGATGGGCGCGGTCACCGACGCGCTCGCCGCCCGGGCCCGCGCGGCGGGCGCCGACCTGGTGACCGGGACCGAGGTCACCGCGATCCGGAGCGGCCCGGGCGGCGCCGAGGTCGACGTGGCGCGGCCGGGCCGGCGGCACCGGGACGCGACGGTGCGGGCCCGCTTCGCGCTCGCCAACGTCGCCCCGTGGGTGCTGGCGGGCCTGCTCGGCGAGGAGCGCGACCAGGCGGCGAAGCCGGCCGGCGCACAGCTCAAGGTCAACTTCCTGCTCACCAGGCTGCCCCGGCTGGCGTCCGGCGTCGACCCGCGGGTGGCGTTCGCCGGGACGCTGCACCTGAGCGAGGACTACGGCGACCTGGAGCGGGCCTACGCGCAGGCCGCCGCGGGCGAGGTGCCCGACCGCCTGCCCGGCGAGGTCTACTGCCACTCGCTGACCGACCCGTCGATCCTGGGCGCGGTGCCGGACGGCACCCACACGCTGACCTACTTCGGCCTGCACCTGCCCGCGGCGCTGTTCGCCGACCCGGCGACCCGCGCCGAGCGCAAGGCGCTCGCCGTCGCGCGGGCGATCGCGTCGCTGGACGAGCACCTCATCGACCCGGTCGAGTCGGTGGTCGCCCGCGACGGTGACGGCCTGGCCGTGCATCGAGGCGAAGGTCCCGCAGGACATCGAGGCCGACCTGGGCATGCCGGGCGGCCACATCTTCCACGGCGACCTGAGCTGGCCCTGGGCGAGCGACACCGCCGCGCTGGACACGCCCGCCGCGCGCTGGGGCGTCGCGACCGGCCGGGAAAGCATCCTGCTCTGCGGCTCCGGCGCCACCCGCGGCGGCGCGGTGTCCGGCCTGGGCGGGCACAACGCCGCGCGGGCGGTCCTCGAGCTGGCCTGACCACTGTCCCCCGAGCCCTCCCGCGGCGGCGTGCCCAGAGGGGGTTGGTCCTGGGCGCTGGTGGGTGGCGCGGCCAGCGGGGCGGATTAGCGGCGGGTTAGCGGAGCGGGACGGCCAGGTCGCAGACCGGGTCGTCCGGGCCGGCGGTGCGCATGTCGGCGAACAGGACCTGGCGGGGCGCGGCGCTCGCCTGCCCGCCGCTGTCGCGCACCGAGGCTTCGAGGGCGTCGAGCGCGGGGGCGAGGGCCGGCCAGGCGAGGTCCTTCATGGCTACCCGGATGTACGCCTCGTCGTGGGTCGCCTCGGCACGCACCTGCAGGCCGTCGCCGACCGCCGGGTCGCCCGCCACCGGGCGGCACAGCTCGACCGGGCCGTCGCTGTCCTCGCTGACCTCGCCGTAGTAGACGACGAAGGGGCAGCTCGGCGATGCCCTCGATCCCTGGCCCGGCTGCGCGGAGCCGGGCGAAGGCGGTGGCGAAGAACGCCTCGGCCTCGTCCCGGTGCACGTGCCGGGTGAGCGAGACGAGCGCGCGGCCGGGCACTGCCCGGGTCTGGATGTCGTAGCCAGTCATGGCCTCTCCCCTGAGCGTTGCCTGGATGTAGCCGACGAGCGCGCGACGCTCGGCCGTCACCGACTCGGCCCGCGCCCAGTAGGCGCCGACCGCGTCGGCCGCCCCGGCGGGGGTGTCCGCCACCGGCGCCAGGACCGCCGCGATGTCCGGCAGCGGCATGTCGATCCGCCGCAGCAGGGCGATCAGCCGGGCCGGGCCGACCTGGTCCGCCCGGTAGTAGCGGTAGCCGGTGAGCGGGTCGGTCACCGCGGGCTCAAGCAGCCCCAGCCTCCCGTACAGCCGCAGCGCCTTGGGCGACAGCCGGGTCCGGGCGGCGAACTCGCCGATCGTCATCAGGTCCATCGGTCTCCTCCAGGACCGGGCCTTCTGCCCGGCCCGATGAGCATGCGACCTGTCCCAGGGTCAAGGTCGGCGTGACCGGACTTGGCGTGATGGGCAGGAACCTGGCGCGCAACTTCGCCAGGCACGGCTACGCGACCGCCCTGCACAACCGGACGACGGCCAGGACCGACGCCGTCATGGCCGAGTTCGGCCACGAGGGCACCTTCGTCCCCTCGCACACCGCACAGGAGTTCGTCGCCAGCCTGGAGCGACCGCGCCGCATCATCATGATGGTGAAGGCGGGCGGTGGCGGTCGACGCGGTCATCGACGAGCTGAAGCCGTTCCTGGAGCCGGCGACATCGTGATCGACGGCGGCAACTCGCTCTTCACCGACACCGACCGCCGCGAGCGCCGCGCTGCGCCGACCGGGGCTCAAGTTCTTCGGCATGGGGGTGTCCGGCGGCGAGGAAGGCGCGCTCTGGGCCCGAGCATCATGCCGGGCGGCGACGGAGCCTACGCGCAGCTGGGCCCATGCTGCGAGATCGCCGCCAAGGCCGATTCGGGCCCGTGCGTGACCTACGTCGGCCAGAACGGCGCCGGGCACTTCGTGAAGATGGTGCACAACGGCATCGAGTATGGCGACATGCAGCTGATCGCCGAGGCCTACGACCTGCTGCGCCACGGCCTCGGGCTGTCGCACCGGCGAGATCGCCGACGTCTTCGCCGACTGGAACGCGGGCGATCTGCGAGTCCTTCCTGATCGAGATCACGGCCGACGTCGACTTCGCCGCGACCGACGCCGAGGGCCGGCGACCGCTCATCGACAACATCGTCGACGCCGCCAGAAGGGCACCGGCAAGTGGACCACGCAGGCGCGCTCGATCTCGGCGTCGCCATCCCCACCATCACCGCCGCCGTCGACGCCCGCTCGTGTCGTCGCGGCCACGCCGAGTCCGCTGGTCGCCGCCGGGACTACCCGCCGGCACCAAGCCGATCCGACCGGCAAGAAGGCCGCCGTCGAGCAGATCCGGGCGGCGCTGTACGCGTCCAAGATCTGTCGCCTACGCGCAGGGCTTCGCGCTCCTCGCCAGCGCGTCCGCGTTCGGCTACGGCGTCAAGCTCGACGAGATGGCGCGCATCTGGAAGGGCGGCTGCATCATCCGCGCCGTCTTCCTCGACCGCATCCGTCAGGCCTTCGGACGCGACCCGGCGCTCGCCAACCTCCTCCTCGACCGCGACTTCGCCGAGGCCGCTGGCCGGACGCGAGTCGAGCCTGGCGGCGGGTAGTGCGCCGCGGCCGCCGAACATGGGCATGCCGACCCCCGGCTTCTCGGCCGTCGCTGGCCTACTACGACGCGCTTCGCGGCCGAGCGCGCTGCCTGCCGCCTCGCGCAGCAGGCCGTTGATGTTCTCGTTGCTGCCGCGCTGCCAGGGCGAGTAGGGGTCGGCGAAGTAGACGTGCGATCCCGGTCCGTTCGGTCAGCCGCTGCGTGGTTGGCCATCTCCTTGCCGTTGTCCCAGGTCAGGGTGCTTGGCGAGTCCGGTCGGGTAGACGCCCGTCGCTCGGTGACGGCGTCAGCGACCGCGTCGGCGGCGCGCCCGTCCGGCAGCTGGACCAGGACGAGGTAGCCGGTCTGCCGCTCCACGATGGTCGCGACCGCGGAGTTGGACGCCTTCGAGCCCAGGACCAGGTCGCCCTCGTGGTGGCTGGGACCGGCGGCCCTCCGCCTCAGGCGGGCGCTGCCCGATCGGGACCGCCGATGATCTTCCCCCGCGCCCGGTCCCAGCCCCGCGGGCGCGGGCGGCGCAGGGCCCGCCCCGAGCGCAGGGACGCCTGCAGCTCCCGCTTGAGCCCGCCGCGAGGGCAGGCGTAAAGGGACTGGCAGACCGTCCTCGTGGCTGACCTGCCATCGACGGGTCACCTGGGTGCACCTCCTTCAGCCTCCCGCTGGCCTGCTCGGGTGAGTACCTGCGCTCCAGCATGCCCTGCACCACGGCCCGCAGGCCGGGTTCCGGCTCAGCTTCGACGGCTTGGGCCGCCGCTGACGGCCGCGGGCCATCTGGCGGGCCAGCTCGGGCTGGTAGCCGGTGCCGCGGGGGGCTGCGTTGCGGGCCAGCTCCCGGCTGACCATGACGAGCAGCAGGCCCCAGGCGGGCCGCGACCTGGCGGACGCCCAGCCCCGCGTCACGCAGCCGGGCGATCTCGTGCCGCTCCTCACGCGACAGGTAACGCGGGCAGCAAGACTCCGGCTCAGGGTGAACGCTAGCCCGCCTATCTTCTTAGCCAGTACGCGAACGACGCCGACACGCCGGCCGCCTTCGCGGCCTGGTTCGCGGTCATCCCCGACGCGACCAGGCCCAGCACCCGCCGCCCGGCCCGCGGCCACCGCAGCCCGGGCCGCCGCCTTCCGGGCACGCTCCGCTCCGCCCCGGCACCGCGGCCCGCTTCGCCGCCAGCCGGCCCGGCCCGCCCGACCGCACCCGGTCCACCTTGTAAGCGAACGCCAGCGACACCCCCGCCGCCCGCGCCGCCCGGTTCGGGTTCAGTGCGCCAGGGCGCCCGGGTGTGCGTCACCGCCCGCAGGCCGGAGGCGCTTGAGGCGGCGGTGGCCGAGCTTGGCCCTCCCGACGTGGCCATCGCGGTGCCCGGCAAGGCCGATGACCCCGCGCACCAGGCCGAAACCGTGAACCGCGCCGTCGAGGCGTTCGGCAGGCTCGACATGATGGTGAACAGCGCAGGCATCAACCCCGTCTTCGGCCCGCTCATCGACACCGATCCGGCCGCGGCGGCCAAGATCATGGCGGTCAACGTGCTCGCGCCGCTGGCCTGGACCAGGCTGGCGCGGGACGCGTGGCTGGGCGAGCACGGCGGCTCGGTGGTGAACGTCGCCTCCATAGCCGGCCTGCGAGCGAGCCCGGGCATCGGCATGTACGGCGTGAGCAAGGCCGCTCTGATCAGGGTGACCATGGAGCTAGCCACCGAGCTGGGCCCAGGCATCCGGGTGAACGCGGTGGCGCCGGGCGTGGTGAAGACCAACTTCGCCACCGCGCTTTTCGAGGGCCGCGAGGAGCAGGTATCGGCCGCCTACCCGCTCAAGCGCCTCGGCGTACCGGAAGACGTCGCGGGGGCGGTCGCGTTCCTGCTGTCCGACCAGGCGAGCTGGATCACCGGCCAGACCCTGGTCCTCGACGGCGGCGTCACCCTGACCGGCGGCCTGTAACCTCGGGCCCGCCGTCCCGGCGCTGTCGCAGGCCACACCGGGAAGCGGTAACCGAAACGGGAACGGTGGTCAGCCGACCAGCTTGAAGCGGGTGCCGAGCGGTCGGTGACGCCGGCCAGGCGGCGTACGGCGTGTCCATCGCCGGGGTGGTGACCGTGCCGCCGAGCCTGGTCACGGTGTCCAGCGCCGCGTCGGTGTCGGCGACCTTGAAGTACACGCCCCAGTGGTCGCCCTGGCTGGCGTCCATGATCCCCTCGGCGTCCATGATCCCGGCGACGGTCTGCTCGCCGTCGTCCAGCACGGTCATCCGGAAATCCGTGGTGTCGCTGGCGACCCGCCCCTGCCAGCCGAAGGCGTCGGTGTAGAACTGGACGGCCCGCTCGTAGCCGTGAGTAATCAGCTCGAAGTAGGCCGGCGTGCCCGGCTTGTCGGCGAACTTCGAAGCCGGCGAACGACTTCGCCTCCCAGGCCCCGATCCGCGCGCCGACCGTGTCGGTGACCACGGCATCGGTGCCGATGTCCGCGATGTCCATCGGCCCCTCGCGCAGCGTGCCGCCGTTCCTGACCACCGCGTCGACGGTGGCCTTGGCGTCGGTTGTGGCGAGGTAGACCGACCAGCCGTCCTCAACCTCCATGGCCGGCTGGTTCTGCATGCATCCCGCGACCGGGACGCCGTCTCTTCATGAACATGAAGTACCCGCCGTACTCGGGCGTCCCCTCCCCGGCGGTCCAGCCGAATACCTCGGTGTAGAAGCGGCTGGCCCGCTCGGTATCCGAGGTGAGGAGGTCGGTCCAGCACGGCGCGCCCGCTGGTCGGTTCATGAACTGCTCCTTTGCCGCTCGTTACCGCTGCTTCTTCTTCATGGAAGACGTACCCACGTGAGCGAAGTCATCGCAGGCCAGCGGGCACGGACTAGAAGAGCCGCCCTGGCCCCGGCGGAAAGCGGGCCCAGACGGCCGCAGACGGCCGGGGCCCCGGGGTAGCGTGGCGGCATGGGTGTGCGGATGGGGGTGTCACTGGGCGCGGGCGGCCGCGGGCCCGACCAGTTCGAGGCGGCGGTCGGCCTGCTGGAGTCGGCCGGGATCGACTCGCTGTGGCTGCCGGAAAACGTGTACGGGCCGGCCGTCGAACCGTTCACCGGGATGACGTTCGCGCTGGCCAAGACCACGCGGCTGAAGGCGGGCAGCGGGATCTCGGTGCTGCCAGGCCGCAACCCGGTGCTGGTGGCCAAGCAGCTCGCCTCGCTCGCCGGGCTGGCGCCCGGCCGGGTGCTGCCGGTGTTCGGCCTCCAGCCGGCCTTCCCGGCCGAGCGGGCACTGTTCCCGGTGCCGCCCGGGCAGCGCGGCGCCGTGTTCGACGAGGCCCTGACGCTGCTGCGGATGCTGCTGACCAGCGAAACCGTGACATTCCAGGGGGATTACTTCACCGTGACCGACGCCTCGGTCGGCCCGCTGCCCGTCAAGCCGCTGGACATCTGGCTCGGCGGGTCGGCGCCGGCCGGGCTGCGCCGCGTCGGACGGCTCGCCGACGGCTGGCTCGGCTCGCTGCTCACCCCGGGCGAGGCGGCCGGCGCCGTGGCCACCATCAACCAGGCCGCCGACCACGCCGGGCGCGCGGTGGAGCAGGACCACTTCGGCACCAGCCTGGCGGTCGCGTTCGGCGGCATCCCCGACTCGCTGGCCGCCAGCATCAGGCGGCGCCGCCCCGACGCCGACCCGGCGGACCTGGTCGCGGACGGGTGGGCCGGCGCGCGGCGGCTGATCACGTCGCTCACCAGCGCCGGGCTGAGCAAATTCGTGGTCCGGCAACGCCGCCGGAGTCGCTCGATGACTTCGTGGCCGCCTTCGCCAGCGAGCTGCTGCCGTTGCAGAGCTGAGCCGCACCGGAAATGCCGCGCGGTCGCGTAGCCACGGTCACAGCATCACCTGACCGCTAGCGTCTGCCGGTCCGCCACAATGGTGCCATGGTTTCTGAGATCTTCGATCCGGCCCGGTGGCGAGCGGTCGACGGGTTTTCCTTCACCGACATCACCTACCACCGTGCCCTGGACCTCGACACTAAGGACACTGGCACCGTCCGGGTGGCCTTCAACCGGCCCGAGGTCCGCAACGCGTTCCGCCCGCACACGGTGGACGAGCTGTACACCGCGCTGGACCACGCCCGGATGTCCTCCGATGTCGGCTGCGTGCTGCTCACCGGCAACGGCCCGTCACCGAAGGACGGCGGCTGGGCGTTCTGCTCCGGCGGTGACCAGCGCATCCGGGGCAAGGACGGCTACCGGTACGCCGAGGGCGAGACCAGCGAGACCATCGACCCGGCGCGCAGCGGCCGGCTGCACATCCTGGAGGTGCAGCGGCTCATCCGGTTCATGCCCAAGGTCGTCATCTGCGTCGTGCCCGGCTGGGCGGCCGGCGGCGGGCACAGCCTGCACGTCGTCTGCGACCTGACCCTGGCCAGCCGGGAGCACGCGCGGTTCAAGCAGACCGACGCCGACGTGGCCAGCTTCGATGGTGGCTTCGGTTCGGCGTACCTGGCCCGCCAGGTCGGCCAGAAGTTCGCCCGCGAGATCTTCTTCCTCGGCGACACCTACGACGCCGAGGCCGCCCACCGGATGGGCATGGTCAACGCGGTCGTCCCGCACGCCGACCTGGAGAACACCGCGCTGGAGTGGGGCGCGAAGATCAACGGCAAGAGCCCCACCGCGCAGCGGATGCTGAAGTACGCGTTCAACCTCATCGACGACGGCCTGGTCGGCCAGCAGATCTTCGCCGGCGAGGCCACCCGCCTCGCCTACATGACCGACGAGGCCGCCGAGGGCCGCGACGCCTTCCTGGAGAAGCGCTCCCCCGACTGGGAGCGGTTCCCGTACCACTACTGACCCGCCGCCCAGCGGGTGGCTGAGGCTGCCTGGCGAAGCCACCTCCCCGTTCTTCCTCCTGGATAAAAGTGGATAACGGGGGGTGGCTGATCGCAGCAGCCCCGCCTTTACCCTCGGCAGCTCGCCACGCTCGCGCAGGTTCTCGACCGTGTCGACGATCGCTGAACACCCGGTCCGCAGGTCAGGCGGCGCCGAGAAGGCCCTCAAGCCGCTGGGCGTTGGTGTGGGCGTAGTCGCGGTAGCAGTTGTTGAACACCACGTGGGTCTCGTCGGCGTCCTCGGCCAGCTTCCTGACCTCGCGGCCCACTGGTCCAGTTCCTTGTCGTCGTAGCGGTAGCGGAACCGCTCCAGGACGGTCTTGGCTTCCCAGTGCTCGGAGTGGCCGTGCAGCCGGACAACGGCCAGGCCGCTGGTGGCGGCGAGCACCGGCGGGATGGAGTTCGGGTAGCCCTGCGGCTCGTCCACGCACACGTAGGGCAGGTCGTGGTCGGACAGGAACTTGAGGGTCTCCTCCTTGTTCTCCTCCGTCATCCAGGTGCGGTTGCGGAACTCCACGCAGACCTGGCGGGGCGCCGCCCGCTTGGCGCAGCCGAGGATGTACTGCTTGCTGGCGCGGCCGATCGGGAACCAGGGCGGGAACTGCAGCAGGATCGCGCCGAGCCTGCCCGCCTGCCGCAGCGGCTCCAGCGCCGACAAGAACCGCTCCCACGCCTCGTCCACCGTCTCCGGGTCGACGTCCTTGAGGTAGACCCGGTCCTTGCCCGCCTTGCCCGCCGCCTCGCGCAGGTCGACTGGCAGCGCCTTGACCGGCGTGGGGTGCTGCGTGAACAGGCTGAACGCCTTGATGTTGAACGTGAACCCGTCCGGCGTCCGCTCCGCCCACGCCGTCGCGGTCTGCTCGGCGGGCAGCGCGTAGTAGGAGGAGTCCACCTCAACCAGCGGGAACTGCCCCGCGTAGTACCGCAGCCGCTTCTCCGGCGTCGTCGCGGCGTCCGGGTACCAGCCGGACTCGATCAGCGTCTTGTCGGTCCACCCGGCCGTGCCAACCCTGATCTCTCCCATAATGTCTGTCTCCCATGGCTAGGGCCGTGGAAACCACCTGGCCCGCATTGACCGGCGCCCCCGCGCGGAACGCGACAGCCCCGCACTGTCCCGGGGGCTGTCGCGATGCCAGTCTGGGGCGGGTTAGCTAGCGGGGCCAGACCGCGCGATGACCTCCGCGATGGCCCGGGGGCAGGTGCCGGCGGTCAGCGTCGGGGCGAAATCCGTGTACGGCCAGGCCCGGTCGCGGTGCAGCCAGACGCTGGGCAGCCCGGCGTTCCTGGCCCCGCCGATATCCGCCTCGGCCGAGTCACCGACGACCCAGGCGCCCGCCAGCGGCAGCCCCGCCTGCTCCGCCGCCAGCCGGAAGACGCGCGGGTCCGGCTTGCGGACACCCGCGCCCTCGGAGATCACCCAGCCCGCGACGTGGCCGGCCAGCCCGGTGTGGCGGAGTTTGCGCTCCTGCTGGCGCACCGTGCCGTTGGTGACCACCAGCGGCCTCCAGCCGCCCAGGATTCGGCGGCCGCAACCCTCGATGCGGGCCGCCAGTCCCCAGGCGTCCTCGCGGTCGTCCGCCAGGCCGGCCGCGAAGCCGGCCGCCCACCGGCTGAAGGCCGCCGCCCGGTCCACCAGCGTGTTATCGAGGTCGATGAGCAGCAGTGGCAGACGCCACCCTACTGGGCGCGCGATCCCCGTTCCGGCCGCGAGCGGCCCGTGGGATCGCGCCAGCCTCAGGTCGTCGGGCTTCCGGCGGGCGGCCCGGTGACGGACAATCCAGGTAACTGGAGAACGGACGGGTGCCCCGCGTGACAGCGCACTGGCCACCGGAGGGGACATGAGCGAATCGGCGGTCGAGTTCGTGTGGCACGACGCCCCCGTCCCGGCCGGCTTGCGGGTCAGCCAGGTCTACGGGTGGCTGCTGTGCCCGGATACCGGCCGCGTGCTGATCCAGGTGCGGGACGACGGCATTTTCTCGCTCCCCGGCGGCAGGCCTGAGGCGTGGGACGCGGGCGTGGACGCCACCCTGGCCCGCGAGGCGTTCGAGGAGAACCAGGTCCGCATCGGCACCTGGACCGCCTACCTGGGCTACCAGGAGGTCCGCCACCCCGGCCGGCCGACTTACGCGCAGATCCGGATGGCCGCCCTCATCACCGAGTTCGCCGAGCGCGGCCCGGACCCCGACAACGGCCGCATCAACCGCCGCCTGATGACCTCGCTGGCGGCCGCCCCCGCCCTGCTCCGCTGGGGCCAGCGCGGCGAGGCCCAGGCCCGCGCGGCCGCCCAGGCCGGACGCCGCTGGGGCCTCCCGGTCGACGCACCCGGCCCGGACGGCTACGTGGACTAGCGTCCGATGGCCCAATGCTAGGTTTCTCGGAGAAACCCAGACATAGGAGCGAGGTGGCCATGACGACAGCGCCGGATACCGGGCAGCCGGACACGCGGCAGCGGGAGCGCACGTTCAGCTGGGCCGACCCGGTCGCCATCGCCGCCGCCGGCGCGGGGATGAGCGGCGCCGAGTTCTTCGCCGCCATCACCGAGGGCCGGGTCGAGCCGCCGCCGATCATGCGGGCGCTGGACATGGACGCCGCCTCCTTCAGCGACGGGCGGGCCGCCTTCACGCTGACGCCGCAGGAGTTCCACTACAACCCGCTCGGCACGGTGCACGGCGGCGTGTTCGCCACGCTGCTCGACTCCGCCTGCGGCTGCGCCGTGCACACCAAGCTGCCGGCGGGCGTCTTTTACACCAGCCTCGACCTGTCGCTGAAGTTCCTCCGGCCGGTCACCGTGGCCACCGGCCCGGTCACCGCCGAGGGCACGGTCGTCCACCTCGGCCGGCGCACGGCCCTGGCTGAGGCCAGGCTGACCGACGCCGCGGGCAAGGTCTACGTCACCGCCACCAGCAGCTGCCTCATCATCCGCCCGGAGCCCCCCGCCCCGCCCCGGTAACCCGCCCGGCCTTTCGCCTAGCCGACGGCGGCCGGGGCCCTGCAGAGGCGGAGGGGCCAGGCGCTGCCTCGCGGCGAGCACCCACCCGCGCGTTCAGGCGCCTGCGAGCAGCGCCGACACCTGGGCTTCCAGGGAGGCGGGCGCGGTGAGGCGGTTGTCGATGGCGGCGTGCGGCGCGGCCGGGGGGTCGTCGAGCCGCATCCGGGCGGCGAAGGCGGCGAAGTCGGCCAGCTTGCCGGTGTCCCGGTTCGAGCCCCGGGACAGCAGGCGCTCGCACAGGGTCTGCGCGTCCGAACGGATCCACACCAGCCGCACGGTCCCGCCGCCCAGCTCGGCGGCCCAGGCCGCCCAGGCGGCGGCGTCGCGGATCTCCTGGGTGAACGGACCGGACAGCAGCACCGGGCAGCCGTAGGAGCGGATCTCCCGGGCGGTGGCGGTCATCCCGGCGTACTCGTGCACCTTGAGGTGCTCGTCGTACCACGGGCCCTCCCGCTCGCCGGGCGGGCGGCCGCCCGCCGCCAGCGCCGCCACGACGAACGGGCCGTACATCGTGTCCTTGTCGAGCAGGGCGGGCACCGGGTCGAGCCGGGCCAGCAGCAGGCGCGCGACCGTGCTCTTGCCGGCGCCCGGCGGCCCGGCCACCACCCACGCGGGCGCTTGGACGCTCATGTGCGCCAGGATAAACGCTAAGGCTGGAAGACGATCCGGCCGGCGGTCGCGCCGGCCCCGAGGCGGCGCAGGCCGTCCGGGACGTCGGCGAAGCCGAGCCGCTCGGTGATCAGCGGGCGGATCAGCCCGGCGTCGGCCAGCCGGGCCAGCTCGGCCTGGCAGTCCACGACCGCGACCGGGTCCCGCTCCTCGTACAGGCCCCAGTGCAGGCCGAGGATCGAGTAGTTCTTCACCAGGGCGTGGTTGAGCGCGGCCGACGGGATCGTGCCGCTGGCGAAGCCGACGACCACGATCCGGCCCTCGAACGCGATGCACTTGGTGGACCTCGCGTACGCGTCGCCGCCCACCGGGTCGTAGACCACGTCGGCGCCCCGGCCCCCGGTGACCTCCTTGACCACGGCCACGAAGTCCTCGGCGTGCCGGTCGATCACCACGTCCGCGCCGAGTTCCCTGGCCAGGGCCGCCTTGTCCGGGCCGCCGACCACGCCGATGACCCGGGCGCCCGCCGCCTTGCCGAGCTGGACCGCGCCGCTGCCGACCCCGCCGGCGGCCGCGTGCACCAGCAGCGTCTCGCCCGCCGCCAGGTGCGCCCGCCGGTGCAGCCCGAACCACCCGGTCTGGTAGGTGAGGACGAACGGGGCCGCCTCGGCGTCGTCCAGCCCGTCGGGCGCGGCGAACGTGCTGCTGGAGTCCATGACGGCGTACTCCGCGAACGCCCCGGCCGGCAGCGCCGCCCCGCCGACCACCCGGTCGCCGACGGCGAAGCCGGCCACGCCCGGACCGGTCTCGACGACCTCGCCGCACAGCTCGACCCCGGGGCAGAACGGCAGCGGCGGCCGGACCTGGTAGGTACCGCGGCACAGCAGCACGTCGGGGAAGTTGGCCGCCGCCGCGAGCACCCGCACCAGGACCTGCCCGGGTCCGGGCGCCGGCTGGGCCACCTCGGCCAGCTCAAGCACGTCCTGCGGCTCGCCGTAGCCGCTTACCTGCCAGGCTTTCACCCGGTCTCCTTCGCCGTCGATCCCGCCGATTCCGCCGAGGAAGCTGAGGAAGCCGACGGCTCCGAGGCACCCGAAGACGCCGACGCCGCTTCCTCGATGCGCTGCTGCAGCCGGGACATGCCGCGCAGCCACCGGTCGGTGTCCGAGGCCCGCAGCGCGTAGTAGTCGCCGACCTCCGGGTGCGGCAGCACCAGGAAGCCGCCGTCGCGCAGCGCGGCGGCCAGGGCGTCGGCCACCTGCTCCGGCTCGATCGCGGCGTCCGCCAGCACGATCTCGCCCGCCTGCCCGGAGGCGGCCAGCATCCGCGTCCGCACCCCTTGCGGGCAGACGCAGTGCACCCGCAGCCCGCGGTGCGCGTACGTCGCGGCCAGCCACTCGGCGAACCCGACCGCCGCGTGCTTGGTCACCGAGTACGGCGCCGCGCCGAGCATGGTCAGCAGGCCGGCCGCCGACGCGGTCACCACGAAGGTTCCCGCGCCGCGCTCCAGCCAGCCGGGCAGCAGGGCCCGGGCCGCGCGGACGTGCGCGAGCGTGTTGACTTCCCAGGCCCGCTGCCACAGGTCCTCGGGCGTGTCCGGCCCGGTGCCGGCGACCGTGCCAGCGTTCGAGCAGTAGACGTCGATCGCGCCCAGGTACCCGGTGGCCGCCTCGATCAGCTCGGCGACGCCCGGCTCGGTCCCGGCGTCGCCCGGGGCGGCGAAGCCGCCGACCTCGGCGGCCACCGCCTCGGCCGCCGTCGCGTCCAGGTCGTTGACAACCACCCGGGCCCCGTCGGCCGCCAGCCGACGCGCCATCGCCCGCCCGATCCCGTCGCCACCGCCGGTGACGACGACGCCGGCACCGTTAACAAGCGTCATATTCCGAACATACCGAGTAAACCCGCCGCTCGCCCATGGGGTGCGACAGCACAGAAAGGACGACACGTGACTTTGCGTGCTTGTCTGATTACGAACCTGTGGGAGCATGTCGCTCACCGCGCCGGGCCGGCGCCATCGCGCGGACGAAGACCGGGGGGACGCAGCTCATGCCGAGACAACCGCGACCACGCGTGCGACAGCTGCGCCTGCGCCGGCTGCGCGCGGCGCTCAGCCTCACGGCGGCGCTGCTCGCCGTCGCCTCGGCCGTGACGCTGGCGGTGCTGCTGCCCGGCGGCCAGGACGGCCCGGGCGACCAGGGCAGTGCCAGCGGACAGACCGGTGCAGGCGCCGCAAGCCTGGCGGTCACGACGACCCGCTACAAGCCCGTCGACCCGAAGGCCAGCGCAGCCGCCGCCCGGGAGCTGAATTACCTGGGCAACCTGCCCGTCAGCCGGCAGTTCCTCACCGGGTTCTGGGCCGGCTGGAGCAACGTCCAGGGCGGGTTCACCGGCTACCAGGACATGGCCGACCTGTTCAACGCCACCGGCCGCTACCCCGGCCTGGTCGCCTGTGACTACAACGGCTTCGCCAGGCCCAGGTCCGCGACCTACGTGGCCGAGTCGGACTGCGACGGCTACCTGGTCGGCTACCACAAGCAAGGCGGCGTGACCGAGGTCGGCTTCCACCCGAACAACCCGACCGGCGGCAAGTACGGCGCCGGCCTGACCAAGACCCAGGTCACCGCCCTGCTCAAGCGCGGCACCACGACCTACGTGAACTGGCACAACCAGCTCAACCAGGTCGCCGCCGGCCTCAACCTGCTCGGCTCGCGCGGGGTCACGGTCATCTTCCGGCCGCTGGTGGAGATGAACCAGTCCGGCGGCAGCTGGTTCTGGTGGAACGGCGGCGGCTGGACCGCGGCGCGCTACGTGGCCGTGTGGCGCGACATGTTCAAGTCGGTCACCGCCAAGCTCAAGCATCACAACGTGCTGTGGGACTGGTCGCCCGACCAGGACGGCAACACCGGCCCGGCCGCCTACTACCCCGGCGCCGCCTACGTGGACATCACCGGCCTGGACGTCTACGCCAGGAAGGCGCGGCGCTACCCGGTGGCGCCGGTCACGGACTACAAGTCGGTACTCAAGCCCGGCAAGCCGTTCGGCTTCAACGAGGTCGGCAAGAACGAGGGGCTGGCCCACGACTTCTCCGCCTGGCCGGCCAAGATCCGCAGTACCTACACCCGGGCGAGCTTCTTCCTGTCGTGGAACAGCATCTACGGGCCACTGACCAAGGGCAGTTCCGGCGCCAGGAAGATGATGAACGCCCCTGGCGACGTCAACCTGGGCTACCCGCTGCTCGTCGCGGGCTTCGAGGGCGGCAGCACCGACGACTGGGCCGGCAGCACCAGCCAGCCGCAGGCGATGAACGGCCCGTGGTCCACCAGCAAGACCGACGGCGCCGACTGGGCCGCCCAGGGAGCCAGCGCGCTCAAGGCCGACATCAAGCACCTCGGCCAGGGCCAGCAGGTGATCCTGCGCGACGCCGTCGGCCTCGACCTCACCGGGCGCAAGAAGCTCACCGCCGTGGTCAACGTCGCGTCGTGGAACGCCCCGGCCACCGGGATGACCGCCCGGCTCTACCTGCGGACCGGCGCGGCAGGCACCTACCACCCCGGGCCGGCCGTGCCGGTCAGCTACACCGCGAAGGGAACCGCGCTCAGCCTGAGCCTGCCCGGCATCGCCGGGCTTGGCAACGTCACCAAGATCGGTGTCACCTTCACCTCCGCCAAGGGCGCCGCCACCGGCTCGGTCTACCTCGACGACGTCGTCGTCTCATAGCGAGGCCCAGGCGGAGCCACGCACCCGTTCTGTGGCTGAAGTTCGGGGCCAGCTACCATCGTGCAGCGGCCCTTTCGCCCGGGTCGCGTGGGTACCAGCGGGCGGCTCCGGGTATGCCCGTGGTGGCCGCGTCGCGGCTGGGGCGAGGGGTGCGTGGCGGGCGACCGCCCGATGGGGGGATCGCGATGAGGCGCGGCACAGCGCGGGGTGCGGTCGCGCTCGGCGCCCTGGGCGTCGTGTTCGGCGACATCGGGACCAGCCCGCTGTACACCGTGCAGACGATCTTCAGCCCGTCCGACCCGCACCCGATCCGGGTGTCCGCGCAGAACGTGTACGGGGTCATCTCGCTGGTTTTCTGGGCCGTGGTCGCCATCGTGATGGTCACCTACGTGCTGCTGGTGATGCGGGCCGACAACGACGGCGAGGGCGGGATCATGGCGCTGATCACGCTGATCCGCCGGTTCGGCGGGCCGACCCGGCGCCGCACGGTGGTGATCCTGGCCCTGCTCGGGGTGTTCGGCGCGTCTCTGTTCTTCGGCGACAGCATGATCACCCCGGCCATCTCGGTGCTGTCGGCGGTCGAGGGCGTGGAGGTCGCCGCCCCGTCGGTGCGCGAGATCGTGCTCCCCGTCACCGCGGTGATCATCATCGGCCTGTTCCTGATCCAGCGGCTCGGCACCGGCGCGGTCGGGCGGCTGTTCGGGCCGGTGATGGCCGTGTGGTTCACGGTCATCGGCGCCCTGGGCATCCACGGCATCACCAGCCACCCGGCGATCCTGAAAGCCCTGTCCCCCACCTACGCCGCCACGTTCCTGTTCGGGCACTTCGGCACGGCGTTCTTCTCGCTGTCGGCGGTGGTCCTCGCGGTGACCGGCGCCGAGGCGCTGTACGCCGACATGGGGCACTTCGGCCGCGGCCCGATCACGGTGGCCTGGATGTTCCTGGTCTTCCCCGCCTGCATACTCAACTACCTCGGCCAGGGGGCCCTTCTGCTGACCGACCCGTCCAGGGTCAGCAACCCGTTCTTCTTCCTGGTGCCCGGCGTGGGGGCGGATCCCGATGGTGGTGCTGGCCACCTTCGCGACGGTCATCGCCTCCCAGGCGGTCATCTCCGGCGCGTTCTCGCTCACCCAGCAGGCCGCGCAGATCGGCTACCTGCCTCGGCTGCGCATCCTGCACACCTCCGAGAAGCAGTTCGGGCAGATCTACGTGCCGTGGATCAACTGGGCGCTGCTGGCGGCGGTGCTCGCGCTGGTCTTCACGTTCCGCACCTCCACCGCGCTGGCGTTCGCCTACGGGGTGGCGGTAACCGGCACCATCACGATCAGCACGCTGCTGTTCTTCTACATCGCCCACGTGCAGTGGAAGAAGCGGCTGTGGCTGGTGCTGCTCGGCGGCGGCGTGCTGATCACCATCGACCTGCTGTTCCTGGCGGCCAACCTGACCAAGCTGCCACACGGCGCCTGGCTACCGCTGGCCATCGGCCTGCTGGTGTACACCGTGCTGACCACCTGGCAGAAGGGCCGGGAGCTGGTCAGCCGCGAGCGGGCGCAGGAGGAGGGGTCGCTACCCGTCTTCATCGAGGAGTGCCGCACCTGCGACCCGCCGCTGCTGCGGGTGCCGGGCACCGCGGTCTTCCTCAACCGGGGCAAGACCACCGCGCCGCTCGCCCTGCGGGCCAACGTGGAGCACAACCACGTCCTGCACGACTACGTGCTGATCGTCGACGTCAAGACGCTACCCGTCCCGCACGTGGCCGATAGCCGACCGGCTGGAGTTCGACGACCTCGGGCGCAGGGACGACCGGATCTCCCACGTCACCGCCCGCTTCGGCTACATGGACGTGCCCCGCGTGCCCACACTGCTGCCGCTCATCAGCGCCACCGGGCAGGAGGGGCCGCTCGACGCCGAACACGTCTCCTACTTCCTGTCCACCATCGAGGTCCACGCCGGCGACGCGCCCGGCATGAGCCGGTGGCGCAAGCGGCTGTTCGTCGCCACCACCCGGCTGACCGCCGACGCCGCCGAGCACTTCCGGCTGCCCCGCGACCGCACGGTCATCATGGGCGCCCGTATCGAGGTCTGACGATCGAGGCCGGGAGGCAGAGGTTAAGCCGGGAGGCGGGTGAGCAAGGGGGCCAGTGCGGCGGCGGCCCGGCGGACCTGGGGCAACGTGGCAGTGCCGTAGCCGAGGATGAGCCCGCTCATCGTGGGCGGGCCCGCGAAGTATCGGTCGAGCGGGTAGACGGTGACGCCACGCGCGGCGGCCGCCTCGACCAGGCGGGCGGCGGGGTACCCAGCGGGCAGTTCCAGCACGATGTGCATGCCGGCGGTGTCGCCGAGCAGCCGGAACGGGACCGCGGCGGCGGTCCCCCGCGCGCCGGGGCACGACCGGGACGCGCAGCTGCCGCCGGCCCCGCGGCCGGGTGGCCGAGGCCGTCGACTAGGGCGGCACGGCGGCGGGCGTACTCCAGCCGCATCTTGCGCACGTGCCGCTCCAGGTCGCCCGAGCGGAGCAGGGCGAGCACCGCGTGCTGCACCGGCTCGGGGATGCGGACGCCGAGCCGGGGGCGCAAGGTCGCCAGCGCGTCCACCACCCCGGACGGCGCGACCAGCCAGCCCGCGCCGAACGCGGTGGCCAGGACCTTCGACGCGGTGCCCAGGTAGACGATGACGCCGGGATCCATGCTGTGCAGCGCGGGCAGCGGCCCGACGTCGTAGCGGAACTCGCTGTCGTAGTCGTCCTCGACGATCAGCGCCCCGGTGGCCCGGGCCCAGGCGACCAGGGCCTGGCGCCTGCTCACCGGCAGCCGGCCGCCCAGCGGATACTGGTGGGCGGGCGAGGTGTACAGCAGCCGCAGGTCGCCGGGAAGCTCCTCCGGGACGATTCCGTGCGCGTCCACCCGGCAGGGCACGACCTCCGCCCCGGCCCGGCGCAGCACCTCCCGGGCCGTGGGGTACCCGGGCTCCTCCACTCCCGCCCGGTCACCCGGCTTGAGCAGCGCGTCGGCCAGCAGCGAGAGCCCGCTCGATACCCCCTGCGTGACCAGCACGTTCGCCGACGTGACCACCAGGCCCCGCGACCGGCGCAGGTAAGCCGCGATCTCTTCGCGCAACTCGGGCAGGCCGTACGGGTCGGGCAACCGCGACGGCAGGTGCGCGCCCGCCTGCCGCCACGCGCGCCGCCAGGCGGCCGGGTCGATCCCCTCCGCCCAGGCGATGCCCGGCTGCAAATCGGCTACCTCTCGGGGGGACAGTCGCCCGCATGGGGGGCTCCCCGCCCCCCATAGCTCCCTGGCCCCGTCCCCCCCGCTTTCGGATGAGCGTGGAACTCGCGGTCGGGAGTCGGGGCGTGGCCGGGGTGACATCGGCGACGTAGGTGCCGGAGCCGTGGCGGCCTTCGAGCCAGCCCTCGGCGAACAGGCGGGCGTAGGCGTTGGTGACCACGGTCCGGCTCACGCCGAGCGTCGCCGCCAGGTCGCGGCTGGACGGCAGCCGGTCGCCCGCGTGCAGCACTCCCCCGGTGACGGCCGCCTGGAGCTGCGCCGCCACCTGGACGGCCAGCGGCGGCGCCGCAGGCGCGGTCCACCATGACCGGCAGGCCGGACGGCAAAGTGGTCATCCAAACTTCTCCAAGATTGGCTATTTGTGCCAGTCCACTTGTCGCCTACGCTACTGGACCATGAGCACTGAGACCACGCCTTCGTCCACACGCCACTGTCCAGCACGCCCCGCACCACCCTGCGCAGGCACCGCGACCGCGCCCAGTCCGACCGGGCCGCGCTGTACGAGGTGCTCGACGCTGGCCTGATCTGCCACCTCGGCGTCGTGGCCGACGGGGACCCGGTGGTGCTGCCCACCGCCTACGGTCGCGACGGTGACACGCTGTACCTGCACGGCTCGTCCGCCAACGGCGCGTTCCTGGCGGCGGACGGCCACCGGGTCTGCGTCACGGTCACCCACACCGACGGCCTCGTCGCCGCCCGGTCGGTGTTCAGCCACTCGGTCAACTACCGCAGCGCGGTCATCTTCGGCACCGCGACGATCGTCTCCGGCGAGGACGAGCGCTGGCAGGCGCTGCGCCTCATCACCGATCACCTCATTCCCGGCCGCTGGGCGGCGGCCAGGCAGCCAACGGCCAAGGAAATGGCGGCCACCGCCGTGATCTCGCTCCCGCTCACCGAGGCCTCGGTCAAGGTCCGCGCCGGGCATGCCGGCCGGACGAGCCCGCCGACTACGACCTTGACGTGTGGGCCGGCGTCCTGCCCATCTCCGTCACCTTCGGCGAGCCGCAGCCCGACCCGCGCCTCGGCGACGAAGTCCCCCTCCCCGCCCACATCCGCGACCGCGCCAACTCGTAGGCAATCCAGCCACGCTTCGATGACCATCAGGAATTAGTACTTTGTAGTACCATTGACGTATGGACTCGGTATCCGTGAGCGAGTTGAACCGGCAGACCGCCAAGGTGCTTGACCGGATCAAGGCAGGCGAGTCGCTTGAGATCAGCGAGTACGGCCGCCCGGTCGCACGCCTCCTGCCCGCGACCCCGACGACCGGGGCGCCCCTGCTCGATCGACTGATCGAGCAGGGCAGGGCGGTGCCGGCGGCCAATCCTGGTCCGATCCCGCCCACGCCACCGCGCGACACTCCCGAGGGGCACGTCTCTCTCAGCGCGGCACTAGCCGACATGCGCGACGACGAGCGCTACTGATGATCTACGTCGATACCTCGGCAGCGCTCAAGCTCGTCATGCCCGAGGCCGAGACGTCGGGACTGGAACTGTGGCTGGCGGAGCGCGCCGGGGTGCCTCGGGTCTCTTCCCGGCTGCTACGGATTGAGATGTTGCGCAGCGTGGCCAGGACGGCGCCGCAGCGGATGAGCCGGGCTAACGTGGTGCTGGCTTCTGTCGCCCTCATCAGTGTGGACGACGTCGCGCCGACCGCCGAGGTCATCGGGGACCGGATGCTCCGCAGTTTGGATGCCATCCACCTAGCGACCGCTCACGAACTGCGCAGTGAACTCACGGCGTTCGTCTGTTACGACAAGCGCCTGTGCGACTCCGCCCATGCACTCGGGCTTCCCGTCGAGACTCCCTCCTGAATCGGCCCAGCAACGCTCATATGTCATTACCGGTCGAGTGCGCGGCTGAGCCGCTGGTGCACCTCGCGCAGCCGGTCGACCCAGCGCGCCGCGAGCGCGGCGTCGGGCGCCTCGGAGTGGAACACCAGGGCGAGCATGACCGCGGTGTCCAGCCGGTAGACCCAGAACGCGGCCGAGTCAGCCGGGACCGGTATCCCGTAGCCGTTCGCGATGGCGTCGAAGTCGAGCCCGTTCTCCGGCACCAGGGCGTACTCGGCCAGCCGGCCGATCTCCAGCAACGGGTCGCCGATCAGGGCGTTCGACCAGTCGAGCAGGGCGCGAACGGCACCGCCACCGCAGCGCAGGTTCGACGCCCGCACGTCCAGGTGCACTAACCGCCCTGCTGGTCGGGGCGCGAGCACGGCGGTCAGCCGCTCGGCGGACGGCGCGGCGGGCAGTCCGGTGGCGAAGGCGGCCAGTTCGGCGAACCGGTCGGCGATGCGGCCGGGCAGCAAGGCGGGCGGCCGTCTCGCCGTCGGCCGCGACCGGCGGCGCGGCCGGCGGCGGCACTTGGTGCGGACCGCCGCAGCAGAGCGCCGAGCGCGGCCTGGTCGGCGCCGCGCCCGTCGTCGGCGACTACTCCGCCACCTGGAACTCCACCCCGCGACCCGGCGGGCGCAGCCCGATGAACCCGCGGTCGCACCGCGAACGCCCGCACCGCCGCGGGCATGTCCGCCATCTCACCCTCCCGCCGCTCGCCTCTGACTGGTACCACCGACCGGCCCCGTCCCGTCATGGATAGTAAGCCAGCCGCGGGCCGCCGGCGGCGCGACGGCCGGCCAGCCCGCTTAACGAGGGAAAGCGTCATCGCTCGGTAACGCCGCGCTGCGTCTCCTCTGCGTCGCTTCAGAAAACTCTTGCGGCCTGCTTAAGAGCCGCGAAACCGCCCGCCAGGTCAAATACGTACCCAGATAATGATGTTCTGCCGGTTTTACGTGGTCCCAGGCCTGAGGAGCGCCATGGCTTACCCCGGACGTTTCCCTGATACCAGGGACGGCCCCTACCCAGACGAGCGGCACCCGTCCGGCCCGTATGCCGCGGGCGGTGCCCAGCCCGTGCGGGCACCGCGGCCCGGGCCGGGCGCGGCTCCCATGCCGCCGCCGGAATGGGCCGACGGGCCGATGGAGCACCGCTGGACGACGTCCTGGCGGGTACGCTCCACCGCCCAGCGGGCGCTGCCGGCGGCCGCCGGCACCGGCCGCTGGTCACCGGGGAGCGTTCACGCCACCGCCGCAGGCGGGCGTCCGGCGCCCGGCCCAGGGCACGGGCCCGCTGGCCACCGGGCAACTGCCGCCCTGGGAGGCCGTCGCGCCGTCGTCCCGCGCCGTCCGGCCGCCCGGCGCCAGCCGGGCAGCCCGGCCGATGGCGCCGGGTACCGGGCGGGCTCGCGTGGTCGCGCCCATCGCGGTGCTCGCCGTCATCGGGCTCGGCCTGGTCGGCGTGGTGTTCCTGTGGTGGCGCAGCACGATGTTCCAGCACAGCCCGGGCGCCGCGGTGACCGACGTCGGGGAGGTACTCGGCCTCCTCGCCGGGTACGGCTTCGTCGTCCTGGTCGCGCTGATGGCCCGGCTGCCGCCCCTGGAGCGCAGCATGGGCACCGACCGGCTGGCCCGCTGGCACGCCACCGGCGGCCGCTACCTCATCGTCACGGTGACCGGGCACGTGGCCTTCATCGTCACCGGCTACGCGCTGACCGCGCACCAGAACGTGGTCAGCGAGACGGCCACGCTGCTGACCACGTTCCCCGACGTGCTGATGGCGGCGGTGGCCTGGCTGCTGCTGCTCGGCATCGCCGCGTTCTCCGTGCGCGCGGCGCGCCGCCGCATCGCCTACGAGACCTGGTACTACGCGCACCTGTACACCTACCTGGCGATCGCGCTCGCGTTCAGCCACCAGTTCGCCGGCGGCGGCTCGTTCGCCGAGAGCTTCCCGGCCCGGGTCGCCTGGTCGGCGCTGTACGCGCTGGTCGGCGGGCTGCTGCTGTGGTACCGGGTGCTCACCCCGCTGCGCAGCGCCGCGCGGCACCAGTTCACGGTGCAGTCGGTCCGGCCGGAGGCCCCCGGCATCGTCTCGGTGTTCATCGCCGGCCGCGACTTCGACCGGCTGCGGGCCGAGCCGGGGCAGTTCTTCCGTTGGCGGTTCCTCACCCGCGAGCTGTGGTGGCAGTCCCACCCCTACTCGCTGTCGGCCATGCCGCAGCCCAACCTGATCCGGATCACCGTCAAGTCCCGCGGCGACCACAGCGGCTCGCTGGCCCGCCTCCAGCCGGGCACCCGGATCATCGCCGAGGGCCCGTACGGCGCGTTCACGCCGTCGCTGACCGGGCGGCGGGTGCTGTTCGTCGCCGGCGGCGTGGGCATCACGCCGATCCGGGCCATGTTCGCCGCGCTGCCCAAGCGGATGTCCGGCGGCATCACGCTGATCTACCGGGCCAGTCACCCCCGCGACGTGGTGTTCAGCCGGGAACTGAACGCGATCGCCAGCGACCGGCAGGCCGCGCTGCACTACCTGATCGGCTCGCGCACGGAGCTCGGCTACGACCCGCTCGACGAGATGCACCTGCAGCGGACCGTCCCCGGGCTGCACCGCTACGAGGCGTACGTGTGCGGGCCGTCCGGCATGACGCAGGCCGCGGTCACGTCGCTGGTCGCGGCGGGCATCCCGCGGCGGCGCATCCACCACGAAACGTTCGACTTCTGACCCGTTCCGACCGGCTCACCCACGGGAGGCTGCCTTGCGCCGCGCCGTCTTGACCCTCGGCGGTACCGTCGCCGGGCTCGCCGCGCTCTTCTCCTTCAAGACGCACGTGCCCGGGGTCGCCGCCGCCAGCACGCAGGCCGCGCCCGCCAATCAGTCGGCAGGCGCCCCGCCGGTCGGCCCGCGCCGGACGGCAGCGCCTCGGCGGCCCCCACGGGCGGCGCGTCCGGCACCGCCGGAAAGGCCGCGCCTCGATCGCCGGCGCCGGCGCCGCCCAAGACGCCGGTCGCCAGGCCGACCACCCGGGCGCCGCAGGCGGGCGGCAGCGGTACCGCGCCGGCGTCCACCCGCCCGGTCACCACGCCGGTCAAGGCGCTGGCCGGGTCGGCACCGCCGACCTCGGCCAAGCCGACCCCGGCCGCGCGCACCATCACCGGCCCGCAGGAGCAAACGCAGTACGGACCGGTGCAGGTGACGATCACCGTGGCCGGCACCAAGATCACCAGCGCCAGCGGCAGCACGCTCGGCCAGGGCGACGAGATCGGCCAGGGCGCGCTCCCCCAGCTCAACAGCGAGGTCACCGCCGCCCAGGGCGCCGGCATCCAGGCGGTCAGCGGCGCGACCTACACCAGCAACGGCTACATCGAGTCGCTGCAGAGCGCCGTCGACCAGGCCGGTCTCTAGCTCCCGGTCGGCCGACCCAGAGCCCCTCGCCCGCCGCTATCCGCCGCGGCCCTATCGCGAGGGTCCCGGGACGCATACGGGCTTCGCCCCCGCCGGCTAGCCGACAGCTAGCCGCCCAGGCGGCGGGTGAAGCCGGGCGGTATCACCAGGTCGTCGGGTGACAGCTCGGCGATCGAGCCGTGGCCGAGGCCGAGCAGGCAGGCGTCGATGCCCGGAGCGCATCAGGTCGAGCACGTTCTCCACGCCGGCCTGCCCGTTGGCGCCGAGGCCCCACAGGTAGGCGCGCCCGATCATGACCGCCTTGGCGCCGAGCGCGAGCGCCTTGACCACGTCGCCGCCGCGCCGCACGCCGCCGTCGAGCAGCACCTCGACCTGGTCGCCGACCGCCGCGGCGATGTCGGGCAGCAGCCGGATCGTGGCCGGCGTCCCGTCCAGGTTGTTGCCGCCGTGGTTGGACACCGAGATCGCCGTAGACCCCGGCGTCCACGGCCCGCTTGGCGTCGTCGACCCGGGTGACGCCCTTGAGCATGAACGGCCCGTCCCACTGCGCCCGCAGCCAGGCGACGTCCTCCCAGGACGGCGGCGTCGGTCGCCATCCACTGCCCGTAGGCGCCGAAGAAGGTCGGCGCCGCCGCCCCGCCGACCGGCAGGTTCGGCACGGTGAGGTCGGGGATCTCGCCGGTGCGCAGCCACTGGTACAGGTAGCGCGGGCCGGGTGATCGTCGGCGGGCACCTGGCGCGAGCATCTCCTCGAGGGTCATCTTCTCCGGGATGCGGGGCGAGCCCCAGTCGCGGCCGAAGGAGAACGACCAGTCCAGCGTGACGATGATGCCGACCGCGCCGGCCGCCTTCGCCCGCGTCATCCTGGCGGCCATGTCGTCGCGGCTACCGACCCAGTACATCTGGAAGAACGTCTTCGGGTTGGCCGCGGCGACCTCTTCGACCGGCTTGGAGGCGAACGACGACAGCCCCATCGCGGTCCCCCGCGCGGCGGCGGCCCGGGCCACGGCGACCTCGCCGTCCGGGTGCACCGCCTGCACGCCGGTCGGCGAGATGAGCACCGGCAGCGAGATGTCCTGGCCCATGACGGTGGTGGCCATCTCCCGGGCCGCGGGCAGCCCGGCGACGTGCGGCGCGAAGCCGAGCTCGCGGAACGCGGCGACGTTGTCCCGGACCGTCATCCCGGCCTCAGCCCCGGCGACCAGCGCGCCGTACACGGACGCGGGCAGCCGCCGCTTGGCCCGCCGCTGCGCGACCGCCACCGTCTCGAACCACTTGTTAGCCATATCGTCTCACTGCCCTCTTCGATGTCTTCCGACCACATGAATGTGCCATCACCAGCGCCGAAGCGCCATGGGTGCCATGTTCATCCGGATAGCCCCTTTTCTGTTCGCTAGCGAAGAAGTCAACCAGGGCCGGGGCCACGTCCCGGTACGTGGTGACCTGCCGGAGCCGCCCGCGGCCGAGCCGGGCCAGGTCGCGGGCCAGCTCCGGGTCCTGCTCCCCGGTGGTGTCGAGCAGGACGTCCAGCCGGGGCAGCCGGGCCGCGAACGGCCGCGGGTCGGGCCCGGCGTTGTGCACGCAGTCCGACAGCAGCAGCACCCGCGCGTCCCTGGCCGGCACCCGGGCCAGCTCGCGCCGCGCCACCTGCAGCGGGAACGCCACGTTGGTGAGCCCGCGGGCCGGGATCCGCAGCATCGTCTCCACCAGCCGTTCCGGCGGCACGTGCTGCCCGAGGCGGGACAGCACCGCCGCGTCGGACCAGAACGCGACCACGGCGAGGTTGTCCCGGGCCAGCTCGGCCGCGAGCGCGCCGACGGTGGCGGCCGCGGTGCGCACCCGCTCGCCGCGCATCGAGCCGGACAGGTCGACCAGCAGCACCACGCTAGCGGGTGGTGGTGACCCGCTCGCGCACGACGATGTCCTCGTCCTCGGGCACCGGGTGCTCGGTGAGCTGCTCCAGCGTGCGGTCCAGGTCGATGTCGTCCGAGCCGCCCCGGTACGGGACGCTGGCCACCTCGCCCCGCGCCGCGCCGGGCGGTGGTGTCCCGGCGCGGCCGCGGCATCGCCAGCCGGGCCGCGATCTCCCGCGCCCGGCGCAGCGCCTCCGGGTCGGCGGCGCGGCCTCGCCGTCGGCAAAGGCAGACGTCAGCGTCGCCTTGCTCGTCGGTGGTCGCCGGGCCGCCGCTCCCGGTCGCCGTGAGCGGTCGGGCAGGAACGGGCGCGTGGTCCCCCGGTCAGCAGCCGCCCGCCTCCGGCGCCCCCGGCGGCGGACGTCGTGCAGGGCCGGGTTCCTCGGTCAGCGTCTTCGGCTTGCGCCGCAGCGGCCGCAGCGGGCCGTGACGGGGTCGCGCCGCCGGCCGGGCTCGGCCGGGCGCCGCAGCGGGGAGTCGGCGTCCACCGCTCTTCAACCGGGCGCGGCCGCGGCGGGCTCGAGGATGAAGTGGTCCTCCCAGATCTGCCGCAGCACCTGCTCGGGCGTGGCCTCGACCGTCTCGTCGAGGAAGATCCGGCCGGACAGCGCGACCACCATCGCGTCGTAGACGGTCTCCCGGTAGGCGCTCGTCGTCGGTGCCCGGCCCGGTCGCCGCGCCGGCGGAGCTCCCCGTCGCAGCGGTATCACGGGCGAACTGCGGAGGCACGCCCCGTTCCGCGCCCAGTTGGAAGAGCTGCCCGGCGACCAGGGTCAGGTCGATGGCGCCGCGCACCGACGACCCCTGCCTGATGTCCTCGTGCTCGCGGGTGGCGCGGGTGACGGCCACCGCGTCGGCGACCAGGCGCTCGTAGGCGGCGGGCTTGAGGTCGGGCTGTGTCAGCTCAACCCGGGGCGCGCGCAGCGCGACGATGCCGCGCTCGGCCGCCGCGTCCTGGTAGGTGACGGCCAGGCGGCACAGCCGGTCGTGCACCGACGTGGACAGCCGGGTGGTGCCGATGTTGTCGTAGGGGTTCATCGACGCGATGACCCGGAAGGTGTCCCCGGCGATGACCTCGCCGACCCGCGGCACCGCGATGCGCCGCTCGGCCATCGCGGTGAGCAGCGTGTTCAGGGTGTCCTCCGGGGCCCGGTTGAACTCCTCGATGTAGAGGAAGCCGCCGTCGCGCATCGCCTCGACCAGCGGGCCGTCGACGAAGTTGTCCGGGCTGTAGTCCTCGCGCAGCACCCGGGCCGGGTTGTGGTGGCCGACCAGCTTGGCCGGGGTCAGGTCGGCGTTGCCCTCGACGAACACCAGCGGGATGCCCCACTCGGCGGTGATCGCCCGCAGCAGCGTGGACTTGCTGGTGCCGGGCGGTCCCTCCAGCAGGATGTCGCGGCCCGGCCGCGACGGCCGCGAGCACCAGGTCCAGCTCGCGCTCGCGGCCGACGACGCGGGCCGCGATCCGGTCCCGGACGCGGTCAGCGGCTCGCGGCCGTCACGGCTCTCGCTCATCGAATGGTGTTCCCGGCGTCGACGGTGAACTCCAGGCCGGTCACGTACTGGGCCTCGTCCGAGGCCAGGAACAGCACGGCGTTGCTGATGTCGCGCGGCTCGACGCATCTCGACCGGCAGCGTGTTCATGAAGATCGGGCCGAGGTTCGGGTCCCGCTCGATCAGCGGGTTGAGGCCGCCGAGGCCGTCGCCCATCGGGGTGTTCACCCCGGTCGGGTGGACCGTGTTGACCCGGATCTTGTGCCGGGCCAGCTCGTTGGCCAGCGTCTTGGCGATGCCGACCACGCCGTGCTTGGCCGCCACGTACGGGGCCAGGAAGGGCAGGCCCTTGATGCCGGCGGTGGAGCTGGTGCAGATGATCGACCCGCCGCCGTTGGCGATCAGGTGCGGCGCGCGCCGCCACCATCGTGTTCCACACCCCGGTCAGGTTGGTGTCGAGCGTGTCCTGCCAGATCTGCCGGGGTGACCTCGTCCCAGGTCTGGATCGTGCAGATGCCCGCGTTGGCCACCACGATGTCGAGCTTGCCCAGCTCGGCGACGCCGTCGTCCAGCGACCGCCTTCAGCGCGCCCGCGTCGCGGACGTCGGCCTTGCCGGCGACGATCCGCCGGTCCAGCGCCTCGACGGCCTTGACCGTCTCGGCCAGGTCCTCCTCGGTCGACATGCCGTAGCTGAGGCTGTCGTAGTCCGCGCAGATGTCGACCGCGATGATGTCGGCGCCCTCCTCGGCCAGCCGGATCGCGTGGCTGCGGCCCTGGCCGCGGCCGGCGCCGGTGACGAAGGCGACCTTGCCTGCTACTCGTCCTGCCATGATCGTTCGTTCTCCCTCGATTACTTGATCATCGACGCCGGCGTCGACGGGCAGCGTCACGCCGGTGATGTACCGGGCCTCGTCGGAGGCGAGGAACAGGATCGCGTTGCTGATGTCGACCGGCTCCACCCACGGGATCGGCAGCGCGTTGATCGTCTTGAACGCGCTCGGCCGCGGACTCCCTGGTCGGGTTCGGGTTGGCCGGGTCGAACAGGCCCCACACGTCCTTGTTCTGGATCATGGTGGTGTTCACCGCGGTCGGGTGGACGCGTGTTGACCCGGATGTTCTGCTGCGCCGAACTCGTTGCCGATCGGTGCGCATGATGCCGACCACGCCGTGCTTGGCCGCGTTGTAGTGCACCGAGTTGGCCAGGCCCTTGAGCCCGGCGGTCGAGCTGGTGAGGATGACCGACCCGCCGCCGTTGGCCACCAGGTGCGGCAGCGCGACCTTGACCGTGTTCCACACGCCGGTCAGGTTGATGTCGATCGTCTCCTGCCAGGCTGTCGTCGTCCAGCTCGAGCGCCGGGTGGATCTGGTAGATGCCGGCGTTGGCGCAGACGATGTCGAGCTTGCCGAGCTGGGCGACGCCGTCGTCCAGCGCGGCCTGCAGCGCCTGCGGGTCGCGGACGTCGGCCTTGTGCGCGACGATCCGCCGGTCCAGCGCCTCGACCTGCCTGACCGTCTCGGCCAGGTCCTCCTCGGTGGCGCCCGGGTAGGCGGTGACCGACTCCGACCGGCCCGGCCAGGTCGACCGCGATGATGTCGGCGCCCTCCTGCGGCGAGCCGGATCGCGTGGCTGCGGCCCTGGCTGCGCGCGGCGCCGGTGATGAAGGCGACCTTGCCCTCTACCGTCCTGCCATGTCAGCTCCCTTGCTGCTTACCTGACTGGTGATTGCTGCCGCGGGCCGGCAGGCTACTTGATGACCGCGCCGGCGTCGACCGGCAGCGTCACGCCGGTGATGTAGCGGCCGTCGTCGGAGGCGAGGAAGAGCACCGCGTTGCTGATGTCCACCGGCTCGACCCAGGGGATCGGCAGCGCGTTCATCGCCTGCGAGGCCGGGGCGAAGTCTTCCTCGGTCGGGTGCTCGAGGTCCGGGCGGAACAGCCGGTAGGTCGGCTCGTTCTGGATCATCGGGGTGTCCACCTGGGTCGGGTGGACGCTGTTGACCCGGATGATGTGCGGCGCGAGTTCCAGCGCGAGCGTGCGCATCAGGCCGACCACGCCGTGCTTGGCCGCCACGTAGTGCGCGACGTTCTCGTACGCCTGCAGTCCGGCCGCGGAGCTGGTCAGGATGATCGAGCCGCCGCCGGCCGCCCGCGATCAGGTGCGGGATCGCCGCCTTGGCGGTGTGCCACACGCCGGTCAGGTTGACGTCGATCATCGTCCGCCAGGTTGCGTCGTCGATCTCCCACGCCTGATGCGGTGACGAGCCGATGCCGGCATTGGCGCTGACGATGTCCAGCCTGCCGAGCTGGGCGACCCCCTCGTCGAGCGCGCGCCTTGAGCCCGGCGTAGTCGCGACGTCGGCCCTGGCGGCCACGATCCGCCGGTCCAGGGCCTCGACCTGCTTGACCGTCTCGGCCAGGTCGGCCTCGGTGGCGCCCGGGTACGGGATGCCCGGGACGTCCTCGCACAGGTCCACGGCGATGATGTCGGCGCCCTCCTGGGCCAGCCGGACCGCGTGGCTGCGGCCCTGGCCGCGGGCCGCGCCGGTGATGAAGGCGACCTTGCCTTCAAGCTTTCCCATGACCTCGTTCTCCCCTCACGTCGTTGTTTGAGGCATTCGCCCGGGACGTCTCCCCTCCCCCGGGGCAGTGGAGGTCGTACCCCCGGAGGATCACCGCGCGACACGGCTCGGGCTTTTACGTCAGCGATGATAATAAAATGGATGTTAATGACAGGCACTGACATAAGCAATACAACCGTGACGCAGGTCACATTTCCGTCGGCCGGCTCGCCTTCGTCCAAGGTCAGGTCGCCGATCGCGCTCCCTCGCCGGCACTGGGCGCCCGGGATGTTAATGTCAGCAGATGACATAAGGCTGCCGGGCCGCATCGGCCCGGCCAGCGTCCGACGAACGCGAGGTGGTGAGGTGACCGGGCAAGGCCCCGCCGAGGGCGCGCCGGCCGGCACAGCCCGCCGCGCGGCGCGGGCGGCCGCCGTCTACCAGCCGCCGCGAGCTGGCGATGATCGCGCTGCGGCTGTTCGATGAGCGCGGCTTCGAGCCGACCACGATCGAGCACATCGCGGCCGAGGCGGGCGTCAGCGAGCGCACGTTCTTCCGGTACTTCACCACCAAGGCCAGCGTGCTGTTTGCCGAGTTCGAGACCGAGGTAGAGACGATCAGGACCGCGCTGGCCGAGGTGCCGGGCGGCGTGCCGATGATGGACGCGATCCGCGGCGCGGTCGTCGCGGCCAACCACTACCACGCCGCCGACGTGCCCGAGATGCGGCTGCGGATGCACCTGATCGCCACCGAGCCCGCGCTGTCGTTCAGCGCCGCCGAGCACTACGAGGCCTGGGAACGGGCGATCAGCGAGTTCGCCGGGCGGCGGCTGCGGCGGCCCCGGCCGGCCACTACCGCTGGCCATCGGCCGCGCCGTGCTGCGGCCTGCCGCGCCGCCTACGATCGCTGGTCCGCCCGCGCGGACGACGACCTGACCACCTACCTGGACGCGGCGCTGACCGCGCTGGCGGCCGGCTTCGCCCCGGAGGCAACCGAGCAGGCCGCCGCGCGCCGGCGCCCCGCCGCTCGCGCAGTCGCGCGGGCAGGCCGTCGCCGCGGCGGTGCCGCGGCCGCCTGGCGGCGTCGTTGGGCCTAGGCCCGATGCGGGTCGTCGGCGCGAAAGGCCCCGATCCGCGCGGGTCGTTGGCGCCAAAGGCTGCGATTGAGGCAGCCGATGGCGCCAACGAGCCGGATCGTGGCGTTGCGGTCAGGCGGCGCCCAGCCGAGGCAGTGCCCACCTGGACGGCACGACTTGTTAGGGGGCGGGGCACGGCCGGGCCGCCCCGCCGGAGCGCCCCAGCCGACCTGAGACGTGACAGCACGCGCCCGTTCTTCTCTCTCTGAGGATGAACGGGCGCGTGCTACTCGCTGGACTCAGCGGCGATCGGCCCGGCCAGTTTCTTGCGGGTCGAGCGACTCCGACGGCGACGCCATCGCGCCGCCTTCCTGCGGCTGCGCGGCCGTCGAGCCGAGGCCGCGGCTCCGCGGCCTCGGCGCCTCGGGCTCGCGCGCCGCCGGCGCGGCCGTGGTGGGCCGCCGCCGCCCACTGCTTCAGCTCCACCTGCGGGATCAGCCAGGAGGCCAGGAAGGCCAGCACGGCGATCGGCACCGCGACCAGGAACACGGTCTGGATCGACTGGCGTAGCCGGCCACGAAGCCCGAGCGCACCGCGGCCGCCAGGTGGCGAGCGTGGCCGGGGTCACGTCGGAGGAGGTGAAGCCGGCCGGCAGGCTCACGCCGTGCAGGTGGTTAGCCAGGTTGCTGACCAGCACGTTGGAGAAGATCGCGCCGAAGATCGCGGTGCCGAACGAGCCGCCGATCGACCGGAAGAACGTGGCCCCCGAGGTCGCGACGCCCAGCTCGCTGTGCGGCACGCCGTTCTGCACGATGATCACCAGCATCTGCATGACGCCGCCGAGGCCCATGCCCAGTACCAGCATGGCGAGCGCGTCGTAGAGGGTCGACGTCGACGGGCTCATCAGGTGCAGCAGGTACAGGCCGACGACGATCAGCCCGGTGCCCGCGATCGGGAAGACCCGGTACTTCCCGGTGCGCGCGACGAACTGGCCGGAGCCGATGGAGACGATCAGCAGGCCCGACCATCAGCGGCAGCAGGTACACCCCGGAGATGGTCGGCGAGATGCCCCGGACCACCTGGAAGAACGCCGGCAGGTAGGTGATCGCGCCGAACATGGCGAAGCCGACGATGAAGCCGACGACGGAGGTGGACGAGAAGACCCGGGTCTTGAACAGGTGCAGCGGCAAGATCGGCTCGGCCGCCCGGCGCTCAGCGAAGACGAACGCGATGATCAGCACCACGCCGGCGATGCCGAGGATGTAGATCGGCAGCGACGACCAGGCGTAGGTCGTGCCGCCCAGGCTGGTCAGCAGGATCAGCGAGGTGGCCGCGGCCGACAGCAGGAGCGTGCCGAGGTAGTCGATCTTGTGGTGCACCCGGCGCAGCGTGCCCGGGACCTGCAGCGCCACCACGACGAGGGCGATCGCGCCGATCGGGACGTTGATGTAGAAGATCCAGCGCCAGCTCAGGTTGTCCACGAAGACCCCGCCGAGCAGCGGCCCGATCACGCTGGCGAGCCCGAAGACGGCACCGAACAGGCCCTGGTACTTGCCACGCTCACGGGGCGAGACGATGTCGCCGACGATCGCCTGCGCGCCGACCATCAGGCCACCCGAGCCGAGGCCCTGCACCGCGCGGAACGCGATCAGCTCGAACATCGAGGAGCTGAGGCCGGACAGCACCGAGCCGACGAGGAAGATGACGATCGACGCCTGGAAGAAGACCTTCCGGCCGTACTGGTCGCCGAGCTTGCCCCACAGCGGGGTGGACACCGTGGTGGCCAGCAGGTACGCGGTAACGACCCAGGCGATGTGCGAGCCGCCCTGCAGGTCGCCGACGATCGTCGGCAGCGCGGTGGAGACGATCGTCTGGTCAAGCGCGGCGAGCAGCATGCCGCACATCAGCGCGCCGATGATCAGCAGGATCTGGCGGCGACCCAGCCCTGGCAGGGCGCCGCCGGAGGATCCGCCGCGGCGGCGATCGGGCCCTCGGCGGAGGCTGGTGTAGCTGAGGCCATTAGTGCCTTACCTTCCCGTCTTCTCGGTCACTTCGGTCATGTACGCGGAAACCGGGCGCCAAACCGTCCCGGCCCGCAAGTCGCCCGGATTGTCCGGCAGGCCGTCGGCGAGCGCGCCGAACGCCTGGTCGATGAGCTGGCCCAGCGGCGCGGGGCCGCCGGAGGCCGCCCAGAACACCAGGCAGGCGCGCAACACGCTCACCGCCGCGGCGGCCAGCACCCCCGGGTAGGGGTCGGTCTCCTGGTCGGCGCCCAGGCGCGTGGCCAGCCCCTCGGCGACGGCCCGCTCGATCATCGACATCTGCCCGGCGTGAGCCGCGCGGACGTGCGGGTCGGTGCGCGCCACCTTCATCCGGTGCAGCCAGTCCGCCGGGTCGCCGCCCAGGTCGCGCAGCTCCTCGGTCAACGACTCGCGCGTCCGCGGCCAGCGCCGCACGCAGCGCCTCACGGGCCGGCTGGCCAGGCGCCCAGGTCGCGACGCGCTCGCGGAGCTGGGCCGCGCGGTCGGCGACGCCGCCGAACAGCACCGCCTCTTTGGACGGGAAGTAGTTGAAGAACGTGCGGGGCGACACGTCGGCCGCCTCGGCGATGTCCTCCACGGTGACGTTGGCCAGGCCCCGCTCGCCGACCAGCTCAAGCGCGGCCCGGCGCAGCAGCCGGTGGGTGGCCTGCTTCTTGCGCTCGCGCAGCGAAGGAGGCGACTCCGTCACGGGCGGCGTCTCGGCGACGGTCACGATGCACCTACCAAACCAGACATCTCAGGCAAAACTTGCACTCTCCGAATCATTGCAGTGAGTGCAACCATTGCCCACGACGGCTTGTTCCCGGTCGGGCAGGAGATTTCGGCCCATCAAGCGCACCAGGAAAACGCGAATCGGGCGCGCCGCGGGAGAGACGGCGCGCCCGATCCGGGACTGGGTGAATCAGGCGGGCTCGGCCACGCCCGCGATGGACGACGGCGTGTCGCCGCGGACGCCGAAGGTCTCGATCACGGTGGACACCCCGGCGTTGTTGGCGCCGGCCACGGCCAGCAGGATGGCGTCCGGCGAGATCAGCGCGGGCACCTGCTCCGGGTCGCTGCCCTGGCTGGCCCGGTCGGGAATGGCGTCCGGGTGATCGGCGGGGACCCGCCAGCGGGTGTGCTTGGAGATCGCCTCCTTGCCCACCGCCACCAGGTCGGCCCGCGAGTTAACCGCGCGGTCGAAGATGGCCTGCCGCACGTCGTTCTTGCTCCACCCGGCCCCGCCGAAGACCTGCGCGTGCTCCGGGCCGAGCACGACCAGCGCGCTGCTCGTCTCGTGGATGAGCGCGCCCGTCCGGGCGATCGTGTTGGCGATGTCCAGAGCGAGCTGCTCGGGGTCCCGGGTGTGCCGGGCCTCGATGTGCATGCAGGACCGCACGACCAGCGCGGTCACCGTGCTGTCCGAAGGCCCGAAGCCGTACTCCACGTGCAGCGGCGCCCACGGGGACTCTTCCTCGTTCTCGGCGATGCAGGCCGAGTACTTCGCCAGCGTGCCCTGGGTCGCCTGGTCGAGCTGGTGCGGCTGCAGGCCGAACACGTTGATCGCGGTGAGCCGGATCGCGCGGCCGATCGTCGCGTTGGCGCGGAAGCCGGAGCCGAACACGTTGCCCTTGCTGTTCAGCCCGATCTTCTCCCGGACCGGCCCGTTCACCAGCAGCAGCGGCGCCGTGCCGGTGGTCGACTGCCAGATGCCGCGCTTCGGGTACGGCTCCTTGGCGATGGCGTCCCAGGCGGCCACCACGACGGGGAAGTACTCGGGCAGGCAGCCGGCCATCGCCGCGTTGATGGCGGCCAGCCGGACCGTGCACTCCCGGTTCAGGTGCGGCACCGCGAACAGGACCTCTTCGGGGTCCCGGCTGGTCTGGGCGAGGAACTCGTCCAGGTAGGACTCGGTCACCGGCACCACGGGCAAGCCGTCGGTCCACTGGTTCCGCGCGTAGTACTCCATCGCCGTGCGGATCTCGGTGGCGTCCGCCGACAGTTCCTGTTCCTCGATCGCTGTGCTCATCGTCATTTCCTCGCGCTTCCCTTATTCCGCCGCGTCCGTCACGTCCGCCGCACCGACGATCCGCAGCACGTCGGGCAGCACGTCCTGCACGCGGCCCCGCAGCTCGTCGGCGTCCAGGCTGGCCACCGGGTGATGCACCGCGATGAACTCGAAGCCGGGGAAGCCCTGTACCCGGGCCATGGCCTGCGCCGACAGCCTGAACGAGTCGGAGACGATGCTGACGGCGGGCACCCCGGCCCGCTCGAACATGATCCCGTCGGCCACGGTCGCCGCGCTGCACGAGCCGCAGTCCCCGACCGCGGTGATCACCAGGTCGCACTCGTCGACGACCTGCTTGAACAGGTCCGGCTTGACCGGCGTGCCGAAGTAGTCCTTGGTGTACTCGCGGAACTCGCCGACATCGAACCGCCGCTTGAGCTCGCCGGCGATCTCGCCAAGCAGCACCTCGGCGTTGGGCTTGGTGTTGCCGAGCAGCCCGACGGTCAGGCCGCGCAGGTCGGTCGGCCGTGGCGCCAGGTCGTCGTCCACGGTCCGCCGGTCGGAACCCGTGGGGTTGAGTAGCTTCTCGCGCACTGCCATATCCGGTACCTCCAGTTCGCGGGGGTCATCAGCGGTCACCGCTCCGCGCCAAGCGCGGCCGGGACAAATGTCGCTCCTGGCCGGCGGGCCGACTAGCCTGCTTTCCGCATACTGGAAGAGGGACGTACGGGGAGGAGAGGCGCGATGACCGGCGAACGGCGGTCGGTGCTCGGCCGCGCGCTGCGCATCCTGGACGCGGTCACGGTCGGTGCCCGGGGGGCTCAGCCTGTCGGAGATCAGCCGCCGGTCCGGCCTGCCGCTCACCACCACGCACCGCATCGTCGGCGAGCTGCTGACCTGGGGCGCGCTCGAACGCGACACCGACGGCGAGTACCAGATCGGGCTGCGCCTGTGGGAGCTCGGGGCGGTCACCCCCCGCTCGGTGGGCGTGCAGCGGGCCGCCCTGCCGTTCATGCAGGACCTGTTCGAGACGACCCACCGTGGCGTGCACCTGGCCATCAGGGAAAAGGACGAGGTGGTGATCGTCGAGCGCTTCCTGAGCCCGGTGACGGCCACCGACCGGGTCCAGGTGGGCAGCCGGTACGAGCTGCACGCCACCGCAATCGGCCTGGTGCTGCTGGCCTACGCGCCACCCGAGGTCAGGGAAGAGGTGCTGACCGGCCCGCTGGTCCCGCCGGACTGGCACCCGCCGGTAACCGAGCACGAGCTGCGGCAGACCGTGGCGCACGTCCGCCGCTCCGGTTACGCCGTCACGCCGGTCCGGGGCGAGTTCCGCTCGGTCGCCGCCCCGGTCCACGGCCCTGGCGGCGCCGTGGTCGCGGCCCTCTCGGTCGTGCTGACGCTGTCCGAGCCGTACGGACCCCGGCTGGCACACCTCCAGGCCACCGCCCGCGGCGTGTCGCGGGCGCTCGGGTTCCGGCCTGCGCCGCGCAGCGCCTAGCAGAGTCGTATGGATCAGCGGTAGTCGTACTCACTCCGGTCGAGCTGCACCACATGAGGGTCCGGCTGGGAGTCCGGGCGCATTCCCGCCCGGGTGAGCACCGTGCGCAGGTGATGCATGCCGCCCACCCCCGCGATCACGACCGCGGCCAGCGCGGCGATGACCGAGGCGCCGAACAGCGCCAGCCCGACCAGCACGTCCCCCAGCAGCATCAGGATCAGGCCGGCCAGAACGCCGCCGGCACCGCCGCCACCAGCAGCACCGCTAGCACTCCGGCGGCGATCACCGCCCGCGTCGACCAGCTCGTCGCCCGTACCGTGCGCCAGACCTCCATGTCGCTCCCCTTCACCAGCCCGTAATTCACGATATGTCTCGTATAACGCAGACGCAAACCGCGACATGCCCGGGACCGGCGGGCGTTGCGATGGCAACGGGCCAGCGTCACCGGGCGGCGCCAGAACCGCATCCGCATCGTCGCGCCGCCCCGCCCACAGTAAACGCCCACTGGAGCGCTACTGCGACAATGGACGCGTGATCGACGTCGATCCGGAGTGGTTCGAGGACATGGTGGCCTCGGCGCTGGACGGGCTGCCCGAGGAGCTCGGGCGGCTGATGAGCAACGTCGTCGTCACGGTCGAGCACGACCCGGGGCCGCCGGGTCTGCTCGGACTGTACGAGGGCATACCGCTCACCGACCGGACCACCGGGTACGCCGGGGTGCTGCCCGACGTGATCACCATCTACCGGCTGACGATCTGCTCGATCTGCGACAGCGAGCAGGAGGTCGCCGACCAGGTCAGGCAGACCGTTATCCACGAGGTCGCTCACCACTTCGGCATCGGCGACGAGCGGCTGGAAGAGCTGGGCTGGTGACAGGTCCCGGGGCGCGCACCCGGCCGCCCCGGGATCTCACCGACCGGGACCTGCCGCAGGACAGTCGCCTGCCAGCGGTCGTCGCCCGGCGGCACGTAGAAGCTGTCTGCCACCCAACGAATGCTACTGGCCAGTCACTTGGGCCGCACCTGGCCGACTGCGGTTTCCGGCTGTGCGGTTTCCGCGCCGCCGTGAATAAGAATTCCTCCCGTGACCGCAGGCGCATGCCGGATAATCATCTGCGGGGCAGAAGCTCACCGGATGCAATGGATCAACGTATGGAGGAAGAAATGCGCGCGGTTCACGTCGCTCCCGCAATGGCGGTCCTCGGATTGCTGGTCGCAATCGGCATCGGTCGGCTGCACGAGCGGCTCAGCCACGGCAGCCGCCACCGTCAGCCGGCGAGCACCGCCGACCTCCGCGCCGCGCCGCGTCGAGTGCCACGCCTGCCACGCCGACCACGCCTTCCGGAGGGATACAGGACCTGGCCGTCAGCACGACGCGTTCGCAGCGAATTGCTAAACGCGTTCGCGGCCCGCCAAGAACATCCCCGCCACGGACGTGGCGGGCAGCGCGCCCGGCAGCGTCTACTACGCCTACGACCAGGCCACGCAGACCCACTGGGCGATGGGCGACTACCAGCCGGCCGAGCACGGATCCGCAGGCCGTGAGCGTGGAATTCCAGGATGGCGGCTCTGAGGGCTTCTTCAAGAAGACCGGGAACGGCCCATGGCAGGTAACGTTCGGCGGCGAGCCGGTCATCTGCGGCCAGCTGCGGTTCTTCCCGCAGCCAGTGCTCGCCGCCTGGTCACTCCCCACGCAGCCAACTCCGGCGTCGAACTGCCCAGCCGCCAAGTGAAGCCCCGCGGCTTAGACGCGAGTCGATGGCTATCTAACATAAATGGCTATCTAACATAAGGAGCATGTTCAACGGACTGCTGTTCTTCCCCGTCACCCCGTACCGGGCCGACGGGGAGGTCGACCTGGACGAGCTGGCCGCGCACGTCGGGCGGGGCGTGGACGCGGGAGCGGGCGGGGTGTTCGCCGCCTGCGGGACCGGCGAGTTCAGCGCGCTCGAACCGGGCGAGTACGCCGACGTGGTCAGCGCGGCCGTGGCGGCGGCCGCGGGGCGGGTGCCGGTGTTCGCCGGGGCGGGCGGGCCGGTGCGCACGGCCCGGCGGTTCGCCGACCTGGCGGCGGGCGCGGGCGCGGCCGGGGTGCTGCTGCTGCCGCCTTACCTGACCGAGGCGAGCGGTGACGGCCTGGTCAGCTACGTCCGCGGCGCCATCCGCGACGACCTGCCGACGATCGTGTACAACCGGGCCAACGCGCGGTTCAACGAGGACAGCGCGGTCGCGGTTGCCCGGATGTCCCCGGTCATCGGGTTCAAGGACGGAGCCGGCGACCTGGACCTGATGAGCCGGATCGTCCGAGCGGTGCGGGATGACGGTAACAACCCGTCGTTCCTCTTCTTCAATGGAATGCCGACAGCCGAGGTGACCCAGCGCGCCTACCGCGCCATCGGGGTGCCGCTGTACTCCTCGGCGGCGTTCGCGTTCGCGCCGCGGGTGGCGCTGGCCTACTACGAGGCGCTCGAACGCGATGACCAGGCGACCCTCGCCGCGCTTGAGCGCTCGTTCTACCACCCGCTGGCCCGGCTGCGGGCGAAGGGGGCCGGGTACGCGGTTTCGCTGATCAAGGCCGGGGTCGAGCTGGCCGGGTACTCCTCCGGCGGCGTCCGCCCGCCGCTGACGGCGGTGACGGCCGAGCACCGGGCGGAACTCGCCCGGATACTCCAAGCCGGGCTCGCGGCCGTCGGCGGCACGCAGCCCGGTAAGGTCACGGCAACGGCGGGTTGACAACGACGGTACTGCGGCGTCGACCAACCGCCCGCGACCGAAGGAGACCGCGATGACCACCGGGAGCATCCGCATCACCGGCGTGACCATTACGCCGGTCGCGTTCGCCGACCCGCCGCTGCTCAACTCGGTCGGGGTGCACGAGCCGTTCGCGCTGCGCGCCGTCATCGAGGTCGCCACCGACGCGGGCCTGGCCGGCCTGGGCGAGACGTACGCCGACGAGCAGCACCTGGCCGCGCTGCACGCCGCCGCCGAGGCCATCACCGGCGCCGACGTCTACCACACGCAGGAGATCTACCGCCGCGTCCAGGCCACTCGCGGCGCCGGACACCACGATCGCGTCCGGGCTCATCGGGCACAGCGCGGCCGACCGACCGGGTGTTCTCCCCGTTCGAGGTGGCCTGCCTGGACATCCAGGGCAAGGCCGCCGGGCCGACCGGTCGCCGACCTGCTCGGCGGCGCCGTCCGCGACTCGGTGCCGTTCTCCGCCTACCTGTTCTACAAGTGGGCCGGGCACCCGGGCGCGCCCGCCGACGACTGGGGCGAGGCGCTCGACCCGGAAGGGATCGTCGCCCAGGCCAAGCGGATGGTCGACGCGCTACGGGTTCACCGCGCTCAAGCTCAAGGGCGGCGTCTTCCCGCCGGACGAGGAGATCGCGGCGATCAAGGCGCTGCGCGACGCCTTCCCCGACCACCCGCTGCGGCTCGACCCGAACGCCGCGTGGGCCCCAGCCACGGCGCTGCACGTGGCCAAGGCGCTGGACGGGGTGCTGGAGTACCTGGAGGACCCGACGCCGGGCATCGAGGGCATGGCCGAGGTGTCCAGGCACGGGCCGATGATGCCGCTGGCCACCAACATGTGCGTGGTGGCCTTCGACCACGTGGCCCCGGCCGTCCGGGCCAACGCCGTCCAGGTGATCCTGTCCGACCACCACTACTGGGGCGGCCTGCGCCGCTCGGCCAACCTCGCGGCGATCTGCGAGACGTTCGGCCTCGGGCTGTCGATGCACTCCAACTCGCACCTCGGCATCAGCCTGGCCGCGATGGTGCACCTGGCCGCGGCCACACCCAACCTGACCTACGCCTGCGACACCCACTGGCCGTGGAAGAGCCGAGGACGTGGTGGCGGGCACGCCGTTCACGTTCAGCGGCGGCGTCGCTCAGCGTGCCGAGCGGCCCGGGCCTCGGCGTGGACCTCGACCGGGACGCCCTGGCCCGGCTGCACGAGCAGTACGTGGCCTGCGGGCTGCGCAACCGGGACGACACCGGCTACATGCGCAGTGTCGTCCCGGATTACGAGCGCAAGCAGCCCCGCTGGTAACGGCGGCGGCCGGCCCGGTTCAGGCCGGCTTCTTGTCGACCGACGCCCGGTAGATCTCCGCGACCGAGTGCTCAAGCGTCGCGGTGAACTCCTCGTCGCTCTGGCCCTCGGTCAGCCCTTCCAGCAGCGCCCGGCTGAAGCTGGCGATCAGCGAACTGTCCTTCGCCAGCAGCTCGCACGCCTCGTCCCGGCTGTAGCCGCCGGACAGCGCGACGACCCGCAGCACGCGCGGGTCGCGCGGCCAGCTCGGCGTACAGGCCGGCCTGCGGTCGGGATGGTCAGCTTGAGCATGATCCGGGCGTCTGACGCCAGCGCGTCGACCTGCGCGGTGATGACGTCGCGCAGCAGCAGTCTCGGCCTGGGCCTTGTGCGGGCTGGAGATGCTGACCTCGGGCTCCAGGATCGGGACCAGGCCAGCGGCACTGATCCTGGCCGCGTAGTCGAACTGCTGGTCCACGATCGCGGCGATGCCCGCCTCGGCCGCGTCGTTGATGACCGACCGCATCTTGGTGCCGAAGATCCCGTGCCGGTTCGCGCGCTCCAGCAGGTCATCGAGGGTGTCGATGGGCTTCATCAGCTGGACGCCGTCCTGCTCGGCGGCCAGGCCCAGGTCCACCTTGAGGAACGGGACGACGTTCTTGGTTTCCCACAGGTACTGAGCCGTGGGCACGCCCTCGATGGCCCGTTCCATGGTCTGCTCGAACAAGATCGCGGCGAGCACCCGCGACCCGTCGAACGCCGTGTTGGCGATGACCCGGGTCCGCATCGCGTGTACCAGGTCGAACATCTGGTCGTCTGAGGTGTAGCGGTCCTTCTCCACGCCATACTCGGCGAGCGCCTTGGGCGTGCTGCCGCCGCTCTGGTCGAGGGCGGCGAAGAAGCCGCGTCCCGGTCCTGACCTTCTCGAACTGTGCAGTGTCCACCCTTCCACATTGTGTCACCATGCAGGGCCGGACGGCAGCCAACCCCGCCGGCGGCTCCTCGGCCGGCTGTCGAGACCGCGCATTGGCAATGCCGACATGGTGCGATTGGCAACGTTGCCATCCGCAACTCTTTACCATTGGGCCATGCCGCCATCGGAGCGCCGGGCACCTGACTGGGACTGGGTCGAGATCGTCCTTGCCTGCGACCTCGTTTACCAGAACGGGTGGCAGCAGCTACCAGCCGAGAGCCCGCAGGTCGTGGAGCTGTCTCGGCTCCTGCGAAGCATGAGCATTCACCCGGAAGAGGTTCGCGGGGATAAGTTCCGCAACCCGAACGGAGTCGGCCGGAAAACCGCAGACCTCGCAACGAACCGCCCGGGCTATACCGGCAAGCCGACTAATGGCGGCCGACGCGACAAGGAAGTCATCGAGCGCTTCCTGCACGAACCCGACGTGATGCACGCCATGGCGGACTCAATTCGCCTCTCGGTCGCTGGTGGCGAGCCATCGGACCTCCCGAGCGACGTGGGCTTCGAGGACGAGAGCGCGATGGAGGGGCGCTATCTCCTGCGGTGGCACGCATACCGGGAGAGAGACCCGGCCTTGCGCAAGAAGAAGATCAGCAGCGTGGTCGCGGCTGGCGGGTCGCTGGCCTGCGAGGTATGCGAGTTCGACTTTGGTGAGGTCTATGGCGAGCGGGGGCGCGGCTACATCGAATGCCACCATGTCGAGCCATTGCACGTTGGCGGGCAGAAGGCCCGGAAACTCAGTGACCTGGCCCTGCTCTGCTCCAACTGCCATCGGATGATTCACACCAGGCCGCCGTGGCCAACCCCGGTCGAACTCCGTGAGCTCATAGCGGCATCAGGCCGTCAACGGAACTGCGAGCTGACTAGTTGTGGGGTTCAACGACATCACTCCGGACGCCGTGTTCAAGGCAATCGAAGAGTACGACCGGCTTGGTCAGGTGGACTTCCTGCACCAGTACGGCTTCAAGCCTGCCCGTCAGTACGTGCTTGTTCATGACGGCAAGCACTACGACTCCAAGGCCGTCGTCGGGGCAGCGCATGGTTACCTTCCGGGGCAGGCTCCCCTCACTGCACGTCAGTTCAGTGGCGGCATGGCGACGGTGGGACTACTGCTCCGAAGGCTGGGTTTCACCGTCCAGGTTGGTGGCGGACTGACAGCTGACCATCTGCAGCGGCAGCTAGCCAGGCTGCGCGTCTACCGACGGGGTGACGTGCCGGCGCTCTATCAGCCCATCGCCCTGCTGTGGGCGTTCGAGAGAGCCCGTCGCGGCGAGCCCCGGCTGGGCTCCTGGCAGGAGACGAACCGGCACGTCGGAGCGCTACTCCAGCGATTCGGCCAAGGCGCTAGGGGCGACCGCGTCTACTACCCGATAGCTGCCCTCCACAACGCCGGCCTCTGGGAGATCAACGCGGCCTCCGGGCAGGCGCCGACCGCGCACGGCAGCTCGGTCCCGCAACGCTGGTTCGATGATCACCAGCCCGACAGCGGCCTGGTCCAGCCGGTCTACGACCTGCTAAGGGAGTCGCCAGAGGCGCTGGCCGCCGCGGTGAGCGTGTCAGGGTTTCACGCAGACGTCCCCGCGCGTGGCGTGGTCGACCCGGGCGGCCTGAACCCGGCCAGACCCCTTGACGGCGGGCCAGATTCGACCGCTCCGTAGAGCGAAACCGCGGCGTCGACGTCAGCTGCCTCGCCAAGCCGGACCAAAACCACGCCCTAAACGTACAGCCAGCATCCCGCAACCCCGGCCACCGCGAGGGCTCAGGCGCGCAGCTCCAAAGTCGAAGACGCTTGAACGCCAGACAGGTCGACCCTGCTGGCCGGGTGCTTGGCGTCGAGGAGTTACACGCCTCCGTTCTCTACGATGTCGGTGGTTATCTCGAACTCGACGGTCACCTCGTCGCGGAGCTTGAGCGCGCCGAAGAAGCCGGAGTACGGCGTGATGCCGAAATCCGTCTGCCTGATGACGGTGCTCCCCTGGTACCGGCCCGGTTCCTGGCTGGTGACCTCCAGCCGGATGCTCTGCGAGGCGCCGTGCAGGGTCAGGGTGCCGTCGATCGAACCGGAGACGGGCGCACCCGCAGCCGAGCCGGACGACAAGACGACGCGCTGGGAGGTGAAACTCGCCCGCGCCGCGTTGCCGAGGATCTTGCCGGCCTGCTTCTGGATGTCCCGGCGGTCCTTGTCGCTGAGCGGCTTGGCGCCACCAGTGCCCGTGCGGACGGCGAGCGAGGTTAGGTCGAGGTCAGCGCTCACCGTCGCCTCGGCGAGTCCCCCGCCGTCCGCGCCGGGCATCGTGACCCGTGCCTGCCAGTCGGTGATCTCCAGGGTCAGGTCGTGGCCGGCCCGGGCCGCAAGCCCTTCCCGGCCGGTCTTGACCAGGACCCGGCCGGACTCCGGCCCGAACTCGCTGGTTACGGCCCCTGCTGCTCCTGCGCTGTCCGTCATGACACCACCGTAAGCACCCGTACCGGGACCGCTGCCTCCGGGGCCGGGATGCGACGCGATCTGCCGGGACGGCCCATGGACGCGGGCTGGGGTGCATAGAGCGCGGTTGGCTGGGGAGGGGGCGACCATGACCACCACACGGCTTACCAACGACGTATCACTCGATGTGGCGGCTGAGCTGGCCGCCCAGCTGCGAGTCGACTCTGTCCGCTCCTCGACAAGCGCCGGGTCCGGCCATCCCACCTCGAGCATGTCGGCCGCCGACTTGCTCGCCGTGCTGGTCAGCCGTCACCTGCGCTACGAGTGGGACGAGCCGAACTCGCCGCTCAACGACCACCTGATCTTCTCCAAGGGGCACGCGTCGCCGCTGCTCTACTCGGTGTTCCGCGCCGTCGGCGTGGTGCCCGAGGAGGAGCTGCTGAACGGCTACCGCCGGTTCGGGCAGCGGCTTGAGGGGCACCCGACCCCGGTGCTGCCCTGGGTTGACGTGGCCACCGGCTCCCTCGGGCAGGGGCTGCCCGACGCGGTCGGCGTGGCGCTCGCGGGACGGTACCTGGACCGGCTGCCCTACCGGGTGTGGGTGCTGTGCGGGGACAGCGAACTGGCCGAAGGATCGATCTGGGAGGCGCTCGACAAGGCGTCCTACTACCAGCTGTCCAACCTGGTCGCCATCGCCGACATCAACCGGCTCGGCCAGCGGGGCGCCACCGACCTCGGCTGGGACATGGACACCTACCAGCGGCGCGCGGCCGCGTTCGGCGCCCGCGTGCTGGTCATCGACGGGCACGACCTGAACGCGATCGACCATGCGCTGTCCACCGCCGCCGACGGGCATCACCGGCGACCAGCCGACGGTCATCCTGGCCAAGACGGTCAAGGGGCGCGGCTTCTCCGAGGTCGAGGACAGCCCCGACTGGCACGGCAAGCCGTTCCCGCCGGACATGGCCGAGCGGGCCATCGCCCAGCTCGGCGGCGTCCGCGAGCTGGTCGTTCGCGGCCCGCGGCCGGTATCGGCCGAGCCGGGTCCGGTGCCGGAGATGCCGAGCACGCTGCCGCACCAGCCCGGTGACCACCCGCGGCCCGGCAAGGACTGGCCGCAGTACAAGGCCGGCGACAAGGTGGCCACCCGCAAGGCCTACGGCGACGCGCTCGTCGCGCTCGGCGCCCAGGACCGAAGGTCGTGGCGCTGGACGGCGAGGTCAGCAACTCCACCTACGCCTCCGAGTTCGCCCGCGCCTACCCCGAGCGGTACTTCGAGATGTTCATCGCCGAGCAGCAGATGGTCGCCGCCGCCACCGGGCTGTCCGTGCGCGGCTACAAGGCCTTCGGCTCGACGTTCGCCGCGTTCCTGACCCGGGCGTACGACTTCATCCGGATGGGCGCGATCTCCGGCGTCGACCTGCGGCTGGTCGGCTCGCACGCGGGCGTGGAGATCGGCGCCGACGGGCCGTCGCAGATGGCGCTGGAAGACCTGGCCATGTTCCGCGCCGTGCACGGCTCCACCGTGCTGTACCCGGCCGACGGGACCAGCACGGTCGCGCTGGTGGCGGCGATGGCGGAGACGCCGGGGATCAGCTACCTGCGGACGACGCGCGGGTCCTACCCGGGGCTTTACGACGCCGGGGACGAGTTCCCGGTCGGCGGGTCGAAGGTGCTGCGCTCTTCGGACGCCGACCAGGTGACCCTGGTCGGCGCCGGGGTGACGCTGCACGAGTGCCTCAAGGCGGCGGAGCAGCTCGCGGCGGACGGGATCGCGGCCCGGGTCATCGACTGCTACTCGGTCAAGCCGGTCGACGTGTCCACGCTGGTCGACGGCGGCTGACGGCCACCGCCGGACGGATCGTGGTCGCCGAGGACCACCACCCGGAGGGCGGGCTCGGGTCGGCGGTCGCGGACGGCGCTGCTCGGCGCCGGGCAGCAGAACCTGCGGCTCACCCACCTCGCGGTCGCGGGAGATGCCGGGGTCCGGGACCGGGGAGGAGCTGCTGGCCTGGGCGGGCATCGACGCCGAGCACATCGCCGAGGCGGCGCGCCAGCTCGTCGGCAAGGCCTAGGGGACCGAGCAGCAGTGCGCCATCGCTGCCACCGTAACGGCGGCGATGGCGCATTCACGTGGGGACCGACACTAGGACGCTCACCAGCGGCTTAGCCCGCCCCGCTTCACCAGCTGCCCGGCGATCACGTTCCGCTGGATCTCGTTGGTCCCCTCCCCCACGATCATCAGCGGCGCGTCGCGGAAGTACCGCTCGACGTCGAACTCGGTTGAGTAGCCGTAACCGCCGTGTACCCGGACCGCGTCCAGCGCCACCTGCATCGCGATCTCCGAGGCAAACAGCTTGGCCATGCCCGCCTCCAGGTCGCATCGCTCCCCGGCGTCGAACCGCTCGGCGGCGTGCAGGATGAGCTGCCGGGCCGCGGTCACCTTGGTGGCCATGTCGGCCAGGTAGTTGCCCACCGCCTGGTGCTTCCAAATCGGCTGGCCGAAGGTTTCCCGTTCCTGCGCGTAGCGCAGCGAGTCGTCGAAGGCGGCCTTGGCGACGCCGAGGGCGCGGGCGGCGACCTGGATCCGGCCGGTTTCCAGGCCCTTCATCATCTGGGTGAAGCCGCGTCCCTCGACCCCGCCGAGCACCGCCTCAACCGGGACGCGGTAGTTGTCGAAGGCCAGCTCGCAGGACTCGACCCCCTTGTAGCCGAGCTTGGGCAGGTCACGGGAGACGGTCAGGCCGGGGCCGTGCTCGACCAGCAGGATCGAGATGCCCGCGTGCCTGGGCTCGGCGGCCGGGTCGGTCTTGCACAGCAGCGCGATCAGCTGGGACCGGCGGGCGTTGGTGATCCAGATCTTGGTGCCGTTGATGACGTAGCTGTCGCCGTCGCGGCGGGCCACGGTGGTTATCGCCTGCAGGTCGGAGCCGCCGCCGGGCTCGGTCAGGGCCATGGTCGCGCGGACCTCGCCGGTGGCCATCCTCGGCAGGTAACGGTCCTTCTGCTCTTGCGTGCCGAAGGCGAGCAGGAGCTTGGCGACGACGGTGTGGCCGCCCATCGCCCCGGCCAGGCTCATCCAGCCGCGGGACAGTTCGGCGGTGACCAGGGCGTAGCAGGGCATCGAGACCGGGGCCTCGCCCCACGGGCCGGGGATGGCAAGGCCGAAGATGCCCATCTCCTTCATCTGGCCGATGAGGTTCTCCGGGTACGTGTTGGCGTGCTCTAGGTCGCGCACGACCGGCTTAACCTCACGGTCGACCCAGTCGGCCACGGCATCGACGACCGCCCGCTCCTCATCGCTCAGCGTGCTCATGAAAGGTTCCTCCCGCGCGATGCTGGTTATCCCTTGATCTCGGCGACGTCCTCGCTGGTCAGCCCCACGGTCGCGCCGGTCACGATGGCGTCTTGCGCCAGTCGCTGTCCTCCATCGTCGCCATCCGCTCCTTGGTGACCGCCCCGGTCAGCAGCAATGTTGCCTCCGGTGGACGCGGTCCTCGATAGCTGATCAAAAGCAGTTATATCGAACGTCGCGTGCTTTCACCTGGTGACGTCATACGGGTTCTCGATGGCGGGATCGACCCAGCGCCAGGCTGTCTCGGCCGGACTCACGTCGTGACCCGCCGCGCACCGGACGTGAGCCTCGAGCGGCTGGCCGCAGCCGGGCATGCGAGATCTCCACCTGCGGCTGGACGCCGGCGTGCCGGCGGCCCCAGGCGAACAGGCCGAGGACCACCGGCCGGAGATCCGCGCCGGCCCCCGTCAGCGTGTACTCGTCACGGGTCCGGCCGCCGGGCTCGCGGTACGGCCGCCGCACGAGCAGGCCGGCATCGGTGAGCGCGCGCAGGTGGGTTGACGCGGTCGCGGGTGCCATCTTGACCAGGCGGACGAAGTCGTCGAACCGGGTGGTGCCGTAGAACGCCTCGCGCATGATCAGCATCGCGCTGCGCGAGCCGAGCAGGCCCATCGCGCTGTCGACCGGGCAGCCGTAATCCAGCTGCGTGTCCGTCTCCGGTGACGTCATGCCACCCACCTCCGAAAGCCTGACTACACAAATCTGTAGCCAGATGATACGACCGGCGGGCCAGCACCACGGTTGATCTCCGCGCAGTACACCGAGATCCGCGCGGCCAGGTGAAGCCTGGCGGGTACCGCGCCCCGGGCAGGAGAGGATGGGATGCGTGACGGACAGGTGAGCGGCCGGACGGGACGGCGCGGCGGGCGGCGCGGCTGCGCGACGTACTCGTCGTCGTGCTCGCGCTGACCACCGGCGCGGTCAACGCGGTGACGTTCCTGCGGCTCGGCACCGTGTTCAGCAGCGTCATCACCGGGAACATGGCCCTGCTCGGCATCGCGGTGGGCCAGCGTGACGGCGAGCTGGCGCTGAACGGCGGCCTCGCCGTGGCCGGGTACGGCCTGGGCGTGTTCATCGGCGGGGCGATGTCCGGTGCGTCGGCCCGCCAGCACGCGGTCTGGCCCCGGCGGACCACCGTGACGCTGGCGGCGGAACTGCTCGTCCTGCTCGGGTTCACCGCGGGCTGGCTGGCGACCGACGGACGGCCTGCCGGCGGCGCGCGACTGGTGCTGCTGGTCATCCCGGCCGCGGCGATGGGCCTGCAGAGCTCCGCCGTCCGCCGCCTCGGCCACATGTCCTCGACCTACCTCACCAGCACGCTGACCGGCATACTCGAGGCGTTCTCCGGCGGCCGCCGCCCGGCGCACTGGCAGCGCAGCACCGGCGCGCTCCTAGCCCTGGTGGCCGGGGCCGCACTCGGCTCGGCGGCCACTTCGTCCGCAGCTCTGGTCCCGGTCGCCGTCCTGGTGCCGCTGGCCGCCGTGCTGGCCTGCGCGGCAACCTCGGCGTCGCTCCGCGACGGCCACCCGGAGGGGGCGGGAACGCCGCCCGACCCGGCCACGCCGGAACCGCCACCGGGCGACGCGGGCGCGGCGGGCGGGTCAGCCGGGGAGGGTACGGCCGAGCCAGGCCCCTAGCCGGGCGTACACGGCCGCGTCCGGCGGCGCCGGCCTCACCGCGCCGAACGGCAGGCCGTCACGGCCCGGCGCCGGCAGCGACCGCCGCGACAGTTCGAGTGCGAAGGTGCCGAGTTCCGGATCGAGTTCGGTCGGCTGGCCGGGGTTAGCTGCTCATGGACTTCGACCCGTCCAGCGCCTCCCTGATGATGTCAGCGTGCCCGGCGTGCTGCGCGGTCTCGGCGGCGATGTGCAGCAGCGCGCGGCGCGCGGACCAGCGGATTCCCGGCTCGTACCACGGGGCCGGCGGCAGCGGGTGGTCGGCGTCGAGGTCGGTCAGCCCGACCACCAGCGCCTCGGTCTCGCTGGCGACCTCGGCGTACTCGGCCAGCACCCCGTCCAGGGTCTCCTCGGGCAGCAGGCGGAACGCGTCGGCCCAGGCCGCGAAGTCGGCCTCGGTCATCGCGCTGTAGTCGGGCGCCACCGACGGCCCGTGCACGATGAAGCTCGTCCAGTTTCGCTCGATCGCCATGACGTGCTTGATCAGGCCGCCGAGCGTCAGCTCGCTCACGGTCGTGCGCCGCCGGGCCTGCTCGTCGTCGAGGTCCCTGGTGGTGAAGCGCAGGAAGTGCCGGGCGTGGGCCAGAGCCGCCAGCAGGTCCGCGCGCTCGCCCGTGATGGTGGTGTTCGCAGAAGACCACGCTACGAGTCCATTGCGGTCAGTTTCTGTCCTCAATGCCGGGCACAATCGAGTTATGGCGAACACGAGTTCCCGGGCGCTGCGCCTGCTGTCCCTGCTGCAGAATCACCGGTTCTGGGCGGGCGCGGAGCTGGCCGGGCGGCTCGGCGTCTCGCCGCGCACGCTGCGCCGGGACGTCGACCGGCTCCGGGAGCTCGGCTATCCCGTCACCGCCCACCCGGGCGTGGACGGCGGCTACCAGCTCACCCCGGGTACGGCGCTGCCGCCGCTGGTGGTCGACGACGACGAGGCCGTGGCGCTGGCGGTCGGCCTGCGGCTGGCCACCGAGGGCGCGGGCACGGCCGACGGCATCGCTGAGGCCGCGGCGCGGGCGCTGGCCCAGGTCGCGCAGGTCATGCCGGCCCGGCTGCGCCGCCGGGCCGAGGCGGTGGCCGCCATGACCGAGCCCGCCAGCTGGGCCGCGTTGCCCGGCCAGGCGGCCATCGCCCCGGATGTCCTGGCCAGCGCCGCGCTGGCCTGCCGTGACTGTGAGCGGATCAGGTTCGGCTACGGCGCGGCCAGCGGCCTGCGGACCGAGCGGCACGCGGAGCCGCACCGGCTGGTGGCGCTCGACCGCCGCTGGTACCTGGTCGCCTACGACCTGACCAGGAACGACTGGCGCAGCTTCCGGCTTGACCGGATCGCCGGCCCGCCGCGGCCGACCGGCGCCAGGTTCCGCCCGCGTCCGCTGCCCGCGGCCGACGCGGCCACGTTCGTGCGGGAGAGCATCGCCGCCCGGCCGGGCGCGGCCCGCTGGCAGGTGGAGGCGATCATCGACGCCCCGGCCGCGCTCGTCCGCCAGCGCATCGGCCGCTGGGCCACCGTAGCCGCGCGAGGGCCGGACCAGTGCCTCGTCACGATGACGCCGTCGGACAACCTCGACTGGCCGGTGATCGCGCTCGGCGTGGCCGGCGCGGACTTCCTGGTGCTCTCCCCGCCAGAGCTGGCCGAGCGGGTCGCGGACTGGGGCGCCCGGTTCAGCCGCGCGGCCGGCCCGCCCGAGGCCGCCAGGCTCAGCTAGCGGGCCAGCGCAGCCCGGGCCCGCGACGCTATGGCCTCCGCCTGGGTTCGCAGCTCGGCGGCCCTGGCCAGCGCCTCGGTCGGCGTCGTCCGGCCGGTGAGCACCGCCCACGCGACGAAGACCATCGGCCGGGCGGGCAGGATGGCGGCCAGCCGGTCCAGCTCCAGCGCGGTCAGCGTCACGTGGCGCCGGTATCCGGCCAGCACCAGGTCCACCCGCCGCCGGTCTTTCACGCCCTCGGCGTAGAGCAGGAACGCCAGCGACCAGGCCCGCGGCCCGCGGCCGGAGCCCGCCCAGTCCACGATCACCATGCCGTCCGCGGTGGCGACCACGTTGGCCATGACGAAGTCCGCGTGGGTGAACGCCTCCGGCAGGCCGTCGCCGGTATCGACCGCGTCAACGGCCTCGCACAGCCGCGCGTAGGCGGCCCGCTCGCCGTCATCGACGAGGTGCGCGGTCCCCGCCAGCATCCGCGACGCCGCCGCGATCTCCGCGGACGGCAGCCCGTCGGTCAGGTGGTGCCAGCCGCCGCCCGGACGCTCCAGCGCGCCGGGTCCTTGGTCATCGGGGAGGGTATGCAGCCGCCCGAGCAGCGCGCCCAGCCCGGCCAGGCCGCCAGCGCCGCGGATCGCCTCCCGGCGCCGCTCGCGCGGCACCGGGGGCGCCCACTCGGTGACCAGCACGGGCCGCCCGTCCAGCTCGGAGACCGGCTCGTCGTCCGCGCAGCGCTCGGCCGGGAAACCCTGCCCGGCCAGGTAGCGGAGGATCTCCGCGTCCCCGGCCGCCGCCCCGCGGGCGCGGCGCGCCGGGAACCAGCGGGCCACCCAGTCCGGACCGTCGGCTCGCTCGACCCGCCACACCCCGACGTCGAGGTCGGTCATCGCCTCGACCCTGACCGCGTACCGGGCCTCCAGGTGCGACCGCAGCCGCGTGGCCGGCTGGCTTGGCATCGGCGAGCCGAAGCGGATGAGGTTGCCGTCCGGGTCGAGGTGCGAGCCCTCGCGCAGCCGGTAGGGCGTGTCACCGACGCGCCTAGTCACGCCGCCGACGCCGGGGGCGGCCCATTCGTCGTAGAGGGCGTCGGCGTCGGCGACGTAGAGGTAGGCGCTCCCGGTGTGCCGGTGGCCGCCGTCGTGGCCGCCGTCGTGGTCATGCCCCTCGGCCGACAAGTGCAGGCTGACGCGGTCACGGTTGGCGAACCCGTAGAAGTCGCCGTCGGCGTACGGCTCGGCCGCGAAGCCAAGCGACGCGTAGTGCGCCAGGGCACGGCGCAGGTCACGGACGGGAAAAATCGGACTGAAGCTGGTCAGTTCGCTGCGCTGAGCGTCGCTTTCCTGCATGGGACCAGCATGTCGCATCCCAGAGACATTCCATCGCTTTAGCGCATTGGCCGGCGCGCGTCACTCACTTATTCTGATCTTAACTATCACAATTCGATCAACGTGAGGTCATGATCGCGAGTCCCTCAGCGTGAACGACGTCGGACCTGGTACCCCCCGCCCCAGTCCGCCGCGCCGGCTGATCGCCGCCGGGGTGGCCATCGTTGTCTTGCTAGTCGCCGTCGCGGTGCTGGCGACCCGGCTGGCGACCGCCCCGGCCCCGGCCAGCGCCAAGGCGGCCCCGGCGCCGAGCCCGTCACCGACCTCCAGCCTGACCGTGCCCGCCATCTACCAGCGGGTCGAGCCGTCAGTCGTCACCGTGCGGACCGCCCGCGACCTCGGCACCGGCGTGATCGTGGCCGATGACGGCACGATACTCACCGCGGCCCACGTCGTCGGCAGCGCCAAGACCGTCACGGTCACGTTCGCGGACGGCACCGTGGCGCAGGCCTCGGTCGCCTCGGCCGACCCGAAGACGGACATCGCGACGCTGGCGCCCGCGGCGCTGCCCAAGGTCATCGTCCCGGCCCAGCTCGGCGGCGGCGCGGGCATCGGGACGTCGGTCGTGGCGATCGGCGACCCGCTGGGCCTGACCGACAGCGTGTCGGCCGGGGTGGTCTCCGGGCTCAACCGGACCGCGGACACCGACACCGGGACGCGCACCGGGCTCATCCAGTTCGACGCGGCGGTCAACCCTGGCAGCTCCGGCGGCCCGCTGCTGGACATCCGCGGCATGGTCGTCGGCATCGTCATCGCGCTCGCCGAGCCCGACGGCCGGGACGCGTTCTCCGGCATCGGCTTCGCGCGTGCCCATCGGCGACGCGCTCGGCGGCAGCGGCCCGAGCGGGCCGGGCAAGGGGCTGCCGATATGACCGGCGCCGCCACGGGCCCGCCCGCCTCGCCTGGTGCCCTGTGGGCCTAGCGAACCAACGACGTCAGGACCGCCGACCATCCACCGCGAAGGAGCCCGATGACCCAGGCACCGGCCGACAGCCACGACCCGTCAACCGGCCAGGACGCGAACCCGCTGCAGCCGGTTCTCTTCGAGGTGAAGCGCACCATCGTCGGCCAGGACATGCTGCTCGAGCGGATGGCGATCGCCCTGCTCTGCGACGGTCACCTGCTGGTCGAGGGCGTACCCGGGCTGGCCAAGACGCTGTCGGTCCGGTCGCTCGGCGCTGGCGATCGGCGGGCAGTTCCAGCGCATCCAGTTCACCCCTGACCTGGTGCCCGCCGACCTGACCGGCACCCGGGTCTACCACCAGCACACCGGCGAGTTCCAGACGCAGCTCGGCCCGGTCTTCACCAACCTGCTGCTCGCCGACGAGATCAACCGCGCGCCCGCCAAGGTGCAGAGCGCGCTGCTCGAGGTGATGCAGGAGCACCAGGTCACCATCGGCCGCGAGACGTACCCGGTGCCCGAGCCGTTCCTGGTCATGGCGACGCAGAACCCGATCGAGTCCGAGGGCACCTATCCGCTGCCCGAGGCGCAGGTCGACCGGTTCATGATGAAGGTCGTCGTCGGCTACCCGACCGCGACCGAGGAGCACGCGATCGTGGAGCGGTCGCTGCACCCCGGCGAGCGGATCCGGGAGATGCTCACGCCCGCCGACCTGATCGCCATGCAGCAGCGGGTGCGCGACATCTACGTCGACCCCGCCGTCGTCGAGTACGCCGTGCGCCTGGTGACCGCGACCCGCCATACCTTCGCCGCCGGGCTCGGCGACCTGAAACGCTACGTCAGCTACGGCGCCAGCCCCCGGGCCTCGATCGCCCTCGTCGCCGGGGCCCGCGCGCTCGCGTTCACCCGCGGCCGGCGCTACGTGCTGCCCGAGGACGTGCGCGAGCTCGCGCTTGACGTGCTGCGGCACCGGATCGTGCTGTCGTATGAGGCACTAGCCGACGACATCACCGCCGACACGATCATCACCAAGGTGCTCGACGCGGTCACCCGCGCCCGAGGTCGTCCTGAGCGGCCGCTGAGCGGATGGCCACACCTGCGCCCGCGCGCACCGCACCGGAACGGCTGCTGCTCCGCCTGGAGTGGCGGGTGCTCCGCCGCCTCGAGGGCCGCATGGCCGGCGGGTACCGCACCGCGCACCGCGGCGCGGGAACCGACCTGGCCGGCCTGCGTGACTACATGGCCGGCGACGACGCGCGGCACATCGACTGGAACGTCACCGCCCGGCTGGGCGAGCCGCAGCTGCGCGTGTTCAACGAGGACCGCGAGCTGACCGCGTGGCTGGTGCTCGACCGCTCCGCGTCCATGACGGTGGGCGTGCCCGGGCGGGGCAAGCACGACGTGCTGAGCGAACTCGCCGTGGCGCTCGCCCGGATGCTCAGCCGGGGCGGCAACCGGGTCGGCGCCCTGCTGTACGACAACGGCGCGGTGCGCACGGTGCCGCCGGGCACCGGGCGCGGCCAGGTGCTGCGCATCGGCGCCGAGCTTGGCCGGGCCGGCCGTGACAGTGACCACGGGAAACGTACCGGCAGGTTCCGCCGCCGGCCCGCCGGGCAGGACCGCGCCGCTCCGGGGCACCGGGGGACGACCGACCTGGCGGCGATGCTGGACACCGTGGCCAAGCTGGCCAGGCGGCGCGCGCTGATCATCGTCATCTCCGACTTCATCGGCGACGGCGACTGGGCGCGGTCGCTGCTGCGCCTCGCGCCCGCGGCACGAGGTCGTGGCGCTGCGCATCGTGGACGCCGCCGACGAAGGGCTGCCCGAGGCCGGCCTCGTCGTCGTGGAGGACGCGGAGACCGGGGAGCAGCTGGTGGTCGACTCCGGTGACCCGGTGCTGCGCTCCCGGCTGGAGACGGCGGTGCGGGAACGGGATGCCGCGCTCGCCGCCGGGATGCGCCGGGCCGGCGTGCCGCTGCACCGGATCGCCACCGACACCGACCTGGCCGCCGCGCTGATCGGCGTCGTCGCTGGCACCAGGCGCCGCGGGCGGGGCCGGGACTCAGCATGACGTTCGCCGACCCGTACCTGCTCGCCTTCGGCCTGCTCGTGGTGGTGCTGCTGGCGTGGGCCGCCGTGGCGGCCGCCCGGCGGCGGTCCGCGCGGCTGGCCGCGGCCGGCGTCGCGGCCGCACCCGGCCGGCGCTGGGCTCAGCGGCATCTGGCTGACCCTGGCCGGCCTCGCGGTGCTGGCCGTCGCCGCCGGCGGGCCCGCGGTGACCGTGCCGGTGTCGCACGCCAAGGGCACGGTGATCCTGGCCATTGACGTCTCGGAGAGCATGGCCGCCACCGACGTGCCGCCGAGCCGCCTGGCCGCCGCCAAGCAGGCGGCCACCGTCGTTCATCAACGCGCAGCCGGACAGCGTGGACATCGGCGTCGTCGCCTTCGAGCAGGGCGGCCTTGAGGCGGCGGTGCCCAGCTCCGATCACGCCACCGCCCTGTCCGCGGTCGGCCGGCTCAAGACCGGGGGCGGCACGTCGCTCGGCGAGGCCATCCTCGCCGCGCTCGCCGCGATCACCCACCGGACCGTCGCCATCGGCCCCGGCGGCGCCGCCCCCAATATCGGCTACTGGCCGTCGGCCACCATCGTGCTGTTCTCCGACGGCCAGGACGGCGGCGGCGGAGCAGGCACCGGCGGCGCGTCCGGGTCCGGCTCGGGCTCCGGCGGCGACGCCGCGGGCAACGGCGCCGACGCGGGCACCGCGGCCTTGATCGCGGCCAAGGCCGGCGTGCACATCGACACGGTGGGCGTGGGCACCGCCGGCGGCACCACGGTCGACGTGGACGGCTACCACCTGTTCACCGCGCTCGACGCGACCAGCCTCAAGTCGATAGCGCAGGCCACCAGCGGCAGTTACCACCCGGCGTCGGACGCCAGTCAGCTCAACGGGATCGCCTCGTCGATCAACCTGCGACTTACCGTGACCAACCAGCCGCTGCCGCTAGCCGGCGCGCTCATCGGGCTGGCGGTCGCGCTGCTCGCCGCGGGCGCCGTGCTCACGGTGGCCAGAACGGGCCGGGTGATCTGATGTCGTTTACCTGGCCGTGGGCACTGCTGGCCCTGCTCGTCCTGCCGCTGCTGTTCGGCGCCTGGTGGCTGACCAGGCGCCGCCGCAAGCGAGCCGCGGTGCGGGTGACCTCCATCGCGCTCGTCCGCAGTGCCGCCGGCCGTGGCGGCCGCTGGCGGCGGCGCGTCCCCGTCGCCCTGGTCGTCCTCGGCCTCGGCGTGCTGTCCATCGGCGCCGCCCGGCCGCAGGTCACCGTGCCGGTCACCTCGTCGTCGGCCACGATCATGCTCGCGCTCGACGTCTCGGGGTCGATGTGCTCCACCGACGTGAAACCGAACCGGATCATCGCGGCCGAGCAGTCAGCCGGGGCGTTCATCAAGTCGCAGGCGGGCGGCCCGCGCATCGGCCTGGTCGCCTTCGCCAGCACCGCCGAGGTGCTGATGCCGCCGACCACGGACACGCAGCAGCTGGTCGGCGCGCTCGGCGGGCTGACGCCCGCGGGAGGCACCGCGATCGGGGAGGGCATCGTGACCTCGCTCGACGCCATCGCGCAGGTCGACCCGGCGGTGGCACCAACCGGCGCGAACGTCCGGCGGGACTCCGCCGCGGGCTACGCGGACGACGTGATCGTGGTGCTCACCGACGGCTCCAACAACCGCGGCATCGACCCGCTGGCCGCGGCGCGCGAAGCCGCGGCCCGCGGCGTCCGGGTGTACACGATCGGCTACGGCACCAACAACCCGGCCTCGCTGTCCTGCGACGGCGGGCAGTTCGGCGGGTACGGCGGCCTTGCCGGAGGCGTAGCGGCGGCAGGCGGACCGTTGGACGCCGACTACAGCGCGCTGATGCAGATCTCCAAGGCGACCGGCGGCACGTTCTACCGCGCTCAGGACGCCAGCCAGCTCAACAGCGCCCTCGGCAAGCTGCCCGCCGCGTTCACGGTGGTGCACAAGCACGAGGACCTCGCGGCCGGGTTCGCCGCGCTCGGCGGCCTGCTCGTCGCCGTGGCGGTGGCCCTGACCCTGTGGTGGAACCGGGCCCGGGGCCCGGTTCCACGCCCGGGTGTTACGCCTGGCTGAGGTGCTGGCCGAGCAGCGCGACGTCGGCGGCGCCGAGTCGGTCGCTGGCCACGGCGAGCTGGTGCCAGTGCGGGTAGATCAGCGGCTGCTTGCTGACCTTGTCCAGCGCCGCCCGCTCGTCCGTGCTCAGCGACAGCGTGGCCGCGCCGAGGTTGTCGCGCAGCTGCTCGTCGGTGCGCGCCCCGACGATCACCGAGGTCACCGCGGGCTTGCCGAGCAGCCAGGCCAGCGCCACCTGGGCCGGGGAGGCGCCACGCCCGTCCGCGATCTCGACGAGCACGTCAACCGTGTCGTACAGCTTGTCCAGGTCGCGGACCGGCGGCTCGCGCCAGTCCGTCAGCACCTGCCTGACCTGCCCGGACGGCGCTACGTCGCGCCGGTACTTCCCGGTGAGCAGCCCGCCGGCCAGCGGCGACCAGACCAGGATGCCGAGCCCCTGGTCGACGGACAGCGGCACTAGCTCGTACTCGGCGTCCCGCGCCTCCAGTGAGTAGTAGATCTGCTGGGCGGCGAACCGCTCGTACCCGCGGGTGTCGGCGACCGCCAGTGCCTTCATGAGCTGCCAGCCCGCGTAGTTCGACGCCGCGAGGTAGCGCACCTTGCCCGACTCGACCAGCGAGTTCAGCGCGGACATGGTCTCTTCGAGCCGGGTCTGCCCGTCCCACTCGTGCACGTGGTAAATGTCGATGTGGTCGGTGCCGAGCCTGCTCAGGCTGGCCTCGCAGCCGGCGATGATGTGGTGACGGGACAGGCCCGCGTCGTTGGGCCCGTCGCCCATCCGCATCCGCACCTTGGTGGACAGCAGCAGCGAGTCCCGGCGGCCCTTGACCACTTCGCCGGTGATCTCCTCGGACACGCCGCCGGAGTACACGTCCGCCGTGTCGATGAGGTTCACCCCGGCATCCAGGCACATGTCGAGCTGCCGGCGGGCACCGTCTAGGTCGGTGCTGCCGACGTTGCTCCACGCCGCCGCTCCCGCCAAAGGTCATCGTTCCGAGCGTCAGCGCGGACACGCGCAGGCCGCTACGGCCAAGCTGCCGGTATTCCATGGAAAACACCCTTCGTCAAGCCGCCTCTGCGGTCGCCACGGACCAACCTATGCCGGGCGGGTCGGGCGGCCGCAGGCGCCGGTGCGGTACAGGGCATCGGCGCGCGGCCGCGTCTAGGTCGTCAGGACGGCTCGCGCAGCGCGTCGATGAGCTGGGCGGCCAGCTCGCTCGGCGGCGCGCCGCTGCGGGACAGGATGCCGACCGGCTCGGCGCTGCCGGGCACCGGGACGTTGAGGTGGTGCAGCCAGCGCCGGTCGAGGTCCAGCTGCACCGGGTGGCGCGGCGTGATCCACACCGCGTCGGAGACCAGGGTCAGCGCGCGGCCGACGGCAACCGACTGCGTCTCCGTCCGGCCCGGTGGCAGCGCGATGCCGTGCGCGGCGAAGTACCCCTCGACCTCGTGCCGCGGCGCGGTACCCGCACCGGGGACGACCAGCGGGTAATCCAGCAGTGCCCGCGGCGCCAGGGGCCGGTCGCCGCCGGCCGCCAGCGGGTGGCGCGGCCGGGTCACCACCGCGAGCGACTCGGCGTAGAGCAGCTCGAAGGACACGCCCTGCATCATCGCGGGCTCGGCCATCCGTCCCACCGCGACGTCGACCTCCCCGGCCTTCAGCCAGGCGAGCAGGTCCGGGTTGTCTCCGGTCCGCACGGTGACCCCGGCGTGCGGCCGCCGCTCGCGCAGCCGGGCGATCGCGTCCACGAGCACGCCGCTGGCCACCGTGGGCAGCGCGGCCACCCGGACGGACGGCGCGATCGGCACCGCCGCCCCGGTCAGCACGGCGGCGGCCGACTCCAGGGCCTGGGTCACGTCGACCGCGTACCGGAGGAACTCCTCGCCCGCCGGCGTGAGCTGGGTGCCTGCCCTCCCCCGCTCGACCAGGCGCCGCCCCGCGAGGTACTCAAGCTCGGCGAGGGTCTTGGACACGGCGGGCTGGCTCAGGTGGAGCCGTGCCGCCGCCCGGGCCAGGGTCCGCTCCTGGGCGACGACCACGAAGCAGGACAGGTGCCGCAGCCGGATCCGCGAGGCGGTGACCTCCCGGGTGGCCGGCCCGCCGTATCCCCGGGGCGAGGCGCGCTCCCCCGGCAACTCGGTCACTGTCGGCGACGACGCCTCCCGGGGCGACGGAGCGCGATCGGACGGCAGCGGCGCGGCGTCACGCGTATCCATAACCTCACGTTATGGATAGATGATCAACATGTCAATTTACATTACTTCGGCGAAACTATAGAGTCGCTTATACGCGACCTGCACCATTTGCCGTGAAAGCCCCTTCGCAACCAACCAGAGGCGGGCAGTAACGGACAGTGCCGATGTCGCCGAGACTCAGACACACGGGCAGTACCGGAGGCGGATATGGCCAGGATCATCGGCGGCGTCGCGGCGTCGCACACGCCGACCATTGGCTTTGCCTACGACCAGAACAAGCAGGACGACCCGTCCTGGGGGCCGATCTTCAAGGCGTTCAAGCCGGTCGAGGACTGGTTCAAGGAGAAGAAGCCGGACGCGATCGTCTACGTGTTCAACGACCACGTGACCTCGTTCTTCTTCGACCACTACTCGGCCTTCACGCTGGGCATCGGCGAGGAGTACCCGGTCGCCGACGAGGGCGGCCATCCCCGCGACCTGCCCGCGATCAAGGGCGACCCGAAGCTGGCCGCGCACATCGCCAGCAGCCTGGTGACCGACGAGTTCGACCTGTCCTACTTCCAGGACAAGCCGCTCGACCACGGCTTCTTCTCCCCGATGTCCGTGCTGCTCGACCGGCCGGACGGCCAGTGGCCGACCAAGATCGTCCCGCTGCAGATCGGCGTGCTGCAGTTCCCCATCCCGACCGCGACCCGCTGCTTCAAGCTGGGCAAGGCGCTGCGCCGGGCCATCGAGAGCTACCCCGAGGACATCGACGTGGCCGTGGTGGCCACCGGCGGCCTGTCGCACCAGGTGCACGGCGAGGGCGCGGGCTTCAATAACCCGGAGTGGGACCACAAGTTCCTCGACGCGATCACCGACGACCCGACCGGGCTCACCCGGATGACCCACGCCGAGTACGCGCGGCTCGGCGGCTTCGAGGGCGCCGAGGTCATCATGTGGCTGGTCATGCGGGGCGCGCTGTCGGACAAGGTCAAGCGGGTGCACAGCTCGTACTACCTGCCCTCGATGACCGGCATCGCCACGCTGGTGCTGGAGAACGAGGACGCCGACCTGCCCGACACGCAGCTGATCAACGACCGGCACCGGGCCCGGATGGCCGAGCAGCTCGACGGCATCGAGGAAATGACCGGCACCTACCCGTTCGACATCGCGCGCAGCGTCAAGGGCTACCGGATCAACAAGTTCCTGCACGGCCTGATCCGCCCGGAGCACCGCGCCCGTTTCCTCGACGAGCCGGAGACCGCCTTCAAGGAGGCTGGCCTCAGCGACGAGGAGAAGGACCTCATCCGGAACCGGGACTGGATCGGCATGATCCACTACGGGGTCATCTTCTTCATGCTGGAAAAGCTCGCCGCCGTGATCGGTGAATCAAACCTGCACGTTTACGCGGCGATGCGCGGCGAGACGCTGGAGGACTTCCTCAAGACCCGCAACACCCAGGTCACCTACTCGGTGGCCGGCAAGAGACAAGGACTGACCCTGGCGGGCCAGGTGTCACCACCGTCCGTTCATTAAGCTTGGCCGGACCTCCTGACCTGGGCAGAGAGCGGTTATCGGGGGACCGGCGGTCCCTGGCTGGCTGCCGCGGCCCGGCGATAATGGAGACATGGACAGCGAAGCACTGGCGGACTTCCTGCGCCGCCGCCGTGAGGCGCTGCGCCCCGGAGACGTCGGGCTCCCCGTGCCGGCTCGCCGGCGCACCCCGGGGCTGCGACGCGAGGACGTGGCCGCCCTGGCCGCGATGTCCACCGACTACTACACCCGCCTGGAGCAGCGGCGCGGGCCGCAGCCGAGCGAGCAGATGCTCGCCTCGCTGGCCCGTGCGCTCCGGCTGACCAGCGACGAGCGCGACTACCTGTTCCGGGTGGCCGGGCACACCGCACCCGTGCGTGTCTCGGCTCCGGCGCACGTGCCGCCCGCGCTGCTGCGGGTGCTTGACCGGCTCGACGACACCCCCGCCGTCATCATCTCGGACCTGGGCGAGACGCTGGTGCAGAACCGGATGGCCGCGGCGCTGCTCGGCGACAACACCGGCTACACCGGCCTGGCTCGCAGCGGGATCTACCGCTGGTTCACCGATCCCGCCGAGCGGCTGCTCTACCCGGCCGGACGACCGCGACCGCCAGAGCCGGGCCCACGTCTCCAACCTGCGCGCCGCTCACGGGAAGACGGGACCGAAGTCCCGGGCCGGCGAGATCGTGCGGGCCCTGCAGAAGACGAGCGGCGAGTTCGCCGAGCTGTGGGAGCGCCACGAGGTCGCCCGCCGCTTCGAGGACCACAAGGTGCTCATCCACCCAGAGCTCGGCGCCATCGAACTGGACTGCCAGGTGCTGTTCACCGAGGACCAGTCACAGGCGCTGCTCGTGCTCACCGCGCCGCCGCGCACCGAGGGCCACGAGAAACTCCAACTGCTCGCGGTGCTCGGCCAGCAGGACTTCGCCCGACCGCGGCTAGCCCGCCCCGCTCCCCCGCCCACGCCCCGCCGGGCCCGCCAGCGCTCAGCCGGCGCAGGTCGTTGGCGCCATCCACCCGGTGGGGCGGGCCGTTGGCGCCATCGGCTGCTTCTAACGTCGTCGTTGGCGCCATCCACCCGGTGGGGGCGGGCCGTTGGCTTAGGCCGCGCGCTCGTGGCGGCGGGAGGCCAGCCAGCAGAGCAGGCCGAGGACCGGGAACGCGGCGGCCACGACGGTCGCGCCGAGCCAGCCCCAGTGCTCGTAGGCCTGGGCGCCGAGCGCGGAGCCGAGCGCGCCCCCGGCGAACATCGTCGTGATGTAGACGGTGGTGAGCCGGGAGCGCGCCTGCGGCAGCAGGTCGTAGATGACGCTCTGGTTGATGATGTGCGAGCCCTGCACGCAGGCGTCCATCAGCAGCACGCCGACGATGAGCAGCCCGAGGCTGGCCGCGCCCAGGTGGGCACCGCCCAGTCCGATCGGCAGGTAGGACACGGCCAGCAGCGCGAGCGCCACCCCGGACGCCGGCCAGCGCAGCGACGGCCGCCGGTCCAGCACCCGGCCGCCGGCCACCGAGGTGATCGCGCCGGCCGTGCCGACCAGGGCGAACAGGCCGATGTCGAGCTGGGAGAAGCCGTAGTCCGGGCCGGACAGCAGGAACGTGACCGTGGTCCAGAAGCAGGCGAAGCTGCCGAACCCGCAGGCGGCGATCAGCGACCGCCAGCGCAGCACCGGCTCGGCCAGCGCGACGTCGAGGACGCCGCGCAACTGCGCCCGGTAGGTGATCGACAGCTGCGGCCCGTGGTCGGGCAGGGCCCGGCGCAGCGTGACCGCGGTGACCGCGATGAACACGGCGGCGGTGCCGTACACCGTGCGCCAGCCGCCCAGCTCGGCCAGCACCCCGGCGAACGTGCGGGACAGCAGGATGCCGATGAGCAGGCCGCCCATCAAGCGTGCCGATTACCTGGCTGCGCTCGGAGTCGTCGGCCAGCGTCGCGGCGTACGGGATCAGCATCTGGACGACGACCGAGGTGACGGCGCACAGCGCGGCCGCCACCTCGAGCACGGGCAGGTTAGGGGCGAGCGCGCAGCCGACCAGGGTGACCGCGCAGCAGGCGAGCAGGCCGGTCAGCAGCGGGCGGCGGCGCATGATGTCGCCCGCCGGGACGATGAACAGCAGCCCCACGGCGTAGCCGAGCTGGCCGACGGTGACGATCAGCGACGCGCTGCCCTGGCCGACGTGCAGCGACTTGCCGATCTCGTCCAGCAGCGGCTGCGCGTAGTACAGGTTGGCCACCGTCACCGCGCAGGTGACCGCCATGAGCCGGACCAGGCCGCGCGAGAGCCCACGCTGCCCGGCGTGCCCCTGCTCCCCGGCCGGTGACGGCTGGCCGCCGCCGGCGGTGACCGGCCACGCCTCTGGCTCGCTCATTGATCTCCCGCGGATCGACGGGCCGACAGCCCAACCACTTATCTAGATACAACTAAATAATAGTTTGGCCGATTCCGCGTTTGCCGGGACACCTGCTTGCCAGGATCCCCGGCCGCCCGGGAGGAAGGGGTGGTGATCGGCGGAGCCACGCGCCCGTTCATCGCCATGATGATGTTGACCTTGGTCACCGAACGGACGCGCGGCTCATCAGCCGCGATTGCTAGCGGGCGTGCGCGCCCACCTCGACAAGCGCCTCCGCCAGCTTGAAGTACTTGTTCGTGCCCAGGTCACGCACGGTCTTGATGCCGAACGCGTCGGCTAGGTGCTTGGCGTCGCCCTCGCTGACGCCGGCCAGTGCGTCCACCGGCGAGTTGAGCAGCTCGGCCAGGTTCTTGCTCTCGTACGCCTTGTCCAAGGCCTTGTCAAGGCCGACAGAAACCGACATTAATTCCCCCTTTGGTCGCCTCCGCTGACCCGTTGAACCGCTGGCGTCAGCAGATTCACTGTCATCGATGCCACCGTACACCTCCGTCGTTTCATCCCGCCCCGACCGGGCGCGGGCTCACCCGGGATGTCCGGCGCCAAGGCCGGTGCCCGCGCGCGCCCCGGCCGCTACGATCAGAGCGTGACCAACCACACGCCTTCCGTTGCCGCCAAGGGCTCCGCGCTCGCGGGCGACGCCCTGCTCCGCTCGCTCGCCGGCACGGTGACCGGCGACGGCACCGACCACCTGGCCACCCGCGAGGAAGCGGTCCCATGGCTGCGCACGGCCGGGCTGCTGCCCGGCGACGCCGTCCTGACCGGCTCGGAGCACGGGGCGCTGCTGCGGATGCGGGACGCCCTGCGCGACGTCGCGGCCGTGCGCGCCGCGGGCGGCTCCGACGACGACGCCGCCGCCCGGCTGACCCGGGCGCTCGCCGACGGGCGGCTCGTGGTGACCGTGTCGCCGGCCGGGCGCCGCCGGGCTGGCCAGCTCCGCCCGGGCCACCTACTCCAACCTGGTGGCGGCCGTCGCCATCGCGGTGGCGCAAGCCTGGTAACCCCCGGCGCCGCCCGGCGACCGGCTGGTGAACGACAGCGCCTCCCGGCACGGGAATGTCTGGTGCCCTTTTTTGCTTACTCGCGAGCGAACGTCAAAACACGCGCGCGTTTCACCGTGAGGAGCGAAATGAGCACCGTCGCACTGACCGAAGACAACTTCGAGCAGACCGTCACCGGCGAGGGGATCACGCTGGTCGACTGGTGGGCCGCGTGGTGCGGGCCCTGCCGGCAGTTCGGCCCGGTCTTCGAGTCCGCTAGCGAGCAGAACGCGGACATCACCTTCGGCAAGATCGACACCGAGGACCAGCAGGGGCTGGCCGCGGCCGCGCAGATCACCTCGATTCCGACGCTGATGGCCTTCCGCGACGGCGTCCTGGTCTTCTCCCAGGCCGGCGCGCTGCCCGCCGCGTCGCTCGACAAGCTCATCCAGGCCGTCCGCGACCTGGACATGGAGCAGGTCCGCAGCGAGATCGCCACAGCAGCAGCAGCAGTAACGGCCGCGCAGCCGGCCACTGGCCAGCCGCCCGGACTGGTATCCGCTGGCCGGAATATTCCGCCCTGGGCGGGTAGTCGTGATCAGGACGCAACTGACGCGGTTTACCCGAAAGGGAAGTGATAGCAGTGGCTGGGATCATGCGGATACGGCGCACGCACGGGATCCTCGGCGGGCTCCTGTCGCCCTGCTGGGCATCTGGGGCGGCATCATCCCGTTCGTCGGGCCTTACTTCCACTACGCGTACACGCCGGACAAGGCGTGGACCTACACCACGGGGCGGCTCTACCTGGAGATCCTGCCCGGCGCGGGCGCCCTGCTCGGCGGCCTGATCCTGATGGCCGCGCGCAGCAGGCACGTCGCCCTGTTCGGCTCGCTCCTGGCGATCGCCAGCGGCGCCTGGTTCGCACTCGGCAACACGTTCGCCCCGCTGTGGAACGTGGCCAACCCGGCGGGCGTCCCCGCCAGCTCGGGCACGCTCATGCGCATCCTGGAGCAGGTCGGCTTCTTCACCGGGCTCGGCATCGTCATCGTGCTGATCGCCGCCGCGGTCGCCGGCCGGGTCACCGCGGTGCCCGGCCTGCCGGTGTCGGCCACCCGGCCGACCACCGTGGTTCCGCCCCGGGAGCCGGTGGACGACGAGACCGAGGTCATCAGGGAAACCCGCCGCTAGCCCGGCCGGCCCCACCCACCGCAGCTGACTGTCCCCGCCGCGTGCCCGCGGCGGGGACAGTCGCGTGTTGCGCCCCGGGCCCTCCCCGGTCCGGCGGCAAGGGCGGAGTAACGGGAGCCGCTCCCGGGTAATACCAGCCGGGCGACACTAATTACCGATTGCTTATCCGTCTGCGGCTGCCGCCGCCTGACGGCATTGTGAATTCAGGCTCGGCGACTCCCGGCGGGCGAGGTGACGCGGCCACGCTGACCGATGGGAAGTGCTGGTCAGCCACCAGGCCGAGCCCGGCGCGCGCCGGCACCTACCGGGTGACCGTCGCCGGGGCCACCCCGGCGCCCGCGCTGCTCTCCTGCGGCGACGACCGCCCCAGGCCGCGGTCCGCTACCGCGGCGACCGAGTTCTCCCGCGTCCAGCGGTAAGGCGGCCGCCGTCACCAGGCCCGCGGCCGTGATGACATTTTTGTAACGAACACATTCCAGCTTTCCCTGGCGTGGTCATCACGGAAATGTAAACTCTGCTTGAGCGATTCACGGCCACGCCGCACCAAAAAGCGTGAACAGGAAATCGAAGAATTCAGGCGGCGTTGACTGCGACGCGCGGCGGCTTATCAGGGGCCCGTGAATCGTCGAGATGCCTTGTTTGGATAGCCCTATCGACAAGTGAAGACAAGGTGGCAGTGGACGACCGCGACTACTTCCCCGCCGGGACCTGGCCGACGGAGGATGTCGCCTACCAGGGGTACGCGGTCCCCGGCTAAGCCCGCCGGGGCGTCACCGAGGCGCGGGCCAAGCGGACGGCGTCTGGCAGCGCCTGGCGGCCACGCCGTGGCCGCCGCTGGCGGCGCCGACGGCCGGCGCAGCCGCGCACACGGACCCGCCGGCTACGGGCCGCGACACGGGCCGTCGGGACGCTGGCCGCCGACCGGACCGGCCGGCTACCCGGCCGCGCTACCCGGACCCGGGCTACCCGGACTCGGCCTACCCGGACGGCGGCCCCCGGCCGCGGCTACGCGGCGGGCACGCCTGGGTACCCGCCGCCCGGCGGCGGCCGCCGCGCCCGGGAACCGCGGCCGGGCCGCGCGCGGCGCCGCCTCCGCCCGCAGCCACGGCGGCGCCCGCCCACCGGCACCAGCCTGATCGCGGGCCACGCGCCCGCTGCCGGCCCGGCCGGCGGCGCCAGAGCGGCACCGTCCGGGCGGCGGCCGCCTACAGGACTCCCCGAGTGGCTGCCCTTCGGCCACCGTCTCGTCCTGCTGCCCAGGGAAGCGGCGGGCGGTGCGGACGACGTGTCGCGCGAGCACCGGGACGTCAGCGGCGGCTGGCTGCGCCCCGCCGTCTTCGGCGCGATGGACGGGCTGGTGACCAACTCCTCGCTGATCGCGGGGATCGGCGGTGGCGGCGGCGATCCCGGCATGATCGTGCTGACCGGCGTCGCCGGCCTCATCGCCGGCGCCTTCTCCATGGCCACCGGCGAGTACATCTCGGTCAAGTCGCAGAACGAGCTGACCCAGGCGGAGGTCGAACTCGAGCGCAGGCAGCACGCCCGCGACCGGGCGGGCAAGCTGGACAAGCTGACCCGGGTATTCATGGACAAGGGCGTCTCGCCCAACCTGGCCGAGGCCGTCGCCAGGCAGATCTCCGCCGACCCGGACCGGGCCGTCGCCACGCACGTGCGCGAGGAACTCGGCCTCGACCCCGAGGACCTGCCCTCGCCGGTGACCGCGGCGGTCGCCTCGCTGGTGTCGTTCACCATCGGCGCGCTGATACCACTGTCCCCGTTCCTCGTCGGCTTCCCGTCGCTGCCGGCCGCGCTGGTGCTCGCCGGCCTGTCCGCGTACGCGGGCGGTGCGGCCGTCGCCCGGCTGACCGGCCGGTCGGCCGTGCTCGGCGGCCTGCGGCAGTTCACCGCGGCGTTCCTCGCCACCGGCATGGCCTTCCTCGTCGGCCACCTCATCGGCGGCCACGTCGCCTGATCTCCGGCCCCGGCCAACCGACCCCCACGTCAGCCGCCGCCCACGTAGTGGAAGCCGGGCTTCGGGTGCATGAGGAAGTCGTGGTGCGAGATGTTCCAGGCGTAGGCGCCGGCCATGGCGAACGCCACCAGGTCGCCGGCCCGAAGCCCGGGCACCTGGACGTCCCGGGCCAGCACGTCCTTGGGCGTGCAGAGCTGGCCGACCACCGTCACCGGTCCGGGCGGCGCGGCCGGCCTGGTCCAGTCGTGCGGCCAGGCGGCGACGGGCAGCACGGCGAACGGCTGATCGTGCCCCTTGGTGGCGGGCGTCCGCAGGTGATGGGTGCCGCCCGCCACGACGGCGAACGCCTTCCCCTGGCTGAGCTTGACGTCGAGCACCCGGGTCACGTACCAGCCGCAGTACGCGGTCACGGCCCGGCCCGGCTCGATCCGCAGGGTCTCGCCCGGGCGGGCGGCCCGGGCCAGGCCGCGACCGTAGGCGGCCCAGTCGAACCGGGCCTCCGGCTCGCCGGTAGTCGACGGCCATGCCGCCGCCCAGGTTGAACTCCGGGTCCGTCACGCCGTACCGGGCGCACCAGCCGCCGGGCGAAGTCGAGGAACCGGGCGGCCGAGCCGAGCAGCGCGGGCGGCGTCGAGCCCGCTGGCCAGGTGCGCGTGCAGGCCGCGCAGCCGCAGCGCCCGGGCCGCGGTGGCGCCGCTGGCCAGCCAGGCCGCGCAGCCGTCGAGCAGCTCCGGGTCCATGCCGAACGGCTGCGGCCCGCCGCCCATGACCAGGCTGGCGCCCGGGCCGGGACCGACGTCTGCCGGGGGCGCGGCGCCGGCGGCCTCGGTGAGCGAAGTGCTGGCGACCGCGGCCGCGGCGCCGGCGGCGTCCGTGACCGAAGTGCCCGCGACCGCCCGGACCGGCAGCGGCACCGGCCGGCAGGTTCACCCGGAGCAGCACGTCGGCCATCCGGCCGGCCGCCAGCGCGGCCTCGCCGAGCTGCCGCAGCTCGTGCGGGCTCTCGACGTGGAACCTCGCCGTGCCCGCGCGGCCAGCGCGGCGGCGATCTCGGCCGCGGTCTTGCCCGGGCCGCCGAAGGCCAGCCGAGCGCCGGGGACGGCCGCCGCGGCGTGGGCCAGCTCGCCGCCCGAGGCGACCTCCAGGCCGTCGGCCCACCGGGCAACGACCCGCAGCACCGCCGGATCGGGATTGGCCTTGACGGCGTAGAGAAGCTCCGTCGCCGGCAGGGCCGCCCTGATCGCGGCCAGGTGCGCGGCCAGCCCGTCCAGGTCGTAGACGTAGGCCGGCAGCGCGGTGCCGGCGGCCGAGGCGCTCGGCGAGCTCGCGTACCGCCGCGGGAACGGCGAGCCCGCCGCCTGGTGGTGCGGCCGGGACGGCTGGCTGCGGGTGTCAGCATGACGGGCCGGGCCAGCGGTGAGCCGACGGGTTGACCGTGGGCGTCGCCGAGGGGGTTGCGGACGGTCAGGTAGGACGCCTCGCGGTCGGCGGCGCGGGCCCAGCGCAGCCGCAGGTTGGCCTTGGCCGGCAGCGGGACGCCGGCCAGCACCTCGCGCAGCCGCGGCGGCCAGCCGTGCTCACCGGCGTAGCCGGTGAGCACCGTGCGGGCCCGGTCCCACAGGGCGGCCTCGAAGTCCTCGGCCCGGGGATGCCGGTCGGCGACCGCGGCGGCGACCTCCGCCAGGTGGTTGACGAACAGGCAGTACGCGACCCGGCGCCAGCCGCGCTCGGCGTCGTAGCCGAGTGCGCTCGCGACCTCCGGCTTCAGCGCGGCGAGCGCCTGGTCGTGCCGGGGCGTCACCAGCTTCACCCCCTCCAGGTCGCGCAGCACCGCCTGCACGGGCAGCCCGTCGCCGTCCACGCCGATCAGCACGTTCTGCAGGTGCGGCTCGAAGACGATCCCGTGCTCGAACAGCGCGTGCAGCACCGGCGGCGCGACGTGCCGCACGTAAGCCTCCCACCAGCTGAGCAGCCAGTCGGGATCACGCCCGTCGAGCAGGCCGCCGGGCGCGCGTCCGGCCGACGGACCGGCAGGCGGCTCGGTGAGCGCGGCGGCGAGCAGCGGCGTCACGCCCGGGGCCAGGTGCGCCGCCAGCCCGTCGCGGACGATCACCGCCAGCCCCTCGGCCGCCTCGACGGCGGGCAGCGTCACCGTCCGGTAACCGGGTTCGGCCAGCACGGCGGTACCGGGAAAGCGCGCGGCCAGGTCGGCGCGGACCGGGTCGATCAGCCCGGTGAGCGCCACCGCGCCGGCCAGCTCGTACCAGGAGTTCTTCCTGACGCAGTTGGTGATCCGCACGTTGAGGCTGAACTTGCAGAAGACGTCGGCCACCGGGTCGTAGACGGTGCGGACCGAGGACGTCGGGCACCACCGCGCGCGGCCCCTCGCCCAGGTCGACGAGCACCCGGTCGCGCAGCGCCCGGCGCAGCCACGGCTGGCCGTCGAGCAGGCGGAGCTGCCACGGGATGCGCGGGCAGCACGCGGTACCCGGCGGGCGGCGGCGGCGCGCCGAGGCGGTCCAGTGCCCTGCTGTCGCCGTCGGCGTCCAGGGCCTCGGCCCGGACGGCCAGGAAGCGCAGCGGGAAGCTGGCCCGGGCCTCGGGGGCGTACGGCAGCCAGTCGGCGGGCGCGCCGCCCCGGGCCTTCGGAGCGGGGTGGAACCGGTGCCCGGCGACCAGCGCCTGCTCGCTGTCCAGGTACCTGGCGATCGTCGGGTCGCCCGGCCCCTCGGCCGGGTCGCCGGCGGCCCTCGCCGAAGCGATCGCGGCGATCGCCGCGTGGCTGCTGCGGACCTGGGCGGTGAACTCGTCATTGGACGTGCCGGTGGCCACGGTCAGCTCGTCCGCGATGAGCCGGGCCAGCTCGGCCCAGCCAGCGGCCGCCAGCCGTCCCGGTCGCGCAATTCGGCGTCGCCGGTGAGCCGCGGCCCGGGGCCCGGCCGGCCGGCGGCTGGCGGCCGATCCGCAGCAGCCGGCCAGACCTGGCCAGCCGGACGAGCGAGGTGGCCGTCATCGTCCGGCCACGCCTGCTCCTCGGGCAGCGACACCTCGCGGACCAGGCAGTTCAGCAGGGCCTGCGCGGTCAACGTGTCCGGGTTCACCGGCAGTTCCTCATGGAGACGTCCTTCAGGTAGTTGGGTCCGTCCGTGCCGTAGAACTTGTTGATGTCGCCGCCGCCTGTGCGGGCCTTGGCGACGAGCGTGCCGGCCGTCACCATCGACTTGCCCGGCAGGCGGTCGGCGTCGAGCACCCGGGCGCGCAGCCGCGCCGTCGCGGGCCATTCGGCGTGCCGGTCGAGCGCCCCGGTCAGCTCCCGCCGGATCAGGGCGAGCAGGTCGGCCAGCGGCGCCGCGCCCCGGCGGGCCAGCCCGAAGGCGAGAGCCCCCGCGCACAGGTGCACGGTGATGGTGATGAACACGTCGGCCAGGGCGTCGTCCGACGTGGTGAGCAGGCGCTGGTCGTCGAAGGCGGTCCCGGCCGGCGCGCCCTGGCCGAACTCGCGGCTGCTCAGCGCCGCGGTGAGCCGGGGCAGGTGGATAAGCGCGCCGTCGAGGTCTTTGACCAGCAGCCGGGGCACCGCGTCCCCGGCCTCCGCCGTCCGGCGGCGCGAGCACCAGCGCGGCGTTCTGCTGATGGGACTCCAGCGCGATGCCGTACCGTGCGAACAGCCGCACCTGGAGGCCGAACAGCACCCGCAGGTACGCGGTGAGCAGGGCGGCGAGGTCGCCGTGCCCAGCCCAGGCGGCCAGGTCCTCGATCACCAGCGGCGCGTCGGGCCCTGCACCCGGTCCGGAAGCCGGCGCGAGCAGGGCCGCGACGGGCACGATCCGGTGCCGGTCTAGACCGGGCGGCAGGCGCCGCAGCAGGTAGCCGAGGTAGGGGTGTCCGGCGTGCGCGTAGCTGCCCTCGTCGGCGAGCAGCAGGCCGCCGAGCAGCGGGTCGGCCCGGCGCGCCGTGGCCAGGATGTCGCGCACCAGCGCGCCGTCGGCGAGGGTTCCCGGCTTGATGGAGCGGCGGTTGAGCAGGCCGAGCGTGCTCGTCGCCAGCGGCAGCTTGAGGTGCGTGGCCGGCTCGGTCGGCGACGGCCACCGTCCGGGTGGACAGCGTGGGGACCACCAGCAGCCCGGCCCCCGGGGCGACCAGCGCCGCCTGCCGCGATTGCGCCCCGGCCGGTGCCGCGCCGACCGGGTCGCCGCCTGCCAGGCCCGCCTCGGCCAGGGCCCGGGCAAGCTGGGCGCGCGCGGTGACCGGGTGCACCGGCAGCAGGTCGTGGCTGTCGCCGAGCGCCGCGGGCAGGCCGACGTCGGCCGGTGCGGGCCAGCCGGGCGGCCGCGGGTCGAGCCGCCCGGCCAGGGTGAGCCGGGAACGCGGCACCGCGACCCAGCGCAGGGCGAACCGCGGCCGGAACTCCGGCGCGTAGCGCAGCGTGTCGTCGTCGCCGAACCCCGGCCTAGCCTGCGAGGTCGGGTAGGCCGGGTGCGGCACGGCCGCGGCGAGCGCCTCGTAGCCGAGCAGCCCGGGCGGCCCCGACCTCGCGTCGGGCGCGGCGCGGTCGTGGCCGTCGGCCTGCTCGTGGTACGTCGGCGGGCACCGGTCGATCAGCAGGCGGGCGGCGAGCGCCTGCCTGCACTCGGCGGCGAAGGCGGCGGCGCCGTCGCGGTCTCGCGGGTCGGCGAGGGCCGCGACCGCCGCGTCCACGTCGTCCAGGGACAGTGGCACGGCGGGCGGTCCCACCGCCGTCCGCAGCAGGCGGAGGTCGGTGAGGAACCCGTCCGGCTCCAGCGCGAGCGCGCGGGCGCCCTGGCGCCCGGGGAGGTCGAGCACCGCACCGCCGCCGTGGCGGTGGACCCGCCGGGCCAGCCCGCCGTAGTTCTCGCGCAGCAGCGTGTCGACCACGCGCGCGGCGAGCTCCGCTTCGGCGCCGGTCACCGCGCCCCGGTCGCCGGGGCGCTGGCTGGGATCGGTCACCGGCGCGGTCCCTGACCGACCAGCTTTCCCGGGCCCGGGCCGCCGCCACGGCCCGTTCCACCGCGGCCGCGTCGCGGCCGATCGCGCTGATGACGCCGAGGTAGTCGCGGTTGGTGTGGGTGATGGCGATGCGGTCGCCCGCCGCGCGCAGCGTCCGGTATGACAGCCGGACGTCCCGCTCTCCCGTCTCCCGCGGCCCGGCGGGCGGCACGCCGGTGAGCACGCCCGGGCGGTCCGCGACCACGTAGTCGATGACGGCGTGCCCGGTGCCGCCCCAGGGGCCGGCGGCTCGGCGGGCAGTGACTCGCCCAGGTGGACGCGGAGCACCAGCTCGAAGAGGTCGACGCCGAGCAGGTCGGACAGCACGAAGTCGCAGTGGTCGCCGATCAGCCGGTCGTTCACCTCGATCACGGCCGGGCCCCGTCCGCCGTCGACGTACTCGGTGTGGCAGGCGCCGAAGCCGGCGCCGAGCGCGCGGAGCGCGCCGAGGACGTACTCACGCGCCGCGTCCCGCACCGGTGCGGCCCAGGTGAGCCGCTCCTCGATGAAGAACGGCAGCGGCGACAGCGCGGTACGGAAACCGCCGAGCACCCAGGTCGTCTTTGCGTCGCTGATGGTTTCGAGCGTGTGCAGCTCGCCGGACAGGTACTCCTCGGCGACCAGCGTCTCGCCCGGCCGGCGGGCCAGGACGCGCGCGCTGGCCTCGGCGAGTTCCTCCGGGCTGCAGGACGAGCATGACGTCCTCGCTCGCTACCCCTTCGGCCGGCTTGAGCACGACCGGGTAGCGCAGGCCGGACGGCGGGCGGTCATCGCCCTGGCGTATCTCCGCCGAGGCGACGTGCTCGGCGCCTTCCTCGGCGAGCCTGCGCCGCATGAGCGACTTGTTCCGCGCCCGCAGCGCCGACCGCCAGTCCTTGCCGGGCAGGCCGAAGTACGACGCGGCCAGCGCGGCCTGGGTCTGCAGGTGGTCGGAGTTGGAGGCGATCGCGTGCGGGGCGGGCAGCGCGGCGATCGCCGCGATGAGCTCGCGCGCGTCCCAGACGTCGCAGCCGAGGAACCGGACGGGTGGCCCCGAGGCGGCCGTCCCTGGCCCGTCGCGCCCGGGCGCTGACTCAGACCCGGCAGGGCGCGGGCACCCCGGGCGGGGCAGCAGGGCCGAGCGGGCCCGGGCCCGCTCGTGGGCCTCGGGCTGGTCGGTGAGCACCGTCACCTCGAGCCCGAGGCGGGCGGCTGCGGGAAGGACGCCGAGAATGACGGAGTCCGTCGGTTTGGATGCGATCAGGCATAGCCGCACTAATCCCTCCAACTTAGCTTAGCCTAAGCTAACTAAATGGAGTCTAGCGCGTCGCGAATGCGTCTTTGAAGAAGAGCCGAAGAGAAGACAGTGACATAACTGTTATCTCGATTCCGGGGGCGGCGCAATGGGCGGTCAGCCGACGCCGAGCTGGTAACCCTCGCCCCTGATGGTCTTGATGAGCTGGTCGCCGAGCTTGGTCCTGCAGCCGCCGGACGCACACGCCCACGACGTTGGAGCCCGGGTCGCTCTCGTAGCCCCACACCGCGGACAGCAGCTGCCCCTTGGAGACCGACCGTCCGGCGTGCCTGATCAGCTCCTGGAGGAAGAGGAACTCCAGCCGGGTCAGCGGCACGCGGCCGCGCCCCAGGTCCGCCTCGAGGCGGTATACGTCCACTCGGAGGTTCCCGACCTCGATCACCTGGTTCGACCAGGAGTCGGCGGGATGACCGGCGCGGTCGTCGCGCGCAGCGGGAACCGCGCGATCACCAGGCCCAGGCCTCAACACGCTCACGCTTGCACGCTCCATGTCCATACTTCTTTCACGGTTCTGAGGCCGTTTGGTTCATGTGAAACGCAGAACCTCGTAAGGCCGGCCCTGCGACCGTCTGGTCAACGTCGCCCCGGGCGGGATGCCCGCTGGGAACATCCCGTGCCCTGGCCGCCGGGACGGCCCGGGGCGACCACCGCCACCTACATCCGTATCCGGCCGAAGTCGTCGAACTCGCCGTTGCGGACGCCGCCGATGAACGCCTGCCACTCATCCGTCGTGAACCGGAGGACCGGGCCCTCGCGGTCCCGGCTGTTGCGGACGCCTATCGTGCCTTCCGGCTGGTCCGATACCTCGACGCAATTACCGTTCGCGAAGCTGAGCGAGCTCTTGACCCAGATAGTCCCGGTCATCGGGCTCGCTGTCAGGCTTCCCGCCATAGGGGTTCCCACGTTGCTCTTTGCCTTTTCTCTCGAGGTGGGGCGCTTGCGAGCGGGGACGGTGAGCCTCCGGGGGCTATGGGCTCACCGTCCCCGCCTCCCCCGCAGCGCCGGCCCGCAATCCGATGCGGCGTCGGACGCGGGGCTCAGGAAGGTGTCGCGGTAGCGGCACGGGACCCTGCCCGCGGGGAAGCTAGGAAGCGCCCAACCAGGCTGACTCTCAGCCGGTAGGTTGATCACCAGCCCCAGTCACGCTGGGCTGGCTGCCATAAGAATGCTGCTGCAAGTTGCAGTGCAAGACATCGGTCAACTGCCGTATTTGGAGAGCACCACCGCAGCAACTTCACCGGCGCCCGCGAGGAGACGGCATGACCACCGTCACCGTGACGAACGCATTCCCGGCCGGCCGCAGCGGCGACGCCGTCGCCTTGGTCTTCGAGTACATGGCAGCCACCCAGGCCGAGACCGGGCGGCCGGCGCCGGCTCGCATCAGCCTGCTTCCCGCCGTGCTCCAGCGTGAATGCGGCAGCCTGCAGGACGTCTACCGCCCGCCGGGAGTCTTCCTTATCGCCGATCTCGGCGGTCAGAGCCGCCGGCTGCGTCGGCCTCGCCGCCCAGCCCGGAGCGCGCACGGCAGAGGTCAGGCGGCTCTACGTCCGCCCGGCACACCGGGGTCACGGGATCGCCCGCACCTTGATGAGCCACGCTCACCATCACGCCGCCCGGCATGGCATGACCAGGCTGGTCCTCGATGTCCTGCCTGCTCGCAGCGGCCGTCATCAGCTTCTACCGCCGCCTCGGCTACACCGAAACCGAGCCCTTCGAGACCGAGTCGCCCGTCCCGATGACCTACATGGAGCGGGCCGTCACAGTGGGTCGAGACGGCGCTTGAGCAGGCAGAACTCGTTTCCTTCTGGATCGGCGAGTACGTGCCAGGACACCTCCGCAGGCTGACCGATGTCGACGAGTTTGGCCCCGGCGGCCAGGCGGCGCTCAAGCTCGGCGTCTTGATCGCGGTCGGTGGGGTTGACGACGGCCCACCCTACGACGGCGGCCCCGCGTGGCGGGCAGCAGGCAACGGGCGGCGGGAACGGCAAGAAGGCGGGCACCCGGGGTTCCGGGTGCCCGCCTTCTTGCTATGTCCGGTTACGCGCCGAAACGGTCAAACTCACCGTTCCGGACGCCACCGATGAACGCGTGCCACTCGTCCGGCGTGAACCGCAGAACAGCACCCGCGGCTTCCCTGCTGTTACGAACACCAACCGCTCCACCGGAGAGGTCCGCTACCTCAACACAGTTGCCGTTAGCGAAACTCAGCGAGCTTTTCACCCATTCGGGCTGACTTTCGAGCGTAGGCATAGCCTCAGCTACCCCCTCACTGATTTGTGTGTGTTTGCCCTGCACACACGGCTACCCCGGTGTGAGCCTTACTGAGAGTAGCCGGTAATGCAGGAGGCTAGCACCACCATGAGCATCATGAGCCCGTTTCAGCCCAACTAGCACTCGTGACTAGTAACGGCGCCTTGATCACTTATCTCATCGAAGATCACAGGAGTGATTGAAAGTCACAGCATCAAGAACGGACGCGTGGCTTCGCGCCGGTCTGGGCGCTATTCCCCTTGGTGACGGGGCTGGCGGGTGGCGCGGGGCCCGAAAGTCAGGAGGCGGTGCCGCGGAGCCCGTTCCACTGCGACTCGGCCGTGTCCAGGATGAGCTGCCGCGAATCCTCGGGGCTTAGCGCCGCCTCGGTGAGGGTGCGGAAGGCGACCCGGTGCAGGTGGGTCTCGCGCTCCCCTTCGAGGATGAAGCCGCTGCGCATCTGCTCGGTCGAGACCACGTCCTGCAGCACCGCGTCGCCGTCGGCCTCGAAGCCGAACAGGACGAACGACTCGCCGATACCCGGGTGCGGGCCGTCAAGCGCCAGGATTTGCAGGGTGAGGTTGGGCCGGTCGCAGTCCTTGGCCAGGCGCTGCAACTGCTCGTACATCGTGACGTCGGAGCCGATCCTGCGCCGCAGCACCGACTCGTCGAGCACCACGTGGAGCTTGAGCCCGGCCCGGTCGAGCACCTGCTGGCGCCGCATCCGCACCCGGACAAGGCGGGTCACCTGCGACGGCGCGATCGGCTCGACCCGGTCGTAGCTGTTGATGATGTGCCGGGCGTAGCCCTCGGTCTGCAGCAGGCCGGCCACCACGTCCACGTGCCAGATGGCGACCGAGGTCGCCTCGTGCTCAAGGCCGATAAACTGCTGGTAGTCCTCGGGGAGGCTTTCGGCGTACTCCTCCCACCAGCCCTTCTGGGCGGCGTCCTGGGCCAGCGCGAGCAGCATCTCACGGTGGGTGCCGTTGACCTGGTAGTAGTCGAGCAGCCGCTCGACTTCCCTGGGCCGCAGCCCGGTCTTGGCCCGCTCGTACCGGCTGATCTTGGAGGGAGACCAGCGCAATGCGTGCGCCACCGACTCGCCGCTGCGCCCCTTGGCCTCGCGCAACTGCCGCAGCTCGGCCGCGAGGCGGCGACGGCGCACCGTAGGAGAGCCCTCATCGACCACTGGGCACCGCCTCCTCTCACCCGTGCTTCCGCACTTAGGCATGGGCAGGAGAATCGGCCTGCCCCGGTCCAGACTCACAACGTTCGCCCTGTGGATAGTACAAGACGCCGATCTTGAATATTTCACGGAAAGATTTGCTGAAACCAGGGAATCCCTCTTTTCCTGTCGAAGGTGATCAAATCGTCACGGCCAGCCCGACCGGGCATTACACTGCGTCGCCACCGAAAGGACAACTGGGACTGGAGTGAACTTCCGCCGCCCATGCTTACGCTTGCCACAAGTGTGCTCCACATGCTCTACCAGTGCTTATACACGAAAATTGATTATAATAACGATTCCGTGTGACGCAAGTCATCGAGCGATTCTGCCGTGCGGAGGAGTGATTCGAGTGTCCGGCGAGGCCAAGCCACGAGGGCCCGCCCCTTGTCCGACTTATCGGGTTTGCCGAGGGTCACCCCTTGCGTGAGCTCGGCCGAAATGCCACTACCCGTGTCACCCTTCGGAGCGGCGGCCCTGGAGCCAGCGGTGCGGCCGTCGCGTCAAGCGCGGCGCGTCATCCGAATGCCGCGCCGCCCGACCTGCGGCGCTCCGGCCCGTGCGCCCGCACTGCCGACGGGCACGCAAGGCGCCAGGCGATGCCGCCCGGTTGCCAACTGTAGGCGAATCATCCGTGGTAAGCGACGAAGGCCGGGCGGTTGCCAGCAGCCACCGCGGCAGCGGGCGGCACAGCGGCGGTCGAGACGACGGCGGGACCGACCAGGAGCGAGCCGACCGCAGCGGTCGCGAGGATAGGAGGGGCGAAGACAGTGAGCCGAATCCGCATGACGGGCCTCCATGCGCCGACCGAGGTGAAAGCCTGCGAGCTGGTCATGGCGGCCACGCCGGCACGATCCAACCGTGCCGATCAGCGCCAGTCTTCGGCTGGTTACAGGCAGTACCGTACGTCGCTGTCCGCTCAATCACAAGTAGTGACATAGCAATCACTATGAGATATCGTCGCCGCCCCCATCAGCCTGTGTCCGCATCGCCGATGCCCATGAGTGTGAAGCGAAAGAAGAGCGCGATGATGCTCCCGGTGCTCCGTGGTCATCTGATTTGCACATCATTTATTGATCAGAGTTGATCAATTTCGGGGTTTCCGGGCAGCGCCTGACGGACGGTCTCGTGGTGACGGAAGCACCGCGAGTTGCGCCTGCCGCAGCCATGCGCAAGACAACCTCAATTAAAACCAGCCGTCCCCCGGCAAAGATTTTTCATGTTTTTCGGCGGAATCGGAGAGGCCTGCCGCCGATTGGGCAAGATCGGCGGCGGGCCCATGTTCAGGCGCCGGTTTTACCCGTGATAGCTCACGAACGCGGGCGAGGGACCGACGGCCGCAACGCCGGTGGCGGCCGGCGCGGCTGCGGACGTGAGCGCGAGGACGGGGCCGGCCACAAGGGAACCGACCGTGCTGATGGTGAGGATGGCTGGAGCGAGGATGTTTCGCCGAATGCGCATGTCTACCTCCATGCGTTTACCGAGGTCAACTGCCTACGACCCGGAATCGGCGGCCCGACGGTACGCCTTTGTCCGTCTTTTTGATTCGCCAGTCTTTGGCTGATTACGTAAGCTAGAGTAAGCCTAAGTGGTCGGCATATTCAAATAGTAAAACAGGCGCTACTCATTGCTATGGCAATATGCGAGTCAATTGCAAATCAAAATGCACGATTGGTTTTTCAATTGATTGCACGGGAAGCGTCACTGCAACTTGCATCGCACATTACCGAGCAATTAAGAAAGCTTCTCGATAACCATTTCGCTAATTGCCGAATTAATGTCCGAAAAAGAACCGCTTGTTCGCTAGATGTCCAGCTAGTACGCTTCGTGACATGCATCCGGTTACCCCTGCTGACGCGCTAGCCGGACGTGCGAACGAGCTCGCAGCGCTCGACGGCTATTTAAGAGATCTTGCCCGTGGTGGCGGTAGCGCCGTGCTTGTCGAGGGCGAGCCCGGGATCGGCAAGACGGCTCTGGCACGGGCCGCGCTGGCCAGGCTATCCCCGGGGAGCTGCCACGTCTTCTGGGGCGCGGGCGACGAGCTAGGGCAGGAACTGCCCCTGCTGCCGTTCCTCGACGCCCTGCAGGTCCGCCGTCCGTCCGCCAATGCGCGGCGGGCCACGATCGCCGGACTGCTGCGCGGCGAGGTCGCCACCGACCGCGGTGCCGACGTTCCGGCGATGCTGGCCGAGCAGCTCATCGCGCTGACCATCGACGAGACCACGGCCCGGCCCGCCGTCCTGGTCATCGACGACCTGCAGTGGGCCGACCCCGCCAGCGTCAAGCTCTGGGGACGGCTGGCCCGCACCGCCCGCCAGATGCCCCTGCTGCTCGTCGGGCTGACCCGGCCAGCCGCACAGCGTGAAGACATCCAGGCCTTGCGCCGGTCCCTGGACGAGGACGCGCGCATGCAGCTGGCGGCGCTAGCCAGACCCGGCGGTGGCGGAACTGGTTCAAACGCTGGCGGGCGGGCGCCCCGACGCCGAACTGCTCGGGCTCGCCGCCGGGGCGGCGGGCAACCCGCTTTACCTCACCGAACTACTCGCCGCCTTGGCCCGTTCCGGCGGTATCTCGGTAACGGCATCTGGCACCGCGCAACTGGCCGCCGCGACGGTGCCGTCTTCGCTGCCGGCGGCCATCGCGGACCGGCTCGGCTTTGTCTCGGCGCCCGCCAGAGAGGTGCTACGCGCCGCCGCGCTCCTCGGCGTTGAGTTCGCGGTCTCCGACCTGACCACCGTGCTTGACAAGAGCGTGGCCGACCTGGTCCCGGCGCTCTGACGAGGCCCGCGCCAGCGGGGTACTCACCGACGTCCCGGCCGGCCTCGCCTTCCGCCACCCGCTGATAAGGGAGGCGCTCTACGCGGAACTGCCAGAGGCCGTGCGCAGCGCGTGGCACCGGGATGCCGGGCAGGCGCTCGCTGCGGCAGGCGCGCCGCCGGACCGGGTGGCCAGGCAGTTGCTCCGTTCCATCGGCAGCGGTCCAGGCACCAAGGCCGACAAGGAGCTCGGCATTCTCCCCGGCTCCCTGACGGCCACGCCTGCCGCACCGGACGGCCACTCCGACGCAGGTGACGGACGGAACGAGGCGGCGGGGACTGTTTCACCGGCCTCCGCGCTGCCGATCGGCCAGGCCGGAGCGGCCATCCATATCGAGCGTCCGCCCGCTGGGCCCGGCGCATCATGGCTGGCCGGGCCGATAGACGAATGGATGCTCGAGTGGCTCGTCACCTCGGCTGAGTCGCTAGTCGGCCGGGCGCCGGGTGTCGCGGCGGAGCTGCTCGGCCAGGCGGTGGCCGGCATACCCAGCGGTTCCTTCAGGCACGGCTGGCTAGCCAGCCGTCTCGCCGACGCCCTCTACCGGACCGGCGAGCGAGCGCTGGCCGAGGAGGTGGCCACCCGGGCCCTCGCCCATGCCACGGACCCTGACCTGCTAGTCGACCTGCACTGGACGCTGGCCCAGTGCCGCATGCTCGCAGGCAAGTCGGAGGAATCGTTCGCGACCCTCGACGACGCGCTCGCCGCGCCAGGGATCACGCCCAAGCACCGGGCCCGGCTGCTTGTCCTCGCCGCGCGTACCTACCTGTACTTCGGGGAGATGGCGGCGGCCGACTCCAGGGCTAGGCAGGCGCTCAACTCCGCCTCACAAGCTGGTGACACATGGGCCACCGGCTGGTCCCTGCACGTGCTGGCGTTGGCCGCGAAGATTCAAGGTGACATGGCCGGTGCTCTCCCCTTGTACGACCGTGGCCTCTCGGTGACCGACACAGACCCTGCCCTGACCGACCTCGGCCTGCTGCTGCAGATCAACAAGGCGATCGCGCTGTTCACCATTGACCACTGCGACGAAGGGCTCAAGACAGCGGAGCGGGCTCAGCAGCTGGCCGACCAGGTCGGGACGGCAATGCGCCGAGCGCAGGCGCACGGGGCCTTGAGTCAGGCGCTGCACGCGATCGGGCGGTGGGACGACGCGCTCGCCGAACTCGCGGTCGTGCCCGAGGATCTTAAGGAACCCGTCGGGGCGTGCTGTGAGCTGGGAATCGCCGCCGAGATCAGGTTTCACCGGAATCGAGTCCGCAGCGGCGAAGCAGTGCCTGGCCGACGCTCAGCATCACCTCCAACGGGCTGGACAGCTACCCATCCCGCCCCTGCTCATCGCGCAGTCCGTCGCACACGAGCAGGCCGGGGACCTCGATCAGGCACTGGCTGTCCTGCTGGCGGCGTTCGACGGCAGCACCGACGTCGGAGAGCTTGAAGACTTGCTCGGCGATACGGTCCGGCTTGCCCTCAAGACCGGAGACCACCAGGCCGCGCAGGCGATTGCCTGCCGGGCCTCCGCTTTCGCAGATGGCTCAGAAATACCGCACCGGCAGGCCCATGCGCTGTACTGCCGCGGCCTGGTCGACCGGGACTCGGGCGTGCTACTCGCAGGCCGCGCAGCGGTACGCCGACGCCGGATGGCCGCTCCCCCGGGCCAAGGCCCTGGAGGCGGCGGCCGAGTGCCTGGTCAAGGCCGAGGACCGGACCGCGGCACGGCAGGCGTTCGAGCAGGCCGTCGAGGTCTACGAGTACCTGGGCGCCGAGGCCGACCTGAACCGGGTGCAGTCGGAGTTCCGGGCCTACGGCATCAGGCGCGGCCCGCACAGCAAGCACCGGCGGGCGCTCAGCGGGTGGGACTCGCTCACCGACAGCGAGCTGAAGGTGGCGGCGTTCGTCGAGGAAGGGCTGTCCAACCCGGAGATCGCGGCGCGCCTCATGCTGTCACGGCGGACCGTGGCGACGCACGTGTCGCACATCCTCAAGAAGCTGAACGTAGCCACCAGGACCGACATCGCGCGTGAGTCGGCACTGCGGGCCGCCACCGCTCGCTAGCGACGACAGCACCGTTCGCTAGGCACGGAAACAACAACAGACGGCCGCGAGCCCGACTCACCCGCGGCCGACACGGGGCATTCACCGGATCCCCGTCGCCCGCACCGCCACCCCCGCGGGCGACGGGGACGTGGGGCGGCGTACCGGATGAGGGGCCGGAACGCCGCCCCACGTTTGCCTGCCCGTCCTCGCCGGGCGCCACAACCCGCCGGGCCGACGACGGCTGCTGCGAGCGCATGGCGGGTGGGTCAGGCGAGCTCTGGTCGGCCCGGCTGGAGAGACAGCGATCGGGCGACAACAGGACGGGACGTCCACCTCAAGCCAGAGCCCAAGGACGGGACGGCCACCTCAAGCCCGAGCCCAGGACGGGAACCCACGCAGGGTCTAGTCGCCGCGGGGGAGCCTGATAGGATCGCGCCCTTTGCGATCAGGCTCCCCCGCGGCGACATCGGGGGGTACGGGGGGTCGCTCCCCCGGGCGAAAACAGTGGTGGCCGGCCACCGGCGGATGATGGCCGACCACCACGTCTTTCGCCAGCCGGCCGGCGGGGGTCCGGCGGGCTGGCCTGGCCGCGATGAGCGCCGGCCGTCACGCGCCATCAGAAGCCCGTCGCGCACGTCCGCTGCCGGTGTGTGCCGGGAATGGGTGGCACGGGCAGTGGGACGCACCGGGGCTGTCGTGACGGCCGGCTCCTAAGAATTCCCCGGTGCCCGGCTGCGGCCGGCCGGACACCGGGGCTGCGGGGGCGGTACCGCGTCTTGCGGCCCGCGGCACCGCCCCCACGGGGTGCGGGGATGGGCGGCGTGTGCGGGGCACGCCGCCATCCCCACGGGGTGCGGGGACCGTGACCCTGTTGCGGCCCAGGGCCACCGTCCCCACGTCTGGTTAAGCCTGACGACTCCACGTGGTGCTGGAGGGCCGACGGCCCCAGGTGGTCGGGTGCGCCCGGCGGCCCCACGTGGTGAACGCGGCGCGGCTCCACGTGGTCTGCCTGCGGTTCGGGCTGATGGTCATGTCCCTGCTCCTGAGATGTCGGGGCCGCGCTGGTCGCGGCCCGGGGGGCGCTTCCTTATTCCTGACCAGAAAGCCAGCCGGCAGCGGGCCGGGCGGTCATAGACGCCACGGGAGCTCGCTCCGGCCCAGGCCGCGCCGGAAAGGCCGCGACCGTGAAAGCCGATGCCACGCATGTCAGCGGGGCGGCACCCGCCTGCGCCAACGGCGGGGGCGGTGAACCTGCGGGGGCTCACGGTTCACCACCCCCGGCCGTGGCACCCCGAGGGGCAAACTCGGGGTCCTCAACCCGGGAGGAGGTAGCCTCCCGGGAGCTGGCTGACGGGGCCCGCGACTCGGGCGTGAGCACGTAGTACACGGCCCGGCCCGCGGGGGTTCGGTAGTGGCCGCACTCGGCCGCCATCGCGGCGGCGAGCAGCAGGCCTCGGTCGGCGTCGGCGTCGGAGTTCGCGGTCTCCCAGGAGTCCCCGGTCACCGACGCGTCGTGGACCTCCACCCGGAACTGGCCGGACGACCACCGGATGCCGAGCGTGATCACGTCGACCGCGCCGTTGGTGACGGCGTTGATGACCAGATCACTCGTGAGCAGGATGGCGACCGCCGGGTTGACCGGGACCGACCAGGCGCCGATGGCCGAGCGGACATGCGCGCACGCGGACGCCGCCGCGGCCGACCCGAGTTCCAGCCGAACGCGGCGGTGCCGCAGCTCGGCCGGCAGGGCCAGCGTGGCCGACGCTATCGTGTCCATCGCGGGGTCCTTTCGACCTGATTTGACCTGCTTGGCAATTCTTTGCGCATCGGCGCCCGCGCCCCTGCTCCCGGGGAAGAAGCCCCCGGGGAGGGGGCGGAGCAGGCGGCCGGTCTCTCCTTCGGACCGCCAGCGCCGGTTGCACAACAAATGGTGCTGAAAATTGCAGTGCGAGACATCGGTCAGCTGACCGATCTTGACCGTAATCCGTACGGCCCCCCGGGCGCTTTCATGCCGTCAGTCCGTTTCCGCGGGCCGAAGAGCCGTTCGCGGGGCGAACCGGGTCACCGCTGCGACCTTGCTGGCCGTCGCGGGAAAACTCCAGAGTGAAGTACACAGCCTTACCGGCCGGGGTACGGTAAAAGCCCCACTCGGCTGACAACGACGTCACGAGCAGGAGTCCCCGGCCGGTTTCCGCGTCATCCGGGGCCTCGTCGACCACCGGGAGGTTGCCCGATCCGTCATGGACATCCACCCGCAGGCTGGCAGGCTCGCAGACGACCGTGAGGAGCACGAACGTCCCCGCGGCTTGGGTGCCGTGCGTGACGGCGTTGGTGACCAGCTCACTGGTGAGCAGGAGGGCCGCGTCGGCGTCCACCGGAACGCGCCAGGCGTGGATGGCGTCCTCCACCACCCGGCGGGCCGCCGCCACGGCGGCACGGTCCGCCATCAGCGGGATGCGGCACTGGGGTCGGCCCACCGGGAGCGGCGGGTTAGCGGAGCGAGTTGGGCGGTTCGGACGGGTCGGCGCCATCGGCGTCATGGGCTTTCCTTAGCGGGCCGGGCATTGCTTGTTGCATAACAAACCTTCGTGCAACTTGCACTGACAGACATCGGTCAGCTGACTGATATCGAATCCCCGCAGGTAGGGGCCCAGCCCCGCCAGTCACAAGGGTTCCCGCCCGCCCAATCCCGGCCGCCCGCCACCAAGGAACCCGTGCGGCCCCAGCGCCCATCAGCCTCCCGTCCCCTCCCCAATTGACCAACCGCCCCAGCACGGCGGCGAGCCCCCGCGCGGGCAACAGGCCCGCACCGGGTCGATGGCGCCAAGGGCCGCGGTAGAAGCAGGCGAAGGCGCAAACGAGCCGGAGGGCCTGCCGGCCGCCCGGGCCGAGCGCCGCCGGCCGCGATCGGCCTGCGCCGCTGCAGCCCAGGGGCCGCCAGCGGGAACCCGCTTAGCCTGGCCGGGGCGCCGCTGCCGCATCCGCCCTCATGCCTCGGGTTGCAACCGAGGGGCCAGAGGGCAGGATGGGAAAGGGGCGCACGGGAGCTAGCGCGAGCAGCGGAGACGGGGTGGTCGGTGAGCAGTCTCACTACTAGCCTGCAGGTCGCGTCGCCGCTGTCCTACCTGATCGCGTTCGCGTTCCCGCTGTTCGACGCGGTAATGCCGCTGGTGCCCAGCGAGTCGCTGATCATCGCGCTCGGGGTGGCGACCGCCGGGTCGGCCGATCCGCGGATCTTCCTGCTCATCCTGTGCGCGATGGCCGGCGCGTTCCTCGGCGACAACGTGTCGTACCTGATCGGCTGGCGGTACGGGCCGTGGGCGAAACGGCGGTTCTTCAGCGGTGAGAAGGGATCCGCCCGGCTCGCGTGGGCGGAGCGCTCGCTGGACCGATTCGGCATGGGAGTGATCATCGTCTGCCGGTTCATCCCCGGCGGGCGGACCGCGGTCACCTTGATGCTGCGGCCTCGTCCGGTACGACCGGCGGCGGTTCGTGGTGGCGACCGCGATCGCGGCCGTCCTGTGGGCCTTCTACGCGTTCCTCGCCGGGCGGATCGGCGGGAAGGCGTTCGAGAACCAGCCGATCGTCGGGTTCGCCGTGGCCTTCGGCGGCGCCCTGGTGGTGAGCGGGATCGTCGAACTGGTACGCCGGGGCATCGGCTGGCAGCGGGCCCGGTCACGCGCGGCCCGCGGCGAGTCGGCGGCCGAGCCAGGCGGCGACCAGCCGAACGGCCAGCGGGACGCCGGGCTCAGCGGTCGCTGAGCACGAAGTCCGCCGCGCGGTAGCCGACCAGCATGGCCGGGGCGGCGGTGTTGCCGCTGACCTGGACGGGCAGCACCGACGCGTCGGCGACCCGCAGCCCCTCGACCCCGCGCACGCGCAACCGGGCGTCGACCACGTCGTCGTCGCCCGGCCCCATCGCGGCCGAGCCGACGGCGTGGTAAAGCCCGGTGCCGGTAGCCAGCGCGTAGTCGATCGTGTCCTGCGGCGTGGCGACCGCTGGTCCGGGGAAATCCTCGGCCTCGATGCGGGCGGCGGTGGGCGGCTGCCCGAGGAGCGCGCGGGCGATCGCCAGGATCGGGGCGGTGGACCGCCGGTCGGCGTCGGCATCGAGGAACCGCGGGTTGATGACCGGGGCGTCGTCCGGCGCGGCCCCCCCGATATGCACGGAACTCGTCGTCCGCGGGCGGATCGGGTAGGCCATGAAGAGGATGCCCGGGTGGCGGGCCAGCTTCAGGTCGGTGCTCGCGGTATCCAGTGCCATCGGGACGAACAGGCCCTGGACGTCGGGGCGCGGCTCCGCCGGCTCGGACTTGAACTGGCAGACCAGGTCATAGCCACCGGTCGCCAGCAGGCCCTGGCCGGTCGCCAGCCAGCGCAACGCCTCCGTCACCTGGCCGGCCCGGCCGCTCAGCCTGCTGACGGTGCCGCCCGAGCCGGTGAGCCGCACCTGGAGGGCGACGCCGCGCTGCTCGATGAGCCGCTCGCCGACGTTCGGCGACGCCGCCCTCGGCTCGATCCCGTGCGCGCGCAGCAGCTCGGGGCGGCCGATCCCGGAGCGTTCGAGCAGCAGCGGCGTCTCGACCGAGCCAGCGCAGACGATCACCTCGCGGCGCGCCCGCACGTCGCGGGCCGTGCCCGTGGCGCCGGCGGTCGTGACCCCGGTGACGCGGCGGCCGTCGAAGGTCAGCGAGACGGCGCGGGTCCGCAGGGCCACGGTCAGCCCGGTCTCCCGGCGGCCGAGGGCCGGCCGGACGAAGGCGTCGTAGGACGTGGTCCGGCGGCCGCCCTTGATCGTCGACGGGGTGAAGCCGATCCGCTCGGTGTCGGCGGCGTTCGCGTCCGCGACGCGCGCCCAGCCGTAGCCGGCCGCCGAGTCGATGATGGCCCGCGTCACCTCGTCCCCGGTGTCGGTGACCGACACGCCGAGCGGCCCACCGGCGCCCCTGGTCTCGCTCGCGCCGAGGCTGTGGTCTTCCATCGCCCGGTACGCGGGCAGCACGTCCGCCCAGGACCAGCCGGGGTTGCCCCGCTCGGCCAGCCCGTCCCAGTCGGCGGCCGCGCCGCGCATCCACATCATGCCGTTCACCGCCGCGCTGCCGCCGGCCACCCGGCCGCGCAGCCAGACCTCGGGCTTGTTTTCCTGGCCACCCGGGCTGGCCGGCCCGACCGGACTGGTGGCGTAGCGGTAAAGGTAGCGGTCGCCGCGCAGCGTGTAGTAGAACCCCTTCGGCACGCGCAGCAGCGGGTTGCGCGCCGGGCCGCCGTACTCGATGAGCAGCACGCTCGGCCGGCCGTCGCTGGCCGCGAGCCGCCCGGCCACGACGCACCCGGCCGCGCCCGCCCCCACCACGACGTAGTCGAACTCCACGTCAGCTATCTTCGCCGACCGCCGACCCCGGCCGGCCACCAGTACCCGCCCGCGCCGCCCACCGGACATCGCCCGGGACCGGCCTTCAGCCGGCCGGGTCGAGCCAGCGGCGGACCGCGAGTGCCAGTCCGGTGAGCGCGACGAGCCAGCACAGCACGGCGGGCGGTAGCCGTCGGGCCACCCAGCTCACGATAGGTCGGACTCACCGGTCCTCAAGCCGGGCCACAGCGGCGAACCGGCCGCAGGGGCGGGCGGCGCGGTCGGAGAAGAAGTCGTCCGTGCTCGTCCTGGTATCAACGGCCAGGTCGTGGACGTTCCCGGGGCCGACGCCCGATTCGCGCAACTGGTGGCGGATCGCGCCACCCAGGTCGAACAGGGCGTGCCCCGGCCGGCTGGGGGCGAGCAGTCGCTCCGCCGAGCCGTCGAACGCGGCCGTCACCTCGGCCGCCTCGGCCGCCCCGATCTCGTAGCTGGCGGCGCCGATCGCCGGGCCGATACCGACCAGCAGGTCGCCCGGCGCCGAGCCGAACGCGGCCGTCATCGCCGCGACCGTCCGCGGCACCACGCCGCGCAGGGTGCCGACCCGGCCGCTGTGGGCCACGCCGGCCGCCCGCCGGACCGGGTCGTAGAACACGACCGGGGCGCAGTCGGCCACCAGGATGGCCAGCGCCACCCCGGGCAGCGCGGTGATCAGGGCGTCGGTCGCCGGAAATGCCGCCGCGGCGTCCGCCGCCCCGTCGTGGCCCCGGCCGGCCAGCGCGTCGTCCACCAGCGCCACCGTGGCGGTGTGCCGCTGATCGGCGACGGTCAGCCGGCCAGTGCCAAGTGCATCTGCCAGGCGGCGCCGGTTCTCCGCCACCGCCTTCGGGTCGTCGCCGACGTGAGCACCCAGGTTGAGGCTGTCGTACGGGCCGGCGCTCACCCCGCCGTGCCTGGTGGTGACGACGGCGGTCACCCCGGCGCCGTCGAACGGGAAGGGGCGCAGCGTCAGACCGTGGCTCACCCGCCCACCCTAATCCCGCCGGCCACACCGGCCGCGCCTCGGCCATCGCGCCCCGGCCAACGTTGGGTGCTTGGCTGAAGACCCGCGGGACAAGGCGGGGCGCCGGCCGCGGGTGGGCGGCCGGCAGACCGCGGTCGGTAAGGTCGTGGCTGAGGCCGCCGGAGTCGGGAGGGCACATGAGTGAGCCAACAGGTGAGGTAGTACACCAGCGCGGGCTGTGGTTCGACGAACTGCAGACCGGGGTGACCTACCGGCACTCGCCGGGGCGGACGATCAGCGAGGCGGACAACACGCTTTTCTGCACGCTGACCATGAACCCGCAGTCGCTGCACCTGGACGCGGCGTTCAGCGCCACGACCGAGTTCGGCGAGCGGCTGGTCAACAGTTTGCTCACCATGTCGGTGCTGGTCGGGCTGTCCGTCGGGCACCTCACCCAGGGCACGATCGTGGCGAACCTGGGCTTCGGCGAGACCCGGTTCCCCGCGCCCGTGCGGCACGGCGACACGATCTACGCCGAGACGGTAGTGACCGAGAAGCGCCGGTCGGCGAGCCGGCCGGGCCAGGGCATCGTGACGTTCCGGCACACCGCCCGCAATCAGCACGGTGAAATCGTGGCGGTAGTTACCCGGACCACCCTGATGCTGGGTCGGCCGGAGGCGGACCGATGATGCCCTCGGAGCCGGTGCTACCCGGCCCCGCCCTGCTGTTCTGCCCGGCCGACCGGCCGGACCGCTACGGCAAGGCCCTCGCGGCCGCTGACGGCGTCATCCTCGACCTAGAGGACGGCGTGGGCGCCGACGCCAAGGACGCGGCCCGCGCGGCGCTCGCCGCCACCAGCCTGGACCCGGCCCTGGTCATCGTCCGGGTCAACGCGGTAGGCACGCCGGAGCACGCGGCCGACCTGGCCGCGCTGCGCGGTACCGGGTACCGGACCATCATGCTGCCCAAGGCGGAGACCCGCGAGCAGCTCGCCGGGCTCGGCGAGGGCTGGCAGGTGGTGGCGCTGTGCGAGACGCCGCTCGGGATCATCAACGCGGCGGAGATCGCCGCCGCGCCGAACGTCATCGCGGTGATGTGGGGCGCCGAGGACCTGCTTGCCTCGATGGGCGGACGCGGCAGCAGGCACCCCGACGGGCGCTACCGTGACGTGGCCCGGCACGCCCGGTCGTCGGTGCTGCTCGCGGCCTGGGCCCAGGGCCGCGCCGCCGTCGACGCCGTCTACCTCGACATCCCCGACCTTGACGGGCTGGCTGCCGAGGCGCAGGACGCGGCCGCCTCTGGCTTCGCGGTCAAGGCCTGCATCCACCCGACCCAGGTCCCGGTGGTCCGCGCGGCCTTCCGGGCCGACGAGGCGCAGGTCGCGTGGGCGCGGCGGGTGCTGGCGGCAGCCGGCGCCGTCGGCGCACGGGACTCCGGCGCGATCAAGGTGGACGGCCAGATGATCGACGCGCCGCTCCTCCGGCAGGCGGAGGCGATCCTGGCCTCGGTCCGCTGACCCGCCGGGCGACGACGACCTACCCGGCCGGCGCCGCACGTTCCCGTCCGGGGCTGGCGGGACAGGCAGCGCCACGCATACGTTCTTCCTGACCATTCTTTTGACGTTTCAACGGATGCGAGGGGTCTCGTGGGCCTTATCCGGCGTGGCATTCACTTCGGGTCGTACGGCACGGCAGACGACGGTGCGGCGGTGTTCGGCCGGGTCGCCGAGGCGGCGCGGATCGCGGAGGATGCCGGCTTCGACGCGATCTCAGTGCCGGACCACGTACACCAGAACCAGGTCGGCGGCGGGCCGGCGTCCCCCATGTTCGAGGCGTACACGGTGCTCGGGGCACTGGCCGCCGTCACCTCATCGGCGACACTGTTCTCCCTGGTCAGCCCGGTGACGCTGCGCTCGCCCGGGTTGCTCGCCAAGGCGGTCACCACGCTCGACGTGATCTCCGGCGGCCGGGCCGTGCTCGGCATCGGCGCGGGCTGGGACGTCGCCGAGCACCAGGCCTACGGCATCGAGTTCCCCGGGCTTGGCGAGCGGTTCGACCGGCTGGATGAGCAGCTGGCCGTCTGCCGGGCGCTGCTGCGCGACGAGCAGGCGGCGTTCACCGGGAAGTTCTACACGCTGCAGGACGCCTACAACTCGCCGCGGCCGGTGCGCGGGTCCATCCCGGTACTGGTCGCAGGCGGCGGCGAGAAGCGCACGCTCGACCTGGTCGCCCGGTACGGCGACGCGTGCAACGTGGTCGCCAGCGACCCGGCGACGATGCGGCACAAGTTCGACGTGCTCGCGGGGCACTGCGAGCGGATCGGGCGCGACCCGGCGGAGATCACCAAGACGGTGTTCGCGTTCGACACCTCCGACCTGGGCACGCTGGAGGCCTCGGCCCGCGCCTCGGCGGCGGCCGGCGCGGACGGGATGATCGTCGTCGGCCCCACGGACCCGGCGGCGATCGGGCCGGTCGGCCGGGTGCTCGGCGAGGTCTTCCCCGGCTGACACCCCGCGCGGGCCGAGCCTGCCAGGCCGGACGGCGCCAGGCCCGGTCAGCCGGGCTCGGCGGCCAGCCAGGCGCGGGCGGCGCTGACCAGGGCGGCGATGCCGGTGCGCAGCGTCGGCTCGACCAGCGGGGCGAACAGCGGCGAGTGATTCGACGGCAGGCCGTCCACGATGTGCCTGACCTCGTCGATGGTCGTGACGCCCGCGAACCGATCCGGGTCAGCGCCGCCGAGCAGCCAGTAGGCGCACGGCACGCCGGCCGCGCTCGCCAGCAGGCCGACGTCCTCGCTGCCGGTCACCGGCCCCGGGTCGAGGGCCAGGCCTACGCCCGCGTTAAACGCTTCGGTAAGCCGCGCGCAGGCCGCGGCGTCGTTGACGACGGCCGGGAAGGAGTCGACCGTCTCGACCAGGGGATCGGCCGCGGCACCCGAGGCGGCCGCCTCGGCCCGGACGATCCGGTCGATGGCCCCGAGCACCTTGTCCCGCACCGCCCGGTCGAAGCTGCGCACCGAGAGCAGCAGTTCCGCCTGGTCGGGGATGATGTTCGGCGCGGTGCCCGCGTGCAGCGCCCCGACAGTGACCACGGCGCTGTCACCGCCCGCGATCTCGCGAGCGACGATGCCCTGCAAGCGGAGCACGACGGCCGCCGCCATCAGGACCGGGTCAACCGCGCTCTCCGGGCGCGAGCCGTGCGCGCCCCGGCCGTACAGCACGACCCGCAGCGAGTCGCTGGCGGCGAACGCCGGCCCCGGGTGAACGCCGAGAACACCCGCCGGCAGCGGCACGACATGCTGGCCGAGCACGATGTCAGGAGCTGTGAACCGCTCGTACAGGCCGTCGTCGATCATCGCCTGGGCGCCCCTGCCGATTTCCTCCGCCGGCTGGAAAACCAGCAGCAGGGTGCCCTGCCACGCGTCGGCTGCGGCCTGAGCGGCCAGTTCGGCCGCCGCGCCGAGCAGGCAGGCGACGTGCATGTCGTGGCCGCACGCGTGCATCACCGGGACATCGGTGCCGCCGGCATCCGTCCCCCTCACCGCGGAGGAGTAGTCGAGGCCGGTCTGCTCCAGCACCGGCAGCGCGTCCATGTCGGCGCGCAGCAGGACCGTCGGACCCGCACCGTTGGCCAGAACGCCGACGACGCCGGTGCCGCCTATCCCCGTGACGACCTGGTAGCCGAGCTGGCGCAGCCGCTCCGCGACGATGCCAGACGTTCGCTGCTCGGCGAACGAAAGCTCGGGGTGGGCGTGCAGGTCACGGTAGAGCCCGCCCAGCTCGACGAGGTCGGTCACGGTAACGGTTGCCATGCGGCCGAGTCTGGCACAGCGCCGGGCGGGGCAGCCTGAACGGCGCCGCTGGCGAGTCATCGCCGCGCCGGGAACGCGGGCTGGGCGGGAGGCTACGCTCTTCTGTCATGAACGCCCAGCCATCGGCGTCGTCGCCGGCGCCGGCCTCGCTGCCCGAGATGTCGCTGCCGGAATGGCTGGTGCTCGCCATCCTCGGCCAGCACCCGGCGCACGGGTTCGCGGTGGCGCAGCTCACCGCGTCCGGCGGCGAGCTGGGCCGGGTCTGGCAGATACCGAAGGCGGTCGTCTACCGGGCGATCGGCCGCCTGCTCGAGGCCGGGCTCATCGTCCCGGAGGGCACCGAGCCCGGAATGGGCCCGCAGCGCACCGTCTACACCACCACGGCGCCTGGCCGCGAGGCGGCCGGCCGCTGGCTGCGCTCGCCCGTCGAACACGTCCGGGAGATCCGCTCGGTGCTGCTGCTCAAGCTGGCGCTGTTCGACCGGGCGGGCGAGGACCCGGCCGAGCTGCTGCAGGCGCAGCGTGAGGTGCTGGTCCCCCTGGTGGTGGCGATCGAGTCCCGCCGCGCCAGCAGCGAGGGCTTCGAGACGACCATCCTGGCCTGGCGCCGCGCGACCGCGGTCGCCGCGCTCGACTTCCTCGACACGATCGCGCCCGAGTCACCGCAGCCGTAACCGCCCCCGCGCCCGCGCCTCCCCCGCCAACGCTCCGCAGCCGGGCCAGCGACAGGTCCGGGGCTGCGCCAGCAGATCATACGGGGCGGCGCACCCGCACCATCCCAGAACGCCGCAGCCTTTTGCGCAAACGACCCGGAAGGGGGCCACGGGTGCGGGCGTGGCGGGGCTAGCGCCGAGGAGGAACCTGCTGCCTTCCGCGGTCCGCCTGGGGCGGTGCCCTGTGCGGGCGGCGCGCCTGCGGCGCTACTGGTGGCCTGCTGTGCGCTCGGCCACGGCGAAGAAGCGGTGCGGAGCGTCGTGGTAGGCGGTCAGCTGCCAGCCGCTGGCCGCCGTTGACCGGCGCAGCGGCTCCTGCGCGAGCGGTTCGTCGTGCGAGACCGAATGGCCGTGCCTGGCGGCGAGCGCCGCGCGGCCTGACGGGTGGAACAGCACGAGCAGGCCGCCGGGCCTGGTCACCCGGGCCAGCTCGCGCAGCCCGGCCGCCGTGTCCGGCAGGTGGTTGACCAGCCCGGCCGCGAAGACCGCGTCGGCCGCGCCGTCAGCGAACGGCAGCAAGCGGGCGTCGGCGGTCACCAGCGCCGCTCCGGCCACGGCCGCCGCGGGCCGGGCGGCGTGCAGCATCTCCGGGGTGACGTCCAGGGCGACGACCGCGCCGGCCGGGCCGACCGCTTCGCGCAGCGGCGGCAGCGCCCGCCCGGTGCCGCAGCCGACGTCGATGACCACCCCGCCCGCGGCGATGCCCGCCTCGGCGACGGCGGCGCGATACGCGGGCAGGTCGTCGCCGAACTTGCTGTCCCAGGTCGCGGCCCGGCAGGCGAAGAAGGCCCGCGTCTCGGTCAGGTACCACGGCCCGCGGGCGGCCAGTGGCGCGGCCACCCTCCGGATCACCGGCCAGTGCACGTCGTGCAGGTCGATGACGATGTCAGCCCGTTCCTCGCGCTCGCGGCGGCCGGTGTCGGCCCGGTCGCCGCGAGCCGCCGGGTCACCCGCCCACGCGGCGGCGTGACCCGGCCCTGTCCGCAGGAAGATCGTCACGTCACCCGGCGCGTCCGGGTCGGCCGTCACCAGGATCGGCCGCTTACGCGCGCTGAGCCTCGCGGCGAACCGGGCGGTGAACAGGTCCGACTGCTCGGCGGGGCCATCGACCAGCACGCACCGGGACCGCGGCGGCAGCAGCGCGGTCAGGCTGCCCAGCAGCTCCTCCCACCGGCGCACGCTGGGGTCGGCCGTCGTCGCCCGCGCTGCGGCGGGCATTCCAGCGGTGGGCATGACCCCATCATGCAAACGTCGCTTGCTCTACGCAAGGTGCACTGGCAGTTATCGACATCGAATTCCTAGCTTTCACGACAGCGCCGTCAGCCCCTCCCCGCCCCGGAGTCAACCCGGGCCGACCTGGGTAACTCAAGGCCGCAGGGCCATAGGCGGCCCATCGTCACGGGAGGACCACTCATGAAGCTCAGTGCGCGCAACCAGATTCCGGCCAAGGTCACCGGCGTAACGGCCGGAGAGGCGACGGCCAACGTCGCGCTGGATGCGGGCGGCGTCCGCCTGGTGGCCTCGATCACCGTGGAGGCGGCCCGTGAACTCGGCCTGACCGCCGGCAGCCAGGTCATCGCGGTCATCAAGGCGTCGGACGTAATCGTCGGCCTTCCGGACTAGACGGGCCGTCTACGCTGCCGCTCCTTGCGCTGGAGAACGGTTCATTGTCTCATTGTGACTACTACCGACCCGGGCTCCGGAACACCCCGATGAGCCTGATCAGCCTCAAGGTCACGCCCGCGCTGATCGCCGGCTGCCTGGTGGTGCTCAAGACCTCGCCCGAGGCGCCCGGTGAGGGCTACCTAATCGCCGAGGCGGCCGAGGCCGCTGGCCTGCCGGCCGGCGTGCTCAACGTGGTGTGCTCCGACCGCGATGTCCGAGCTGCTGGTCCGCGTCCCGCGCGTGGACAAGATCACCTTCACCGGCTCCACCGCCGCCGGCCGGCGCATCGTGCATGGCGCTGAAGCGGCTCTACGTGCCCCGCTCCCGCTACGACGAGGTCATCGACGGCCTCGCGGCCACGCTGCGCGGCCAGAAGGTCGGTCCCGGCCCCGACCCGGACGTGACCATGGGCCCGCTCAACACGGCCAGCCAGCGGGACTACGTCGCCAAGCTGCTGGAGGAGGCGCAGGCGTCCGGCGCCGAGGTGCAGACCTACGGCGAGTACACGGGCGACTGGACCTCGGGCAACTACCTGCTGCCGTCCCTGGTCCTCGACCCGGCGCAGGAGCTGTCCGTGGTGGCCGAGGAGCAGTTCGGCCCGACGCTGCCGGTGCTCCCCTACGACGACGAGGAGCAGGCCATCCGGCTGGCCAACGCCACCTGGTCCGGCCTGTGCTCGTCGGTGTGGTCCGGCGACAACGAGCACGCCCTGAAGGTCGGCCGCCGCGCACCCGCCTTATTCGGGGGCGGGGGCTCGCGAGCGGGTTCCCGTCCACCTCGATAGGGTCGGTTTAGGTACGCAACTGCCACCAGGAGGGGTTCATGCCCGCAAAGGGAACTGCAGAATGGAAGGGCGACGTCCAGAACGGGACCGGCACCTTCACCGCCGGCGACTCGATCGGCGGCGGCTACACCTTCAAGTCCCGCTTTGAGGACGGCCCGGGCTCCAACCCCGAGCAGCTCATCGCCGCCGCCCACGCGGCCTGCTTCTCCATGGCCCTGTCGGGCAACCTGACCCGCGCCGGCACCGCGCCGGAGTCGATCAACACCGAGGCCGCGGTAACGCTCCGCATGGTGGACGGCGTCCCCACCATCACCAAGATCGCCCTGGTCACCAAGGGCAAGGTGCCCGGCATCGACCAGGCCACGTTCAGCGAGCAGGCCCAGGCGGCCAAGGCGGGCTGCCCGGTCAGCCGGGCGCTCGCGGGCGTACCAGAAATCACCCTCGAAGCCACCCTGGTGGCGTAACCTCGCGGAACCGCGAGTGACCGCCGCCCGCTGCCTCAGTCTCACCGTTCGGCAGCCCGGTCGAGCACGGGCTTGATGTCGATGACCGGGGTGCCGTGCAGCGCTTCGAGCTCGCTCACCTGGATCCGCAGTCCCTCGACGGCGAGGATCTCGACCCGGTGCAGGCCGATCGGGTTGGGCCGGTCAGGCGAGCGCGTGCTGAACACGCCGAGCGGCGGGCTCGCCGGGTTGGAGCCGGGGACGGTGGACAGCTCGTCACGGCGGGCGCGGTCCAGCCAGGTCAGCACCATGACCTGCTGTCCGGCCCGCAGGTCGCGGGCGGCCTCGGCGAGGTCAGGCTCGACGGCCAGCCAGGCCGGCGGCGCGCCCAGGCTGCCCTGCCTGGGCGCGTGCGCCCGGTCGGTCAGCGGCGACTCCACCCAGGCGACCGGCCTGACCTCGTAGCGCTGCCCGGCCCCTTCGGCGGGGCCCGCCGGGGGGTCACCGGAGGCCGCGCCGCAGCCCGTTCCGTCCTGGTTCATGGCCTGCCTTCCCTGCCCGGGGCTCACCCGGCCCGCTCGGGACCAGCTAGAGCCTGCCATGGGTGATAGCCAGGATGGCAACGTTTGGGCCGGCGTGGCGAGCGGCGATGAATTCGGCAGGCGGGCAAGGTCTATACCGGCAGACCGCTCGTGGTGAACATGACCAGTCAGGAGGCCCCATGACTACCACCGCACTTCCGCCCGTTGTCGACGCCGAGACCTGGCAGCGCGAGCTGGACGCGCTGCGCGCCCGGGAGAAGGCGGCGACGCGGGAACTCGACGCGATCGCCGCGCAGCGCCGCCGGCTGCCGATGGTCCAGATGCCCGACTACACGCTGGAGGGCGAGGAGGGGCCGGTCCGCCTGGCCGACATCTTCGACGGCAAGTCGCAGCTGATCGTCTACAACCACATGTGGTTCCCTGGCGAGGAGTGGCAGTGCCCGGGCTGCACCGGGTTCACCTCCCAGTTCACCCGGCTGGAGTTCCTGGACAGCTACGACGCCCGCTTCGTCATCGTCACCCAGGGCCCGATCGACGAGGCGCTCGCCTACAAGCGCCGGGTCGGCAACAAGATGACCTGGTACTCCACCGCGAACAGCCCGTTCGGCACCGACGTCGGCGCGCCGCCCGGCGGCGGCTTCGCGGTAAACGTCTTCCTGCGCGACGGCGACACCGTGTACCGCACCTGGCACACCAACGGCCGGGGCACCGAGCAGCTCACGCACACCTTCGCGCTGATCGACCTGCTGCCGTACGGCCGGCAGGAAGAGTGGCAGGACTCGCCCGAGGGCTGGCCGAAGGAGCCCACCTACAGCCGGTGGGGCAGCTCCCAGGACGTCGCCGCGGCCTACGGCCCAGACGCGTAAAGGCGCTGCGAGGCCGACGGTCACGAGCTCAGGCCCGACCCTCGTCCGGGCAGGTGGCTGCCCAGGCCAGTGCGCGGCGGACCGCCCGGCCGGGGGCAGGCGGTCCGCTTCGGCCAACATCTCGTCCAGGTCGGCGCGGGCGCGGGCGACACGGGAGCGGATCGTGCCGACCGGGCAGCCGCAAACCTCGGCGGCCTCGGCGTAGGAGCAGCCGATCATCTGGGTGAGCACGAACGCGGCGCGCCGGTCGGGGTCGAGAGCGGCCAGCAGCAGGCCGATCGCGGCCTGGCTGCCCGGCTCCGGCACCGACGCCGGGCCGGTGAACGACTCGGCGGCCAGGCGGGCGGACAGCGCCCGGGTCCGTGACCGGGCGTCGATCTCGGCGGCGCAGGCACGGCGGGCGATGGTGAGCAGCCAGCCGCGGACCGGGGCATCGCCGCGGAACCGGCGCAGCGCGGGAATGGCCCGCAGGTAGGTCTCCTGCGTGAGGTCGTCGGCGGCGGCCGGGTCGACAAGGTGCGCGCAGAAGCGCCACACGTCGCCCTGGGTCTGGCGGACGAACGCGGCGAGCGCTTCGCGGTCCCCTCTCCCGGCAGCGCGGGCCAGGGAGGTCAGCTCGTCCACGCTAGAAGGGTACGGTAAGCGGTGTTTAACGCTGCTGCTTGGGGGTATTACACAGCGTTTTCAGCGCTGATTGCTAGACTGCCGGCGTCCGGCGGGAACTTTCCCGTGCCATCGGCGCACTAATGGGCATGGACTGCGACAGCGCCCGGGTGGCCATCTCGGCCCGGATCGACGGCGAGGACCCTGGCCCGCTGGGTGGCGCCCTCGACGCGCACCTGACGACCTGCGCCGCCTGCCGCGCGTGGCAGCAGCGCGCCCACGCGGTGACCAGGCGGGCCCGCCTGGGTGGCGCCTTCCTCGAACGCGACCTCACCGACGCGATGCTCGCCGCCTCCCCGGCGGTGAGCACCGGGCGATGGCGGCGGCTAGTGCCGCGCGGCGGCGCTCGTCGCCCTCGCCATGGGCCAGCTGGCGATCGCCGTCCCCCTGCTGGTTCTTCGGGCACGACCATGACGCCGGGATGCACGCGGCGCACGAGCTCGGCTCGTTCAACCTGGCCCTGGCCATCGCGTTCGCCGTCGGCGCGGTGCGCCCGAGGCTGTCGGCCGGCCTGGCCTGGCCGTGCGGGATCGCGGCCGCCGGCCTGCTGGTGACCGCCCTCGCCGACCTGGCCGGCGGCCAGGCCATCGGGGCGGACGAGGCCCAGCACCTGGTCGCGCTGGCGGGTGCCGCGCTGCTCGCCTGGCAGGCCCGGCACGGGCGCTGACCTGGTCGCGGGCCCGGCCGCCGCCACCGACACCGCCGGCCAGGACCTGCGGCTGGCCGGCGAGGGTGCGGGCGCCGGGTGGGCCGCGGCGGCGCCGCGCCCGCCACGCGGCGGCGACGCCGCCCGCCTGACCGACCCGGCCGCCGCCGCCCCGGCATCCGGCCAGTCCGCCGGGCAGGCCGACGGCGATGCGGCGCCGGCTGGGGTGCCGGATCGCGACGGCGACGTTCCCGCCCGCCGGGGCGAGTCGGTAGCGTGACGGCGACGGCGACCGCCGCGGGCACGCGGCACGCATCCCTCGCGGGCACGCGCCCACGCATCCCCGGCCGGCCCGCGGGACGTCGAGCTGGCGATCGAGGGGATGACCTGCGCGGCGTGCGCCGTGCGAGTGGAGAAGAAGCTCAACAAGCTGGCCGACGTGGTCGCGTCGGTGAACTACGCGACCGCGACCGCGCGGGTCACCGCGCCCGCCGCCGTGGCCGTCGCAGACCTCATCGCCGCGGTCGAGCGGGCCGGGTACACGGCGGCCGAGCCGGCCGGGCAGGCACCGGACGCGGCCGCCCGGCCGGACGACGCCGGGCAGGCCGCCGGCGCTGCGGCGCCGGCTGATCGTCGCCCTGGTGCTCTTCGTCCCGCTGACCGACCTGTCGCTCATGCTGTCGCTGCTCCCGTGGATGCGCTTCCCCGGCTGGCAGTGGCTGCTCGTGGCGTGCGCGGCGCCGGTGGCCCTCTGGTGCGCGTGGCCGTTCCACCGGGCGGCGCTGAAGAACGCGCGCCACGGCTCCTTCTCGATGGACACCCTGGTGTCGCTGGGCATCGCGGCGGCCTGCGGCTGGTCGGTGTACGCCATGTTCGTGCTCGACGGCGGCGGCCCAGGGCGGCACCTGTGGGACCGGCTGATGCACGCCTCCGGCGGCGGCATCTACCTGGAGACCGCCGCGACGGTCACCACCTTCCTGCTCGGCGGCCGCCTGTACGAGGCCCGCGCCCGGCGGATCGCCGGGCAGGCGCATGCGCGACCTGGCGGACGCGGCGGCCAGGAACGTCTGCCTGCTCGACCCGGACGGGACCGAGCGCCAGGTCCCGGCGGACGCGCTGCGGCCCGGGATGCGGTTCGTGGTGCGTCCCGGTGAGATCATCGCCGCGGACGGCGAGGTCGAGTTCGGCCAGACCGCCATCGACCGCTCGATGATGACCGGGGAGTCGGTGCCGGGCGAGGCCGGCGTGGGCGACAGCGTGACCGGCGGGACCGTGGTGCTCACCGGCCGCCTGGTCATCCGCGCGGTCAACGTGGGCAGCGATACCCAGCTGGCCCAGCTCATCGCGCTGATCGAGCGGGCGCAGGCGCAGAAGGCCGCCGTGCAGCGGCTGGCCGACCGGGTGTGCGGCGTGTTCGTGCCCGCGGTCCTCGTCTCCGCCGCGCTGACCCTGGCCGGCTGGCTGGCGGCCGGCGCCGCCGCCGGGGACGCGGTCAGCGCCGGGCTGGCGGTGCTGATCATCGCCTGCCCGTGCGCGCTCGGCCTGGCCACGCCGGCCGCGCTGGTGGCCGCCTGCGGCCGGGGCGCTCGGGCCGGGATCTTCGTCAAGGAGTACCAGGCGCTGGAGTCGTCGCGGGCGATCGACGTGGTGGTGCTGGACAAGACGGGCACGGTCACCACCGGGCGGATGCGGCTGGCCGGCCTGCGGACCACGCCGGGCACCACGCGGGAGAGCCTGCTGCGGCACGCGGGCGCGGTCGAGGACGCGTCCGAGCACGCGGTCGCGGCGGCGATCAGTGCCGCCGCGCGGGCGGAGGCGGGCCCGCTGCCGCTGGCCGAGCGGTTCCGCGCGCTGCCCGGACTGGGCGCGCGGGGCACCGTCGACGGCCACCAGGTGCTGGTCGGCCGGGCGTCCCTGCTCGCCGAGCACGGCCTGGCCGTCCCCGGCGACCTGGCCGCGCAGTGCGCCGACTGGGAGCGGGCGGGCCGCACCGCGGTGCTCGTCGGCTGGGACGGCAGCGTGCGCGGCGCCCTGGCGGTCGCCGACACGGTCAAGCCCTCGGCCGCCGCCGCCGTGGCCAGGCTGCGCGGGCTCGGGCTGCGCACCGTCCTGCTGACCGGGGACAACGCCGCGACCGCGCGGGCCGTCGCCGCCGCGGCGGGCATCGACGAGGTCATCGCGGAAACCCTGCCGGCGGGCAAGGCCGACGTCATCGGCGGCCTGCGGGCCGCCGGGCACCGGGTGGCGATGGTCGGTGACGGCGTCAACGACGGCCCGGCCCTGGCCGCGGCCAACCTCGGGCTGGCCCTCGGCTCGGGGACGGACGTCGCCATCTGCGCCGCCGACATGATCGTGCTCAGCGACGACCTGGAGGCCGTTCCCGACGCGCTCAGGCTGGCCCGGGCGGCGTTCCGCACCATCCGGCGTAACCTGGGATGGGCGTTCGGGTACAACGTGGCCGCGATCCCGCTCGCGGCGCTCGGCTTCCTCAATCCGGTCGTCGCGTCCGCCGCGATGACGCTCTCCTCTGTCTTCGTGGTAGCGAACAGCCTCCGGCTGCAGCGGTACCCACTGCGTGCGACTGGCAAGGACCGACCTGGAAGGCGACATGTCACGGTTACACCCACGACAAGGACGGCTACCTCGCGCCGGCTGCGCCGCATCGAGGGCCAGGTCCGCGGCCTGCAGCGGATGATCGACGAGGACAAGTACTGCATCGACATCCTCACCCAGGTCGCCGCGGTCACCAAGGCCCTGCAGGCGGTGGCGCTTGGCCTGCTTGAGGAGCACCTCAGCCACTGTGTCAGCCAGGCGATGGCCGAGGGCGGCGACAGCGCGGCCGAGAAGGTCCGTGAGGCGTCGGACGCCATCGCCCGCCTGGTCCGGTCCTGACCGCCGGCCCCCAGGCGACTCCCAACAAGCGAGCAGACGAGGAAAGAGGATGGTCCGATGACGACGACGGCCTACAAGGTCACCGGGATGACCTGCGAGCACTGCGTCAACGCGGTCTCCGCCGAGCTAGGCGGCCTGGACGGGGTGTCCGGGGTCACGGTGGACCTGGTGCCGGAGGGCACCTCCCTGGTCACGGTCACCAGCGCGGCTCCGCTCGCCGGCGACGCGGTCCGCGAGGCCCTCGACGAGGCTGGCGGCTACGAGATCGCCGCGGACTGAGGCGCACCGCCGCCGGGTAGGCTCACAGGGCCCCGGTCTCGTGCAGGGTGTACAGGCCGATGAGGATGAACGCGGCCGGCAGTATCCAGTGGCCGTAGCGGCTGACGACGGCGGTGACCCGCTCGTGCCGGGTCAGCAGCTCGCCGGCCAGGCACCACGCGGCGACGCCGGCCGCGAAGACGACCAGCGTGACCGCGATCTGGCTGGTCCCGCTGGCGGCGAAGAACGGGGTGTAGGCGGCCAGGTCGTCCGCCCCGTTGACCACGGTCAGGGCGGCCACGCCGAGCAGGCCGCCGGCCGACGGCGGCGCGGGCTGCTCGCCGCGCCTGGTCGCGCGGACCGCGGCGGCCAGGTCCGCCAGGCCGAGCCCGAGCGGTATCAGGGCCAGCGGCCAGAGCCAGCGCTCGGGGATCAGCGCCAGGCCCGCGGCCGGCCGCCAGTGATACCCCGGTCAGCAGGCGCGAAGCCGGCGTACTGGCCAGCCCAGATCTGCCAGCGGCGCGGCCGGCCGCCGCTGCGGGACGCCGCGCTGAGCAGCGCGAGGACCACCACGTCGTCGATGTTGGTCCCGGCGAACAGTGCGACGGCGGTGGCGACCTCACCCAGGCCAGCGCTCACTCGCCCCCGGCCGCCAGGCGCATGAGGTCGGTGTCGATGTCGATGCCCAGCTCCCGGCCGCCGTCCGAGCCGAGCTCGTGCTGGTAGCTGCTGCCACGAGCTGTCGCGCACCTGCTGGGCGAAGCCGGACTCCATCAGCAGCACCAGCTCGAACGCGGCCCGGTCGATCCGGTCGGCCAGCGCGCGTCGCCCCAGTCCTCGGGCGCGGCGAACAGCGAGGTCGGCACGGGCAGGGCGCGGAGGTAGGCGAACAGCGGCCGCAGCTGGTCGTCGACGACCAGTGCGTGCCTGGCCGTGCCCGCCGTCGCGCCGAGCAGCACCGGCTTGCCGATGAGCAGGTCGTTGTCGAGCACCTGGAAGAACGAGGTGAACAGCCCGCTCGGGCCCGCCTTGTAGACCGGGGCGGCGGCGATGACGCCGTCGGCCCCGGCGAGCGCGTCGATCGCCTGTTGCAGCTTCGGCGTGACGAGCTGGCTGGTCAGCGCGGTGGTGATGTCGGCGGCCAGCTCGCGCAGGTCGATGACCTGGGCGCGCGACCAGCGCGCCGCGGTCGCCCGCCAGCGCGGCGGCGCGCTGCGCGGCCCGGTCGGCCAGCATCCTGGTCGAGGACGGGTCCGACGTCCCGGCGCTCACCACGACGAGCCTGAGTGTGTCGCTCATTGGCTTTCCATTCTCAAGATCCAAAGAGCTTTCAGTAGAACGACGGGTGGTTACCGCCAGCCGCTCGCACAGCTCCGCCAGCTGGCGCAGCTCGGCCGGCGTGAGCTCGGCGCGCATCGCGCCGGCGACCGAGCGGGCGTGCCGCCGTCCGATCCGCCGCTGGACCGCCCGGCCCTCGTCGGTCAGCGACAGGCCCACGCCCCGGCCGTCCGACGGGTCCGCGCCCCGGCTGACCAGGCCACGGTCCGCCAGCCGGTCCACCATGCCGGGACAGGGCGGGCTGGCTGAGCAGCACGTGCCGGTTGAGCTCGGACAGCCGGATCGGCTCGGCGCACTTGGACAGCGTGTACAGCACGTCGTACTCGCGCATGGACAGGTCCTCCCAGACGTCCTGCGCGGCGAACCGCCTCATCAGCGACGCGTGGGCGGACAGCAGCGCCTCCCACGCGTCGTTGGCGGGATGGCCGGCCCCGGCTGCCATCAGGCCAGGCACGGGTAGCTGGCCGACAGGCTCGCGTCGGTGTCCTGGTAGGGGGACCCGCCGGTCACGTTGTCGCCGCGGTTGGCGTTCGGGCGCGGCTGGCGCGGCTGCTTGTCGCCGTACTTGGCCGCGACCAGCAGCTCGTGGGTCGGCGCCGGGCGGTCTCCGGGTCCCGGCGGGCCTCGATCTCCCTGCGCAGCACCGGGACGACCTCGCCGCCGAGCAGGTCGAGCTGGTCGAGCACGGTGCTCAGCGGCAGGCCGGCGTGGTCCATCAGGAACAGCTGGCGCTGGTAGTCGCCGAAGTGCTCGCGGAAGGTCAGCGTCTTGTCGATGACCTCCTGCGGCGACTGCCCACCGACAGCGGCGTCAGGTCGGAGAAGTCCTCCAGCGACGGGCCGTTGCCGTAGACCGGGGCCTCGTTGAAGTACGGCCGGAACTCCTTCTTGGCGTCCTGCGAGTTCCTGGCGATGTACGCCTGGCCGCCGAGGCCGACGATAGCCTGCTTCTCGGTGCCGTGCCCGTAGTGGGCGAACCGCTGGCGGTAGAACCGGATCAGCCGCATGTAGTGCTCCTTCGGCCAGAAGATGTTGTTGGCGAAGAAGCCGTCGCCGTAGAAGGCGGCCTGCTCGGCGATCTCCGGCGTGCGGATCGAGCCGTGCCAGACGAACGGCGGGATGTCGTCGAGCGGCCGGGGCACCGAGGTGAAGCCCTGCAGCGGCGTGCGGAACTTGCCCTTGGCGTCCACCACGTCCTCGCGCCACAGCCGGTGCAGCAGGTTGTAGTTCTCCAGCGCCAGCGGCAGGCTCTGCCGGATGTCCTGCCCGAACCACGGGTAGACCGGGGCGGTGTTGCCGCGGCCGAGCATCAGGTCCATCCGGCCCTTGGACAGGTGCTGGAGCATCGCGTACTCCTCGGCGATCCGCACCGGGTCGTTGGTGGTGATCAGCGTGGTGGACGTGGTGACGATCAGCCGCTTGGTGGTCGCCGCGATGTAGGCGAGCAGCGTCGTCGGCGGACGAGGAGAAGAACGGCGGGTTGTGGTGCTCGCCGATCGCGAACACGTCCAGGCCCACCTCCTCGGCCTTCTGGGCGATCTTGACGACCGCGTCGATCCGCTCCGCCTCGCTCGGCGTGTAGCCCGTGGTCGGGTCGCGGGTGATGTCGCTGACCGAGAAGACGCCGAACTGCATGGATGACTGCATCGTGGATACCAGCTCTCGTCATGGAGTTACATGCGTTTGCATGTATCTCCAACGCCACCGCGTCCGCGGTATTCCCTCGGCCGGACCGGGTCGATGGCGCCAACGGCCCCACCCAACCGGGTCGATGGCGCCAACGGCCCCACCCAACCGGGTCGATGGCGCCAACGGCCAGGATAGAAGCAGGCGATGGCGCCAACCAACCGCTAGGTGCCGGGCGGGTGACAGCCGCGGGGCGCGGGGTGCGGGGCGCGGGCCGCGGGGCGCGGGCCGCGGGCCGCGGGCGCAGGCCGAGCGCGCGGGGCGGTGGTGCGGGCGCGGGCGCGGGCCGCGGGGTGCGGGGCGCGGGGTGCGGGGTGCGGGGTGCGGGGTGCGGGGTGCGGGGTGCGGGGCGCGGAGTCAGTCCTCGAGGGCGTCGTAGCCGGGGGGGAGCGCGCCGATGCTGGCCTCGCCGGCGTGCTGGATGTGGATGACGCAGGCACGGGCGACGGCCTCGGCGTCGCGGGCCTTGACCGAGTTCATGATGTCGCGCAGCTCGGCCAGGCTCTCGGTGAGGCGGCCCGGCTGGGCCAGGGAGAAGGACCGCAGGTAGGTGACCCGGACGTGCAGGCCGGCGATGACCTGGCGGAGCTGCTCGTTGCGCGCGCCGCGGAACAGGACCTCGTAGAAGGCGTCCTTGGCGGCCAGCGTGCCGACCCCGAGCCGGAACGCCTCCTCGATCACCTCGAAGGCCCGCTCCAGCTCATCGACCTCGGCCTGCGACGCGCGCTCCACGAACAGCCGCCCGGCCAGGGCCTCCAGGCCGGAGCGCAGCTCGTACAGCTGGCGGGCCTCGTCCCGGCTGACCTCGGTCACCACCGTGCCCTTGTTGGGGATGCTGGTGACCAGGCCTTCGGCGGCCAGCTCGCGCAGCGCCTCACGGACACTGGTGCGCGACGCGCCGGTCGCCTCGACCAGCTCTCGCTCGACCAGCCGCTGCCCGGGCTTGAAGTGCCGGGAGAGGATCGCCTGCCTGAGGTTCTCCGCGACCTGGGTGCGCACCGGCGAGACGACGCGGTGCACCCGGAGCGACCTGTCTGCTACCACGGCCAACCCGCCACTCCCGTTACCCCGATGTTCGATGAGCCTGCCCACCTCATGAGCTGGCGGGCTGTCGTACCAAGATCAGTATGCCATTCTGCCACAGTAAAACCGCGGCTTCGGCGAGTTACCGGCGAATTTGTAAGATGGTCATACATCCTGACACGGCGCGGAGCTGGCGCATTGCGCTGACCAGGTAAAGGCATTGCCCGCACACTCTCTTTCCGTGAACTGGCCGGAGCTTGCCGAACCGGCCGGATCTCGGCCGACCCGCCCGGCGGGCGGCTAGCGGCCCTTCGCGGGCTGCAGCAACTCCCGCCCGGCGGCCTCGTAATGCACTTCGGACACCGACACGTGCTGCCGGGCGGCGAGCGCGTCGCGCAGGTGCCGCTGCAGCGGGCTGGCCAGCGACAGCGCCCGGCCGCCGCCGTACCTGAACAGGTCGGCGACCACCTCGGCGCAGGTCTCCACGGTGTAGACGGAGGCCGCCGCGACGTCGGTGAGCAAGGCGTCGGTGATGCCGTCCCCGGCCAGCGTCGCCGCCCAGGCCGCCTCGATAGCCTCCCGGTGAACCGCCCGGGCGGCGCGCACACGGACCTGGGCCCGGCCCAGCTCCTTGTGGAAGACGGCCCGCTCGCTGAGCGTCGACCCGCCGGGGAACCGCGCCGTCTGCCCGGCCAGCTCGGCCATGTCCGCGATTGCCCGGCGGGCCAGCCCGACGGCGAGCGGCGGCACCTCGTTGTCCACGAACAGGTGCCCCTCCTGCCGGAACAGCGGGCCGCCTCGGGCGGCGGGCCCGGTCCGCACGTAGGTCATCTCGGCCGGCACGAAGACGTCGGTCATCCGGTAGTCGAGGCTGCCGGTGCCCTGCAGGCCGGCGACGTGCCAGGTGTCGATGACCTCGGCGTCGTCCTTGGGCGCGACGAAGCACATCGGCAGCTCCGGGGCATCGGGCGCGGGGAAGCCGCCGATCAACCAGCCCGCATGCACGATGCCGCTGGAGAAGCTGAACCAGCCGGTGACCAGGTAGCCGCCGTCCACCGGCCGCGCGGTGCCGCGGGGCTGCGGCTGCCCGGCGACCAGCGGCAGCGGCCGCCCGGGAGCGAAGACCCGCCGAGCGCCGGCGTCGGGCAGCCAGCCGCCGGCCATGCCGGCGCAGCCGTTCCCGATCATGGTCGCCCAGGCCGTCGACGTGTCGATGAAGGCGAGTTCCTCGATCACGTCGCAGAACTCCACCGGCCCAAGCGGCGTGCCCCCCAGCTCGGCCGGGGTCTTCAGCCAGAACAGGCCGAGGTCGCGCAGCGTCGCCACCGTGTCCGGCGGCAGCGTGCGCAGCTCCTCGGCGCGGAGGCCGGCCGACTCGAACTCCGCGCGGTGCGCGCGCACCGCGGCCAGCAACCCAGCCGCGCCGTCGCCGACCGCGACGTCGGCCGCCACTGCCTGCTCACTCATCCGGTGCCCCTTCATCCTGCCTGCTGTGGTGGCCGGCGGGCGCGCCGCACACCGGTTCGTCACCCACCAAGGTAACTGGCCTGGACCAGATCCTTCCGGCCGCGCAGCTCGGCGCCGGTGCCGGAAAGCGCGATCCGGCCGCGGTTCATCAGGCACGCCCGGTCGGCGAGGTCGAGCGCGAACTGCACGTGCTGCTCCAAGGAACGCGGCGTCTTCTCGCACAGGGGATGGAGGCACCGGCGCACTCCTTACAAAAGCCCGCTAAACCGATGTTGCCGCGATTGTATTACCGTATGATTGTCTGGTCAACGGATGGAATTACCGTCATTTGTCGCTCAATTTGCCCGGGGCTACGGGATTGCGAGGGCACTGTGACCGGACCGCACAGGGCGCGACACAAGGCACGCCGGAACACGAAAAAGGCCCGCCGACGGGGCCTGAAGGCGACGCCCTCGGCGCTAGCCCTTCATGTGGGTGACGGTGCCGAACGCCCGCTGGCGGTACAGCAGCGGGTCGAACGAGTGGGTGTCCGCATGCACCACGAGTCCGATGATGATCACGTGGTCGCCGGCCGTGATCAGCTGCTCGGTCCGGCAGACCAGCCACTGGCCCTTGCCCGCCAGCCGGGGCGCGTCGTGGTCCATGTACCAGGCGACGCCGGCGAACTTATCGGCGCCCTTCCTGGCGAACGTGGTCGCCAGGCCCTGCTGCCCGGCGGCCAGCACGTTCACGCCGAACCGGCCGGACTCGGTGATGATCTTCAGCAGGTCGGATTTCAGGTCCAGCGAGACCAAGATCATCGGCGGGTCGAGCGACAGCGAGGAGAACGCGCTGACCGTCGTGCCGTGCGGCCGCCGGTCGATGTGCGAGGTCACCACGGTGACCGGGGTCGGCACCCGGGCGAGCGTGTCACGGAATACGGTGGCGTCGACCGTGTCATAACCCGGTCCGGTCGGCTTACCGTGCTCGTCGCGTGCGGTACCGCCGTCCTGCATAAAGGTCTCCATCCCGCGAACCGCCTCGTCTTTCGACGATAGCCGCTGCACGCAACCCGGGCTAGGGCTCACGTACGATCATTCGCAACGCTAACGAACTGTCCGTGGCTGCGAGCGGCTCCGATAAGCTCGCGCTTTTGCCATCGGGGCCGCTCGCGACCACATCGGGGGTACAGGCCAGGGTGATATGCGGGGCGGGGCGCCCCCATGCTGAGAACTGTCCCCCCGGAAAATAACTGTCGTCAGCAACAGTGGACATCCCCGGCAGGCGGAGAGACGATCCGGGTCATGATCAGCGGTCTCGAAGGCGGCGCGGCGCCGGTGACGGTCGTCGGGTTCGTCGGCCTCGGCAACATGGGCATCCCGATGACCCAACGGCTGGTCGCGGCCGGGTACCAGGTGCGCGGGTACGACACGTCACAGGCGGCGCTTGACGCGTTCGCCGGGCACAGCGGCGAGGGCAGCGCGACGCCGGTCCGCGAGCTTGGCGCGGTCGGCGACGGCGCGGCAGCGGTCATCTTGATGCTGCCCGACTCGGACATCGTCGAGCGGGTCGTGCTCGGTCGCACGGGCGGGGCGCCGACGGGCGGGGCGCCGAAGATAAGCGAGCCGTCAAGCGACGGCGCGGGCGGCGGGCTGCTGGCCAGCCTTTCGCCGGGGGCCACCATCATCGACATGTCATCGTCGGACCCGGCACGGACCCGGTTGCTGGCGCAGGAGGTCACCGCGGCGGGCGTCACGCTGATCGACGCGCCGGTGTCCGGCGGCGTCTCCGGCGCCCGGGCCGGCACGCTGACCGTCATGGCCGGCGGCCCGGCCGCCGCCGTCGAGCGGTTCCGGCCGGCCCTGGAGGCCATCGGGAAGCGGGTGGTGCACGCCGGCGACACCGGGGCCGGGCACGCGGTCAAGGCACTGAACAACCTGATGTCGGCCGCGCACCTGCTGGCCTCGTCGGAGGCCCTGATCGCCGGGCGGCGCTTCGGCCTCGACCCGGCGGTCATGCTGGAGATCGTCAACGGGTCGAGCGGGCGGTCAGGGTCGACGGAGAACAAGTGGCCCAACTACGTGCTCACCGGGAAGTACGACGCGGGCTTCCCGGTGCGGCTGATGGTCAAGGACATCCGGCTCGCCCTGGGCATCGACCCGCGCCACGGCGGTCCCGGCGGCGGCGTCCGAGGCGGTCGTCGCGGTCTGGGAAGAGGCGCTGACCGAGCTGCCACCGGATGCCGACCACACGGTCATCGCCCGCTGGCTGGACAACCGCGCGGGCGGGCAATGAGTGGCGCTGCCGCGCACCGCACGCCCCCGTTCCCCTGAGCCGGATTTTTGACCTTGACTTTGACCTTGGCCTTTGCGGGCGCCTAAGCCGGAGGCAGCAAGATCGTTGCCGTCCACAGGAAGCCCGGCGACGCCTTGACGCGGACGGTACGCGAAACACATTCTGGCCTTCACGCGTGTGACGGGGCCGACCAGTGCAGGAGGCAGCGCGGTGGCAGAAGTAGCATCGGCGGAGGAGTTCCTCGAGCTTGCCGGGGGGAGGGTGCACCTGCTGCGCGGCGGGATCGGTGAACCAGTGCTGTTCCTGCACGCGGCCGGCGGCGGTGGCTGGAATCCGTTCCTCGACGAGCTGGCCGGCCGCGGGTTCGAGGTGATCGCGCCCGACCACCCCGGCTTCGGCAAGTCCGACGAGTTCCCCGAGCACACCGGGGTCGACGACCTCGTCTTCCATTACCTCGACGTGCTCGACGCGCTCGGGCTCGACCAGGCCGCACGTGGTCGGCGGGTCGTTCGGCGGCTGGATCGCCGCCGAGCTGGCCGTGCACGCGCCGCACCGGATCGGGTCGCTGTCGCTGCTGTCCGCGGCCGGGCTGCGGCTGCCGGCGCACCCGGTGGCCGACCTGTTCCTGATGAACCCGGCCACGGTGGTCGCCGCCCTGTTCCACACCCCGCCGCCGCCCGTGCCCGAGCCGTCTCCGGGCACGCCGCCGGACCTGGACGCGATCATCGCCGCTTACCGCGAGGCCACCTCGCTGGCCCGGTTCACCTGGTCGCCGTACATGTCCGACCCCAAGCTGGAGCGGCGGGTCCACCGGATCACCGCGCCGACCCTGGTCGTCGCGCCGGACGATGACCGGGTGATCCCGGTCGCGCACGCCCGGCGGTACGCGGAGCTGATCCCCAACGCGACCTACACCGAGGTGGCCGAGTGCGGCCACGCGATGTACTTCGAGCGGCCGGACGAGTTCACCGCCCGGGTCGCCGCCTTCCTGACCTCGCATCCCCTTACCGACGCGAGCAGCGCCGAGAGCGGAGCCAGCCGGTGAAGTTCAGCTTCTTCCACCTGATGCCCTACCCGTACCTGCCGGATGACTTCGACGAGAAGTACGAGTCGACCTCGCTGACCTACCCGAACGCGAACTTCTCGACCGGAACGCGGCGTCGAGGTCTACAACCGCTACCTGAACGAGCTGGAGTACGCCGACCAGCTCGGCTTCGACGGGATCGCGGTCAACGAGCACCACCAGTCGGCCTACGGGCTGATGCCCTCGCCGAACCTGATGGCCGCCGCCCTCAGCCGACGCACCACGAACGCACGGATCATGGTGCTCGGCAACGCCATCGGCATCCGCGGCAACCCCCTGCGGGTCGCCGAGGAGATCGCGATGCTCGACCTGATGTCCGGCGGGCGGGTGGACTCCGGCTTCGTCCGCGGCATCGGCTGGGAGTACTTCGGGCACTCGATCAACCCGACCAGGTCGCGTTCGCGGTTCAACGAGGCGCACGACCTCATCATCAAGGCGTGGACGTCGCCCGAGATGTTCTCCTGGTACGGGGACAACTACGAGTACCGCTACGTGAACATCTGGCCGCGGCCGATCCAGGCGCCGCACCCGCCGATCTACATCCCCGGCGCCGGGTCGACCGAGACGATGAAGTTCTGCGCCGAGCGGCGGCTACACGTACATGTCGGTCTACGCGCCGACCAGGATCGTCCGGCGCTGGTTCGACGGCTACCGGCAGGCGGCCGCCGACCTGGGCTACGTGCCCGACCCGGAGCGGCTCGCCTTCTCGCGTCCCGATCTACGTCGCCGACACCGACCAGCAGGCGCACGCCGAGGCCAAGCCGGTGGTCGAGTGGCTGTACCACAAGGCGCTGAAGCAGACGCCGGAGATGGTGACCCCGCCGGGGTACATGTCGCCCGGCTCGCTGCGCGGCGTGCTCGGCTCGGGGATGCGGGGCTTCGGCAGGCAGTCCTACGAGGACCTGATCGCCCAGGGCCAGGCGGTCGTCGGGTCGCCCGCCTCCGTGACCGAGCGGCTCGGCGAGCTGTACGATCAGCTCGGCGGCTTCGGACAGATCATCGGCCTGTTCGCGATCGGCCCGTCCACCCACGAGCAGGTCATGCGCAGTTCCGAGCTGTACGCGTCGCAGGTGATGCCGGCGCTGCGCCACCTGGGCGTTAAGGCCGAGGCGCCCATCGGAGGTGCGGCATGAGTGCCAGACGTGATGAGCTGATCGCCGGGATCCGCGACAGCCGGGAGAAGCTGGAGTCGGCCGGCAGCCGGGCCGAGGAGCTGCGCACGCTCCCCACCGACGCCGTGTCCATCCTGCGGTCCCTCGGCCTGTTCTGGCTGAAGACCCCGGCCGAGCTGGGCGGGACGCCGCTGACGCCGGTTGAGTTCTGCGACGTGATCGAGGAACTCGCCTACATCGACACCTCGTCGGCCTGGGCGGCCATGATCGGCGCGGGATGTAACGGGCTGGCCGGCGGCTGGCTGCCCGAGGACGGCGCGCGGCAGGTCTTCGGTACCGACGGTGCCCGCCCGGTGGTAGCCGGGCAGCTCGCGCCGCGCGGCACCGGGCACCCGGTCAAGGGCGGCTACCTGGTCAGCGGCCGGTGGGGCTTCTCCAGCGGCATCGTGCACGCCGACTGGCTGATCGGAGCCTTCCGCCCGGACGGCGACGCGGCTGCTGGCGGCGACGGCGCGGCGGGCACCGGGTTCGGGAAGATGATGGTCTTCGTCGTGCCCAAGGCGCAGGCCGAGGTCATCGACAACTGGCACGTCGCCGGGCTGCAGGGCACCGGCAGCCTCGACTTCTCGGTGGACTGCGTGTTCGTGCCCGAGGAGCGCACCTACGGCCTGGGCACTCCCGCGGTCCGCGGTGGTGAGCTGTTCCGGCTCGGCATGCCCGCCTTCGTGTCCAACGAGGTGCCGCCGCTGGCTCTTGGCCTGGCCCGGCGGGCACTGGACGACATCACAGAGCTGGCCACCCACACCGCCCGTTTCCCCGGCGGTCCCACGGTCAGCGAGCGCCCGGTGTTCCACAAGGAACTCGGCCGGGCCGACGTCAGGCTCCGGGCGGCCCGGGCCGCGCACCGCGAGGCGATGGGCCTGGCCTGGGAAAGCGCGGTCGCCGGCGACACACCCGGTGAGGACGTGCAGCTGCAGGTCACGACGGCTTCCGTCTACGCCGTCGAGACCGCCGCCGACGTGGTGACCGACCTGTTCAGGTACGGCGGGGGGCGGGCCCTGGCCCTGTCCAACCCGATGCAGCGTCACCTGCGCAACGTGCTGGCCGCCCGCCAGCACCTGGCCCTGTCGGAGGAGAACTACGAGGCCGCCGGGCGCTACCTGCTCCAGTCGGCCAAAGCGCGGGGCGCGCAACCCAGCCGCTCGTAGGGTCCGTTTTTCGCGGCGCGGGCGGCGTAGTCGGCGGGGGCGGCGACGTTGGTCGCCGCCCCCGGCCGTGGTGTCACGGTGCCAGACCGTGTCAGCGGCTGGCGGTCATGCGCCGGGTCGCGCGGTCACTGAGCCAGTGCGCGACGGCGCGCCTGGACCGACGTGGCCAGCGTTTCCAGGGCCGCGGCCGTCATGTCGATGTCCATGCAGGCGTCGGTGACGGACTGGCCGTAGGTGAGCGTCGCCGGGTCGCCCGGGTCCTGGCGGCCCGCCACCAGGAAGGACTCGAGCATCACGCCGACCATGCCGGGCTCGCCCGCGGTGAGCTGCTCGGCCAGGGCGTCGGCGACGGCGGCCTGGCGGCGGTAGTCCTTGCCGCTGTTGCCGTGGCTGGCGTCGACCATGATGCGGCGCGGCAGCCCGGCCGCCGCGATCAGGTCAAGCGCCTTGGTCACGTGCGAGGAGGAGTAGTTCGGCCCGCTGCGGCCGCCTCGCAAGATCACGTGCGTGTCAGCGTTGCCGCTGGTGGTCACCACCGCGGCCGCGCCGGCGTCGGTGACGCCGAAGAACGTGTGGCTGGCCGCCGCGGCCCGGCAGGCGTCCACGGCCACCTGCACGTCGCCGTCGGTGCCGTTCTTGAAACCGACCGGCATCGACAGGCCCGAGGCGAGCTGGCGGTGCACCTGGCTCTCGGTGGTGCGGGCGCCGATCGCGCCCCAGGTCACGGTGTCGGCGATGTACTGCGGGGTGATCGGGTCCAGCCACTCGCAGCCCACCGGCATCCCGGAGCCAACGATGTCGAGCAGCAGGCGCCGGGCGGTCCGCAGGCCCCGGTGCACGTCGAAGGAGCCGTCCATGCCGGGGTCGTTGATCAGGCCCTTCCAGCCGACCACCGTGCGCGGCTTCTCGAAGTACACGCGCATCACGATCAGCAGCTCGTCGGCGTAGCGCTGGCGCAGCTCGGCGAGGCGGGCGGCGTAGTCGAGCGCCGCCTTCGGGTCGTGCACGGAGCACGGGCCGGTAACCACAAGCAGACGGTCGTCGCCGCCGTCGAGCACCGCGCGGACCTCGGCCCTGGTCCGCTCCACCGATTCCTGCTGCGCGTCGCCGAGCGGAAGCTCGTGAAGCAGGGCAGCAGGAGACAGCAACGGCTCGTAGCCGACAATCCTGGTATCACTGACGCGTGACATCGGGGTTTCCTCTCCGGGGCGCGCTCGGCCCGGGGTCTCCCGTGAGTCAGCTACGCCCTATGACTAGGACGAGGCCTCAACGCCCCGCCCGCGGCTGGCTCCGGGTGACTATTAGCGCGCGTGACTACGCACGGCTCCACCCGGAGCCGTCGTAAAGCGCCAATACCACCGTGACACGCCGTTCATCATACACTGCCCCGACGTAGACGGGCAGCAGAACAGCTTGCGGCAACAGGCGCAACCCTCGCGCCTAATGGTGCTACGGGGATCGGCCACGCCATCATCATGAGCATGACCAGCAGCCTCAACCTCGCCGACACGGTCGTCTTGTTCCTGGCGCTGCTCGGGCCGCAGAAGGTCCTGCTCAGCTTCGCCCGGATCGCCCGGACGCTCGACGCCCGCGCACCTGCGCCTGGTCGCGGCGGCCACCGCCCTGGCGGCCACGTGCGTCGGGGGCGCGTGCGCGCTGACCGCCCCCTGGCTGGCGACGTTCTTCCACATCAGCACGGCGTCCCTGGAACTCGCGGCCGGCCTGGTGTTCTTCATCTACGCCGTCGGCCTGGTCCTCGGCATCCACTTCGACCCGGCGGAAGCGACCCACGTGGCGCCGCCCGCCGAGCGACCGGGCGGACGACGCCGAGGCAGCGGACCCTCGGCACCCGTTCAGCAGCGGGTTCTCGGCCATGCTGCTGCCGTTCGTGGTCAGCCCGCTGGCCGTCGCCGCCGCGCTGCAACTGTCCCTGGCGGCCGGCGACTGGGGCGACCGCTGGACCATCGTCGCCGCGCTCGCCGTGGTCGCCCTCATCGACGCCGCATCCGCCATCGCCTTCGCCCCGCTGCTCGGCCGGGCACACCAGAGCATCCTGGAGATGCTCTCCCGCCTGCTCGGCGTCCTGCTGGCCGCCGTCGGCGTCCAGCTGTTCCTGCTCGGCCTGACCGCCCTGGGCGTCCTGCACAGCGCCCCAGGCCACTAGTGCGCGACCACTGGCGTTACCCCGGCCGACGCAGCACCTCCGCCGCGCGCCCTCCGGGCTACCCTCGCAGCGCGGCCTGCCTGTCCCGGCGCGGTCGCCCGCAGCGCCATTGATCACGGAAACTATTTTTCTAGCGGTAACTTTTTAGCCGTATTGCGTGATTTGTTTCCGCCAGGAAAAAAGTTTCCGCTAAGCTACCGGGGCGAGCCGGAAGACCGCGATCTCGGGCAGGTACTGCCGGATCGTGGCCGGGGGCGAGTCGCTGGGGAACGGCCACATCGTGCTGGGACGGCCGAGCGCGCCGAGGTAGGTGGCCACCGCCTCGGCCGCGTCGTCATCCTCGGCCAGCGTCGCCGTGTGCCGCGCGGGCTCGTCACCCTCGACCGTGCACCAGCCGGCCGCGAGCACGTTGCGCACCCAGTCCCGCTGCCGGTTGGGCGCGGCGATATACCGCCGCCCCGCCACTTGCACCACCGCGATCGGCCACGCCCGGGTCTGGCCGCTGACCCGCCCGGGGACGCTCAGCACCCGCAGCACGTACCCGCCGTCACGGTACGGGTCTGGAGCGTCGGCCGACCGAAGCCGGTTGATCATGAACTGATTGCGCTCACGCGGTGTCATCTCGTCGGCAGAAGTCACAGGGCCACTATAAAACCCCGGCCGCCGGCCAGTCCCGGCGGCGATCGGCTGGCGCGCCGCGCTCGCGCCCTCTGCGAGCCATGCCGAAAACGTCGTGGGGCGCAGCCCCACAGCGGGAGGTCCGGGGCCAGGGGGCTATGGGGGGCGGGGAGCCCCCCATGCTGGGAACCGTCCCCCCGGTGTAAAAGCTACGAACCCTGCTCGCGCTTTCCGCGAGCCATGCCGAAAACGTCGTGGGGCGCAGCCCCACAGCGGGGGTCCGGGGGGTCGTCCCCCCGGGGAAATACTACAGAGGCTCCTGCCCGCGCATTCTGCGGGCAGGAGCCTCTGCCGATGTAGCCCCGACCGGATTCGAACCGGCGTTACCGCCTTGAGAGGGCGACGTCCTAGGCCTCTAGACGACGGGGCCGAGATTCGCCGGGGGTTCCGCATCCCCGGCGAGACACACCATACCGCCTTGCGGTCAGTGGAGCCAACACGAGCGCCCGGCGCCCGCGGGGCTGCGGACATGTCAGGACTCGCGGGTCAGCCGGGCGGCCGCCGCCACCAGGTCCGCATTGCCGTCGGCGGCCGAGCCGTCGGGCAGGACGGCGGTGTCTTCGAGTCCGACCCGGATGTCCTGGCCGTCGGCGATCGCGGCGCGCAGCACGTCCCAGGTGGCCAGGTCGTAGCCGTGGCGGACCTGGCGGGCGGTGACGCCGACGCGATCCAGTTCGGCGGCGGCCTCGGCGGCGGTGGCGACGGCGGCGGCCGGGTCGCGGTCGACCGGCTCCATCAGGACCCACATGATCCGGTCACGGAAACCGCTGACGCCGAGCAGCCGGGCGTCTTCGGCGTTCCAGACCCCGGCCTCGATGCGGATGCCCAGGGTGGTGAGCAGGTCGGCCAGCTCGTCGGTGCCCGGCTCGTTCAGGTTGATCGAGGCGTAGTCCGGCCGGTCGGTGCCGGTCCACCCGGCGACCAGGTCGAGCCGATGCCGCACGTCGCCGCCGGTGGTCCAGATCCCCGTGGTCACTCCGACGGGCAGGCCGGTCGCCGCGCGTACCGCCGCCACCGAGGTGAGCACCCGCTCCGGTTCCAGCGTCTGGGCGCCCGGAAACGTCGCGCGGGTGGAGGTGGAATGCCCCAGCGCCGGCCTCGGCGGCGGTGCGCGCCGCTTCGGCGAGTTCGGCCGGGGTGAGCGGCACCCCTAGGTGCCCTTCCCGTGTCGTCCCGCCATTGAGGGCAGCCTGAATCAGCACGTCTTGCCTCCTGTCGACCCTGATGTTCCAGAAGTGCCATCCCCGCCGAGCGCACCGGAAACACCCGCAGCGCGCAGTGGAACGCCTGGTAGCGCGGGGGCAGGGGGAGCCGGCGACGCGAAGTCCCGGCGGGTGACGGGTTCCCGTTCGCTCTGGGGGCAGGGATTCGATACACTACATCGGCGCGGTCAGGAACGCCCGTTGACCACGGGTTTACTGTCTCCGCGTTGCCATTGGGGTATGGGGTAATTGGCAGCCCGACAGATTCTGGCTCTGTTAGTCTAGGTTCGAGTCCTGGTACCCCAGCGAGATGACGGCCCCGTGCTTCGGCACCGAGGGCCGTCTTTTGCTTTTCCCTCTCACTCGCGGCGTCGGAACTCGCGGCGTCGGATCCGGCCCGCTGATGGCATCGGCGCATACGGCCGGGCCAGGGGTTGCGGCTGCGGCGGAGCCGTTCAGGCGGTCCGGCGGGAGCGTCGGGGGGCCGCGGCGGCGGAGCCGGGCCGGGCGGTGCTGGCCCGGATCTGAAGGGCCGGAGCGTCGACGACGACGCTGGCCGGGTGGCCGCCGGCCGCCAGTTCGCGCAGCATCGCGACGGCGGCCGATCCCGCGACCGATGTGTCGGCGCGCAGGGCGGTCAGCGCGGGGTAGGTCAGCTCGCACAGCGCGGAGTCCTCGCCCGACACGATCGACAGCTGGCCGGGCACGGGCACGCCCATCCGCTGCGCGACGCCGAGGACGGCCATCGCCAGCACGTCGTTGTCGCAGAAGATCGCGGTCGGCGGCTCGGCCGCGCCGAGCAGCGCCGCCGCGGCCCGCGCGCCGTGCTCCGCGGCGGGGCCGGCCGCCACCGAGGATGCCGCCAGGCCGGCGGCGGCCGCGGCCGCCGCGAACGCCTCCCGGCGCAGCACCGAGTCACAGTACCCGGCCGGGGCGCCCAGGCGGGCGATCCGGCGGTGCCCCTGGGCGGCGAGGTGGCCGACCACGATGTCCGCAGCGGCGCGCTCATCCGCGCTGACGGCGGGCAGCGTCCCGGCGCCGCGCGGCGGCCCCGCCACCACGGCGGGCAGGCGCAGCTGCTCGATCGCCGGGATGCGGCGGTCATCGACCCGGAGGCCGGTGACGAAGACGCCGTCCACCCGCCGCTGCGCCCACCACTGGCCGGTACAGGTCGATCTCCGCGTCGAGGTCGCCGGCCATCGTGAACAGCAGCGAGACCTGGTGCGCGGCCAGTTCGGCCTGGATCGCGCCGACCAGCCGCAGCAGACCAGGCTCGACGCCGGGCGCGCCAGCCGGACGGGCGGCCACCAGGCCGTACGCCCCGGCCTTGCCCGCCGTCAGCGCCCGCGCCGCGCTGCTCGGCTGGTAGCCAACCTCCTGCGCGAGCGCGAGAATCCGCTCCCTGGTCGCGGCGGACACACCCGGCTGGCCGTTCAGCGCGAAGGAAACGGCCGCCTTGGTCACGCCGGCCCGCTGCGCGATGTCGGCGATGGTCGGACGTTTCATCCGGCCCCCTCACGGTCGGTCGGCCCCTGTCCGCTCCGCACGCCCCGGTCGCCTAGTCGCCTGGGCGGTGCGCGGACGGGCGGAGAGGGACCACTATCCCGGTTAAGTGTAGGCCGCGGTACATCCGGGACGCGTCCCGGATGTATCCGCCGGCGCGCCCGGGAAGCGTCAGGGAGCCGGTGACCTGCGCGCTATCGGTCGGTTATGGACGGCGATTCACTAAACCGGTATAGTTGTAACCAGGGTCGGCGAGCGAGGCTCTGGCCGCCCGGCCCGGCCGTCCGGCAGTCGGTCGCCGTGGTCTCGTCCCCGGGCGGACGCCTCCGTTGGTATGCGGCCCTCCCTCCGGGGGATAGAGACTGAGCGGGCCGAGCAGGAGGCGACATGCGCAGGAACACATCCCGGGTCACGGCGGGCGGCGGACCGGCGAACTGGCTCGGCGCGAACTTCTGGTCGCGGACCGGCGGCCCGCTGATGTGGCGCAGCTACGACCCGGCGGTCGTCGGCACGGAACTGGCCGTGCTCAAGCGCCATGGCCTGACCATGACCAGGTCGTTCTTCTACTGGCCCGACTTCATGCCTGGCCCGTACGAGATCGACGAGACGATGACCGCCCGGTTCGCCGACTTCCTTGACCAGCACGCCGAGCGCGGCCTGGTCACCATCCCCACCTTTATCGTCGGGCACATGTCCGGCGAGAACTGGGACCCGTCCTGGCGCGGCGGCCGTCACCTGTACGAGGACGTGTGGCTGGTCGGCCGGCAGGCCTGGTTCGCCGCCGAGATGGTGCGCCGCTACGCGGGGCACCCGGCGGTGGCCGGCTGGCTGGTGTCCAACGAGATGCCGCTGTACGGCGGGGCGGAGAGCGGCCATGAGGTCGTCGCCACCTGGGCGCAGATCATCAAGGACGCGGTCCGCGCGGCCGGCGGGCAGCATCCCTTCTCGCTCGGAGACGGCGCCTGGGGCATCGAGGTGACCGGCAACGACAACGGGTTCCGCCTGGCCGACGTGGCGGAGCTGACGGACTTCCTCGGCCCGCACACCTACCCGGTCGGCGACGACCCCGTGCGGCAACGCTACGCGGCCGCCGTCGCCTGTGAGCTGGCCGGCACGTTCGGCAAGCCGGTGGTCATGGAGGAGTTCGGCGTCAGCTCGGACTTCGCCTCCGACGACAACGCGGCCACCTACTACCGGCACGTGCTGCACGGCACGCTGCTGGCAGGCGCCACGGGCTGGGTCGCGTGGAACAACACGGACTTTGACCTGCCCCACCAGGACCCGTACCGGCATCACGCGTTCGAGCAGCACTTCGGGCTCACCGGCGCCGACGGCACGCCCAAGGCCACGCTGACCGAGATGCGGCGGTTCGCGGACACGCTGACCGCCATCGACTTCCCGAACTGCGAGCGGGCCGACACCGACACCGCCCTGATCGTCTCCGGCTACCTGGACACCGAGTACCCGTTCACCGGGCCGGACAGCCGGGGTGGCCTGGTCAAGTCGCCTCCACCAGGCCTACGTCGCCGCGCGGCTCGCCGACCTGCCGCCCAGGCTGACCAGGGAGAGCGACGGCATCGAGCCGGGTGCGCGGCTGTACCTCGCCCCGTCGGTCAAGCAGTTCCTCGCCCCCACCGCCGCCGCGCTGGAGCGGCTGGCGGACGACGGCGCGACGGTCTACGTCTCCTACTGCGCCGGCGACACGGCCTGGCAGCGCGGCCCCTGGTACGGCGACATGAACGAGCTCTTCGGCGTCCGGCACCAGCTCGACGTGGGCTTGGTCGACGCGATCGCCGACGACCTGGTCGAACTGACCCTGACCAGGGATTTCGGTGGGCTGAGCCGGGGCACCACGCTGACGTTCCCCGTGGCTGGCAGCGAGCATGCCCGCGCCTACCTGCCAGTCTCCGCGACTACCGCGGAGGTGATCGCCACCGACGCCCGCGGCCAGCCCGGCGCTGCTGCGGCGGCAGGCTGGCCGCGGCTCGCTGATCCTGTGCACCTACCCGCTGGAGCGGATGGCCGCGGCGGCGCCGCGGGTCAACCCGGACGCGACGATGGCGCTGTACGGGGCGCTGGCCACGCACGCCGGAGTCCGGCGGCCGGTGTCGGTAGCCGACCCGGATGTCGCGTGCGACGTGCTGGTGCACCGAGACGGCACCCGGTTCGCGGTCATCGCCAGCCACGCCGACGAGGAGCTGACCGTGAAGCCGGCCCTGGGCGCCGCCGCCGGGCAGTGTCCCGCCCGCGGGGTTGACCCCGCTGGGAGAGACAGCGATCGTTGACCGGGTAACGCTGCTCCCGTTCATGATCAAGGTCTTGAGAATCACCGAAAGCTGAGGGTCGATGCCCTGGTTCGACATGCCGCTTGAGCGGCTGCGCGAGTACCGTACGAGCACGCAGGAGCCGGACGGGCTCGACGACTGGTGGACCAAGCGGCTGGAGCACGCGCGGGCGCAGGTGCAGCCGCCCGTGCTCACGCCGTACGAGACGGACCTGTACCGGCCGTTCGGCGTGTTCGACGTGGAGTTCTCCGGCGCGGGCGGCGACCCGATCAGGGCCTGGTACATCAAGCCCGGCGAGAAGCAGGACGCGCCCGTCGTGGTGAAGTTCATCGGCTACGGCGGCGGCCGGGGCGTGCCGTCCGAGCACTTCCTGCTGCCCTCACTCGGCTACGCGATCCTGGTCATGGACACCCGCGGCCAGGGCGGCCGCTGGACGGCAGGCGGCACCGGCGACGGCTCCGGCAGCACCGGACCGGAGAACTCGCAGGTCATGACCCGGGGCATCGCCTCGCCCGACGACTACTACTACACGCGGCTGTTCACCGACGCGGCGCTGGCCGTGGACGTCGCGCTCGGGCTCGCCGGTGGCGGGGCCAAGGTCGCGGTCACCGGCGCCAGTCAGGGCGGCGGCCTTGCGCTCGCCGCCGCGGCGCTGCACGGTGACGCGGTCAGCGTGTGCCACGCCGACGTGCCGTTCCTGTGTGACATCCAGCGGGCGATCACCTTCGCGCCCAACCCGCCGTACACCGAGGTCCCGCAGTTCCTGGCCGAGAACGTCGACACTGGTCGACCGGGCGCTGAACACCCTGCGGTACGTCGACTGCGCGCTGCTCGCCCGCCGCATCACCGCGACGACGCTGGTCAGCACGGGGCTGATGGACACCACGTGCCCGCCGTCGACGGTGTTCGCCGCCTACAACGAGATAACGGCGGACAAGGACATCATCGTGTACCCGTACAGCGGCCACAGCGGGCCGCGCGCCCACGCCGAGGTACAGATCAGGCACCTGCGCAGGCACCTGCCCGCCTGACGTTCCCGCGCTTCCCGACGGGCCGTACCCGGCCTAGCGGACACTCAGAGCCCCCAAACGATACCGAGTGGGGGCCCGGGCGTCCCGCCGCCTACTGGCGCGCGCGGCGGGGGCGGAACTTGATGAAGGCCACGATGGCGACGGCCACGAGGATCCACGGGGAGAACAGGACGTGGGCGACGAAGCTGAGGACGATGAGGGCGACGACGGCGAGGAGGACAAGGGCGATGATCCCGGCCATGGTGATCGGTCTCCGTTCACTGTTCGGGCCGCCGGCCAGCGGCCCGTTTGCATGTCTCAAGCCTGCCGCCGGCGGCCGCTCGGGTCGATCGGGATAACCCCCGGTTCGCACCCTGGTGAGGCCCGGGGAAAGCATCCGGGTCATCCCGGAGGAGCGACCGCCTGGCGCTTCGGGAACCAGCCTGCCTAGTCGCGGATGACGACCCGGTTGGTCAGGGTGCCGATCGACTCGATCGTCACCGAGACCTCGTCGCCGTCGGTCAGCGGGCCGACGCCCTCCGGGGTGCCGGTCAGCAGCACGTCGCCCGGCAGCAGCGTCATCACCGACGACACGTACGAGACCAGCGACGGCACGTCCCACAGCAGCTCGGAGGTGCGCGCGTGCTGCTTCACTGACCCGTTGACGGTCGTGGTGAGGCCGAGGTCGGTGGGGTCGGTACCGGTCTCCATCCACGGGCCGAGCGGGCAGAACGTGTCGAAGCCCTTCGCCCGGGTCCACTGGCCGTCCCTGGACTGCAGGTCACGGGCGGTCACGTCGTTGGCGCAGGCGTAGCCGAAGATGACGTCGGCGGCCCGCTCCTTGGGCACGTCCCGGCACAGCCTGCCGATGATCACGGCAAGCTCCCCCTCGTAGTCCACCCGGTCGGTGATCTTCACCGGGTAGGCGATGCGGTCGCCGGGGCCGGTCACCGAGGTGGACGGCTTGAGGAACAGGATGGGCTCGGGTGGCAGGTCCTCGGTGTCCGCCAATAGGTCACGCAGCTCCTTGACGTGCCCGGCGTAATTCTTGCCCACGGCCACCACCTTTGACGGCAGCACCGGGGCGAGCAGCCGCACCTCGGCGAGCGGGTAGCGGTTCCCGGTGTAGCGCACACCCGCCGGGTCGACGCCGAACGGGTGGCCGTGCAGCTCGGCGATCAGCTGCGGTTCCCCGTTCTCACCCTCAACGACGCCGTAGGCGACGCCCTCGCCCGTGGCGAACCTCGCGATACGCACGATGCTCCTTCGCAGTCATCTCCCGGGGCAGCCCCGGGTCCCCCGGGCCGGGTCCTCGCGGTGCGAGTCCCCACTTCGGCCGCGGCTCGCTCTTTTATATCCCCGGGGGCCTTCAGGACATAACTGCTGGTATCCCTCTACTTCGGTCACCGGGCGGGCCGCAGCCCCCTCCGGGTCCTCACCGTACTGCCGCTTGGCCCGGCGCTGGCGCAGCAGGTCCCAGCACTGATCGAGCGCCTCTTCTGCTGAACGAAGCCGGTCATGCTCCTGTTCCGAGCTCAGCTCGCCCCGCGCGAGCTGGCCGCGCAGCTCGTGCTCGGTCTCGATCAGCTCGCCGATCCTGGCCATGATGTCACTGTCACTCATGTGATTAAGGTATGCCCGCCGCGCCTAGGTGTGCGATTCGGGACACGCCGGAGTCATAACGGGCGCGTGGTTCCCGCGGCCGGCCCGTGACAGCACCGGCGCGGCGACGGTAATCCAGGCGGCGAGCACGAGCGGGATGAGCAGTGCGAGATGCAGGCCGATGCGGCCGGCCACCAGCCCGATGATCGCCGGCCCCGCCGCCATGCCGGTGTAGCCGAAGCCGACCACCCTGGCCAGGCCGGAGCCGGGACGGGCCGGGGTCGGCGCGCCCGCCGGCCGCGAACACCTGGGGGACAACGGCGGACAGGCCGAGGCCGAAGCCGGTGAACCCGACGATGGCGACCGCGGGGACCGGGGTAGCCAGGGCCAGGCCGAGGCCGGCGGTGGCGACGACGCCGCACACCCGGATCACCCGGACCACGCCGTAGCGGTGAATGAATCGGTCGCCGACGGCGCGGCCGAGGGTCATCGTGGCCGAGAACGCCGCGAAGGCGAGCGCGGCGACTCCGGCGCTCGTGCCCAGGTTGTCGCGGAGGTAGACGGCGGACCAGTCGCCGGCCGCGCCCTCGCCGACTAGGCCGCAGATGCCGAGCACGCCGAGCGCGATGACCAGCCGCCGCACCTGGCGGGCATCCGGCCAGGCCGGCCCGGTGCGGGCGGCCGCAGGCGCGTGCGGTCCCTGGCGGCGGCAGGGCCACGGACTGGCTCGCGGCGCCGGCCGGCGCCGGCCCGTGGCCGCAGCGGTGTGGTCCTTGCCCGGCAGCAGCCAGGGGCCGGCGATGGCGATGGTGAGCGCACCAGCGGCGCCGACGGCGGCCAGCGAGGGAAGCAGGCCGGCGCCCGCAGCGGCGGAGGCGGCCCCGGCCAGCGACCCGGTGATCGCGCCGAGGCTGAAGAAAGCGTGCATCGACGTCATCACCGGGCGGCCGTAGCCGGCCTCGACCCGCACGCCCTGTGCGTTGGACGAGACGTCGAAGGTGCCGCCGAAGACGCCCATGACGAACAGCGCGGCCATCAGCTCGGGCAGCGTGTGGGCCAGGCCCGGGGTCACGGTCGCCGCGCAGCTGCCGATCCCGCAGACCCGGGCGAGCAGGTTGCTGCCCACCCGGTCGACCAGGCGCTCGGCCAGAGCCGCGCCGATCACCAGCCCGACCGGGACCGCGAACAGCGCGATGCCGAGCGTCGCGTCCGACAGGTGCACCTGCGACTTGGCCGCCGGGACGCGGGACATCCAGATCCCGCCGGTGAGCCCCATCACGAGGAAATGCGCGGAGACCGCCCGGCGCGCCGGGCGCACCGCGCCCCGCCGTCCGGAACCACGCACCAGGCCACAATAGCCGCGCTCCCCGCCCGTGCCTGGTCACGCTGGACCTCGTGGGTCAGCTGTGACCGCGGTTGCCGCCGATCTCCGGCGGGCCTTGTGGGCCCTGCGGGGAGCAGGCGGTCGGGGGCGGCGGCTGGTAGGTGCCGCCCGGGATGCGGGGCTGTTACTCGGGGACGCGGCCGGCGCGGAGCAGGCCGTAGGTGACCGCCTCCTCCAGCGCGTGCCAGGAAGCGGAGATGACGTTCTCGTCCACGCCCACCGTTGACCAGGCGCCGCCTTCGGCGTCGCTCGACTCGATGAGGACGCGGGTGATGGCGTCGGTGCCGGCGGTGCCTTCGAGGATGCGGACCTTGTAGTCGGTCAGCTCCAGGGTGGCCAGCTCGGGGAACGTCTGCTCCAGGGCGGTGCGCAGCGCCCGATCGAGCGCGTTCACCGGGCCGTTGCCCTCGCCGACCGCGACGACGCGCTCCCCCTTGGCGGTCAGCCGCACGGTGGCCTCGCTGGTGACCGCGCGGTCCTCGCGCTGCTCCACGATGACCCGCCACGACTCGACCGTGAAGTGACGGCGCCTCTCCCCCGCCAGCTCATCGCGGAGCAGCAGCTCGAAGCTGGCGTCGGCGGCCTCGAACGAGTAGCCCCGCGCCTCCAGCTCCTTGACCCGGTCGGTGACCCGGCCGATGACCTCCTTGTCGCCGGACAGGTCGAAGCCCAGCTCGCGGCCCTTGAGCTCGACCGAGGCGCGCCCGGCCATGTCCGAGACGAGCATCCGCATGTCGTTGCCGACCAGGGCGGGGTCGATGTGCTGGTAGAGCATGGGGTCGACCCGGATCGCCGAGGCGTGCAGCCCGGCCTTGTGCGCGAACGCGGACAGGCCGACGTACGGCTGGTGGGTGTCCGGCGTGACGTTGGTGACCTCGCTGATCGCGTGGGCGATCCGGGTCATGTGGCTGATGCCCTCGCCGGCGCAGGACCCGCTGGCCCTTCTTGAGCTGCAGGCCGGCCACCACGCTGAACAGGTTCGCGTTGCCGGAGCGCTCGCCGTAGCCGTTGGCGGTGCCCTGCACGTGGGTCACGCCCGCCTCGACCGCGACCAGGGTGTTGGCGACGCCGCAGCCGGTGTCGTCGTGGCAGTGCACGCCGAGGCGCGCCCCGGTGGCCGCCGCCGACCGCGTGGACGATGTCGCCAAGCTCGGTGGGCATCATGCCGCCGTTGGTGTCGCACAGCGCGACCACCGACGCGCCCGCCTCGGTGGCGGCGCGGACGCACTCGAGCGCGTAGGCGGGGTTGGAGTGGTAGCCGTCGAAGAAGTGCTCGGCGTCGAGGAAGACCCGCTGGCCCTCCTCGCGCAGGTGACGGACCGTGTCGGCGATCATGGCCAGGTTCTCGTCCAGCGTGGTCCGCAGGGCCAGCTCCACGTGGCGGTCGTGGCTCTTCGCTACCAGGGTGACCACCGGGGCACCGGACTCGCGCAGCGCGGCGACCTGCGGGTCGTCGGCGGCGCGGACCCCGGCCTTGCGGGTCGAGCCGAAGGCGGCCAGCGTCGCGTGCTCCAGGCTCAGCTCGGCCCTGGCCCGGCGGAAGAACTCGGTGTCCTTCGGAATCGCCCCCGGCCAGCCACCCTCGATGAAGCCGACGCCCAGCGAGTCCAGGTGCCGCGCGATCACCAGCTTGTCGGCAACCGTCAGGTTCAGGCCCTCCTGCTGGGCACCGTCGCGCAGGGTGGTGTCGTAGACGTGGAACTGGTCGTCGAGCATCGTCGCTTCCGTTTCTTCCGTGTCGTTTTGGTGGCGGCCACCGCTTTCCGGACAAACACAGTGCTCGCTGGAAAACAAAAATGACCCCTCGCGAATACGCGAGAGGTCTGCGCGTCGGCTAGTCCTCGCCCTGACACCAGCCCGGGTCGCCGGGCGTAAGCCCGGCATCGGGGGGTCTGGGGGGTCGTCCCCCCGGGCAAGCACTACGAGCCACTGCGAAATAGGCCAAAGGCCTATGAGCAGCACTCGCCGCCGACGCGCCTGCCGATAATAATCAGCTCAGCCGTCACGCTGCCAGTGTGCCACACGAAGGCGGTATCGCGCCAACCGGGTTCCCGGCGGCCTTGGCCAGCGGGAACTGGTGCGTCAGCCCGCCGCCTTGAAGAAGGCGCCGGCCAGGCCGGCGGCCGCCTGGTCGGCGGTCTTCCCGGTTTCGAGCACCGCGACCGCCAGGCTGCCCCGGTAGCCGACGAACCAGCTCAGGTAGGAGTGCTTGCCGGCCTGCACCACGCCGGCCTGCCCGTACACCGGCGAGCCGGGCAGGTTGGCCGCCTGCGCCGACCCCGACGTGACCGACAGGCGCATGAGCTTGCGAAGGCTGTCCAGCTCCGCGGCCGACAGCGGCGCCGGGGTCACGACCGACGATTCCCCCTGCAGCAGCACGGGCGTGTGGCCGGCGCCGGCCGCGACCGCGGCCGCCACGTTCGCCATGGCCAGCGGGCTCATCAGCACCCCGCCGGAGCCGGTCGCCTGGGCCGCGACGTCCGCCTCACCGGACACCGCCGGCGCCGACCCGGAGAACCACGGCAACCGCAGCTTCCAGTCCGCGCCGATACCGAAGGACCGTTCAGTGCTGGTCAGCTGCTGCGGCGTCAGGGTCCGCGACATGTTCGCGAACGCGGTGCCGCAGCCGTCGGCGAAGTCTTTGGCCATCGTCGCGGTGGCCGACGCGGCCGGCTGGTAGGTGAATGTCACGCCGCCGACATCGGCGACCTGCTCGCACGGCAGCGGGTGGTTCACCGCGATGCCGGCGTTTAGCATCGCCGCGGCCGACACGATGCTGAACGCCATGCCCGGTTCGACCTTGGCGCTGAGCGCGCCGCCCGCCGGCAGCGGCACACCGCCGTCGGCTTCGCGGGACGCCAGGGCGCGGATCGCGCCGCTGGCCGTGTCGACCGCCACGATCTCGGCCGAGTTCGCCTGCCCCGCCAGCGCGGTCAGCGCGTTGGCCTGCACCTTCGCGTCCAGCGTGGTTTGCACCGGGGTGCCGGCGCGGCCGTCGCGCGAACTCCACAGGGTGTCGACGCTGCGGCCGGAGGAGTCGACCACGACGACCGAGGTCGTCGGCGTGCCGACCAGCTCGTCCTGGAACGCCTTTTCGATCCCGGTCAGCCCGACGGTCATGCCCGGCTGGTAGGCGGCGCCCGCGTCGCGCAGCTGCTCGGAGTTCTCCGTGCCGACCTCGCCGACCACGTCCTTGGCGGCGGAGTCGAACAACCGCTGCTGCTGTTGCTGGTAGGTCAGCCCCGGCACCTTGTCCAGCTTGGACCGCAGCGCGTCGTAGCCGGCCGGGTCCAGCGTGAGCAGGGAGAGGAAGTCGCGGGGCGGTGCGGCCTTGATCTGCCCGAGTACCTGCTGCTGGTCAACCCCGGCCAGCTTGCTGAACCCCGCCGCCGTGGCCTGGGGGTGCTTCAGCTTGGCCGGGTAGACGCCGATCCGGTAGGTCGAGGACTTGGCCAGCAGCGGCTGGCCGTCGGCGTCGGTGACCTCGGCCCGCGGCGAGAAGCTGGTCACCACGGCCAGCCGGTCGCCCGGCGCCGAGGTTGGGGTTGATGATGGACGGCGTCCAGTTCACGACCCAGTGGCCGCCCCGGGAGACCAGCCCGAACTGCCCCTTGTACGTCCACTGCTGGCCCGCCTGCGCCAGGTCCACGGTGGCCTTATAGGTGGCCACCGCGCTGCCGCCGTGCTGGGTGACGTGGTCCATGGACAGGAAGGCGTTGGTCGCGTCCAGGTCGGTGTAGGCGGCCGCGAGCTGGGTCCGCACCGTGTCGGCCGAGCCGTCGGTGAGGGCGGCGGCCTGCGTGTAATGGCCCTGCTGCCAGTCGAGCAGGAACGCTTGCACCGTCGGCTCCGCGGACGCCTCGCCGCCGAACCCGGTCGCGAAGCCCAGGCCGAGCGCGCCGAGGACGACGATCAGGGCCGCGGCCAGGCGGAGCTTCTTCGACCGCAGCGGGCTCCTGTCCGACTGCTTGCGGTGCCGGCTTCCGTGACCGCGGCCGCCGCCGGGCGGGCCGCCGGCGGGCGCGGTGGCGGGCGGCGGGGCCTGGCCGGGGGGCGGCGGGTACGCGGGCCTCGGCCCGGTGCCGACGCCGACGGGCTGGCCGGGCGCTTCTGGCCGGGGCGGCGCCTCGGGCGCTACGGACACCTCGGGCTGCACGGGGATCTCCGACGGCGCGGACGCGCGGGGCGCTGCCCCGGCGGCCGAACGGCCGCCAGCCCGGATCGTGACCAGGGTGGCGATGCTGCTGGGCAGGCTAATGCCGGGAAACCCGGAACCGCGGGGACGGCCGGCGTGGCTCCCCCGTTCACGAGAGCGCGCAGTCACCGTCCGCCTCCGGAGTCACCGTCGTCGCCGCAAGGCACGCTCAACCTCCCTGGCCGCATCCCGCTTGGCCAGGTCTTGTCTCTTATCGTATGTCCGTTTACCGCGGGCAAGTGCGAGCTCCACCTTGACTTTGCCGTCCTTGAAGTACAGCGACAGCGGGACCAGCGTCAGGCCCTGCTCCGACCCCTTGCGGACCAGTCGCTCGATCTCCCCCCGGTGCAGCAGAAGCTTCCTGGTCCTTCTGGGCAAGTGGTTCGTCCACGTCCCCTGGGTGTACTCCGGGATATGAACGTTATGCAGCCAGACTTCCCCGTCTGAGACCAGTGCGAACCCATCGGCCAGGGAAGCGCGCCCGGCGCGAAGCGACTTCACCTCGGTGCCGGTGAGCGCGATGCCGGCCTCCAACGTGTCCTCGATCACGTAGTCGTGCCTGGCCCGCCGGTTCGAGGCGATGACCTTGTTCCCCTGCTCGCGTACCACGTCTCTCCGTTCGCGCCCTTCCTGCGGCTGCTGCCCGGCCGGTCCCGGCGCACCCCTTGTGCCCTCGCCCGGCCAGCGGCACCTAAACCCGCAGATACCGGCGGAGCGTCAGGAACGACGTCACGCCGCACAGCACCACGCCGATAACCATAGCCAGCACGATGACCTCGACCAGGTCGCCCGTCGACAGGCCGACGTTGTAATTGAAGTACTGCTGCAGGTTGTTCAGCAACAGAGACTTCACCCCGATGAGCAAGACGGTCGCGAGCCCCCAGCCCAGCAGGCCCGCGATCACGCCTTCGAGCAGGAATGGCAGCTGGATGTAGAAGTTGGACGCGCCGACCAGCCGCATGATGCCGGTCTCCCGGCGCCGGTTGAAGGCGGACAGCCGGATGGTATTGGCCACCAGCAGAATGGCGGCGACCACCAGGATCAGGGCGACGATGACGACCGCGTTCCGCAGCCCGTCGAGCAGCCGGTAGAACTTGTCGAGGATGTTCATCTCGTCGATGACCGAGTCCACGCCCGGTGCGCCGGTGACCGCGCTGGACACGACGTTGTAGTCGGCCGACGGGTTGTGCAGCTTGACCTCAAGGGACGGCGGCATGTCCGACTGCTTGAGCATCGAGACGTAGGACTGGTTGTTGGAGAAGGTCTGCTTGTACAGCGCGAAGGCCTGCGCCTGCGAGACGTAGGTGACGCTCTGGACCTGGGACATCGAGTGCAGCCGCTGCTGCAGGTCCTGGGTCTGCGCCGTGGTCACCGCGCCGTGGCAGTTCGGGTTGGCGCTGTCGGCGTAGCAGAGGTAGACGGAGATCTCCACCTTGCTCTGCCAGTACGTGCGTGTGCTGTCCACCTGCTTGACGAACAGCAGCCCCGTGCCGAGCAGCGACAGGCTGATCGCCACCACGACGATGAGCGCGATGGTCATGGTGAGGTTACGGCGCAGCCCGACCCAGATCTCCTGCCACACGAAGTTTGAACGCATACTGGCCTTATCTCATCCTCGTAGATCACGTGCCGGCCAAGGCGGCACTCGGTAAGCAGGCGGTAATAACCCGGTCACCCGGGTCCCGCCGGCCACGGCTAGTAGGCCTGGCCGTAGACGCCGCGGTTCTGGTCGCGCACCACCTTGCCGTACTCGAGCTCGATCACGCGCTTGCGCATCGAGTCGACGATCGCGGCATCGTGCGTGGCCATGACGACCGTGGTCCCGGTCCGGTTGATCCGGTCGAGCACCTTCATGATGCCGATCGAGGTCGCCGGGTCGATGTTGCCCGTCGGCTCGTCGGCGAGCAGGATCATCGGCCGGTTGACGAACGCCCGGGCCATCGCGACCCGCTGCTGCTCGCCGCCTGACAGCTCGTCGGGCATCCGATCGTACTTGCCCTCCAGGCCCACGAGATCGAGCACCTCGGGCACTACCCGCTTGATGAACCGCCGCGGCTTGCCGATGACCTCCAGGGCGAACGCCACGTTCTGCTCGACGGTCTTGCTCGGCAGCAGCCGGAAGTCCTGGAACACGCAGCCGATCTTGCGCCGGAGGGCCGGCACCTTCCAGTTGGTGAGTCTGGCCAGGTCATTGCCGGCGACGAGGATGCGGCCGTCGTTTGGCCGCTCCTCGCGGAGAATCAGCCGCAGGAAGGACGACTTTCCCGAGCCGGACGGTCCAACGAGGAAGACGAACTCTCCCTTGTTGATCGTCATGTCGACGTTCTCCAGCGCGGCCCGATTCTGGTTCGGGTAGGTCTTGGTGACGTTTTGAAACTCGATCACAGGACCATCACAGGATCTCTCGAGGAAGGACCGGCCCTTTTATCAAGGACTGGCATGCCTTGGCCGGGTGGCGCGTTCGCGCTCGGCCCAACCGCCGCACGGGGTATATCCGGCCTAGCCGGGCAACTTGCGGGTAACCTGGGTTCGCCAGGGAACAGTCTAGGGGGGAACTGGCTGCTAAGGGTCCAGATCACGTCAAGTGCGCCGGGCGCCCTACCAGAAGGGGTTTGAGATGAGCTGCGAGCACCTGATCTGCGCTCACTGCGCCGGCCCAGTAGTCGAGGGCCGCTGCCCGGTCTGCCGCGCGGCCCGCGCCGAGGTCCACCGGCACGGCCCGGCGATCAGCCCGCAACTGCTGCTGGCAGCCGCGCTGCTGCTGGTGCTCGGGCTGCTGATAGCGACCCACGTCCTTCCGTAGCAGGTTTTCCCGCCCAGGGCCGACCCTTCGCTAAAGAAGAAAAGAAGCAGAAAAAGCGGTAAGAAGAACGGCGGCGGTCCATACGCCGCGACTTCGCTTGATTACTTCGCCGGACTACGGCGTTACAGTTCGTTCTTGTAGACCTTGCCGTCCTTCATGATTAGCTTCAGCGTCCGCTCCGGGGTGGTAAGCACTCCGATGTCGTCGAGCGGGTTGCCGTCGATCACCAGCAGGTCGGCCAGGGCGCCCGGTGCGATCACGCCGAGCTCGCCCTCGCGCCGCAGCAGCCGCGCCGCGGTGGTGGTGGCCGACCGGATCAGGTCGGCCGGCGCCTGCACCTGCGAGCGGATGGTGAACTCCCGCAACTGGCGGTCGTGCAGGTCGGCCATCAGGTCCGTGCCGTAGACGATCGGCAGGCCCGCCTGGTGCGCCATCTCCAGCGCGCCGAGCGCACCGTCGATGACATCGCCGAGCTTCCGGGCGATGTCGCCGGGCAGCAGCCCGTCCCGGGCCCGGTCAGCCAGCGCCTGGTAGGTGACGATCGTCGGGACGTAGAACGCGCCGTACTCCTGGAACAGCGGGATGCTGCTCGCGTCCATCAGGTTGCCGTGCTCGATGCTGCGCACGCCGGCCCGCAGGCCCCGGTTGATGGCCCGCGAGGTGTAGGCGTGGCCGGCCACGTAGATGTTCGCGGCCGTGGCCTCCTCGACGATCGCGGTCAGTTCCTCCACGGAGAACTGGGTCGAGTCCACCCGGTCGCTCGGCGAGTCGACCGCGCCGCTCAGGTAGACCTTGATGTGGTGCGCGCCCCGGCGCACCTCCTCGCGGACGGCCCGCCTGACCTCGGGCACGCCGTCGCAGATGACCCCGATGGCCGGGCTGTAGTAGTTGTCGTCGTACACGCGGCGGCTCGGCATCCGCCAGTCGCCCGCGCCGCCGGTCTGGGTCAGCTGCTTGCCGCCGTAGAACAGGCGCGGCCCGGTGAAGTAGCCCTCCTCGATCGCCCGGGCCAGCCCCATCTCACCCGCGCCGACGTCGCGGACGGAGGTGAAGCCGCGCTGGAGCATGCCCGCGAGCACGTGGCTGGCCCGGGCGGCCACGTACGTGGGCGGCCACTCGGCCATGCCGAACGTGTCGTGGTCCACGAGCGCGGGATGGACATGCCCGTCGATCAGGCCCGGCATGACCGTCCGGCCAGCCACATCCAGCACCAGCGCGTCGCCCGGCCCGGTCAGCCCGGGCCCGACGTCGGCGATGCGGCCGCCCTCGACGGCCACCGCCTGATCCGGCGTCAAGGTTCCGCTCTCGGCGTCGAGTACCGACGCGTTGCGCAGGATCGTTACTGTCATTGACCGTTCCCCTCGGAAAGCCAGCGGCGGAAGAAGCGCACGTGCGCGGTGAGCAGCTGGCCGATGAGGTCCGGCTGCCAGACGATGTGCGTGACCGCGGGCAGCAGCAGCAGCTCGTGGTCACGGCCGGCCGCGAGCAGTTCGCGGGCCAGCTGGAGCGAGTGCCGCGGGTGGACGTTGTCGTCGGCCAGGCCGTGCACGAGCAGCAGCGGCCGGGTGAGCCCGGCGGCCAGCGGCAGCAGCGAGCTGCGCTCGTAGGCGTCCGGGTGCTGGCCGGGCAGGCCGAGATAGCGCTCCGTGGCCACCGAGTCGTACCAGCGCCACTCGGTGACCGGCGCGCCGGCGATGGCCGCCGCGAACACGTCGGGCCTGCGCAGCACGGCCAGGGCTGACAGGTAGCCACCGAACGACCAGCCCCGGATGCCGACCCGGGCCGCGTCGAGTTCGCCAGGGTACTGGCGGACGACGTGCTCGAGCGCGGCCACCTGATCGTCCAGCGCCGCGCTGGCGAGGTCGAAGCGGAAGGCGCGCTCCCAGCCCGGCCCGCGGGCGGGAGAGCCGCGCCCGTCGGCCACGATCACGGCGAAGCCCTGGTCGGCCAGCCACTGCGGCTCGTAGAACAGCCGTCGCGCCCGCAGCACGCGCTGGCTGAGCGGCCCGCCGTACGGGTCCATCACCACCGGCAGCGGCCCGGCGGGCCGGACCTCGTCACGCGGCAGGATGACCGCCGTGCGCAGCCCGCGCTCGCCCGCGGCCAGCAGCGTCACCCGGGGCGCGAATGCCGGCTGCGGCAGCGACCTGATCACGGCCACTTCGCGGTCGCCGTCCAGTGCGCGAACCGTGACCCCGTCGGAGTCCAGCGTCTCGGACGAGATCGCGAGCAGGGGGCCGACGACCGCCGCGACGTGCACGCCCGGGGCGTCCGTCAGCGCGGTGATTTCTTTGCTGCCCAGGTCAAGACGGTACACGTGCCGTTCGGTCGGCTCCAGGGTGGCGCAGAACACGACCTGGCCGCCGCTGACCCCGCTCACGCTGAGCACCTGCAGCCCCGGCGGTGTCACCGGCTCGCCGTCGATCATCAGACGGCGCGTGTCCGCCGAGAGCCCGGCGTGCAGCAGCCCGCCGCCGGGCAGCCAGCGAGGCGTGCCCGGGGTGAGTTCGAGCCACTGCGGGTCGGTGTCCGCCCGCAGCAGCTCCGTGGCGCCGGTAGCCGGGTCGACGGCCCGGATCTCGCCGCTCCCGTGATCACGGGAGGCCACGGCGAGCAGCGGGCGGTCCGCCACGTCCCATCCGACGTCCAGCAGGTAGGGAAGCTCGCCGTAGGGCAGTTCGACCGGCGTGCTGCTCCCGTCAAGGCCCGCGATCAGCAGCCGGACCTCCGGGTTGGGCTTGCCCGCGAAGGGGTAGCGCTGGCGGGCCGGCTCGTCCGCGGCGTCGGCGGGGTCGCCGAGCCACCAGGACGCGACGGCGTGCTCGCTGACCCGGCACACCAGCAGGTGCCGGCCGTCCGGGCTCCACCAGTAGCCGTGGTGGCGGCCCATCTCCTCGGCCGCGCCGAACTCGGCGGCGCCCAGGCTCACCTCGGGGTCATCGTCGGCCAGCTCGGTGACCGCCTGCCCGGCCTGGCCCGGCCCCGCCCAGGTCACCCGCAGCGCCCGGCCGGCGAGGTAGGCGAGCGCCGTCCCGTCCGGACTCAGCCGGGGGTCGACGCACGGCCCGGTCACCGGGACCTCCCGGGTGACCCCGGCCGCCACGTCGCAGACGAACAGGCGGCCGGACAGGGCGAACGCGGCCAGCCGGCCGTCCGCGCCGAGTGAGTAGGCGACGATGCCGCGCGCCGTCTCGCGCAGCCGCTCGCGGCGGCGCAGCTCCGCGGCCGGGACCTGCTCGGCCGCGCCCCCCAGCAGCTCACGCGGGTCGGCGAGCAGCCGCTCCTGTCCCGTCTCCAGGCTGAGCGACCACAGGCCGGTTACCGGGTCGTCGGCGGCGAGCGAGCGCAGGAACAGCAGGCGCCCCGGGGCGTAACCGACGTCGCGCGGCCTGCCGAGCAGGAACCTGCGGCTGCGCGCGAACCGCCGCAACGGGGCGTCCATAGTCACGGGAGACAGACTAGATAGCGGCACCACCGGGTCGAGCAGCGGGCTACGGGCCTGGCCCTGCGGGAAAATCACACTGGCATCAAAAGCAGCATCGCTCACCAGATGGGTAAGTAACGGTCAGGAACGCGCAACCGCCAGCGGAGGAGGAACAGGAGTGGACAAGACCGAGCACAAGACGTTCGTATCACCCGACGAGACCCGCGAGTTCCCCAACGGGCGCGCGGAGATCCTCAACATGAACGGCGGGCCGGTGGGACGGCTCACCCTGCAGCCCGGGTGGCGGTGGTCCAATGACGTCCGGCCGATCGCCGGGACCGCAAGCTGCGAGGCCCCGCATTTCCAGTACCACGTCAGCGGCAGGCTGGCGATCCGGATGGATGACGGCACCGAGTTCATCGCCGGCCCTGGTGACATCACCGCCCTGCCCAGCGGGCACGACGCCTGGGTACTCGGCGACGAGCCGGTGGTGACGGTGGACTGGCAGGGCGCCGGCAACTACGCCCATTAGGGAAAGGGGCGGCTACTCGCCGTCCCGCTCTCCCCGGCGCAGCCAGCGGATCTCGGCGTCGATGAAGTCATCGATCTCGCCGTCGAGCACTGACTCGGCCTGCGAGGTCTCCTGCCCCGTGCGCTGGTCCTTGACCATCTGGTACGGGTAGAGGACGTAGTTGCGGATCTGCGAGCCCCAGGCCCGGCCGCCATCGCCGCGCAGCGCGTTCAGCTCCCGCTGCTCCTCCTCGTGACGCCGTTCGAGCAGCTTGGCCTGGAGGACCGCCATGGCCGAGGCCTTGTTCTGGATCTGCGACCGCTCGTTCTGGCAGGAGACCACGATGTTGGTGGGCAGGTGGGTGATGCGCACGGCCGAGTCGGTCGTATTGACCCCTTGGCCGCCGGGGCCGGAAGAGCGGAACACGTCCACCCGGATCTCGTCGTCCGGGATGTCCACGTGGTCGGTCTGCTCGACCACCGGGAGCACGTCGACTCCGGCGAAAGACGTCTGGCGGCGGCCCTGGTTGTCGTACTTGGAGATGCGGACCATGCGGTGCGTCCCCTGCTCACCGCGGAGGGTCCCGTAGGCGTAGGGCGCCTTGATCGCGAACGTAGTGGACTTGATGCCCGCCTCGCCGTAGGAGACGTCGTAGATCTCGGTGGAGTACTTGTGCCGCTCCGCCCAGCGCAGGTACATCCGCTGCAGGTTGCCGGCGAAGTCCTCCGCGTCGGCCCCGCCCGCCTGGGAGTTGATCGTGATCAGCGCCTCGCGGGCGTCGTAGTCGCCGTTGAGCAGGGTGCGGACCTCAAGGATGTCGATGTCCTTGCGCGCCGCGGCCAGCTCCGCCGTCGCCTCGTCCATGGTGTCCTGGTCGTGCTCGTCGTCGGCCAGCTGGAACAGCACCCGGGTGTCCGCGAGCCGCTGCCGCAGGCTCTCCAGCCGGCCAAGCTCGCCCTCCAGGAAAGAGAGCCGCCGGGTGACAGCCTGGGCCCGCGCCTGGTCCTCCCAGAGCGAGGGGTCGGCGGCCTGCTCACGCAGATCCGTGACCTCGGTGCGCATCGCCTCAGGATCGACCACGGCCTCGATGGTGTCGAGCTTGGACGACAGTTCCGATATCTCATCGGCGGGATCGGTCGCTGCCATGCCGGAAAGCCTACGCGACAAGCGGCCCGGCAGCGTATTTAGCACACCCTGAACCACTGGAGAACCGTCGGTTAGCCATCTGGACGTACGGATTTGCGGTCGATGCGGCTGAGCGCCGGAAGCGCGAGCAGCCCGCAGATCAAGGTGGGCACGCCGCCGATGACTAGCGACCAGCGGGCCCCCGCCTCCTGCGCGACCCAGCCGACGAGCGGCCCGCCGATCGGCGTGGACCCCTGCCAGGCGATCGCCCACAGCGCCATGACCCGCCCGCGCATCTCGGGATCGGCCGCGAGCTGCAGCGTGGTCTTGGCGTAGGCGTTGAACGTGATGCTGCCGTAGCCGACGAAGACCAGGGCCGCCAGTTCCAGTCGGCAGGGTCGGCGCGACGGCCGCGACCGTGATCGCGATGCCCCAGCCGATGGCGGCCAGGCACAGCGAACGGGCCCGGGGGCGGGCCCGGGCGGCGGAGATCAGCCCGCCGACGACCGCCCCCGCGCCCATGACCGAGGCCATCACGCCGTAGGATGCGGCGCCGCCGCCGAATACGTTGCTGGCCATCAGCGGCAACGTGACCTGGAATTCCCAGGCCAGGGTGCCGACCAGCGCGATGAGCAGCAGGGGTATGAGCAGTTCCGGCGTCTCGCGGACGTAGCGCAGGCCCTGCCTGATCTGGCCGGGCATCCGCTTGACCGGCCGGGCCGGGTAGAGCAGCGCGCCGTTCATCGCCGCCAGCGACGCGAGCACGGCGGCGAACGAGATCGCGTTGCAGGCGAAGCACAGGGAGATGCCGAGGACAGCGGCCAGCACCCCGCCCAGCGCCGCGCCGAACACCCGGGCGAGGTTGATCGACACCGAGTTCAGCGTGACCGCGTTGGGCAGGTCGTCCAACGGCACCATTTCGGAGATGAAGCTCTGCCTGGCCGGGTTGTCGAAGACGTTCACCATGCCGAGCGCCAGGGCCAGCACGTACACCGACCACATCTGGATGAGGTGCGTCCCGGTCAGCAGGGCGAAGACCGCCGGCGAGCGCCCCGGACAGCGCCTGGGTGACGTACAGGATGCGGCGCTTGTTCCGCCGGTCGGCGTACAGGCCGCCGGCCGGCCCGAAGATCAGGATCGGCAGGAACCTGGCCGCCGTGGCGAGGCCGAGCTGGGTGCCGTTGTGGGTGAGGTCGAGGACAAGGAAGGACTGGGCCACGGTCTGCATCCAGGTGCCCATCACCGAGACGAGCTGCCCGAAGAAGAACAGGCGGTAGTTCGGGTGGCGGAGGGACGACACGACCTGGCCCGGGTTGAAGTGCCTGGGGGCGGGCTGTCCTGGCGGCACCTCGGGGGCGGCGCTCTGGCCGGTGTTGGTCGCTGACACGAGGCTGCATGAACTCCTGACTGCGGCCGGCGTGCCGCTTCGCTCCCCATTATCTTAGCTCTGCTAAGGATATTCCAGCCAACGGCCTGCCACCCGCGGCGACGACGGCGGCCCGGGTATCCTCCGCACTCGTGGCATATCGCACGCGCTGGACCCGCCGCCTGCTGCTGGTCGGCCCACTACTCGGCCTGACGGCGGCACTGGCCGCCGCGGGCTGCTCCTCCGGGGCCGCCCCGGCCAGCCGGGACAACGCGTCCGGCCGCCCCGCGCTCACCCAGGCGCAGGCCAGGAACGTCTTGGACGCCTACGTCGCCGCCAGCGCCAAGGCGGCGCGCACCGGCGAGGCGGCGCTGGCGCTTTCGGTCGTTACCGGCGTGCAGCGGTCGGTGCTCGCCGCGGCGCTCGGCAGCCACCGCGTGGTCATCAAGGGCGCGCCGTCGAGCCCCGCCTACCGCAGCACACTGACCATCGCGCCGGACCCCTTCGGCCGCGGCGAGCTACCGCTCCCCCGTCTTCTACCTGCCGCAGCGGGCCGGGTACCCCCGCTTCTTCGTCGCGGCCGTCACCCGTACAGCCGGCGCCGCCGGCGCGTCCCCGGCCAGCAGCGCCACGGTGGGCGCCGCGGCGGCCACCGTGATCGGCGGGGCCTCGGTCCCGGCGCAGGGCCCGGCGCTGATGCTGTTCGAGCAGGCGAGCACGAGCGCGCCGTGGCTGCTTGCCAGCGTCTCCCGGCTGGCCGCCGGGACGGCGCTGCCCCGGCTGGCCACGGACAGCGCCGGGTACACGCCCACGGTGCGGCTAACGAGCGGGGCGCTGGTCGCCCGCCCGGCTGACGTCGGCGCGCTCCAGGCGGCGGTGGTGGACGACGGCCCGGCGAGCGCGGCGGCGCGGGCGGTGGCAAGCGGGCCGCTCACCACCGGCATGTACGCGGGCGCCCGGGATCACGCCGACGGCCTGCGGGCGCCGCGCGGCGACGTCTACCAGTGGGAGCTGGACGGTTCCAGCCTGCCCCAGTTCGCGCTGCGCACCGCCGACGGCGGCGCGCTGGTGTTCTACGCCATGTCGCTCGACACCACGGTTACGGTACCCGGCGTCATCGACAAGGCTGACCCGGTCCGTTCCGGCCCGCCGATCAGCGTGCCTGCCAGCCTGCTCATGCTGCTGCCGACCAGCCGCCGGCCCCGCTGGTGCAACTGACAGTCGCAGCAGTCGCTGTCGTTTGCCGCCGTCGACCCGGCCCCGGGCGGCAGCGCCCGGGTCCAGGTCATCGCCGTCGGCGGCGGCCTGGCCTCCGCCTCCGCCGACTAGGCCTCTAGGCCCCGGGAGCGACCAGGGACCTGATCACCCGCACGGCCACCGACAAGGTGGTGAAGGTGAACCGGTTGCTCTCCCAGATCTCGGCCAGCGTCGCGGCCGCCCGGGACACGACCACCGAGTTCTGCGACTCCCAGGCGGCGACGCGCTCGGCGGTGTTGGCCGCCGCCACGCCGCCGACCGCGAGCACGTCCCTGGTCAGCGCGGCGTGCGCGGCGTACAGGTCGTCGCGCAGCGCCGACCGCGACGCCGACGACCAGCGGTCCTCGCGCGGCAGCGCGGTGATCAGGTCGCGCAGCCTGCCGAGCTGCAGCCGCTCGGCGAGCATGAAGTACACCGCCGTGGTCTCCTCGACGCCGTGCTCGCTCGCGGCAGCGGCGGTCACGATGTCGAACGCCGAGTACGTCGCCACCATCGCGGCGACCTCGTCGGCCAGGCCGGCCGGGACGCCTCGGCTGGTGAAGGAGGCCCGCCGTTCCTCGAAGCCGGCCGCGTCGCGGCCGGACAGCAGCTTGGGGATCGCCGAGCGCACGGTGCCGACGCCGGAGGCCAGGAAGCTCACCGTCTCGGCGATGCCGAACGGCGGCCGCCGGTTCACCAGCAGCCAGCGTGTGGTCCGTTCCATCAGCTTGCGGGCCTCGAGCACGACCGCGATCCTGGCGTCCACGTCAACCGCGCCGGCCAGCGCCTCCACCTGCTGCCAGAAGGCCCGCATGCCGAAGACCTCCCGGGCCACCAGCCAGGCCCGGGTGATGTCGGGCACCGGCAGCCCGGTCTCCTCGCCCAGCCGGAACAGGAACGTCGACCCGCCGGTGTCCACCATCTCGTTGATCACCGAGGTGGTGATGATCTCCCGGCGCAGCCGGTGAGCGCCGAGCTGGTCGGCGAACCGCTCGCGCAGCGGCGCCGGGAAGTAGCCGGCCAGCGTGGAACGCAGGTACGGGTCGTCGGGCAGATCGGAGGCGAGCACCTGCTGCCCGGCCGCGATCTTGGTGTGCGCGAGCAGGACCGCCAGCTCTGGCGTGGTCAGCCCGGTCCCGGCCGACCGGCGCGCGGCGATTTCCTTCTCGCCCGGCAGCCCGTCGGTCTCCAGCGAGACCCGGTTCTCCCGCAGCAGCTGGCGCAGGTAGCGCGCGTGCACGTGGAGCAGCCTGGGCGCCTGGTACCGGGAGACGGCCAGGGCCATGTTCTGGCCGTCGTTGTGCCGCAGCACGTGCGCGGCGACCTCGTCGGTCATCGCGTGCAGCAGCTGGTTGCGGTCGAAGCCGTCGCCGCCGGCCTCGCCCGCGGCGACCGCGCCCGCGAGCAGGATCTTGATGTTGACCTCGTGGTCGGAGGTGTCCACGCCGGCGGAGTTGTCGATGAAGTCGGTGTTCACCAGGCCGCCGCCGAGCGCGTACTCGATCCGCGCGGCCTGGGTCAGCCCGAGGTTGCCGCCCTCGGACACCACGCGGGCACGCAGCTTGGTCGCGTCGACCCGCACCGCGTCGCTCGACCGGTCGCCCGCGTCGGCGTGCGTCTCGTGCGACGCCTTCACGTAGGTGCCGATGCCGCCGTTCCACAGCAGGTCAACCGGGGCACGCAGGATCGCCGAAATCAGCTCGTCCGGCGAGAGCGCGGCGACCGCGGCGTCCAGGCCGAGCGCCGCACGGGCCTGGCGCCGACAGCGGCACCGACTTCGCCGACCGCGGCCAGACGCCGCCGCCCGCGGAGATCAGCGAGGTGTCGTAGTCGGCCCAGGTGGACCGGGGCAGCTCGAACAGCCGCCGCCGCTCGGCGAAGCTCACGGCCGGGTCCGGGTCCGGGTCGAGGAATACGTGCCGGTGGTCGAACGCCGCCACCAGCTTCACGTGCTCCGACAGCAGCATCCCGTTGCCGAAGACGTCACCGGACATGTCGCCGATGCCGACGGCCGTGAAGTCGTCGGTGTCCGGGTTGAGCCGCAGCGACGCGAAGTGCCAGCGGACCGACTCCCAGGCGCCGCGCGCGGTGATACCCATCTTCTTATGGTCGTAGCCCTCGGAGCCGCCCGAGGCGAACGCGTCGCCGAGCCAGTAGCCGTACTGGCCGGCGATCTCGTTGGCCACGTCGGAGAACGTCGCGGTGCCCTTGTCCGCCGCCACGACCAGGTACGGGTCGTCGCCGTCCAGCCGGACGACGCCGGGCGGCGGGCACCACCGAGTCGCCGACGATGTTGTCGGTGACGTCGAGCATCGCGCTGATGAAGGTCCGGTAGCAGGCGAGCACCTCCGCCTGGTACGCGTCCCGGTCGGCCGGATCGGGCAGCCGCTTGCAGACGAACCCGCCCTTCGCACCGGACGGAACGATGACCGAGTTCTTTACCTCTTGCGCCTTGACCAGGCCGAGGACCTCGGTGCGGAAGTCCTCCGGGCGCTCGGACCAGCGCAGGCCGCCGCGGGCCACCGCGCCAAAGCGCAGGTGAACCGCCTTCGAGCCGCGGCGAGTATACGAAGATCTCGAACTTCGGCCGCGGCGCGGGCAGCACAGGGACCTGCTCGGAGGCCAGCTTGAACACCAGGTAGCCGGGGAAGTCGCCGTCGTCGCCACGGTGGCGGCTGACGGAGCCAGCCGCGCCGTCGGCTTCCCGCGGCGCGATGGGCAGTCCGTCGCCGGGGGGGACGGGGGCCAGGGGGGATTTGGGGCGGGGGGCCCCCATGCCTGAGGGCTGCCCCCCCGGGCGGTACTGGAAATAATTCGTTCGCAGGGTGGCGTCGATGAGGGCCAGGTAGGAGCGGAGGATGCGGTCGTGGTCGAGGCTGACCACCTCGTCGAGCGCGCCGCGCAGCTCCTCGGTGATCGCCGCGCACAGCTCCTCCGCGCCGTCGGCCAGCGTCGGGTCGAACCGGGACTCGAACAGCCGGACCAGCAGCCGGGTGATCGCCGGGTTGGCCCGCAGCACCCGCTGCAGGTAGCTCTGGCTGAACTGGATACCCGCCTGCCGCAGGTAGCGCGCGTACGCGCGCAGCACCGTGACCTGCCGCCAGGTCAGCTGCGCGTCGAGCACCAGGCCGTTGAACTCGTCGTCCTCGGCCTGGCCCTGCCACAGCGCGGTCAGCGCTGCCTCGAACCCGGCCCGCACCGCGTCGGCCTCGGCCGCCGTCACCGGGCGCTGGCTGCCGCGGATACCGAAGTCGTAGATCCAGAACGGGTCCTTGCCCTCGCTCCCGGTGAACTCGTACGGGTGCTCGTCCAGCACCTCCAGCCCCATGTGCTGCAGCTGCGGCAGCACGTCGGACAGGGTCAGCGGCGACAGCCGGAAGACCCGCAGCCGCCAGCACTCGTCCGGGATGATCGACAGGCGGATGGCGAACGGCTCGGAACGCTCCCGCAGCCGCTGCACCACGGCCAGGTCGCGGACCGCGGCGGCCGGGGCGGTGTCGGCCTTGTAGGTCTCCGGGATGCCGTCGGCGCAGGCCTGCAGCGCGGCCATGGCGTGTTCCCGCGCCGAGCTGGCGTTCCGCCTCGGCGACGAGGTCGTCGTCCCAGGACCGGACCGCGGCGGCGATGCTCGCCTGCAGCGCGGCCTGGTCCACCGAGTTCAGCGACCGGCCCGGCTCGGCGTGCACCACGACGTGCAGCCGGGCGAGGGCCGAGTTGCCCACCATCGCGCTGTAGTCGACCGAGGACCCGTCGAAGGCGTCGCGCAGGATCTCCTGCGCGCGCAGCCGCACCTGCGTGGTGTAGCGGTCGCGCGGCAGGTAGACCAGGCAGGAGACGTAGCGGCCGTAGTAGTCAGGGCGCAGGAACAGGCGCACCTGCTTGCGCTCGGCCAGGCCGAGCACCGCCAGCGCGATCGGCGCCAGCCGCTCGGCGCTGATCTCGAACAGCTCCTCCCGGGGGTAGCCCTCGAGTATCTCGATCAGTGCCTTGCCGTCATGGCTGTCCGCGGGCACGCCCGCGATGTCGAGCATCCGGTCCACCTTGTGGCGCAGCACCGGGATGCGGGTGACCGACTCGGTGTAGGCGGCCTGGGCGTAGAGCCCGAGGAAGCGGTACTCGCCGATGACGCTCGCCGGTCTCGGCGTCGAACCGGCGGACCGCGACGTAGTCCAGGTAGCTGGGCCGGTAAACGGTGGACCTGGTCGACGACTTGGCCAGCGACGAGCAGCCGGGCGGCGCCGCGCCGCCGCGGCTGCCGCCGGGCGGGGTGATGGCGAAGGAGTCCTCGGCGCCGTCGTGGCGCAGGATGCCCAGGCCGGTGCCCGCCACGGGCCGTCAGCTCCGGCTCGCTCGTCGGTGCCCACCAGGTCGTAGGCCCGGTAGCCCAGGAAGGTGAAGTGGCCGGCCGACAGCCAGGCGAGCAGCTCGCTGGCCTCCGCCTCCTCCGGGCCGCCGTCGGCCAGGGTCGCGACCAGGTCGCGGGCGGCCGAGCGCATCCGCCGCTGGTCTTCCATCGCGCCGCGCAGGTCGTCGAGCACGCGGCGCAGGTCCGCGGCCAGCCCCGCCTCCTCGTCGATGTGACCGGTCTCGACGTGGATCCAGGACTCGCGGACCGCGTCCGCGTCGGCGTCCGTCGCGTCCACGCCCCGGGCTGCCCCGGCCACGTCCCGGTGGACAGTGAGAATCGGGTGAACGATGAGCCGGATGTCGGCGTGGTGCCGGTTGAGCTCCATGGTGACCGAGTCGACCAGGTACGGCATGTCGTCGGTGACGACGTCGATGACGGTCCCCGCCCCGGTCAGGGAGGCGTCGGCGCCCGCGCCGACCCGGACCGCCGCGCGGCCCTGCGGCCGGCTCGCGCCGAGCGCGGCGTGACCCGCGGCCATCGCGGCCAGCCTGGCCGGCCCGGCGGCGATCAGGTCCTCGAGGGCGACCAGCCGGTAGTACGCGGCGAGGAAGGCCGGCTAGGTCACCGACCGCCCGGCCAAGGTCGCCCGGCGGGGCGATGCCGCTTTCGCCCGCGGCCCACGTCGTCGCCGCCTTGGCGATCAGTTGCTCCCTGGTGTCGTCCGGGGCCTGCAGGCCCTCGGCCGCGCGTTCCGGCATTGCCTTGTCCACTCCTTAGTGATGGCCGGCCCGGCACCTCGTCGTGCCGTCCGTGCACACGGGTGAGGCGCGGGCCACGGTCACCGTGGCCGCGAACGCCCCTAGCGTGAAATCCGGATCACTGTCGCATCGCATGAACGGGCGCACTGGACGCGCCCTGATGCCCTTCCACCTACAAGACTAGGCCCACTGGCGTCCGAAGCGAGCATTTCCTCACGGACTGTCAAGTACCAGGGGGCCGCGGGACGGCGACCGCCGGTCAGGCCGGGGCGGTGAGCAGCGCGATAAGGTCGCTGACCCGGGTGAGATCGGGCAGAACCAGGTCAGCCCCGGCGTCGCGCAGCTCGCCGGTGGACGCGCGGCCGGAGGCCACCGCGACCGAGGTCGCGCCGCCCATCTTCGCCGCCTCGACGTCACGCGGTGAGTCAGCGACGTAGAACGTCAGCTTCTCGGCGAAACTCACCCGGTACTTCTCCTGCGCCCGCAGCCGGACGGCCCGCAGCAGCGCGCCCTTCGGGTAGGGCTCGGAGCCGGCGAATCCGGCGATGTCCAGGTCCAGGTCGCTCTTCGAGGCGGAAGGCGCGGAGCTTCACCGCGGCGCTGGCGCGGCTTGACCCGGTCAGCACCGACTGGACCACCCCGTCGACCCCGGCCACGGCCCGCAGCGCCGCGGCCGCGCCCGGCAGCAGGCTGCCCTGCTCCGGTGAGCAAGGCTTCCCGGTCGGCCAGGCAGGCGGCGAACCGGGCGCTGAACGGGGCCAGCAGCCGCTCGGACTCGCCGTCCGCGCGCAGGCTGACGCCGTTGCGGCCGAGCGCGTCGAAGAAGATCTCCTGCTCGGTCAGCCCCACCAGCTGCGGGAGCCGCACCAGCGGGCGGCCGGTGACCGCGGCGAACGCCTCGGCGTACGCCGCCCTGATGACCCGGGCCACGTCGAGCAGCGTCAGGTCGATGTTCCACAGAACCAGCCGGTGAATGGGGGCCTCCGGTGCTGCCCAAGGCGAAGCCGAACCCTTTAATCCTGACGTTCTCCCCCAAGGGCTGTACCTAGGGATATCAGGATAAAAGACGTTCGTTAACCCATATGCGGGTAACGTTATCAGGACTCCACCACAGGTTAAGAGGCTCTTTCCCTTACTGGGGAGCCTATCCAGGGAGCCTAGAGCGCGGCGCTGCAGCAGCACGCGCCCGTCGGCGTCGACGGCGAGAACGCCGGCGGCGGGCACCAGGCTGTTCGGTTTCGGCGCGTTGGGGTCGTTCAGGTACTCGGTTCGGCCGGCGGCCATTAGATGTCCTCTCCGTGCCACGGCTTGGCCGTGTCCCATACCCGCTCGAAGCTGTCCATGTAGTGGGCGGCGACCTGGCCGCCGTCGAGGCGCCGCAGGTGCAGCGTCGGGTTGGCCGACGCGGGCTCGCCCCATGCGTGCGGGTTGACCATGATGTCGTCGTCGTACCGGAACAGGCTGGCGTACAGGGTGCAGTCGTGTAGCCGCACCTCGCAGTCCCCGGCGGCGGCGATGTCCCGGTAGTAGGTCAGCGATGAGCGGATCTTCGCGGCCAGGGTGCCGCCGAGCCGTTCTTCGCGGTCGCGGGTGGCTACGGCGTCCCCGGCCGGGTCGCCGAAGCAGAGGCGCACTCGCACGCCCCGGTCGGCGGCGGCCGGCGAGCAGGCGGGCGACGCGCGGCTGTGTCTGGGCGTAGAAGGTGCCGGACATGACCAGGACGGCGATGTCTTCGCGGGCCGCGTCCATGAGGGTCAGCCAGGTCTCGCGGGGGACGCTGGCCCGGTCGGGGTACATGCGCACCAGCTCGGACTGCGCGGCCCCGTCGCGGCGCTGCGTCGCGGCCTGGGGCCATAGCCATGATTCGTCCTCGCCGAGCCGCTGGGCGGCGTCCCAGCGGTTGGCCCGGTGCGGGACGCGGCCGAGGGTCAGCCACCGCCCGACGGTCTTGGCATCGACGCCGCAGCAGGCCGCGAGGTCATCGATGGTGGTGCCGGTGCGGAGCATCGCGGTACGCAGCCGCTCGTTGTGGTGTAGCCGGCACGTACTCAGCGTGCCGGACGCTGCGGGACGTTTCAAGGACGCAGCGGGACGTTTCCGAGCAGGGAACGTCCCGCGAGACGTCCCGCCGGGCGGTGGAAACGTCCCGCGCCGCCTGCGAGCCTGGCAACGTGAGCAGCGCTGACGAGCTGGCCGCGTTGGCGGCCGACTTTCCGGGGTGGCACATCTGGCGCAGCCGCGTGGCCAGCGGAGCCGACGCCGGATGGCGGGCCACTCGCAAGAAGAGGCAGGCTGGCAAGCCCGGCAGGCTAGCCGCGGCCGACGCGGCGGGCCTGCGCGGGCAACTGGCGCAGCAGGAGGTCTTGGTAGCAGCATGAGCGGGAACCTGTGTCCGGCGGTCAGCACGGGCACTAAGCGGGAATGCCCTGACGGCCAAGCGCTGTCCGCGCTCAGGTTCGGGTGGGGCGAGGCGTACCGGATCGGGTGGGACGCGGTACGCGGCTGGTGGGCCAAGCGCCGCGACGGGCTCGGCGGTGACATCACGGCAGACGACCCAGACGAGCTGTGGCACGCCATCCGCGAGGATTACGACCTAAAGCCAGTGCCCCGCGACGGCGCGGCGGGCGAGGCGGGGTCATGACCGAGCCATTCACAACCGCCGGGCTTGGCGTGATACCGGGCACCGAAGGCGATGTCGACAACGTGGTCCGCGCGGAGGCGTGGAAGCAGGCCCACGGCGGGACGATCGGCGCCGAGCAGGCCGACAGGTTCACCTACACGGCACGCTGGGCGGACAGTTCAGTCGCCGCGACCGCCCGCGACGACCTAGGCGCGCTGATGCGCGAACTCGACCAGGCCGAAGCCGACGGCCGGTGCCCCGTCCACGGGGCGGCGTCGTGACCGTCGCGGAGGCGCGCGCCGAGGCGGCCCGCCTGACCGACGAACTGGGGTGCGAGGTCGAGGCCCACCCGCTACGGCCCGGCGTCGTCGTGGTGCGCAAGCCAGCGCCGGGCGTGTGGCTGTTGGAAGGTCCACCCGGTGAGGTCCGCGCCGAGGTGCGCGCGGCGATGCTGCGTGAGTTCCTGGCGTGCCTGGGCACGCTCGGCCGGGCGGTCTAGATGGCCGCCAGGATCGAGCTTGGTGCCCCGCTGACCATGCGGGAGCGGGAAACCGCGTCGCTGGTCGCCGAGGGGCTAAGGGACAAGCAGATCGCCGCGCGGCTGTTCATATCGGAGCGCACCGTGCACGCTCACCTGCGATCGGCCTACGCCAAGACCGGCGCCACATCCCGGGTCAATCTCGTTAACTGGCTCGCGGCCAACACCCCCGCTGACCCGGCCGGGGAGCAGCCGTAGCGCGGCACCGCAGCCGACCCGCGCGGGGCGGCCCGACCGGCTCGGCGGCGGCCAGGGCGAGCAGTTCGACGGCGGCCGGGGCGGCGGGCTCGACAGCGGCGGGCCGACCGGGCTCGGCGGCGGCCGGGGCGACCGGGCTCGGCGGCGGGCGGGGCGACCGGCTCGGCGGCGGGCGGGGCGACCGGCTCCACGGCGGGCGGGGCGAGCAGCTCCACGGCGGCCGGGGCGACCGGCTCCGCCCCGGCCGGGGCGACCGGCTCGACAGCGGCGGGCCGACCGGCCGGGCTCGGCGACGAACCGGGCCGAACAGGCTCGGCAGTGGCCTATCGGTCCGGGGAGCCCCGGAGGGGAGCCTATGGCACTGAATTCAGGTGAACTGATATGAACGGAATCTCGTTCGGATTAGGCCATTCACCATACGGTTCTGAACCGCGATGAATTCTATCGAACGTCCGTTCTAGCCCATATGCGGATAACGGTAGTCCGTGGGCGGGGCGAACGTCTCCTTGATCGACCGGGCGGAGACCCAGCGGATGAGGTTGAACACCGAGCCGGCCTTGTCGTCGGTGCCGCTGGCCCGGGCGCCACCGAACGGCTGCTGGCCGACCACCGCGCCGGTTGGCTTGTCGTTGACGTAGAAGTTGCCCGCGCTGTAGCGCAGCCGGCTGGCCGCCTCGGCGATCGCGCCCCGGTCGGTGGCCAGGATCGAGCCGGTCAGCGCGTAGGGCGCCACGTCGGCGGCCTGGTCGAGCGCGGCGGAGTAATCCGCGTCCTGGTAGACGTGCACGGCCAGGATCGGCCCGAAGTACTCGGTGGTGAACACCTCGTCGCCCGGGTCGGCGCACTCCAGGATGGTCGGGGTGACGAAGTAGCCCGACTCGTCGTTGACCTGGCCGCCGGCCAGGAAGCTGACCGAGGGCCGCGACCTGGCCCGGTCGAACGCACCGCGGTGCTTGTCCGCCGCGCGGGCATCGATCACCGCCCCGCCGAACAGCGACAGGTCCTCCCCCACGTCGCCGAGGCTGAGCCCGCTCGTGGTGGCGATCAGCTCGTCCTTGACCACTGCCCACAGCGAGGCTGGCAGGTAGGCGCGGGAGGCGGCGGAGCACTTCTGCCCCTGGTACTCGAAGGCGCCGCGCACCAGCGTGGTCACGATGGACGCGGGGTCGGCCGAGGGATGGACGATCACGAAGTCCTTGCCGCCGGTCTCCCCGACCAGGCGCGGGTAGTCGCGGAAGCGGGCGATGTTCTCGCCGACGGTGCGCCACAGGTGCTGGAACGTGCCGGTCGACCCGGTGAAATGGATGCCGGCCAGACCAGGGTCGGACAGGGCCACCCGGGATACCGCCTGGCCGTCGCCGGTCACCAGGTTGATCACGCCGGGCGGCAGGCCGGCCGCCTCGAGCAGCGCCATCAGGTAGTGCGCCGCGAGCTGCTGCGTCGGCGACGGCTTCCACACCACCACGTTGCCAAGCAGCGCCGGCGCGGTCGGCAGGTTCCCGGCGATCGAGGTGAAGTTGAACGGCGTGATGGCCAGCACGAACCCTTCGAGCGGACGGTACTCCATCCGGTTCCACGAGCCGGGCGCGGACTCAGGCTGCTCAGCGAGCAGCTGCCGGGCGAAGGCAACGTTGTAGCGCCAGAAGTCGATCAGCTCGCAGGCGGCGTCGATCTCGGCCTGGAAGACCGACTTGGACTGGCCGAGTACCGTCGCCGCGTTCAGCGTCGCCCGCCAGGGCCCGGCGAGCAGGTCGGCCGCGCGCAGGAAGACCGCGGCGCGGTCGTCGAAGGACAGCGCCCGCCACCCCGGCGCCGCGCCGCGGGCGGCGGCGATCGCCGCCGCCACGTCCACGTCGGTGGCGTTGGCCAGGTCGCCGAGCACGTGCCGGAAGTTGTGCGGCTGCACCACCGGCACCCGCTCACCTGATCCCATGACCCGGCGCCCGCCGATGGTCATGGTCAGCTCGGCCCGCTGGCCCGCCAGCTCTTTGATCTTGGCCGCGATCGCGGTACGGTCCGCGCTTCCCGGCTGATACTGCCTGATCGGCTCGTTGTACGGCACGGGAACCCGGGTCACAGCGTCCATGCCTGCCACCTTAGCCGCCCAGTGGCGGCCCTACCGAGGCGGCCACGTCGCCTGGAGCCACGTCGTCTGGCGCCGGGGCCGGTCTAGAGGTACTGGAGCTCCTGGGTCGCGTACCAGGCGAGTTCGTGGGCCTCGGCCGAGTCGACGGTGAAGGCGGCGTCGTCGTCGCCGGCGTCGGCGGCGGTCACGGCGGCCGCCGCGGCGGCTACGTCGGGCACGGCGACGAGCTCGTCCACGTGGCCGGAGGCGATCGCCGAGACCGGGACCGCCGACCCGACGAGCACGGCGGCGGCCTCGTCGTCGTACGCCTGCCAGCTCACCTGGGCGTCCGGCACGTCGGCGGCGAGCACCACCCGGCGGCGAGGCGCGTCCGGGTCGGCGTCGAGCAGCCGCAGCGACTGCCGGGCAGCTTCCAGCATGGCCACGTACTCGAGTTCCTCGTCGTCACCGCTCGCGTAGGCCTCGCGCAGCGCGGGCGTCACCGCGAAGGCGCGCAGCGGCGGCGGCGCGACCTCGCCCTTGACGAGGAAGTCGGCCAGGCCGGGCAGTGTGGATGGCAGGTAGACCCGCATGGCGAAATGCTACCGGCGCGGGGAGCCGACCACGGCGATCACCGACGTGACGGCGTCGTCCAGCGGCACGTGCTCCCACAGCCGCACCACCGTCCAGCCCGCCTCGGCGAGCGCGTCGTCGGCGGCCCGGTCGCGCTCCACGTTCCTGGCCAGCTTGGGCGACCAGTACCACTCGTTGTTCTTCGGCTTGCTGCCGTGCTCGGGGCAGGCGTGCCAGAAGCACCCGTCCACGAACACGGCCACCTTGCGGCTGGTGAACGCGATGTCCGGCCGTACCCGGCGCGAGGGCAGATCGAGCCGGAGATCCTTGCGGTAGCGGTAGCCCAGCGCGTGCAGGGCCGCCCGCAGCGCCAGCTCGGGCTTGGTGTCGGTGCGCCGGATGCCCCGCATGTTCGCGGCCCGGACGGGATCGGCGGTGAACGGGTATACCTTGCCCGTCGCCGCCGCCGCCGTCGCGGACCTGCTCTCCGCCGCGCCGGCCGGCACCCTAGCCGTCCCGGCCGCCGGGCGTGCCGCGGCTTCCTCCTCCGCCACGCGGCCAGCCTAGCCCGCACGGCGATGCCAGCGGGGCGGTGCGCGTCACTTGTGTAGGTGATCAGGATCGTTAGGGGGCTGGGCTGGTCAGGCGGCTGTTGTCTGGTTGCGGTGCTGGCAGCGGAGGGTAGCCGGAGCAGGGCGCGCCACTACGGGGTGTCCCTGCTGAACGCGGCGTCGAAGGACGACTGCGGGAGGTCGAAGTCGAACTTCCGCAGATGCGTAACGGCCTCCGCGGCGCCGGTCAGCCGGTCCATGCCGGCGTCCTCCCACTCCACTGAGATGGGGCCGCTGTAGCCGATCGAGTTCAGCATCCGGAAGATGTCCTCCCAGCCGATGTCCCCGCGGCCGGCCGAGACGAAGTCCCAGCCACGGCGCGGATCACCCCAGGGCAGGTGCGAGCCGAGGCGGCCGTTGCGCCCGTCCAGCCGTTTGCGGGCCTCCTTGCAGTCCACGTGGTAGATCCGGTCGGGATAGGCGGCCAGGAATGCCACCGGGTCGAGGTCCTGCCAGACGAAGTGGCTCGGGTCGAAGTTCAGCCCGAAGGCTGGGCGATTCCCGACGGCGTCCAGGGCACGGCGGGTGGTCCAGAAGTCGTAGGCGATCTCGCTGGGATGCACCTCGTGCGCGAAGCGGACCCCCTCTGCGTCGAAGACGTCGAGTATCGGATTGAAGCGCTCGGCGAAGTCCGCGTAGCCAGCGTCGATCATGGCCGCCGGGGTGGGCGGGAACATGGCCACGGTGTACCAGATCGAGGACCCGGTGAAGCCAACCACGGTGTTTACCCCGAACGCGGCCGCCGCCCGGGCGGTGTCGGCCATCTCGGCGGCGGCTCTGCGCCGGACGCCCTCGGGCTCCCCGTCGCCCCAGATCCGGGCGGGCAGGATGTCCTGGTGCCGGGCGTCGATCGGGTAGTCGCACACGGCCTGGCCGACGAGGTGGTTCGAGATGGCCCAGCAGCCCAGCTCGTACTTGGCCAGCAGCGCGTGCCGGCCGGCCAGGTAGCCATCCTCGTGCAGCGCCCGGTCGACCTCGAAGTGGTCGCCCCAGCAGGCGAGCTCCAGGCCGTCATACCCCCAGTCCCGGGCCAGGCGGCACACTTCTTCCAGGGGCAGATCGGCCCACTGCCCGGTGAATAGCGTGAACGGTCGGGACATGACCGGCTCCCTTGCTCGGTGTTTGAATTGAGGGTTAAAGCACGTCCGCGGGCGGGACGGGCGTCCACGCGGACTGGCGCTCGGCGCTGTCCTCGACGGCGGTCAGCACGCGCTGCACCTGCAGGCCGGCGGCGAAGGACGGCTCGGGGTCGGCGCCGGCGGCGACGGCACCGACCAGGTCGGCGATCTCGTGGGTGAAGGTGGCGTCCCAGCCCAGAACGTGCCCGGGCGGCCACCAGGCGGCGAGGTACGGGTGGCCGGGCTCGGTGACCACGATGCGCCGGAAGCCGGCCAGGCCCTCGCCGTCGGCAGCGCTGCCGGCTTCGTAGAACTCCAGCTCGTTGAGGCGTTCCAGGTTGAAGGCGAGGCTGCCGCGGTCGCCGCTGAGCTCGACGCGCAGCTCGTTCTTGCGGCCGGCGGCGAAGCGGGTGGCCTCGAACGAGCCGATGGCCACAGCGCCCAGTCGGGCTGTGAAAAGCGCGGCGTCGTCGACGGTGACCGGCCCGGTCGCGTGTTCAGCCGCGCCCTCGAGTGGGCGCTCAGCGACGAAGGTGACGGTGCTGCCCGAGACGGCCGTGACCGGCTGGCCGGTCAGGTACTGGGCCAGGTCGACGATGTGCGAGCCGAGGTCGCCGAGCGCGCCCGAGCCCGCGATGCTCGCGCTGCAGCCGCCAGGTCAGCGGGAACGAGGGGTCCGCCAGCCAGTCCTGCAGGTAGCTGGCGCGGACCTGGCGGATTTGGCCGAGCTGCCCGGCGCTGACGAGCTGGCGGGCCAGGGCGATGGCCGGGACGCGGCGGTAGTTGAAGCCGATCATCGACCGGACGCCGCGGGCCCGGGCCCTGGTCGCCGCCGCCGCCATCTCCTGCGCCTCGGCCAGCGTGTTGGCCAGCGGTTTCTCGCACAGGACGTGCTGGCCGGCGTCGAGGGCGGCGATCGCGATCTCCGCGTGCGCGTCGCCGGGCGCGCAGATGTCGATGAGCTGGATGTCTGGGCGGCCGATCAGGGCCCGCCAGTCAGTCTGTGCCTCGGCCCAGCCGAGCCGGTCGGCCGCGGCCCGAGCTGCGCCGGCGCTGCGGCCCGACAGCGCGACCATGCGGGGCGCCAGCGGCAGGCCGAAAACGTGCGCCGCGGTGCGCCAGGCCTGGGAATGGGCGGCGCCCATGAACCCGTAGCCGACCATGCCGACGCCGAGGGCCGGCCGTGCCGTGCCGGCTGCTGTGTCTGCTGCCAACGCCGTGCCTGCTGCCAACGCTGCCTCCGCTCCTCGTCCCGCCGATGATCTAGCCTGGCCTGCCCGCCACGCTCAGGCCAGCGTCGGGGCGAGCGGATCCCAGTCGGCCGGCACGGCGGCGGGCAGATCGAAGGTGGTGTGGACCGGCTCGAACGCGTGCCCGGCCGCGGAGCCTGCGATCGCTTCCATGGTGTCCAGGACGTGCAGGGCCATCTCGCCGGACGCGCGGTGTGGCCCGCCGCCGCGCAGCGCCCGGGCCAGGTCCAGGACGCCCAGCCCGCGGCCGGCCACGGCGCCTGCCGCCGGGATGACGGTCCACTCGTCGGTGCCGGGAGCGCACAGCCTGATGTCGCCGTCGAAGCGGTTGGGGTCGGGCAGCGCCAGTGTCGCCTCCGAGCCGGTGATCTCGATGAACCCGGACCGCCGCAGCGGCGAGTCGAAGCTGAGCACTAGCGTCGCGGCCTGCCCTCCCGCATAGTCGACCAGGGCGGTGACGTGGGTCGGGACCTCTACGTCGAACGACGTGCCGGCGCGCGGGCCGGTCGCGATGACCCGGCTGGCGCGGGCCTGGCGGCTGAGGGCCGCCACCTGGTCGGCCGGGCCGAACAGACCGGCCAGCGCGGACAGGTAGTACGGGCCCATATCGAACAGCGGGCCCGCGCCGCGCTGGAACAGGAACGCGGGGTCGGGATGCCAGCTCTCCGGGCCGAAGTTCTGGAACAGGACCAGCGCGGCCTGCGGCACGCCGATCGTGCCCGCCTCGATGATCCGCCGGGCGGTCTGCAGGCCGGCGCCGAGCAGGGTGTCCGGCGCGCAGCCCACCCGCAGCCCCGCCTGGTCGGCCTGGTCAAGCAGGGCCTGGCCGGCAGCGGTTTCCAGGGCGAGCGGCTTCTCCAGCCAGACGTTCTTGCCGGCGGTGAGGGCGGCCGCCGCCACCTCGACGTGCGCGGCCGGGATGGTGAGATTAACGACGATCTCGACGTCGGGGTCCTCGAGCGCCTGGGTGGTGCTGCCGGATGCGGGCACGCCGTACTCGTCAGCCTGCGCCTTGGCCCGCTCCAGGTCCAGGTCGGCGCAGAACAGCACCCGCACGTCAGGGAACGACGTCAGGTTGCGCAGGTACTCGTTGCTGATCGTGCCGCAGCCGACCACGGCCACGCCGACCGGGCCGCGGCCGCGCTTGCTCGTCATGACGCCCCGCGGCGGGCAGCGGCGGGCTCGGCCAGGCCCTGGGCGATTAGCCAGGCCAGGCTGTCCCCGACCGCCGTCATCATGTCGGTCGCGCAGCGATCCAGCTCGACGACGTGCCATTCGGCGGCCTGGCCCGCGGCCAGGACCTGCGCGACGGGCATCTTCCCGGACCCGACCGCCGTCATGAAGTCCTCCCGGTTGACGATCGGGCCGTCCTTGACGTGCAGGTACCGGACCCGCTCCCCGAGCCGGCCCAGCAGCTCGGGCACGTCCTGGCCGCCGACCGCCGCCCAGTAGGTGTCGACCTCCAGCACGACCTCGTCCTGGAGCTGGTCCGCGAGTACCTCGAGGGCGGGCCGCCCGGCGATGAGCGAGGACAGTTCGAATTCGTGATTGTGGTAGCCCAGGCGCAGCCCGTGCCCGGCCGCCCAGGTCGCCATCTCGTTGAGCTCCGCGGCCAGCGCCCCAACGGAGTCGGCGTCGGCGAACCGGGCCGGCGGCATGTACGGCACGATGATGGTGTCGGTCCCGAGCGTCCTTACCGCGGCGGCGATCGCCTCGGCCTGGTCGCCGGACGGCGCCGCGTGCACGCTGCTGACCCGCAGGCCCGCGGCCGTCAGGTCGGCGTGCAGCCCGTCGGTATCGGTGAGCACGTCGAACGCCTCCACCGCGCCGTAGCCGAATCCGGCGATCCGGGCCAGCACGTCGGCGCGGTCTCCTGGCAGCAACTCACGGACGGAATACAGCTGCAGCGCCGGCGGGTTGGTCGTCGTCACGTTTCTGCGCTCCTCACGTCGCCCCGCCCCGCGCGGACCGCCGGGGCGTTCAGCCGATGGCTTTTCGAAAACCATTCGCTTCTCCGGGTTCAGGCTAAATCGCGGCAGTTAGATGGTCAACAGGCATTCGTGCTTATATTGAGTCATCGGCCGTGTCCGTTCTTCTCGCCTGGTCGGGCTCGGCGCGACGAGTAGTTTTCGAAAGGAGCAGTCATGGTTCACGGCACCTCGGGCACCCCGCGCGCGCACCGCAGCACCCTGGTCGCCGTGGCGGCCGAGGCGGGGGTGTCGGTCTCGGCCGTGTCCAAGGTCCTGAACGGGCGGACCGACGTCGCCGCGGGCACCCGGACGCGGATCGCGGGGCTGCTGCGCCAGCACGGGTACCAGGTCGCCTCCCGGCTCGGCTTCGGCGTGGTGGACCTGCTGATCGCCAGCCTGCACGGGCCATGGGCCGAGGAGCTGCTGCGCGGCACCGTGGAGGCCGCCGCGCAGGACGACGTGAGCGTGATCGTCACCCCGGTGGACTCGGCCGCCGAGTTCACCCGATGGTTCGACCACGCGGTGGCGCGCGGCACCGACGGAGCGCTGTGCGTGCTGCACCTGCCCGGCAGCCGGGAGCTGCAGCGGATGGCCGCCGCCCGGATCCCGCTGGTCCTCATCGACCCGCCAGAGGAGCCGGCCCAGGACATCCGGTCGGTCGGGACGACCAACTGGCAGGGCGGCATGACCGCGACCCGGCACCTGATCGAGCTCGGCCACCGCCGCATCGCCGCCATCGGCGGCCCGGACGCCTTCTGGTCCAGCCGCGCCCGGCTGGCCGGCTACCGTGCCGCCCTGTACGCCGCCGGACTGCCGGCCGACGAAAACCTGGTGCGACGGGCCGACTTCGCCGCGGAGGGGGGCCGGGCGCAGGCGGGATACCTGCTCGACCTGCCGAGGCCGCCCACCGCGATCGTGGCCGGCAACGACAGCCAGGCTTTCGGTGTCCTGCAGGCGCTGGGCGAGCGCGGGCTACGCTGCCCCGATGACCTGAGCGTGGTGGGCTTCGACGACGTCATCATGGCGACGTGGGCAACCCCGGCGCTGACCACCATTCGCCAGCCGCTGGCGGCCATGGCGGCGACGGGCTTCGGGATGCTGCGCCCGCGGTCGGCCGGCGGCGCCGGGGAGGCCGGCGAGCCGCACCATGTGGAGCTCGCCACGACCCTGGTCATCCGCGACAGCACGGCCCCGCCGCGGGCGGAGGCGGATGGTCGCTAGCCCGCCGCTGCAGGTCAACGGTGCCGCCTGCCTCGGTATTGACAGCCATGAACCGAGCGTATGAGGACCCTCCGACAGTGAGCCAGACTTCGGCCGGCCCAGCGGGGCGGGCCGCACGGGAATGTCGGTGGGGACGGGTATTACTGCCCCATGTCCACATCGCCGCCAGCCGTGTCCGCGCCCGCCCCCCGCACCGACCTGGCCGGCCTCGGCGTCACGCCGGTGCCCGATGTCTGGCCGCCGGCCGGCGGCCCCCTGGCACCGGGCGACCGCCAAGCCCTGGCCGACCTGGCCGCGCCGGGCGGCGACAAGCCCGCCACGCCGGCCTGCGCGCAGCCGTCGCAGCCGTCGTGGCCGCGGCAGTTCGCGGTGCTGCTGGCCGAGACGCTGGCCGGCGTCCGGCCGGCGCGGCAGATACTGCCCTGGATGTCCGAGCGAGGCAGCGTTCAGCTGCACCGCCTGCTGCCGCTGCTGCGCGACGAGCGCCGTCCCCGGGTGCTACGGGTGCTCACCACCGCGCCGAGCGCGGACGTGATCGAGATGACCGTGGTCGTGCTGACCGGCACCCGGGCGCGCGCCCTCGCCGTCCGACTGGAGCGGTCGGACGGCGAGCGACGCCGCCCGGCGCACGCCAAGCAGGCGCCCGGGTGGCGCTGCACCGACATCGAGGCCGGGTAACGCGGCGGCCCGCTACGCGTCGGCGTTCTTCGGGTCGCCGTGGCAGCGCTTGTACTTGCGGCCGGAACCGCACGGGCACGCGTCGTTACGGCCCACGTTGGCGTACGGGTCCAGCGCGCTGTCGCCATGGTGCTCGACGCCGCCGCCCTCGGCCGGGGCCGAGTACTGCAGGTTGCTCGCGCGGCGCGGCTCAAGGCCACTCGGCATCACCGGCTGCGGGCCGCTCGGCTCGGCCCCGGCGGGCACATCGTCCACCAGCTCTTCGGAGTCGGCCGCTGCCGCCCGCTGTCCGGTCCCGCCGCCGCTGCGGGTCGCCGCCTCGCCGCGGCCTGCCGCGGTGGCGTGGCCCCGCCCGTCGGCGGCGTGCTTGCCGCGCTGCAGCGCCGCCCGGCTTCCTGCCGAAAGCGGCGGGTGGCGACAGGGGCTCGGGCTGCGCCTGCTCCGGCGGCCGGGCCGGCGCGGGCGGGTGCCGCCGGCGCCTGCTGCGCGGCCTGCTGCTGCGGCGGGCCGGCGTGGTCACGCCGGGCAGCGTACCGCCGAATCCGAGCTGCGCCCCCGCGCCGACTTCCTCGACGATCGGGTTCTCCTGGACCTCGAACTGCAGGTTGAACAGGTTGCCGACCGACTCCTCCTTGATGCCGTCCATCATCGAGTTGAACATGTCGTAGCCCTCCCGCTGGTACTCGACCAGCGGGTCGCGCTGCGCCAGCGCGCGCATGCCGATGCCCTCGCGGAGGTAGTCCATCTCGTACAGGTGCTCGCGCCACTTCCGGTCGAGGACCGACAGCACGACGCGCCGCTCGATCTCCCGCATCAGCTCCGGCGTCAGCTCGGCCTCACGGCGGTCGTAGGCCTCCTGCGCGTTCTCCTGCACCATGTCGGTGAGCAGGTCGGCGGTCACGTCGGCCTTGTCGCCGCCCGCCTCCTCGATCACCGCGTCGATCGGTCAGCGTGATCGGGAAGAGCTGCTTGAACGCCCGCCACAGCTTGTCCAGGTCCCACTCCTCCGGGTAGCCGTCGGCAGTCTCGACGGCCACGTAGGAGGCGGTCACCTCGTCGATCATCGACCGGACCTGCTCGTGCAGGTCGGCGCCCTCGAGCACCTGGCGCCGCTCGCGGTAGATGACCTGCCGCTGCCGGTTGAGCACGTCGTCGTACTTCAGGACGTCCTTGCGGATCTCGAAGTTCTGCGACTCGACCTGGGTCTGCGCGGACCTGATCGACCGGGAGACCACCGAGTTCTCCACCGGGACGTCCGCCGGGATGTGCAGCCGGTCCATGATCGCCGCGACCCGGTCGGAGTTGAACATCCGCATCAGGTCGTCCTCGAGCGACAGGTAGAACCGGGACAGGCCCGGGTCGCCCTGCCGGCCGGACCGGCCGCGGAGCTGGTTGTCGATCCGCCGCGACTCGTGCCGCTCGGTGCCGAGCACGTAGAGGCCGCCGGCCTCGACGACCTGCTCGTGCTCCGCCACGACCGCCGCCTTCGCCTTGGCGACCGCCTCCGGCCACGCGGCCTCGTAGTCCTCCGGCGTGTCGACCGGCGACAGGCCGCGCTGGTGCAGCTCCAGGTCGGCGATGAACTCCGGGTTGCCGCCCAGCATGATGTCGGTGCCGCGGCCGGCCATGTTGGTCGCCACCGTGACCGCGGCGAGGCGGCCGGACTGGGCGACGATCATCGCCTCCTGCTCGTGGTACTTGGCGTTCAGCACGTGGTGCTGTATGCCGCGCCGCTTGAGCATCACCGACAGCAGCTCGGACTTCTCGACGCTGGTCGTGCCGACCAGTACCGGCTGGCCGTCCTGGTGCCGCTCGGCGATGTCCTCCACCACCGCCTCGAACTTGGCCTGCGCGGTCTGGAAGATGACGTCGGTCTCGTCGCTGCGGACCATCGGCCGGTTGGTGGGGATGGGTACCACGCCGAGCTTGTAGATCTGCATGAACTCGTTGGCCTCGGTCATGGCCGTGCCGGTCATGCCGCCGAGCTTGTCGTACAGCCGGAAGTAGTTCTGCAGGGTGATCGTGGCGAACGTCTGGTTCTCGTCCTTGATCTCCACGCCTTCCTTGGCCTCGATGGCCTGGTGCATGCCCTCGTTGTACCGGCGGCCGTGCAGGATGCGGCCGGTGAACTCGTCCACGATCAGGACCTCGCCGTTCATGACGACGTAGTCCTTGTCCTTCTTGAACAGCTCCTTGGCCTTGAGCGCGTTGTTCAGGAACGACACCAGCGGCGTGTTGACCGGGTCGTACAGGTTGTCGATGCCCAGCCAGTCCTCGACCCGCTCGACACCGGGTTCCAGGACGCCGACGGTCCGCTTCTTCTCGTCCACCTCGTAGTCGCCCTCGCCGTCCTCGCCCCGGCGCAGCCGGGGGGCGATCTTGGCGAACTCGGTGTACCAGCGGGAGTTCTGCTCGGCCGGACCGGAGATGATCAGCGGGGTGCGCGCCTCGTCGACGAGGATCGAGTCGACCTCGTCGACGATGGCGAAGTTGTGGCCGCGCTGCACGCACTCTTCGAGCGACCACGACATGTTGTCGCGCAGGTAGTCGAAGCCGAACTCGTTGTTCGTCCCGTAGGTGATGTCGGCCTCGTAGGCCTTCGTCCGCTCGGCGGGCGTCATGTCGGCCATGATCGCCCCGACCTTCAGGCCGAGGAAGTGGTGCACCCGGCCCATCCACTCGGAGTCGCGCTTGGCCAGGTAGTCGTTGGTGGTGACGACGTGCACGCCCTGGCCGGCCAGCGCGTTCAGGTAGGCGGGGAACACGCCGGTGAGCGTCTTGCCCTCACCGGTGCGCATCTCGGCGATGTTGCCGAGGTGCAGCGCCGCGCCGCCCATGAGCTGCACGTCGAAGGCGCGCTGGCCGAGGGTGCGGCGCGCCGCCTCACGGACCGTGGCGAACGCCTCGGGCAGGATGTCGTCCAGCGTCTCGCCGTCAGCGAGCCGCTGCTTGAACTCGTCGGTCATCGCCGCGCAAATCGGCGTCGCTCATCGCGACGAAGTCGTCCTCAACGGAGTTGACCTGCTCGCTGATCCGCTTGAGTTGACGCAGGATCTTGCCCTCGCCAGCGCGAAGGATGCTGTCTAGGATCGAAGGCACTTCTCGTCGTGCTCCTTGCGGCAGTACCGAACTTTCTTATCCTGGTGACACTGTCGCCTTTACGGACGAACGGCAGGATAAAAAGGTTCACTCGTTGGACGTGTACGTGGCGGGCAGCGCGGATCGGCCGGTATCTAGCTGAACACGCTTCGCCTGCCATGGTAGGCGAGATGGGGGCCCGGCTACCGAGTCCCCGACCCTGTTGCGGTATTTTCGTGCCAACCTCAGCATAGGCAGGGCCAGAAGTAGGAGGAGTCGTGGCCGAGCAGGCAACAGGCACCGTGGAGGGCACGGACGCCGCTGGCACAGCGGAGCACGACGCCCACCTGGAGCACAACCCGGGCAGGCCAGTCTCCTGGGTCGGGACGCTCACCACCGTCGTCGGGTTCATCATCGGCGGCATCGCGTTCCCGATCTCCAACCCCGGCCCGAACTGGATCGTCTTCTGGATCGGCACCGCCGTGGCCATCGTCGGGCTGCTGATCCTGGCCTTCTCCAAGGCCATGAACACCGACTGGTACTGAGTCAGCCCCCCGCGGGCGGCTTAGCCCGCTCGAACGTCGTACGGACGGTCTACAGTCGTGGGCGTGGGAGAGGGCAGCTGCGGCGGCGGACCTTCAGCTGAGCGCCGACCAGCTGAGCGCTGATGAGGTGCGGCGGCTCACCCTGTACGCTCAGGGGTTCCTCGGTGCCGGGGCGAAGCGCGGCGGCGTGGCCGGGGACGCTACGGCGGGTCAGCGCGGTGCAACTCGACACGATCTCGGTGCTGGCCCGGTCGCATGAGCTTGTCGCCTACGCGCGCCTCGGCCCGGTGGGCCGGGACAAGGTAGAGCGGGCCTACTGGCCCGCGGCCCGGCCGGCGGCGTTCGAGTACTGGGCGCACGCCGCCTGCGTCCTGCCGATCGCGGACTGGCCGTACTACGCCTGGCGACGGCGGGCCATCACCGCCCGGGGGCAGCGCTGGCACCAGGTCTCCGAAGACACCTGCCAGCAGGTGCTTGCGCCGCCTGCGCGACGAGGGGCCGTTGACCGCCACCCAGCTCGGCGGGGCCAAGGCGGGCGGCCCGTGGTGGGACTGGTCGGAAGTCAAGATCGCCGCCGAATGGCTGCTCGACACCGGGCGGGCGGTCTGCGTGCGGCGGACCGGCTGGCGGCGGGTGTACGACCTGCCCGAACGGGCCGTGCCGCCCGAGCTGCGCAGCCAGGAGCCGACGGACGACGAGTGCCTCGCCTACCTGGTGGGGACGGTCGCGCGGGCGCTGGGCGTAGCCACGCACGCGGACTTCATCGAGTACCTGCGGCTCAACGAGCACGGCCTGCGGGTGCGCAGCGGCATCCTGCTCGACGAGGCCGCGGCGGCGGCCGGGCTGACCCCGGTCACCGTGCCCGGCGCCAAGGGACCCGGCCAGGCGTGGGCCGACCCGGAGGCGCTGGCCTGGCTGGCCGCGGGCGGCCGGGGCACCCACCGCACCACCCTGGTTTCCCCGTTCGACTCGCTGATCTGGGACAGGAAGCGGACGCTGCGGATGTTCGGCTACCGGCACCTGTTCGAGCCCTACGTGCCGAAGGAGAAGCGCGAGCGGGGCTACTTCACCATGCCGCTGCTGTCCGGTGGCCGGATCGTCGGCTGGGTCGACCCGGCCAGGAGCGGCAAGACGCTTGTCGCGCGCAACGTGTTCCTGGAGAAGCCGTCGGCCGTCGCGCCGATGGCGCGGGCCCTGGCCGAGGCGGCCGAGTGGGTCGGCTGCACCAGCGTCGCCGTCGAGCGGGTCCTCCCGGCGCCCCTCGCCCAGCCATCTGGCCAACGCGGTGAAGGCGCTCGGCTCGGCTAGCGAATCTCGATCAGCTTCTCGCGTACCGCGATCATCACGGCTTCCATCCGGGAGTGGATCTGCAGCTTCTCCAGGATGTTGCGCACGTGGTTCTTCACCGTGTTCTCCGAGATGAACAGCTCCTTGGCGATGTCGCGGTTGTTCATGCCGCGGGCCACCAGGCGGAGCACCTCCATCTCGCGATCGGTCAGCTTCGGCGCGGGGGCGTGCTTGGCCGGCTCCTCCTCCGCGTCCCGGCGGGCCAGGGTGGCGAACTCGGTGAGCAGCTTGCCGGCCATCGACGGGTTGATCAGGGACTGACCGCCGTGCACCGCGCGGACCGAGCCGGCCAGCTCGTCCAGCGGGATGTCCTTGAGCAGGTATCCGCTGGCGCCCGCGCGGATCGCCTCGAAGAGGTCCTCTTCCTCGTCGCTGATCGTCAGCATCACGATCTTGGCCGACGGGGCCACCTCTTTCATCTGGCGGGCGGCCTCGATGCCGCTGATCTTCGGCATCCTGATGTCCATCAGCACGACATCCGGCACCACCTCGCCGGCGACCTGCACCGCCTCGGCACCGTCGGAGGCCTGGCCGACCAGCTCGAGTCCGGCCTCGCCCTGCAAGACCATCTCCAGGCCGCGGCGGAACAGGGCGTGGTCGTCCGCGATGATTACCCGGATGGGGTCGCTGCCTGACCCGGCGCTGGCCGTTGGAGGCCGCCGGGGCGGAAGGCGCTGGAGCTGACAGGCGCATTTTTCCTGGCCGCAAGAGACCGCTCGGTCACGGCCGCTCCTTCCGCAGCGTTCGCAGTTCACGCACAGGATAGGACATGTCACTAAAGCTACGCGTACCGCCCCGACAGTGCCAGGGCGGCACGCAGTAATGGCCGCCACACCTTGCCCGGCCCGCCGCGGCCGGGGACGTCGCCCCTGGCCGCAGCGGGCACGGGCGCCGCGCCGCCGCGCGGCTAAAGCACACGCTCGTTATCGACGAGCCTGATGACCCCGTAGTCGTAGCCGCGACGGCGGTAGACCACGCTGAACTTGCCGCACTGTGCTGTCACGGAAGGCGAAGAAGTCGTGCCCGACCAGCTCCATCTCCAGCAGCGCCTGGTCGATCGTCATCGGGCGCGAGGCGTGGAACTTCTCCCTGACGACCAGCGGCCCGTCGCCGATCATCTGCATCGGCAGCTACCCCGCTCGCGGTCTCCTCGGCCTCGTCCGCGGGCGGGCGGACCGGCGGAACTTCGTCCTCGGGCAGCGCGGGCAGCGGCACGGTCGCCTCCGGGCGCCGCGGCCCGCTGGCCGGCTGGCGAGCTTCGGCCCGGGCCTGCCGCCCGGCCTGCTCGCCGACCTGCCGGCCGCCTTGCGGCCGACCGGCATTCCGCCGAGCATGGCCGCGTCGTCCGGTGCGGGGATCTCCGGGATGTCCACATCGGCCAGGGCGGCCGCCTCCGCCGCCGCGGCGGCCGCGCCGACCGGGGCGACCGACCGCGGCCAGCGAGTCGGTGGAGCGCACGGTCAGGTCGCCGCGGCGAACCTTGCGGCGCTCGGCCGCCTTGCGCAGCCGGCCTTCGAGCTTGGTGCATGCGAGGTCAAGGGCCGCGTACCGGTCGTCGGCCGCCGCCTCGGCCCTGATGGCCGGGCCTCGTGATCTGACCGTGAGCTCTACCCGCTCGCTCCGATCGGCCTGCCTCGGGTTGCGCTCCGTCGATACCTCGATGTCGATCCGGATCGCGTTGTGATCGAGCTTCTCGAGCTTGGCCAGCTTGTCGCTCGCATGCCTGCGAAAGCGCTCGGGAACGCTGGTGTGCCTGCCCTTGAAGGTGATTTCCATCTCGATCCCCCTTCGGCGTTGATTACCAGTGGCGAACCGTCAGCTTCCTGAGAACACCAGGGTCAAACGGTTCGATGGACACTCGCCCGGCCGACCTGGTCTTCGACCCCACATCCGCCTGCTGAGGGGTTCGCGGCCTTCCATGGCCACTACTGACCTTCTCCCGTGGACCGGGGAACGTCTTGTGTTCCCCGACGGGGCAGGACTTACTTCTAAGCCGCACCGTGATCAGTCGACGAGAAGTCGCCTTACGTGGACCGTTTTGCCTGCGGCTGGCATCGGCTTGCCTAGGAGACCCTCCGGCCGCCAGTGCGGCTTGGAGAGCCTGCCCGGCGCAACCACGGACCCGGGCGAGTGCCATGCCTGAACGCTAGTCCTCCTGAGGCCAAATGTCAGGCGGAACATGAGTGACAAAGCCCCACATAAAGGACTAGTGCCGACGATTCTCCCGCAGGTTCTCAGGAATCTCTAAGGTTGCGGTCCGCCTCGGCAGCTCGCTCAGCCCGGGTAGGCGGGCGCGTACCCGTTGGCCAGCGGCATCCACGCGCTGGTGAGGCTGGGGTCGGACGCCATGCGGCCCTTGGGCACCCCGGCGATCAGCAGGTTCCCGTAGCTGGCGGTGATCGACTGCATGCCCGGGTCGACCGGGACGGGGGTGGGGGTACCGCCGCTCACCGGGTACTCGGTCGCGACCGGGCCCGGGCCGGCCAGCGTGATCACGTTGTCCGGTCCGTACCAGGTCAACCCGGTGAACGTGGTGCCGGCAGGCGGGTCGAGCTGGACCTGGGACGTGGTGATCTGCGGGTTCGGCCCTAGCCGCCCGGAGATGGCGCCGAAGGTCAGCGTGTGGCCGTTGACGACGATGGCGACCCGGACACCGTCGGACGCGACCCGCAGCGCGGTGTACGGGCCGCTCCAGTTACCGGAACCGATGCTGGTCACGCTGACCGTCACCTGCTGCCCGAGCGGCTGCTTGCTGTTCGCCTCGCTGGTCGCCGCGTGGCGGAACAGCACGACCTGGTCATTGAGCGACGCCCACAGGTCGTCGTTGACGTCCCAGCTCATCGCCCGGTATCCGGTGCCCCGCTTGGCTAGGGGGCCGGTAATGAGACCGGTGTACAGCGTGCTGCCGCGCAGCACGGCCAGGTAATGGCCGTCCGGCGAGACCGCCACGGACGAGGAGGCGCCGGCGCCGATCCGCAGGCCGCGGGAGGGCTTGCCCTTCGGCCCGTCCTGGCTGTTCAGGTAGCCGGCGCTGTCCACGTAGTAGAAAACGGGGCTCGCCGCGGCCAGCTTCTTGCTGTACGGCTGCACCGGGTTGCCCGGACTACCGGGGGGAGTCCACGGCTTGCCGTTCAGCTCGATCTCGATCGACTGGACCGGGTGTTCGCCCGGCGTGCCCGGACCGGGATCGGCCAGCGTCCGCAGCAGTTGCGCCGAGATTTGCCGCATGGTCGGGGGCGCCGCCTTGGCGATCGTCCCGGTGAGGTTGACCACCGCGGTCACGCCGCTGAACGAAACGCCGCGGATCTTGGTGTCAGGCGGCAGCGCGGTCCGCGTTGCGCCGCCGTCGCGCAGCCAGTCAGCCGGCGGCGAGATCAGGTCATGGACCAGCCCGTTCATCAGGTCGCCCGGATCTTTTTGCAGCGGCACGTAGACCGGGTCGGGGACGAGGTACCGGCCGGTCGGGTCGAAAAAGTACAGGTTGCGCAGCTGGTAGTCATTGGCGAACGAGTCGCTGGTGAGCAGCAGCTCCGACGGCGCGTCCGCGATCCGCCACTGACCGCCCACCTTGACCAGCGTGAAGTTCTCCTCGTCCGCCGCGGACCCCGACGGCACCGAGTAGCTGCCGGATCCCCCCTGCAGGTGCGCCTGCGCCTGGCCGGTGACCGTGACCGTGACCGAGGCCTTGGGCGAGGCAGGCAGGGTGGCCGGCCCCTTCACGAAGGGGCCGGACTTGTACACGACCGCCGACCAGGACCGGGTCCGGGTCCAGTGGTTACTTTCCTGCGGCGTCAGGTAGTCGTTCGCTACCCCTGAGTAGTCGCCGATGCTCGCCGAGGCGGTCAGGAAGCCCTGGACGATCTCGACTGGTGACCAGCCGGGACGCGGCTTCTCCGGCACGACCTGCACGTAGGGCTGGTTCTGTGCGTCGGCTCCCTGGGTGACCGGGTACGACAGGACCGGGCCGCCGGTCGGCATCGACACGCACCCGGCCGCCGACACCGCCGCGACCAGCGCGGCCAGCGCCGCCAGCAGCGGCCGCCGCTTCTTCATCTTCATCGCCTTGGTGGTCACCGGCCTAGCCACGCGGGCCGCCGCTCAGGTCCGCCTCCAGCGTGGCGACGCTGGCCTCATCCGGGCCGAGCGGCAGCGGCGAGCCGGCCAGCGGCTGCCCGGCTATCCGCGGCACGGTGAGCCGGAACACCGACCCGCGGCCCTTTTCGCCCCACGCCTGCAGCCAGCCGCCGTGCAGCCGGGCGTCCTCCAAGGCGATAGACAGGCCGAGGCCGGTTCCCCCGGTCGTCCGCGCCCGCGCCGGGTCCGCCCGCCAGAACCGCTCGAAGACCAGCTGCTCCTCACCGGGCGCCAGCCCGACACCGGAGTCGCGGACGGCCACGGCGGCCGCGTCACGGTCCGCCGCCACGGTCACCACGACGTCGCGACCCTCACCGTGCTCCACCGCGTTGACCAGCAGATTGCGCAGGATCCGCTCCACCCGGCGCCGGTCCACCTCGGCCATGCAGGCCGCGGCGGGCAGCCGGAACTCGATGCGGCAGCCGCGGCGCTCGGCCAGCTGCTGCGCGTCGTCGGCGCTGCGCCGCACGATGTCGCACAGGTCGGCGGGCTCCGCGTCCAGCGTCGCGACGTTCGAGTCGTGCCTGCTGATTTCGAGCAGGTCGGTCAGCAGGACCTCGAACCGCTCGATCTGGCTCTGCAGCAGCTCGGTGCTGCGGGCAGCGGCCGCGTCGAGGTCCTCACGCGAGTCGAAGAGGATTTCCGCCGCCATCCTGATCGTCGTCATCGGGGTGCGCAACTCGTGTGACACGTCGGAGACGAACTGGCGCTGGGCCTTGGAAAGGTCTTCGAGCTCCCGCAGCTTTTCCTGCAGGCTGGCGGCCATGTCGTTGAACGACGTGGCCAGCGCGGCGAGGTCGTCGGCGCCCCCGACCTCCATCCGCTCTTCGAGGTTGCCGTCGGACAGCCGCTGTGCGGCCTGGGCCGCGTGCCGCACCGGCAGCACCACCCACCGGGTCACCAGGGAGGCGATCGCCGCGAGCAGCGCCACCAGCGCGATGCCCGCGCCGACGAGGGTGGTCTGCACTAGCTGCAGCGTCTGCTGCTCTTCGTCCAGCGGGAAGACGTAGTAGAGCTGGTAGGCGTTGCCGATCGGTGTGCCGAAGGCGATCGCCGGCGGCCCCTGCCCGCCGCCGGAGGAGACCAGCCTGGTGGGCAGGTAGTACAGCAGGGACCCGGTATCGCCGTGCTCCTCGGCCACCTGCTCCCGCTGCACGCTGGTGCGCAGCGCGGCCGGAAGGCTGTGGTACGGGTCGATCGTGGTCGCGAACGGCGGGTTTCCCGCCTTGGGCAGCAGCTCAGCGTTGAGCCCGACCACCACGCTGTAGTTGGCCGTGCCGTTCGTCGGCTGCAACATCGAGTCCAGCGACTGCATGAACTCCGTCGCCGCCTGGGCGGTCAGCGGCAGCCCAGTGGCGCCCGTCTGGGAACGGGCGGTGCTGAGTCCGGTAAGCACCTGGGCCCGCGCCGAGTTCTCCGCGTTGAGCAGCAGCCCGGCCTGGATCTGCTCGGTGAGGAAGAAGCCGAGGACGGCGACCATCGTCGCGGAGATCACCAGCGTGGTGCCGACCACCCGCAGCTGGAGCGACCGGTGCCAGCGGTGCCTGACCTTGGCGATGACCAGGTGCTCCAGCCGCAGCGTGGTGCGGATGATGATCGTCGTCCGGTGCGGCAGCCAGCTGACCAACCACCGCACCCACTTCTTCCGGCGCAGCGCCATCTCCCAGGCCTCGCGCCGGTCCCCCGGCTCGCGCGGCGGCGCCGGCGCCGGGACGGGCACCGCGCCGCCCGGAGCAGGCAGGGGCAGAGGCGGCGCGGCCGGAGCCCCGACCGCGTCGGTGTTTACGGCAAACCGCTCCATCCGCGGATCAGCCGGGTCCTGCCTTGTAGCCCACTCCGCGCACGGTCACGACGATCTCGGGGTGCTCGGGGTCGTGCTCGATCTTGGCCCGCAACCGCTGCACGTGCACGTTGACCAGCCGTGTGTCCGCCGCGTGCCGGTAGCCCCAGACCTGCTCAAGCAGCACTTCGCGGGTGAACACCTGGCGGGGCTTGCGGGCCAGCGCGACCAGCAGGTCGAACTCGAGCGGGGTGAGGCTCAGCGTCTCGCCGCTCCGCTTGACCGAGTGGCCCGCTACGTCGATGGACACGTCGCCGATCTGCAGCATTTCCGGCGCTGGCTCGTCCGTGCGGCGCAGCCGCGCCCTGATCCTGGCGACCAGTTCCTTGGACTTGAACGGCTTGAGTATGTAGTCGTCGGCACCGGACTCAAGCCCGAGCACCACGTCCACCGTGTCGGTCTTGGCCGTGAGCATCACGATCGGCACGCCGGACTCGCCCCTGATCTGGCGGCACACGTCGATACCGTCGAAACCGGGCAGCATCAAGTCAAGCAGCACAAGGTCCGGCCGGGTCTCGCGGAAGGCATCGAGCGCCTTTTCTCCGTCGGCGACAAACGTCGGGTCGAACCCCTCAGCGCGGAGCACGATGCCAAGCATCTCCGCGAGCGCCGCGTCGTCGTCGACGACGAGCACACGTCCTTTCATGGGCCCCATCGTTCCATGTATTTGGCTCCAAGCAGAGCACCCGCGGCGACAGACGGTAACGTCCGCCGCACAACCTGCGCCCGCATGCGCAGGTTACCCCTTTTTACCAGGTCCGCACCATCGAGGAGCCTTTACCGGGCAGACGGCACTCGCGGCTGGGCTAACCAGGTCACCGAGGTCATGACCGAGCCTCCAGGGTAGGCGACGGCCCGCGTTTGGGAGACACCTAGCGACCAAACCGCAACAACCGGGTAGCACCGGCCGAGGGGAACGAGGGTAATCGGGCGGCTACGACCCGACCAGCAGGGCGGGTAGGACATCAACGGTTGCTGGACAGCACACCGAGGCGAGCGCGCCGGGAGCAGTTCCTCGCAGGTGGTGCGCGCGGCGGCTGCGGACAGAAGTGCTTGCCGGGGATCGCGACGGAGATGGCCGAAATCGAAATTGATATATTAGGGGATAGTTTGCCCGCGTGGCGGTGCCGGGCGGGGTCCGTGAGGTTCCGGCGGAAGCGAGACGGCATGGATCAGCGGCGCACCTCTGGTGTCGAACAGCCGCGCCTGCCGGGCGACGTGGTCAACGACGCGCTGACGGCCAAGGCGGTCCTCGATGAGGACGGCATCGTGACGGAATGGAACGAGGGCGCCCTGCTGCTGCTGGGCTACCGGGCCAACGAGGTCGTCGGCTTGTCCGCCGCCAGCCTGCTGGACGAAGACGTCCCCGACGGGACACTGCGCGGGATCCAGGCCCTACCGAGGTGGAATGGCACGGTGCCGCTGCGGCACCGGGACGGACACCGGGTTGAGGCCCGTCTGATCGCCCACCACCGGACGCGGGGGGACAAGGCCCCGGACTGGCTCTTGGTCTGCCCCCTCACCGGCACCGCGGCCACCCCGCAGGACGAGCCGCTGGCAACGTGGAGCTTTGAGCAGTCGCCCTACAACTGGACGCTCCTTGTCGACACGGGCCTTCGCGTGCGTCGGGCCAACCACAGCGCGGAACGCGCCCTGAACCTCACCGAGGCCGATATGCGCGGACTGCGGGTCACGGAGATCACCGGCTACCCGGAGTCGGACAGGGTCGAGCGGGCTATGGTCCGGGTCCTGAAGACCGGCCAGCCCCAGCACATCGAGCACCCCTTTCGGCCCCCCGGCGAGACCCGCGACGCAAGCCCGGTCCGCCTTCTTCTTCCCGCTGCGGGACGAGGACGGAACCCTACGCGGTGTATGCGCAACATCGCACGACATGACCGAGCAGTACTGGGCGCGCAAGCGGCTGCAGCTGATCAACGACGCCAACACCCGCATCGGCAGCACTCTGGACGTGGCGCGCACAGCCCAGGAACTGGCGGAGGTGGCCGTCCCGGAATTCGCCGACTTCTGTCTGGTGGACCTGCTTCCGGACCCGGACTCCGCCCTCCAGATGGGACCGCCGGACGCGGACCACGGGTCGGTCGCGGCGGACCCGGTCCGGCTGCGCCGCGTCGCCCATCGGTCCGTGCTACCGGGAACTCCCGAGGCGGTCCTCGCCCTCGGCCGGACGGAGGCCTACTCAGCCACCTCCCCCGAGGTCCGGTGCCTAGTCACAGGCCAGGCCGTGCTGCAGGCCCGCTACGATCCTCTGAAAGCCGACTGGTCGGCGGGGTCCCCTCGCCGGGCGGCGGCGGTCCGCGCGTTCGGTATCCACTCGGTCATGGCCGTGCCGCTGCAGGCCCGGGGCATCACCCTGGGGGTGGCCGTCTTCGTCCGCCACCAGCGGCCGGAGTCGTTCGGCGAGGACGACCTGCTGCTCGCCGTGGAGATCACCGCCCGGGCCGCGCTGTACATCGACAACGCCCGCCGCTACACGCGCGAACGCGGCACCGCGGTGGCGCTGCAGCAAACCCTGCTGCCCCAGGGGCTGCCCCGCCAGGCCGCCGTGGAGCTGGCCTCCCGCTACCTGCCCACGGATGCGCGATCCGGTGTGGGCGGCGACTGGTTCGACGTGATCCCCCTGTCCAGCGCCAGGGTCGCCCTGGTCGTCGGCGACGTGGTCGGACACGGCATCCAGGCCTCAGCCACCATGGGACGGCTGCGGACCGCCGTACGCACCCTCGCCGACGTCGACCTCCCCCCCGACGAACTGCTCACCCACCTCGACGACCTGGTCATCCGCCTGTCCGCGGACGCAGACACCGCTGGCACCGCGCAGTCAGAACAGGCCGCAGAGACCGCCGGGGGCTTCGGCGCCACCTGCCTGTACGCCGTCTACGACCCCGTCGCCCGGGTCTGCACGATGGCCCGCGCGGGCCACCCCGGGCCCGCCGTGGTCAGCCCCGACGGGACCGTCGACTTCCTGGACGTACCCGCCGGGCCCCCGCTGGGGCTGGGCGGCCTGCCGTTCGAGACCGCCGAGTTCACACTGCCCGAGGGCAGCGTCCTCGCCCTCTACACCGACGGCCTGATCGAATCCGCGCGACCAGGACATCGACGAGGGGATCGCCCGGCTGCGCAGGGCACTCGCCCACCCCTCCGCCCGCCTGGACGATATCTGCGACACCGTGCTTGGCGCCCTGCCCACCGAGCGCCGCACCGACGACATCGCCCTGCTCATCGCCCGCACCCACGCGCTCGACGCCCAGCACGTCGCCACCTGGGACCTGCCGGCCGACCCCGCCGTCGTCTCCCAAGCCCGCAAACTCGTCGACGCGCAGCTGGACGCGTGGGACCTGCAGGAGGCGTCTTTCGTCACCCAACTGCTGGTAAGCGAACTCCTCACCAACGCCATCCGCCACGCCGCCCCACCCATCCAACTGCGCCTGATCCACGACCGCCACCTCATCTGCGAGGTCTCCGACGCCAGCAGCACCGCCCCCCACCTGCGCCGCGCCCGCACCTACGACGAAGGCGGCCGCGGCCTGCTCCTGGTCGCCCAGCTCACCCGCGGCTGGGGCAGCCGCCAGACCAGCACCGGCAAGACGATCTGGGCCGAACAAGCCATCGACGAAACCCAGCCCGGCGAATAAGCAGGGTCCGGGCCAGGCAGCCTCAAGACCCGGCCGCGTCTGCGCCAATCGCGTCAAGCGCCCGCCGCGCCTCGGCGGCGCGGGCCGAGCGCACGAAAGCGGTGACGGCCGGGCGGGACGCCCCCTCGGGCCACGCTAGGGCAAGGCGCGTGGGCGGGAGGTCCGACACCGGCACCGCGGCCACCTCGGACGAGATCCGTTCGGCGGCCCCCGAACCCACGACGGTGACCAGGCGCCCGAGCACGACCCGGTCGACGATCTCGTCGAGCCCGACCGGCGGGCACTGGGGCTCGAAGTTCGCGTCCTGCCCGAGCTCGGCGATCGTCACCACAGTGCGCCGGGCCAGTGGGTGGCCACGCGGGACCAGCGCGATGGGCGATTCCTCGGTGAGGTCGGCGGTCCGCAGCCCGGTGAGGTCGTCGGTGCCGATGCACAGCAGCGCTATATCGGCCCTGCCGTCTGCCAGGGCGGCCGGGCGGTCATGGGTGAAGACGACGTCGTGGCTGCCGACCTCCGGGGAGCGGACCAGGTCGGCGATCAGCCCGGACGCGGTGCCGGGGCGTACCGCCATCACCAGCCGGCCGGGCTGCTGCACGCGCTGGGCTCGCCGCACGGCCGCGTCGAGCGAGTCGAGTAGCCGTCGGCTTTCGCCCAGGAACACGGCACCCGCGTCGGTGAGCGCGACACGGCGGCTGCTGCGCTCCAGCAGCCGCACCCCCATGCGGCGCTCCAGACGGCTGATCGCGCGCGACAGCGGGGGCTGGGCCATCCCCAGGCGCTCCGCGGCCTTTCCGAAGTGCAGCTCTTCGGCGACCGCGACGAAATAGTCGAGTTCGCGGGTCTCCAGACGATCCATACCTTCAGGGTATCCATCCTTGACAGAACCCTCATAGCTCTCGCCCGTCCCGCGGTGGTCCACTCGAAACAGGAACACGAAAGGAACGTGCGAACCATGAAAGCCATCGTGTACCGCCGTTACGGCGGACCGGAAGTCCTTGAGCTCACCGAGCTGCCCGAGCCGAAGACCCACGTGGACTCGGTGCTGATCCGGGTCAAGGCCGCCGGGCTGAACCGCGCAGATGCCGCCATCCAAGCCGGGGCTCTGGACAGCGCCGTGGAAACGTTCTTCCCGGTGGTGCCCGGCTGGGACATCGCCGGCGTGGTGGAGCGCTCCGGGCCCGGAGCACCTGAGTTCGCGACGGGCGACGAGGTGATCGCGTACGTCCGCGGCGACGTGCAGCGTGCGCACGGCGGCTTCGCCGAACTGGTCTCCGCGGACGTGCGCACCGTGGCGCACAAGCCGAGCACCATGTCCTTCACCGAAGCCGCGGGACTGCCGCTGGCCGCGCTCACCGCCTACCAGGGCGTGGTGCACGCACTCGCGGTGCGGCAGGGCGAGAGCCTCCTCGTGCACGGGGCCGCCGGCGGCGTAGGATCCGTTGCCGTGCAGATCGCCCTGGCCCAGGGCGCCCGCGTCATCGGCGTGGACTCATCCGACCAGCACGACTACCTGCGCACACTCGGCGCCCAGCCGGTCGCGTACGGCGAGGGCCTGACCGACCAGGTGCTCAGCCTGGTCCCGAAGGGTGTGGACGCAGTGCTCGACACGATCGGCGGCGGTACCCTCGCCGCGTCGGCGGGGGCCGCACGGTCCGGTGGCAGGCTGGCGTCCATTGCCGAACCCGGCGTCCCTGGCTCCACGGACGTCTTCGCCCGCATGGACCGCGCCGACCTCACCGCGGTCACGGCACTGGCCGAGGCCGGCCTGCTCACTGTGCGCGTCGGCGCGGTCTTCCCCCTGGAGAAGGCCGCCGAGGCACAGCGCGCCTTCGCCACCGGGAACATCACCGGCAAGGTCGTCCTCGAGATCGGCTGAGCCACCGGCCCTGGTCCCGTCCCGATCGCACCTTGCCTTCCCCCGCTTTGGCACTCACGGCCGGGACTACCCTCAGGCCGGCTGCCTGTCAGGGGTTCCCGAAGCGGGAGCACCGCCGGCCCGGTCGATGGCGCGCAACTCGTCGAGGCTGTCGGCGAGGGTGCGGCCTGCCAGTGCGCCGAGGACGGCTGCCTCGGTCTCGTCGGTGAGCCTGACGAAGTACTCAGCGGAGTGGTTGGTGACCAGGCACTCCCGGGGCCCCTCCGGCCGGGGGGCCCACAGTGGCTTGTCGCCGATGGCTGAGCGGTAGATCTCTCCCAGTGTGATCTGGTCCGCGGGCCGGCCGAGGCGGACACCCCCGCTGCGGCCCTTGATGGACGCGACAAGAGCGTCCTGCACCAGCGGGACCATCAGCTTGCGCACCAGGCTCGGGTTCGTGTTCAGGCTCCTGGCGAGCTGGGTCGAACTGAGGACGGGACTGCCCTGTTCCTCGGCATGGCCCAGCAGGAGCATGGCCTTCAGCGCGCTGGAGAACCTCACGTCCAACATGCGCATACCCCTTCCTTCCGCCGCGTGGTCGGGTGGCTCCCGACACCTCCATATTAGCAACTCTTACAGTTGCATTTCGGTCGAGCAATGTGTACTTTTCACACATGCAGATTGCGATCACCTGTGGTGCCCGCCTGCGGGGCACGAGCGACTGGTCGCCCGTCTGCCGCAGAAGCCAGGACACCACCAGGCACCACAGAGAGAACCGGAGAACGTCATGAGCACCGAGAACGAGATCACACAGATCGTTTCCCAATACACCCGGGCTGCCGACCAGCGCGACGGCGCGGCGATGGCAAAGCTCTACGAGGCCGACGCCGTCGTCGAGGTCCACTACCACCGCGGGCCCGACGGGACGGAGCTGCTGGGAACCCTCTCCGGACAAGCCCAGATCGAAGCGGCCATGTCCACGCCGCCAAGGGGGGCCATGGCGCCGCACCCGCCCCTGGGCTGGAGCCACCACACCACCTACGACCACCTGGTCTCCGTCGACGGCGACGAGGCCAGCATCGAGACCCAGTTCATCACCTTCGACGTCGTCGGAGCCGCGAAGCCCGAGGGCGGGTGGCCGGCCGGCACCTTCGGCGCCCAGGGCACCATCAAGCCCATCGAGTCCGGCTACTACCGCTTCGCGTTCCGCCGGACCGGCGGAGAATGGCGCATCCGCCACCAGGACGTCATACACGACATCCCCTACGTCTTCTGATCATCCTGCGGCCCGTCCCCGCAGCCCGCACAGCGGGCTGCGGGGGGCTGCCGAACCGGCTACGTATTTCACCATCACGCTGACCGCACGACTCCCGCCTCGGGGATCGAAGACAGGCACTCGCGCGGATCGGCATCAATCGGGAGGTTGTCCAGTCATGGCGACACTTGGACTCATCGGCAGTGGAAACATCGGCAGCACGCTCGCCCGCCTGGCGGTCGACGCCGGCCTGGACGTCGTGCTCAGCAACTCGCGGGGGCCGCAGACGCTCTTCGGCCTCGTGGACGAACTGGGGCCGCGGGCCCGTGCGGGCACTCCCGCGCAAGCGGCAGCGGCCGGGGACTGGGTCGTCGTGACGATCCCGGTCGGCGCTATCGCGGCGGTTCCCCGGGAGCCCCTCGCCGGCAAGACAGTCATCGACACCGGTAACTACTTTGCCCCGCGTGACGGCACCATCCCGGAACTCGAAGCGCAGGAGCTCACCGACAGCGAAATCCTCCAGCGGCACCTGGCCGAGGCGCACGTCGTGAAGGCGTTCAACAACATCAACTACAAACACCTCAGGGCCCTGCCGCGGCCGGTGGACGCGGCCGACCGCACCGTCCTGCCGATCGCCGGCAACGACCCGGGCGCAAAAAAGCAAGCCGCCGAGCTGCTCTCGCTGCTCGGGTACGACTCCCTGGACATGGGACCGCTCACCGAAAGCTGGCGCTCACAAGTGGGCACTCCGGCCTTCTGCGCGCCCTATGCGGTGACCAAGGACGACCACTACAGAAACCAGCCGGCCGCTCCCGCCTCCGCCGCCGAGGTCCGCGCGGCGCTGGCATCGGCACGGCGCTGAGCCACGAACGCCTGCCGGCTTCGGCAGGGCCCCCTGGTCGCCGCGGTGTCAGTAACCGGGTCCTAGCGGCCAGCCTGACAAGCGGTTTCCCGCGCCCGGCGGCTTCGCGCCGCCGGGCGCCGACTGTCGTCCGCTAGCGCTAGAGTCGGGCCCATGCCGGAGCCGCTGCCCCACGTTGTCGAGAAAGGCTGGGCCGAAGCGCTCGCCCCAGTCGCCGACCAGGTCGCCCAGATGGGCGCGTTCCTGCGCGAGCAGGTCGCTGAGGGCAAGACCTACCTGCCGGCCGGGGAGAACGTGCTGCGCGCGTTCCAGCAGCCGTTCGGCGACGTCCGGGTGCTGATCGTCGGACAGGACCCGTACCCAACGCCGGGCCACGCGGTAGGCCTCAGCTTCTCGGTCGCCCCGACCGTGAAGCGGCTGCCCGCCTCGCTGGTCAACATCTTCCGCGAGTACTCCGATGACCTGGGGTTCCCAAAGCCGCCCAACGGTGACCTGACACCGTGGGCCGAGCGCGGCGTCCTGCTGCTCAACCGGGTCCTCACCGTCGAGCCGGGCAAGCCGGCCAGCCACCGCGGCAAGGGCTGGGAAAAGGTCACCGAGCAGGCGATCCGCGCGCTCGCCGAGCGGGACGCGCCGCTGGCCGCCATCCTGTGGGGAGCCGACGCCAGGAAGGTCGCGCCACTGCTCGGCAAGGAGCGGTGCATCGAGGCGGTTCACCCGAGCCCGATGGCCGCGAAGTACGGCGGCTTCTTCGGCACCCGCCCGTTCAGCCGGGCCAACGCCCTGCTCAAGGAGCAGGGCGCCGACCCCATAAACTGGGCGTTGTAAAAGGTGAGTGACGGACGGGGTGACCGTATCCTCTAAGACCGTGGACCTTACATCCGCGGCCGCGGGCGAACGGGCCGGTCCCGGGCGGGCCGCCGACGCCGCGCACGCGGCCGACACTGCGCACGCGGCCGTGCCCGGCCGCCGGGCGGTCACGGCCTGGTACGCGGTCTTCACGGTCTACGCGGGAGCGGAGATCTTCACCAGGCATGCCGACGGCACCTGGGGGGCCTGGGCGTGCGGCGGCTACGCGCTGGCGACCATCCTGCTGCTGACCACGCGGAGCTGGCTGCTGCCGCTGGGGGCCGCGGTCGCCGGGGCGTTCCTGGCCCCGCTGGTGTGGATGATCATGCAGGTGCCGGACACGTCCACCGCCGAGGTGGTGGTCATCAACCGCTCGGCGGACTACCTGGCCGCCCACGGCACGCCCTACCTGCCCGCCAGCCTCATCACCGACTGGCAGCACTACAACCCGTACCTGCCGCTGATGGAGCTGTTCGGCCTGCCGCGCGAGGCGGGCGCGCCCGGCCTGCTCGGCGATCCGAGGATCTGGACCTCGCTGGTGACCGTGGCCGCCCTGGCCGCGGCCTTCGCCCTGCTGTCGCCGCACCCGGTCCGGTTCTGGCCCTCCCAACGCACACGGGACCGCCTGTCCGCTTCTATCAATCGGACAGGCCCTCGGGGGGTACGAGGGGACGCCCCCACGGGGGAGACACGGAATCGCCTGTCCGATATCTTGGCTTTTCTCAATCGGACAGGCCCTCGGGGGGTACGAGGGGTCGCCCCCCCGGGAGATAACTGCGGCGAGTGCCGCAGCCGCCTGGGCCTGCTGGTGGCGTTCGCCGTTGCCTCGCCGCTCATTGCCTTCCCGCTGACCGTCGGCGTCACCGATCCGCCGATCATCGGGCTCACCTGCCTGGCCCTGGCCCTGACCACCCGCGGCCGCCTGCTGCGCGCCGCCTTGGTGCTCGCCGTGGCCTGCGCCATGAAGCCCACGGCGTGGGCGGTGATCCCGGTGCTCACGGTGATGTCCTGGGTCCGCGTGTCGCACCGCGCCGCCGTCGCGTTCACCGCGATCGTCGTCGGCGCCGCCGTGGCACTGGCCCTGGCCGCCGCGCCGAACGCGCTCGCCACCCCGGACGCGATCAGGCAGAACCTCATCGACTACCCGCTGGGCACCTCGACGTACAGGACGGTGGCGGCCAGCCCGCTCCCCGGCCACCTCATCGCGCAACTCGGCCACGCCGGCCAGCTGACCGTGGACGCGCTCCTGCTGCTTGCGGTCATCGCGTTCGCCGCCTGGCTGCTGGCCCGGCCGCCGCGCGACGCCAGGGACGCCGCCGTCCGCCTCATCGTCTTGTACGCGGTCCTGTTCACCCTCGCCCCGTCCACCAGGTTCGGCTACTACGCCTACCCGCTCGCCTTGGCCGGCTGGCTGGCTCTCGCCCCGTCAAAGTCACGATCGTGGGAGGCGAAACGAGCGGGTGGCGCCGCGCCCGACTCCCCCTGACCGTCGCTAGCAGCCTGGGGCTATGAGCCGAGGTGCCAGCTCGCGAGGTAGGCCCGCTGCGCCTCGGTCATGGTGTCCACCTTCGCGCCCAGGGCGGTCAGTACCAGCCGGGCGGCCTCGGCGTCGATGTCCGGCGGTACCCGGTGCACGCCGGGCGGCAGCTTCTCCTTGCCGCCGGCCAGCCGGGCCAGGGCCAGGGCCTCGATGCCGAAGGCCAGGTCCATCACCTCGGGCGGGTGCCCGTCGGCGGCGACGAGGTTGACCACGCGGCCCTCGGCCAGCAGCAGCAGGCGGCGGCCGTCGGCGAGCTGGTAGGCGTCGGCGTGCGGCCGCACGTCGGTGTCGACCGCGACCGCCATAGCCGACAGGGCCCGGACGTCGATTTCCACGTCGAAGTGGCCGGCGTTGGCCAAGATCGCGCCGTCGCGCATCACCGCCAGGTGCTCGGCGGTGATCACCTCGGCCGAGCCCGTGGCGGTGATGAACACCTCGCCGATCTCGGCGGCGTCGGCGATCGGCAGCACGCGGAAGCCGCGCAGCACCGCGTCGAGGGCACGCACCGGGTCCACCTCGGTGATGACCACCCGGGCGCCGAGCGCGCGGGCGGACTCGGCGATGCCCGCTCCGCAGGCGCCGAAGCCGGCCACCACCACCGTCTTGCCGGCCAGCAGTACCCCGCTGGCCCGCAGCAGGCCGTCGAGGACGGACTGCGCGGTGCCGTGGGTGTTGTCCACGATCCGGGTCACCGGGGTGTCGCTGGCCGCGATGACCGGGAAGGCCAGGGTGTCGTCCGCCGCCATCCGGCGCAGCCGCAGCACCCCGGTGGTGGTTCCCTCGCAGCCGCCGCGTACCCGGGCGAGCACCGCGGGCGGCGCGACCGTGTGCAGCGTGGAGACCAGGTCGCCGCCGTCGTCGAGTACCAGGTCGGGGCCGTCCACGTCGTCGCGGTCGGCGCCGAGCGCGCTCACGATGTGCTCGTAGTAGGTGTCCCGGTCCACCCCGGCCCTGGCGAACACCTCGACCCCGTCCCTGGCTGCCAGCGCGGCGGCGATGTCGTCCTGGGTGGACAGCGGGTTGGACGCCGCGAGCCGGACGGTCGCGCCGCCGGCCCGCAGCGCCCGGACGAATACCGCGGTCTCCGCCGTCACGTGCAGGCAGGCGGCGACGGACAGCCCCTCGAAGGGCCGGTCCGCGCTGAACCGGGAATGGAGCGCCGCCAGGAGCGGCATCATCCGTTCGCTGTAACGGATCCGGCCGTCCCCGTGCTCAGCGAGCCCGTGGACGGACCGGAACCGCCGCGGCGCGTTCCGGACTTCTTCACCCGTCATGTCAATCCCCTGTGCATGTCGTTGCGCGGGCGCTCGGCGCACAGCCTCGCGGCGGGTGTGGGCCACCGGGGCGCCCGCCATCGGAGCGGCATCGGGGGTACGGGGGGTCGTCCCCCGCCGCCCACCGGATCCCGAACGGGGGTACGGGGGTCGTCCCCCGGGAGATATCCGTTGTTAGCGGCCAATAAATGGCGGTTTTTGCCATTGGACCCCAAGCACTCAATACCGGTAGTGGTCCGGCTTGTACGGGCCCTCGACCGGGACGCCGATGTAGTCGGCCTGCTCCTTGGACAGCACGGTCAGCTTGACGCCGAGCGCGTCCAGGTGCAGGCGGGCCACCTTCTCGTCCAGGTGCTTGGGCAGCGTGTACACGCCGACCGGGTACTCCTCCGGCTTGGTGAAGATCTCGATCTGCGCCATCACCTGGTTGGTGAAGGAGTTCGACATCACGAACGACGGGTGGCCGGTGGCGTTGCCCAGGTTGAGCAGGCGGCCCTCGGACAGCACGATGATCGAGTGGCCGTCGGGGAAGGTCCACTCGTCGACCTGCGGCTTGACGTTGACCCGCTTGATGCCGGACCAGCGCTCAAGCCCGGCCATGTCGATCTCGTTGTCGAAGTGGCCGATGTTGCCCACGATGGCCTGGTGCTTCATCTTCGACATGTGGTCGGCGGTGATGATGTCCTTGTTACCGGTCGTGGTGACGAAGATGTCGACCTTGTCGATGACGTCCTCGATCGTGGTGACCTGGTAACCGTCCATCGCCGCCTGCAGCGCGCAGATCGGGTCGATCTCGGTGACGATCACCCGGGCGCCCTGGCCGCGCAGCGACTCGGCGCAGCCCTTGCCCACGTCGCCGTAGCCGCAGACCAGCGCGACCTTACCGCCGATGAGCACGTCGGTGCCGCGGTTGATGCCGTCGATCAGGGAGTGGCGGCAGCCGTACTTGTTGTCGAACTTGGACTTGGTCACCGAGTCGTTGACGTTGATGGCCGGGAACTTGAGCTCGCCCGCCCTCTGCATCTCGTACAGGCGGTGCACGCCGGTGGTGGTCTCCTCGGTGACGCCCTTGATCTCGGCGATGGCCTTGGTCCACTTGCCCGGGTTGTCGGCCAGCGAGTTGCGCAGCCGGTCCAGGATGACCCGCCACTCCTCGCTGTCGCCCTCGGCCGGCGACGGGACCGCGCCGGCGGCCTCGTACTCGGCGCCCTTGTGCACGAACATCGTGGCGTCGCCGCCGTCGTCCAGGATCATGTTCGGCGACTGGCCGTCCGGCCAGGTCAGCGCCTGCTCGGTGCACCACCAGTACTCTTCAAGCGTCTCGCCCTTCCAGGCGAAGACCGGGATGCCCTTGGGGTCGTCCGGCGTGCCGTCGGGGCCGACCGCCACGGCCGCCGCAGCGTGGTCCTGGGTGGAGAAGATGTTGCAGCTGGCCCAGCGGACGTCCGCGCCAAGCGCGGTGAGCGTCTCGATCAGCACGGCGGTCTGGATGGTCATGTGCAGCGAGCCGATGATCCGCGCACCGCGCAGCGGCTTGCTGTCGGCGTACTCGGCGCGGGTCGCCATCAGGCCGGGCATCTCGTGCTCGGCGAGCTGGATCTCCTTGCGACCGAAGTCGGCCAGGGAAAGGTCCGCGACCTTGTACGGTTCGGCGCTCATGCGCTCAACTCCTTCAGCTTGAACGGGTTGTCCCAGCACCTGCGCGCCCGCGATGCTCGGTGGTGGCCGCCAGTCAACCGCGACCATGACGACGCTACGGGATGCGGGGGGCCCACCGCACGCTCCACGGCAGGTTTTTGACGGCAGAATGTTAGATTGGAGCCATGCGCATCACTGAGGCCGCCGCGCGGCTCGGCATGTCTCCCCGGATGCTCCGGTACCGGGAGGATCTGGGACTGCTGCCGCCGCTGCGAGACCGCCCCTACGGACGGGGGCACGCGCACCGGCAGTTCACCGAGGACGACCTGGCCGCGATCACCACGGCGCTGGCCATCGAGCGACGGTTCGACATCACGCCGGCCGCGCTGGCGTTCGGGCTGCGGGTGCTGACCGATCCGGCCGCGCGCGCCTCCGTCGCCGACCTCGGCCGGCGCACCGGCCACGTCCCGGCGGGCCCGGGCGCGGGCGGCGCGCTCGACTTCGAGAAGGAGCGGGCGCTGCGGGCGCTCCGGGGCGGCACAGGCGGCGCTGGGTCCTGAGCCACCGATAGCGCCGCCCTATTCAGGGGCGGTGCTGGATTCAGGGGCGCCGCCCTATTCAGGGGCGGTGCTGGATTCAGGGGCGGTACTGGGTCCTGAGACGGGACCGGCGGCTGCTGCGCTGCACGATGGCGACCGACGGGTCCTGCGGGTCGTCTTGGCCGGGGGAGAAGATGTCCGGCTCCAGGTAGATCGTCTCCGCGATCGGCACCTGCGCGCGGATCCGTTTCTCCGTCGCGTTGATGCCGGCCGTCAGCTCCGCGGCGGTCAGGTCAGCGGACACGCCGATCTTCCCGACCACCAGCAGGTTCTCCGGGCCGATGTGCGACGTCCGCAGGTGAATCAGGTGGAACTGCTCCGGGCCGCCTTCGACCGAGGCCACGATGCGGGCCGTGACGTCCTCCGAGGCCGACTCGCCGATCAGCAGGCTCTTGGTCTCGTAGCCCACGATGAAGGCCGCGCAGGCCAACAGCACGCCTACGGCGACCGATCCGGCGCCGTCCCACTCCTCGTGCCCGGTGACCTGGGCCAGCAGCACGCCGGTGAACGCGAACGTCAGGCCGAGCAGGGCCGCGGTGTCCTCGAGCAGCACGACCGGCAGCTCCGGCGACTTGGTCAAGTGGACGAACTGCCGCCAGCCGTGCCCGTCCCGCACCTGGTTCACCTCGCGGATGGCGGTGCGCAGCGAGAACGCTTCGAGGACCATGGACAGGCCGAGCACCACGTACGCGACCACCGGGGAGCTGAGCTCGCCCCCGTTGAGGATCTTATGGATGCCGTCGTAGATGGAGAAGACCGCGCCGACGGTGAACAGCATCACCGCGACCACGAAACCGTAAAAGTAGCGCTCCCGCCCGAACCCGAACGGGTGCTCTACGGTGCGCGCGCGGCGCGACCGGCCCCGGCCGATCAGCAGCAGTGTCTCGTTACCCGTGTCGGCCACCGAGTGCACCGCCTCGGCCAGCATGGACGCCGACCCGGTGACCAGGAACGCGGCGAACTTGGCGATGGCAATGCCCAGATTTGCCAGGAGGGCGGCGACAACGGCCTTCACCGGCGTAGCCTACCGGAGCGCTTTGGCACTTCCATAGAATTACTCGCGCCCCGCCAGGTCACGCAGGTCCTTGATCGCCGCGATAGCCAGCGGGTCGATACCGCTCGCGATCCCCAGGTACACCGACGCGTAGTCGAGCAGCTGAACCGCGCCGGCCAGCCGGCGCAGCGGGTCGCCGCTGTCCATCGCGATGTCGCTCACGTCGATGCCGCGCCCCGCGGCCAGCGACGCGGCCGCCACCCGGGTCCGCTCCACGGCCGGGTGCTCACCCGCCGCGTCGGCGAGCAGCACCAGCCGCAGCGACGCGTCGTCCGGCGACAACCCGTCCAGCGCGAAGCCGTCCGGGTCTTCCTCATCGAAACCGCCGAGATCCTCAGCCGCGGGAAAGCTCGGCTCAGGCGGCGGCGCGTACGGTCCGTCGAACGTCGCCACCTGGTCGTGCCCGGCCTCGGGCAGCAGGCCGAACAGCGCCGGGTGCTTGGCGTTCGCCGCGAGCTGCGAGACGAACCTGCGGCCCGCCGCCGCGCCGATCGGCGAGCCGGCCCAGATCACCGGCAGGCGCCCCACCAGGTCAAGGGCGAGCGACTTGGCCGGGTTGACGAAGGACTCGCTCGACGGGCGGCACTGGTGCGACACGTCCTCCATCGCGGCCGCGGCGGCCTCGTAGGCGCCCTCGTCGATCCGTGCCACGCCGAGGCGCTCGGCGCACACCAGCAGCGGCACGGTCAGCGCCCAGGCCATCACCCTGGCCGGCCCGACCGTGGTCACCGGGATGAACGTCCCCCTGGCCCGGGCGGTGAGCTCGGCCAGCGGCGAGCCGGGCGCGCCCACCGCGACCAGGTCGCAGCCGCGCCGTGCCGCCTCGCCCGCCAGGGCCAGCGTCTCCGCCGTGTGCCCGGATCGCGACACCGCGATGACCAGGTCCGCCGCGCCGATCCAGCCAGGCAGCCGCCAGCCGGTGACCCCGGTCACCTGGACCGGCGCGCCGGTGCCGCAGATCGCGGCGAGCGCGTCGGCGGCGAAGACCGAGCCGCCGACACCGCCGGAGCCCGCTACCACGATCGCCCGCGGCCTGCTGTCCGGGCCAATTGCCGACAGGTTGGCCTCGGCGCAGGCGCGTAGCGCCGTGCGGACCTGCGCGGCCGACGAGGCGACCTGCCGCAGCATGCCGCCGGGGTCGCCCGCCTCGACGATCTCCGGGTCATCGAGGCGGAACGCCGCGAGCGCCGCACCGCCGGGCTGCGTGTTCACTGCTGTACCCCGGGGGGCAACTTTCCCGCATGGGAGGCTCCCCGCCCCCCATATCCCCCCGGCCCCGTACCCCCCGGCTGCGCGCCCGATGGCAAAGACCGCCACCGTATCGGGCGCGCGGGGCGGCCGCGACCGCCCGCAGCTCCCGGACACGTTCTCCGGGTGGTACGCCTACCCGCGGGGCGGTAGCTCACGACTGGCGGGCCTCGTCGATCAGCAGCACCGGGATGTTGTCGCGCACCGGGTAGGCGAGCCCGCACCCGGTGCACACCAGCTCGTCGGCGTCGGCCTCGGCCCGCAAGGCCGCCCGGCACTTGGGGCACACGATGATGTCGAGCACCCAGTCGTCAAGTTCCATCTCACAGGGTCCTTTGCTTACGCGTGCGGTCAGATCCAGTGTGGATTATGAACGGGGGGTGGTTCCACGGATGAGGCCGAGGACTTCGTCCCTGATCGCGGCCACCTCGACCTCGTTGGCCGCCTCCACGTTCAGCCGCAGCAGCGGCTCGGTGTTGGACGGGCGCAGGTTGAACCACCAGGTGTCGCCGGAGACCGTGAGCCCGTCGAGCTCGTCCGTGGTCACCCCGGGCTGCGCCGCGTAGACGTCCTTGACCCGCGCGTGGTGGCGGCCTGGTCGGCGACCTCGCTGTTGATCTCGCCGCTAGCCGCGTAACGGGAGAAGTCGGCGAGGATGCCGGACAGCGGCCGGTCGTCGTGGCCGAGCGCGGCCAGCGTGTGCAGCGCGGCGAGCATCCCCGAGTCGGCGAACCAGAAGTCCCTGAAGTAGAAGTGGCCCGAGTGCTCGCCGCCGAAGATCGCGTTGGTCTCCGCCATCTTGGCCTTGATGAACGAGTGGCCGACCCGGGTGCGGACCGGCGTGCCGCCGTGCTCGGCGATGAGCTCGGGCGACGGCGCGGGAGGTGATCAGGTTGTGGATCACCGTCGCGCCCGGCTCCCTGGCCAGCTCGCGGGTGGCGATCAGCGCGGTGAGCACGGACGGGCTCACGATCTCGCCCCGCTCGTCCACCACGAAGCACCGGTCGGCGTCGCCGTCGAACGCGAGCCCGATGTCGGCCCGGTGCTCCCGGACCGCCTGCTGCAGGTCGCGCAGGTTGGCCGGCTCGATCGGGTTGGCCTCGTGGTTGGGGAACGTGCCGTCGAGCTCGAAGTACATCGGGACGAGGTTGATCGGCAGGCCCTCGAACACGGTCGGCACCGTGTATCCGCCCATGCCGTTGCCCGCGTCGACCACCACCGTGAGCGGCCGGATGCCGGAGACGTCCACCAACTTCTTGAGGTAGGCGGCGTAGCCGGGGAGCAGGTCCCTGCTCGTCACCTGGCCCGGCGCGCCGTCGAAGGCCGGGACGCCGTCGGCGACCATCTGCTTGATCTCGGCCAGGCCGGTCTCGATGCCGACCGGCTTGGCGCCGGCCTTGCACAGCTTGATCCCGTTGTACATGGCCGGGTTGTGGCTCGCGGTGATCATCGCGCCCGGGATGTCGAGCGAGCCGCTGGCGTAGTACGCCATGTCGGTGGAGCCGAGGCCGCCGTGGATGACGTCAGCTCCCTGGGACGCCGCGCCCCGGCCAAGCGCCTCAGCGAGCGGCTCGCTGCTGGTTCGCATGTCGTGCAGGGTGACGATGGCCTTGGCCCCGGTCAGCCGGACGAACGCCGCGCCAACGGCCTCGGCCACGGACTCGTCAAGCTCTTCAGGAACAACACCGCGAACGTCATACGCCTTGAAGATCTTGTCCAGATCCGACACTTATCCCGCCTCTCGGCTGATCCCGTCCCCGACTGGCTGCCCAGTCGCCCTTTCCCAGGGATCAACCTATCGGTCACCGGCCGATGGCGCGCAAACGAGGGCCATCACCAGGCACCGTGCGTGGTGCGAGCCGACGCCCGTTCCTACGGCTCTGGCTGCGGCGCCGACTGCGGCGCCGGGGCGGAGCGGACGACGCGCAGGTGGCCGCGGCGGCCTACCTCGACGCCCTGCCCGACCGGCTCGGCGGCCGCCGGGCGCGCCTGCGGTCCCGGGCGCGGCGCGGCGGCCGGGCGGCCCGGTGCCGCCTGCCTGCGGCTCAGCCTGGCGCAGCGGCGCCACGGGGCGGGACTGCGCGGCGCCGCGCTCGGCCCGGCCCACGTCCCTGACGATGTTGGCCAGCGCCTCAAGGTCGTCGGCGCGCTCCTGGGCCGGGTCGGGCGGCAGCCGGACCACGTCCCAGCCGCGGGGCACGACGAGCCGCGCCGCGTGCATCTCGCACAGGTCCCACGAGTGCGGGTCCACATAGCCGGCAAGCGGCCCGAGTACGGCCGTCGAGTCCTTGTACACGTACGTGAGCGTGTAGACGGGAGGCTGCTTGCACGCGGTACGTGAGCAGCAACGGGAATTCACGATTCCACCTCGCTCACCAGATCGTTATCGATCACGTTAGCAGGGCGATCCCCGTCAACACGCCCAAAAACCAAGCCCGTGTGGGCGGCGTCTCCGCCGTCCCGCCAGCGCCCTCCCCAGGGCCGCCGGCGGATACTCGATGTCGCTCACAACGGCTGACGGTACCTACCGGAAGCCGGTTACGCCATCACCCGGGCATGGTTCGTGATCGTGTCGTTTTGTCTGGCTCGGCGGCACCCCGCGGGTGGGCAACTGGCGATACGCTCGGTGATTGTGTACAGCGGAGAGAACGGCGCTGCTCAGCCTCCCCGTATCCGGCGGCGTGACCGGCACGGACGTGGCGTGCGCGGCCGTCTGGTGCCGCCCGGGGTGCCCCTGTACCGGACCCGGTCGCAGCAATTTGACGACATGGTGCTTGACGCGGTGGCCCGGCTGGAGTCGCGCTGGGAGGCCGAGCTGTCCGGCGTGGAGTTCGCCGTTCAGGAGGTACCCGAGCCGGGTGAGCTGGTCGATGACAGCGCCCCGCTGCCGCTGGCCAGGACCGTGCCCGCCGTGCCGCAGTCCGAGCGACCCCGCCCGCCCGGCCACGCCCGCGCGCATCATCGTCTACCGTCGCCCGCTGATGGCCCGGGCGGAGAACGACGGCGAGCTCAGCGACCTGGTCTTCGACGTCGTCGTCGAAGAGTTCGCCGGGTTCCTCGGGCTGGACCCCGACTCGGTAGACCCCGGGTACCGTGGCGGCCTGGACTGACCCGGCCCTGCTGCCCCTTGCCTGCTGGCCCCTGGCCTGCGGGTCTCGCCGGGCGGGCCGTCCGGCTACGGCAGGACGGCCTGGTAGGAGTCGCTGGCGGGCGGTAGCGAGATCGACGTCAGGCGCGCTCTGCACCGGCAGCAGCGCGGACAGCGGAGCAGACAGGCCCGCCGGCGCCCGAGGTCACCACGCGGACGGCGTAGAGCGGCCCGGAGCCCGGCGGCCGGGGTGACCACGACGGCGTACGGCTGCTGGCTGCCCCCGGGCCGCGGCACGGCCAGGGCGACGGTGTGGCCCGCCGCCACCGGGACCGACTGGTCGCCGCTCGGCTTGGTGACGGTGCCGTCCGGGCTGACCACCGAGACGCTGGCCCGGGCGGCGGCACCGGGCGCGGTGAGCAGCAGGCCGACGGTGACGCCCCGGGTGGCGGGGTTCCCGGCCACCACGCCCTGCTCGGTGACCGGCGGGACGGCGGTGGTGAACGAGCCGAGCCCGGTGCCAGGGACGAGCACCCCGGCCACGACGGGCACGGTCGAGGTCAGCTTCAGCCCGGCCGCCGCAGCGCCCAGCGAGGTGAGCGCGAGCGGTGTGGCCGCGCCCGCCGACGCGTCCACCGGGTTGCCAGGGAACTGGGGAACAGCGCCCGACGGGGTGTAGGCGGTCACCTTCAGCTGCGCGTCGGTTGACCCGGGCACGACCACGAACAGCCGCGCGGAGCTGCGCGCCACGGTCAGACCGGGGATGACCAGGCTGGTGGACGGGCGCGGTCGCCTGCGGCAGCCAGGCGCCACCGGAACCGCTGCCCTCCCAGGCCGACGCGGCGACCTGGCCCACGTTCGTCTGCACGTGCAGGGCGATCGCCTGGGAGCCGCGCACGAACGGCGTGAGGTCTTCGGTCACCGACTGGTTGGGCAGGACCGTGACCGCGCTGCCCAGCCCGGCCTGCTGGCCGGTGTCGGTGAGGACAGTGATGTCCGCGCTGGCCGTGACGGTCCCGGTGTTCACCAGGAAGAGCGAGACCCGCGACGCGCCCGCGGCCTGCCGGTGCCGACGAACCACATGTCAGAGCCGGGGTGCGTGCAGCTGACCAGGCCGGTACCGGTAGCGTCCGCCTGCTCCGCCTCGAACCCCTCGGCCATCTCTCCGGTGGCCGCGACCGCCGTGCCGCCGCCCGGCGCGGTGACGGTGGCGACCGTGCCCGGCGCGGACACCGTGGCCGGCGCTCCCGGCCGCCGCCGCGGCCTTGGCCGCCGTGCCCGGTGACTTGCCGCCGGCGGCACCTGAGGCGGGCACCGCGGCGAATTTGGCCGCCCCGGCGGGTGTCGCGGCGCCCGCCCTGGAGGCGCCCTGGCCGGCCGCCGCGCCGTTCGCGACGGACGGGGTCGGCAGCGCGATCATCGCGATCCGCGACCCGGCGGCGCCGGGCGCGGCCGGCGGGCACGACCTGGTGACCGCGGTCACCGCGGCGGCCTGGCCTCCCGGCGCGGGCAGCCCGGACCGGACCCGGGCGGGTGACCAAGGCGATGGTGAACACGATGGCCAGCGCGACAAGCACCGCTCCCGGCACGGCCAGGCGGGCCACGGCGGCCCGGGGCATCAGGACTCACCGTCCCCGGTCGAGCGGTTCTCTCCGGTCGACCGGTTGCCGCCGCGCCAGCGGCCCGGCTTGCCGTGCTTGGGCGCCCGGTGCGAGTGCCGTTCCGACGGGCCGGCTGATGCTCGCGGACCGCTCTCCCCCGGGTCACGCGGCAGTCCGCCGGGCCGACCGCTCGGAGCTCGTCGAGCCACGCTCCCAGAGCGGGTCGTCCCACGGCGGGCGCTGCGGACCAGTTTCCGACTGCGGTGCGTCTGGCGCCGGCCCGGCGGCCGGGGCTGGCCGGATCGCCTCCCCCCATGCCGCGCCGCGCGAGGTGTCTTCCCACGGCGGAACCTGCGGCGCCGACGGGTCGGGAGCCGTGGCCGTGGGTTCGGTGTCATCGCGCACCGTAGGCCGGGCGCCTCCGTCGCGCGTTGTCTCGGCGTCTTCCCACGCGGTGCCGGACTGCGTGGCTTCCCATGGCGGAACCTGGGACGCCGACCGGTCAGGCACCCGGGTCGCGGCGACCACGTCGGCCCGCGCGTCACCGGGCTGGTCGTCTTTACGCGCCGTGGTCCGCGCACCGCTGTCGCGTCCGGCTTCTTCGGGCTGTGCCGCTTCCCGCCCGGTGTCGCGCCTGGCCGCGCCTTCGCCCGCGGTGCGCGCCTGGCCGTCCCAAGCCGAGTCCTCCCCACCCAGGCTTGCCCAGGCCCTGCTCTCCGCTATGGAGCTTTCCGGCACCGCGCCGACGGACGCCGCCGGCTGGGGCTCCTTGCCCGGGGACGCCGCCGCCGGCGGCATCGCGCTCCCGCGCACGGAGCCTTCCTGCGCCGACGGGTCCGCGGCGGCGGACCGCTGCCCGGCTATCCGGGGCGTGGCTAGCTCGCCGGTCCGCCGCAGCCGGTCACCCTCACCGGTGCGCCGCAACCGGTCACCCTCCCCGTACGCCGGGACTGGTCGCCCGCAACGCTGCTCCGCAGCCGGTCACCGCGCCGGCGCGCCGCCATTGATCGTCCGCGCCCGCCGGCCGCAGCCGGCGCGCCCTGCGGCCCGGCATCGCCTGGCGGGCTGCGCCGGCCAGGTCGTCGATGGCCCGGTGCCGACGGCGGACAGGGCACTGGCCGCCCCGGCGCCGCCCTGGGCCTGGCCCGGCCGACACGGCCAAGTCGTCACGTTCCCGCCCGCCGGGACCGGCCGAGGGCTGGGCCGCGGCCCTGACCAGCTCGTCGGGTACCAGTACCGGGTCCTGGCCGGTTCCGGCGGTCGGCACGCTCGTCGGCGCGGCGGCGTCGGGCGAGCCCGAACCGGTCGCGGCGCTGGCCGCCCGGTGCCCGGCGGCGGCGCCGACCGCGACCGGCGCGGGCGTACCGGCCCTGCCCGCCGGAACCCGCCACGCGCTTGCCGTCGCGCGCCTCCCGCAGCGCCGCCAGGGCCCGCGCTTCCACCACCGGGTCCACGCGCTTGCCCGGCAGCGCGAGCAGGAAGACGGCCAGCACCGCGACAGCTCGGCGATCAGCGAAAGCCTGCCGGGCCAGGTTGTCGCGCTGGACGGAGAGCCGGCCGCCGCCCGGCGGCAGCACGAAGCCCTGCGCCCAGCCGTCCACCGGCGTGGCCAGCGGCTTGAGCGGGCGCCCGTTCAGCCGCGCCGCTCCACCCGCCGTACGGCTCGGCGAGCAGCAGGGTGCCGCCGCTCGCGGGGGCCACGACCGCGTTCATCGCCACTGCCTGGGAGGTCAGCGGGGTCGTGGTGCCGTTCGCCGCGACCACGCGCACCCGGGCGACCGGCCCGGACTACCTGCCACAGGTCGTAGGTGGGCGCCTTGCTCAGCGCCACCAGGCCGACGGCCGCGTCCAGCCGCTGCGCGAGCACCGGGTCCACCGGGCCGGGCAGCAGCACCCACTTGATGCCGAACTGGCCGAGCACCAGGCCGGGATCGCCGGCGTCGGCGCCGTCCGGCGCGGCGAGCGCCGCGACCTGGCGGCTCAGCGCCGCGCCGGCGAGCGAGTCAGCGCCGAGTTCGGGCTCGCCGAGCGTCGGGTCCGCCTGCCGGACGACCGAGTAGTCGAGCCCGCCCGCGGCCGCCGTCCGGGCGCAGGACGAGCGTGCGGTACTGCTCGCCCGAGGTGGAGGAGGCGGCCACGAAGGCGGGGAGCACCGGGGCGGCGACGCTGTTCACCGGGCCGCGGACGCCCGTCGGCGACCCAGGACACGGCGACGAGCAGCGGTGCGGTCGCGGCGACGGCGAGCACCGCCACGGCCAGCGGCTTCCTGAAACCGCCCGCGGCAGGGATGAACTCCGTCAGCCGCTGAGCGGCCGGCGCGGCCGCGATGAGCAGGCCGAGGGCGGCCAGCGCGAGCGCCACGCCCGGCCAGCCCGCGGCCGGCTGGCCGCCCGCCGGCGGTGTCACGGTGATCGCGGCTGACCACGGTGCCCGCCAGCAGGCCGGCCACGGCCACGCTCCAGCCGGCGATGACCACCTCGACGCGCCTGGCGGGCAGCCGCGGCCGCGACCAGGGCGAGCGCGAACCCGGCGGTCACCCAGGCACGGGCGGCAGGCCAGGGCCACCGGGGCTGAGCGCGAGCAGCGCCGCGGGTGACAGCCCGGGAGTGGTCAGCGCGGGCCCGGAAAGGCCCGCCTCGGACAGCAAGGCCGCCGGGCTGGTGAGCAGGTGCAGCGACCAGGGGAACAGCACGAGGAACGGCGTCACGATGACAATGGCCGCGTTCAGCGGTTCCACGGCGACGAGCCAGCGCCGGACCGCGAGCGCCGCCGACCGCGAAGACGGCGCCGAGCACCCAGGCGAACGGCGCGAACGCGGCCGCCGCCGCGACCAGCAGTCCGGTGGCCCAGGCCGCGCGGCGGGCCTGGCGGGGCGCGGCGGTGAGCATTCGGCCCGCGCTGACCGCCACCAGGGGCAGCAGCACGAACGCGACCGCGGTGCCGAGCCGTCCCGCGGCGACGGCGCCGGTGGCGACCGGCAGCAGCGCGTAGCAGGCCGCCAGCAGCACCCGCGCGGGCGTGGCGGTGACCAGCCAGCGGCTGGCCAGGTAGGCGGTCAGCCCGGCGAACGGCACGCAGCCGAGCAGCAGGACGTCCACCGCCAGCCACGCCTGCCCGCCGAGCACGGTCCCCAGCGCGGCCACGACCGCCAGGTAGGGCGGCGCGGACGCGGTGGACCCGACGCTCACCGCGTGGAAGCCCGGCCAGGTACTCCCGCCACAGCGTCCCGGCGCCGCCCCAGGCGGGCACCAGCGCGCCGCCGCCGAGCGGGCCTGGAGCCGAGCAGCCGCCGCTCGGCGATCAGCGCGACCAGCAGGAGCCCGGCGAACAGCTGCACCCCGGGGTGGCCGATGACCCGGCGCACCACGGACTGCTCGTCGACGAACTGCTCGTCCTCGTCCGGCTCGTCGACGGCCGAGTGATGCCGGCCGTAGCGCGCCTGCGGCGGGCCGTTGGAGATCAGCCCGGAGATCTTCTCCGCCAGCCGGAACAGGGTGCGCGCGGGCGGGATAAACAGCCGGACGGCGTTGTAGCCCTCGGCCCGGCCGGCGGAGCGCCGCTGGCGGGCCCTGGAACAACCGGACCGGGTGGGCGAACAGCCAGGCGACCGAGAACGCGTACGACGCGGACAGGTCGAGCTGCTTGGTCAGCAGGAAGTAGGTGGCGCGGGCCAGCGAGCCGACGATGGCCCCGCCGACCACTCGGAGCATCGTCAGCAGCGGGCAGGTTGACCGCCAGCACCAACAGCGCGTTGCGCCGGTCAAGCTGGCGCGCGTTGCCCGCGTCGCTCGGCCTGCGCCGCCGGCCGGCCAGCTCGCGGTGGTACAGGACCGCGTCGGTGACCACCTGCACGCGGTAGCCGGCCGCCTGGACCCGCCAGCAGAAGTCGACGTCGTCGCGGAACAGCCCGAGGCCCTGGTCGAACCCGCCCAGCCGGTCCCACACGTCGCGCCGGACGAGCATTCCGGCCGAGCCGACCGCGAGCACGGCCCGCTTGTGGTCGTGCTGGCCCTGGTCGATCTCGCCCGGGTCGATGCCGGTGACGCGGCGTCCGGCGCGGTCGATGGAGACGCCGACCTCGCGGAGCGTCCGCCGGTCCTGGCCGTCGAGCACCTTGGGGCCGAGCACTACGACCGAGCGGTCCTTGCTCGCCGCCCGCAGCAGCCGCTCCAGCGCGTCCGGGGCGGGCTCGCAGTCGTCGTGCAGCAGCCAGACCCAGTCGACCCGGGCCAGGCCGGGGTCGGTCATCCCGGACCGCCGGGCAGCCGCGTGCCGCAGCGCGACCGCGACGGCCTCGCCGAACCCGGTGGACCGCTGCATACCGAACACCGTGTCCTGGCCGATCAGCTCGCCGAGGACGGCACCGCTGCGGTCACGGCTCGCGGTGTCCACCGCCACCGTCTGCTCGACCTGATGGGTCTGGGCCGCCAGGGCCTTGGACGAGTCCGGGCAGCAGGTGGGCACCGTCGTGCGCGACGATGATCGCGGTAACGGCATGCCGGGTTTGCGGGGCGGTAGTTGACACGGAGTCCAGCACGAGTCGGTGGTCACGGCCGTCCCGCCGAGACGGCGGGCCAGTCTGGTCAGCCCACCCCGCAGGGACCTTGTGAACGATACAGCCCGTGCACGCACGCGGCAGGATTACCGGCACATGTCCGCCATATCGGCACCGGCCTGTAACCGGCGCCCCCGCGGGCCTGTCAGCCGCGCGCCGGGCACCGGGACCCATCCCCGCGTCACCCCGCCCGCACAGCGGCGGCACGGGGCGTAACCGCCCGACAGCGCAACGCGCTACCTGGCGACGCCCCGGCCGTCCCCGTTAAATGGCCTCGCGCTTGATGCGACGGCGCTCCCGTTCGGAGAGACCGCCCCAGATGCCAAACCTCTCGTCGTTCTCAAGCGCGTACTCAAGGCACTCAGCCCGAACCTCGCAACTCCGGCAGACCCGCTTGGCCTCCCGGGTCGAGCCGCCCTTCTCTGGGAAGAACGCCTCCGGGTCCGTCTGCGCGCAGAGCGACCGGTCCTGCCAACCCAGGTCATCCATGTCCTCCGGACGGATCTCAACCTGCGTTAGCGGGACGATGACCTCAGTCATAGCGCATCCTCCCTCTTGGAGCCCCCTAAGACACCCACCGCCATTCCCGTGACGGTGAGAATCACACCAATGAAATTACACCCGCGTGTCTTGCTTTAAGTCAAGCGACAAAGGTGGTAGAGGCCCCCAGCTTGTCCAAGATGCCGGTTAAGTTCCGCGAAAAAACTTCGCCGTGCAACACACCGGATACCCAGCGCAACAACGGACCAAATGTCCGGTTTGCGGGCCGCCCCCAGGCCCAGCACCACAAGTCCCCCCACAACCACCCCAGCCGGGTCGCGCCCGGCTCGCAGCCACCCCTCCCGGCAGCACCACCAGACCTCAACGGCAACCACAGGGCTCCAGCAGCACCACAGCGCGGCGCCCGTGCCACAGCACCACAAGCCGACAGCAACCCGCGCGGGGGGCGCCGTGCCTTCTGCGGCGTCCTCCCGTGGGGAGGCGATGGGGGGGCGAAGCCCTCCCATGATCGGGGGGTGCAGGGGGGTCGTCCCCCCGCGGGTAGCTGAGTGGTCGTCCCCCCGCGAGATAATAGGCAACATGCGCATTACCGTGCTCGCTGGCGGGATCGGCGCCGCGCGCTTCCTCCGCGGCCTCCTGGCGGCGGCTCCCGACGCGACGATCACCGTCATAGGCAACACCGCCGACGACATCACCCTGTTCGGCCTGCGGGTCTGCCCGGACCTCGACTCGGTGATGTACACGCTAGGCGGCGGCAGCGACGAGGAGCAGGGCTGGGGGCGTGCGAGCGAGACGCACCGAATCGGCGACGAGCTGACCGCCTACGGTGCCGGCCCCTCCTGGTTCACGCTCGGCGACCTCGACTACGCCACCCACATCCTGCGCAGCCAGCTGCTGGGCGAGGGCAAGCCGTTGTCGGAGGTGACCCGGATCCTGTGCGAGCGGTGGCGGCCCGGCATCCGGCTGCTGCCGATGTCCGATGACCGGGTCGAGACCCGGGTCAGGCTCAAGGGCGATCCCGGGGCGGGCAGCGGCTCACCGCCCGGCGAGATGATCCATTTTCAGGAGTGGTGGGTGCGGCTGCACGCGGCTGTCCCGGCGGAGGCGATCGTCCCCGTCGGCGCGGACGCCGCCGCGCCCGCGCCCGGCGTGCTTGAAGCGATCGCGGACTCCGACTTCGTGCTCTTCCCGCCGTCCAACCCGGTGGTGTCGATCGGGCCGATCCTGGCCGTGCCGGGCATCAGGGCCGCTGTCGAGGCGAAGACCGTGGTGGGCGTGTCCGGGATCATCGGCGGCGCCCCGGTGCGCGGCATGGCCGACGCCTGCCTGACGGCGATCGGCGTGCAGACCTCGGCGGCCGCCGTCGCCGCGCACTACGGGCCGGCCCTGCTGAACGGCTGGCTCGTTGACGAGCAGGACAAGGCGGCCGCCGACGACCCGTCCCTGGCCGGCATCGCCGTCCGCGCGCTGCCGCTGTACATGCGCGACGTGCCGTCCTCGGCCGCGATCGCCCAGGCCGCCATCGACCTCGCCGTGGAGCTGAACCGATGACACATACACCCGCCAGCGACCCGAACGCCGGCCGCCGCGGTGCGCGGCGGGCCAGGTGCCCGCCCCGGTGCAGATCCTCGCCGTCCCCGGGATACCCGAGGTCACGCCGGGCGCAGACCTGGCCGGGCTGATCGCCGACGCGGCGCTGGCGCCAGGCGGGCCCGGACTGCTCGACGGCGACATCCTGGTGGTCACCTCGAAGGTGGTCAGCAAGGCCGAGGGCCGGGTCGCCGCGATGTCCCGCGAGGACGCGATCGCCGCCGAGACCGTGCGCGTCGTGGCCAGGCGAGGCCCGATGACGATCGCGCAGACCAGGCACGGGCTGGTGATGGCCGCCGCCGGGGTGGACGAGTCCAACACCGCGCCTGGCACGGTGGTGCTGCTGCCGGAGGACCCCGACGAGTCGGCCCGGCGGCTGCGCAAGGCGCTGCGCGGGCGGCCGGGCGTAAGCGTCGGCGTCGTGGTGACCGACACCTTCGGCCGGCCCTGGCGGGCCGGGCAGACCGACACCGCGATCGGCGCGGCCGGGGTGCTGCCGGTGCGCGACCACCGGGGCGAGACGGACGCGTGGGGCAACGTTCTCGACGTGACGATGGCGGCGGTGGCCGACGAGATCGCGGCCGCGGGCGACCTGGTCAAGAGCAAGGCGCTGCAGCTGCCGGTGGCGATCGTGCGCGGGCTGCCCGCGCTGGTCACCGAGGCCGACGGGCCGGGGGCCCGGGCCCTGGTCCGGCCGTCGGCCGAGGACATGTTCCGGCTTGGCGCCGCCGACGTGCTGCCCGCGCGCCGCACGGTCCGCGCCTTCACCGGCCAGCCGGTCGACCCGGCCGCGGTCGACCGGGCCATCGCCGCCGCGCTGACCGCGCCCGCGCCGCACCACAGCGAGCCCTGGCGGTTCGTCGTGGTGTCGTCGCTCGCCGCCCGGCTGGCGCTCCTCGACGCGATGCAGGACGCGTGGTCCGCGGACCTGCGGGCCGACGGCTTCACCGAGGAGCAGATCGCGCGCAGGCTCAAGCGGGGCGAGCCGCTGCGCGACGCGCCGCTGATCGTCGTCCCCTGCCTCGAACTGTCCGCCATGCACGCCTACCCGGACACCCGCCGGGCCCACGCCGAGCGCGACATGTTCGTGGTCGCGATGGGCGCCGCGGTAGAGAACCTGCTCGTCGCCCTGGCCGTGGAGAACCTCGGCTCGGCCTGGATCTCCTCCACCCTGTTCTGCCAGGACGTCGCGGCCGGCGCCCTGGACCTGCCCGACGGCTGGCTCCCCATGGGCGCGGTCGCCGTCGGCCACCCGGCCGCCCCGGCGTCCCCTCGCCCCCCGCGCGACCCGGCCGCCTTCACCCTCACCCGGTAAGCCGCCGGCAGCGCCAGCCATGCCCGTCCGCAGCGCGGCGGCCGGGCCGGTGTAACACCCGACGTTCCCCTCCCTCATTCATTAATCAGGGGCCGGGATCCGGAAGGCTGGGGCCGGGGCGGCGCGGGAACGGTTCCCGGGAATCTGCCGGGCGGGTCAGGCGGGTTCCATGCCGTAGCGGGCCATCAGGGCGCGCTCTGCCTCGGGCGCGGGCGGGTTCGGGCCGGACCAGAGGGCGTCGAGCTCGGCGAAGTAGGCGTCCATCGCCGGGGCGTGCAGCACCAGCAGCCGTGCGGGCTCGTCGCCGTCGTTACCGAGGGTATGGCCCGCGCAGCTCGGCGCCGTTAAGCACGAACGTCACGGTCCCGTCCAGCACCCAGAACGCCTCCGGGCAGTTCACGTGCCGGTGCGGCAGCGGCCGGCGGGCGTGGGGTGGTACGGCACGATGCCCGCCTCGCTCGAACTGGTTCCACCTCGACGCGGTTCGCGAGTTGATCGACGGCAGGCAGTGGCTGGTAATCACGTAGCGGGCACCGGCCCGCCGGGGCGGTGGCCCGCGCCTAACGGCCGCGTTCGGCGCAGGTGCTCGTACGAGTCCGGGACGAAGGTGGCGAGGCGGTCACGGAAAGATGTCGCCGAGTCCGGCCACAGCAACGTCACCCGCCCGGTCCGCTCGTCGCGGTACCAGCTCGTGCAGCCACCCTGGACCCAGACCGTGTCCTGCGCCATCGCGTCGATATCACGCATATACGAGTGCACGGCCTCGTCGGTGACGTCGAGCGCGTCCGCGCCGCTGTCCGCGAGGTGGTCCAGCGCGGAGAGCGCGTAGCCGACTTGCGTCTCGATCATGTAGATCGCCGAATTGTGGCCGAGCGCCGCGTTCGGCCCGTCCAGCACGTACATGTTCGGGAAGCCGTGCACGGTGGTGGAGGCGTGCGCGACCATGCCGTTGCTCCACTCGTCGGCCAGCAGCCGAGATCGGCGCCCTCGGATGTGCCCGGCAATGGACGGACGGGTGGAGTTGAACCCGGTCGCGAGCACGAGCACGTCCAGGTCGTAGCTGTGCCCGCTGGCCGCGATCGCCGTGCGGTTGCCGGTGCCGGTGTTCCCCCCGCCGGCCGCCCCGCCCCCACCCGCGCCGGCTTCCCCGCCCCCGCCCCGGCTCCCATCGGCGATCCGGGTCAGCGGAGTCGACTCGAGCCGCACGTGGTCAAGCTGCACGGCGCCGTAGTAGTCGTCGGAGAACAGGATCCGCTTGCAGCCGATCTCGTAATCGGGAGTCAGCAGACGGTGCAGCCGCACGTCGCGGACCGAGGCGGTGAGGTGGTCCGCCGCCCGCTGGCGGAGCAGGTCGATGTCCGGATGCCGCCGCTGACGGGCCCCGATGCCACGTTCCGCCTCAGCGAACAGCTCGTCCCGCAGCGCGGTGACGGTTCCCGGGTCGGCGGCGAAGCGCTCCATCTCCTCGCGGCTGTACTCTCGGTCGCCGCGCGGCAGAATGTAGGGGGCGGACCGCTGGAAGACAACGACCTCGCTCGCCTCGGCCGCCAGCCGGGGCAGGATCTGGATCGCCGATGCGCCGGTTCCGACCAGGCCGACCCGCTTCCCGACTAGAGATACCTTCGCGTTCCAGCGGGCCGAGTGCCACCAGTGCGTCGCCGAACCCGTCCAGGTTCTTGATCGGGGGGATTTTCGGCTCGGACAACCGGCCTGCGGCAATCACCAGGCTGGCGGCCGAGAAGTCGCCTCGCGTCGTCCGGACGAGCCAGCGCGCGTCGTCGTCGCTCCACCGCGCTTCCGAGAGCGCGCAGTTCAGCCGCAGGTGCTGCTCGATTCCCTCGTCCCTGACGCAGGTGCGCAGGTAGGCGTGGATCTCCCGTCCCTCGGCGAAGACGCGGGACCAGCGGGGGTTCGGCCGGAAGGAAAACGAGTACAGGTGCGACGGGACGTCGCAGGCCACGCCCGGATAACGGTTGTCCCGCCAGGTCCCGCCGACGTCATCCGGCCTGCTCGATGATGACGAACGACTTGTTACCCCGCCGCGCGAGCTGGATGCCCATGCCGATCCCGGCGAAGCCCGCGCCGACGATCAGGACGTCGACGGCTGTGGTGCCTCCGAGGTCACCCACCGGCCGGCACCTTGCCGTAGGCGGTGGTGCGCTGCCGCAGCGGCCTGCCCAGCTCCCGGGCCACCTGCTCGACGTCGCCGTGATCGATCACGAGCCCGGCCTCGGCGCCCGCTTCCGGTGCGAGGCGGCCGTCGAGCAGCAGCCCGCCCAGGTCGTTGGCCCCGCCGCGCAGCAGATCAACCGAAGCCGGGAGGCCGTACTTGGGCCAGGCCGCCTGGATGTTGCCGATGCGCCCGTGCAGCATGAGCCGGGCCACCGCGTGCACGGCCCGGGACTGCCGCCAGGACGGGCCGGGAACGTCCGCTCCGGCCAGGCCGGGAGCCGGGGTGGGCGCGGGGAAGCCGGCGGGGGCAGGAAGGTCGGCGCGGGCGGCGGCGAGGGCAGGGGATACGGCGGGCACGAACGGCATGGCGATGAACTCGGTGAACCCGCCGGTACGGTCCTGGATGCCGGCCAGCAGGCGCAGGTGCGCGACCTGGTGCGCAGGCGACTCAACGTGCCCGAAGACCATGGTGGACGTGGAGGTCAGCCCGGCCCGGTGGGCGGCCTCGATCACCTCGGTCCAGCGGGTCACCGGAACGTCGGGACCGCCGTTCATGCGGGTTCGCACGTCGTCATCGAGGATGCGCGCGGCGGTACCGGGAACCGAGCCGAGCCCGGCCTCCCGCGCGGCGGTGAGGAAATCCCCGAGCGGCAGGCCGCGGCGGGCGGCGCCGTCCAGCAGCTCGGTGGGGCGGAACGCGTGCAGGTGGATGTCCGGCGCGGCCGATTTAACGGCGGCGATCAGGTCGAGGTAGTCGTCGTCGCTGTCGGCGGGCAGCGGGCCCTGCATGCAGACCTCGGTCGCGCCGAGCGTGCGCGCCTCGGTCACCAGCGCGGCCAGCCGCCCCCGCGATCCCGCGTCGGCGCCGGCCACGGCGGCGGGATCGAGGTTCCGGTTCACCACGTAGGTGAGCGTGTCCCCCACGGCCTGCCGCCGCAGCGAGTCGGCGAGCTGGCACAGCTCTTCGAGCTCCCGGCCATCCGCTCCGAGCAGCGCCTGGTAGCCCTCGTCCGGCAGGGATGCCGGGCTGGCCGCGGCCGCCTGCAGCCACATCCGAACAGCAGTGGCCGGCGGAAGGCCGGTCTCGGTTGCGCCCTGACTCACTGGTCAGCCTCAGCGGGCGTGGGACGGGCCGCTGCCCGCCACCACCTGGCTGGCGTCCGGATGCCAGGGCCTGCCCCGCAGGGCCGCGGCCTCGTCGGCCAGACCGCTCGCGTCGGCCAGCGCCTCGACGTACGCCGCCACCCTCGGGTCCAGCCAGGGTCCGCGCTGGTAGGGCGGGTAAATCGTCAGGCGCTCGCGAAGCTTGAAGCCGGCCGCGGCGGTGAGGTCCGCGAGCACGTCGATCTGCGGCCAGGGGCGCTCCGGGTTCACGTGGTCCGGGGTGAGCGGTGACACACCGCCCCAGTCGTCGATGCCCGCGTCGAGGATGAGCCGGTGCTCGTCGCCGAGGAGGTTCGGCGGGGCCTGGATGCGGGCACCGGGGCCGAGGACGAGCCTGGTGACGGCGATCGTCGCCGCCAGCTCAGCGAGCTCGGCGTCGGGCGCCGCGCGCATCTTAGTGTCCGGCTTCGCCCGGAAATTCTGCACGATGACTTCCTGGACCCCGTCGTACTCGCGTTGCACGTCGCGGAGGGCGAAGATCGCGTCCACCTGCTCGGCGTGCGTCTCGCCGATGCCGATCAGGATGCCGGTAGTGAACGGCACGCGGGCGCGTCCCGCGTCCTCGAGCACCTGGAGCCGGACCTTCGGGTTCTTATCCGGAGAGCCGTAGTGGGCGGCGCCCTTAGTCTCCCACAGGCGGGTCGACGTCGTTTCCAGCATCATCCCCATGGACGGCGCGACCGGCTTGAGCCGCTCGAAGTCCTGCGGGCTCAGCACGCCCGGGTTGAGGTGCGGCAGCAGGCCGGTCTCCTCCAGGACGCGGATCGCCATCGCCCGCACGTAGTCCAGCGTGTCCTCGTAGCCGTGCGCGTCCAGCCATTCCCTGGCCTGCTTCCAGCGGGCCTCGGGCCGGTCGCCCAGGGTGAAGAGCGCTTCCTTGCAGCCGAGGGCCGCGCCCTGCCTGGCGATGTCCAGCACCTCGTCCGGGCTCAGGTACATGCTTTCCAGCCGGCCGGGGACGGTCGCGAACGTGCAGTAGCCGCAGCGGTCCCGGCACAGCCGGGTCAGCGGGATGAACACCTTGCGGGAGTAGGTGATGACCCCGGCCCGCCCGGCCGCCTCAAGCCCGGCGTCCCGGGTACGGGCCGCGTAGCCGAGCAGCTCCCGCAGGTCGCCGCCCCGCGCGTGCAGCAGGATCTCAGCCTCGGCCTGGCCAAGCGGCTCGCCGTCGCGCACCGTGGCCAGCGACTGGCGCATCGCCTCGGGCGACGGAGCCGCCGCGTAATCCAAAGCAGATTCACCCTGGTCGATGCTCGAAGCACTCATGTGTTGAACCATACGACACACCCCAGACGGCCCTTAACGGCATACCTGGCGCAACAACCGTGCGGCCCGGTCTAGAAATTCCGGTAGTCGCGGACGGACATGCGGGGGCCGCGGCGCGGCGGGCCGCCCGTGCCGTAGCGGGCCCGGCCGGCGCGGCCCGCCGAGCCGGCCGGGGCGGCCGAGGTCCCGTTGCCGCGGCTGAGGCCGATGAGCCGGGTGGCGCGGTGCCGGTGGCCCGTGAACGGCTCGAGCAGGGCCAGCATCTCCTCGTCGCTGGAGCGGTGCCTGCCGGCCAGGGCCCAGCCGACGACGTTCTTCAGGTGGTAGTCGCCGACGGATACCGCGTCCGGGTCGCCCGCGGCCCGCTGGCGGGCCTCGGCGGAGGTCCACACGCCGATGCCGGGGATGGTCCGCAGTTTGCGGTCGGCCTCTTCGTGTCCGAGCGTTAGCAGTCGCTCCAGGCTGTCGGCGACGCTCGCGGCCCTGATGATGGTCTCGGCGCGGACGCCCTCGACGCCGGCCCGGTGCCAGTCCCAGGACGGGATGCGCCGCCAGGTCCCCGGGTCAGGGAAGACCCGCATCCCCCGGGGCGCGGGCCCCGGCGGCGGGTGTGCCGTACTTGGACAGCAGGATCCGCCAGGCGCGGTGCGCCTCGAGCACCACGACCTTCTGCTCGAGGATGGCCGGGACGAGCGCCTCCATGAGGCGGCCGGAGCGGCCGAGCCGCAGCCCGGGATGGCGCCGCGCCGCGTCGCGGATCACCGGGTGCGCGTCCGCCGCGAACCCGGAGACGTCGTCGTCGCCGCCGAGGATGGCGGGCAGCGCGTCGAGCAGCCACTGCGCGCCCGGCCCCCAGGCCTGCGCCCGCACCCGCGTGACAGGCTCCGGCGCGTTCCCCCGGCCCGGGCCGAGCGGCCCGCGCCGGCTGCGTCCTGGGCGAGAAGGCGGCCGGGCAGCACCCGGATCGTGCCCGGGCCGACCGGGGTCAGCGAGGTCCGCCAGATCGCGCCCGCCTCGTCGGCCTGGTAGGTCGGGTCCCCGCGGCCCCGGCCCTGCACCGAGAGGATGCGCCGCACGTCGAGGGCGAAGGGCGCGACCCACTCGCCGCTCTGCCGCCGGCTCAGCCATCGCCTCGCCGACGCGGGCCTGGTCCGGGTGGCGACCGGTCCAGGCCGAGCAGCCGCTCGACCTCGGCGAGCTGATCCGGCTCGCCGGTGAAATGCACCGCGGCCATGCCCAGCTCCCGGGCGGCGGTCACGTTCCGCGCGTGTCGTCCACGAACACGCAGTCGGCGGGCGCGACGCCGAGCCTGGACGCGGCCAGCTCGTAGATCGGCGATTCCGGCTTGCGCAGGCCGACCACGTGGGAGATCGACCACCGCGTCGAACATCGCGGTCAGGTCGTAGCCGGCGTAGACGTCGTACCCGCCGCCGCCCCAGGAATTGGACAGCAGCCCGGTGGCGATCCCGGCCGTCCGGGCCCGGCGGGCCAGGTCGATCGTCTCGGGGCGGGGCGTGAAGGCGGAGGCGTCAAGCAGGGCGGCGATGAGCCCGTCGGCGGGCAGCCCTAGCTGCCCGGCCAGCATGAGCTCGAAGTCCCGTTGCGGCGCGAGGCCGGCCTCGGCCAGCGCGGTCACCGACCGCCCCTCCTCGGTGCCGGTCAGCGCGGTCACGATCGCGTCGGCGGGCAGCCCCGCCGCGACGCAGAACTCCGCCATCCGCCCGTGCAGACTCGACGTCAGCACCCCGCCGAAGTCCAGCAGCAACCCGATACCCGCCACGGTCCCCCATGCTAAAACCCCGTCTGCGCGGGCCCTTCCGGGCGTTTCGGCACGGCCCGGTACGAGCGGGGCCGTCTGCGTTTCGGCCCGCTGTGGCGGGCGCGGGCGGGTCAGGCGTCGGAGGAGAAGCGGACGGTGGCCGCCTCAAGGCGGGCTCCCGGCCACACGCGCAGGCCGCTGGTCAGCTCGTTGCCCGAGCCGACGTACGCGCCGTCCCCGATGACCACCCCGTCGAGCACCGCCCCGCCGGCGATGGTCGCGTCACGGCCGACGATGCTGTTGCGGACGGTCGCGCCCGGGCCGACGGCGGCGCCGTCGAAGACCACGCTGGCCGCGACAACCGCGCCGGACTCGACGACCGCGCGGGCGCCCACCGTCGTCCCGCCGGAAAGCCGCGCGTCGGACGCCACGGCGGCCTCGCCGAGCACCAGGCACTCCCCCGGCTCGCCGGCCAGGGCGGGCGAGGGCAGCGCGCCGAGCACCACGTCGCAGGAGCCGCGGACGAACGCCTCGGGCGTCCCGACGTCCAGCCAGTAGGCGTCTTCCGCGTACCCGAGCACCAGCGAGCCCTCCGCGATCAGGCTGGGGAACGTCTCCCGCTCCACCGACACGACCTGGCCGGCCGGGATCTGGTCGATGACCGACCGGCGGAAGATGTAGCAGCCCGCGTTGATCTGGTTGGTGACCGGGTTGGGCGTCTTCTCCAGGAACGCCGTCACCCGCCCGGCGTTGTCGGTGGGCACGCAGCCGTAGCGGCTGGGGTCGTCCACCGGGACCAGGTGCAGCGTCACCGCGGCTTCCTTCTTGCGGTGCAGGTCCACCTGGGCGGGCAGGTCGTGCCCGGACAGGATGTCGCCGTTGAGCACGACGACCGGGTCGTCGGGTCCGCCGCGCAGCTGGCCGGCGGCGTTGCGGATGCCGCCGCCGGTCCCCAGCGGCTCGGACTCGTAGACGTAGTCGATCGTCAGGCCGAATTCCTGCGCCGGTAGCCGAACGCCTCGGTGAACATCTCGGCCCGGTAGGAGGTGGCCAGCACCACGTGGGTGATGCCGCACTCCGCCGCCCGGGACAGCTGGTGGGCGAGGAACGGCACGCCCGCCGTGGGCAGCAGCGGCTTCGGCGCGGACAAGGTGAGCGGGCGCAACCGAGTGCCCTTGCCTCCAACAAGCATGATCGCTTCAAGCGGTTCACGCGGCATAGGTTGTTTTCACCTTAACGGTCGGTTCCGTGGACAGCGGGAGCCGCGGGAGCCCCGGCGACTTAGGCAGCATACTCACCGCGCCTTGTTGATACCCCGTGGCGCGGAGGAATTCGCCGTTGCGGCGTCATCGGGCCCGGTTGGCCGCCAGCGGGCCGCCGGCGGGGTCTGGCGGTCAGGCCCGGCTGGCCGCCCGGGCCTGGTCGGCGGCGCGCTGGTAGCTCGCCACGTGGGCGGCGGCCGACGCGGCCCAGGTGAAGTCCTGCGCCCGGGCGTGGCCGGCCGCGGCGAGCGCGGCGCGTCGCTCCGGGTCGTCGAGCAGCGCGCGCAGCGCGACGGCGATGGACTCCGCGTCCGGCTCGGTGTACGCCACGGCGTCGCCGCCGACCTCGGGCAGCGCGGTCCAGGTTGGTGGTCAGCACCGGGGCGCCGCAGGCCATCGCCTCCAGCACCGGCAGGCCGAACCCCTCGCCGCGCGACGGCGCGGTCACCACCAGCGCGCCGCCGAGGAAGCCGGGGAGGTCGGCGAAGGGCAGGTAGCCGGGGCGGACCAGCCGCAGGTGCGACGGCACCCGCGCGACCGCCTCGTCAAGTTCCTGGCTCCAGCCGCCACCGCCGCCGAGCACGAGCGCGGGCGGGTCGGCCAGGTCGGCGACCGCCGCGGCCCACCCGCTGACCAGGGCCGGGGCGTTCTTGCGCGGCGTCAGCGAGCCGAGGAATGCGACGTACGGCCGACCGTGCAGCCCGAGCCGCGCGGTGACCCGGCTGACCTGCGTCTCGTCGGGCTGGTGGAAGAGCCGGTGATCGACCCCGTGATGGGCGACGTCGATCCGCGCCGGGTCGACGGCGAGCACCCGGACCAGCTCGTCCCTGGTGGCCTTGGACGGCACGATCACCCGGGTCGCCTGCCGGGCCGCGGTGGCGGTCGCCGACTTCAGCGACATCGCCCTGATGGCCGTGTAGCGGTCGGGGTCGGTGTAGAACGACAGGTCGTGGATGGTCACCACGGTCGGCCGGCCGGGGCGCAGCGGCATCGAGTAGTTCGGCATGTGGATGACGTCCGCGCCCACCTGCTCGGCCACCACCGGCAGGCCGCTCTGCTCCCAGGCGAGCCGCCCGGTGCGGTGCCCGAGGCCGACCGGGCCCGGGGCGATCGCGGCGCCGGGCGCCAGCCGCCCGTACCGCTCGGCGTCGGCGCGCTGGCAGGCCACGGCCAGCTCGACCCCGGTCGCGGCGAGCGCGCCGATCAACCCGTCAACGTAGCGGCCAAGCGCGCCCCGGTCCGTCGGCACGTCAGTCGCGTCGACCAGTACCCGAAGTGCCACAGCGCAGCGTGCTCCCTTCGACGGCCCGCCTCAGCCGAAGCCTACGCCCGCGCCGGTGAACCCTCGTAAGCATGGCCTGGGAATACCCGGCGACTAGCAGGAAGGAACCGGCTTGTTGGCCTTGATCGCCTCCAGGTCCGAGACGGCCTGCGACAGCGTTGACACCTTGACGACGCGCAGCCCGGCGGGGACCGCGCCGACCGTGTCGGAGCAGTTGCCCGCCGGGGCCAGGAAGACGGTCGCCCCGGCGTCCCGGGCGCCCACCATCTTCTGCTGGATGCCGCCGATCGGCTGGACCTGCCCGGACGCGGTGATCTCCCCGGTGCCGGCGATGAACTTGCCGCCGGTCAGGTTCATCGGGGTCAGCTTGTCGATGATGCCGAGCGCGAACATCATGCCGGCGCTCGGGCCGCCGATGTCACCCACGCTGATCTGCACGTTGACCGGGAACTTGTACTGCTCCTGAACCTTCACGCCGATCACCGTCGTCCCGCCCGAGGCCTTGCTCGCGACCGGCACGGTCAGCGTCTTGCCGCCGCGCAGCACCGTGAGCTGGAGCACCGAGCCCGCCGGGTGCGCGGTGATCATCGAGCTGAGCGACGACGCACTGGTCACCGGCTTGCCGTCGACCGCCAGCACGACGTCGCCCGCCTTCAGCGACTTGCTCGCCGGGTACCCGGCCACCGTCGAGACCACCTCGACCTGGGTCTGGTACTTGACGTGCAGCTCGGTGAGCGCGGCGGCGGTGGCGAGTTCCTGCGAGGAGGTCATCTGCTGCGTGTCCTGCTGCTGCGTCTCCTGCTCGCTCTGCCCGGGCGGGAAGATCTCGGTCTGCGGGACCACGGCCTCCTGCTGGTCGAGCCACCCGTCCAGCGCCTGGAAGATGTTCAGGCCCGAGCCTGGCCCGCCCCGGTAGCTGATCGTCACCATGTTCAGGTTTCCGCTGGCCGGGTACGTCGGGTGCCCGGTGATCGAGATCAGCGGCTGTCCCGACGAGTCCTTGCCGAGGGTGTTCAGCGTGGGCCCGGGGGTGAGGACTACGTAAGGCACCGGCACGAACACGGCGACGGCGATCGCGACCACGGTCGCCAGGCCGGCAATGACCAGCGTCAGTGAACGTCGGGACATGCTCGGAAGACTACGCGCTACCGGCCCCACTCCATACAGGGTGCCAGCCCGCGCCTGGCCGGGCTGGCAGCCGACCGGGTTAAGCGCTGCCCACCCACTCGTCGGTGCCGTCGGTGAACCGCTGGTGCTTCCAGATCGGCACCGTCGCCTTCAGCTCGTCGATCAGCGCGTGGCAGGCGTGGAACGCCTCCGCCCGGTGCGCGCAGGAGACGCCGACCACCACGGCGAGGTCGCCGACGGCCAGGTCACCGATGCGGTGGACGGCCGCGAGCGCGATGACGTCGGGGTACTTGGCCACGATGGACTCGGCGACCTTGCGCAGCTCGGCCTCGGCCGAGGGGTGCGCGGAGTAAGAGAGGCCGGTCACGCCGCTGCCGGCGTCGTGGTCACGGACGGTTCCGACGAACAGCACCTCGCCGCCCGCGGCCGGGTCGGCGACGGCGGCGCGCACCTCGTCCACCGACAGGGCCGTGTCCCTGATCGCGATCAGCCTTATCTGATCCATCTGATCAACGTACCCGCCGCCGCGCGCCGGGGCGACCCCGCGCACCCGTCCGCCCCGGCTCGTCCCCGGCGCCGCTAACGCAGCGCGTCCCGGCCCGGGCCGCTACCGAACCGCTCGCGCAGGATGAACGCGCCGATGCGCATGCCGTCGCGCACCGCGTGCAGGTTGCTCATCCCGTGCAGCCGCAGGTGCTCGTAGCTCGGGATCTCCTGGATCACCAGCCCGGCCCGGGCGGCGCGGACGTTCATCACGGTCTCCACCTCGAAGCCGGCACAGTCCAGGTTGAGTTTATGCAGGTGCTCGGCCCAAACCGCGTTATAGCCGTAGCACAGATCGGTGTACCGCGTGCCGAAAAATCCGTTAACGATGCCACTCAGGAACTTATTGCCGAGGCTGCGGAGAAAAGTGATGTCGGCACTGCCGCCGCCGCTGGCAAATCGCGACCCTTTAGCGAAGTCAGCGCCGGCGGTCAGCGCCGCGACAAATCGCGGGATTTCGCCGCCGTCGGTCGAGCCGTCCGCGTCCATCATGACGATAATTTCGCCTTTGGCTGCCGCGAATCCCGCCTGCAGCGCGTCCCCCTTGCCCCGGCCGAGCTGGTGCACGACACGGACCGCGGGATGCAGGCGGCGCGCGGTCGCGATGGTGCCGTCCGTCGAATGCCCATCCACAAGCACGATCTCATCGACCCACGCTGGGATCGTGCCGAAAACGTGCTCCAGGTTGCGCTCCTCGTTCCGCGCCGGAATGACGACGCTGACGCTGGGGAGAATCGCGATCCCTCGGCCTATTTCGCGGTAAGCGATGAAATCATCGCTCTCGGTTACCTCTGTCAAAATTCCCACTCCCACCGCCGAAGAAGCCCCACATGAAAAACTGGCCCCACCACAGGCCGCCCATAGCGCACCCTGTCGTGTCACGCGGACCCATTCAGCGATTCGTAGCGCATTTTCAGCAAATGAGCTGGACTACGACAGAGTGCGTCACACAACGAAATACCTTTTTCCTGACCACACCCTGACAGCTAGCTGTGTGCGGCCTCAGCGGCGGCCGGCTCAGGCCTTGCCCTTCTTGCGAGCGTGACGGACGACCGCGGCCGCGCCGATGACGGCAGCCGCGGTCCCGGCCGCGCCCGCCGCGGTAATGGCCGCGTCCTTGCGCGCTATGCGGCGCCCGACGACCGCGTGGTGCCCGCCGCGGCCCGCCAGCAGCACCTGCAGCGCCTCGGTGTTGGAGAACGACGGCCGCCAGCCCGCCGCGCGCAGCGCCGCGCACTCCACCACCCACGGGTAGACCACGTAGCGCAGCTCGGCCGACGGCGCCGGCGTCAGGCCGAGCCGGTGCAGCCGCTGGGCCGCGCTGAAGGTCAGCCTGGCCGGCAGCTCGACCGACTTCAGCCCGCTCAGCGACTCGACCTCGGCGGCCGACAGCGACCCGTCACAGCCGACCGCGAAGTCGCCGGGCACCGCGCCGGTGACGGCGAGTTCGAGCGCCGCCGCCAGGTCATCGACGTGGCAGAACTGCCAGCGCGGCGCGCAGCCGCGCACCACCAGCAGCCGAGGCGCCTCGAAATGCCTGGTCAGCAGCGTGTCCACCCGGTCACCGACCAGCGCCGCCGGGCGCACCACGGTCACCGAGGTGGCCAGGTTGACCCGGCGGGAGCGCCGGGCCAGCTCCTCGATCTCCAGCAGGTCCCCGGCCAGGCTGCCGCCGGAGTCGGCGAGCAGCGGCGCGTCCTCGGGCAGCGGCACCGGGTTGTCGGGGCGCGCGCCGTACACCATCGCGCTGGTCACCAGCACGACCCGGCCGACCCGCTCGGCCGCCGCGGCGGTCAGCACGGTCTGCGCGCCGCGCACATTGCGCGCGCGCCGCTGCCGGGGATCGCCGTCGGCCGACGCGTCCACGTCGGTGTGCACCACCACGTCCACCCCGGACAGCCGCCCGGCCAGCGCCGGGTCGCGCACATCCGCGACCCGCCAGGTCACCCCGGCCGCGTCGCCCCGGTGGTCGTCGATCGCGACGACGCGGCCGACGCTCGCCGACCCCGCCAGCCGGACCACGAGGGCGTGACCAACCCCGCGCGCCGCACCGGTGACCGCCACCACCGGAGGCTGTCCGGCGGTGCTACGCTCACGGCGAACGCTGCGCTCAGGGCGAACCTGCCGTCTGCCGTTTCTCAAAGTCGGCTACTCCCGAATAGCGTGGCTATTGTGACCCTTCTATCCTGCCCGACCATCTGAGAGCGAAGGGGGTGCATCGTGGCTGAGCGTCCTCCCTTCGGCTTCGGGCCGCCCGGGCGGCCCGGCGACGACGACCCGAGGTCCGGCGGCCAGGGACCCGGAGGCCAGGGACCCGGCGGCCAGGGACCGTTGGGCTTCGGCTTCGGGGCGCCGGGAGGCCCCGGCGGGGCCGGGGGCGGCAACCCGAACCAGTTCGCTGACGCCCTGCGCCAGTTCGCCGACCTGCTCTCCTACAGCGGCGGCCCGGTCAACTGGGAGCTGGCGAAGAACCTGGCCAGGCACGCGATCGCGGCCAAGGGCGACCCGAGCGTGCTCGCCAACGAGCGGGCCGCCGTGACGGATGCCGTGCGCCTCGCCGACCTGTGGCTCGATGACGTCACCGCCTTCCCGTCCGGCATCAGCAAGATCGAGGCGTGGTCGCAGTCGGAGTGGCTGGAGGCCACCTTCCCGGTCTGGTCGTCGCTGTGCGAGCCGATCGCCGCCAAGGCGGTCGACGCGATGGGCTCGATGATGACCATCGACCCGGCCCAGCTGGACGACGCCGACGTGCCGCCTGAGATGCGGGCCATGCTGTCCGGCATGGGCGGGTTCAGCGCGTTCGCGCCGATGCTGCGCCAGCTCGGCGGGGCGATGCTCGGCGGCCAGATCGGCACCGCGATCGGCGAGCTGGCCGGCGACATGGCCAGCTCCACCGACATCGGCCTGCCGCTTGCCCCGGCCGGGACGGCGGCGCTGCTCCCGGCCGGTGTCACCAGGTTCGGTGAGGGCCTGTCGGTCGATATCAGCGAGGTACGGCTGTTCCTCGCGCTGCGCGAGGCGGCGCACCACCGGCTCTTCGGCCACGTGCCGTGGCTGCGCCAGCACCTGCTCGGCGCGGTCGAGCAGTACGCGGCCGGCATCTCGGTGGACATGGGCCGGCTGCGGGACGCCCTGCCCGAGCTGGACATGACCAACCCGGAGCAGGCGCTGCGCGAGGCCCTGTCCGGCGAGGCGCTGTTCCACCCGGAGGACACGCCGCAGCAGAAGGTCGCGCTGGCCCGCCTGGAGACGGCGCTCGCGCTCGTCGAAGGCTGGGTGGCCACGGTCGTCTCCGCCGCCGCCGACCAGCGCCTGGTGCACGCCGCCGCGCTGGCCGAGGCGATTCGGCGCCGCCGGGCGTCCGGCGGCCCGGCGGAGCGCACCTTCGCCACCCTGGTCGGCCTCGAACTGCGCCCGCGGATGCTGCGCGAGGCGACGGCGCTGTGGACCGGGCTGGCGCGGGCGCGCGGCACCGAGGGCAGGGACGCGCTGTGGTCGCACCCCGACCTGCTGCCGACGGCGGAGGACCTGGCCGACCCGGACGCGTTCGTGCGCGCCTCCGACCCGGCCGACCTGGACCTCTCCGGCCTCGAAGCCGAATCGGGCCCCGAGGGCGGCCAGCCGGGCAAGGACGGACAGCCCGGCGACAGCGGACAGCCCGGCGACAGCGGCCAAGGCGACAAAGGCGAGCCGAGCGCGAGCTAACGCCGCTCCCGACTCGGTCGGACTCGTCACCTTTCCCGCCCCCGGCCTTTCAGGTCCACCGAATTGCCGCCGGGGCGGGCGTCGGCCGACGCCGCGCCGCAGTGGCAGGCCGGGTGGGCGGGCCAGGGGCGCCGCTGCCACTGCCAGTCGGGCAGGACGACCTCAAGGGTCGCGCCGAGCGCGGCCGGCTCAGCGGCCGCGTCGATGAACGCGAGCGCCTGGCCCGCGGCCAGCGCCGCGGTCGCGGCGGCGAGCACCGTGTCACACGCCCGCGCCACGGCCGGCGCCCCGGTCAGGTCGCTGACCTGGGACAGGATCCTCGGCCACGCCGGGTCGCGCGCCGCCTTGCTCAGGTCGACGCAGCGCGGGCAGGCCGACCGCCCGGGCACCGCGAACGGCCCCACCACCCCGATGGCCTCGTCCGCGTGGACCACCAGGTGCGGCACCCGGTCACGGGTCAGCGCCGCCAGCAGCACCGGGTCGGGCCGACCGGCCAGCACCACCAGGTCGGGCAGCCGCCCGGCGTCGTCCGCGGTGCGCACCTCGGGTGCCACCCGGCGCACCGCCCGGGCGACCCCGGCGGCCCGGCCGTGGCCCACGTCCACGGCGCCGAAGCCCGCGGGCGCGACGTCCGCCGCCTCGGCAATCGCGCTGTCGGCGCTGCTCACCCAGCCGACCCCGGAGGCGGCGAGGAACGTGGCCACGCTGGCGCCCACCCGCCCCGCGCCGTAGACCCGGGTGAAGGTCGACCGGCGCCGGGCCAGCACAGCCGCGCCGCCGTCGGCGTGCCCGTAGGCGAGGGCGGCACAGGCCAGGTCGGGGCCGATCCTGGCCCGCAGGTAGTCCGGCAGGCAGGCCCGCAGGCTGGAGGGGAAGTCGTCGAGCAGGCCCGCCGCGGCGAGCAGGCCGATGACCCGGTACACGACCTCCGGGCCGGCGCCGTACGCCGCGGCGGCCCGCACTACCTCGGCGGTGTCCCGCGACCCGTCAAGCAGGCTCACCAGGGCCGCCGCCTTGCCTAGCCCGGTCAGCGCGCGGGCGCGGCGCGGGTCGACACCGATCTGGAGCGTGCCCGCTTCCCGCCACAGCGGCAGCAGCCCGGCTTTCAGCGCTGGTCTCATGCCGACAGCGTGACGTGGCCCACTGACTTTCCCGGGCGCGGAACACCCGGAGCGTTCCCGGCATTAACCATGTAACGGGCATAACTGGCAGTCGGTCAGCAGGCTCGCGGATCGGGTTGCGCCGCGTGAGGCGGTGTTCCCTGGCGCCTAGGCTGGGACCACGCGCCCGTTCTTTATAAGGGGTTTCGCATTGGCGGACAGTGACGAGGTCAGCCGGGTCCCCCCGGGCGGACGCGACGACGTGCCGCGCGGCACGGTGAACCGGTCCGCCAAGCTCGCCGGGCTGCCCCTCGGGTTCGCCGGCCGGACCGCGCTCGGGATCGGCAAGCGGATCGGCGGCCGGTCGGCCGAGACTCGTCGCGCAGGAAATACAGCAGCGCACCGCCGACCAGGTCTTCCGGGTGCTCGGCGAGCTCAAGGGCGGGGCGATGAAGATCGGCCAGGCCCTGTCGATCTTCGAGGCGGCGCTGCCGCCTGAGCTGGCCGGGCCGTACCGGGCGACGCTGACCAGGCTGCAGGAGTCGGCGCCGCCGCTGCCGGCCGCGACCGTGCACCGGGTGCTGGCCGCCGACCTCGGGCAGGACTGGCGCGCGTCGTTCGCGTCCTTCGACGACACGCCCGGCCGCCGCCGCGTCGATCGGCCAGGTGCACCGGGCGGTCTGGGGCGACGGCCGGGCGGTCGCGGTCAAGATCCAGTACCCGGGCGCCGGGAAGGCGCTGCTCAACGACTTCACCCAGCTCGCCAGGATGGGGCGGCTGTTCGGGGTGCTCATGCCCGGTCTCGACGTCAAGCCGATGCTGGACGAGCTGCGCGACCGGGTGGCCGAGGAACTCGACTACCACCTGGAGGCCGCCGCGCAGCGCGCGTTCGCGGCCGCCTACGCCGGGCGACCCGGACATCTACGTGCCCGGGGTGGTCGCTGGACACCGACCACGTGCTGGTGACCGAGTGGATGGACGGGACACCGCTGTCCAGGATCATCAGCGACGGCTCCCCGGCCGAGCGCGACCGGGCGGGCATCCTGCTGACCAGGTTCCTGTTCTCCGGCCCGGCCCGGGCCGGGCTGCTGCACGCCGACCCGCACCCGGGCAACTTCCGGCTGCTGGCCGACGGGCGGCTGGGCGTGCTCGACTTCGGCGCGGTCGACCGGCTGCCCGACGGGCTGCCGCCCGTCTTCGGGCGGCTGCTGCGGATCATGCACGACCCCGACCCGGACATCGCGGAGGTCGAGCGGGAGCTGCGGGCGGACAACTTCCTGCGACCGGGCATCGCGGTCGACCTGGACGCGCTGCGGGCGTTCCTGGCGCCGCTGGCGGAGCCGTCGGCGGTGGAGACGTTCAAGTTCAGCCGGGAGTGGATGCGCCAGGAGGCCGGGCGGGTCACCGACCTGAGCGCCTCGGCAACATCGCCCGCAAGTTCAACCTGCCGCCGTCCTACGTGCTGATCCACCGGGTTTCCACCGCCGGGATCGGCGTGCTGTGCCAGCTCGAGTGCGAGGGGCCGTTCCGCGCCGAGGTGGTCCGGTGGGTGCCCGGCTACGCTGACCCCGCGCCGTCGGCGCTGGCCTGAAACGGTGCTGGCCTAAAAGCGCGAACCCGGCGATGCCCCCGTGGCATCGCCGGGTTCACTGTGCGTGACTGGTGGGCGGGCGTGCCCGCGGCTGCTAGCTGACCGGCCCGAACGTCGAGCGGAGCTGCTCGACGCGCTGCCACGCCGCTAGCAACTCGCGCTCGGCGCGCTCGGACCGCCGCTCCAGCCTGCGGAGCTCGATTACCTGGTGGGCAGCCCGCTCCTCCTGCGCCTGCCTGAGGCGCTCTTGATGTCGTTCTTTGATGAGGAATTCCCCGACGTGCATTTCTGATTACCTCGCGTTGTGTGCGTTTCCTGTGCTCATCCGGGCCGGCCGCGTCGTGGGCGACCGGTGATCGTGCGGCGTACCAGCTCGCCAGGTGCCAGGCTGCGGCCCCCCGGCGGGGGAAGGTCAAGCGTGGCCGCTGGCGCGCCGCGTTGGAGATGTGAGTTGCGGGTACGGAGTACTGACTCGGGCTAAGCGGCCTGTTCATCGGACTTGGCCAGCTCGGCATCGGCCTTGCGGGGACGGCCACGCGGCCGCTTGCGCGGCACGACCGTTCCGCGCAGCAGCAGCTCCCCGCCCCAGACGCCCCACGGCTCGCGCCGGTCAAGCGCGCCCTCCAGGCAGGCGGCCTGGATCCGGCAGCCCTGGCAGAGCGCCTTCGCCGCCTCGACGTCCGACGGCGCCTCGGCGAAGAACAGCTCCGGGTCGTCCGTGCACGGCAGGTCGAGTCCCGGCCGGGACATCGGCCAGGCTGAAGAGCGCCGCGATCCCGCTCACCGCCGCGGGCTGCGCGGCGTCGTTGTCGACGTACGGCTCGATAACGGCGACCGCCTCGAATGAGGCATCGGGCCACTGCATCGGTGCCATCCCCTCTCGCTTTGCTGGTCCTCGAACCCCGCCAGTCGCGGAGCGCCGCGACCTGGTGAGGCCGTCGTCGTCCGGCTGAGGAGGCTCCGTTTTGCTGGTCGGTCGGTTGGGACCGGGCCTGGAAACAAATCGGGCCGCGGACCCTGTGTGCGGGTCCGCGGCCTTCGGGGAGCTTGGCCAGCCTTTTAGGCTGGTTCCCGTTCAGGATGCGGACCCATAGCGCCGTAACGACCGGCGCTGATACGGGTCTTGTGAACGTTGGTCTGCTTACGGGCGTGGTTGACGACCGGCAGCACGGCAGCCATCGGCACGAGCTGCATCGTCGGCAGGCCGGGGCAGGCCGGAACGCGCCGCAGCGCGCATCCAGCAGGCCGGCGACCAGGAGCGGAATTCAGCGTGCGGGCATGGTTCATCCCCGCGTTGACAAGGCTCGCCCGCTCCGAGCGCACACCAAGGAACGCGGCTTCCGAACGGTTAACCGCCGCAACGTGAGGCGTGTAGATTTCCACGGTCGGCGCCTCCTTCCCGGTGTCTGACTTGCTCTGGCTGACGGACATGACGCATAGCCTACGGAAGGCTCCACGGCACGGCAACACATTTTTGACCTGCGAACTCGTACTTGTGACGGAAAATGTTCGCCGCCGCCGGACGGTGCCGAGAAGCTAGTCTACGGGGCGGCTCGAGTGATCCGGATGAGGCCCTCCTGCATGACCGAGACGACGAGGTCGCCCGCGGCGGTGAACACCTGGCCGCGGACCAGGCCGCGGGCGCCGGCCGCGACCGGGCTCTCCTGGGCGTACAGCAGCCACTGGTCGGCGCGGAACGGGCGGTGGAACCACATCGCGTGATCCAGGCTGGCCGCGGCGATCTGCCCCTCCGTCCAGCTCAGCCCGTGGTCGAGCAGCACGGTCTCCAGCAGCGTGAGGTCCGAGACGTAGGTCATCAGGCACACGTGCAGCAGCGGGTCGTCCGGCAGGTCCTCGGTGACGCGGACCCAGACCAGGTTGCTGTGGTCGCCGGCCGCGCGCAGCGACGGGTCGCGGGCCAGCTCGATCGACATCGGGCCGACCGAGCGCAGGTCGATCGGGTTGTCGCGGAAGTGCGCGGGCAGCGGCCCGCCGGTCAGCGCGAGCAGCCGCTCGGCGTTCGGCCGCAGCTCCTGCGGCGGCGGCGCGTCCGGCATCGGCACCGCGTGCTCCAGGCCGGGCTCGGCGCGGTGAAACGACGCCGACAGCGTGAAGATCGGCTTGCCGTGCTGGATCGCGGTCACCCGGCGGGTGGTGAACGAGCGCCCGTCCCGCACCCGGTCCACCGTGTAGACCAGCGGGACGGCCGGGTCGCCGGGCCGGATGAAGTAGGCGTGCAGCGAGTGCACCGGCCGGTCGGCCGGCACCGTCCGCCCGGCGGCGACCAGCGCCTGGCCGGCCACCTGGCCGCCGAACACCCGCTGGACGGCCTCGTCCGGCGACCGGCCGCGGAAGATGTTGACCTCGATCTGCTCCAGGTCGAGCAGGTCGAGCAGCTTGTCGATCGAGTGGCTCACCGGCGCCCCAGGCGGCGGAGGCCTCGGCGCCGGCCAGGAACCGGGACCGCTGGCGGGACGCCGCCGTGCCCGGCGTCCGCGCGGGCGCCCAGGACAGCGCGAGGTGGACGCGGGCCCGGGTGACGGCGACGTACAGCAGCCGCCGCTCCTCCTCGACCGCCTCGGCCGTTCGCGCGTGCACGATCGGCATTATGCCCTCTGTCAGCCCCGGCAAGAGCACCGCGTCCCACTCCAGCCCCTTGGCGGCGTGCATCGTGGCCAGGGTCACCGCGGCCGCGGTCGGGGCGTGCCCGGCCTCGGCCCGCTCGGCCAGCTCGGCGGCGAATTCGGCCAGCGTGGCCGCGGGCCGGGCCCCGGCCAGCTGGTCGGCCAGCCCGGCGATCGCCGCCAGCGACTCCCAGCGCTCACGGACCGCCCCGCGGGCCGCAGGCGGCGTGGCGGTGAGCCCGGCCGAGGCCAGGACGTGCCGGACGGCGGCGGGCAGCTCGCCGGGCAGCCCGGTTGCGTCGGTTCCCGCGCCCGCCGCCCGGGCGGCGCCGCGCAGCAGGACCAGGGCCTGGCGCACCTCGGGCCGCTCGTAGAAGCGCTCGCCCCCGCGCACCACGTACGGCACCCCGGCCTCGGCCAGTGCCCGCTCGAACCGCTCGAACTGCGCGTTCATCCGGACCAGGACCGCGACCTCGTTCGGCGGGACGCCGCCGGAGACCAGCGCCGCGATCCTGGCGGCCACGCCGGCCGCCTCGGCCTCGTCGTCGGCGTACCGGGTCACCGCCGGCTCCGGCCGGCCGCTGCGCGCAGGCCGCTGCGCCGCCCAGCTCCGCCGGCGCTCCGGCGACCCGCGCCGCGGCCAGCCGGTTCGCCACCGCCACCACCTGCGGGGTGGACCGGTAGTCGCGGACCAGCCGGACCATTTCGGCGCTCGGGTAGTCGGCCGCGAACGACCGCAGGTACTCGCGACGTGGCGCCGGTGAACGAGTAGATGGTCTGCCGGGGGTCGCCGACCACGCACAGCTCATCGCGGCCGCCGAGCCAGGCGTCGAGCAGCAGCTTCTGCAGCGGGTTGACGTCCTGGTACTCGTCGACGGTGAAGTAGGTGAACGCGGCGTGCACCTCGCGGGCGGCGGCGGGCTCGGTCAGCAGGATGGCCGCGGTCAGCTCCAGCACCGACTCGAAGTCGATCAGCTGCCGGTCCCGGCGGATCGCCTCGTAGGCGGCGTACAGCCGGCCGATGTCCTCGACGCCCGCCGACGGCGCCCGCCCGGCCTCCGTCGCCGCGAACACGTAGGACTCGGGGTGGATCTGGCAGACCTTGGCCCACTCGATCTCGGTGACCGCGTCGAACAGCGAGGCGCCGTCGGTGCGCAGGCCCAGACTGGCGGCCGCCTCCCGCAGCAGCGGCAGCTTGGACTCCACCAGGCGCGGCGGGCGCCCGCCGATCACCCGCGGCCAGAAGTAGGTGAGCTGGCGCAGCGCCGCCGAGTGGAACGTGGCCGCGCGCACCGCCTCGGTACCGCCCCCCAGGGCGCGCAGCCGGCCCCGCAGCTCGCCGGCGGCCCGGACGGTGAAGGTCAGCGCGAGCACGTGCGCCGGGTTGACCACGCCCGTGGCGACCGCGTAGGCGATGCGGTGGGTGATCGCCCGGGTCTTCCCCGTTCCCGCGCCGGCCAGCACGCAGACCGGTCCCCGGCTGGCGAGCGCGACCGCGCGCTGCTCGGGGTCGAGCGCGGTCGAGCAGGTCGTCGGCGTCCATCCGTCCTATGGTGCCGCATCGGCCGCCCGCATGCGGCGCCTGACCCCACCGTCCGGCCCGCGCCCGCGCGCCGGAAGACCGGAAACGGCCGCGGCCCCGGGCGGGAAGGAGCGCGCGGGAAAAGTTGTTGCACACGCACCGAAGACCCGGCCCGGCAGGCGGCCAGGTCCGGAGACAACAAGGAGGCCCCCGTGCCGCTGACCATGTACACGACCACCTGGTGCGGCTTCTGCAAGAACCTGAAGCGGCAGCTCGGCCAAGGCGGGCGTGGAGGTCACCGAGGTCGACATCGAGCGGGACCCGGAATCGGCGAAGTTCGTGGAGAGCGTCAACGGCGGCAACCAGACCGTGCCGACGATGCTGTTCGCCGACGGCTCCACGATGTGTAACCCGTCAGCGAGCCCAGGTGCAGAAGAAGCTGGCCGAGCTGGCCGGCACGCCCGCTAGCTGACCCAGGGCCTCCCGCTCGGCCCGGCAGGTAGCGCCCGGGAACTCCGGCCGGCGGCCGGCCGACCGGCTGAAACACACTGCCGAATGAAATTTCCGGGCTGCGCCGTTACAGCAGGTAGTGTTAGCGGTGCCCCGAAGTTGCTGGGTAAGGGGAGGCGGGGGAGTATGAGCGTTAAGGGACCGCAGGGTGTCAGCGAGCACGACGACGTGGTCGTGCGGAAGGCAGAGCACGGCTGGGTTGTCGGCGAAGAGAACGTGTCTGACCTGACCAGCGCCATGGTGCTGGCCGACCTGTTCGCTGCCGACCAGGCCGACAACGACGACACCAGGGTCATGGAGGCGGTCGACGACTCCGGTGCCCCGCACCGGAAGGAGCCGTCCGCACCCTCGCCGCGGGCGAACCACTCCGGGCCGCACCGAATACCCGTCCGTGAGCGGCGCGCCGGGCATCGCCGACCGGTCGGGCGAGGCCGGGGAGGCCCAGCGGCTGGCCGTCACCGTGGCCCAGCTCGAGCACGCGCTTGCCTCCCGGGTCCGGGTCGAGCAGGCGATCGGCGTGCTCGCCGAGCGGCACCGGCTCCGCCCGCGCGAGGCGTTCGACTTGCTGCGCAAGGCGTCGCGGTCCCGCGGCACCCGGGTCACCGACCTGGCGCAGGACGTGGTGGCGAGCACGGCCAACCCGCTGCTCCAGCTGCCCGAGGAGCTGTCCAGGTCCCTGCCGGAGCCCCGCCAGCGCGGCCGCTCGCTGCGCCGCAGCGGCGGCCAGGCACGCCATCTAGGCGACGGTGGACGAATTTCACCCTGAAGCTGGCGTTTTCCCGCCCTTATCCGGCCACGGCTGGGCGAATCCCACCACCTTCGTGAGTCCGGGCGGCGACTGGGCCGTGCCGAACGTGGAGATACGGACCGGGGTGCCCGCCGCGTACGCCTCGATCATCGTGTTCTTGCCGATCACCAGGCCGACGTGGCCCGGCGCCTTGGGCGTGCCGTCGGACCCGGCGAAGAACACCAGGTCACCGGGGACCACCTTGGCCGCGGGGACGTGCGGGAGCGTGGTCCACTGCTCCTGCGAGGTCCGGGCGATGTTCACCCCGGCCGACTTGTAGGCCATCATGACCAGCCCCGAGCAGTCGAACGCGTCCGGCCCGGTGCCGCCGAACAGGTACGGCTTGCCGAGCTGCTGCTCGGCGTAGTTGACGGCGTTGCTGACGATCGCGTTCGGCGCGGTGAACGAGGCTAGCTGGTTGTCCTCGGTGCACGACTGCTGCCCGTTGGCGCCCGCCACGACCGCCCCGGTGCCGGCCTGGTTGACCTGAGCGACGGTGAACCCGCCCTCCGCGTACGTGGATGACCAGGTGAGCACCTCCTCGACGTACCAGTTGGCGTGGTTGTAGGCGAAGATCGCCGTGGGGACGCTTTGCTGCTCGCCGTGCGCGACGAGGTACTTGGCCGCGCCCGCGATCGCGTCGGCCGGGTCGTACACGCTAGCGGTCCCGTTTCCGTCCTCATCGGTCGCTACGCCGTTGACCACCGCGGACGCCGGGTGGATCGCCGCGCCGCCCCACTGGTTGCCGGACGCGCCGCCGATGCCGATCTGCATCGGCCCGGCCGCGCCGAACGCGTTCGACGCGCTGTGCACGCCGGGCAGCGTGGTCCGCCCGTCGTTGCTCTCAACCTTCGCGATGCCGGCCAGCACCGTCCACGGCACGTTGTACTGCAGGCCGACCTTGCGGAACCACTTGAGGTAGTCGGCCGGAACCGAGTTGGCGGCCTCGGCGGACACCGGGGGCTGCGCCACGCTGGCAGGCACGGACGAGCAGCTGGCGCCGGACCCGCCGGCGAACAACATGGCCGCGCCGCCGACAACGAGCATCGGGACGATCAGGAACCCGAGCAGCGCCATGACCATGAGGCCGATAATGATCGGCCCTATCGCGCGCCTGTTCAATGAGTCCTCTTTTTTACACCTAGCACGAAGAATTTCATGAGCTCATCCCGCGTAAAAAGAGGGCTCAATTGTTGCCCACGTTGGCGAGCTCGATGTCGTTCACTTGCCAGCCGGCGCCGGCCGTGGCGACCGTGACGGCGTACTGGTCGTTCGTCGTCTGGGGCGGCTGGCCGGCGGCGGTGACCTGTTGGGCGATGGTGACCGTGAACGTGATCGCCGGGCCGGCGCCGAACGCGGTGATCGAGTCGATCGTCCCCTTACCCGTGGAGACCTGCTTGTCCGCCGGTCCGCGCGCTGGCCACACCGGGCGTCATGTAGGTGTTCTCCAGGGACGCCAGCTCGTGCGGGGTGACCAGGCCGCCCAGCTTGGCGCCGTAGGCGGCCTTGTCCTCGGTGTAGCTCCAGGTGGCGTAGTTCGCGGCGAAGGACAGCGTGGTCTTGCTGGCCGCGGTGAGGTCCGCCGCGGTGAACGGCAGCCACTGGTAGATCTCCGCGCCGCCCGCGGTCGAGACCGGGGTGGGAGGCGCGAAGCTGGGCGGCGGGACGCCGCCGTCCGTCGCGCCCGGGGCGGGCGCGGCGGTGCTCGCCCTCGGGCTCGGGGCGGCGGACGGGCCGCCGCCCGAGCCACGGCTGGAGACCAGGTAGATGCCGAGCCCGGCGAGTGCGAGCACGACGACAACGAAGACCAGCCGCTGCTGGCCGGGGGTTAGGTCCATGGCTAGCCCCCGTCACTTGGACCGGCGACGCGACCGGGCCCAGAAGGGCGCGGCTGGCTGTGCCGCTCCCCCGCCCGCTGGCTGAGATGAGTCAGATGAACGGGGGCGCGTCGCACCAGTCGGCCACGTGCTTGCGGCCTTGGGCCGGGACGCGGCGGGCGGCGGGCTGCCCTGGCGCACCGGCGGCGGGCCGCTTTGCCGCACCGGCGGCGGTGTCGTGCCCTGCCGGGCCGGCGGCCGGGGGGCCGATCCGCGCGCCCCGGTGCCCGTCCCGGTGGCGCCGCTGCGGGCCCAGCCCGCCGACGGGGCCCCGGTGTTCACCGTCGGCCGGCCGTTGGACAGCGGCAGCGGCGGAGCCGAGCGGCTCCCGGTGCCGACGCCCGCATCCGGCCACTGCCGTGAGGTGACGTGGCTGTCCGCGGCCGGGCCCACCGACATGCCCTCGTGGATGGTGCCGCCGCCGCCGTCCGCCGCACCGTCGCCCGCGCCGGAGGCCGGCCCGGCGCGCCGAGACCAGCGGCCCGCGGCCCGGGCGGCCACGCTCGGGGACACGACGCCTGCCGCGTTCGCGGTCATCCGGCGGAAGCCGAAGGTGGATTCGCGCCAGCTCACCTGGGCGCGCTCGTCCGCGCCGAGCATGCCGTAGCCGACCGAGGAGAACAGGTGCTGGAACGGCCGACGGTAGATGAACACGGCCACGGTGACCAGCGCGATCATCATGATCTTGAGCGCCCAGGGAAGTGCCTGGTCGGTGGTTCCCATGATCAGCGAGTAACAGTAGAGCAGGACGCTGAGGGTCAGCGCCACCGCGACCTGTTTCATCAGCACGCCGACGAGCATCTCGAACCAGCGGACCGCGACCACCCGGCCGAAGCCTGGATGGATGCCGACGATCAGGAACAACGGCCCTGCCACCAATAGCAGCAGGAACCCGAGTTTCAGGGTGATCAGGGTCAGCGCGATCAGCAGCACCAGCATCCCGGCCGCGACCGCGGCGAACAGCGCGGAGAACCCGATCTCCAGGCGTGTCGTCCACTGATCACCCTGGAATAGCGAGTACACCGAGGGATTGGACTGCTTGAGGTTCGCCGCGATGCCGTTGTAGGTCATCTGCTTGAAGTTGACCACCGCGGCGGTCGGCTGCTCGTTGGTCGCGACCGCCTGGGCGAACAGGAGCTGCCTTCCGTACTGGTTGACCACGGTCTGCGGCTGCGTCGTCCCGGGCACGGCGTACACCGACGTGCCTAGCTCGCCATCCAGCCACGGCTTGCAGACCAGCACCGTCCACAGCTCGTTGGCGTTCTGGTCCACCAGGCCGCTGCCCGAGCTGAACGAGAAGTTCCCGTTGACGGACTGCGGGTCGTTGTTGCCGACGGGCAGGCAGTTGCTGCCGGAGGTGGCGGGCAGCTTGGCGAACGCGGTGTTCAGCACCGACGTGACGCCGTTGGAGACGGTCGTGCCGACGTTGGTGAAGTCGGCCGGGCGGCCGATCAGCCAGACCGCGGCGGCGCAGGCGATGACCATCCAGATCGTGCCCTCGAAGGTCCGGGTGGCCCGCTTGCGCACCAGCCCCTGCCAGGCCAGCCAGATCGCGCCGATGATCACCACGGGCGCGAGGAAGGGGAAGTAGATGGCGTTGCCGAGCGCGGTGATCAGCCGGTTCACCGAGCCGCTCAGCCAGGACAGGATGTTGGCGCCGGCCGCCGACTGGTAGACGGTGATCGTGACCCGGTCGAGCGACTTGGCCATGTCGAAGACCATGCCGGCGACGTTGTTGCCGATCTGGGAGGAAATCTGCGAGCAGTTCAGCCCGGTGGCCGCCCAGTACTGCCCGGCCATGCCGTAGTTGTCGTAGAGCGTCTTCCCCGTGGTCTGGCCGCCCGGCACGCTGACCATCGAGTCGATGCCCGAGCTGGCCAGCTCCGGGGCCGGCGCGCCCGAGGTACAGATGTTGTTCAGGTTGCCAAGCGTGCCTGAACCTGCCTGGCAAAGGCCGACCAGGCCGCCGATGTCGCCGATGCCCGGCACGTTGCAGACGCCGGCGGCGGTCCTCGACTGGCCGACCATCGCGTTGAGCTGGTTGGTGGCCAGGTAGGCGGTGGTCTCGGCCGGCGCGGCGGTCTTGGCCGGCGCGGCGGCTGGCCGGCGCGGCGGGGGCCGCGCGGCGGGGCGGCCGCGCGGCGGGCGCCGACTTGGCGACGGGCGCGGCGGATGCCGAGCGCGCCGTGAACAGCCCGCTGAGCACGATCAGGGCGATCGCACCGAGCAGCAGCAGGGCACGGGCCGGGCGCCGTCGCTTCCGCGGTCGACCGGCTCGCGAATGAGGTTCAGCCATCTCGGGAGGCTCCTGTATTCGGCGGTTACTGGGAGGTTGCCGCCGGCTGTGGCCGACGGGCTCGTGTCGGGTTTGTATCGATCCAGTCCCGTAGTTCTTCGGATACGAGATCGACGCCGATGCGGCCCGCGCGGTCGTCGAGGTCACGGAAGATGCACTCACCGTTGCCGAGGGCACGAAGGTTCGCCTTGTGCTCCTCGGACGGCTCTACTCCAAGGAGCGACAAGACGTTCGCGACCTCGGAACGTTCCGACGAGCGGAACGCGAAAACACTGGAAATGCAGTTGGTCACCTGCTCGTTCAGCAGGTCACCGGCGTTCTGCGAGACGAGGACCAGCGCCGTGTTGCGCGACCGGCCCATTCGGGACACCTCGGGAACGAGCTTGGCGCCCTTCCGGGGTCGAGGTGATCGCCCACGCCTCGTCGAGGAAGATCGCCTTCGGCGCGGTGCGGTCGATGGTGTTCATCAGCCGCCGGGCGAACTGGGAAACCAGGTAGAGCAGCGCCACCGACAGCCGCTGCTCGTAGGAGTAGTCCTCCCGGCCGGTGGTGATGTCGGGCAGGGTCAGCCCGCCGAGGGTGAAGACCGTCGTCCAGCCCTCGGTGTCGATCTGCTCGTCCGCCGGACGGCGCGAAGCACAGCCGGGCCAGGCGCATCTCGGACATCGAGCGCAGCACCGCGCCCAGGTTCTTCCACGCCGGGTCGTCGGACTCCTCCAGCATGCGTCGACGACCTTGCCCAGGCTAGGGCGCGGCTCGCGCTGGCCACCGCGCCGACCGCCTGGATCATCGCCGACTCGCGTTCCTCGCTCATCCGCGGCAGCAGCAGGCGCAGCGTCTCGGTCGCCATCGTCCGCTTCGCCGCCAGGTCGTCGCCGAACGAGAACGGGTCGAGCAGCCCGGCCGCGGCCGACGACAGCGGCAGTACCCGGGCCTTGCGGCCGGTCTTGCCAGGAACTCCACCAGCGACTCGGCGTCGCCCTTCGGGTCGATGACCGCGATCGTCACGCCGCGCAGCGCCAGCTGGTAGATCAGCAGCATGCGCCAGCGTGGTCTTGCCGCCGCCCGGCTCGCCGGTGATCGCGACCGCCGTGGGCCGGTTGCGCGCCGCGGCCAGCAGCGGGTCGAAGTGCACGACCGAGCGGGCCCGGCCCAGCGTCTCCCCGATGTACGGGCCGATCCAGCCGGCGTTGCCCTCGGCCATCCGGTCGCCGAGGTCCACGGTGGCGGTCGGCATCCCGCCGGCGATCGTGTACAGCGGCTGCCGCTGCACGTAGGCGTTGACGCCGCACCTTCTCCCCCGGCAGCGACTCGACAGAACAGCGAGAACTGGTCGCCGGTGGAGTTGACCAGGTCGATGCCGATGTCGCGGTAGTGCTCGATGACCGCCTCGACCCGGCTGCACGCACAGCTCCTCGGTCGGCGCGGTCACGATCAGCCGGTGCCAGCCGTAGACGAAGGGCAGCCGCTCCTTGGTGATGCCGTGCTCGAGCATGCGGGCGGCGTCGATCTGCTCGGCCAGCGCGATCGGCGCCTCCGCGCCCGCCTCGCGGATGTGCGCGTCCATGTCGCGGGCGTGCGCGAGCCGCCGCGACACGTCCTTGCTGACGCCTTGACCGGCGGGATCAGCCGCATCCGCGACGAGACCTCGACCGGGAACGGCAGCGAGTCGGCGAAGTGCAGCCACGGCTCGCCGTCGGGGAACGCCATGAGGTCGGGGAAGCGGGCGAACGACAGGAACGCCGCCCACGAGTCGCCCTGGACGGCTGCTCGAGCCGCAGCATCGTGCGGCCGTTGTGGACCTGCGCCCTCGTACCAGCGGCTCGATCTCGCCGGCGCCCCAGGTCCGGCGGCGCGTCGCGGACGGCGGCGGGTCGCCAAGCGAGCCCGTCAGCGTGTGCCGGAACAGCCAGGCGACCTCGCGCGAGGTGGCGTGCCGCGCGACAGAGCGCGGAGGCGGTGAGCGCCCGGCCGAGCCGCTCCGCCTGGTCGGTCCACTTGCCGACCTCGCCGCCGGAGCACGTGCGTCGTCCTCCAGGCCCAGGGCCTTCTCCGCGGCGCGGTAGATGCTCGAGGAAGCTGCGCCGAGCACGCCGTCGCCGAGCTGCGCGCGCATGGACCGCTGGCCGAGCCGGACCCCGAGGTAGATCTCCTTGGACCAGAAGTCCTTGGCCCAGACGTGCTGGTACATCTCCTCCAGGTACTCGTGCCAGCCGGGGCCGCCGTCGCGGGTGGCGTCCAGGCCGTCGCCCACTCCACCGCCGGGTAGGGCCGGTGCGCGATCCGCAGGTGGACCTCGGCGTCCTGCATCCTGATCGCGGCCAGGGCGACGGTGACGTTGGTGGCGAGCGCCTCGCGCTCGTCGGGCGTGGTGAACTCGTACGACACGGACGGCAGCCGGTAGTACGCCCACGCGTGCGGTGTCGGTCAGCAGCACCCGGTCGTCGAAGTACCGGATGGCCAGCCGCCCGCGCCCCTTCGACTTCGTGCTCATGATGGCTTCTTCCTCGTGGGGGTGGTCGAAAGGCCCGCGACCAGGACGCCGGCGAGCGCGGTGTAGGCGATCCGTGTCTGCGGGCGGAGCGTAGCCGGGCCGGTCGCGGCCACCGGCAGCATGTCGTCCCACGGCACGCGGACGATCGCCCGCGAGCGGCCCCTGGCGATCGTCTCGGCGTGCTCGACGTCGGGCAGTGAGCGGCGGCTTACCCCGTTGATCACCGTTACCGACTGCATGGCGAGCTCGGCGTGGCCGTTGTTATCGAGCCAGTCGCGGGTATCGGCGAGCGCGCCCGCTGCGTCGACGTTGGCGGGCACGACCACCACCAGCTGGTCGGTGACCTTGAGCAGCCGGGTCAGCCCGGCCGCACCCGGGTCGAGCAGGGTCAGCGGGTAGTGCCGGCTCAGCTGCACGGCGAGCTTGATCTCGTCGCCTTCGCCGAGCGGCTCGTGCGAGGCGACCACGTCGAGCCTGGCCGGGTTGGGCTTCGGCGTCGGGTTCAGGCCGTCCGGCCGGGTCGGCGCGATGTGCTGCGGCGGCTGGCCGGCCAGCAGCTCCTCCAGCCAGGCGGCCGGGGCGCGGTAGCGGGCCAGGGTGCCGTCGTGCAGGTCCACCGCCGCGATCGGGTGCTCGCGCAGGCTGGCCAGCATGGCCGCGGTCATGAGCGCGGTCACCGACTGGCCGGCGCCGCCGGTGCAGCCGAGGACGAGGATGCGCCTCGGCTCGCTGATGGGCTGCCTGGCCCGGTTCCTGTCCTGCGCCTCCTGGTCGCGGGCGCCCGGTCCCTGCGCGGCCCCGTTGCCGGTGACGATCTTGACCTTGCCGCCCCAGGACGCGTTCCTGTCCCGGCCGGGCCCGCTGAGCGCGCGCTCGATCGACGGCAGGGCCCGCCGCACCTGGTCCTTGACCGGCCGCACGGCGGGCGCCGGCTCTACTGGTGCGGGCACTGACGCAGCGGGCACTGACGGAGCCGGCACAGCCGGAGCAGGCACAGCCGGAGCGGTGCCGCAGCCGGTGCAGCCGGTGCGGCCGGTGCGGCCGGTGCGGCCGGTGCGCGCGTTGACGCGGCGGCGGCTGACGGGGCCGCTGTTGACGATGCCGACGCGGCGGGCACCAGGCCGGAGGCGGCCGGGGCGGCGGCATGCTGCTGCTCGGGGGCCGGGCCGGTGACATCCTCGGCCGCCGCGGCCTGCGCTGCTGGAGGCGCCGCGTCCGGGGCCGGGTCGACCGGCTCCCCGCCCGGCCGGGCGGGTGCCCCGGCGGGCGCCTGGAAGGCGAACCGCACCGACTCGGCGGACGGCCCCTGGCCGGCGGCCGACGGCGGCGCCCGGCGGCCGACAGGCGCGATGGCGGGCGAAGGCGCGGCGGCGGGCGACGCAGCGCCAGCGGGCAGCCGGGGCTTGGTCGCGGGTTCCGGCTCGGCCTGGACTTCCGGTCGGGCCTGCGCTTCCGCCCCGGCCTGGATTCCCGGCACGCCGGGCATTGGGCGCGGCGGGCGTCGCTGCCGCGGCCGTGGTCTGCGACACGGCCGGGGCCTGCGCCGTGATCGGGGTCTGCCCCGTGATCGGGGTCTGCGCCGTGATCGGGGTCTGCGCCGTGATCGGGGTCTGCCCCATGATCGGGGCCTGCGCGCGCATGATCGGGGCCTGCGCCGTAATCGGGGCCTGCGCCGTGATCGGGGCCTGCGCCGTGATCGGGGCCTGCGCCGTGAGCGGAGTCGTGGCCTCGCCCGGCGTCTCTGCCCGGGCCGGCGCCACGGGCGCGGTCACAGCCTCGACCGCCGGCGTGGCCTGGACGGCCGGGCCCAGGGCCTCCGCGCCCGGGCTAGCTGCCGCCACTGTAGGCGCGGCCGCCTCCCCTGCCGGGGGTGGCACGGGGCGCAGCGGGCGCGCGGGAACGGGCCAGTCGAGCGCCGGCCCGGCCGTCGGGGCCGGCGGCGTGAGCGGCAACGGCGGCCGCACAGGTAGTGCCGACCCGGGGCGCGCCGACCCGGGCGGTCCCGACACCGGCGGGTTCGCCGCGGGCGGGTTCGCCGCGGGCGGCGTCGATACTGGCGGAGATACTGGCGGCGCCGACGCGCGCGGTGCCGACACGGGCGGCTCCAGCGCCGGAGGCTCCAGCACCGGAGGCTCGGGCACGGCCGGCATCGACCGGGCGAACCTGGCCAGCCGAGAAATGCGAGTCGGCTGAGCGGGTGAGGCCAGCCGGGACGGCGCCGGCCCGGCCTCGGGCACCGACCCGGCCGACTGGGCGGGCTGGCCCGGCGTGACCAGCGGTGCCGACGGGGCGCCCGCGCGGCTTGGCCGGCGCGGCCGGCCAGACGGGGGGAATCGCGGGGCCCTCGGGGGCGGCGGGCCTGGCGGCACCGGGGCCACGGCGCCGCCCCGGCCGGTCGTGCGACACCTCCAGGTGCGCGGGGCCGCTTCCCGTGGCGCGGGCCCGGACCGCCGTCGCAGGCACCGGCGACGATGACGGCGCGGGCGCCGACGGTGGCCCGGCGCGTGGCACGTGGCGCGCGCGGGGAAGGCGGCCGCGGCCGGGCGTGACGTCCGGCATGGCGTGCACGCCGCCCGGGTCGCCCTGCTGCCTGCCCGGCGGCTCCACCGGGCGAAGGACGGAATCGGCCAGGTTCAGCGGCACTCCGGTCCGCTCCGATGCGCTTCTGCGACCTCGCGGGGAGTACGGGGAGCCGCCACGGCGGGCGGCGCGGCGCGCACCGCACGGGCGCCGGCCGGGAGAGCGGGCGCGCGGCGGGGTGCGCCGCGCCCGGATCGGGGCCACCCCGACGCGTTCCTGTGCGCGGGCACGATCCTGAGCGCGGGACCGCTCCTGCGCCCGGGCGCGCGGCGGCACCGGGGCGCCCTGGCGCTGGCGTCCGGCCGAGGCCGGTGGCCGGCTCGCCCGAGGCGGCGGCAGGCCGCGCGGGGGCGCCCGGCCGGAAGATGGACGTGGGCTTGAGGACCGGCCCCGGGCGCAGCGGCGCCGGCCGCTGCAACGTCACGGCTGCGGCTGCTGCCTTCCCGCCGCTCAGGGCGGGACGCGCGACCGGCACGGGGCGCGCGGTGCGCGCGGCGGCGCCTGGCCGTCCGGCGGCTGTGCCAGACGCGGGCGCTGAGCACCATCGTGTCCTTCTCGCTGAGGGGCACGAGGCGGACCCAGGTCTTGGGCTCGGTCAGGTAGCGGGCCTGCGACTCGACCAGCTCCGGTAGGCGCTTGTTCTCGATGACCGGGCGGGTGGTGAGCCAGGTGAGCACACCGGGGGGCAAGACGTACAGCCAGACGAGGGTGTGGTTGAAGGGCAGCCCTATAGCGATGAGCAGGACGATATAGGGGATCGTGATGCCTGCGAATACGGCGATCCAGTTGATCGGCAGCGGCATGGGCAGCCGAAAATCATAAAGCTTGTAGAGCCGCTTTTCTATACGCCAGATATTCGTGTAAGTGGGCAGGTCCACAGGGCTGCACTCCTCGGCGCGAGATAACTCAGTGGACCCCGAGCGCGTTCGCTATTCCGGTGGCCAGCGTCTGCACGATTCCCGGCGTGTAGAAGACCACGGCGATCGCGACAGCCAGCACGATGAATTGCACGAACCGGGTGATCTCGCGGGTGAAGAGGAAGAAGAGCGCCACGATACCTACTATTCCCAGGAATAGCGGGCCGAAAAGGCTCTGCAGGTAGTTGACGAGACCTTCCGTGTTGATCGCCGCTTGCGGTATGGCGGCGGCGATGATCGAAACCGACATCATCCTTCCCTTCCGTGGACATCAGTGAGCTTGCGAGGGGACCGCGGCCCGGGGGGCACGGCCCGCGGTGACGCGAACCAGGTCATGACGATCCCATCGGCTGCGTAGATGCACGGATGTCCTTTACATACCATCTTCCGCTTTGCTGGTCGATGACCGACATGTCGTACGTTGTCGCGAGTCCGGGCGCCCCCGTCCCAGCCTGCACGGGAAGCGTCCAGTCGACGGTTACCGTGATGTCTCGTGTCGCTCCGCCCGGTGGGACGCTGAGCGAAGTGATCGAACCAAAGCTGACTGCGCCGCCCAGGCCCTTGCGTCGAAGCGCCCGGAGCGAGGTAGCGGCTCAGCTGCGCCTGGTCGCCGCTGGCGAACGCCCGGAAAAACTCGGGCAGCTGGCTGGCGAGCGCGCTCTTCGCGGCCTGGTCGGAACCGGGCCGGTGCGCCTGCGGCAGCGTGGCGGTGTGCGGCGCGGGCAGCCAGGCCGGCTCGGCCGATACTACTAGCGCTCCGCCCGAGGCGTAGAGCGGCACGCCGAGCTCCATCAGGTTGCCGTTCACGGTGGCGAGCAGCGTCACCACCGCGGTCTTCGCGGAGCGCACGTCGATCCCGGCTACTTGCACCGACTGCGTCGCCGAGGTTCCGGTGCCGGTCCAGCCGAACTCCGGGTCGCTGGCCCGGACGCTCGCCGGGATGAAGGCGGCGAGCGACTGCGCCCGCTGCGCCGCCTTGTCCGGGTCGACGTTCAGGTAGACCGACCCGAAGCGCTGGGCGAAGGCCTCGCCGAGCGCCTCGGGGAACTTCGCGGCGGCCGGGGCCGCGGCGACACCGCGCGCGTTCCCGTTGCCGCTCGACGGCGTCTGGTTGAAGAAGATGGCGGCGATACCGCGGTAGCCGACGATGAGGATGACCGCCCAGAGCACCACGCGCAGGGTCCAGACCATCCAGCGGCCGCCGCCTCCGCCCCACGGCGACCTTGGCCGCCGGGGCTTCGCGGTCGGCGGTGGCCGACGGTTCTGCACCGTACACGGGCGACTCCGCACCGCTATCGAGGCTAGCAACGCTGAGCCTACGCACCATCACTCCTCTGCTCGGTCGCACCTGGCGGGCACGCGCGGTCGAGCTCCTGCCGATCCCCGTGCTCCATTGTGCGGCATAATCCGACCACACGTGCGGCCATTAGAGCCGAACAAACCGCATCGATCCGATACTGAAGTTTCCTCCAGTCACATCCGACGCAGTGGTCATCCCGCCCTTGCGATGAAGCACCTCACCGACCGTAACTCGTTACATAGTGATACGCAACGACCAACACGGCGGTTCACCGCATCGGGTAAAAATCTTCATCGTCGCTGGTAATCGACCGGCGCCCGGCCAGACCCGGCAATGATCATTAATACGCTGCGTAATCAACCTAGGTGTATCGATACTGGTCGATAGCATCCCGGGCCGATAAAGCGCGCGGGGCCGGCCGTCACCCAGCGTGTGCTGCATGACGGCCGGCCCCGCGCCGAGATCGCGGCTGGCGATGCTAGGCGATCCGGCCGGCGTATCGGCGGGTGAAGCCGTCGCCGGTGTTCGCGGTGACGATCACGTCGTAATAGCCGTCCTCGTCGGTCGGCCACGTGACGGTCGCCATCCCGTGGCCGCCCACGGTGACGGCCCGGGTCGTGCCCGCGAAGTCGTTGGCCGTGAGGGTGTAGACGACCTCGGCCGTCCCGTCGTTGGCCAGCGTGAGCCGCAGCCCCCGCGCGGAGCCGGCGGTCGGGGTCGCAGCCACCCGGGGAATCTGGCCGGTGGTGGTCGCGGCCGGGACGACGTCGCCGGCGAACGAGCGGACGAACCCGTCCGGGCCGTAGACCGAGAACGCGTAGCCGAACTTGTCCTTCTTGGTCGCGGTCCAGGTGTAGGACTTGCTCGCGCCCTTGACGACCGTGAACGGCGTGGCCGACGCGGCCAGGAACTTGTCGGGAACGACGAACAGCGAGGCGCCGATCTCGCCCGCGTTGGTCATCGTCGCGGTCACGGTGTGGTTGGAGCGGTCCACGGTCACGTCCGCGTGCGGCATGAGCCTGCTCGGCCGGTGCGGCCGCCTGCCCGGCTCCTGTGCCGGGACCGCCTGCGTGCCCTCGGCGGGCGCCGTGACGGCGGGGAAGGACTTCTCCGCGTCGGACTGGGTGATCAGCGGCACCGTGTCCGGCAGCGTCGGAACCGAGAAGTCCGGGTTGGCGAAGTCGAACGCCGCCGTCAGGTCACCGGTCACCGACTGGCGCCACGCCGTGACGTTGGGCGGCCGCACGCCGGTCCAGGTGTGGAGGAACCGGAGCATCGACGTGTGGTCGTAGGTGTTGGAGTCGACGAAGCCGCCGCGCGTCCACGGCGAGCAGATGATCATCGGGCACGCGCGGCCCGAGTCCGATCGGCAGCGAGCTGATGAACTCGTTGGTCACCGTCGTCTCCGGGGACGGCGGGAGCACGTGGTCGAAGTACCCGTCGTGCTCGTCGTAGGTGATGAACAGCGCCGTGCTCTCCCACAGCTCCCGGTTGCTCATCAGCGCTTCGAGCACCGTCCGCGTGTAGTGGGCGCCGTAGCTCGGGCTGGCCGCCGGGTGCTCGGAGTACTCATCCGGCGCGACGATCCAGGACACCTGCGGGATGGTGCCCGCGGCGCAGTCGGCGATGAACGAAGAGAGCACGTGGTTGACGTGGTTCGGCCCGAGCGGCGTCCCCGCGTTCGGCTGCCACGGCTGCACCGCTCCCTGGACGGCGAGCTCGCCGCCCGGCCGCCGTGGTCGCATTCATCGACGTCTGGTACTGCTGGTAGAACCACAGCGGGTTGTCGCCGAAGTCACCGACCCACGCGTCGTTCCCGCCGCCGTCGCCCACCTCGTGGTTGGTGTACACCTGCCAGGAGATCCCGGCCTTCAGCAGCAGCTCGGGGTAGGTGGTGATGTTCTTGAACTCGACCGTGTAGTCCGGCGGGTTGTCGATGAAGCCGCCCGACGTGCCGGTCCAGAAGTACATCCGGTTCGGGCTGGTCGGCCCCAGTATCGACTGGTGGTAGCCGTCGCAGATGGTGAAGGCGTCGGCGAGCGCGTAGTTGAACGGCAGGTCGTGCGCGGGTGAAGTAGCCCATTGTCTGCTCGGTCTTGGCCGCGACCCAGTTGTTCCACAGCCCGCTGTTGCGCGCGCTGTGGTCGCCGTCCCATGAGTGGTCGAGGTCCGCCGGCGTTCTGCGCGTCCACCTTGGTCGAGTCCATGTGGAACGGGAGCAGGTACCCGTGGTCGGTCCGCGTGGTGTCGGGCTGCTCGAAGACCGTCGTGCCGTTCTGGTACTTCAGTACCTGCTTGTCGGCGAAGCCGCGCACGCCGCGCAGGGTGCCGTAGTAGTGGTCGAACGACCGGTTCTCCTGCATGAGGATGACCACGTGCTTGAGGTCGGCCATCGTCCCGCGTCGCCGCCTCTGCCCGGCTCTGGCCGGTAAGCCCGCCAAGCTGGCTGGCCCCGCCCCCGACCGCGGCCGCCCCGGCGAGCGCGCCGCCCACTTGCAGGAACCGGCGGCGGCTGACCGTCGCCTTGAACGGGGCCGGCGCCCGGTAGTCGGTGCCGGGCACCGCACCCTCAGGCCGGTCGCCCGGATTGTCCATGTCCATGCTTCGTCAGTCCTCTCGGGAGGCGGAACATCGCCAAGCGAGCAAAACCGCTCAATCAATCGCCCACGTCGAGCCGAGAGAACATCCAGGCAAACAGCCGATGAAGAACTACCGCGCCTCGATTGCCACCGGGCCTATTGCGGCCACCTCTGGCGGTAGCTGACGTCTCCCCCGACGTCGCGCGCTCGTAGCCCGGGGTGGTCCGGGTCGACGTTGTAGGCCAGCACACGCTGCGGATGGATCCGGATGATCTCCGGTGCCAGGTGGCCGTCGGCCTGGGGCTGGCCGAGGGACGGCCTCGGCGGCGCCGCGGATCTCCAGGAACCGGACGCCAGGCTGCCCCCTGTTCCGGCGCGGGCACGTCGTCAGCGACGAAGGCCACGTTCGGGTTGGACCGGATGTTCTTGTACTTGGCGCTCCGCGCCATGTTCATCCCGGCGATGTCGATGGTGCCGAGCTCATGGTTGTAGCTGAAGCCAACCGGCTTCACCTGGGGGATGCCGTCGGGCGCTATGGTGGCCAGCCGCCCGTGCCGCTGCGCGGCGAGGAACCGCTGTTCTGGGTCAGTGAGTGTCATACCTGCGAAGGTAGAACTTCAAGTGAAGTTGAGGTCAAGGGCAGCGCGGCGTACCTGGTAGTTCTTCAACTGGCATGTCGATACTCACAGCGGCGTGAGGATCATCGATCCTCGTCCCGGGTGTCGTCGCGAGCGAGCCGAAGCTTGTCGGGCACAAAGGCCTACCACGTGCCACCCGAGTTTCGAGTAATAGCCTTCGAGTCCCATGCCGCCACGGACCGCTAGGTGGAGCTGCTCCAGGCCCATTTCGTCGCGGGCAACCTTCCCGTAGTCGTCGCATCAGGGCCGATCCGATGCCTTGGTTCCGGTAGAGCGAGCTGCGTCTGCAGGTGGCTGACAACGCCGCAGTGCGCGATCGAGGGGGCATCACGTCACGGCTGAGTGCCACCCACCCGGCCAGGCCACCGCCGATGCGGGCGAGGAGTATCCGCGTTGCAGGCCGGGTCCAGGCGAGACGCGACGAGCATCGACCACCGGAGCCAGCATCGGCAGCGCGCTCAACCGGGGGAAACGCGACATCCTGCCGCACCGCCCGAGCTTCGTGACGGCGATCCAGCACGCGGTCAGCTCCTGACGCAGCTCCTGATCGGCCTCGCCCGGACGGGAGAGCTGGACGATCTCGAGGTCGATCACCGGCATTCATGAACTGACCGTCTCACGGGCGGGCGACATTCCTGGCGCCCCAGCACTTCGGCCGGCCCGAACGACTATGCCCCGTCGAGTCTTCGGTGACCATGCGTTAAATCGGAACTCCACCGCATTCCGCCGCCGATAAACATGACGGCCCCACGCGGTTAGCGTGCTGGACGGGTAGCACGTCGCAGCACCGTCGCGATCTCGTCGACGGAGTCGAGATCTCCGGCGGCAACAGCGATCACCAGGTCGTAGGCAGCGTCGTTGGTCAACGTCAGACGGCGTCCGTTGAGTCCGTAGAAGGCGATGATCGCCGTCAGGGCGAGTCGTTTGTTGCCGTCGATCAGGGCATGGTTGCGAGCGACCGAGTGGAGCAGCGCCGCCGCCTTGCTATCGAGGTCCGGGTAGGCATCTTTCCCGAACACCGTGGCTTGGGGTCGCGCCACCGCCGCTTCGAGCAGGCCATAATCGCGCGCCGCGTAGTCAGGGCCAAGAGTCCGCTCAGCTATGTAAAGCAACTCCGCGAGCGACAGGTAGATCACTCGCCGAGCCGCCGCAAAGCCTCGGCATACCTGGGCAGCTCTTCGTCGAGCACCTGGCCCAGCAACTCGGATCGGCTGTGATTCTCGATGTACTCCCGGATGGCCTGCCGGGCCACCTCCTGCATGGAGCGCTGCTCCAGCTCCGAGCGCCGCCGAAGCGCCTCGGACTCGTCATCGGCAAGCCTCAGGGTCATAGCCATAACATCATGGTATCACTCTTGATACCATCAGCACCGGTCAGGCAGCCTCGATAAGCCGCGCGAGCGACCGGGCGGCGGCTGGGTCGGCGATCACCGTGCCGAGGACCTGGCGAAGGGCTGAGCTGCTGTCGTCTCGTCGGGCGAGCGCGGCCTGCGCGCGCATGTGCTGCAGTGCCCGCTCGCCTGCGGGCCGGCGAACGGACTCGTAGCCGTCGAGTTCCGCGGCCGAGGCTCCGTCGCGCAGGACCGCTGCCAGCCGGCGGCCGAGGTCGAGCGCATCCTGCAGGCCGACGTTCAGGGCGGAGCCACCCGCGTTGAAGACGTGCGCCGCGTCTCCGGACAGAAAGACGCGGCCAGAACGGTAGGCGTCGGCTTGGCGGCTGTTGCCGACGGTGCTGCGGGCCGCGACGGCGTCAGTGAACGGCAGGTTAGCGCCGAGGACCCGGTGCAGGCTGGCCCGTAGCTCGTCCACGGAGAGATGGTCGCTCGCCTCGGCCTCGCCCCGCGGTTCATGCGTGCTGATCAGGTAGAGATCCTCGGAGGCGCTGGAGTCGAGCACGGCGGCCGGCGCAATCGTGAAGCCGCCGCCGGGCATCGGGTTCGTCCTCATCGCTGCCACGCGGCCGACACCCGCGATGGCAAGGCCGTCACCAGCCCGGGTGATCTGAGCTGGCGGGATCGTGATGCGGGCGATGCGGGCGATCTCGTCACTGGTGAAACCGGGGAAGCCGATACCGGCCTGCTTCCTGACGAAGCTGTGCGCACCATCGCAGCCCACCAGGTAACGCGCCTCGAGCGAGGTCAGCTCGCCCCCAGCACGGAACTCGACCGCGACGCCAGCGTCCCATTGGCTGAAGCCAGTGACCTCGCAGCCGCGGTGCACCTGGGCGCCATGCGCGACCGCGTGACGCTCGAGAAGTTCTTCGAGGCGGCGCTGGGGCACGGGCAGGATGTGCAGCGGATTCTCCGGCCCAGTCCCGAGGTCCAGCACGAGCGGACCGAACTGGAACCGCGGCGGAGAGATCACGCGAAGGCCGGTCCCGGCCAGCAGGCCGCGCTCGGCCAAAGCGAGCGCCGACTGCCCGACGATCCCGTTCGCTTTGGGGATCGGGGACGGAGAGACAGCACGCTCGAGCACCGTGACCAGCAGGTCCTGTCCGGCGAGCTCGCCAGCCAGCAAGAGGCCGACCGGGCCGCCCCCGACGATTACGGCGTCCCAGGGACGCGTGGTGTCAGGACTCATTGTCAGTCTGGATTGACACGATCAGGCTGTCAAGCCAGACTGACAGACATGGAATTGCTGGACTTGGAGCAGCTGCGCACCGCTGACCCCGCGACCGGCCTGCGGGCCGTGGGAGCGCTGCACCGGCTCGCCGAGCGCGTCGAGGCGGTTCACGTCGCCGAGGCCCGGCGGACAGGATGGTCATGGGAGCAGATCGGCGACGCCCTCGGCGTAACGCGCCAGTCGGTGCATGCGAAATACGGGAAACGCTAGAGCGATGTCTGAGAGGTTCGCTCGAACGGCCCGCACCGCGGTCGATGGCGCCCGGCATGAAGCGGAGCGCCGCGGGGACCGGCGCATCGGAACCGATCATCTCCTGATCGCACTGCTCCAGGACGCAGTAGTCGCGCAGGTCGCCGGCGTCGACGCGCTGGTTGCGCGGCAGACGGCCGACCAGCTCGACCTGGAAGCGCTGGCCGCGATCGGCATCACGCTCGCAGGCTGGCAGCCTGACCGCGGGGCCGCGCCGGGCAGGCGCGTCCGCTTCATGACGGCAGGAGCCAAGGCGGTCATCGGACACGCGCTGGCGGTGGCCGCCGCTGAGAAGGCGCGAGCGATCACGCCACGTCATATGCTGCTCGCGCTCCTCGACCAACACGAGCCCGACCCCGCCGCCACCCTGCTCGCCGCGCTTTCCGTTGACCAGACGGCGCTCCGCCTGCGCCTGGCCGCGGCCACGTGAGGTGATTACCGGCGGCCCGCCAAGTCCGTCCCTACACGTTGAACCGGAACTCCACCGGATTCCGCTACGCCGAAGCCAGTCCGGTTGAGGCAGCAGCGGGTCACGGGCGCGTGGCTGCGGGACTCGCTACGCGGGCGCCAGCGCTGAGAGTTGCGGGGTAGACCCATCCGACCCGATCGTGACCACGTCCGCGTACATTTCCCGGCTCGTGCCGGCGGTGCCGCTGGCGTAGGCGTGGAAGAACAGGCGATACTGCCCGGCCACCTCCGAACCGCTCACCGAGGCGCCGCCCGGTCCGCACAAGCTGTCCTTCGACTGGCTGAGCACGGTGGTTCCGCCCGTCTGGGTCCAGGACCAGGGGTGCTGCGACGCGAACCACTCGGTCGAGTAGTTGCAACTGTCGAAGTTTCCGTGCGCCACGAACAGCACGAACCACCCGTTGGGCAGCACAAGAAGCGACGGTGCCTCGATGGTGTCGGAGAACTGATAGCTGCCGCCGCTCCCGGTCGGAATCGCGGACAGCAACTGGTGACTGTCGCCGAGCACGGTGCTTCCGTTGGTGGTCATGTCAAGCCTGACCATACGGATCGTGGCCTGCCCCGAGCCGGATTGCGTCTTGTACAGGAGAAACAACTCGTTCGTGTTGTTGTCCCAGCTGTTGTTGATCACAACCGGGTCCGGGTCGATGACGCCCTGGCCGGTCTGCCGGTTGCCGGGGTCAGCAGTCATGTCGTCCCCCGCGCCGTAGCCCTTGAGGCAGACGATCGGGGCGGCCTGGATCGTGAAGGGGCCTGTCGGAGACGTCGATTCCGCGGCCCCGATGCAGCGTGCGCCCGACGCAGGCTGCTCGGTCGGGCCGGTGGACGCGGAGGCATTGAGTTCGGCAGCGAAGTAGACGACGAACTCACCGCTGGTTGGAATACGGACCATGTCGGGCGCCCAGATTCCGGCGCTTTGGTCAATCCAGGCTGGGACGCTTGACTTGTCCATCGCGTTGGTCGGCGCCGTCCAGGGGCCTGACGCCATCGGAGCCGTCGACTCCGACAGCCCGAACCCGCCGGTGGTGAACGCGTAGAACTCGCCGTTGAAGAGGGTCACCCCTGGATCGGGCGCCGACTTGGTGTCGACGGGCTGCTGGGTCGCCGCGCCGGCCTGCGAGGCCGCTCCCGCGGCCAAGCTCACGGCCATCGCGAGCGCCACGGCGACGAACCGCAATGGGCGTGCCCAGGAAGATACTCGCATACGGATTTCCTCCCCGCTATCTCAACATCCGCCATTAGTGTCGCACATTTACGACGAGTAATGACTCCGCATCCCACTCCGGAACTGGCCTGACTTGTCTCACGTTCGCAGGAGTACGGGAGATGCATGGCATTAACCTGCGGTTTCGTGGTTTTTAGGCAGAGAATTTGCCCACTAACAGGTTCGGCGGGCTGGTCTAGTACTGATGCCCTGTTTTCCTGGTGGAGCTGTTTCACCCGGCAGACCGATGAGTCCGGGCCGCTCGCCGGGTCTGATCAGTTATGCCCACCGCGACAACCGCCCGCCGCATGTTCGAGCTCCTGGAGCCGATCTGCCTGGTCACCTTCCTCGCCGACGAGTGCAACGAGGAGATGGCCGCGCTCGGCCACCGCACCTACTGGGACGGCTACTTCGCCAGCCGCGCCGCGCCGCTGGGGCGGGTGCCGGCACACGTCGTGCACGCGGCCTTCTACAGCTTCGCCGACGGCGAGGCTGCGCGGCACATCCCGAGCGCATGGGAAACGATCCCGCCCGAGGCATCCATCGCCGCACGCGAACGGGGCAGCACGGCCTCCCTGCGACGGATCCTCGGCCACGAGCTGGCCGGCTCCCCCGGCCTGGCGCGCGCCGCCGACCTGACCACCAAGGCCGCGACGAGCGCGCCCACCGAAGGCCGGGTGATGTACGCCGGGATGCGCACCCTTCCGTTGCCCAGCGACCCGGCCGCCCGGCTGTGGCACTCCGCCACCATGCTGCGCGAGCACCGTTGCGACGGGCACGTCGCCGCTCTCGTCAGCGCCCGCATCGGCGGCACGGAGGCCCACGTGCTCTCCGCGCTGGAGTTGGGCATCCACCCGCCGGAGTCGTTCGGACGCATCCACCACCTGCCGAAAAGGCGGCTGGCTGAGGTCATGGACGGGCTGCGCGAGCGCGGGCTCGTCGACACCGACGGCGGGTTCACCGACGCCGGCCGCGAGACTAAGCAACGCATCGAAGCCCTCACCGACGAGCTCGCCGCCCCGCCGTACGACGCACTCTCCCCGGCCGAGCTCAACGAGCTGATCGCCGAGCTTAAACCCATCACCGCGACGCTGGTGGCCACGGGATCGCAATGACGAACAGAGACTGGGCCGAAGAGTCACATGGGCCCCCGGCGCCCCGAGCCCCAGCACCGACGGCCCGAACGGCAGCCCCGCGACCGGACTACACGTTAAAACTGAACTCGACGACATCGCCGTTTCCACGCTGCCTAACGCGCGAACCGGGTGGCCGTCTGGTATCACACGAAACCTCCTAAGCGGTAGGTTCCGCGTTCGAGTCGCGGTCGAGGCGCAGGTCAATGTTCTTGAGGCACGTTCCACTGGACAGTGGATTGAACGCCAGAGCTTGAGAAGGTCGACCACTGCACCTTTGACACCTTGACCCCAGTGGGCACCTGGAAAGCTATCGCGCCAGTCGTGCTCTCGCCTGGGGCCGCGTCGATCTCGCCCACGGCGAAGTCGGTATACCCGACGATGGGATGATTGTTCGGCATCGGCGTGGCCGCCTTATCTGGCTGCGGGCTGGGGAATCCGGTCGTCCGTCTCGGTCTTGCGCGAGTCGAACTCACACGTTAAACCTGAACTCCACCACGTCGCCGTCCTGCATGACGTAGTCCTTGCCTTCGATGCGGGCCTTGCCGACCGCGCGGGCGGCGGCGACCGAGCCGGCTGCCATCAGGTCGGGGTAGGAGACGATCTCGGCCTTGATGAAGCCCTTCTGGAAGTCGGTGTGGATCACCCCGGCCGCCTCGGGGGCGGTCGCGCCGATCGGGATCTCCCAGGCCCGCACCTCCTTGGGGCCGGCCGTCAGGTAGGTCTGCAGCCCGAGGGCCTTGAAGCCGGCGTGCGCCAGCTGGGTCAGGCCGGGCTCGCCGAGGCCGGCCTCGGCCAGCAGCTCGGCCGCTTCCTCGTCGGACAGTTCGGCCAGGTCGGCCTCCGTCTTGGCGTCGAGGAAGATCGCCTCGGCCGGCGCGACCAGGTCGGCCAGCTGCTTCTTGAGCCCCTCGTCATTCAGCTCGGACACGTCCATGTTGAACACGTACAGGAACGGCTTGGAGGTCAGCAGGTGCAGCTCGCGCAGCGCCGGAAGCGAGATCTTGGCCGCCGCCGCGCCCGCGAACAGGGTCTTGCCCGAGTCGAGGACCGCGATCGCCGCCTCGGCCGCCTTGGCCGTCTCCAGCTTGGCCGGCTCCTTGGCGAACTTGGTCTCCTTCTGCAGCCGGGGCAGCGCCTTCTCGATCGTCTGCAGGTCGGCCAGGATCAGCTCGGTGACGATGGTCTCGATGTCGTCCTCGGGACCGACCGAGCCCTCGACCCGGGTCACGTCGGGGTCGCGGAACACCCGGACCACCTGGCAGATGGCGTCGGTCTCGCGGATGTGGCCGAGGAACTGGTTGCCCATCCCCTGCCCCTCGGAGGCCCCCTTGACCAGGCCCGCGATGTCGGTGAAGCGGACCGACGCCGGGATCACCTTCTGCGCGTCGTACAGCTTCACGAGCGCAGCGAGCCTGGGGTCAGGCACGCCGACCACGCCGACGTTCGGCTCGATCGTGGCGAACGGGTAGTTCGCGGCGAGCGCCCCGGCCTTGGTCAGCGCGTTGAACAGGGTGGACTTGCCGACGTTGGGCAGGCCGACGATTCCGATAGACAGGCTCACGAACGCAGAGTCTAGTAACCAGCGCCTACTAACCAGCGCGGGTTGCGCGGGGCGCGGCGGCTAGAACTGCGCCGAATACTGGTCACTGGCGATCCGGGCCTCGATGACCAGCGGCCGGGTGCGGCCGGCGGCGAACGCGCCGGACAGCACCCGTTCCAGCGCGGACACCGACTCCACCCGGACGCCGTCGCAGCCGAGCGACTCGGCGAGCAGCGGGATGTCCACCCGGTCCACCCCGGTGGCGGCGAGCGGGTAGCCGACCGACGCCTGGTGCAGCTCGATCCGGTTGAGCCCGCCGTCGGCGAACACCACGACCACCAGGCCAAGCCCGAGCCGGGCGGCCACGGCCAGTTCCGACGACGTCATGGCGAAGCCGCCGTCCCCGGTCAGGCAGACCACCGGCGTGCCCGGCACCGACGACAGCGACGCGCCGATCGCGGCGGGCAGGCCGAAGCCCATCGCCGACAGCCCGTTGGTGATCAGCGTCTCCCTGGGGGCGAGCGCGGTCCACGCCTGGCCGGTCATGATCTTGTGCGAGCCGACGTCCGCGGTGACCACCGTGCCGGCGGGCGTGGCCGCCCGCACCGTCTCCACCAGCTCGGACGGGTTCAGCTTCCCGGGGACGTACCCGGCGTGGTACGCCGCGCGCAGCGCCGCCCGGTGCGCCGCCACCTCCGCCTCAGCCCAGCGGGGACCCTCGCCGATGGCGGCCAGCATCCAGGCCAGCGCGGTGGCCACGCTGCCGACCACCTCGGCCTGCGCCGGGTACACCTGGTCGGTGTTGGGCACCGTGTCCACGTGCAGCACGGGGACCGGCAGCCGCCACGGGGTGATCAGCTCCACCGGGTCGAACCCGGCCGTGATGATCAGGTCGGCCGTGGCCAGGAGGTCCCAGATCACCCGGTGCCCGGCCATGTCCAGCGTCCCCGCGTACCACGGGCTGTCCTCCGCGAGCACGCCCTTGGCCATCGCCCCGACCACGACCGGCAGCCCGGCGTGTGCGGCCAGCTCGGCGAGCGCGCCCGCCGCACCGCTGCGCACCGCCCCGGCCCCGGCGAGCAGCACCGGGCGCCGGGCCGCGCGCAGCGTGCTGGCAACCGCCGAGTCGAGGGACCCGGCGCCGTCCGACCGGCGGCCGAAGAACTCCAGGCCCGCCCCGGCGGAGGTGAGCGGCGGCATCGTCACGTCCCCGGCGGTGCCGGGCCCGCCGCGGCCGAACGTGTCCATGGGGACGGTCAGGTGGACGGCACCGGGCCGTTCCGCGACGGCGGTGCGCAGCGCGCGGCGCAGCACGGTCTGCGCCGAGGCCGGCTCCAGCCGCGCGGTGAGCTTGGTGACCGGGGCGTACAGCCGGTTGTGGTCGATGAGCTGGTGCGTCCAGAACTGCTCGCGCGCGCTGTCCACCTGGCCGGAGACCGCGAGCAGCGGCACCCGGTCGAGCTGCGCCGACGCCACGCCGTTGAGCAGCGCCGTCGAGCCGGGGCCGAGGGTGGACAGGCAGGCGCCGACGGTGCCGCCGCGCATCGCCGCCCCCTCGGCCATGAACGCGGCCGAGGCCTCGCGGGCGGCCGAGACAACCGTCGGCCCGTCCAGCCTGGCCGCCTCGATGAAGTCGACCAGTGACTCACCCGGGTAGCCGAACACGTGCGTGACCCCGGCCTGGCGCAGGAAAGTCGGCGAGCAGGGCGGCAACCGTGCGTTCTTCTGCCATGTTCAGTCCCCTCGGGCCGGGAAGGCGATCGGGGGCCGGGCCGGCCCTGGTCGAATCATGACATTCGGCCCGCCGGGCTGGCGGCCGGGACCCGGCGAGTCGATGATGACCGCCGCCGCGACCGCGGGCGCGACGGCCAGGGCCGCCAGCGCCAGCCAGTCGGCCGCGACCGGGCGGTCGAGCAGCGTGAGCAGCGCGCCGGCCAGCAGCAGGGCCGGCCGCCACAGCGCGGCGGCCACCGGGCCCGCCCGGCGCGGCACCATGGCCAGCGCGCACGCACGCGGTGGCCAGCGCGAGCGCCACGGCCGAGCCGAGCAGCATGGTCGGGTAGGCCAGGCCGTAGCCGTGCGGCAGCCGGCCCCAGGCGGCGGGTACCACCAGGGCGATCGCGTCGGCGGCGGCGAGCAGCGGCAGCATCACGGCCAGCCGGGCCGCGACGTAGGCGGCCGCGCTGAGCCCGCCGAACCGCTCGGCACGCAGCACTCCGGCTTCGCCGCGGACCTGGAGCAGGCCGTAGGCGACGCCGATGCCGAACCCGCCAAGTACCGGCAGGGCCGCCCCCGCGCCCGCCGCGTCGAACGCGCCCGCGCCGATGAGCACCGCGAACGCGAGCAGCACCGCCGCGGGCGCGGCGGCCAGGACCGCGCGGGCGGCGGGCGACCGGCGCAAGACATCGGCGTTCCGCCTGATCAGCACGGGCAGTTGGCGGGCCGGCCGGAGGAGGCCGCCGCTGATGGGCTGGCCGCCGGGCGCGGCCCCGTGCGCTCCGCCCGGCGCTGGCCGGTCGGCCCCGGCCGCGGGCGCCAGCGCCATCGGCCCGGTGTCGCCCCGGGCCGCGGCGGTCACCCGGCCGGCCGAGTGCGGTCCCGCCGAGTCGGGCACCAGGTAGGCCGGTCCCGGCGCCAGCGGTGAGGTCGGCACCAGGGCGAACCCGGCACCGGTCCGCGAGAAGTGGAAGAAGCGCCGCGACCACGCGGTGGCCGGGTCGCCAAGCCCAGCGAGCCGCTCGTAGATCTCCTCCAGGCTGTCCGCGCCGAAATAGCCAAGCGCGCCGGCCGGCGTGCCGAAGAAGGCCAGGTGACCACCGCAGGCCAACACCGCCACCTTGTCGCAGCGGGCCGCGTCGAGCGGGCTGCTCGTGGTCAGCAGCACGGTGACGCCGCGGTCAGACAGGCGCCGCAGCAGCCGCAGCACCTCGGCGGCCTGCGCCGGGTCCAGCCCCGCCGTGGGCTGGTCGAGGAAAAGCTCCCGCGGCCGGGACAGCAGCGCCGCGGCGACGGCGGCGCGGCGGCGCTCCCCCGGGCGGAGCGCGCCGACCTGGACGTCACCGCTGGCCGTCAGGCCCGCCGCGGCGAGCGCCGCGGCCACCGCGCCGTCACCGCCGGGGACCGCGCGCAGTCCGGCCGCGTAGCGCAGGGCGCGGGCCAGCGGCAGGACCGGGGGCAGCGGGTCGTCGGCACCGACGTACCCGACGGGCGTCGCGGGTCCGTGGCCTGCCGGTTGCCGCCCGTTGGCGGCGCCGGCGGGCCGGACGACCGTGCCGGACGTCGGCGGCCGCAGACCGGACAGCGCGTCGAGCAGGGTGGTGGCGCCCGACCCGGCGCCGCCGGTGATGGCGACCAACTCGCCGGACCAACAGTCATAGAGATATCGCGGAGAGTGACTTCTCCCGCTCGCGTCCGGTGGCTGACCGCGCGCGCCTCTATGGCCGCCTGCACGTTCCCATTGTCTCCGCCTTCCCGCGCGTGTCGCCGGGCGGGGTCGTCGGCGGCGGCGCGGATACTGGAGGCATGACCGTCTTCGCGCTGCTTGCCGGGATCGTGATCGGTGCCGCGCTCGGCTACCTGCTGGCCCGCACCCGCCTCGGCACGGCCGCCGCGACCGCGTCCGAGCGGGCCCGCGCGGCGACCGAGCGGGCGGCGCTGCTGGAACGGCAGGCCACCGAGCGGGCCGCGCTCGCCGACGGCCAGCTGGCGCAGCGCTTGGACGTGGAGTCGCTGGTCGCCCCGATGCGCGAGACGCTCACCCGGGTCGAGCAGCAGCTGCGCGAGTCCGACATCGCCAGGACGCGGTCGCACGCCGAGCTGGCGCAGCAGGTGGAGTTCACCAGGCGCGGCGCGGAGCAGCTACGCGAGCAGACCAGCGCGCTGGTCACCGCGCTGCGGCGGCCAGAGGCGCGCGGCCGGTGGGGCGAGCTGCAGCTGCGCCGGGTGGTCGAGCTGGCCGGCATGGCGTCGCACGTGGACTTTGACGAGCAGGTGGTCACCGGCGGCGGACTTCGACCGGACATGGTGGTGCGGCTGGCCGGCGGCAAGAACGTGGTTGTCGACTCGAAGGTGTCGCTCGCCGCCTACCTGGAGGCGGCGGCCACGGCGGACGAGGAGGGCCGCGAGGCGCGCCTCGCGGCGCACGCCCGGCACCTGAAGGCGCACGTGGACCAGCTCAGCTCCAAGGCGTACTGGTCGACCCTGCCGCAGACGCCGGAGTTCGTGGTGATGTTCGTCCCCGGCGAGGCGTTCCTCGCCCCGGCGCTTGAATACGACCCCGGCCTGCTGGAGCACGCGCTGGCCCGGCGCGTGCACATCGCCACGCCGACCACGCTGGTGTCCATGCTGCGCACGATCCAGTACGCCTGGCAGCAGCAGGCACTGTCGGACAACGCGCGAGCCGTATTCGACCTCGGCCGGGAGCTGTACGACCGCCTGTCCGGCCTCGGCCGCCACCTGGACAAGCTCGGCCGCTCGCTGACCGCGAGCGTCGGCGCCTACAACCAGGCGGTCGGCAACCTGGAGACCCGCGTCCTGGTGAGCGCCCGCCGACTGTCCGCGCTCGGCGTCGTGGACGCCGAGCTGACCGCGCCGGAGCCGGTCAGCGAGACGGCGCGGCCGCTGTCCGCACCGGAGCTGGTCGCCGCCGACCCGTCCCAGTAGGGCTGGGCCGACAATCAGCAGGAATAACGGCGGGCGGCTGCCACGCCCACAGCGCAACGTGGATCCGGGTACGCGCAGGCACGCGCCCGTTCCTTACACTCATGGGCCTTTTACCGGCCCGAACCGGCAGCCTACTTGCGCAGCTCCCGGGGGAGCTGGAAGGACATCCGCTCCTTGACCGCCTCGACCTCTTCGACATCCTCGAAGCCGAGCGCGGCGAGCTTGCCGAGCACGCCGACCACCAGTTCCTCCGGCACCGAGGCCCCGCTGGTCACGCCCACGGTGGCCGCGCCGGCCAGCCAGCCGTCGTCCACCTCGGCGGCGTCGTCCACCAGGTAGGCAGCGCGGGCGCCCGCGTCCTTGGCCACCTCGACCAGGCGGACGGAATTGGAGGAGTTCCGCGAGCCGACCACGATGAGCACGTCGCACTGGGGCGCGATCACCTTGACCGCGGCCTGCCGGTTCTGCGTCGCGTAGCAGATATCGTCGCTCGGCGGGTCGATAAGCTGCGGGAACCGGGTCTTGAGCGCGGACACGGTGGTCGTCGTCTCGTCCACCGACAGCGTCGTCTGGGACAGCCACACGACCTTGCCCTCGTCGCGCACCGCGACGTTGGCCACGCCCTCCGGCCCGTCTACCAGGTGCACCCGGCCGGGGGCCTCGCCGGTGGTGCCGATGACTTCCTCGTGGCCCTCATGGCCGATCAGCAGGATGTCGTAGTCACCCGACGCGAAGCGCTTGGCCTCGTTGTGCACCTTGGTGACCAGCGGGCAGGTGGCGTCGATCGCCGTCAGCTCGCGCCGCACCGCCTCCTCGCGGACCTCGGGCGCGATGCCGTGCGCGGAGAACACGACGACGCTCCCCACGGGAACCTCCTCGGTTTCCTCGACGAAGATGGCACCGCGCTTCTCCAGGTCGCGCACCACGTGGGTGTTGTGCACGATCTGCTTGCGCACGTATACCGGTGCGCCGAACCGGCCAAGCGCGATCTCCACGGCTTGCACGGCCCGGTCGACCCCTGCGCAGTAGCCGCGAGGCTTCGCCAGCAGGACCCGGCGGTGGGTCTCAGACATGACTCCCATGGTAGGCGAGCGATCTGGCCGCGCATGCAGGACGTCCGCCAAGCCAGGGGAGATGCTCCCGACATCGGCAGCCCGTTTAGCCAGGAATAATTGCTTCGAAGGGAAAAACCGTCGGTACCACTCTTATTAAGGCACAACGGGCAAGCCTCTTCCTGGGGCAGACTTGTGCCAACTAGTCACCCTGAGGAGTGTGAAATGAGCGTCCCGCAGATGAAAGAACGCCCGGCGTCGATGCTGCGGGCGATGTTTGCGAGCCTCGGCTCGCTGCTTGGCGTCACAGGCGCGGTCCCGGCACGCGCCCGGAACCCGCCGCGCGCGGGTCGCGGCCCCGGCAGCGGCTCCGGCGGACCCGGCGGTAGCCAGGCAGGTCGGCAGAGCCCGAAGCGGCGGCCGAGCCGGAAGCGGCGGCAGAGCCTGAGGTCGCCGCGGCCGATGCGCCGACCGACCCCGATCTCGTCGCGGTCGAGGCGACGGCGGAGCCCGAGGTCGTCGCGGTCGAGGCGACGGCGGAGCCCGAGATCGTCGCGGTCGACTCGACGGCGGAGCCCGAGGTCGTCGCGGTCGAGGCGACGGCGGAGCCCGAGGTTGCGGCGGTGCCGGTGACGACGGCCGTCCCGGACGCGGACAGCGCCCTGCCGCTGGCGAACTACGACAGCCTGTCCGTCGCGTCGTTGCGGGCCCGGCTCCGCACCCTCTACGGTCGAGCAGCTCGGCCAGCTCGTGGAGTACGAGAAGGGGCACGCCGCCCGGGCGGACGTGATCGCCATGTTCGAGCGCCGGATCGCCAAGGTCCAGGCCGAGGGCTAACCGGAGCCAATCCGGCGAAACGCCGCGACCGCCAGGCCAGGCGGTCGCGGCGGACGAGCCCGGCCGTGCCAACGGGCGACAAATCGCGATCAGCTCTGTGTGTTCGGCCTTTGCGGTGCGGATCGCGTGGTGTGATAGCAGGTATGGCCCTCGAAACGTCCGCGGACGCGCCGGTTCCGGTGCGGACCGTGCTGCAGGCCGTTGGCGGCTGGATCGGCCGGCTCGGCCGGATCTGGGTCGAGGGCCAGATCGCCGAGGCCAAGCGGCGTGGCAACACCGTCTTCGTTACCTTGCGCGACCCCATCGCGGCCGTCTCGGCCCAGGTCATCTGCACCCGTCAGGTGTTCGACGCGGTGAACCCGACCGAGGGCGCCCGCGTGGTGATCTTCGTCAAGCCCGACTTCAACGCCACCCGCGGCTCGTTCGCCCTCACCGCACTGGAAATCCGCGCCGTCGGCATCGGCGAGCTGCTGGCCCGGCTGGAGCGGCTGCGCAAGGAACTCGCGGCCGAGGGACTGTTCGCGGCCGAGCGCAAGCGCGGGCTGCCGTTCCTGCCCGGCGTCATCGGGCTGGTGTGCGGACGCGAGTCGGCGGCCGAGCGCGACGTCGTGCAGAACGCGCAGCGGCGCTGGCCCGCCGTGCGCTTCCGCATCGAGCAGAGCGCTGTCCAGGGCCCGTACGCGGCGAGCGAGGTCATCGAGGCGCTGCGCAAGCTGGACGCGGACGCCGAGGTCGACGTGATCGTGATCGCCAGGGGCGGCGGCTCGCTCGAAGACCTGCTCGCGTTCTCCGACGAGGGGCTGCTGCGCGCGGTCGCGGCCTGCCGGACGCCGGTGGTGTCGGCCATCGGGCACGAGCAGGACACCCCGCTGCTCGACTACGTGGCCGACCTGCGTGCCTCCACGCCGACCGACGCCGCCAAGCGGATCGTGCCGGACGTCACCGAGCAGCTCGCCCTGATCGGCCAGCTCCGCGACCGGGCGCGCCGCTGCGTGCGCGGCTGGCTCGACCGCGAGCAGGCGTGGCTCGACGCGACCCGGTCCCGGCCCGCCATCGCCGACCCGGTGCGCGAGATCGAGCGCCAGGCCGAGCAGGTGGACGCGCTGACCCGGCGGGCCCGCCAGAGCCTGGACGCCAGCCTCACCCGCGCGGGCGACGACATCGCGCACACCAGGGCCCGGCTGCTCGCCCTCTCCCCCGCCGCGACGCTCCGCCGCGGTTACGCGATCGCCCAGCACGCCGACGGCGGTGTCGTCCGCTCGGCGGCCGAGGTAGCCGGCGGCGAGCGGCTGACCGTGCGGTTCGCCGAAGACGAGCTGACTGTTACCGCAGATCACGAGTAGGATTTCAGCCGTGACAGATCGTGAATCCCTCTCGTATGAGCAGGCACGCGACGAGCTGGCCGGCGTGGTCCGACAGCTTGAGGCGGGCGGGCTCACCCTCGAGCAGTCGCTCGACCTCTGGGAGCGGGGCGAGAAGCTGGCCGCGATCTGCGCCGAGTGGCTCGACGGTGCCCGGGCCAGGCTGAGCGCCGCCATGGCAGTCCGCGACGACGACGAGCCCGCCGACGGCGACGGGAAGAACGGCAAGACGCACCACCCGCCAGGCCGTCGAACCGTTCTAAATACCGCCGACGCCTGCCCAGCAACCTGCGTAAACGACGTGCGGGAGCAAAATGCCCCCTTCTTTGTCACACCGGCGCGGGATACCAGCAGGGAGCCGCGCAATCTAGGCTGTAGCCATGCGCGTGGATATCTGGAGCGACGTCGTCTGCCCGTGGTGCTACGTGGGCAAGGCCCGGTTCGAGAAGGCGCTGAGCAGCCACCCGCACGGCGCCGAGGCGGAGGTCGTCTACCACGCGCTTCGAGCTCGACCCGTCCTACCCGAGGGACAAGCGGGACGAGTCCAACCTGCAGCTGCTGGCCAGGAAGTTCGGCATGGCACCCGAGCAGGCGCGGCAGGCCGACGGGCAGGTCGCCGCGCTGGCCCGCGCCGAGGGGCTCGGCTTCGACGTCCGAGCGCCCGGTCGGCAACACCTTCGACATCCACCGGGTGATCCGCCTCGGGCTGGCCGAGGGCGTGCAGCGCGAGCTGCTCGGCGCGGTCAACGAGGCCTACTTTGCCGAGGCCAGGCAGGTGTTCGACGGCGCGGTGCTCGCCGAGGTCGCCGCCGGCGCCGGGCTCGACCCAGCCGCCGTCACCCGGGTGCTCGACGGCGACGGCTACGCCGACGAGGTGCGCCAGGACGAGGCCCAGGCCCGCCAGCTCGGCATCAGCGGCGTGCCGTTCTTCGTCTTCGACCAGCGGCTCGGCGTGTCCGGCGCGCAGCCGACGGAACTGTTCGTCCAGGCACTCGACCAGGCCGCCGAAGGCGGCACCTGACCGGCGGAAACCCGTGGCCGCCGCCGGGCGGAAGCTGATGTAATGAAAACACCATCGCAGGACAAAGGGTTTACATGACTGCAGACAACGTGGACCGGTGTGACCGGGGCGCCGGAGCCGGCCAAGCACGCGCCGAACCGGAACCTGGCCCTGGAGCTCGCGCGGGTGACCGAGGCGGCGGCCATGGCCGCGGCCCGCTGGGTGGGACGCGGCGACAAGAACGGGGCGGACGGCGCGGCGGTGAACGCCATGCGCACGCTCATCAACTCCGTGTCCATGCGCGGCGTCGTGGTGATCGGCGAGGGCGAGAAGGACCACGCCCCGATGCTGTTCAACGGCGAGGAGGTCGGCGACGGCACCGGCCCGGCCGTGGACGTGGCCGTGGACCCGATCGACGGCACCCGGCTGTGCGCCAACGGCATGCCGAACGCGGTGTCGGTGCTGGCGGTGGCCGAGCGCGGCTCGATGTACGACCCGTCCGCCGTCTTCTACATGACCAAGCTGGCCACCGGTCCCGAGGCGGCCGGCGTGGTGGACCTCGACGCGCCGCCCGCGGCGAACATCGCCGCGGTGGCCAAGGCGAAGGGCATCACGCCCCAGGACGTCACCGTGGTCATCCTGGACCGGCCGCGGCACGAAGGGCCTGATCAAGGCGGTCCGTGCGGCCGGTGCGCGCATCCACCTGATCACCGACGGGGACGTGGCGGGCGCGATCATGGCCGCCCGCCCGGACACCGGCATCGACCTGATGCTCGGCATCGGCGGCACCCCGGAGGGCATCGTCGCGGCCTGCGCGCTCAAGTGCCTGGGCGGCGTGATCCTCGGCAAGCTCGCCCCCCGGGACGAGACCGAGCGGCGCAAGGCGCTCGACGCCGGGCACGACCTCGACCGGGTGCTCACCACCGACGACCTGGTCTCCTCGGAGGACTGCTTCTTCGCCGCCACCGGCATCACCGACGGCGAGCTGATGGCCGGCGTGCGCTACAAGCCGGGCGGCGCCACCACCCACTCGCTGGTCATGCGCTCCCGCTCGGGCACGATCCGCTCGATCCGCAGCGAGCACGCCCTGTGGAAGCTCAGCGCCTACAGCACCGTCAAATACGACTGAGGTCCCCCGTCATCCCCCGGGGGGCGTGCCCCCCGTACCCCCCGCCCGTACCCCCCGAGGGCGCGCCTGATCGCAAAAGCCGCGATCGTATCAGGCGCGCGGCGGGGGCCGCCTGAGGGACCAGCGGCGGGGGCGGGGCGGGGTGCGGGCCAGGACCTCGGTCAGGGCGATGTAGCCGCGCACCTCGACCACCGGGACGTCGGACGACGTCGGGACGCGCCGGGTCGTGCCGCCGCGCTGGCGGCCGAGGATGTCGTTGCCGTTCATGACGACCTCCACCCCGGACGGCACGATCAGCCGCACCCGGCCGAACAGGCCGTAGACGGTGATCACCACGTGCCGGTCGGTCAGGATCGCCTCGGTCAGGTCGAGGATGATCTCGCCGAACGCGGCGACGCAGGTCAGCTCGGGCGGCACCACCCAGCGGCCGCGCCGCTGCGCCCCGGAGAACAGCGCGGTGACCGGGTGGCCGCCGTCCAGCTGCACCGGCTGGTGCTCGGGTGCCGCCAGGTCATCGGTGAGCCGCGGCCAGTTCACCCAGGGTGCGGGCGGTCAGGGCCGCCGACATCCGCTCGGAGTGCTCTTCATGCGAGAGGCGGCCGTCGGAGAGCGCCTCGCCGAGCAGGACGATGACGCGCTCCCGGTCGCTGTCGGCGGCCCGGAGATCGCGGGGCGCGGGGCGCGGGGGCATGTTAAGGACGATACCTTTTGCCGTCGCTCCCTGGCTGAGAGCTGCTCAGCGGCGGGCCGTCGGCGATCACATCGCGCTGACCCGGTTCCTCTACGTCGATCACGGCGGGGTCGTCCGGGGCAAGGCCGCGGCGACCGCCCGGCTGGCCGAGCGGATCGAGTCGGGCATCGGGCACACCCGGGCGATGATGGCCATGTCCATGATGGACGAGCTGTCCCCGGTCGCGGAGATGGGCCCGGTCGGCGAGATCCGCCTGGTGCCCGACCCTGACACGTTCGTGACCCTGCCATACGCGCCGGGCGCGGCGGCCATGCTCGCGGACCAGGTGAACCCGGACGGCACCCCGTGGGACGGCTGCGCGCGCACCTTCCTGCGCCAGGCGGTCGCGGAGCTGGCGGCCGAGGGATTCGAGCTGCAGGCGTCCTTCGAGCCCGAGTTCAGCCTGGGACGTCACGAAGGCGCATCATTCACGCCCCTTGACGAAAGCCTCTGTTACTCTGCTACAGGTTTCCACCTGGCGCACGACTATACGATCGACCTCGTCGATGCGCTGATCAAACAGGGTCTAGAGGTCGAGCACTACTACCCCGAGCTAGGCCACGGCCAGCAAGAGGTCCCCATAAGGCACGCGTCGGCGCTACGCGCCGCGGACAATCATGTCCTGCTGCGCGAGACCGTCCGGGCCGTCGCCATCCGGCACGGCCTGTGGGCGAGCTTCGCGCCCAAGCCGCTGCCTGTGCAGGCGGGCAACGGCGCCCACCTGCACGCCTCACTGTGGGCGGACGGCGCGAACGCGTTCGCCGACCCGGCCGGCCGGTACGGGTTCTCCGATCTCGGTTACCGCTTCCTGGCCGGCGTGCTCGCGCACCTGCCCGGCCTGATCGCGCTGACCTGCGGCACCGTCAACAGCTACCGGCGGCTCGCCCCGCAGACGTGGTCGGGCGCGTTCGCCTGCTAGGGGCCGGACAACCGCGAGGCCGCGCTGCGCGTCTGCTCGCCGATCGGATCGCTCGGCTCGGTCAACCTCGAGTTCAAGCCGGTCGACTCGACCGGCAACCCGTACCTGGCGCTGGGCGCCTTCATCCACGCGGGGCTCGACGGTATCCGCCGGTCGCTCGACCCAGGCGAGCCGCTGCTGGCCGACCCGGCCACCTTGACCGAGGAAGAACGGCAGCGGCTTTCCGTGGCCAGGCTCCCGGCTTCGCTCGGTGAGGCGCTTGACGCGCTGGAGGGCGACGAGTTCCTGATGTCCGCGCTCGGGCCGCTGCGGTCGGCGGCCTACCTGGCGGTGAAACGCTCGGAGGCGGCGCACTTCGCTGCCCGCGAAGACGCCGCCTACGAGTGTTACCAGCACCTGATGAAGTTCTAGGCCTGCGGCCCCGGACCCGATCCGGCGGCCGCGCTCGGTCAGGCCATGGGCCTCCGTCGTCCAGCCGGCGTGCGCGGCCGGATCGTCATGACTGCCCGCGCGTGGGTCGGGCACCGACCCCATGCCGAAGGTGCCGTCCGGCACGCCTGGGTCCATTGCCTCGCGACCGGTGTCGGAACCGAAGGTGGTCTCCGACGGCTTTCCGACGACCGACAGCGGCGTGGCCACGTCCTCCAGGGACTTGCCCTCGGCGGCGACGCCGAAGAAGATCGCGACGATGCCGCCGATCGATCATCGCGCCCGCACCGACCAGGTAGCCGAGGAACAGGCTGTTGCGGTCGGTGCCGTCGCCGATCAGGTGCCCGTACCAGTGCGAGCCGAACGCGCCGAAGAGTTGGGCGATGGCGAAGAACACCGCGATGGACTTGGCCCGGACCTCCAGCGGGAACACCTCGCTCGCGGTCAGGTACCCGGCGCTGGCGCCCGCCGAGGCGAAGAAGAAGACCACCGCCCAGCACGAGCGTCTGCGTGGTCGCGGTGAGCTTCCCCGGCCTGGAACAGCACGGCGGTGACCGCGAGCAACACGCCGGACGTGATGTAGGTGCCAGCGATCATCTGCTTGCGGCCGATGGTGTCGAACAGCCGGCCGAGGGTCAACGGGCCGAGCAGGTTACCGGCGGCGAAGGCGAAGAAGTAGTAGGCCGTATCGGCACTCTTGACGTGGAAGAAAAACTCGAGCACCAGGCCGTAGGTAAAGAAGATCGCGTTGTACAGGAATGACTGGGTGATCATCAGCGCGGCGGCGAGTACCGAGCGCGAGGGGTACTGCCTGAACAGCGCCCGCAGCAGCGCGAGGTAGCCGATCCGCGTCGGCCGGGCGGATCACCAGTGCCTTGCTCTCGTCGACCGGCGGCAGCGGACCGTGCTTGGTCCGGCGCGACCTGCTGCTCGATGTCCCTGATCGAGGCTTCCGCCTGATCCTGCCTGCCGTGCATGATCTGCCAGCGCGGTGACTCGGGCAGATTGCGGCGCACGTAGATGATGCACAGGGCGAGGACAGGACCGGCGAGGTAAGCGACCCGCCAGCCCCAGAACGCCGCGACGTGGTTGAGCACGAACAGCGTGACGGCCGTGCCGACGAGGGCGCCGGCCCAGTAGGTCCCGTTGACCGCGAGGTCGATGCGCCCCCGGTACTTGGCCGGGATCATCTCGTCGATCGCTGAGTTGATCGCGGCATACTCGCCGCCGATCCCCATGCCCGCGATCACCCGGGTGGCGTAGAGGAAGATGAACCACATGCCGCCGTTGGGCGTCGCGGCGGTCAGGCCGCTGCCGACCAGGTAGACGCCCAGCGTGATCATGAAGAGGTTGCGGCGGCCGAGCTTGTCGGACAGCCTTCCGAAGAAGAGCGCGCCGATGACCTGGCCGATCAGGTACCACCAGGCGATGTCGCGACCGCGCCCGCCGACATGTTGAGCGTGTTCTTGAGCGTCAGGTCGGGACCGACGTTGCCCGCGATGGTGATCTCTAGGCCGTCGAGCACCCAGGCGACGCCGAGTGCCATCACCAGCCTGCTATGAAACCTCGACCAGGGCAATCGGTCGACTCTGGCCGGGATGAGGCTCCGGATGGACGGGCTGCTTGCCATCGTAGAAGACGTAGTCGCCATGGGCTCTCCTTCGAACCTGTTCACCCCCCGCGAATTTTCGGCGACGGCTACCCGAAAGTTGCGTGACCACACCTAACCAACTGAAGGCGCCTTCCCCTGACCCTTATGGTCACGATTGGGCGTTACCGCTTGGCCGCGCGGCCGCCTGTTCATATAGTTAGCTCTGTGAACGATGTAAGTTCGCCCGCGCCCGGGACCGGGGCCGCAACCCAGGCTGCGGCGCCGCAGGGCGAGCGGGCCACGGCCGATGCCGCCGCGCTGCTCGCGGCGATGGGGGCGGTGAGCCGGGTGGCCCGCCGCGCGGTGCGCGCCGCCGCGCACGCCGAGCCGCTGCCTCCCGCGCGGTCCGAGCTGCTCCGCCTGGCGGCCAGGCGGCCGGGCATCGGCGTCGCCGAGGCGGCCGCCGAGCTGCGCCTCGCGCCCAACAGCGTCAGCACGATGGTCAGCAAGCTCGCCGAGGACGGCCTGCTGCACCGCGGCCGGGGCGCGAGCGACGGCCGCTCGGTCCGGCTGACCGTCACCGAAGCGGGCGCCGCCCGGGTCGGGCAGTGGCAGGACATCCGCACCGACCTGGCGGGCCGAGCGATCGAGCGGCTGCCCCCCGCGGACCGGGCGGCCCTCGCGGCCGCGATCCCGGCCCTGTCTCGCCTCGCCCAAACCATGGAGGACCTTTGAGCGTAGGGACCGCCGAGGTGACACCCTCGGAGACGGTGACCCAGGCAGTGGAGTGCGTTGACCTGAGCTACCAGTTCGCCACCCACCTGGCCGTGGATCACGTCAACCTGTCGATCGAGCCCGGAGAGATGTACGGCCTGCTCGGGCCGAACGGCGCGGGCAAGACCACCACGATCAGGATGATCACCACCCTGCTTACGCCGGCCACCGGCGCGGTGCGCGTCTTCGGCCTCGACGCCACGGCCAGCCCGATGCTCGTCCGGCGCACAATCGGCTACGTGCCGCAGGCGCTGTCCGCCGACGCGAACCTGACCGGTGTGGAGAACGTGGAGCTGTTCGCCCGGCTCTTCGACGTGCCGCGGCGCGAGCGCAAGCAGCGGGTCGCCGACGCCCTGGAGGCGATGGGGCTGACCGAGGCGGCCGGCCGGCTGGCCGGCACCTACTCGGGCGGCATGGTCCGGCGGCTCGAACTGGCCCAGTCGCTGATCAGCGCGCCCCGGCTGCTGGTGCTTGACGAGCCTACGGTCGGCCTCGACCCGATCGCCCGCGGCGTCGTCTGGGAGTACATCGCCATGCTGCGCGACACCCGCCAGATGACGGTGCTGATGACCACCCACTACATGGACGAGGCCGACACCTACTGCGACCGAATCTCGCTGATGCACCGGGGCAAGATCCGGGTCACCGGTAGCCCGGCCGAGCTGCGGGCCGGGCTCGGCGGCGAGGCGACACTCGACGAAGTCTTCCGCCATTACACCGGCGACACCCTGGACAAGGCACCGGAAGAAGGAGGCATCCGTGACGTACGCCGCACCCGGCGCACCGCCCGCAGGCTTGGCTGAACCGCCCGTTCAGAGCGGCAATCCGGCCGCCGAGCTCTCCCGCTTGTTCAGCCGCGTCGGCACGCTCTGCTGGGTCGAGCTGCGCAAGATCCGGCACGACCGGAGCGAGCTGTACACCCGCGCGATCCAGCCGGCCCTATGGCTGCTGATCTACGGCGAGGTCTTCACCCGGGTGCACGCGATCCCCACGCCGGCGGGCATCCCGTACCTCGCCTACCTGGCGCCTGGGATCATGGCGCAGTCGGCCCTGTTCATCGCCATCTTCTACGGCATCCAGATCATCTGGGAGCGGGACGCGGGCGTGCTGACCAAGCTCATGGTCACGCCCACCCCCAGGTCCGCCTTGATCACAGGGAAAGCCTTCGCCTCCGGCGTCCGGTCGCTGATCCAGGGCGTGGTCGTGCTGATCATCGCGACGCTGCTCGGCGTGTCCTTCACCGACAACCCGCTCCGGATCATCGCCGCCCTGGCCATCCTGGCGCTGGGCTCGGCCTTCTTTTCCTGCCTGTCGATGACGCTGGCCGGCCTGGTCGTAGCGCGCGACCGGCTCATGGGCATCGGGCAGGCGATCACCATGCCGCTGTTCTTCAGCTCCTCCGCGCTGTACCCGGCCAGCATCATGCCCGGCTGGCTGCAGGTGATCTCCAGGGTCAACCCGCTGACCTACGAGGTGGAGGCCCTCCGTGGCCTGCTGATCGGCACCCCCACCACCCTGTGGCTGGATGTCGTCGTCCTGGTCGGCGCGACCCTGGTCGCCATCACGTGCGCGTCCAGCCTGCTCTCCCGCCTGGCCAACCGCTAGCCCGGCCCTTCGCACGCCGCCCTTCGTCGCCACGTGCGACAGTCCCTACTGCTATGCCGCTTTCACACTTCCCAGCTCTGCTTAAGGCGGCACGCCGGCGCCGGGCCCCGGCGCAGGGGTGACTGGCGCGGATCCGGGTGGGCGGGAAAGCGAGAAGGCGGCCCCGGAGGGGCCGCCTTCTGACGTTAGGTGCGGCGGGCTACCGCTCAGCCGCCGCAGACGGGGGCGCTGCGTGGCGAGCAAGTCCACAAGCGGACGGGGGCACCGCGTGGCGCAGCGCCGCCGCACACCGTCACCATACAAGGTCGGGGATACCCAAACAAGTCAGGAAGTTCCCGACAGGCCCACCAATTCTCTGAGATTGCTCAATGCGTCGGGGGACGCGACCAACGTCACGCCGGTGGTGGCCCGCGCCCGGTCCTAAGCTTGGGGCATGGCTGAGTTCTCCTACACGGATCTGCTGCCGCTCGGGCACGACGAGACGACCTACCGGAAGATCGCCGAGGGCGGGGTGGAGGCCACGCAGGCGCTCGGGCGCTCCTTCCTCTCGGTTGACCCTGAGGCGCTCACGCTGCTGAGCCGGACGGCCTTCCGCGACATCGCCCACCTGCTGCGCCCCGCGCACCTGCGCCAGCTGCGGTCAATACTCGATGACCCGGAGGCCTCGCCGAACGACCGGTATGTGGCGCGCGACCTGCTGCAGAACGCGAACATCGCGGCCGGCGGGATCTTGCCGATGTGCCAGGACACCGGGACGGCGATCGTGATGGGCAAGCGGGGCCAGGGTGTGCTCACCGACGGCCGGGACGAGGAGCACCTAGCCCGGGGGGTCTACGACGCCTACACGCAGCTCAACCTGCGGTACTCCCAGATGGCGCCGCTGACCATGTGGGAGGAGAAGAACACCGGGTCCAACCTGCCCGCACAGATCGAGCTTTACGCGACCGACGGCGCCGCCTACAAGTTCCTGTTCATGGCCAAGGGCGGCGGCTCGGCGAACAAGTCCTACCTCTACCAGGAGACCAAGGCGGTGCTCAACCCGGCCCGCATGGCCGCCTTCCTCGAGGAGAAGATCCGCGCGATCGGCACGTCGGCCTGCCCGCCTTACCACCTGGCCATCGTGGTCGGCGGCACCAGCGCGGAGTTCGCGCTGAAGACGGCCAAGTACGCGTCGGCCAGGTACCTGGATGCCCTGCCGGCCTCCGGGTCCGCCGACGGCCGCGGTTTTCGGGACCTGGAGCTGGAGCAGACGGTGCTCGGCATCACCAGGAAGATCGGAATCGGCGCCCAGTTCGGCGGCAAGTACTTCTGCCACGACGTGCGGGTGATCCGGCTCCCTCGGCACGGCGCTTCCTGCCCGGTGGCGATCGCGGTGTCCTGCTCGGCGGACCGGCAGGCACTCGGCAAGATCACCGCCGAGGGTGTCTTCCTGGAGCAGCTCGAGACCGACCCGGCGCAGTACCTGCCGGACCCGGCGGCGGTGACAGCCGATACCGCCGAGGTTGTTTCGATCGACCTCAATAGGCCGATGTCGGAAATACGCGCCGAACTGACCAAATACCCGGTGAAAACCCGGCTGTCGCTTACCGGCACCATGATCGTCGCCCGCGATATCGCGCATGCCAAGATTGCCGAGCGACTCGACGCGGGCGAGCCATTGCCCGCGTACCTGCGCGACCACCCGGTCTACTACGCGGGCCCCGCGAAGACGCCCGAGGGCTACGCGTCCGGGTCGTTTGGCCCGACCACCGCGGGACGCATGGACTCCTACGTGGAGCGGTTCCAGGCGGCTGGCGGGTCGTTGGTTATGCTGGCCAAGGGCAACCGCTCCGCGGCCGTGACCGAGGCCTGCAAGCGTCACGGCGGCTTCTACCTCGGTTCGATCGGCGGCGCCGCCGCCCGGCTCGCCCAGGACTGTATTACCAAGGTCGAGGTGCTCGAATACCCGGAACTCGGGATGGAGGCGGTGTGGAAGATCGAGGTCAGAGACTTCCCCGCATTCATCATCGTGGACGACAAGGGGAACGATTTCTTCGCCGAGGCGGCGGGCCCGCTGCTGTCAATCGGCAGCCACCCCTAAACGCTGGTATGGTCCGGCTATGCCCCCTATGACAGGACGGGTCATCGCCGGGCGTTACAACCTGCAACACCCCATCGGCCGTGGTGCGATGGGCGTGGTATGGCGTGCCCGTGACACCCTCCTTGACCGCGACGTCGCGGTCAAGGAGGTCGTCATCTCGGCGTTGATCGGCGCGGACGAGCGGCGCAACGCCTATCAGCGGACGCTGCGCGAAGCGCGGACCGCCGCCCGGCTCTCGCACCGTGGCGTGGTGACCGTCTACGACGTCGTAGAGGAAGACGCCCGGCCGTGGATCGTGATGGAGCTCGTCCCGTCACAGTCGCTCGACCAGGTGCTCACCGTGGAGGGGCGGCTGCCGCCCGCCCGGGCCTGCCGGATCGGCCAGCAGCTGCTCTCCGCACTCGCCGCCGCGCACTCGGCCGGGGTGCTGCACCGGGACGTGAAGCCGAGCAACGTGCTCGTCTCAGCCAACCGGACGGGCGACGGCTGGGAGGAGCGGGCGGTGCTGACCGACTTCGGCATCGCGCAGTTCGAGGGCGACCCCCGCCTCACCCAGACCGGCATGGTGATGGGCTCCCCCGGGTTCACCGCGCCCGAGCGGATCCGCGGCGGCGACGCGACGCCCGGCTCTGACCTGTGGTCGCTCGGCGCGACGATCTACGCGGCGGTAGAGGGACGCGGTCCGTACGAGCAGCGCGGCGGCGCGATCACCACGATGTCGGCGATCATCAACGAGGACGCGCCGGTCGCGCCGCACGCCGGGAAGCTGGCACCGCTCATCGCCGCGCTGCTGCGCCGCGAGCCGTCCACCCGGCCGTCCGCGTCGGCCGCAGCGCGGCTGTTCGCGCAGGTGCTTCCGCAGCTGGAGGGCGGCGGCGGCGATGAAGAGGCGGTCGCTCACCCCCCGGCGACGGCCCGCCCCACGTTCCAGAAGAGGCCCCTGAGCGCGCTCCCCCCGTCCGGCGCGGGCAGACCCAGGCAGTCCGCCAAGCCGGACGGAAAGTCGGCCCCGGAGGCCACGCCGAAGCCGCCTACGGAAAAGCCGTCAGCGGAGCGCCCGTCCGCCAAGCATCCGCCCACGGCCAAGCCCCCGGTGGCCAAGCCGCCGGTAGCCAAGCCGCCGACGGGCAAGGCGTCCGGGGATAAGCCGGCCGCGCAGCCGCCGACCGTGGACAAGCCCCAGGCAATCAAGGCATCCGGGGTGGCGGCAATCGCCGCCGCGCCGTCCGCCAAGAAGCCGGCCGCGGTAGCCAGCGCGGCCTCGGGCGACGTGGAAAAGGCCGCCGCCGCTACGTCAAGGCCAGGCGCCAAGCCCGAGCCCGCAGCCACGGCCGCAGCGGACAAGCCAGCGTCCGGAGCCGAGCTCGGGCAGTCCACGGTCGTAGCGCCGCAGATCGCCAAGGTTCCGGTGCCGCCGCCGTCCGGCGCCGAGCCGGCCGCCGACGCGGAGCCCGACGAGACGGAAGCGGTGCCCGCGACGGTGCTCGACGCGCGCCCGGCCGGCGACACCACCGACGAACCCGACGCGGACGAGCCCGAGGCGGGAAAGGCCGGCCAGGGAAAGACCAGTACGGACAAGCCCGGTGCGGGAAAGGGCGACCAGGACCAGCCGGACACGGACCAGGCCGGTGCGGCCAGGTCCGGCGCGGGTGCGCCCGCCGAGAAGGCGTCGGCCACCGGCTACGAGCCGACCGAGCTGGCGATCCCGGTGGCGCGCGGCACGGGAACCTCCGCGCCCGGGTCGAAGCCGGCCCAGCCGAAGCCCGGACAGGACAAATCCGGGCAGCCCAAGCCGGTCCAGCGCAAGCCGGCCGAGCCGAAGCCGCCCAAGCCGATGCCGACGTTCATCGCCGCCAAGCCGGCCACGCCGACCTTCTCGGCCGCGAGCCCGGCCCGTCCGGCCAGCCCGCCGGCGGGGCAGCGCCCCGGGTACCGGCCGCCCGGCACCGGCCGCGGCTACTCGTCGGCTGCCCCGCCGTTCGCCTCTTCCGGCGGCGAGTACCCGGCGAGCGGCCAGTACGGCGGGCCGCCGGCCGGCCAGTACGCGGGCCCGTCACGCCCCTACCCCGACCTGGCCAGGCAGTACTCACCCGGCGCCGCCGGCGGCCACGGGGGGCGTTCCGGCCGCGGCCCGAGCCGGGCGCGACAGCTCGCCTGGCTCGGGGTCGCCGTGATCCTCGCCGCCGCGATCGGCGTCGGGGCGGCGCTCGCACTGAACCAGAACAACGGCAACCAGAACCCCGCCAGCCCCGACAGCACCACAACCCCGTTCAAGTCGGTGAATGCGCTTAACGACCCGAGCACGGCGCTTCCGGCCGGCTGGACGACCAGGAGCGTGATGGCGGCCGTGGCTAACAGCACCGCGGGGTTCAGCATCGACGTGCCGCCCGGCTGGAAGGAAACGCGCAAGGGCCTGGCCACCAACTTCAACGGCCCGGGCAACCTGCTCCTCACGGTAGACCTGACGCCGCAGCCGAGCACCAACATGCTCACCGCGGCCGAGAAGGTCGAGTCGGCCAGCCACCTGGGCGACTACAAGCGGGTGGACATGGTCGCCGTCCCGGTCCGGGGCACCCAGGGAGCGTTCTGGAAGTTCACCTGGTCGCAGGCTCCCGGTAGCCAGTGACACCTCTGACGACATTTTCTTCGCCGAGCCAACGTCGGCTGGAGTACAGGACTACGCGATCTATTTCAGGTCGCCGACGAGCACGTTCGACAGCAAGTCGCTGCCGCTGTTCGACCACATGCTGCCGACCTTCCAGACCGTCCCGGCGACCTAACCCGGGCAGGTAAGGCCCCGCCCCGCGCGGACGGGGCCGGCGCAGCGAGCCGGCCCCGTCCGCGCTTGGCGCTCCCGTCCGCTAGTACCAGTTGACGGATTCCTCATGGGACCACGCGCCGCACGGCGAGCCGTAACTGCTCCGGATGTAGTCGAGCCCCCACCTGATCTGGGTGGCCGCGTCGGTCTGCCAGTCCGCCCCGGCGGAGGCCATCTTCCCGGCGGGCAGCGACTGCGGGATGCCGTACGCGCCGGAAGCTCGGGTTCTTCGCGTAGACGTTCCAGCCGCTCTCGTGCTCCCACAGCTCGTCCAGGCAGGAGAACTGGCCCGCCATGCCCTCCTGGGCGAGGATCCCCTCGGCGATCTGCCGCGGGCTTCCGGCGGGCGCGGCCGACCGGGTCGTGGTGGCCCTGGCGGTCCGCCGGGCCGCGATCCTGCCGGGCCGCCGCCTGCCTGGCGGACTGCCCGCTGCTGCTCGGCTTGCCGCTGCGCGGCCCGCTGCTGGTCAGCCTGGCGCTGCTGCGCCTGCAGTGCGACGGCTCGCTCCCGCGCGGCCTGCTGCGCGGCCGCCCGTCTGCGCGGCTGCCCGCTGCGCCGCCGCCCGGGCCGCCGCGGCCCGGGCGGCCGCGGCCCGCTGCGCTGCCGCCGCCGCGGGCGGCTGCCTGGACAGCGGCCGTGTGCGCGGCCGCGGCCCGGACCGCCGCCTGAACCGCCACCGCCTGGGCGGCGACATCCTGGACCGCCTGGTGCGCCGGCCGCGCGGCGGCCCCGGCGGTCGAGCGGATGCACGGAAAGCATGTCGGCGGCCCGGGCCGGCGCCGCGGGCGGCGCGCCGCGAAGGCGGCCCCGCCGGCCGCCGCGGCGCACAGCGCGCCGCCGACGGCGAATACGGTGACCTTGCGAGAAAGACTGGTCGAACGCAACCATGGCAGTTTCGGTGCCAAGGGATGGCCTTTGGTCAGAGGCGGAATGCGCACCGCGCAGCCGCGCTCACTTTCACCCTTTACCAGCTGGCGTGCTTCGGGCCGCGGACTTGGCACGGGTCAAGGTGCCTGATCACTACTGAGTGACGGTCACGCGGCCAGGGTGCTTTCGCGAGTCGAACATGCCAATTACGCAGCGTCAGATAAACGCGATTACGTAACTGTGATACAGATCACACCTGACATCGTTACCATCGCGTGATACGTAATGACCGATTTAAGAAGTGAATTTCCAGCGGCCATTCATCGGATGTGACGAAGGTCACATCGATCTAATTTACCGGCTCGAGCAGCGAGATTGGCGATACGCCAACCGCGTTTACCCGCCGCCCACCCGGCGGCAATCTCGGGCGAATAGCCGCGGCATGCGGGTAAAGCCTCAGTAGTAGCCGAAGTTCTCTTCGTTCGACCAGGCGCCGCAAGGCGTGCCATAGACGGACTTGATGTAGCCAAGGCCCCACCGGATCTGGGTGGCCGCGTCGGTCTGCCAGTCCGCGCCCGCGGAGGCCATCTTGTCGCCGGGCAGCGACTGCGGGATGCCGTACGCGCCGGACGCGGCGTTCTCCGCGTACACGTTCCAGGAGCTCTCACGCTCCCACAAGTCGTACAGGCAGGGCCACTGCGTTGACTCGCTGAAGCCGAAGCTCGCCAGCATCGCCTTGGCGGTCGACTGGGCCGCGGTCGGGTTGGACGGCGGCGGCGTGGTGGAGATCCCGGTGCCGCCGGTGGTCTGGCTCGAGCTCGCCGTGCTCGAGTCCTGCGCCTCGAGAATCTGCTCCGGGTCCGCCGTGGCCGGCTTGGCCGCGACCGTCAGCGTCTTGGACGCGGCGGTCATCTCGATCAGCGTCTGCCGCTCCTGCTCGAGCAGGGCGACCGATCCGCTGTGCCCGAGGCCGTCGATCGACTCGAACAGGCTGCTGGCCCCGGTGCCCTGGGGGTTCATCACCTTGGCCGCGCCCCAGACCACGACCACCAGCAGCAGGGCGAGCCCGGCGGCGGGCAGCGCGATGCCCGTCCGCCGCAGCATCCCGCGCTTCTTCCTGGCGCTGCGCGCCCCTGGCGATCCCGCCGCCGTCCGCGGCCCTGGCCGGGCTGGCGGGATGCCTCATCGACCCGGCGGGGTCGCCGGGTCGGTCTTCGCCGGGCTGACGCCAGAAGTCCGCGAGCCCGCCCGCCGCCTCCTGCGGCGGCTCGGCGAGCATCGCGCTCCGATGTCGTGACAACGCAGTCCCTTCGGTTCATGTCGTGCATATACCGCACTCATCCACCGCTGCCGATCAACGATGCCAGAAGGCAACAACGGCCGCCCGCGACTTCGGCAAGAAAGGCCCGGCGGAAAACTTACCATTCTGTGACACGAATCACAGGGCCATAACACGCACCGTGACATGCACTGGCAAACTGCGGGATGATCGTCCGCATGAGTGACATAACCGGGCCAGCGTCCGCCCTGGCAGACAACCCCTTCACCCGGGCCGAGGCGAGCGCCGCCGCCCTGTGCCGCGCGGCCGGCGTTGACGGTTTCGACGCCGCCGTGGTGCTCGGCTCCGGCTGGCTGGCCGCCGCGGACGCGATCGGCACGGCCGAACTGGAACTGTCACTCGCCGACATCGGCGGATTTAAGCAGCCGAGCGTGCCGGGTCATACACCATCCGTTCGTTTTATCAGAAAGGGCCAGCTTCGCCTCCTGGTGTTCCTTGGCCGCATTCACCTGTTCGAAGGTCATGACCCGCATGCGGTGGCGCACGGAGTGCGCACGGCCATCACGGCCGGCTGCCGGGTCATCGTGCTGACCAATGCCGCGGGCGGCATCAACGCCGACTACACGGTCGGGCAGCCGGTGCTCATCAGCGACCACATCAACCTGACCGGGCGCTCGCCGCTGTGGGGGCCGCTGCCGCCGGGCGTCCCGTCCCGGTTCACCGACCTGACCGAGGTGTACTCCAGGCCGGCTGCGCGGCCTGGCCAGGGAACTCGATCCGTCGCTGGCGGAGGGCGTCTACGCCGGGGTCCCCGGGCCCCATTTCGAGACGCCGGCCGAGATCAGGATGCTGCGCGACGCGGGCGCGGGCCTCGTGGGCATGTCCACCGTCATGGAGGCCATCGCCGCCCGTCACCTCGGCGCCGAAGTGCTCGGCATCTCCATGGTCAGCAACCCGGCGGCTGGCCTGTCCGATGAGCCGATCGACCACCAGGACGTGCTCGACCGCCGCCGGTGCCTCGGCGGCGCAGGTCGGCGCGCTGCTCGCCGGCCTGCTGCCCCGCGCCTAGGACCTCGCTGCCCTGGGTGCCTCGCCCGGCGCCAAGCTGATCTCGGCTAGCGGTCAAGATCCCAGGGCAGCGGCGGCGACGTGACCGGCAGACGCCCGCAGCGCGTCCGTCAGCAACGCGGCCAGCGCATCGAGCTGCACGCCAGCCGACGAGGAGACTTCCTCGTCCGACCCGTCCAGCGCCCGCGCGGCGAGCCCCGCCTTGCTGTCGATCAGCTCGGCGATCCGGGTGTCGATGGTCTGCGCGGCGATGATGCGCCAGGCGGTGACCGGTTCGGCCTGGCCGATGCGGTGGCTGCGGTCGATGGCCTGGGTCTGCTCGGCGTTGGTCCAGGACAGCTCGGCCAGCACGATGTTCGATGCGACCTGCAGATTCAGGCCCACCCCAGCCGCGGTCAGCGAACACACCGCGACCGCGACGTCCGGGTCGTTCACGAAGGCATCGACGTTCGCCTGCCGCGTCTTGGGCGTCTGGTCGCCACGGATCGACGAGAAGCGCACACCCTGCCGGGCGAAGGTCTCTTCGGCAGCGTCCATCACGCTGACGTGCTTGGCGAAGAAGACGACCTTGCCGGTGCTGCGGGCCAGCTGCGCCGCGTAGTCCGCGGCCAGCTCGGACTTCGCCTGGCCGATGCGCCGCATCATGGTGAAGACGTTCTCGCCGGACTTCGCGGTCGCCGCCTCCTTCAGCTCCGCCCGGGCCACCCGGCGAACCAGGTCGTAGTCGATGCCTTCGACGCCGACGCCGGAGGACCTGTTGGCGAGCGCTGTCTCGTACCGCGCCACCATCCGGCTGGCGAGGTCCCGCTCGGCCGCCCGGATCGACCGGCCGGCCTGTCCGTCCAGCTCGACGGGGAGGTCGGCGATGCGGCGGGCGGGGATGTCGGCGGCCACGTCGAGCTTGCGTCGGCGTACGATGCCGAGGTCGATGACGCTCTGGCGCGCCGCGGGGTAGAAGCCCCGGTCGGCCGGCGTCAGGCCGGTGTCCTCGAGCGCGTCCGCCAGCTCGTCGCGGGGCGCGGCGTCGTCGATCCAGCCGAGGAACTGCCAGATCGCCCGGAAGTCCTCGATGTCGTTGATCAGCGGGGTGCCGGTCAGCGCCATCAGCAGCGGCCGCGCCGTACGGGACCGGATGCGCTCGGACAGCGCGAGGACGTGCTGTGAGCGCTGCGAGGTCTTGTTCTTGATGAAGTGGGCCTCGTCCACGACCATGCCGCGGAAGCCGAAATCACCGAGCCACCCGCGGTGGCGGTCGAGTACCTCGTAGTTGAGTATGACGATGTCGGCGAAGCCGTCGGCAGTCTCGCCGTCACCGTGCACCACGGTGGCCCGACGGCGAGGCGTCCAGCGGGCCGCCTCACGGGCCCAGTTGGTCTTGACGACGCTCGGTACGACGACGAGCAGGGGGTAGGCATTCGCCGCTTCCGCGGCGAGCAGCGCCTGGGCCGTTTTACCCAGACCCGGCTCATCGGCGAGCAGGAACGTCCGATGACCGGCAGCGGCCGCGGCGACCAGCTGCCCCTGATGCGGCATCAGCTCCAGGCCCGCCGGGGTGAACCGTGCCGTCGGCGCCGGGAGGGCCATGCACGCCGGGGCTCCCCCGCCGGCGCGCTCGAAGGAACTCAGCAGCGGGCCGAGCAGTTCCCAGCCGGCCAGGCGGCGCGTTTGGGAGATGCGCTGCGGAACGGCGGAGAAGTCGGGGGCGAGGAAGGGGTTCGACAGCTGCCGGGAGATGACCGACTGCGGCACGACCCGCAACTCCGGGGCGGCGGGAGCGGTCGCGGCTCTGCGCCGGCGCGATCTCTTCGGGCGCCGGCTCGATGCCGAGGTCCCGCATCATCTCCCGCTTGAGCGACCGGGCCGCGTCGGAGACGCTGGAGTCCTCGGCCAGCAGCGCTAGCAGCCCAGTGTCCTGGACGGCGGTCGCCGCGAGGATGGCCGCGATGCCGTCCAGGCGCTTGAGCTGCTCAGCCCGACGACTGCCGTTCCCGGACGCCGCCTGGACGCGGGCACGCTCCTCCCGCAGCAACAGGGCGACAGCCTGGAACTTCGTGCGCACGGCAGGCGTCACGCGGCCGCTCCGGACGGCCGCCTCGACCTCACGGACGGTTCGGGACAGTACCGAGACCACGTCGCCGCGCTGGCGTACGCGTCGCTGCTTCTGCGGGACGCTACGGCGAGCGCCCTTTTGACGCTGGCCTGATCGAGCCACAAACTCCTCCTGTGGAATGCCGGGCACGGTGGCGGCGGCGGCATGCCGCTCAGGCCCACGGACCGGGACGAGGAACGTCCCCCGGCACAGGGCCTGTCACTTCGGGCGCCGAGCCGACTTGCGGATCTCCGAGGATCAACGCAGCTGGCCACGCCAAGTTTCTCACGCGGACCCGGAGCCGCCGACGGGTGGGCTGGTGACAACGACACTAGGAGAGTCGTCGTCGGACGACCGGTTCGGTTCTCGGGCGCCTCGCTCATGACAACGCGTGCGGAGGCGCATAATTCCCTGGCCATCATACAGAAGGCCGGCGCCGCCGAGGTTTTGCCGTGCCCGCCTGGGTAGCTGGGGGCGCGGAACCTCAACCCCGAGGAGCAGAAATGACCTATCCCGCATCGCCAAGTGACGCGCCCGCCAGCCGCGTCCGGCCCGACGGTGCCCAGTTCTGGGCGGGTGCCGTGGCGACCGCGGTCGTCGCGGCGCTGATCGCGCTGGTCGGCATCCTCATCTGCCGGTGGACGCTCAACATCCCGATCCTCGCGCCGGCCGGCGAAGGCGCCTGGGGCAACGCGCACACCGGCGAGTACGTGCTCGCTGGCGGCGCTGATCGCGCTCGTCGCCGCCGGCCGTGCTCTACCTGCTTACGCTGGGCACGCCCCAGCCCGGCATGTTCTTCAACTGGATCATGGGGCTGGCCACGCTGGCCGCCGTGGTCTACCCGTTCAGCACGTCGCGCCGGTGAGCCAGAAGGGTGCCACCGCGGTCGTCGACCTGGTGCTCGGCCTCGCGATCACGTCGCTGCTCGCCGCGGTGGCGTCCCGGCCGTTCGCCGTCCGGTGATCCGCCCCCGGGTGGCCCGGCCACTCGCGGTCCTGCCGGCCAGGGCTACGGCCGCGGGCACCTACCGTGCGCCGAGCCAGGCGCTACAGCGGCACGACCAGGCGTACGGCGCCGAGCAACCGCAGCCGTACCCGGGCGAGACGTACCCGCCCGAGCCGGGCTACCCGGAAGACGACGGTTACCGCGACGCCCAGGGGGGCGTCCCGGGCGGCGCCGCTACCAGCCGACCCTGCCGATCGACGTGCCGCAGCGCCGCCGCCGGTAGTGCCAGGCCGGCCGGCGTCGCCGGACACGCGCGGACCGCAGGCCGCGGGAATGGGAAACGGCCCCGGGCATCAGCCCGGGGCCGATTTCCGTCCGTCGGCGTCGCGTCCGGCTCTGCCCGCGCCTAGCGCAGGTACTTGAGCAGGTGGGCGACGTCGGGCGTGCCGAGGCCGGTCACCGCGTCCCAGCCCTTGGTGGCCGGGAAGCCGGCGATGGTCACCGGGTTGCCGTTGATGTCGGTCAGCGAGACGGAGTTGTTGCCGGTGGTGATGTCGTGGAACGCGTAGTGGTACAGCGAGCTGCGCGCGATCGCGTACAGGCTGCCGTTGAGCTGAGCCGAGCCGACGGTGGTTCGCCTGGTCGGCCAGGGCGGCGATGGCCGCCCACTGCGGTGAGCCGGCGCTGGTCCCGCCGAACATGAAGATGTCGCCGGTGTTCGCCGGGTCGCCCTCGGACCAGGCGATCAGCAGGCCGTTGTTGACGTCGCCGCTGTAGGAGATGTCCGGGACGCCGCGGCCCGCTGGAGTGGACGAAGCCGTTCTGGAACGCCGGGCGCTTGTACAGCTTGCTGTAACCGCCGCCGCTCGACCCGTACATGTCGTTCCACGCGGTCTCCGACTTGTAGGCGCCGGTCGGCTGGGTGGCGGTGAGGCTGGTCGCGCCGACGCCGGTGACCAGCGGGTCCGCGGCCGGGAGGCTGGCCGACTTGAGGAAGCTGGTGTTGTCACAGGTCGGCTGGGCGGCGCCGTTGTCACCGGAGGACGCGAAGACCGACATGCCCTGGCTGCGCGGCCTGCGTCGAACAGCAGGTGGTCCGCCTTGACGATCGACGACGCCTCGCAGGACTCGGCCTCGCCGAAGCTCTGCGACAGGACCGACCCGAGGCGGTGCGCCACCGTGTACTTGAGCGCGCCAGGATGTCAGGGTCCTGCGTCGCTCTTGGCCACGACCAGGTCGATCTTGGCCGCCGGCGCGATGGCGTGCGCGGACTCCACGTCCAGGGCGATCTCGCCGGACCAGTTGACCTGATTGGCGTCGGTCGGGTCGAAGACCGGCTTGCCGCTGGGGTAGTAGACGTTCAGCTTGGCGGCCGGGAGCCCGAACGTGGTGTCCTCGACGTTGAGGTCCTGGGTCACCGTCGGGTCGCCGAAGGCGTCGATGATGACGATGGTCTGACCCGCGCCGGTCAGCTTGCCCGGGATGTCATAGGCGGTTGGCCAGCTCCTGGCGGCGTGTAGCAGTTGGTCGCCGCGCCAGGCTGCTGGCAGGCGAACTGCGGCGCGTCGGCCTTGCCGACATACCGGTAGGCCAGCGGCGGATCGGTCCCGGGCGCCACGTGGCCGGCCGACACCGTCCCGGTCTGCGGCGCGGCGACGGCGGCGGAGGCGCCCACCGGCATGATCGCAAGCGCCGACGCAGCCCCCGCTGGTAGCAGGGCCGCCATGACATGGCGAAATCGCATTTACGTACTCCCTCACGCTAATCAAGAGCCCGCCGCCTGGCCCGTGCGCTGGTGCGCACGCGCCCTCCACTGAGCAGTTCTCAGCCCACATCATGGCTGACATCGACGGACTTCGCCCCCGGTTAGCCCGAAGACCGGATCCGGCAAAAGATCGCCCGTCGCGCATCACATAGTCACCCATGGTCACCGGCGTCGGCGGCGGACGTGGAGTGACCTGCCCGGGCGAGAATCGTGACCATGTCTGAACATTTGTCCATTCCGTTACCAGAGGCGGGTCCCGCGCTCTAATGTCGTCGCCAGCGAGGTGCCAGTGAGGTGGAGGGTGATATGGGACGCAGAACACGGACCCTGCTCTTCGGCGCGCTCGCGCTGGTCGTGCTGGCTGGCGGCGGCCTCTACCTAGGGCGCGGCGTGTTCTCCTCCAGCCCGGCGGCACGCACGGCCCCGGCGACCGCAGGCCGGCACGGCCGGGTGCGGGGCGGCGGGCGGCAGCCCGTGCCCGGACAGCCCGGCCAGCCTGGCCGTCGCCGCGTCGCCTGCCCTGGTGACCATGCCGCGGCCGAGCCGCCGCCCGCACGCACCCGGCCAGGCCGGGTGCATCGGCGTCCGCCAGCCCCGGCGCGCCCGCGCCGCACCTGACCGGGCCTGGCGCAGGCGGAACGAGCGGAATGGGCGGCACCGGGGTCGGAGCCCCGTCGACCAGCGCACCGCACGCCACGGCGCCGTCCTCGTCGGCCAGCCCGTCCGCCACCCGGTCAAGCCCGCCGCCCGCATCGGACGGCACGGCCGCCGCCGCAGGTGCTCGCGCTGATCAACCAGGCGCGCGCCGCCGCCGGGCTGCCCGCGCTGACCGTCACCGCCGGCCTGGACACCAGCTCGGCCGCGCACAACGCCCGGATGGCGGCCGGCTGCGGGCTCTCCCACCAGTGCCCGGGAGAGGCGGCGATCGGCGACCGGGAGACCGCCGCCGGCGTCCACTGGACCACCGCGGGCGAGAACATCGGCGAGGGCGGCCCGGTGTCCGACACCGACGCGGCCATCGCCCAGATGGCGGTCGGCCTCACCCAGTCCATGCTGAACGAGAAGCCGCCGGACGACGGTCACCGGCAGAACATCCTGAGCAGCACGTACACCCACGTCGGCATCGCGGTCTCGCGGGACAGCTCCGGCACGGTCTGGCTCACCCAGGACTTCTCCAACTGACCGCGGCCCGGCCGCCCCCCTGAGCGCGGCCCGGCCGCGCTCTGGGCGGGCCGCGTCCAGGCGGGCGCTAGCCGCGCGGAGTGCCGCCAGGGCCGGCGGCGCCTGGCGGAGCAGGTACTCATAGCCCGCGCGAAGCTGGGCGGGTGACCAGACGTCGGCCCGCTTGGCCACCGTGTCCTCCTCCGCGCCCCACACCCGCAGCGGCCCGGCCGCCATCGCGGCGAGCTGGGTCCGGCAGGCGCGGTCGAGCAGCACCGCGGCCATGACCGCCGCGGGCAGGTCGGGTCCCACCGCGACGATGCCGTGCTGCGGCAGCAGGCAGGCGACCGCGTCGCCGAGCGCGTCGGCCAGCGACCGGCCGAGCGATGCGGTTCTTGATCAGCCCGCCGGTCAGCTCGAACCGGGGAATCGACGGGTAGCAGAACAGCGACCCGGCATGGTCGAGCGTGGTCGAGCGCAGCAGCGGCTCGCCGAGCGCGGCGAACTGGCAGGCCGCCGAGGAGTGCGTGTGCACCACCGCGCCGACGTCCGGCCGGGCGGCCATGATCTCGGTGTGGATGGGGTACTCGATGTGCCTGGGGCCATCGCCGGCCAGGACGGCGCCCTCCGGTGACACGAGCACGATGCGGCTGGCGTCGATTTCCTCGAACCCCCAGCCGGAAGACTTCAACCAGGCGCCGCGGCCGGCCGGGTCGCGGACGCTCGGGTGCCCCCAGACCATGTCCGCCTGGCCGGCCGAGGCCAGCGCGCGGCAGCCGTCGACCGCGAGGGCGACCGCCGCTTCGTCGTCCGCCGGGATGTACGTCGGGAATTGTTCGGTCATGCGTCACTTATACCGTGCGCGCCGCCACCGTCTCCCGACATCGCCGACGGGCGACACGGCGGACCGCCCGCCTGGCTTGGGGCCAGGGGCCTGGTTAGGGCCGGTGGCCTGGCTAGCCGAGCCCGTCGACCAGATCCCTGGCCCGCTTCCAGCGGCGCCGGCGGACGAGCAGCACGAGCAGCCAGAGCACCGGGGGCAGCGCCAGGGTGAGCAGCCCGCCGGAGATCAGGTTGGCTGTCGGCGCGCCGTGCCACACCGAGCCGGTGATCTGCTGCCTGGCCGCCGCGGTGTCGGGGTCGGACGTCAGGTAGACGATGGTCTCCGGCACGTCGGTGCTCAGCGGGTCGTCGGAGTCGAGTGGCAGCGGGCGCCCGCCGATCGCCGGATCGGGGACCTCCCGGCCGTGGAAGGACAGCGTCGCCACGTCGGTCACCTTGGTGTTGCCGTCGTCGTCCTCGTAGTCCTGGTCGTCCACCAGCACCCCCTGGGTGGCGACGCCGTGCGCGCGCAACTGGGCGACCAGCGACGAGTCATGGAACCCGTGGGCCAGCGAGCTGATGCCGACGCCTGGCCCCCAGCCGATCAGGGCGGGAACCAGCGCCACCAGGGCGATGTTGCCGGCGACCGTCCAGCCGCCCGCCCGCTGGCGGCGGCGGAAAAAGCGGCGCGGCGGCGCCAGCGTCCCCACTCCCCACGAGGTGATCCACCAGCGCAGCGCGTCGGCGATCCCAGCCGCGATGGCGCCGCCGAGCCAGGCGCCGCCCGCCGCGCCGAGCAGCCCGCCGACGATGCCGATCAGGGTGCGCACCGCCCCGAACCACTCGGGGAGCGCCGCCGCGGGCCGGGTGCCGACCCAGGCACCGAGGCCGATCGTCACGGCGAACACCGCGATCAGGGCGAGCACGCGCAGTGTCATCCGCGCGGCTGGGTCCGCAGCCTGCGGTATCCGGGTGCCTTGTCGAAAGTCGGGGCCCGCCTGGTCGATCTGCTCTTGCCGCCCCGGCCGCTGCCCTGGCTCGAATACGAGGGCCCCAGGTGGCTCGGGATGTTCACCTTGGCCGCACTGCACACCGCCTCCACCTCGCCGTACGTCTCCCACAGGCCGCTGGCCCGCAGCAGTATCCGCCGGTCGTGGTCGAGCACGAGCAGCGCGCGGCCGTGGGTGATGTGCCCGGTGCGGAACGACTCCACCGTGTGCACCGCGCCCACGTCCTCGCCGCGGCAGCGAGATCCGCTGGCCGCCGAACCCGTACGCCACCAGGTGCCCGTCCTCGGCGGTCAGCCGGACCGCGATCCGGCCCCTCAGGTCCATCGGCGACCGCGCCGGCACCGCCTGCGGGTGCTTCGGGTCCGGGGCGAGCACGTCCAGGTTCCTGGCCCGCTCCCGGGTCTCCCAGTGCGAGTGCGCCACGGGGCTCTTCATAACGCCTCCTGAAGACGGAACTGCCTTCCCATCCTGCCGTCGCCGGGGAAGGGCCGCAAGCAAGTCGGCAAGGCCGGCACAAGCTGAACGGTCCCGTGTTTCACCCGGCCCGCCCCGTTACCCGTGGTGGCTCGGCGGGACGTCCAGGGCGGGGTTGCGGTCGAAGAAGCCGAACGGCTTGAGCCAGAACGAGGCGATGTCCGCGGGCATCACCGGCCAGTCTTCCGGCCGGGTGACGTGGTGCAGCCCGAAGACGTACCAGAGCACCACGTCGGTGTCGGCGATGGGCCGGTCGGCCGCCGTCCACACGGGCAGGCCGGTGTCCGCCGCGGCCTGTACCGGGAACTCGCCGCACGGCCAGCGCTCGTCGGCGCGGTACGGGGTTACCCACAGCGTGTGGCCGATGACCTGGGCCCGCTGGAAGGCCGGCGACGCCGGGTCGAACAGCGGCGGGAACGTGGCCGAAGGGATGAGCTTGTAGCCGACCGGGGTGCCGAGGCCGTTGGTGACCTGGTCGTTGACGACCTTCCATGCCCGCTGGGTGGCCCAGTCGTAGTCCTGCCTGCCGTCGGACTCGGTGCGCAACGGGGTGCTGGTGACGGTCAGGCCGAGGCCGTACGGGTCGTCGCCGCCGGGCGGCGCGGCCGCGGACTCGGTGACGTAGACGGTGTTGTCGGTGCCGTCCACGTCGAGGTCGAGCCGGGCGACGATGAAGTGCTGGTGGAACGGCGCGTAGACGCCCTGGTCGACCAGCGTCCCGTTAGCGGGCCGACTGCCGGGCGCCGCGGTGTGCGAGGTGACCATGACGCCGGTGGCGCGGACCTCGCACTCGATCGCGCCGTCCTGGTAGAACCGCCAGTACACCAGGTACTCGTAGTTGGCCACGGTCACGTGGAAGGAGACGACCAGCCGCCTGGCCCGGCGAACCTCGGCGCCGGCGCGCTCGTCCACGTGCTTCCACAGCACGCCGCTGTCCTCCTCGTGCACGCAGATCGCGTTGGGCACGGTCACCGGCTCGCCCGCCGAGTCGTGCAGCACGGCGTCCAGGTAGGTGATCTCGCCCAGGCAGTCGCAGCCCAGCGTCAGCGAGGTGGTCATGAAGCCGAGGCCCCACTCGCCGATGTCGAACGCGGTGCGCCGGTAGTGATCCGGGCTGGCGTCCCGGTACGGCACTACCATCTCGGCGAACGACAGCCGGTGCGCGACCGGCCGGAGCCGGCCGGCGTCGGTGTAGGCGACCTGGTGCAGGACGAGGCCCTCGCGGTGATTGAAGCCGATCCGCAGCTGCCAGCCCTGCCAGCTCAGCAGGGTGCCGTCCAGGGTGAAGCCGGCCCCTTCCGGCTGGCTGACATGCAGCGGGGCGACCTCGCGCAGCCGCATGGGGAGCAGGTCGGGCAGGTACTCGCCGCGCACGCGCTCGGCGTGTACCTGCTCACCGGCCGGCTGCGGGCCGTCGCCGGTGTCCTCCAGTTCGAGCAGCGTCATCGCGTTCACGTCGACCACCGGGTGCAACCCGGTGAGGTGGTGGGCGTACGGGTTGCCCCGCTCGCTGCCCCGGTACCACACGTCGCACCAGCCGATCCGCTTCCCGGCGTACCGCTCGGGGACGAACGCGGCGCCGTAGGCCCACATGTCGGCCAGCACCCGGGACGGGTCGGTGATGCCGCGCCTGGCCAGGGCGGCGATGAAGTCCGGGTGGCCGCGGAGCATCGCGTCGCACTCGTGCCACTCGTCCACGGTCATATTCGGCTGCTGGCCCGGCAGGTGCTCCCAGTCGGTGACCCGGTCCTCGGTCAGCGACACGGTGGCCCGGTAGGCTAGGCCGTCGGCGCGGTTCCAGCAGACCGCTATGGCCTGCCGGCTGACCAGCCGGCCCGACTCCAGGGCGGTCAGATCCGGCTTGGCCGGCTCGCGCAGCTCGATCGAGGCGAAGCGCCAGCCGTCGCCGACGCCGCGGTCCCGGCGGACGATGGCGGCGACCTGGGTGATCTCTTCGGCGCTCAGCGGGTCCAGGGGATGCGTCACCGGGCGATTATCGCCGGCCGCCGCCGCATCGTCAGTATCAGCATCCGGCACCAATTCACCGGCAAATAGCAGCAATTGCCGGAATTGTTACCACACTGCCGACCAAGAGGGGACGCGATAAGTCCTGACAACGTGGTCGTCTGATGAGAGAATTCGGGGCATGGCGCAGGCCGCGGATGCCTTTCGCCCGGATGTCCCGAGCACCGCGCGGATGTACGACTACTACCTCGGCGGTAAGGACAACTATCCCGCCGACCGGGCGGCGGCCGAGCGCATCATCGCCATGATGCCGCCCGGCGTCGTGCGATCCTCCGCCGTCCAGAACCGCAAGTTCCTGGTCCGGGTGGTCCGGCACCTGGCTGACCTCGGCGTCCGCCAGTTCCTCGACATCGGCACCGGCCTGCCCACGATGAACAGCGTGCACCAGGTGGCCCAGGATGTCGCACCGGACAGCCGCGTGGTGTACGTGGACCACGACCCGATCGTGCTGGCCCACTCCCGCAACCTGCTGCACGGCAACGACCGCGCCGCGATCGTCTCGCAGGACCTGCGCGACCCACGCGGGATACTCGCCGACCCGGAGTTGCGCGGGCTGCTCGACTTCAGCCAGCCGATCGCGGTGCTGCTGGTGGCGATCTTGCACTTCCTCTCGGCCGACGAGGACCCTTACGGCCTGGTCGAGGCGCTGATGGACCCGATGCCCAAGGGCAGCTACCTGGTCGTCACGCACTTCACCGCGGACAGCTATGCGCAGGCCGATGATGCCGCGCAGGAGTACCAGAACGCCACATCCGCCCTGCACAGCCGACAGCGGTCCCAGGTGGTCAAGTTCTTCACGCGGCTACGAGATGCTGCCGCCCGGCTCGGTGGTGTGGACGCCGCAGTGGCGCCGTCCCGGCGACGAGCCGGAAGACGACCCGCAGATCGCGGCGCACCCGGGCCGGTCGCTGTTCTGGTGCGGCGTTGGCCGCAAGGTCATCCCCGGCCGACCGCAAACACTGCCCCCGGTGGTGCGTCCGGCCCGGCCGGCCCAGGCGGCGGGCATGCCCTCGCCGGCCATCGACACCAGCTACGCCGACTCCTACGCCCAGCTGCGCCCGGACATCCCCAACGTGGCCCGGATGTACGACTACATGCTCGGCGGTAAGGACAACTACCCGGTGGACCGGGAGGCGGCGCAGCGCACCTTCGCCGTGCTCGGCGAGAACGTGGTGCGCGGCACGGTGCTGCAGAACCGCCAGTTCCTCGGCCGCGCGGTCCGCTACCTCGCGAAGGACCTGAACATCCGCCAGTTCCTCGACATCGGCACCGGCCTGCCCTCGATGAACAGCGTCCACGAGGTCACCCAGGCGGTGGCACCCGACAGCCGGGTCGTCTATGTGGACAACGACCCGGTGGTGCTGGCCCATGCCCGGAACATGCTGCACGGCGTGCCCGGTGCCATCATCACCAACCACGACCTGCGCGACCCCGAGTCGATCATCAGCGATCCGGTCATCCGCTCGTCCATCGACTTCGGCCGCCCGGTCGCCGTGCTGCTCATCGCGATCCTGCACTTCCTGTCGGACGCCGAGGACCCCGAGGGCGTCGTCTCCGCCCTGATGGCCGCGGTCCCCCCGGGCAGCTGCCTGGTCATCTCGCACCTGACCGCCGACCACTACGCACAGGCCGCCCAGACCGAGGCCATCTACGCCGAGACCACCCCGGGCCTGCACCTGCGCCCCCGCCACGCGGTCGAGTCCCTGTTTCGCGGTCTCCCGATGGTTCCACCCGGCCTCACCTACTCCGGCGACTGGCACCCCGACCCGGACACCGCCGCCGCGTCAACCCCCGGCGGCTCTGCCATCTGGTGTGGCATAGCCCGCAAGTGAGGGGACAGGCGGCGAACCAGGGGTCCCGCAACCCCGGAAGGTCCGCTCAAAGCAAAAAGGGCTGACCTATTTCTAGGTCAGCCCTTTTTTGAAGGTGTGTTCCGGCGGTGTCCTGCTCTCCCGCGAGGCCTCCCTCGCAGTACCATCGGCGCTGAGAGGCTTAACTTCCGGGTTCGGAATGGGACCGGGTGTTTCCCTCTCGCTATGGCCGCCGGGAACTCTATGGGGTTGTAACAAGCCATAGTGAACCCGTGAAAACGGTTCAGGCTCCCGGCCGTACCCCGGGAACCGCACAGTGAACGCGAAGCAAGTCAATGCAAAGTGTGTGTTGTAGTCAAGCCCTCGGCCTGTTAGTACCGGTCAGCTGAGCACCTTGCGGTGCTTGCACTTCCGGCCTATCAACCCAGTCGTCTGGCTGGGGGCCTTACCCACTCAAGGTGGTGGGAGACCTCATCTTGAAGCGTGCTTCCCGCTTAGATGCTTTCAGCGGTTATCACTTCCCGACGTAGCTAACCAGCCGTGCTCCTGGCGGAACAACTGGCACACCAGAGGTCAGTCCGTCCCGGTCCTCTCGTACTAGGGACAGCCCTTCTCAAGTCTCCTGCGCGCGCAGCGGATAGGGACCGAACTGTCTCACGACGTTCTAAACCCAGCTCGCGTACCGCTTTAATAGGCGAACAGCCTAACCCTTGGGACCTGCTCCAGCCCCAGGATGCGACGAGCCGACATCGAGGTGCCAAACCATGCCGTCGATATGGACTCTTGGGCAAGATCAGCCTGTTATCCCCGGGGTACCTTTTAGCCGTTGAGCGACGGCGCTTCCACATGCCACCGCCGGATCACTAGTCCCAGCTTTCGCTCCTGCTCGACATGTCTGTCTCACAGTCAAGCACCCTTGTGCACTTGCACTCAGCACCCGGTTGCCGACCGGGCTGAGGGTACCTTTGGGCGCCTCCGTTACCTTTTGGGAGGCAACCGCCCCAGTTAAACTACCCACCAGGCACTGTCCCTGACCCGGATCACGGGCCCAGGTTAGACACTCAAAACGACCAGAGCGGTATTTCACCAGTGACTCCACGACCCACTAGCGTGCGCGCTTCCCAGTCTCCCGCCTATCCTACACAAGCCGTCCCAAGCACCAATGCCAAGCTGCAGTAAAGGTCCCGGGGTCTTTCCGTCCTGCTGCGCGTAACGAGCATCTTTACTCGTAGTGCAATTTCGCCGGGCCCGCGGTTGAGACAGCGGGGAAGTCGTTACGCCATTCGTGCAGGTCGGAACTTACCCGACAAGGAATTTCGCTACCTTAGGATGGTTATAGTTACCACCGCCGTTTACCGGCGCTTAAGTTCTGAGCTTCGCCATTGCTGGCTAACCCGTCCCCTTAACGTTCCGGCACCGGGCAGGCGTCAGTCCGTATACATCGCCTTGCGGCTTAGCACGGACCTGTGTTTTTAGTAAACAGTCGCTTCCCCCTGGCCTCTGCGCCCCTCCCCAGCTCAGGCAGCAAGTGCCATCACCGGATCGGGGCCCCCTTATCCCTAAGTTACGGGGGCAATTTGCCTAGTTCCTTAACCACGGTTCACCCGATCGCCTTGGTATTCTCTACCTGACCACCTGCGTCGGTTTAGGGTACGGGCCGCGTACGTCCTCGCTGCGAAGATTTTCTCGGCAGCATGGCATCACTCACTTCGCCTAACGGCTCGGCATCAGGTCTCAGGCACATGATCCGCGGATTTGCCTATGGATCGCCCTACACCCTTACTCCGGGACAACCACCGCCCGGTAGAGCTAGCCTCTTGCGTCTCTCCATCAGCTTGCCTACTACCCGATCGGGCCGTTCCCTCACGCGGCCCGAAGGCTCTGCTCAGTCACTTAGCATCACGGATTCAGCATGGACGGCCGTACACGGGTACGGGAATATCAACCCGTTGTCCATCGACTACGCCTGTCGGCCTCGCCTTAGGTCCCGACTTACCCTGGGCGGATTAGCCTGCCCCAGGAACCCTTGGTCATTCGGCGGGCGAGCTTCTCACTCGCCTTTCGCTACTCATGCCTGCATTCTCACTCATGCAGCGTCCACAGCTGGGTCACCCCGCTGCTTCACTCGCTGCATGACGCTCTCCTACCCATCCACGCAAAGCGTGAATGCCGCGGCTTCGGCGGCGTGCTTGAGCCCCGTTACATTGTCGGCGCGGAATCACTTGACCAGTGAGCTATTACGCACTCTTTCAAGGGTGGCTGCTTCTAAGCCAACCTCCTGGTTGTCACTGCAACTCCACATCCTTTCCCACTTAGCACGCGCTTAGGGGCCTTCAGCCGGCGATCTGGGTTGTTTCCCTCTCGACCACGAACCTTATCGCCCGCAGTCTCACTGCCGCGCTCTAACTTCACCGGCATTCGGAGTTCGGCTGAATTCAGTAAGCTTGTGGGCCCCCTAGTCCAACCGGTAGCTCTACCTCCGGGAAGGAACACGCGACGCTGCACCTAAATGCATTTCGGAGAGAACCAGCTATCACGGGGTTTGATTGGCCTTTCACCCCTACACACAGGTCATCCCCCAGGTTTTCAACCCTGGTGGGTTCGGGCCTCCACGCGGTCTTACCCGCGCTTCACCCTGCCCATGCGTAGATCACCCCGCTTCGGGTCTACAGCATGCTACTCAATCGCCCTATTCAGACTCGGTTTCCCTACGGCTACCCCACACGGGTTAACCTCGCAACACACCGTAACTCGCAGGCTCATTCTTCAAAAGGCACGCGGTCACCCCGAAAGGCTCCCACGGCTTGTAAGCACACGGTTTCAGGCACTATTTCACGACCCCTCACCGGGGTGCTTTTCATCTTTCCCTCACGGTACTAGTTCACTATCGGTCACCAGGGAGTATTTAGGCTTAGCAAGTGGTCTTGCCAGATTCACACGGAATTTCACGGGCTCCGTGCTACTTGGGAAATCACCAAAGAGTCACCCGGGTTTCACGTACGGGACTGTCACCCGCTATGGCGCAACTTTCCAGATGCTTCCGCTACCCACGTGATTTCTTACTCTTTGCCAGATCAGCAGCTCTAGCCAGGTGCTCCCGCTACCCCCGTCACGCAACGCCTGCCGGCTATCACACGTAACAGGTTTAGCCTCTTCCGCTTTCGCTCACCACTACTCGCGGAATCGCTATTGCTTTCTCTTCCTGCGGGTACTGAGATGTTTCACTTCCCCGCGTTACCACCAACCGCCCTATGCATTCAGGCGGCGGCGACACCCCATGACGGGTGCCGGGTTTCCCCATTCGGAAATCCTCGAATCACAGCCCGGTTGCCGGCTCCTCGAGGCTTATCGCAGGCTCCAACGTCCTTCATCGGCTCCTGGTGCCAAGACATCCACCGTATGCTCTTAGAAACTTGACTACGCAAATTGCATTGCAGATCGAACCCCCCGAAAGGAGCTCGACCAAGATGCTCGCGTTCACTGTGCAGTTCTCAAGATACGGACGGAACCAGGCGTACTCAGCCCCCATTCCAGGGAACCTTCCGGCCTGGCCGTACGAGGTCAGCCCCGCAGAAGCGGCTGCTCCCTCAGGACCCAACAGCGTGCTCACCCAGTCCGACGATCCGTGCGCTCGTTCGGCGTCCCGCAGAGAGGACCGCCTACTGACCGCGCCCTCACGGCCGGCCCAGGTGAATAACCAGTGCTCCACTAGAAAGCATGGACGCCCAGTCACGCATACGGTGACTAGAGGCGCCGGTGCTCCTTAGAAAGGAGGTGATCCAGCCGCACCTTCCGGTACGGCTACCTTGTTACGACTTCGTCCCAATCGCCGACCCCACCTTCGACAGCTCCCTCCCTTACGGGTTAGGCCGCCGGCTTCGGGTGTTGCCAACTTTCGTGACGTGACGGGCGGTGTGTACAAGGCCCGGGAACGTATTCACCGCGGCGTTGCTGATCCGCGATTACTAGCGACTCCGGCTTCACGGGGCCGAGTTGCAGACCCCGATCCGAACTGAGACCGGCTTTCCGGGATTCGCTCACCCTCACGGGCTCGCAGCCCTTTGTACCGGCCATTGTAGCATGTTTGCAGCCCAAGACATAAGGGGCATGATGACTTGACGTCATCCCCACCTTCCTCCGAGTTGACCCCGGCAGTCTCCAATGAGTCCCCGGCATTACCCGCTGGCAACATTGGACGAGGGTTGCGCTCGTTGCGGGACTTAACCCAACATCTCACGACACGAGCTGACGACAGCCATGCACCACCTGTGAACCGCCCCGAAGGACCCCATGTCTCCATGAGTTTTCGGTCCATGTCAAACCTTGGTAAGGTTCTTCGCGTTGCGTCGAATTAAGCAACATGCTCCGCCGCTTGTGCGGGCCCCCGTCAATTCCTTTGAGTTTTAGCCTTGCGGCCGTACTCCCCAGGCGGGGCGCTTAATGCGTTAGCTGCGGCACAGACCCCGTGGAAGGGACCCACACCTAGCGCCCAACGTTTACGGCGTGGACTACCAGGGTATCTAATCCTGTTCGCTCCCCACGCTTTCGCTCCTCAGCGTCAGTACAGGCCCAGAGAACCGCCTTCGCCACCGGTGTTCCTCCCGATATCTGCGCATTTCACCGCTACACCGGGAATTCCGTTCTCCCCTGCCTGCCTCTAGCCAGCCCGTATCCACTGCACGCCCGGGGTTGAGCCCCGGGATTTCACAGCAGACGTGACAAGCCGCCTACGAGCTCTTTACGCCCAATAATTCCGGACAACGCTTGCGCCCTACGTATTACCGCGGCTGCTGGCACGTAGTTAGCCGGCGCTTCTTCCCCAGGTACCGTCACTCTCGCTTCGTCCCTGGTGAAAGCGGTTTACAACCCGAAGGCCTTCATCCCGCACGCGGCGTCGCTGCGTCAGGGTTTCCCCCATTGCGCAATATTCCCCACTGCTGCCTCCCGTAGGAGTCTGGGCCGTGTCTCAGTCCCAGTGTGGCCGGTCGCCCTCTCAGGCCGGCTACCCGTCGTCGCCTTGGTGGGCCGTTACCCCTCCAACTAGCTGATAGGCCGCGAGCCCATCCCTGGCCGAAAAACTTTCCACCCGCTCCGATGCCAGAGCAGGTCATGTCCGGTATTAATCCCCGTTTCCGGAGGCTATCCCAGAGCCAAGGGCAGGTTGCTCACGTGTTACTCACCCGTTCGCCACTAAGCACCGAAGTGCCTCGTTCGACTTGCATGTGTTAAGCACGCCGCCAGCGTTCGTCCTGAGCCAGGATCAAACTCTCCGTTGAATGACTGCTACCAGCCGCCGAAACGACCGGAAACCAGAAACCCAACCATGAGTGATTCATGGCTAAATCCGTGAGACGCGATCCCCGAAAGAGACCCGCCTCGACGGGGGTTTTGTACATATATAATGCACTGGCTTTTAGCACGCTGTTGAGTTCTCAAGAAACAGACGCTCATCGTGTTCCGGAATTTTCGTTCCGTCCCTCGCGGCGACTCTTTAAATTTACCCGGTCTTTCCCATCTGTCAAATCGGCCCCGGTTCGATTTAATCGAACCACTAGCCCGATTTGGCCATTTCGGAATTCCCGAGCCATCAGACTACAGCCCATCTGGAGTGGTGTGACACGCACACGCAGCACCATCCGGGCTTAATCCTGGTGGCTCCCCGGGTCCGGGACCGCCTTCCGGCGTTCCCTCCCCTCGGGGCAAGATGAACCTTACGGGTCCAGCTCACCTTCGTCAAATCATTCCTGAGATTTGGTGGTGCCCCGTGTCGGAGGGGCTTAAACCACCCTCCGCGCAAGAATCTGTGAGCAACCTGTTCGTACCGTCCTAATCAGCTCAACCACCCCGCTTCTGGCCTTTCCCCCGCAGGTCAGCGGGCCGAGCACCCGGATGAGCGACGCGGCGGCGGCGCGCTCGAACGCCCCATACCCCCACCCCGCCACGCAGTTGGAAGGAAGTCGCACGCCGATCGCGACACATCGGGGGGTACGGGGCCGGGGGGGCAATGGGGGGCGGGGAACCCCCCATGCTGAAAGCTGCTCCCCCGGGAGTCAACTGTCGAAGCCGAGGCCGAGGCGGTCAAGCAGGCGGAGCCACGGGTCACGCCTGCCCTGGTTCCGGTCCGCCCTGGCGATCGAGGCGCGCGTCGCCTGGATGACCGCCGATCGCAGCGGCTCCGGCGGGAAAGGCAGCGGCTTGGAGCTGACCAGGGAAAGCCGCTGCCGTTCTGCATCTGGATGGTCGTGCAGTTTGTCCAGCATTACCTGGGCGGCGAAGCGGGAGGCACCGACGCCGAGGCCGGTGTAGCCCGCCGCGTACGCGACCCGGCCGGCGTGCGCGGTGCCGAAGAACGCGCAGAACCGGCTGCATGTGTCGATCACCCCGCCCCACGCGTGGCTGAACGACACCCCTTCAAGCTGGGGGAACGTAACGAAGAACTGTGACGCGAGCCGGGCGAACGTGGCCGGGCGCACCGCCTGTTCCTCGCGGACGCGGCCGCCGTTGTAGTACACCGCGTCATACCCGCCCCACAGCACCCGGTCGTCGCGGGTCAACCGGAAATAGTGGAACTGGTTGCCGAGGTCGGACGCGCCGCGCCGGTCCCGCCAGCCGAGCGATTCCAGCTGTGCCGCCGACAGCGGCTCGGTGACCAGCACGTAGTCCCAGACCGGGACGACATAGGCGCCGATCCGGCGCAGCAGCGACCCGCCGGGCACGCCCGCGGCGAGCGCGACCCGGCCGGCCCGCACCGATCCGTACGGCGTGGTGAGCCGCATCGCGGGCCGCCCGGCTTCCGGCGCCAGCGAGGTCACCGGGGTGTGCTCGTAAATGCGGACCCCGGCGTCCAGGCAGGCGCGACGCAGCCCCCAGGCCAGGCGCCCCGGATCGACCATGGCATTGCCGGTGGTGTACTTCAGCCCGCCCCGCCACAGCGGCGAGTTGAGTTCGGCCCGGGCGCCGGCCGCGTCGAGCACCTCGACGTCATGGCCGAGCCGCCGGGCGGTGACCGCCTCCTCGTCCAGGCCGTCGAGCTGCCAGTCCTGCGCCGCCAGGGCCAACTCGCCGACCGGGCGGAAGTCGCAGTCGATGCCCAGGCGGCCGACCGTCTCGCCGATCTCGCGCAGGTTCCGCGCGCCGAGCCGTTCGAGTAGCGGCATCTCGTCGCCGAAGCGCTCCATACCGTTGCCGATGCCATGGGTGAGGCTGGCGGAGCAGAACCCGCCGTTGCGCCCGGACGCCGCCCACCCGATCGCGACCGCCTCGACCAGCACCACGTCAAGATCCGGGTACCGCGCCCGGGCCAGCAGCGCGGTCCACAGGCCGGTGAACCCGCCGCCGATCACCGCCAGGTCCGCGCTGACCTCGCCCGTCAGCGCGGGCAGTGGCTCCGGGCGGCCCGGCTGATCCAGCCAGAACGGGCGCGGCACCGCGCCCGCGAGCGAGCGGATGACACCAGCGTCCGTCACCGAACTGGTCATGTCCAGACTTTCGCACACCGGCTGGCCGGCGATAGACATGGGGTCATGCGGATCTGTGTGGTTGGCGCCGGGGCGATCGGCGGGGCCGTTGCGGCCCGGCTCGCCACCTCGGCGAGCGAAATGGGCGCGCCGGGCGCCGGGGTCGAAGTGTCGGTGCTGGCGCGCGGCGCGACGCTGGCCGCGATCAGGGAACGTGGCCTGCGGTTCTCGTCGGCCGATGGCACGCTCACCGCGCCCGTGACCGCGTCGGCGGACGCGGCGGAACTGGGGCCGCAGGACTTCGTCATCGTCGCGGTCAAGGCACAGTCGATGCGGGGCGTCGCGGCGACGGTGGCCCCGCTGCTCGGGCCGGACACGGCGGTCCTGTCCACGCTGAACGGCGTGCCCTGGTGGTTCCTCGACGGGTTCGGCGAGGCCGCCGGGCGGCACCTGGACAGCGTGGACCCGGGCGGCTCGATCGCCGCCGCGCTGCCGGCCGCCCGCGTGATCGGCGGGACCGTGCACCTGTCCGCGTCGTCGCCCGCACCCGGCGAGGTGGCCTTGCGGGCCGGCAACGGCCTGATCATCGGCGAGCTAGACGGCGCCTCGACCCCGCGCCTGGCCACGCTCGCCGCCACACTGCGTGCCGGCGGCTTCGACGTAACCGAGTCGTCGCGGATCCGCGACGACGTCTGGTACAAGCTGTGGGGCAACCTGACGCTCAACCCGATCTGCGCGCTCACCAACGCGTCCGCCGGGCCGGCCCTCGACGACGACCTGGTGCGCGACTTCATCTCGGGGGCGATGCTCGAAGCGCGGGCGATCGGCGACTTGATCGGCTGCCCCATCGCCCAGACGCCGGAGGACCGGCACGCGGTGACCAGGAAGCTCGGCGACTTCGTCCCGTCGATGCTCCAGGACGCGCGGGCCGGCCGCCCGCTCGAACTCGACGCGCTGACCGGCGCGGTCCGGGAACTCGGCGCGCTCACCGGCGTGCCCACCCCGTACGTAGACGCGATCCACGGACTAACCCGCCTGTGGCTGGCCGCCCGCTAGCGCACTATCGGAGCGACGCGGTGAACCTCGCCCATGCGGTCTCGACGCAGTTCATATCCGTGCCTTCCATATCTCCTCCTGGGTCCGCCTCTCCTCCTGGGTCCGCGAAATTCTAGTGATGCCACGGCCGGGAGGGATGCGCCCAAGATGACCTCGAACAGGTTCAGCGTGCCGTCGACCACGTCCGCCGCCGTGCTGGTCACGTCGCGTATCGAGGTGGTAAGGCTCACGGTTGACATGCCGTCCCTGGACGCGATACCAAACGCCCCATGATCTGATCATGGAAACTCTTATCCTGGCGGAAATAAATACCGCTATATGCCAAAAAAGTTTCCGCTAAGAAATTAGTTTCCGTGATCTGATCATGACCAGATCACGGTCGGCTGGTGTGCAAAAGCGAAGACCATGGCCGCCGGCTGGGCAGAGCGGGCTGCGGCCCGCGAGCCCCGCCGGGTGCCCTGGTGTCAGCCAGCCGTGGCGTTATTATCGTCTTGTGGCGATGATAGCTCCGGATGCGGAGATCGAGCGGGTGGAACTGGCCCCGGCTGCCGCGCTATTCCGGTCGCTGGGCGACCCGGCGCGGCTGATGATCGTGCGGCGCCTGGCGGCCGGGCCGTCGCGGGTGACCGACCTGGTGTCCGGGCTGGGGCTGGCACAGTCGACGGTGTCCAAGCACCTGGCCTGCCTGCGCGACTGCGGCCTGGTGACTTCCGAGCCCGCCGGACGAGCCTCGGTGTTCAGGCTGGCGCAGCCGGAGCTGTCGGAGATGCTGACAGCGGCGGAAACGGTCCTGGCCGCGACCGGCAACGCGGTCGCGCTGTGCCCGGAGTGGGGCGCCGGCTGCCGTGACGGGACCGGCCCGTGACCGCCGCCGGGCCGGCCAGCCGGCCGGAACTATCCGTCGTAGACGACTGCTGCGCCCCGGGCAGTCCGTGCGCGGGCTGCCAGGCACCACCGCGACGCGCGGATGCCACGTGGCAGCGCGCCGCGCGGGCGGCGCGCTGGCTGTCATGGGCCAGCCTCGCCTGGATGTGCGCCGAGGGTGCCGTGGGGCTGTGGCAAGGCCTGGCCGCCGGGTCAGCGGCGCTGACCGGGTGGGCGCTGGGCAGCGCGGTGGAGGGGCTGGCCAGCGTGGTCGTGGTCTGGCGGTTCACCGGTGCCCGCACCCTGTCGGAGACGGCCGAGCGGCGTGCCCAGTCGTTCGTGGCCGCCTCCTTCTGGCTGCTCGCCCCCTACATCGCCGCCCGGTCACTGTGGGACCTCAGCAACGGCCATCACGCGAGGGACACGGCGATCGGGATCGCCCTGACCGCCGTGGCGGTCGTGGTGATGCCGCTGCTGGGCTGGGCCAAGCGCCGGCTCGGGACGCGGCTCGGCTCGGCGGCTACCGCCGGGGAAGGCACCCAGAACTACCTGTGCGCCGCCCAGGCGGCCGCCGTGCTGGCCGGCCTGGCCGTCACCGCCGCCTGGGCCGGCGGCTGGTGGGCCGACCCCGCCATCGGGCTGCTCATCGCTGCCGCCGCGGTCTGGGAGGGCATCAAGTTCTGGCGCGGCGACGACTGCTGCTAACCCAGCCGACCCGCGCTCAGTGCCCGGCCTGGCGCGGCCCGCCTGCGGCACGGCCGCGCCGCAGGCGCCCGCCCCGGAGCTTATCCGGCGACGGCTGGCTTGCCGCCTGAAAGACTCATTAGGAACACCGGCCAGCAGACCTCGGTGCGGTAGGGGCCGGAATCGGCGATCCCGTCGGGGTAGTACTCCCTGATCGGGCCGCCCAGCCCGATGGCCCTTTCGGCCACGGCGGTGCCGAGGGCGCCGTAGGTGCGGTCGATGTCCTCGGCCAGGCCGTCGTGCACCGCCACGGCGGCCTCGATCCCGGAGATCTCGGTCAGCCGCACCCGGCCGCCGACGGCCAGGCCAGGCACGGGGCGGGCGGCGGCCGCCCCGGCAGGCTGCCCGACACCCGGCGCCCGCACCGGGACGAAGACGGTGACCTCGCTCTGCTCCAGCTCGAAGAACTCGCCGGGGAAGAGCGCGCCGAACGGCCCGGCGGCATCCAGCCCGGTCGCGGCCAGCGCCTCGGTCAGGTCGGTGAGGACCCCGCCGCCCCAGTCCATGAAGGTCTCCACCGTCACCACCTGGGCGATGGCCAGGGCGGTGACCGACGGGATCGTGCGGAACGCCAGCTCGGCCCGGGGCGCCGGGGCGGTGAGCAGAGCCCGCAGGCCGCTGACCGCGGCCTGGGTCTGCTCCAGCTGGCGCTCCATCCGCTCCAGGTGGGCGGTTATCTCCCGGTTCCGCGCCGCCAGGTCGGGTGCCAGGAGCACGGCCTTGATCGAGTCGAGCGGCATCCCGAGGTCACGCAGCCGCCTGATGACCTGCGCCGGGGTCACCTGGTCCGCACCGTAGGACCGGTACCCGGAGTGCGGGTCGATCACGGCGGGAGCCAGCACGCCCACGTCGTGGTAGTGCCGCAGTGCCTTCACGCTCAGGTGGGTCATCCGGGAGAACTCGCCGATGCTCAGCAGAGTCGTCATGGGGGAAGTATCACCTCTCCGTCGCCGTGACCGGGCGCGCCTTCGTCGCCGGGATCATGAAGGCCAGCGCGCCGACCCCGGCCAGCAGCACGGCCATCTCGATGAGGCTCCAGCGGTAGGCAGCCGGGTAGCCGTCGCCGTGGCCGAGCAGGCCGTAGAAGATGACGCCGGTTACCGCGACGCCGATCGCGTTGCCGACCTGCTGCGCGGTCGACAGCGCGCCGGACACCGCACCGGCCTGGCTGGCGTCGGCGTGCGCGAGCACGGTGGTGGTGAGCGGCGTGACGCACAGCCCCTGCCCGGCGCCGAGCAGGAACAGCCCGGGGAACAACAGGGCGACCGGGGCCGTGCCCGAGCCGGCCAGCACGCCCAGCACCAGGGCGCCGTTGCCGGCCGCCGCGGTCAGCGCCCCGGCGACGAGCACCCTTCGGCCGAACCGCAAGGTGAACGCGGGCGCGCGCAGCGAGGTAACCAGGTAGCCCGCGGCGAGCAGCGCGAACACCCCGCCGGACTCGATCGGGCTGAGCCCACGGCCCTGCTGCAGGTACAGGGCGAGCAGCAGGTAGCTCGCCGCCTGCTGGCACCAGAACAGCACCTGGCAGGCCAGCCCGGCACGGAGCGCGGGCACGGCGAACAGTGACGGGTCGAGCAGCGGCTGCCCGCCGCGCCCGGCCACGACCCGCAGGTGGGCGCCGAACACGACCAGCAGCACCAGGCCGACCGCCAGGCACGCCCACGACCACGCGGGCCAGCCTTCCTGGCGACCGTCGAGCAGCGGCAGCACGATCGCGACCAGGGCCGTAGTGAACAAGGCCGCGCCGCGTAGGTCGAGCCGGCCGGGCGCGGCGGCGCGCGACTCGGGGACGATCCGGCGGGCGAGGACGTACGCGGCGACGCCTAGCGGCACGTTCACCCAGAAGATTGTCCGCCAGCCGAGCCCGGCCACGTTGGCGGCGATCAGCACGCCGCCGAGCAGCTGGCCGCCAACGGCGGCGACGCCCATGACCATGCCGTAGACGCTGATCGCCTTCACCCGGGCGGCGCTAGTGTAGGTGGCGCCGAGTATGGACAGCACGTTCGGCGCCATGACGGCGGCCGCGACGCCCTGGGCGAGCCGGGCGGCGACGAGGAAGCCCGCGTCCGGTGCGAGCGCGCACAGGGCGGAGGTAACGGTGAACGCCGCGATGCCGGCGCGGAACAGCCGCCGGCGCCCGTAGTGGTCGCCGAGCCGTCCCCCGGTGACGAGGAAGGCGGCACTGGTCAGGCCGTAGCCGGCCACCACCCACTCGATGGCGGCCGGGCCCGCGTGCAGGCCGCTAGCGATGCTCGGCAGCGCGACGTTGACGACGAAGAAGTCGAGTACGTAGACGAAGGTGCCGAGCAGGATGACGGCGAGCGGCGCCCACCCGGGGGTGTCGCCGCGCGCCGCTGGCCCAGCGTGGGAAGTTGTCGCGTTCTGGCTCGTGGTCATGAGCCAGACAATCCAGGCTCCTGTTACTGGAGAGTCAAGCCAGGACCACCACCCCGACCGGTACCGGGCAGGGCACCTTCCCGCGCGGCGACTCGCTGGCAGACAGCGCGAATGACCTCACCGCCCGGGGACTCGTCGTGCGAGCCCCCGACCCGGCCGACCGCCGCCGCAACGCCATCACCCTCACGGAGGCGGGCCTCCGCCACCTCAATCACCTCGACGCGCTGATAGCGGACGCGGAGGCCGAATTCCTGGCCCCCCTGGCCGCGGCCGACCGGGCGGCGCTCATCCGCATCCTGAAGCTCATCGTCGGGCATCAATCAACGCGCTGAGAGGCTGGCCCGCGGGCCGCCGCCGGTGATGCCTAGCCGGCCAGCAGGTGGCAGGCGATGGCGGCGGCGGCCACCACGTTGAGCGAGTCCACGCCGGCGGCGCGCGCGGCCGGGTTCATCGGGATGCGGACCGCCGCGTCGGCCTCGTGCCGCCACCGCGCGGACAGCCCGTCCCCCTCGGTGCCGAGCAGCAGCGCCATCCGCCCGTCGCCGCGCAGGGCCTCGCCGGCCGGGACCGCGTCGTCGTCCGGTGTCAGCGCGAGCACCCGGAACCCGGCGGCCTTCAGGTCCGCGAGGCCGTCGTACCAGCCGGTCATCCGGGCGTACGGGATGGCGAAGACCGCGCCCATGGAGACCTTCACCGACCGCCGGTACAGCGGGTCGGCGCACCGGGGCGACAGCACCACCGCGTCCACGCCGAGCGCGGCCGCGCACCGGAAGATCGCCCCCACGTTGCCGTGGTCCACGAGGTCCTCGAGCACGACGACCCGGCGCGCGCCCGCGATCACCTCGGCGACCGCGGGCAGCGGCCGCCTGCCCAGCGACGCTAGCGCCCCCCGGTGCACCCGGTATCCGGTCAGGCCCTCGGCGACCTCGTCCGGCACCACGTACACCGGCGGGTCGCCAGCCGGGCCGTGCGGCGCGTCGCCGGCCACTGTGTCGCCGGCCACTGTCGCCGGCCACTGTCGCCGACCACTGTGCTGAGCGCGGGCAGGTCACCTAGGCGGCCACGGCCGAGCAGCACCGAGCGCAACGGGTAGCCCGCGGCGACGGCCCGGGTGATGACCTTCGTGCCCTCGGCGATGAACAGGCCGTGCTCGGCCTCCAGTTTCGTCCGAAGGCCGGCGTCGGTGAGCCGGGTGTAGTCGGCCAGCCGCTCGTCGTCGGCCTGGGCGACCTCGACGGTACGCAGCATGGCCTAGCCTCGCCGGGCCCGCGCGGTCGCGGTCACCGGCGGGCCCGGGTGCCGCAGGGTCATTCGATGACCGGCAGAGACGGTGACGGTGAGGGCGACGTCGACGGCGGAGGTGACGAAGAAGGCGGTGACGAAGGCGGTGAGGACGGAGGCGGCGAACTCGGCGGCGGCGAGGACGGCGCGGCCGCAGCGGCGATGGCCACGCTCAGCGTCTTCGAGGCCGTCGAGCCGCCTGCCGTGGCCGTCACGGTCACCGAGAAGGTGCCTGCCGTCGTCGGCGTGCCGCTGACGACGCCTGCGGTGCTGACCGACAGGCCGGCCGGGAGCCCGCTGGCGGACCAGGTGACCGTGCCGGTGCCGCCGGTCGCGGCCAGGGTCGCGCCGCTGTAGGCGGTACCGGCCGTGCCGCCCGGAAGCGAGCCGGTGGTAATCGACAGCGGCTTGCCGCTCACCGTCAGGGTGAGGCTGGCCTTGCCCGTGCCGGCGGGGCTGGCGCCGTCGTGCACCGAGACCGCCACCGTCGAGGTGCCCGCGGTGGTGGGCGTGCCGCTGATGATGAGCGTCGCGCCGCTGCCCTTCGCGGTCAGCCCGGCGGGCAGCCCGGTCACGGCGGCCCAGGTATAGGGGGCCTTGCCGCCGACCACCGTGACGGTGCCCGTGTAGGCGGTTCCGACCGTGGCGGTGGCCGGGGCGCTGCTGGTGACGGCCAGCGCCCCGCCGCAGGTGAGCTGGAACGCGGCCGCGTTCGACGCGGCGGCGCCCGGGCTGGTGACGACGATGGAGCCAGAGCCGCTGGCGGTGTCGCTGGCCGGCGTGTACGTGGCGGCGGCGACCGCCTCCGTCCCGGCCTTGCCGAAGTTCAGCGTCCGCACCGGGCCGTTGCCGCTCGGCAGCTTCCAGTGGTAGCTGACCGGGCCGGCGGCGGCGGCGGTGACCGTGCCACTGAAGGTGAAGGTCGGCGCGGCGGCGGTGCAGGACGTGAGCGACTGGCTGGCCGGGCTGACCGAGGCGGCCGCGGACAGCTTGTGTGCCGCGCAGGACACGGTGTACGTGGCCGGCGCGGAGGCCGCCGCGACCGGGCTGGTCACCACGAGGACTGCCTCACCGCTGGCCGGGGCGCCCGACGGGGTGATCGTCAGCGGCTGCACCGCCATCGTCCCCGGCGCCGGTGAACGTCAGCGTCGCGGGCGCCGAGGTGGTGCCGTTGGACAGCGCCCAGTAGTACGTCACCGTCTCGGCCTTCTTGCTGGTGATCGAGCCGGTGGCGGTGATGGCCGACGGCGTGGCCGTGCAGGAGGCGAGGGTCGCGGACGCCGGCGTCACCGACGCCACCGGGACGAGCCCGCCCGCGTTGCTCGAGCACAGCAGCCTGTAGGCGGCCTTGTTGGAGGCCTTACCGCCCGGGTTGAGCAGCTTGATCTCGCCCCAGCCGCTGCTGGACTTCGCCGGGTGGACGGCCTCGCCGGTGACCTGCTGGTGGCCGGCCGCGGTGAAGTGCGCGGTCTGCACCGGGCCAGGCTTGCCCGAGGAGTACACCCACCGGTAGGAGACCGTCCCCGGCGCGGTGGCCGTGAGCGTGCCCTTGTAGCTGAACGTGGCGGGCGCGGTGCACCGCGACGCGGTCACCGGGGGTGTCACCGCGGCCTGCGCGGTGAACGTGGGCGTGACCGCCGCGGCCGCGGACGAGCCGCTCAGCGCCGCCTGGTGGTTCCTTGACGTCAGCGTGACCGCGGTGGCTACCGCGCCGATCGCGACCACCACGGCGGCCGCGACCGCCACGATGCCCAGCGCCTTGCGCTTCGGCTGGCCGACCCAGGTCGTCGCGGACGACGTGCCGGTCGACCCGGGGCGCCCGTGCAGCAGGAGCAACGGCAGCAGGGCCGCGACACGCTCGGCCAGCTGGCTGCGGCCGCGCTCCTCCCAGTCGGGACCGTAGGCGGCGGACGCCGCCGCCTCCAGCTCGGCGACGAACGCGATGGCGGACTGCGGCCGTTCCACCGGGTTCTTCGCCATGCCCCGGGCGATAAGGTGCTGCAGCGGCGGCTCGACCTGCTCAAGCGGAACCGACGCGGTCTCGTGCTGCTGGCGCAGCTGGCCGAGCTTCCCGGTGAACGGGGTGTTCGCGGTGACGCACTCGAAGAAGACCGCGGTCGCGGCGTAGATGTCGGTCGCCGGGCTGTTGGGCGCGCCGTTCCACTGCTCGGGCGCCATGTAGAGCGGCGTCCCAGCGGCGAGTGCCTTCTTGCCGGCCTTGATCGCCACGCCGAAGTCGGACAGCTTGCTGTCGCCCCTGGCATCGACGAGCACGTTCTCCGGCTTGTAGTCACGGTGCACGATGCCGAGCGCGTGCGCCGCGGCCAGGCCGAGCAGCGAGCCCTTCAGCACCATGAGCGCCGACTCGGGGGTGGTCGGCCCCTGCTCGGTGATCAGGTCGTGCAGCGTGACGCCTTCGACCAGCTCCATCACGATGGCCGCGCCCTGACCGGGCGCCTCTACGAAATCGTAGAGCTTCACGACCTGCGGCACGTCGAGTGCGCGCAGCGTCTGGGCCTCGGTGCGGAAGTTCCACATGAAGCTCGCGTCGCGGACCAGCGCCGGGCTGAGGTACTTGATCGCCACCGGCTGGCCGGTCACGTCGCTGACCGCCGCCACGACCCGGCCGCTCGCCCCCTGACCGAGCAGCCGGTGCTCGACGTAGCCGGGCACCGTCCAGCCTTCGGCGTAGCTGGGTACCGTCCACGCGCTCATGGCAGAACTCCTTGGGAAGCCAGGTACTGGATGCTTCGATGCCCGATGCCGATCGACGCGCCCGGATCGAGCACCATCGGCTCGAAGGGCGCCAGGGTCCGGTCCCCGCCCCGAGACTTGAGGACTGACCCGTTGGCGGAGCCAAGATCGGCGATCTCAGCCGGCCAGCCGGCCAAAGATATACGAAGGTGCAACCGGGACACAGTCCCTTCCGGATCGGGGATCCGAAGCGGCCTGGCCCAGCCGGCCACCGCGCCGCCGTGGACGAGCATGGCGACTGCGCTGTCCTCCGTGAAGCCGGCGCAGGCCCAGGCGGGCTGGCCCGGGCAGCCGGGCAGCGGTACGCAGCGGGTGATCCTCATCCCCGGCTCACGCGGGGCACGTGTAGGGGAACGTGATGCTGGCCCGGTCGTCGTCGGGCGACAGCACGTGCAGCTCGACCACGGACTGACCGGTTCCCTTGGCGTGGAGGGTCCACGTCAGCGTGACCTTGACCGTGCCCTGGCCGCTCCCGTCGTCGACGACCAGGGGCACCGGCTTCTGGCCGGCGACGAGCCACTCGTAGGAGATGGGGCCGCCGCGGCCGTTGGTGTCGATCGTGCCGATGATGTCCGTCGTACCGTTGCAGCCCACGGGTTGTTTCCCAGGCGCGATCGCGGCCCTGGTGATATGCAGCTTGCCGTTCGTCTGGTTCCAGACGTAGTACCACACGCCCGCCGCGATGGCGATGGTCACCACGGTGCTGACCAGTCCGAGCCAGCGGCGGCGCTGACGGCGCCGCGGCGGCGTCGGCCACAGCGGCGGCTGGCCCGCGCTCTGCCACTGTCTGTTACCGGCACCCGGGGTGTTCCAGGCGGCCGACGGCGCGGCCGGCCCGGGCGGCGGCACCGCCACGACGGTCGGCGGGCCACCAGGCAGCTCCCACGGCGGCACGCTCGTCGGCTGCTCGCCGGACAGCCCGGCCATCCGCTCGGGGGTGAGCGCGGTAGACCGGCCCAGCTCGGGCAGGACCGGCTCCAGCCGGGTCGCGACGGCGCCGGGCGGCGGCGGGTCGCGGCCCGCACCGTCTGCCGGTCGGCCTCGTGGGCGGCAATGCCTAGGTCACTGGGGAGGCCGATGGCCTCAAGACGGGCGATGACCTGCGCCGCGTCCGCGGGCCGCGCGGCCCTGTCCTTCTCCATCAGGTCGCTGACCAGCTCGGGCAGCCCAGCCGGCAGGTCGGACCTGATGGCGTTCAGCGGGATCGCACGGTCCATCACCTGCATCATCAGCAGCGCGCTCGGCATGGAGGACCGGAACGGCAGGCGCCCGGAGAGCAGCTGGTAGAGAACGCAGCCCAGCGAGTAAAAGTCGGAGCGCGGGTCCACGTCGTCGCCCTGGGCCTGCTCGGGTGACATGTAGGCGATCGTCCCGACGTGCCCGCGCAGCGCCGGGGCGAGTTGTCCGCGAGCAGGCGGGCGATGCCGAAGTCGATTATCTTGATGCCGAGCTGGGGCGTGACCATCAGGTTGCTCGGCTTGATGTCCCGGTGCACCACCCTGGCCGCGTGCGCGGCGGCCAGGCCGGTGCTCACCTGGGCGGCGATGCGCAGCACGCTGGAGACGGGGAACAGGCCCATGCCCCGCGCTCCTCGCTCGTCCATCATGCTGGCCAGCGAGATGCCCGGGGCCAGCTCCATGATCATGTAGAGCTGGTTGCCGACCCGGCCGGCGTCGAGCGAGCCGACGATGTTCGGGTGCCTGAGCCCGCCGATCACCTCGGCCTCGCGGCGGAACCGGGCGATGGTCTCCGCTAGCAGGCCGGGGTCGTCGATCCGGGACAACTCGACCAGCTTGATGGCGACCGGCCGACGCGTGGCCATGTCCCGGCCCCGCCAGACCTCGCCAGAACCACCTCGGCCCAGTGGGACCTCAAGCTCGTACCGTCCGGCCAGGACCCGCCCCATGGCTGAGCTCGCCCCCCTCCTGGCCTACGCCGAGGACACGCATGCGCGGCGCTGGGAACGTGGCAGTGGCCGCGGCATGCACGGCCGGGCACACCACGACCGTCGCCATCCCCGGTACCAACGCTCGCCCCTGTTCAGGTGCGCGTAACTCGCGACACCCGCGCTCACATAGTAGGTGAAACGCGTTCCCCGCTCCTACCAATGGGACGAACAGCCTGGCCTTTAGGTTCAGCCTCGGCGCGGGATTTTTCCACGAGTTTTCGCGCCGACCGCCGCCAGGGCGGCGCGCCTGGGCTGGGGTGCCGTGGCCGGCCCCGGACGCCGCTGGCCTGGCCACGGGGTCCCTGGCCAGGCCAGCGGGTTGGCCACGGCCCGGCCCGCGGGCGGGCACCGGGCTGGCGGTCAGGCTGGCCGGCAGCTCACCGAGCGTGATCTGCACGCTCAGCTCCTGCCCGGCGCGGACGACCGAGAGGGTGACCCGGTCGCCCGGGTCGGCGGCCGCGAGCACCCCGGCCAGCGCCTGGGTGTCCGGCGTGGGCTCGCCGCCCGCCGCCCGGATGACATCGCCGGCCCGCAGCCCCGCGCGGTCGGCCGGGCCCCCGCTGGTGACGGAGACGATGCCGGTCCCGGACGGGCGAGCCGTCCTCGCCGGTGACCGTGCCCACCGAGGCGCCGATGGCGGCCCGGTGCGAGTTGGTCACCGACCCCGAGGTGATGATCTGCTGGGCGATGTCCCGGGCCAGGTTGGACGGGATGGCGAAGCCGATGCCCTGGACCGCGGAGCCGCCCGCCGAGCCGGACGCGGTCACCGTGGGGATGCCGATCACTTCGGCGGCCGTCGTCACCAGGGCGCCGCCGCTATTGCCCGGGTTGATCGGCGCGCTGGTCTGTATCGCGTCCGGCAGGGTGGCGCCCGGCCCGGCCGTCGCTGGCGGGCTCCGCCACCACCCGCCCGGTCGCGGAGATGATCCCGCTGGTCACGCTGCCGGAAAGGCCGAGCGGGTTGCCCACCGCGAGGACCACGTCGCCCGCCTGCGCCTTGGCCGAGTCGCCGAACCTGGCCGGCTGCAAGCCGGACGGGTCGCTGACCCGGATGACGGCCAGGTCGTCGGGCGGGTAGCTGCCGACCAGGGTCGCGGTGCGCGGCGCGGTGTCGCCGGGGACCTGCACCTTGAACGTGCTCGCGTCCCCGGCGACATGCGCGTTGGTGACGATGTTGCCGGCGGTGTCCAGCACCACGCCGGAGCCGAGTCCCTCGGTGGTGCTGATCAGGACCACCGAGGGCAGCACCTTGCGGACCACGTCCGCGTAGCTGGCGCGCGCGCTTTCGTTGGTCACGATCGGGTCGCTGGCCGTGAGGGTGGTGCTGGCGGCGACCGGGGCGGGGGCCGCGGTGGCCGCGCCGACGGCGACACCGCTCCCGCCGATCGCGATTGCCGCCACCAGGGCGATGGCCGTACGGCGGGCGCGCTGCGTCGTTTTCATTTTTGCCTGGCTCCTTCTCGAAACTCGCTAGGCACAGCTAAAGCGCCGGCGGTGCAGGCGTTGTGGGCGCGCCGTGGCGGCGATGTGGAGGCCAGCGCAGCGTCAGATGAGCGGTGGCTGAAGGCTAGATGAAGACGGCTCAGGCCAGCGGCAGGGTGAGCGTGAGCCGGGTCCCCTGGCCCTGCTCGCTGGCGGCGGTCAGCGAGCCGCCATGCGCCCAGGCCAGCTCGGTCGCGATGGCCAGGCCGATCCCGCTGCCCGAGGTCTGGGCGGCCGCCTGGCCGCGCCAGAAGCGGTCGAAGATGCGCGGCAGCTCGTCGGCCGGGATGCCGACCCCGGTGTCGGTGACGTCGAGCACCGCGTCGCGGCCGTCCTGCCTGGTGCTGACGGTCACCGATCCGCCGGGCGGGGTGAACTTGAGCGCGTTGCTGAGCAGGTTGGTGACCACCTGGTGCAGCCAGCGCCGGTCGGCGAGTACCGGCGCCTGCGACAGCTGGCGGCTGAGCTCGACGTCCGCCGCCTCGTACCGGCGGGCCAGGCTGTCCGCCGCGGCCGACGCGATGTCGGCCAGGTCGCGGCGCTCCAGGGTCAGCTGCAGCACGGCGGCGTCGGCGGCGGCCAGCGTCTGCAGGTCATCGACCATCCGGGCCAGCCGGAGCACCTCGTCGCGCAGCGAGCCAAGCTCTTCCGGGGTCGGCTCGGTGACGCCGTCGAGCAGCGCCTCGTGCCCGGCCTGGAGCACGGCCACCGGCGTGCGCAGCTCGTGGGTGACGCTGGCGACCAGGTCCCGGCGGATCTTGTCCTGGTAGTCGAGCGTGTCGGCCATGTTGTCGAACGCGGCCGCGAGCTCGCGCATCTCGGCGGGCGCCTTGATCTCGCCCACCCGGGAGGACCGGTCGCCGCGGGCCATGGCCCGGGTCACCGAGATCAGCCGGGCGACGGGGCGGGTGATCCGCCGGGCCACCCCCAGCCCGGCGACCAGGGCGAGCAGCGCGGCGAGCCCGGCGGTCCCGGCGATGGCCCGCAGCAGCGCGGTGCGCAGGATCGAGTCGGCGGCCCCCAGGCCCGACGTGGTCCGGCCGAGCAGCACCGAGCCGACCTCGCGCCCGTCGACCACCACGGGCCGGCTGGAGTCCGGGCCCTTGACCGAGCTGAAGTCGTCGGTGGTCGCCACCAGGCGGCCGGCGGCGTCGCGCACCTGGACCTGGAAGCCGAGCTGGTCGGCCAGCGTGAGCGCGGAGGTGAGGTCCCGGGTCACCCAGCCCTGGTTCTGCTGCCACGATGTGCCCGCGGTTTCCGCGAGTGCCCGCACCAGGTCGCTTCGCTGCTGGCCGGCCAGCGAGGACACGTCCGCGGCGGAGAAGATGGCGGCGAGCACGGCGAGCAGCGCGACCGCGGCCAGCGCGACGCCGAGGAACGCGAGCGCCAGCCGCATGCCCCAGCGTGTTGGCGCGGTGGGTGGCGGGCGGCGGGCGTGGGCGGTGGCTGGCGCCCGGTCGAGCCCGGCTTGGCGGCGTCAGTCATCGCGGGCCAGCCCGAGCCGGTAGCCGCCGCCGAGCACGGTGAGGATGATGGCCGGGTTCGCCGGGTCCTCCTCGATCTTGCGGCGCAGGTTCTTCACGTGCGAGTCGACGGTGCGCTCGTACCCCTCGAACTCGTAGCCGCGCACCTTGTTGATCAGCTCGAAGCGGGAGTAGACCCGGCCGGGGACGGTGGCGAGGGTGCCGAGTATCCCCCACTCGGTCGGGGTGAGCTGCGCGGGCATGCCGCGCACGGTCGCGATCCGCCGCGGCTCGTCGATGACCAGGGCCCCTCCCCCGTAGCTCGACACGCCGTGCGCCGCGGCGGAAGCCGGGCCGCCGGTGCCGCGGCGCAGGATCGCCTGGACCCGCAGCACCAGCTCGCGCGGGCTGAACGGCTTGGTCACGTAGTCGTCGGCGCCGAGCTCGAGCCCGCGTATCCGGTCCTCCTCCGACGCCTTGGCGGTCAGTATCAGGATGGGGACCGCCGTCGCCGCCCGCACCTCCCTGGCCACGGTCTCGCCGGGCACGTCGGGCAGGCCGAGGTCGAGCACCAGGAGGTCGGGCGTGGCGTCGGTGGCCATGGTGATGGCCTCCGCGCCCGATCCGGTGGACAGCACGGTGAAGCCGGCCCGCTCCAGGTACGTCCGGATGAACTCGCGGAGCTTGCGCTCGTCCTCGACCACAAGCACTGTGGCTGCCATCGCGCCTCCTGACGCCGTCGCCTGGCGCGCCTCCACACCGTCACCATCACTTTTACACCGGGCAGGCACGCAGGCAGGGTGCACTGGTTCTCACAGCGATACCACTAGAACCGCAGCATAAGGCAGGGCTGATGACTGGAAGCGACCTGATCGTGGTGGCGCCATGGATCATCTTCGCCGTCTGCCTCGCGGTGCTGTTTTTCCGCCTGCGTCGCGCACGCCGGTCCACGTCGCGGCCGCCGTCCAGGACGAGGCCGCCGTGGCAATCGCGGCCGCCCTCCGGGCCGGACCCGCCGTCGCAACCGCGGCCGCCACTCGCGCGGCGCAGGCGCACGAATGATCCCCCCTCCGAGGAGAGTCATGCGCAAAGAAGATGACGGACAAGTTCAGCCGGGGGCATCAGCACCGCGTTGGCGAGCCATCCTCGAGGCACGGTGGCGCCTGCGGCTGCAGGAGGTCACCGAGCTGTCCGTCGCCTACCACTCCGCCACCGCGGACGCCTCGCACGGCGTCCATGACGAGCGCGCCCGCCGGCTGCTGCGCCGGGCCGTCGCCGCCCGCCAGCGGCTCGCCGACACCGAGGAGGCGCTCGCCCGGGTGGCGGCCGGGGAATTCGGACGCTGTGAGCAGTGCGGCGCGCCGATCCCTGATGACGCTGCTCGCCGCCGCGCCAGAGTGCCGGTACTGCGACCGGTGCGCCGCCCGTGCGTTCACCGACGCGCCCGTCGCGACGGGCGCCGCAGCCGGAGCCGGAGCCCGATGAACTTCCTGGAGGCTCTGCAGGAGAGCCTCCAGGTCGACTCGCCGCTGTCGTACCTGATCGCGGTCATCGTCCCCGCGCTCGACGCGGTGCTCCCGGCGCTGCCCGGGGAGACCGCGGTCATCGCCCTCGGCGTCACGACCGCGGGGAGCGTAGACCCGCGTATCGCGCTGCTCGTCGCCTGCGCGGCCGCCGGCGCCTTCCTCGGCGACAACCTGTGCTACCTGCTCGGGCGGCGCTTCGGCCCCGCGGTGCAGCGCCGTTTCTTCTCGACGCCCCGGGGCGCCAAGACCCGCGCGTGGGCGGAGCGGTCGCTTGAGCGGTACGGCATGCAGCTGATCATCGTCTGCCGGTTCATCCCCGGCGGCCGCACCGCGGTGACGCTCACCTGCGGCATCGTCGGTTACTCGCGCAAGCGCTTCATCGTGGCGACGGCGGTGGCGGCGATCATCTGGGCCCTGTACGCGTTTTTCATCGGCCGCCTTGGCGGGAAGGCCTTCGAGGACAACATCTGGGCCGGCCTGGCCATCGCGCTCGGCGCCTCGGTCGCCATCAGCGCCGTCATCGAGGTCGGCCGCCGGGTGGCCGGATGGTGCCTGCGGCGCTCACGGCGTCACACCGGACAGGTTGAGCCCGACCACGCCGGCCAGGATCAGCCCGATCGAGACGAGCTTCATGGTCGAGACCACGTCGCCGAGGAAGATCATGCCGAACGTGGCCGTGCCGGCCGCGCCGATCCCGGTCCACACCGCGTAGGCGGGTCCGACTTCGAGCTGGCGCAGCGCGATGGTCAGCAGCCCGAAGCTGGTCAGCGCGCACAGCGCGAAGCCCACGGTCGGCCACAGCTCCGACAGCCCGTGGCTCTGCTTCAGGAAAACCGCGAAGCCGGTCTCGAATAGTCCGGCGGCAACCAGCGCCACCCAAGCCATCTCGTCACCCCACGTTCCGGCGTTTTCGTCTGTCAACCCAGTCATGGCCGGGGCCGGAGTAGACCCGGTGTGCGGGCGGTGCAGCCCAGATGGAGACGGCCTCCATCACGTCTTCACCCGGCGCCGACCGCTCCTGCACACCCCCGGGCGACCCTGACTCATGTAGAGCGACAGTGAAAGGAAGGGAAGCTGCCATGGCAGGAAGCGCGATGGGCGGGATTGGCGGTATGCGGCTGCTCGATCCGGTCAGCGCCGCGTGGAACACGGTGGCGACGTTCGACGACTACGAGAGTGCGCAGCAGGCCGTCGACCGGCTGTCTGACGACGGCTTCCCGGTCGAGAAGCTGGACATCGTGGGCTCCGGCCTGCAACTGATCGAGCGGGTGACCGGACGGCTCACCCGGTCGCGGGCGGCCGGCGCGGCGCGCGATCAGCGGCCTGTGGATCGGCCTGCTGTTCGGCGTGCTGCTCGGCCTGTTCACCTCGGGGCACTCGTTCATCTTGGTCGCGCTGACCGGGGCCGGCGCTCGGCGCGGCCTGGGGGGCGGCCTTCGGCTTCATCGCCCACGCGGGCACGAAGGGCAGGCGCGACTTCAGCTCGGTGCGGCAGCTGGTCGCGAGCAAGTACGACCTGATCGCCCGGGAGGGCACGGTGGACCGGGCCCGCTCGATGCTTGACGACGCCGGGCTGCTGCCGCGGACCGAGCCAGCCGTCTGACACCGCTGGCGGCGGCGCCGGGCTGGGCCGGCGCTAGCCGGCGGCCGCCGCGCCCGGAAACGGCCGCACGGCCCCGGCGCCCGTTGCCGTCGAGGCAGGCGAGCGCCGGGACCGCTGAGCGGGCTCACCAGCACGCGGGCTGTGCCCCCCGTTACTTCTGCTTTTCCAGCATCAGGAAGATGCTCGGCCCGAAGTGGATGCTCGGCGAACGGCTGCTGCACGGCCCGCTCCGCGGCGAGCAGTGCGCGCCGGGGAACCATGGCCTTGGCCAGCGGGTGGCGGAAGTTGGACACCGACAGCGTCTGCCGGACCTGGAGCCCGACGGCGGACAGCTGCCGCTCGATGGTGAGCGGGTGGTGGTTCACGTACGGGGCGTTGCCCCGGCGCCGTGACTCCTGCCGAGCGGATGTCCACCGGGGACGCCGGGATGCGCTGGCCGCGCAGGAAGGCGGACAGGCGGCGGCCCGCGTGCGCGGAGTTGGCCACCTCGACGATGGCGTGCCCGCCCGGCCGCAGGATGCGGGAGATCTCGGCCAGCGCCGGGCTCGGGATCGGGCAGGTGGTGCAGGATGCGGACCACGACGGCGAGGTCGACCGACCCGTCGGCGAACGGCAGCTTCGACGCGTCGGCCAGCTCGCGCGCGAACGGCTCGCCGGGGAAGATCTCCCGGGACAGGGAGAGCTGCTGGCTGCTCGGATCGGCCAGCGTCACCCGGTCCGCGTACTGGGTGAGGATGATGGCGAGCCGGCCGTAGCCGCCGCCGATGTCCGCCGCGTGCCCGTAGTGGCGCTGGCCGAGCAGCCGGCGCAGCGCGCTGACCTCGGACTCGTGCTCGTACTCGCGGCCCGTCCAGAACTGGGCGTAGTTGAAGAGCGGGTCGTTGTAGATGGCTGCCCCGCGGCCGGTGCTGCTGTCTGTCGTCACGTTGTACCCCCCGGCTAGCGGTTACCCCGCGCCGCGCGCTGTCATGCGCTGACAACGCAAGAAATGGTGACTCTTCGTAATTACGCTTAACTCACAGTAATCACGGGTACGTCGCCGATCGCGCACCACGGGGCAGCAGGACACTGAGGGGGGACCCATGCACCGCAAGCTCGACTGCCTGGCGGCGACCGGCTTTGCCATTCTCCGCGACTACGACGGCCCGGCCATCGCGCCGGCCGAGTGGGAAGAACTGACCTACCTTGACTGGAAGAGCGGCGGCGACACCAACTTCGCCCCGCTGGCCTCGGCCACCGGCGAGATGGACTGCCGCGGCTTCTGGGACCACGGCAAGGCCGACAAGGACGGCATCTGGACCGCCAACAAGGTGATCTCGCCGAGCCTGGTCTCCTACGTGGAGAAGATCGGCGGCAACTACGGCCGGGTCCGCGTCATCAAGCTCAACCCGAGCAGCGAGGCCGAGGCCCTGCGCCAGCTGCACCGCGACGACAACAACCGGCTCAACCCCGAGGGAACCGGCTGGGTTGTCCGGTCCTGGCTTGAGCTGGACGACGCGGCGGGCGAGTCGGTCTTCATCCTCCGCGAGGACAAGGACGACCCGAAGACCGAGACCCGCATCAAGCTCCACCCGGGCATGCAGCTGGTGATCGACACCGAGCGGCTGTGGCACGTGGTCTGGCACCCCGGACGCCCAGCCGCGCTACGCGCTGATCACCTCCTGGGAGTCCAGCCACATCCTCGACACGTGGATGCGGCACCAGGCCGAGACGAAGCTGACCTCGGTTCACTAGGCCCCCTGGCCGGCGGCGCGACCGCCGCCGGCCAGGCGGACAAGCACCCCAACGGGCCGCCCGGGCACCACGCCCCGGGCGGCCCGCACGTGTTTTCACGCCCCCTGGCGTCGCCAGGTCACCTCCCGGCCAGCTCGCCACCGTGGGCCGCCCCCGCTCGACCCCGATATCTAACAACACAGATCTGAGGAGAACGGGGCGTGGCCATGCGTACCCCGCCCGTGAGGGTCCCGCGCACGGACGGGGACCGCTGTTCCGTGCGCCCGCGACGCGGTGCTGGGCGATGGTGCTGCATGCACTGGGGGTGGGCGGTTAACCGCGCTGAGGCCGGCAGCTTACGGCGTGAAACATAACCGAAACATGAGGACATCCTTTTAACCAGGGCGACATACACAGGTTCGTATACCGAAATCAACGCTCGTGATTCTTTGAAGCAGCACGGCAAAGGAGATGCGAGTGAAGATTGATACTGGGTCTACCGCGTGGATGCTAGCGAGTACCGCGCTAGTCCTGCTCATGACCCCCGGCCTGGCCTTCTTCTACGGAGGCATGACCAGGGCCAAGAGCGTCCTGAACATGATGATGATGTCCTGGGTGGCCATCATCACCGTGACGATCGCGTGGGTCCTGTGGGGGGACTCCCTGTCATTCGCTCCCGGGAACGGGTTCATTGGCGGATTCGCGCTTCCTCGGCGAGCACGGGCTGGTCGGCAGCGACACCCGGGTGAACGGAATTCCCGACCTGGTGTTCTCCTGCTTCCAGCTGACGTTCGCGGTCATTACCGTGGCGCTGATCAGCGGCGCGATCGCGGACCGGGCCAAGTTCGGTTCCTGGGTCCTGTTCACCGTCTTGTGGGCGACGCTGGTGTACTTCCCCGTCGCGCACTGGGTCTGGGGCGGCGGCTGGCTCAGCAGCCTGGGCATCGAGGACTTCGCCGGCGGTACGGTCGTCCACGTCAACGCGGGCTCGGCGGGCCTGGCGCTCGCGATAGTCCTCGGCAAGCGCCGGGGCTGGGGCAAGGATCCGATGCGGCCGCACAACCTGCCGCTGGTGCTGCTCGGCGCGGGCCTGCTGTGGTTCGGCTGGTTCGGCTTCAACGCCGGCTCGGAGCTGGCGGCCGACTCCACCGCCGGCCTGGCCTTCATCAACACGCAGATCGCGACCGCGGCCGCCGCGGGCGGCTGGCTGCTGGTCGAGCGGTTCCGCGACGGCAAGCCGACCAGCCTCGGCGTCGCCTCCGGCGCCGTCGCGGGCCTGGTGGCCATCACCCCGGCCTGTGCGTTCATCGCCCCGTGGGCGGCGATCGTGCTCGGCCTGCTGGCCGGCGGCCTCTGCTGCTGCGCGATCGGGCTCAAGCACAAGCTCGGCTTCGACGACTCGCTCGACGTGGTCGGCGTCCACCTGGTCGGCGGCGCGTTCGGCGCCCTGTCGCTCGGCTTCCTGGCCGCCTACCCGCTCATCGCCCACCAGCGCAAGGGCCTGTTCTACGGCGGCGGCATCGAGCAGCTCGGGGTGCAGGCACTCGGCCCGGTCGCGGTCGGCCTCTACTCCTTCACCGTCGCCTGGATCCTCGGCAAGATCATCGACAAGACGATGGGCTTCCGCATCACCGAGGAGGACGAGGTCACCGGCATCGACGTCACCGAGCACGCCGAGACCGCCTACGACTTCGCCGGCCTGCCTGGCGTCCGGCCACGCATTGGCGGGGCCGTGCTGGCCAACCCGGGACGTGCAGGACCAAGGAAGACACGCCTCCGCCCAACTCGGAGGCAGCCTCCCGGTCGCACTCGACCGCAGCGGCTGCCGCGGGCCCCGTCCCGCCCGCACCGGCGCCGCCAGTCGGGCAACTGGCCGAGCAGGCGACGAGCTGGCTGAGCTGGTCCGGGCGGCCAGGCCTTCCGGGCCGAACGCGGCGCCCGGCGCCAGCCTGGCCTCCCCGCCCGGTACGGCCGCCGCGACCGCCAGCGCCCGGCCGAGCAGCGCGGGCTCGAAGTCACCGGGAGGCCCAGCGTCCTGGCGACTACCCAGGAGTGCGTCACGTAGTCCACGGAGCGGAAGCCGATCGCTGCCGGCGGCCAGGGCTGCCTCGGGCCGGATCTCCGGCAGCGGGAACTCGCGGTCGAGCACGCCGTCGGCGGCGATGGCGGCCAGCACCCGCCCGGCCGCGCTCGAAGCTGCCACCGGGTCGTCGCCGTCCGGCCGGGCCTGCCGACGTCCCAGGAATCGCCGTCGCCGCGGGCCGCGGCGGCGAAGCCGTCGTGCTGGACGGTCATGTGGGCAGCAGGTCGGGCGTCCAGCCGTCACGTCGGCCGGTCCAGGTCGGCGGCGGTGGCCCGGGCCACCAGGTCCACGCTGGCCCGCACCGCTGCGCGTCGAGGCGACGATGCTCATCGCCGTATTGGTATTGATACTCATCGCTTATCATCTACTCTCGCTTATCATATGTCAACGGGTATCGTCTTCCCCATGGGGGACGGGAACGGCAGGCGGCGAGACCTCGCCGCGATGCTGCAGCCGTGCTGCGGCGCTCATCGCCGCCGAGCTGCCGGTGCTGGACAGGCACGGGGTGAGCATGTGGGGCTACGTGGTGCTCAGCGCCCTCGACGGCGGCCGGCCCGCACCCAGGCCGTCTGGCCCAGGCCATCGGCGCCGACAAGACCCGCATCATCCCGGCGCTTGACGAGCTGCAGCGCGGCACGGCCTGATCGCCCGCGAGCCGGACCCGGCGGACCGCCGCGCCCGGCTGCTGTCGATCACCGCCGGACGGCCGCCGCCTGCGGTCGGCCGTCCAGCGCGAGATCCAGGCGAACGAGGACCGCGTGCTCGCCACGCTCCCGGCCGCCGACCGTGACGCGTTCCTGCGCTCGCTCGGCGCTGTCGACCTGCCCGGCCGGAGGTCACCGCGGCACCGCGGTGTCACCGCCGAGTGACGTCAGCGGTCAGGACGTCAGCGGACCAGGCCGTCCAGGATCTTGTCGAGCAGCCGGGTGAAGTGCTCGTCCGGGTCGAACGTCTCGGGCTGGCCGCCCGCGGCCATCGCGGCGGCGAACCTCGGGTACCGGCCGGTGGCGAGCAGCTCGGGCAGCTGGGCGAACTGCGCGGCCTGCCGTCCGGGATCGGCGGCCCGGCCCTCGACCTCCACCCGCACCATGTTCAGCACGAACCCGTTGACCAGGCCGATCGTCTCCAGGCAGCTCCCTGACCGGCAGGCCAGCCGGCTCCAGGGCCCCCAGCCCGAACTCGAGCAGTTCGAGCGTGGCCGGGCCGAGCGGCTGCAGGTGCGTCACCGCGTCCACCAGCCACGGGTGGCGGCGCACGACCTCGCGCTGCCTGCCCGCCATCGCGTGCATGTCGGCCCGCCAGTCACCCGTCGGCCGGGCAGGTCGAGTTCCGCGCCGACCAGCTCGGTCATGCCGTCGACCAGCGCCTGCTTGTCGGGGACGTAGTTGTAGAGCGACATCACCCCCGTCCCTAGCCGGGCCGCGACGGCGCGGAACGTCACGGCGTCGAGCCCCTCGCTGTCGGCGATGGCCACGGCCGCCCGGACCACGTCCTCGCGGCTGTACCTGGGCCGCGGCCCGCGGCGCGCGGTGCGGCGTCGGCGTCGGCCCGGGCGCTGGGGCGGCGGGCGGCATGGGCTCCTCCTTCGGCGTGCGGCTGCGCGGGGCCGGTCGTCCTGGCACCCCCGGTGTCCTGCTCCGTCATAGCAGATCGCTACCCCGCTATTAACAACGTACACAGTACGTCGTATGCTGTACGTAGTTAGCTTCGCCGATTCGAGGGAGGACTCGATGACGATGATCGAAGCCGAGGGACTGCGGAAGTCCTTCGGCGCGGTCCAGGCGCTGCGCGGCGTGGACCTCGCGGTCCCCGAGGGCACCGTCTGCGCCCTGCTCGGGCCCAACGGCGCGGGCAAGACCACCGTGGTCCGCGTGCTGGCCACGCTGACCAAGCCGGACGGCGGCACGGCCCGGGTCGCCGGGCACGACGTGCTCCGCGAGCCGCGCCGGGTCCGGGCCGCCATCGGCCTGGCCGGGCAGCACGCGGCCGTCGACGACGACCTGACCGGCCAGGAGAACCTGTTCATCCTCGGGCTCATGTGGCACCTGGGCCGGCGGGCGGCCCGGGCCAGGGCCGCCGAGCTGCTGGAGCGGTTCGGGCTGGCCGACGCCGGCGACCGCCTGGTGAAGACGTGGTCCGGCGGGATGCGGCGGCGGCTGGACCTGCTGGCCAGCCTGGTCGTCGTGCCCGCGGTGCTGTTCCTTGACGAGCCGACCGCCGGCCTCGACCCGCGCAGCAGGGACGAGATCTGGTCGGCGGTCCGCTCGCTGGCGGCGGAGGGGGCCACCGTCCTGCTGACCACGCAGTACCTGGAGGAAGCCGACCGGCTGGCCGGCCAGATCGTCATACTCGACGCGGGCCTGGTGGCCGTGCGGGGCACGCCAGACGAGCTGAAGAACTCGCTCGGCAGCCGGGTGGACGTGGTCCTGGGCGACGCCGCCGCCGGCGCCGCCGCGCTGGCGGCGGCGGAAGCCGTCCTGCGCGCCCTGACCGGAAGCGAGCCGCACGTTGACCCGGAGGCGCGCCGGCTGACCGTGCCCGCCGTGGCCGGGACGGTGACCCTTCCCGAGCTGGTCCGGCGGCTCGACGCGGCCGGCGTCGAGGTCGGGGACGTGAGCATCAGGCGCCCCACGCTCGATGAGGTGTTCCTGGCGCAAACCCGCGCCGGGACGGAGGTGGCGGCATGACCCGCGCTCTCACCGAGGGCGCCGCGGCAGCCGAGCGCCAGCTCGGCCGCCTGCGGCACGAGCCGGGCGCGATCGCCCTGACGCTCGGCGCCCCGGTCGTGCTGGTGGTCATCTTCGGGTACATCTTCGGCAGCGCGATCTCGGTGCCCGGCGGGGGAAACTACCGCGCGTTCCTCATCCCGGGCCTGTTCGCGACCGTGGCGATGAACGTGCTGCCGTCCATGGTGGCGATGGCCCGCGACAGCGGCCGGGGGGTGGTAGACCGCTTCCGGTCGCTGCCGATCTCCCGGGCGGCGGTGCCGCTCGGGCAGGCCGCCGCGACCACGCTGTACGGCCTGGCGGCCTTCGTGCTGATGGGCCTGTGCGGGCTAGCGGTCGGCTGGCGGATCGAGCGGGGCGCGGGCTACGCGCTCGCCGCGCTCGCCCTGGTCGCGGGCTTCCAGTTCGCCGCCACCTGGGCCGGCATGTACCTGGGGCTGGTAGTCGGCAGCGAGGAGGCGGCCGGGCAGGCGTCCCTCCTGGTCTTCCCGGTGACGACGCTGTCCAACGTCTTCGTCCCCACCGCCGGGATGCCGGCCTGGCTGCGGACGATCTGCGACTGGAACCCGGTGAGCGCGCTGGCCGCCGCCATGCGGGGCCTGTTCGGCAACCCGACCCAGCCGGCCAACGGCACCTGGCCGCTGGAGCACCCCGTGCTGGCCAGCGTCGGCTGGCTCGCGGTGCTCCTGGCGGTCTTCGTGCCGTTGTGCGCGGGCCGTTACGCCCGGGCGTGAGGGTCAGCCCTGCCAGCCGTCCGGGTGCGGCCGGGCCGCGCGGGGCGCGCCCGGCCCGTACGGCTCGCGGGTGAAGACGAAGGTCCCCAGGTCCAGGTGCTGCGCGATGCCGTCGGCGGCGGGGACCAGGCGGAGTGTCTCGCCGACGTAGTACCCGTCCAGCCCGGTCCAGGTCCCGTCGCCGCTGGCCGGAAGCGGGAGCCGCGGCCGGGCCCGCTGGCCGGCTTCAGCTCGATCAGGTCGGGCGCCAGCACCCGCAGCAGGGTCGGGCGCGGGCCCCAGTACCACAGGCCGGTCAGCGCGAGCAGCTCCTGGCCGATGCCGGGCCGTGGCTGCCACCTCGGCGGCAGGCCGCGGCTCGTGCGCGGCGACGATGTCGATCAGGTCGGCGGCGACCTCGCCGATCGCCGGCCCGGCGGTGGTGTTGGCCAGAAGACCACCGCGCCTAGCCCGTCGCCCGGCGACACCCACACGGTGGCGAGGAACCCGGGCATCGAGCCGGTGTGGCCGAACAGGGTCCGGCCCTCGCGCTCCAGCACCTGGAGGCCGTAGTCCGTACCCGGCACCCGGCCTCGGACGGCGAGGCGGGCTGGCGCATCTCCTCCAGCGGTCGCCGCGGGCAGCACCCGGTCGTCCCCGTCGAGCAGGAACGCGGCGAACCGGCACAGGTCGTCGGCCGTGGACCACAGGTCGCCCGCGGGCGCCATGTGCCCGGTGTGCTCGGCGGGCTCGGGCTGCATCACGTCGGCCCACGGGTGCACGGCGAAGCCGCCCGCGTGCGGCGCCTGCGCCCGCAGCGTGGTCCGGCTCATGCCCAGGGGGACGAGGATCTCCCGCCGGACCGCCTCGTCCCAGGCGTGGCCGCGCAGCTGGCCGGCGAGCGCGCCGAGCAGGGCGAACCCGGGGTTCGAGTAGTGGAAGTGGCGCCCGGCGGGCAGCGTCCGCGGCCGGTCGGCGAAGATGTCGGCCAGCTCGGGCCGCAGCTCGCCCGGGGTCCGCTCCCACCACGGCCCGCGTGACTCGGCGGCCAGCCCGGCGGTGTGCGACAGCAGCTGGGCGATCGTCGCCGACCCGGCCTCGCCGGCCTCCAGGTACTTGCCGACCGGGTCGGCCAGGTCAAGCAGGCCCTCGGCGCGCAGCCGCATGATCAGCACGGCGACGAACGTCTTGGTGATCGAGCCGATGCGGTACTGCACGCCGCCGTCCGGCTCGTGGTCCTCCATCATGCTCCGCGAGCCGAACCACACCTGGCCGCCGTCCCGCACCACCGCGCCGGCCAGCGACGGCGCCCGCCCCTCCGCCTGCGCCACGGCCACCCGGCGCAGCAGCGCCCGCCTGGTCGCCGGCAACAACTGCCCAGATTCTTCTAGCGTCACCCGCAAAACCCTAACAGCCGCGGGCCGCGGGCCGCGGGCCGCTGACGCCGCCGGCTTGCGGGCCGGCCCGGCCGGGCGGCTACGTGCCCGACGGCACCGGGGCGGGCGGGTCGATGCTGATGCCGGCAGGCCCGTACGTTTTCGCCGCCCCGGTGGTGGTTTCTGTCGCGGTCACCACGATGGAGTAGCTGCCCGTCACGGTCGGCGTCCCGCTGAGGATCCCGGTGGCCGGGTCGATCGACAGGCCGGGCGGCAGCCCGCTGGCGCTCCAGGTCACGGTGACGCCGTTGCTCGCGAGGAAGGCGGTGGCCGGGTACGGGGTACCGACCTCGCCCCCGGTCAGCGGCGGCCCGATGACCGCCCAGTCTTGCAGGCCGACGTTGATCGGGTAGGTCTGCGTCAGCGTCTCCGGTGTCTTCTCGGTGTCGTGCAAGGTGACGGTCAGGGTGTAAGACCCGGCCCGGGTCGGCTTGCCCAGGATGGTCACGCCCCCGACGGACTCGTTCGCGGTGACCCCGGGGGGCAGCCCGGCGACCGACTGCCAGACGTAGCTGCTGTTGCCGCCGCGCGGGGTAAGGGTGGCCTCGAATTCGTCACCGACCGTCCCGGTGCCAGGGACGTTCCCAATCAGGGAAAGCGCGTCCAGCGCGGAGATGCTGAGGGTGACGCGCTGCGACGCCGTCCGATGGGGCGCCGAGCTGTCGTGCACGGAGAGCTGGAGCGGAAAGTCGCCCGCCTCCTGCAGGCTGCTGCCGGTGAAGGTCAGCGTCGCCCCGTCGGCGGCGGCCGTCACCCCGGCGGGCAACTGGGCCACCGGGGTCCAGGTGTAGGGGGCGGTGCCGCCGGACACGGTCACCGTGCCGGAGTACGACTGGTTGACCCGGCCGGCCGGGAACCTGACGGTGAGCGCGAGCTGGCCGGCCGTCGGCGTGGACGAGCCCGTGGTGGACGTCGCCGTCGTCGACGGGCTGGCCGAGCCGGCCGCCCGGCTGACCGGCGCGCTGGCCGACGGTCCGGCCGCCTGACCGGGCGGACCGGCTGTCTTGGGCGCCGCGCACGTCAGCGTGTACGTGGCCGGACGCGAGGCGGCGGCGACCGGGCTGGTCACCACCAGGACGGCCTCGCCGGAGCCGGAGGCGCGAGGCGCGACGATGGTCAGCGGCGCCGTCGGCTTGGTGCCCGGACCGGTGAAGGTCACGGTGGCCGGGGCCGAGTCGTGGCCGTCGGACCGGGCCCAGTAGTAGGTGACCCGCCCGGCCCTGGTCGCGGTGACCGACCCGGTGGCGGTGAAGGCGGGCGGTGCGGTCAGGCAGGAGGCGATCCGGGCGGCGGGCTGGACGGCGGCCAGGGCCGTGATGCCCCCCGTGCCGGCGCTGCTGCCGCACAGCAGCCGGTACGCGGCCTTGCCCGAGGCCTGGCCGGCCGGGCTGACTACCTTGATCCGCGCCCAGCCGCCGCCGCCCGCGCCGATGCTTACCGTGTCGCCGGCCACCGTCTTGTGCCCGGCCGCCGCGAAGGTGACCGTGCGTACCGGGCCCGGCTGCCCCGACGAGTACACCCACTGGTATCTGACCGTCCCGGGCGCCGAGGCGGACAGCGTGCCGCTGTAGCGGAACGAGACCGGGGTGGCGCATTTCGACGCGGCCACCGGCGGCGTCACGTTGGCCACCGCCGTGAACGACGGCGCGACCGCGCTCACCGCCTGCGAGGAGGAGCCGCCGGTGCCCGCCTGGTGGCCGTTGGCCCGCAGCGTGACCGCGGTGGCCGCGCCGCCGAGCACGACGACCGCCGCCGTCGCGGCCGCCGCGACGGCCAGCCCCCGGCGCCGCCGGCCGACCGGGGCGGTCCGCGGCGGACGGCCCGCGGGCCCTGCGCCGCCGCGGCGCGCGTGACCCCGTCCGCCGCGGCGGAGGGGCGGACGCAGGGCGGCCACCCGCTCCGCGAGCTGGCGGCGGCCCCGATCCTCCCAGTCCGGTCCGTAGGCGTGACCGGCCTGCGCTTCGAGCTGGGCCACGAACGCGATCGCGCTCTGCGGCCTGCCCGCCGGGTCCTTGGCCATGCCCCGGGCGATGAGCCGCCGCAGCGGCGCGTCCACCCGATCAGCCGGCGGCGCCGCGTTCCAGTGCTGTTCCTCAAGCTCGGTGAGGTCTCCGGAGAACGGGGCCATGCCGGTCAGGCACTCGAAGAAGACGGCCGTCGCAGCGTAGATGTCGGTTGCCGGGCCGGGCGGCGCCCCGTCCCACCGCTCCGGCGCCAGGTACTGCGGCGTCCCGGGTGACAGCAGCTGCCTCGCCGCGCGTACGGCCACGCCGAAGTCGGTGAGCCTGACCCGGCCCGCGGTGTCGACCAGCACGTTCCCCGGCTGGTAGTCGCGGTGACCGAAGCCCAGCCGGTGCGCCGCGCCCAGCCCGAGCAGGCCGCCCTTGAGCACCGCCACTGCCGCCTCGGGGCCGGCCGGCCCCTGACGCGCGAGGATCTCGCGCAGCGAGACCCCGTCCACCAGCTCGGTCACGATCGCGGCACCCTGCCCGGGCTGCTCGATGTAGTCGAGCAGCCGCACCGCCTGCGGGACGTCGAGCCCGCGCAGCTGCTGCGCCTCGACGCGAAACCGGCGCAGGAAACCCTGGTTGCTGACCATGGCCGGGCTCAGGTACTTGATCGCGACCCGTTGGCCGGTCTCATCGTCGACCGCGGCGACCACCCGCCCGGAGGTCCCCTGGCCGAGCTCCCGCTCGACGGCGTAACCGGGGACGGCCCATCCCTCGGCGTATTCGGGAACGGTCCATGTGCTCATGGCACAACTCCTTGGTCAGCCAGGCCCTACACGCTCCCGTGGCTAACGCCGACCCGCGAGCCGCCCCAGACTACGGCCCTATTCACCCTGTTCGTCGCGTTTTTACCAATTTATGAATGAATGGGCGGCCGAGGTGCTGGTCCTGTTCGGCCCCAGGGTGAGCGCCTGCACGTCCGGGCCCGCCCCAAGGCCGCGAGCTGACCGGGACCGCGACATAGCCGCGCCCGTTCACCTTGCTATTCGGGCCGCCGGGGCCAGGTCCTCACAGGGAGGCGAAGGATCGCTCGGTCCGCGGTACCTCATCCGCCGCGTCGGCAGCCTGATGGAGCGCGAGGGCGAGGCGGTGTTCCGGCGCGAGCTGGGCATCTCGCTGGCCCAGTTCCTCGTGCTGTCGGTGGTGGACGCGCACCCCGGGCCGCTCAGCCAGCAGGCCGTCGCCGACCGCGTCGGGCTCACCAAGGGCTCGGTGAGCCGTCAGATCGACCAGGCGGTCGCGGCCGGGCTGATGACCGTACGTGCTCGGCGGGGCTGCTCCGGACCCTGCAATCATGAACTGGCCCGTTTACTAACCGCCCACTCAGCAGGCACACGGCTAGCGTTCCCTTGACGAATACCGGGCGTTCACCGCGGGAAGACTTCAGGTTCACCTCTTAACGACAACTTAACAAGGTGACTTCAGCATTCCTCTCTCGCAGGCGCACCCGGGCGGCCCTGTCGGCCGGCGCGGTGGTCGCCCTGGTGGGTGCGGGCACCGCGGCCGCCCAGGGCGTCAGCTGGGCGGCCGCCTCGCACGGGTTCAGCGTCGCCCCCGACTCCTTCTCCGGCCACGGCACGGTGTCCGGCAACGTGCTGCGCAACGACCTCGGCGCGACCGCGGTCGTGCAGCACACCGACCCGGCCAACGGCACGGTCACGGTCAACGCCGACGGCACGTTCAGCTACACGCCGAAGGCCGGCTTCACCGGCACGGACACCTTCACCTACACAGCGACCAACGCGGTCACGCTGTACCAGGACACCGAGGCCAACGGGTCCCCGATCCCGCCGATCGCCACGGTGCCCGGCCCCAACGGCACCACCACCAAGATCTCCGGTGAGGGCTTCGGCTCCTCGCTGGCGGCGGTGCCCGGCCGGCCCGGCTACTTCTACGGCCTGACCGACCGCGGGCCCAACGCCGACGCCCCGGACGGCAACAAGTCCGAGATGGTGCTGAACTTCACTCCGGAGATCGGCGAGTTCCGCCTGGTCAAGGGCAAGGCCGAGCTGATCAAGACGGTCCCGCTGAAGGGGCCGAAGAGCCTGGGCGGCACGCCCTACAGCGGCCGGCCGCCGGCCGACACCAAAGAGGTCATCGACGACGTCGCCGCGACCAACGCCACGCTGAAGGACGGGAAGGTCACCCCGCAGCCCGTCCCCGGCGACCCGTACGGCTACGACTCCGAGGGCCTGGTGGCGATGCCGGACGGCTCGTTCTGGGTCTCGGACGAGTACGGCCCGTACATCACGCACTTCGACGCCCGGGGCTACGAGATCGGCCGCCTGACCCCGTACAAGAACAGCCCGGTGAACAAGTACCACAAGATCATCGGGTACCTGCCCGCCGAGCTGGCCAACCGCCTCACCAACAAGGGCATGGAGGGCCTCACCATCACGCCCGACGGGAAGACCCTGGTGGGCGCCATGCAGTCCGCGCTGCAGATGCCGGACCTCGGCTCGACCAAGGCCAGCAAGGTCGCCGTGACCCGCATCATCACGGTTGACCTGCGCACGTTCAAGACCAAGCAGTACCTCTACCTGCTGGACGACCCGGCGACCACCGGCGACGCCAACAGCGAGATCACCGCGCTGTCGAACACCAAGTTCCTGGTCGACGAGCGCGACGGCAACTTCGAGCCAAACGCGCACAAGACCCTCTACGAGATCAGCCTGCAGGGCGCCACCGACGTCAGCGGCCTGACGATCGACGGCAAGTCCCCCGAGGCGTTCGTCGGGACGGACGGCACCAGTGACGCGCTCGCCGCGCTCGACCAAGGCCGGCGTCCACGTGGCGAACAAGCAGCCGTACCTGGAGGTCGGCACGCTGGTCAGCCAGCTCGACCCGGCCGGCGCGCTATTCGCGCACGACAAGGTCGAGGGCGTCGCCACCACCAACGGCGGCAAGACGCTGTACCTGTCCAACGACGACGACTTCGGCATCGACACGATCTCCGTCGACCCCGACGGAACGTGGACCGTGCACCAGAAGACGCTGCCATCCACCGGCAAGACGGACAACGGGGAAATCCTCGAGGTCAACACGGCCAAGCTGCCGGCCGCGCTCAAGACCGTCACGGTGACGATCCACGTCCGCTAACGCTGCCTGAGCCGCCGGGCCCGCCTGGCGGCGGTCAGCCGAAACTCGGGAGCGCTATGTTCACCGCACTCGCCATCGTCACCGCTACCGTCGTCGGGATCATGGTCGGCTGGTCGCCGCGACGGCCGCATGAGCCGGGGCGCCCGTCACCACCCCGGGGCAGCGCCGCCCGGGCTGCTTAACGTCGCGCGGGTAGGGTGCGCCTATGGTGCCTGAGATCGACAACGCCACGGATGTCCACACGCATTACGTCCCGAAGGGCTGGCCCGATCTCGGTGCCGGGGCCCCGAGCCTGCGGATCGAGACCGAGACCGACGCGGTCATCATGCTCGGCGACCGGGTATTCCGGCGAATCAAGGCGAACTCCTGGGACGCGGCGGCCCGACTCGCCGACATGGACGCGGACGGCATCGGCACGCAGCTGGTGTCGCCGACCCCGGTGTTCTTCAGCTACGCGGCTGACGTCACGCAGGCGGTGCGCATCGCCAGGATCATGAACGACCTGGCCCTGGAAATCTGCTCCCCGGCGCCAGCCCGGCTGCTGGCGATGTGCCAGGTGCCGTTGCAGGACGCGGACGCGGCCTGCGCCGAACTCGACCGCTGCCTGGCCGCGGGTCACGTCGGCGTGGAGATCGGCAACCACGTCGGCGACAGCGACCTGGACGCCGCGGGCGTGGTGACGTTCCTGCAGCACGCGGCCGCCCGCGGCGCCCCGGTCTTCGTGCACCCGTGGGACATGCCCGGCTCTCCACGGCTGGACCGCTGGATGGCGCAGTGGCTCGTCGGGATGCCCGCGGAGACCCACCTGTCACTGCTGGCCCTGATCCTCGGCGGCGTCTTCGACCAGGTGCCGGACAGCCTGCGGATCTGTTTCGCACACGGCGGCGGGTCGTTTCCGTTCTGGCTCGGCCGGATGGAGAACGCCTGGCACAGACGGCCCGACGTGATCGGCACCTCGCAGTACCCGCCGAGCCACTACCTCGGCCGCTTCTACGTCGACTCGGCCGTCTTCGACGAGCGGGCGCTGCGCCTGCTCGTCGATACGGCAGGCGCGGACATGGTCGTGGTGGGCAGCGATTACCCGTACCCGCTGGGCGAACGGCCGGCCGGCGGCGTGGTCCGCACGGCGAGCTTCCTCGATGACCAGTCGCGGCGAAAGATCCTCACCGCGAACGCGGTGACATTCCTGGGGGTGTAGCTATCTCCGCCGCTGATCCGGGGGGCCTGCACTCGTGCGCCGGAGCCTTTGTAACGCTGCCGGATGAGGTCTCGGTTCTATCGCCGTGACTCCTAACCTGTCCGGCTCTGCGGAAGAAGTGCCATGCGACACGTAATCGGGCTTGGACTGGCGATAATCATGTCGCTCACGATGTTCTTCGCCGGAGCCTGGGGATACCTGCGGTTGCTGCGGCTGCCTGCCCCTGCCGCCGAGCTGCCGCCCAAGGCGGTTCCCTCCTGGCGTACCATGGCGTGCTCGCCGCGCTGGCCGCGCTGGCCGCTACCGGCTTGGCGGCGGGCATCCTGGTCGCCGTGCCGCGGATCTCGCCGCTCGCCGCCGGGCTCCCCGGGTTGCTGCTCATCGCCTGGACGGTGCTGTACCTGGTCAGCGTGCGCCAAGCGGTCGAGCTGATCCCCCTGCGGTCGAACACCTTCGGGGCAGGATGGGAAAGCCTGCTGTTCAACGGGGTCCTGGGCGGTGCGGGCCTGGCGATGATCGTGCCGCTGTTCCTGCCGTCACGGTGGCGGCGTCCTGGCGTGGCGCCGGAATCTGAGATGAAGGAAGCGCGCGACTTCATGGCGGACCTGAGGGACAGCCCGGAACCGGAGGCCAGGACACGTTCCATTCCCCTGGCTCTCTCCGGATCACGGGCTGCCAGGGACGCGAGGCCAGAGCCATCGCCCGCGCCCAGCTCCTCTCCTGACCGGCGGACGCGGGCTCAGCCTTCTTGATGGCCGGGCGGTACGGCTTTCTCCTTCGCCTTGCCGCGCGCCTGCGCCTTGGGCAGCACGTTCTTCCCGGTGGCCTTCGCGTTGCCGTGCTGGCTTCCGGGACTGGCCGCGGGTGTCTGGCGTGCCGGCGGGGCGTGTCGGCTCCGGCAGCGGGGCAGGATGCCGCGGGGCAGGATGCCTCGGGGCAGGATGCCGCGGGGCAGGATGTCTCGGAGCAGGGGCGCCGAACGCGGTGTGGGCCAGGTGCTGGACGGGCACCGGCAGCGCGTTCGCCGCGGCGGCGCCGGAGAAGGCCACGACGATAGCCGCCGCGATGCCGGCAACGACGGCCGGCCCCCGCCTGGCGCGCACCCGGGACCGCGCCGGGCGGGCCGCGCGCTCGCCGACTGCCCACGCGAACGCGGCGGCCGCGGTGACCTCTCCAGCTAGCTCCCGGTCGCTGGCCGGCCCGGCCGCGCTGCCGAGCAGCCCGGCGATCGCGTGCTGCACGGCTGGCGCCTCGCCATGAGGTCCATGCCCGTCGAGCAGCCGCTCGGTATCGGCCGAGCTCAGCGGCGCGCTGAATTCCTGGCGGGAAAGCGATTGCATGGCAAAGGGTAGACCGTCGTCGGCGCTCATCTCGTTACACGCTTGTCAGAAGCTATGGTCAGCCGGGCGGCCAGCGCGCGCAGTCCCCGGTGCGCTGCCACCCGGACCGCCCCCGGCCGCTTGCCGACGATCCGTGCCACCTGTGCGACGTCGAGGCCGACAACAGCGCGCAGCACGATGATCTCGGCCTGCTCGGGCGGCAGGCTGGCGATCAGGTCAAGCGCCGCATCCGTCGACATTCGCTCCAACGCAACCCCGGCAGTGTCATCGGGTGCCCGGCGTTCCAGCTCGCGTGGGTCCCCGGTGAGCATCACCGGATGCCGGGCCGCGTAGCGGCGCAGGTCGATCACCCGCCGGCGGGCAGTCGTGAACAGCCAGGCACGGAACTCGCCTTCGCCGCCGCGGAACCGTGCCAGCCGCCGGGACACCTCCAGCCACACCTCGCTGGCCAAGTCCTCCGCGGCGTCATCGGTTACCACGCGCAGGTAGCGCATCAACGGGGGCTGGTTGTCGCGCCACAGCCGGGCGAAGGCGGCCTCGTCCCCGCACGCAGCCGCGCGCATCACCTCGGGAAACTCCGGCCCCAGCACAAAAGTGACGATATGTGCTGTCATGTGCATATCGCACGGAAACACGATAGTAAGCGTCAGTCCTTGGTAACCGGCGTGCCGTTGTAACAAAGATGGGGTGGGTGACGGTTTCCCGTGGCAGCGAGCTAGAACGGGAGGGTGGCATGGCTGACGCGGGGAGCTTGGTCGCGAGGCGGTACCGGCTAGAGCAGCGGATGGCGGCCCACGGGATTTCCGAATCGTGGCGGGCAGTCGACCAGGCGACCGGCCGCCAGGTAACGGTGAGGCTGCTGCGGGCCGCCTGCGCCGCCTGCGCCGTGCGTTTTCTGGCCGCAGCCGAGCACGCCGCACAGGTATGCCATCCGGGGATAGCGCGGATCCACGACTACGGCCAGGCTGACTCCCCAGGGTCCGCGTTCGTCGTGACCGAACTGGTGGGCGGCTCCTCGGTCGCCGCGGTCATGCAAGCGGGCCCGCTGGACCCGCCCTGGGTACTCGACCTCATCTGCCAGGTCACCTCCGCGCTCGACGCGGCGCACAGCGCCGGGCTGGCGCACCACGACATCAGCCCCGGGACCCTGCTGCTCGCGCCCGGGGGCACCGTGAAGCTCACGGGTTTCGGACCTGCGCAGGCCGCTGGCAGTCCCGGCAGCGACCTGTCCTGCCTCGGCCTAGTCGCCTGGGCGTGCCTGACCGGATCACCGCCGGCTCCTGATGCCTCACCGGAGCTGGCACCCGGGCCGGAAAGCAGGATCCTTTCCCCCATGCCGGTCACCGTCCCGGCCGATGTGGCCGGGCTTGTCGCGGACATGATGGCCGCAGGCCCGCAAGCGCGACCCGTCAGCGCCGCGGAGGTCGTTGCCCGGAGCAGGGACCTGATGGCCGTGCCCATGCGGGCCGCATAGGCGACGTCAAGCCGGCCGCTCCCGCATCCCGGCCGGCCGTGTCCGGAGCCCTCAGGAGGGCCCCGGACACGGCCGCCTGTCTTACGAACAGCCCTTAACCGGTCACAGGCACAAAGCCCCCGGGTTGGGACTGGTTACCCGAGATCGTGTTGTCGTGGCCGGTGTTCACGATCGGAGGGCCGCTGTTGCGCAGGAACCGGCCGAACCGGTCGAGGCCGATGTAGTTGTTTATCACGAAGTTTCCGAGGGTGCCGCTGCTCAGGGTCACGCCGATGCCGTCGTTCCCGCTGATCAGGTTGGCCGGCTTGCGCGTCTTCTGGCCGATGAGGTTGCTGTAGGCGTGGCCCGCGATCAGGACGCCGCCCTTCCTATTGCCCAGCGCCTTGACGCCGAGGATCTGCGTTCCGATGAAGCTGCGGAAGACCCGGTTGTTATGCGCCCGCCCGGCGATCACCACGCCATACCCACTGTTTCCCGAGAAGGTGTTCTGCGGGATCACCGAGATCCGCGTGCCGCCGATGGTGTTGTTGTGAGCGGTACCGTCGATCAGCAGGCCGTCGCCGCCGTTGGGTAGCACGCCGTTGCCCTTTGTATTCAGGCCGACGATATTGGGGTCAACTGTTACCCCGGAGGCGTTCCCGGCCAGCTCGATTCCGTTCCTCCTGTTGCCGGAGAGCACGTTCGTCCGGACCAGGTTGTTGCCCCCGGTGGAGGTTATAAGCAGCCCGTCATTGCCGTTGGGAGCCGCGCCCTTGAATGCCAGCAGCCCGCCGAATGTGTTGAACGTGACGAAACCGTGGGCCTTCCCGGTCACCTCTATGCCGTTACGGCCGTTTCCCGCGGACACATTGCCCAGCGGGATAACCCCGCCCACCTGGGTGTTCGCCGAGGTCCCATCGACCAGGATTCCGTCCAGCCGGTTTTTCACGATCGTCGTGTTGTTGGCGCCGGCGCCGAAGAAGTTCCCCTGGACCGTCACGTTGTCCGAACTGGTGACGCGCAGCCCGTTCTGGTGGTTGCCGCTTATGACGTTGTAATAGACGAACGGGTTATTGACGACCTTGCAGCCCACCAGCGAGTTGCCGGGCGCCCGGTCGATCCACACGCCGTTGCCGACATTGCCGAGGGCGCCGTCCCCGCTGGCCGTCGTCCCGATGAAGTTCCCGTTGAGCACGTTGCCCCGGGAGCCGGCATCGATCAGCACGCCGTTGCCGCCGTTGCCCGAGATCAGGTTGCCGAGCGGCGGCACCACGAAGACCGGTGCCACGGTCCCCTTTTTCCCCGTGGGATCGTTCACCTTGCCGGTCGCGCTGTCGACGAAGGCAGTACCACCGATCTCGTTGCCCCGTGCCCCTCCGGTGATGAGGATGCCGTCGCCGCGGTTGGGGATGGCCGAGGTGCCAGCAGGGTTCGTCCCGATCCGGTTAGCCACCACGGTGTTCCCCGACGATCCGGCCAGCACGATGCCGCTCCCCCGGTTGCCGGATATCACGTTCGCGACCACACCCGAGGCGCGCGAGCCGTTCAGCCCGATGAGGTTCCGGGCCGACGCAGCCGAGACGTAGACGCCGTTGCCGCCGTTGGGGGCCGCGGCCCCGGCCAGGTTCAGACCGATGTAGTTGTCGTTGAGTGTGACCTGACCGGCGTCCAGCGTCACGCCATTGCCGCCGGCCTCGGTCCACGGCCATTCCCAGTAGCTGCGAGCCGCCCGAGCCGGCGCCAAATCGCAGGCCTGCCTGCCCGTTGAAGTCGAGTGCTACGACCGGCGGGCCACCACTGACATGCCCGGGCGCCGAGGTCGCGTCAATTGTCACTTTCCGTGCGATCGCGGGCAGCGGGCCGATCAGGGTGATGGTTCCCTTTATCCCGAAGCTGATGAGGGTTGAATTTCCGGCCGGAGCGGCGTTGGCGGATTTGATGGCGGCACGGAGTGAACCCGCTCCGACGTCGCTCAGGCTGGTGACGGTGATTGTCCGCGAGTACGCCACGGCCTGCGCGGCGGGAGCCTGGGCTTCGGCCGCCCCCGCCAGGAGGGGAACCCCTGCCGAAACCGCCGCGACCAGGCAAATGGCACCAGCGATTCGCGGCATGGATCGCCCCGCCCGGATAATCCGGCTACTCATCAAGAACCGCCCGCAGGCGCGAGTAAAGATCATTATCTCCGCTTACGTCGTTTTTGGCGCAGAAGATCTTCCGCTTCAAGATGTATGCACTCCTGAGCGCGCGACAAAACCACAGAGATAATTTCACCAGGTGCATCTAGTGCAATCTACGGAAAACGATCAAGTCAAATTATTTCAACGCTTGTTCTGGCTACCATCACTCCCCACACTCGCTTTACGCCAGCTCACGAAACCCGTGAATGATGACATTACGCGGGGTCACCGCTCCCTCGCAGGCGCCGTAATCCGCCGCGCCCCTGACGCAGGACGCGTTCTTAACGGCGCGGCGAATAGGGCGGGAACCTCGCCCAGTCGGTGCGGTCCAGATCCGCGTCGGGCCAGCGGCGGCGCAGCACATCGGCCGTGCGCCCGACCCAGCCGGTGAGGTGCGGCAGGGCGCGGTGGGCTTCGGCGGCCCGGGCAGCGGATTCCAGTGTCTCCACGAGTTGCAGCCGACTGTGGTCGCCCGGCGCGCGGGTGTCGAGCACGGCGAACCGGTGCAGGCGCAATAGCGCCCAGGACATGCAGGCCGCTGCCAGGGCGAATCCGTAGCGCCGGTCGTCCTGCGCCTCAGGCACGCCCCGGGCCAGGGCGCGGCGGTACTGATCGGCCAGGCCGGCGGCACCCGGGTCGCCGACGGATATCCACCCCGGCCCTGGAACGTGCAGGCAGACTGCGTCGGTAAGGGCGTGGGCGTAGCCGGCGGCCTCGAAGTCGATCAGGCGGGCATCGGCAGGACCTGATTCGCGGACCAGGATGTTATTGGATTCCGCGTCCCCGTGGCTCAGGACCAGGAACGGGCCTGGCGCGTTCAGCTCCTCGAGCACCGCGGTCAGCTCGGATGCGGCCGGTCCGACAATGGGTACCCCGAGCGCTGCGGCGTCTTCGTGCCCGTGGTCCCAAAGCCCGGCGAGCCTGCCTTCCACGTCACCCGCCGGGGCCGGGATCCCAGGGCGGCGTACCGCGCACGGTAAGTCCCGGACCGGCCAGCGGTGGCTGCACTCAGCTCGCCGCGGGCGCGGGCGAAGGCGGCCAGCAGCTCGAGATGGGCTGCGGCGCCGTCGCGGCGGATGAGGCGGTCCAGGGCGACACGGGGCGCAAGGTCTTCCAGCACGAGGAACCCGGCCGATACGTCGGCGGCGATAACGCGCGGGGCAAGCGCCAGTCCCAGATCGTCGGACAGGAACTGCAGTGCGGCCAATTCGGTACGCAGCCGCCAGGGTTCGGCGCGCGCCCGGGCGGGGCCGGTTCGCATCCATTTCACAATTACCGTCCGGGCAGCGCCAGCCTCCCTGAGCAGCACTCGCGCGACAGCCCACGGCTCAAGACGCTCCCAGCGCTCGACGGCGACGGGTGCGCGGAAGATATCCGTCAGGAGGGCTTGCACCGCGGCGGGGCGGCGGTTCGCTCCGGAGGCCGGCATCACCGCAGAATGTAGCGCTCGCCCGCCACCGTTTAGCAGCCCGCTCCGCAGTGCAACTACACAAGCCGGCAGGCTGGCCAGACGCGACTTTACGGTCGCCACGCCGTCAGGAGGGGACCCGGCCACGCGGGGTCGGGCGGCACCGGGTGGCCGTAGAGCTGACCATGTCAGGGGACCTTTTGTAACGCTGCCGGATGAGGTCTCCGTTCTGTTGCCGTAACTCCAAACCCGACCGGCCCTGCGGAAGAGGACTCATGCGCCACATATACGGGATTGGCCTGGCCATCATCATGGCGCTCGCGATGTTCTTCGCCGGCGCCTGGGGATACCTGCGGTTGCTGCGGCTGCCTGCCCCCGCCGCCGAGCTGCCCGCCCAAGGCGGTTCCCTCCTGGCGTACCACGGCGTGCTCGCCGCGCTGGGCGCGCTGGCCGCTACCGGCTTGGCGGCGGGCATCCTGGTCGCCGCGCCGCGGATCTCGCCGCTCGCCGCCGGGCTGCCCGGGTTGCTGCTCATCGCCTGGACGGTGCTGTACCTGGTCAGCGTGCGCCAAGCGGTCGAGCTGATCCCCCTGCGGTCGAACACCTTCGGGGCAGGATGGGAAAGCCTGCTGTTCAACGGGGTCCTGGGCAGTGCGGGCCTGGTGATGATCGTGCCGCTGTTCCTGCCGTCACGGTGGCGGCGTCCTGGCGTGGCGCCGGAATCTGAGATGAGCGAAGCGCGCGACTTCATGGCGGACCTGAGGGACATCCCGGAACCGGAGGCCAGGACACATCCCATTCATCCCGCTGTCTCCGGATCGCGGACTGGCAGGGGCGCGAGGCCAGAGCCATCTCCCGCGCCCAGCTCCCTTCTTGACCAGCGGAACCGGGATCAGCCTGTTTGATGGCCGGGCGGTACGGTTTTTCGCGCCCATGCGGGCCGGACAGACAACGGCAAGTCGGCTGCTCTCCCGGCACGCCCTGCTTGACCAGGCCGCATAGCGGAGCAGCCAGCCAGGGTCGTCCTGCGTGGAGATGACGTTGAACGACCCTGGCGTGGGCTGCGGGGCCGGGCTAGCTAGACAGGACGCGGGTATTGATGTTGGTGACTACCTGGCGGGCGGAGGCAATCGCGCCATGCTGCCACGCGTCCTCGTAGGACAGCCAGTCACCGGCGTAGTAGATCCGGCCGGTCGGCTGGACCAGCGGATTCATGGCCGCGCTGTCCGGGTTAACACCGCTGTGCCAGGCCGCCTCCAGGTGCGGGATGTACTGCCACGACTGCGAGAACGACGTGACGAACTCGGAGAGGTACTTTGGCCCGTAGATTTGGGCGCCGAGCTGCAGCGCGCGCTGCTCCCGGGCGGTCGGCGTCATCTGGCCGTACTTGGTGGCGTTCGAGCCGGTGTTGTAGTAACCGATGACGACGCCTCGTTCGCCGAGGTAACCGTATGAGGGCATCCAGAGGTGGGTCAGGTCCAGGTCGGTCTCTGTGATGCCGCCGTACTGCTGGAGGTCGGTCTCCCACCAGCGGCTCTTGTATTCCAGCCCGATCTTGCTCGCGTACGACGGCCGGATGGCCTTAAGCGCGGCAATCGCGTCGGCGCCGATGTTCCCGGCCAGGGCCGCCGTGTACCACGGCGGCATCGCCGCGATCACGAAGTCAGCGGTGATGGCCTGCGTCTTGCCGTTGGATGCGGTGTAGGTGACGGTCACGTCGTGACCGTTGTCGGTGACCCCGGTGGCCTGCGCGCCCAGCAGCACATTCTGGTGGCCGATAGCGCGCGTCAGCGCCTGGGGGATCTGGTCCATGCCGCCGACTGGCTGGAACATCATCATGGCCATGTCGTACTCGAACTCGAAAGAGAAGTACTGGCCGACACCGGAGGCGAAGACGTCTGTCAAGCGCGGCACGTCGCCCAGGACGGTGCCGGGCACGCCGGGGCCGGCGGGGTAGGTGGTGTAGCCGCGGTTCGGGCCACCGGTGTATGAGTAGTTGGTCTGGCTGATCGCCCCCCAGCGCTCGAGGAACGCGACGACCTTCGCCTTGTCGTCGGCGGTCAGCGTGTCGTCGAGGGCACCCTGGTTGGTGGCCTTGGCCAGCAGTTCGCTGACGTACCCGTACACGTCGGCCTTGGCGGTGCGGTACCGCTCCGGGCCGCTCATGGTCGCCGAGTTGTAGATGAACGCGTTGGCGTTCTGGTTGGTGAACGCCTCGATCGGGACGCCTAGCTCGCGGCAGTAGTCCAGGGTGAGCATCCACTGGGCAAGCCGGGCCGGCCCGGCGTTCATGTACTGTCCGGGGCTGAACTTCGCGGTCTGCGTCCGGCCGAACGTGTCCGTCTGGCTGTCCCCACCGCGCACGGTGAAGTTGCGGCCGCCGGTGCGAGCCCGGGGTTCGATGATCGTGCAGTCGTACCCCGCCTTCTGCAACTCGTAGGCGGACACCAGGCCGGCGACGCCGCCGCCGAGGATGACGACCTTCGCGGGCGACCGGCCCGTCAGCTGGAAGTCGGCGCGGCGCGGTGCCTGGAAGTTCCTCGTTACCGCCTGGGCCTCAGCGGTTGGGGCGAGGCCCAGGGCGCCCATGGTGGCGAACATGGTCCCCGCGCCGCCAGCCAGCCCGACCGCGCGGAGGAAGCTGCGGCGGGTGTGACCGCCCGGCTCCTCGTTGTTAGTTTGCGTCACGTTGCGACATTCCCTTCCGTAAGTCCATCGTTGTCTCCGAAGAGATATTGATGACATTGGATCGGAAATGTTGCTATTACGTTACATTAGCAAGTTCTTAACGTTACCCGTGCCTTGCGGAGCCGCATTGAAGACGCGGGCCACCGCTCCGGTGATTGACGCATTCGTGGATCAGGTCGAGGCCGGCTGAGTCAGGCGACTTCCTCCACCATGGGCTGGGCGAACTGCGCCTGGTACAGCCGCGCATACGCGCCACCTGCCGCCAGCAGCGCCGCGTGGGTTCCCTGCTCGACGATGTGCCCGCTTTCCATCACCAGGATCACGTCGGCGTCGCGGATGGTGGACAGCCGGTGGGCGATCACGAAGCTGGTCCGGCCCTGCCGCAGGGTGGCCATCGCGCGCTGGAGGAGTACCTCTGTCCTGGTGTCGACCGAGCTGGTCGCCTCGTCCAGGATGAGCACGGCAGGCCGGGCCAGGAAGGCGCGGGCGATCGTGATCAGCTGCCGCTCCCCCGCGCTGACGTTCGTGGCCTCGTCGTCAAGCACCGTGTCGTAGCCATCGGGCAGCGTCCGCACGAACCTGTCCACGTACGTCGCCTTCGCTGCCTCGACGACCTGCTCGTGGGTGGCGCCGAGGGAGCCGTAGGCGATGTTCTCCTCGATGGTGCCGCCGAACAGCCAGGCGTCCTGCAGCACCATGCCGGTCAGGCCGCGCAGGTCCTCGCGGCTCATCTGCGCGGTGTCGACGCCGTCGAGCAAGATCGCGCCCGAGTCGATCTCGTAGAACCGCATCAGCAGGTTGACCAGCGTCGTCTTGCCCGCGCCGGTCGGGCCGACGATGGCGACGGTCTGCCCTGGCTCCACGGTGAGCGAGACGTGCTCGATCAGTGGCCGGTCCGGCGCGTACCTGAACGACACGTCGTCGAACTCGACCCGGCCGCGGACGTCGGCGGGCCTGGCCGGCTCGGCGGCGTCGGTCGTCTGCTCCGGAGCGTCAAGCAGCGCGAACACGCGCTCGGCGGATGCCACGCTCGACTGCAGGAGGTTCGCCATGCTGGCGACCTGGGTCAGCGGCTGGCTGAACTGCCGCGAGTACTGGATGAACGCCGTCACCGCGCCGAGGGTGAGCGTGCCGCCCGCGATGAGCAGGCCGCCGACGACGGCCACGAGCACGTAGTTCAGGTTCGACATGAACATCATCAGCGGCTGGATCGTGCCGGAGATGAACTGCGCCCGGTAGCTGGCTTGATAGAGCGCCTCGTTCTGCTCGGTGAAGGTCGCCATGGCCTCCTCCCGCTGGCCGAACGCGGTGACCAGCGCGTGCCCGGTGTACATCTCCTCGATGTGACCGTTCAGCTGGCCGGTGAACTTCCACTGCTTGATGAACTGCGGCTGCGCCCGCTGGGCGATCTTGCGCATCGCCACGGTGGAGGCGGGCACGGTGACCAGGGCGATCAGTGCCAGTTGCCAGGACACGACGAACATCAGCGTCAGCACGCCGACAATCGTCAGCAGCGAGGTCACCAGCTGGCTCAGCGTCTGCTGCACGGACTGCTGGAGGTTGTCGATGTCGTTGGTGACGCGGCTCAGGATCTCGCCGCGGGGCTGCCGGTCGAAGTGGCTCAGCGGCAGCCGGGACAGCTTGGCCTGCACCTGCTCGCGCAGCCGGAACACCGCCCGCTGGACCATGGTCGCGGTCAGCCGACCCTGGAACAGCGCGCAGACCGAGGCGCCGACGTTGAGCGCCACCACGACGCCCACGATCTGCCCCACATGGCCGAAGTCCACGCCGTGGTGCGACTGGTAACCGTCGAAGACGAGGTTGATCGCCTCGCCAAGCAACCGGGGCGCGAGCACCGACAGGGTCACGCTGCCGACCGCGAGGGTCAGCGCCAGGATCGTGAGCAGGCGGTACGGGCTGAGCATGCGGAGCAGCCGCAGGCCCGAGCCCTTGAAGTCCAGCGCCTTCTCGGTGGACATGCCGCTCATGAAGCGGCCGGGACCGCGCACGGAGGCCGCCGGGCCCGGCCCGCGCTCGGGCGTCGCCCGCTCCTCGGCTCGGCCTTCCGGCCTCCTCGCTGCGCTCGCTGCTCCGCTCGCTCATGCCGCGGCCTCCTGCTCGGTTAGCTGGGAGAGCACGATCTCCCGGTAGGTTTCACTCGAATCCATCAGCTCGGCATGGGTGCCGCGCGCCACGACCCGGCCAGCGTCCAGCACCAGGATCTGGTCGGCATGCCTGATGGTGGCGACCCGCTGGGCAACGATGATCATGGTCGCGTCGGTTACCTCGGTCGCCAGGGCCGAACGCAGTCGCGCGTCGGTGGCGTAGTCGAGCGCGGAGAACGAGTCGTCGAACAAGTAGATCTGCGGCTTGTGTACCAGTGCCCGGGCGATCGCCAGGCGCTGCCGCTGGCCTCCGGACACGTTCGTTCCACCCTGCGCGATCGGCGAATCCAGCCCGTCTGGCATCCGCTCGACGAAGTCGCGGGCCTGGGCGATCTCCAGCGCGCGCCACAGGTCCTCGTCGGTGGCCTGCTGGTTGCCGTACCGCAGGTTCGTCGCCACGGTTCCGGAGAACAGGTACGGCTTCTGCGGCACCAGCCCGACGGCCGCCGACAGCGGTGCCGGGTCGAGTTCGCGTACGTCGACTCCGCCCACCAGCAGCGACCCGGCCGTGACGTCGAGCAGCCGTGGGATGAGGTGGACGAGCGTGGTCTTGCCGCTGCCGGTGCCGCCGATGATCGCCGTGGTCCGGCCGGGCAGCGCGGTCAGGCTGATGTCGTGCAGCACCGGCTGCTCGGCCCCCGGATAACGGAACTCGACGTTCCGCAGCTCAAGCCGGCCGGGCTCCGGTCCCGCGGGCAGTGGGCTAGTCGGCGCGGCGACGCCCGGTTCGGTGTCGATGACCTCCATGATCCGCTCCGCGCTGACCTCGGCCCGTGGCACGAGCATGAACATGAACGTCGCCATCATCACCGCTGTCAGGATCTGGGCCAGATAGGTGATGAACGCGGTCAGCGACCCGATCTGCATCGTGCCGTCCGCGACCAGGTGCCCGCCGAACCACACCACTGCGGTGGTGGACAGGTTCAGCACCAGCAGCACCGACGGGAACATCAGCGCCATCAGCTTGCCGGCCCCCAGCGAGACGTCGAATAGGCGGGTGCTTGCGCCGGCAAACCTCTCCCGCTCCTGGGGGTCACGCACGAACGCGCGGATGACCCGGACGCCCGTAATCTGCTCGCGCAGCACCCGGTTGATGTTGTCCAGCCGGTCCTGCATCTGCCGGAACAGCGGCCGCATCCGGGAGATGATCAGCGCCAGGATGATGGCGAGCAGCGGCACCGCGACAAGCAGCAGCGACGACAGCGGCACGTTCTGGTTCAGCGCCAGGATGATCCCACCGACGCACATGATCGGTGCGGACAGCAGCAGGGTGAACGTCATGATCGCCAGCATCTGGACCTGCTGGACGTCGTTGGTGGTCCTGGTAATCAGCGACGATGTGCCGAGGTGGTTCACCTCCCGGTCGGAGAACATCAGCACCCGGCCGAAGACTGCCTGCCGGACATCGCGGCCGAGGGCCATCGCGGCCTGCGCGCCGTAGTACACCGCGCCGATCGCGCACAGGATCTGCGCCAGGGTGATCGCGAGCATCACGCCGCCGGTCGTCAGGATGTAGTGCGTGTTGTGGAGGATCACGCCGTTGTCGATGATGTCTGCGTTCAGCGTCGGCAGGTACAGCGTGGCCAGCGTCTGCGCGAGCTGCAGCACCAGGAGGAGCGCGAGCGGCTTACGGTACGGGCGCAGATAGACGCGCAACAGGCGGATCAGCACGGGACTCTCTCATCCTCCGTCGGAACGTTGGCTGAAGGATTTGCCTAGTGCGTCGCAGGAGCACCGCAGGACACGGCCACTGCAAGGAACAGCGCCGGATCAACAGCCCCGATTCCATGACGACTGTAGTCGTTTCCCGACCAGGTGGCGCGCTGGGCTACCATGCGCCTCGGCTTAGGATCGGCAGAGATCTGGGCGCGCGATTACCCCGTAGGAGGACGCGATGCGATACGCGAAGCTAGGGAAGACCGGCCTTGAGGTTTCCGCGATCACGCTGGGGTGCATGAGCTTCGGCGAGCCGGGCGGGCGCGGCCGGCCGTGGACGCTGGACGAGGCGGCCTGCCGGGACATCGTCCGGCAGGCGCTCGACGCCGGGATCAACTTCTTCGACACGGCGAACGTGTACTCGTCCGGCCGCAGCGAGGAGATCACCGGACAGGCGCTGAAGGATTTCATCCCGCGCGACGAGGTCGTCCTGGCAACCAAGGTCTTCATGCGGATGCGCCCTGGGCCGAACGGTGCGGGGCTGTCCCGTAAGGCGATCTTCGCAGAGCTGGACGCGAGCCTGCGCCGGCTGCAGACCGACTACGTCGACCTGTACCAGATCCACCGCTGGGACAACGGCACGCCGATCGAGGAGACGCTGGAGGCGCTTCATGATGCCGTAAAGTCCGGCAAGGTTAGGTACATCGGCGCGTCCTCGATGCACTCCTGGCAGTTCACCAAGGCGCTGTACCTCGCGGACCTGCACGGATGGACCCGCTTCGTCTCCATGCAGAACCACTACAACCTGATCTACCGCGAGGAGGAGCGGGAGATGCTCCCGCTCTGCGCCGACCAGGGCATTGGCGTCATCCCGTGGTCCCCGCTGGCCCGCGGCAAGCTGACCCGCCCTTGGGACGAGGCGACCACGCGGAAGGAGACCGATGCCGTTGGCCGGACTCTGTACCGGGACGAGGACCGCGTGATTGCTGAGCGAGTCCTTGAGGTCGCGGGCAAGCGGGACCTGTCCCCGGCCCAGGTCGCACTGGCCTGGTTGCTGCGCAACCCGGTGGTGACCTCCCCCATCGTCGGCGTCACGAAGCCGTCGCACCTGTCCGACGCGATCGCGGCGGTGGACGTCGATCTCGACGCCGACGACGTCGCCTACCTGGAAGAGCCCTACCTCCCGCACACCGTCGCCGGCTTCCAGTAACGCCGCGGGCGAGGAAGACCCGACAGCTCGGCCCGGCTACTGGCCGAACAGGGCGGTCGTGTCGATCGCGATCTTGTCTGGTCTATCGGGGTTGACCCGCACGGGGAGCCTGGTTCCCACGGTGGCCACCCGGGCGCGACGTTCCGGTGTGGAGAAGCCGACCACGAGGTGCGTCGTGTACCGGTCGCCGCCAGGGCGCACGACCTCCAGTAGCAAGTCCACGGTCCCGCCGGGCGGGTTCAGGAGCCGCCTGCCCGGCCGGTCCTCGGCGCCCAGCACGACCGCGGTGCCCTGCTCTCCGTCGTCGGCTGCAACCGCACGGGCCGCCTCAGCCGCCGTGTAGCCGCCGTATGGCGTGGCCCTCCCGAACAACTGGCGGAGCAGCGACGGTCGCGCGGCGACCCGGGCGTCTGCGTCTGCCACGTGCAGCTCCCTGACGCGGGCCGGATCCTTCGCTGACCGTTTCGCTTGCCTGCCGCTGAACCCCATGTCAGGGACGATACCGTCGCTCCGCTGATAGCCGCGGCACGGCGCCCGCAAAATATCCGATAGCACCACCATTGACCTGCCGTCTAATCGTGGATCCGCACGGTGCCACAGGCCAGAATGTACTAATGAAGAGCGAGCAGGCGACGATAGGCATGCAGTCGCCGAGCGGCGGGACGCGAGTCCGTAACCCGTGGGGTCAGGGGGAGCGACTACGTGCCGAGATCCTGGCGGCGGCGGGACAGTTGCTGGGGGAACTGGGCACGGTGGACGGCCTTACCCTGCGCGGGGTTGCCCGGAGAGCCGGGATCGCGCCGGCCAGCATCTACACCCAGTTCGCGGACAAGGCCGCCTTGATCGACGCTCTGCTCGCCCATGAGCAAGAACGGGTTGCTGACCTAATGCGGCAGGCCGGCGCTCGAACGGCGGATCCCGCGAACCCCGTCGGCCTGGTTCGCGCGCAACTTGACGCGTTCTGCCGGTACTCACTCGCCAGCCCGGGTCACTACCGGCTGATGTTCGGCCCCCATGGCGGCCCCATGCTGGGGACACTCATGGAGCAACTGAGCACCACGCTGGCAGAGTGCGCGGGTGCGCGGCTCAGGCTGCCGGCCGACCGGGCCGCCATCGTCCTCCTCGTCGGCGCCCACGGGCGGGTGGCGCTATCGCACTCCCAGGGCGAGCACGACGCTGAGGGGAAAGTGCTTCGGTTCGTGGACGAACTCGTGGGCCTCGTGTTCGACGGTCCAGTAAGCATTAGCCAGGAAGATACCATTTTATATCACTTTGGATAGTTCTCCGGACACGGAACGTTGCCTTACGTTTGTTCGGTAAGTTACCGGACAAACGTTCGGCAACTACGCTGAGTACACTCGGAGGGCTTGATCAAGTGATGCGATCGCATGCCGAACTTCCGGCCCAGGAGCTGGACGACATTCCGGCCTACCCGATGGCCCGCGCGGAAGGGTGCCCGCTGGATCCGCCGCCGGACCTTAGCGCGCTGGGGTCGGAGGGGCCGCTTACGAGGGTGCGCCTATGGGACGGCAGCACGCCCTGGCTTGTCACCCGGTATCCCGAGCAGCGGGCCCTGATGGCCGACCGCCGCGTCAGCTCCGACCCAACCCGGAAAGGCTTCCCGGACGCAAGCTCGAGCACACGGGCCCGGCACGATGGGGGACTCAGCTTCATCCGCATGGACGATCCGGAACACGCTCGGCTGCGGCGCATGGTCACCGGCGCGTTCACTGTCCGGCGGATCGAGAGGATGCGGCCCGGCATCCAGAGCATCGTCGATGCCCTCATCTCCGAGATGCTGGCCGGCCCGGCTCCGGCCGACCTCGTCGCGGCATTCGCCCTGCCGGTGCCCTCGCTCGTGATCTGCCAGCTGCTCGGCGTCCCCTACGCGGACCACGACTTCTTCCAGCGGACCGCCCGGACACTGGTCAACCGCTCCACGCCACCAGAAGCCGCGGTGGAAGCCCAGGAGGAGCTGACGGCCTACCTCGATCGCCTGATCGAGCGAAAGCTCGCCGACCCCGGCGACGACCTCCTGTCCCAGGTGGCCACTGAACGAGTCGCCACCGGCCAGCTGTCCCGGCGGGAACTAGCCGCCATGGGACTGCTCCTGCTCATCGCCGGGCATGAAACCACCGCGAACATGATCGCCCTCGGCACTTATGCTCTGCTTCTCCACCCAGACCAGCTTGCCGCGGTCCGCGACAGCGACGACCCGCAGCTGGTCGTGCGCGCGGTCGAGGAACTGCTGCGGTACCTGACCATCGTCCACTCTGGGCGACGCCGGGTGGCCGCCGAGGACATCGAGATCGCCGGCGAGGTCATCCGGGCGGGCGAGGGCATCATCTTGCCCAATGAGATCGCCAACAGGGACGCCGCGGTGTTCCCTGACGCAGACCGGCTCGACGTGCACCGCGACGCTCGGTCGCACATGGCCTTTGGCTTTGGCGTCCACCAGTGCCTGGGCCAGCCCCTCGCCCGGGTGGAGCTCCAGGTTGTCTACAGCACCTTGTACCGGTGCATTCCCACGCTCGCCCTGGCTGCCGATCCCATGCAGATCCAGTTCAAGCACGACAGCCTCGTTTACGGGGTCTACGAGCTGCCCGTGACCTGGTGACAACTCCGGGACTCTAGGAAAGGAAGAGCTCAGTGCGAGTGCATGCTGAACGCGACATCTGCGTAAGCTCCGGCCAGTGCGTCAGGTCCGCGCCAGACGTCTTCGACCAGGACGAGGATGAGGGGGTGGTCTTCCTGAAGACCGACGTCCCGCCGCCCGAACTCGCCGAGGACGTTCGCCAGGCGGCTGCGCTGTGTCCGGCGATGGCGATAACGCTCACGAAGGATTAGTCACCGGGGATCAGCGCCGTTTCCATGGGCGTTGCTGCCGCGCTGGCCTGCCAGCGTCTCGCCACGCCACGCCACGCTGCGTGGCGTGGCGTGGCGTGGCGAGCCAGCGGAACCCGGCAGCCTTTAGCCGAACAGGGTGGGGTTGACCGCGGACGGCGGCTGGTGCAGGAGGGTTGCCTGCTCGTAGGCGTAGGCGTAGCCGATCAGGGTCGGCTCGCTCCACGCCTGGCCGAGGAAGGCGATGTTGAACGGACGGCGGTTGCTGGCCTGGTAGCCCGCCGGGATGGAGATGGACGGGTAGTCCGCCTTCGCCCCAATGCCGGCGCTGCCGGAGTTGGCAAATAGCAGGGCGGTGAGGTTGCTGGCGGACATGAGCGCGTCGATGCGGCCCTTGCTGTCGGCGAGGTCCTGGGCGCGGTCGGCCAGGTACTTGACGGTGTCGGCGCTGCCAGGCGTGAGGTCCTTCGCCTGGGAGGCCAGCGCGAGCACCTGCCCGAACTTCAGCGCGACCTGGGCATGCGCGTCGTTGTAGGCGATAATGTCGGCCAGCGTCTTCATCGGCACGCTGCCTGGCAGCCTGGAAAGGTAGATGTTGAGGTCCCGCTTAAATTCGTAGCTGAGCACCGTCGAGCCACCGGGGATGCTGCTGCTGGTGTCCAGTGTGACCGGGACCAGGGTCGCGCCGAGCTGCGTCAGCTCGGCGGCCGCGGCGTTCCACAGGGTCAGGTTGTCCGTCCCGGCGGCCGGAACCTGGCTGGCGACGACGCCGATGCGGGCACCCTGAAGGGCGTTCTTGTTCAGGTCCTTGGTGAAGTCGTGACCGACGAGCGGATTGCCGGCCGTGAACGAGTCCAGCGGGTCCTTGCCGCAGATGACCGTGAGCAGCGCGGCGGCGTCCGCGACCGACTTGACGATCGGCCCCGCCGTGTCCTGGCTGGCCGCGATCGGCACGATCCCGGTGCGCGATACCAGACCCGTGGTCGGCTTGATGCCAACGTCGGAGTTGGCGGCCGACGGGCCGAGGATCGACCCGGAGGTCTCGGTGCCGATGGTGAGGGTAGCCAGGCCGACGGACGCGGCGACGCCCGGTCCGGCGCTGGAGCCGCTGGGCGTCTGGGAGGCGTCGTAGGCGTTGATGACCTGGCCGCCGAGCGAGCTGTAGCCGCCGGGCATGCCGTTGGTGAGGTAGTTTGCGAACTCGGTGAGGTTGCCCTTCGCGATGATGACGGCCCCGGCGGCGCGGAGCTGCTGCACTAGCGGGGCATCTACCTTCGGGTAGGAGCGCGCCAGAGCGACCGATCCCGCCGTGGTCGGCATCGGCGTCGCGTCGATGTTGTCCTTGATCAGCACCGGGATGCCGAGCAGCCGGCTGTAGGGCTTACCGCTGCGCAGGTAGCTCTTGAGCTTCTGGTCGGCCGCGCGGGCCTCCTCAAGGGCGAGCGGGTTGACCATGCGCGCGGCGTTGACCGCCGGGCCCTGGTTGCTGAGGGCCTCGATCCGCTCTAGGTAGGCAGCGGTCAGCGTCTCGCTGGTCAGCTTGGCGCTGTCGAGCAGCGGACGGAGGTCGGCGACGGTCGCGGTCTCCAGGTCGAGGCCGCGCGGGAGCCTAGACGTCGCCGGAAGGGCCGGAGCCGCTGGCACCGCAGGCGCGGCCTGAGCGGTCGTCGTCGTGACGGCGGCCGCCGTGCCGGCCGCCGCGGTGATCGCCGCGCCGCGCAGCATCGCCCGCCGGGAAACGCCTGTGCTCATCGCTTCACTCCTCTGGAGAGTTCGTAAGAATTCAACACAAGGTTCAGAATTAACAGGGCAGTGTTGCTTTCACGTTTCCAGGCTGGAACGTCCTGTTTCGGTCAATTGTCGCGCCCGACCCAGCAGGGTGGATGTTTGCGAAGGCCGACAGGTATTCAAAGCGCGCCATCACGATGCCGCCTGGATCTCGTCGATCACGGGCGACAGGTATCTCTTGAACGACTCCGGTCCGCGCTGCCCGCGAAGCTCGTGCAGCGCTGGGAAACAGGCGAGGTGACCTTGCCCGGGCGGATGATGCCCGCCTCGGCCGGGAGCGGATACTTCCGGCCGAGGCGGGCAGGCGTTTCAACTACGACGCTGCGGGCGTGTACCCGTAGCACGACTCCAGGGTGCTCAGGTTGTAGAAGTAGCTGCCCTTGCTGACGGGGGCACAGCTCGACTTGAACGCGGTCTGCTTCTCGTTGTAGAGCGTGCGGACCAGGTAGGTGTTGCCCTTCTTGAACAGGTCCCACTGAACGTTCGCCGCCATCGGGGCGACCGAGGTGCCGCGGAACGGGTCGTTCGCGTAGCTGAACTCGGTGCCGGCCGGGAGCTGCTTGGTGCTGCCCGGCAGCCCCAGCAGGGTCGCCAGCGGGAAGATCTCCTCGGCGTGGGTGAAGCGCAGCTCGGCGACGAGGTCGCTGCTCCCGTTCCGGATGGCGTCGAGCTTGGCGAACATGTCGTTCAGCAGGACGTCGGCCATCGAGTAGGTGATGGTGTCGCCGGAGAACGCCGGGCCGTTCTCGTAGAAGGACACCACGTCGTCGAGGTAGCCGTACCAGGCCGCCTCGGACGGCGAGATGTACTTGTTCATGTGCCAGTTGCCCTCATCCGGCATGTCCGCGGTGACGGCCCACAGGTCGTAGACGGCCTGTGCCGCGTCGATCTCGTTGGCGAACTCGGCGGAGTAGGTGCCGGCCGCGATCTGCTTGACGAACGCCGGGGTAAAGCTGCGCCGCAGCATCTCGGTGGCGATCACGTGCGTCTTGGGCTGGTCGGTCGCCGCGGCCTCGGCGGCGGCTAGGCGCGGGTCGTTCTTGAGGTAGTCCTGGTAAGCCGTGTTCGACTTGTGGAAGTACAGCAGGCTGTCGTCGGTCCGCACCGGGCCGATGACCGGCGCGAGCTTGGGGTTCACCGACTCGAGGCCGGAGACGAACGCGCTCGCGCTGTCGACCGTCCGCTGCTGGCTCGCGGCGACGACGTCGATGCGCGCCCCGGGCGTCTTGCTGCTAGCCGCCGCCTTGAACAGGCCCGGCAGGCGGTCCTCCATGCGGACGGCGGTGGCCGCGATCTCCTGCTTACCGCTCGCGGTCAGGTCGCCGTAGCCGACGGCCGCGTTGGCCGCGAGGAGCTGCTGTACTTCCGGGCCGAGGGTCTTGCCGAGGGCCGTGAGCCCGCCCTGGGCCTGCGCGATGTTCCACAGGGCGACCAGGTCGTCCCCTTCGGTGCTGCTGGTCAGGGTGCGCGACCCGTGCCGCGAAACGTTCTCGGTGCCAGGCCGTAGGCGCGGGCGAACGGATCCCAGTCCGGGTCGGGGTGGATATCCAGCTCTATCCGTCGCGCAGCGTCGTCGGCGGCCTGCTGGCCGTGCAGGGAGGCGATGAGAGCGGCGGTCATGTCCATACCCGCCGCCACGCCGGAGGATGTCCAGCGGTTGCGGTCCCGGACCCAGCGCGCCTTCGCCACCCAGGTCACGTCCTGCCCCTGACTGGATGCCCACCCGAACGCGAGTTTGTTCGAGGTCGCCTGGTACCCGTCGAGGAGCCCGGCCGCGGCCAGCAGCGCCGATCCCGTGCATACCGAGGTGACCAGCTCGGCTGGCTGCGCCCAGGCGAACAACCAGGACAGGAACCCGGCGTCGCGCGCCAGAGTCCGGGCGCCGATGCCGCCGGGAACCATCACGATGTCCGGCGTCGGCGCGTCCGCGTAGGCGGCCTCAGCGATGACTTCGGTGCCCTGGCTGCTGCACACCGGGCCTGCGACGGGACCCAGCAGGTTCACGACGAAGTCCTCGGGCAGCTGGCTGAGCAGCTCGACGGGGCCGAACACGTCTAGCAGTTCGAACCCTTCGAATAGGACCACCGAGACACGACGCGAAGCTGCCATGCGCCGAGTCTCCCACTTCCGGTCGTTCCAGTGCATCTGGAAATCGAGTGGGTTCAGTGCCGAGGCCAAGGTGGGCTGGCGGCAGGGCGTACCATCACTACCCCTTCAGTGGCAGTATGGACATGGGACCCAGGTCCCGCTGCCACTGCCGCTGCCGCTGCCGCTGCAAAAAGCTGACAACTCATTAATCGGGTTTTCAGCCTCATTCTTCATCTCCAGTCCCGATTTTCTTGTCGGCCAAGGCAAAGTGGCTGCTCGAAGGCCAGTGAGATCGTCGGCCTACCGCCCAGTGCGCGGCAACCCTGTCGGTTGATTCGCGCTCTCTCCGTCCCGGGATGAGCACGCGATCCACCGCACAGGCAGGGCTCAGACCGCGTCGTTGTCCGGCTCCCTGTCCTGAGGATGAGGAGGAGACCGATATAAAGTCCTGCGCATTCCACACGGTCAAGTCGTTCCGGCGTAAGCGGAATCCGGAATAGAGTACGGATTAGCTGGCGGCACAGAATGGCAACCGGTTCGGTTCGCGTTCCATCCGTAATTGAACACTGCACCCGAGTAAGGTCAACCGGACACGCGGCTCAGACTACGGTCGGTAGGCTCACACCGGGCGGCCATCGCCGCTGCGGTTCGTGAGATTTGTCCTTCTTGTTGGATTCCTGTAAAGGACAAGTGATGCAGGCTCTGGTTACGCATGTGCTTGGCGCCCGGCCGAACTTCATGAAGGCCGCACCTGTCATCCGCGCACTCGGCGAGGCCGGTGTCGACCAGGCGCTCATCCACACGGGCCAGCACTACGACGCGCGGATGTCCGGCGTGTTCTTCGCCGACCTGGGCCTGCCTGAGCCGGACGTGAACCTGCACGTAGGCTCGGGCGCGCACGGGGAGCAGACCGCCGCGGTCATCGCCGGGGTGGAGCGGGAGCTGACGGCCCGCCGCCCCGCGCTGCTTGTCGTCTACGGTGACGTCAACTCCACGCTCGGGGCGGCGCTGGCCGCGGCCAAGCTCCACGTGCCGGTCGCGCACGTCGAGGCCGGGCTGCGGAGCTTCGACAACACCATGCCGGAGGAGATCAACCGCAGGCTCACCGACCAGCTCTGCGAGCTGCTGTTCGTCACCTCGCCGGAGGCGATCGGCTACCTGGGACACGAGGGCATCGCCGCTGACGGGGTGCACTTCGTCGGGAACACGATGATCGACACGCTGGTCGCGTGCCTGGACACGCTGGACGCCGAGGCGGCGAGGGCCGAGCACGGCCTTCCGGAAAGGTACCTGGTGACGACGCTGCACCGGCCGTTCAACGTCGACAGCCCGGAGGCGGCGGCGCTGCTGGTCAAGGCGATGCACCAAGTGGCGGACATGGCGCCGGCGATCATGCCGGTCCACCCGCGCGGCAGGGCCATGTTCGAGACGGCCGGACTGGCCGAGCACCCAGGCATCCGGATGTGCGAGCCGCTCGGCTACCTGGAGTTCATGTCCCTGGTGCGCGGCGCGGCGGCGGTGATCACTGACTCGGCCGGGGTGCAGGAGGAGACCACGTTCCTGCGGGTCCCGTGCCTGACCCTGCGCCCAGTCACCGAACGGCCGGTCACCGTCACCAGCGGCAGCAACCGGCTCGTCCGCGCCGACGAACTGGCGTCCGCCGTCCAGGGCGCCCTGGCCCGGGGACCGTACGCAGGGGAACTGCCGCCGCTGTGGGACGGCACGTCCGGCCCCCGGATCGCCCGCATAATCGCCCTGGCTGGCTAACCGGTACTGACAGTCAGTACGTGGCCGACAGCTTGGTCTCGGCCGCCTGGCAGACTCGCTCGGCACGCTTGACGGCACCGGCCGCGTCCTCGATCCGGTGCCCCCGGCCCGCGATGATCTCCTGGTAGACGATGCTGTGGAGGCGGGAGTAGTCGGAGAAGTCGCAGATGATGTCTCCGTCTACCGCGATGTACCGGGCCGCGCCCGCGAGGGTGCCCGCTGGCAGGTCGGTTTCCCGGGTCGACAAGGTCCAGTCGACGGTGACCGAGCCGAACTGGAGCCTGCCCTTGGCGTAGTCTCCGGCGGGGTCGGCCTGCGCCCGGATGACTTCGGGTGCTGCTCCGATCGCCCAGGTGAGGCCGTCAAGCAGGTGGACGCCGATGTTGAAGATGATGGTCCCGCCACGGGCCGGGTCCCCTTTCCAGGAGATCCCGAACCACTGCCCGCGGCGGGTGACGTACGGGACGGTGACCTTCACTGGCTGCCCCGGGTCCTTCCATTCCATGAGCTTCCTGAACCGGAGAAGGCCGTTGTGGTAGCGCAGTTGCAGGACCGGGTGGATAGCGTGCCCGGACTGTGCCTGCAGCGCGATCAGCGCTTCCAGCTCTCGGCTGCTGAGCGCCGCCGGCTTTTCGAGGATCACGTTGGCGCCGATCCGCAGGCCGAGGGCCGCGTGGGCGGCAGGTCGTTTGGCGTGCAGACCACGAAGTAGTCGGGCCTGTTGGGTTCCCGGCTGAGGAAGTCCTCGAACTTCACGCTGTCGGTGAAGAACCGAGCGTCCGGGAAATAACTGTCGAGGATGCCTACCGAGTCGGTGATGTCGTGGCACGCGATTAAAGTGCCGCCGACATCCCGGATCGCCTCCAGATGGCGCCGGGCGATGTAGCCCGCCACGCCGATCAGCGCGAACGTGGCACCTGGTACCGAGCTGCTCACGCGTGCCGCCTTCCTGCCTTGGTTGATTGCGTGCTAGTTGCCGCCGCCGGTCGCGGCTGGGATCTCGAACACGGCCCAGACGCACTTGCCCGGCCTGGAACTGGCGGGACGCCAACCCCACTGGGACCCGGTGATCATGTCCACGAGGTCAAGACCCTGCCCGCTCTCGTCATCCCGCCTGGCCCTCAGACGGACGGGGACACCCGGAGCCTCGTCCCAGACTTCTGCTACCAACTGGACGCCGTCTGTGAGCAGGCACAGCCGGATCACGGGCATGCGCCCTTCCACGTACCTCGGCGCGCCCTCGCCGTCCGTAGACGCGTTGATCCCGTTGGCGACTAGCTCGCTGACGACCAGCTCAAGGGCGTCGGCGAGGCCGCTCATCCGCCACATTGCCAGCATCGCGCGGACGTGAGCCCGTGCCGCTGACGGCGCGGTCGGCAGGGCGGCAAGGGGCGGCATGACGCTCGACACCGGCCACGCCGAGCCGGAGCGTAGCCTAGTCCCGGCTATGTGCTGTCCTGGCTGTGCCATCGTGTTGCCTTCCGAACGCTGCCCATGACGAGCGGTCCCGCTGGCACGACGGTACGCTTCCGCTTGGCGACGTTGCGATGTCGAAAGAGACGTCGTTTAGACGTCTTTTAGGGTGTCGAAACGACGTTACAGATCATGACTGGCGCGGTATTCTCGGGGTCATGGCCCCTAACACCGCGCTGCGGACAGGCGCGCCTGGCTCTGCGCCTGAGCCAGGACGAGATGGCTGTGGCAATCCGCGACGCCGGGCAGCGGCTCGGCACCCCGAACGGCTGCTCCAAGCGGCTCGTGCAGCGCTGGGAAGCCGGCGAGGTGACCCTGCCCCGCGCGGTCTATATCCGCGCGCTGGAGTACGTCACCGGCAAGCCGGTCGCCAGCCCCGGATTCGACACTGCCGCCGAGCGCTACGGCCTCGACCCCGACGAGGCCCTGGCCACCGGGTGCGGCCCGTGGATCCCCGTGGCCGACCCCAAGACACAGCCGGGCCCGCTGACCGGCATCTGGCTCAGCAGCTACGACTACGAGAGCACCGGCCGGGGCGCGACGTTCACCAGCCACCACTACGTCGCCGTCGTCCAGCACGGCACCCGGCTCCAGGTCAGGTCAACGCCGGGGTCGCGCTCCCGGCTCCTGATGGACCTGACCGCCAACGGCCAGGTGCTCACCGGCACCTGGACCGAGGAGACCAGCCCCGCCGGCTGATTACAAGGGCGCCGTCTACCACGACGTGATCCAGCAGCCGAAGGCCGCTTCACTTCGCCTCCGGCCCCTGGACCCTGCGCTCGCCGCCTACAGTGCCCCGCAGCGAGTACGCCCCCACCCGCGTTCCGCCGGCGCAGCCGGGCGCATAACGGCGCGTCCGGCCTGCGCGATTGGAGCTAGCCGGGAGCGGCGGGGCAGGATCCGGCGAAACCGACGCAGGATTCAACAACCGGCGTCAACCGAACAATCAAGACATGAGAACGGGCCGCCCCACTCATCGTCGGACGGCCCGTTTCCCAACCGAAGACCCTAGAACTCGCAGGTCAACGGCCCACTACCAGCCCTTGAGCAGCTGCCGCGCCATCACCATGCGCTGGATCTGGTTGGTGCCCTCGTAGATCTGGGTGATCTTGGCGTCGCGCATCATCCGCTCGACCGGGTAGTCGCTGACGTAGCCGTATCCGCCGAGGAGCTGGACCGCGTCGGTGGTGACCGCCATCGCCACGTCGGAGGCCATGGTCTTGCAGGCCGAGGAGAAGAACGTCAGGTCGGCTACCTTCTCCCCGTGCATGGCCCGCTCGGAGCGGGCGGCGGCGGCGTAGGTGAGCTGGCGGGCGGCCTCCAGCTTCATGGCCATGTCGGCCAGCATGAACTGCAGGCCCTGGAAGTCGGCGATCGCCTTGCCGAACTGCTTGCGCTCCTTGACGTAGCCGAGCGCGTAGTCCAGGGCGCCCTGGGCGATGCCGAGTGCCTGGGCCGCGATGGTGATGCGGGTGTGGTCGAGGGTGCGCAGGGCGATCTTGAAGCCCTGGCCCTCGTCGCCCACGCGGCGGGACTCGGGGATGTCGCAGTTGTCGAAGTACAGCTCACGGGTGGGCGAGCCCTTGATGCCCAGCTTGTGCTCGGGGGCGCCGAAGGTGAAGCCGGGGTCGCCGTCTTCGACGACGAAGGCGGTGATGCCGTTCGCGCCCGCCTCCGGGTCGGTCACGGCCATGACCGTGTAGAACTTCGAGACGCCCGCGTTGGTGATCCACCGCTTCACGCCGTTGAGCCGGTAGCCGGACGGCGTGCGTTCCGCCCGGGTCCGCATGGCGCCGGCGTCCGAGCCGGCCTCCGGCTCGGACAGGGCGTAGGAGAACATGCCCTCGCCGCGGGCGACGGGGGGCAGGTACTGCTGCTTGACCTCCTCGGACGCGCCGAGCAGCAGCGGCACGGTGCCGAGCTTGTTGACCGCCGGGATCAGCGAGGAGGTCGCGCACGCGCGGGCGACTTCCTCGATGACCAGCACCGCCGCCAGCGCGTCGCCGCCCGCGCCGCCGTAGGCCTCGGGGACGTGCACGGCGTGGAAGTCGGACTTGACCAGCGCCTCGTACACGTCCCAGGGGAACTCGGCGGTCCGGTCGATCTCGGCGGCCCGCGGCGCGATCTTGTCGTCTGCGAGCGCGCGCACGGCCTCGCGCAGCGCCTCGTGCTCATCCGACAGGGCGAAGGTGCTCATCCCCCGATGTTAACGCGCGCGGACGCGGCGACGCCCTCCCGGCATGATGCGTCGGGCGGGCGTCGGTGCCTGCGGCTTCTTGCAGCTTGGCTCGGCGTTACGCGGCCTGCTGGTCGCCCTCGCCGTGCGGGCCGGTCAGGCGCGGCATGGTCGCCGCGTGGGCCGGCCGGTGCGGGTGGTCGTCGGACTCGACGGACGGGCGCGGCTCCGGCACCCAGCCCTTGGGCGCGGCGTGCCTCCCGTTCGACTTGTACAGGCCCAGCGACCGGAAGGGACGGCTCCTAGCCACAGAGAACGCCATTTGGTACTACCCCCTTGACCCCGTTCAGCACAGCGCGCCCAAATCCCCCCACCGGGCACTCGCATCCGGTCCCGTTCCGGCTGCCTGCGCTGGCTCTACAATGCCCGACGGCCGCACCGGTAAACACCCCGCAGGCGGCACCGTGCCCAAACTGATATCGAAGGTCAACAGCGTGTTGCCTTGCAATTGAGCTTCTGTAGCATTACGGCCGATAAGCTGCCGAATCAGGATAACTAGTGACGGACTAGCCGAGCTGGCCGCGCAGCGTCGCGCCCTTGGCCTTGGCCTGGGCCGTGAGGCGGGCCTGGAACTCGATCATCTGCGCGCGCAGTTCCTCGTCGGCGGCGGCCAGGATGCGCACCGCGAGCAGGCCCGCGTTGCGGGCGCCGCCGACGGCGACCGTCGCCACCGGGATGCCCGCGGGCATCTGCACGATCGACAGCAGTGAGTCCATGCCGTCGAGGTACTTGAGCGGCACCGGCACCCCGATGACCGGCAGCGGCGTGACGGCGGCCAGCATGCCGGGCAGGTGCGCGGCACCGCCGGCGCCCGCGATGATCACCTTGAGGCCGCGGCTCGCCGCCTGCTCGCCGTAGGCGATCATCTCGCGCGGCATCCGGTGGGCGGACACCACGTCGGCCTCGTAGGCGATGCCGAACTCGTCGAGCGCCTCGGTGGCCGCCGCCATCACCGGCCAGTCCGAGTCCGAGCCCATCACGACGCCGACCACCGGCGATTCACTCTGCACGGCCTAAGCCTAACGGCCTGCCCGGCGGCCAGCCGGGCCGACCATGCTGACAGGAGCCCTAAGGTCAGCAGGAATAACGACGGGTGGTATCCGCCTAACGGTGACCGCTGACCACGACGCGGGAGACGCTCTCCTGGTAGTGGCCCGCACCGTCCGGCGGCAACTTGGTGAACCAGATCAGCAGGTACCGGTCGGTCGCCGGATGGCTCAGCCCCAGCCGGAGCACGCCGCCGGCGTTCTTGGCGGCCGCGGCGGGGCGCAGGTCGCCCGGCGCCGTGCCGTTGCCCACGCGGATCTGCACGTTCGCGCCCCGGTAATGGCTCAGGCCGATGCGCACGCCGGTGACGGTGACCTGGTGGCCGAGGTCGATCAGTACCCCGGTGCCGTGCTTGAGCATCCCGAAGCTCGCGGTGGCGTACCACTGGGTGGACCAGGGCTGCGGCGCGCTGCTGGCGATCGTGTACCGGGCGCTGCCCGGGTTGTCGCCGTCGGTGAAGCCGTCGGGGCCGTAGGCCCGGGCCGAGGCGGCGGGCAGGGCGACGACGGGGGCGGCGGCCCGCTTGGCGGCGGCCTTGGCCGCCGCCTTGCTGGCCTTGGCGGAGGCGCTAGCCGATGCGCTCGCGCTGCGCCGCGGCGCTGGCGCTGCCGGCCGCCTGGACCGAGGCACCGGTCCCGGCGCTCGGCCGGGACGCCGGGGCGGCGGTGGCGCGGGACGAGGTTCCGCCCGTCGCCAGGCTGATGCCCAGGGCGCCGCCGGCCACCATCGCGACCGCGACGACGGCCGCGGCAATGAGGGGGCGGCGGCTGCGCCGCCCGGCTTGGGCGCGGTCGCCGTCATCCGGCCCGGCCGGTTCCGGCGGCCCGTCAGCGACCGGGGCGAGCGCGGGGATGATCGCCGTCGCGGAGCCTGCCGCGTCCGGCCGGCGGTCCCGGATCGCGATCCGGCGCCGGGCTGAGGTCGTAGCCCGCGTCCATCAGGTCCTCGGTCACCGGCGGCAAGTCGAACCGCGTGTCCGCCGTCGGGTCCGGCGGCGGCACCACATTGGCCAGCCCGGTATCGGCCAACCCGGTGCCAGCTGGCCCGTCGGCCAGCGGGATCGGGCCGGCCAGGCCGTCGCCCGGCGGCATCAGGCCGACCAGCCCGGTGGCCGTCGCCGGCGCCGCAGGCCGTGGCGCGGCCGGCTAGCCGCCGCGTCGGCCCCGGGCGGCGGGGCAGCCGGCACGGGCGGCAGGTCGGCGGGCACGGGCGGCAGGTCGAACAGGGTGGCGGCGGGGTCCTCGCTCACCGGGGGCAGGTCGAACCGCGTCGTGTCAGCGGCCGGCGGCAGGTCGGTCGAGGCCGGCGGGCTGTCCGCCGACGCAAGCACGGGGAAGCCCCTGGCGTGCTTGCCGGTCGAGCCGTTCGCGCGCTCGTTGCCGCCCGCCGCGGTGCGCCCCAGGTCGTACTCGCGGATCAGCGGCTGGGCGTCGATGCCGACCGCGCCCGCGATCGCCCGCACGTAGCCCCGGACGTACAGGTCGCCGCCGCAGGCCTCGTAATCGTCGCGCTCGATGCTGCGGATGACCGTCTCACGGATCCTGGTGCGCTCGCTCAGCTCATCGACCGACAGCCCCGCCTGGTTACGGGCCTCGGTCAGCGTTTCACCAACGGTCACGAAGCCTCCACCTGCCACGCCGAGCTAATCACTGCGTGACAGCGTAGTGCCGATGCCCATACGTCGCGCCTGATCAGGGATTTTCTCACTCGCCGTCTTCGGTTCCCCAGCGAAGGTAGCTCGCCGCGCGGCGGGCGCGGTCACGGAGCGTGTCAACATCATCGTCCGGGCCGCCAACGATGGTGACGTGCCCGATCTTCCGGCCGGGGCGCACTTCCTTGCCGTAGAAGTGGACCTTGACCGCCGGGTCGGCCGCCATCACGTGGATGTAGCGGTCGAAGATGTCCGGATCGGTCCCGCCGAGCAGGTTCGCCATGACCGTGAAGCCCTCGCCGGGCGGCTGGCAGGAGCCCAGCGGCAGGTCAAGCACGGCCCGCAGGTGCTGCTCGAACTGGGAGGTGCGCGCGCCCTCGATCGTCCAGTGCCCGCTGTTGTGCGGTCGCATGGCGAGCTCGTTGACCAGCAGCTCGCCGCCGGGCAGCTCGAACAGCTCCACGGCGAGCAGCCCGTGCACGCCGAGCTCGGCGGCGATCCGCAGCGCCAGCGCCTCGGCCCGCACGGCGACGTCCTCCGCCAGCCCGGGCGCGGGCGCGATCACCTCCCGGCAGATGCCGTCGACCTGCACGGTCTGCACCACGGGGTAGGCGGCGCCCTGCCCGGACGGCGAGCGGGCGACGAGCGCGGCCAGCTCCCGGGTGAACGGCACGAACTCCTCGGCCATCAGCGAGACGCCGTGCGCCAGCACGTCGGCGACCTCGGTGACGGACTCGCACACCCAGACGCCCTTGCCGTCGTAGCCGCCGCTGACCGCCTTGAGCACCACCGGCAGCCTGCCGCCGGTGAAGGCCTCGACGTCCGCGACGGAGAAGACCGGCGCGAAGCGCGGGCAAGGCGCGCCAAGCGCGCTGAGCCGCTTGCGCATGGCCAGCTTGTCCTGCGTGTACCTCAGCGCCGCGCTGCCCGGCCGGACCAGGACGCCCGCCGACTCCAGTGCGGACAGGATCGGTCCCGGTACGTGTTCATGATCGAACGTAATAACGTCACATTCGGCGGCAAAACCGGAGATATCGGACAGCGAGAGATGTGACCCGACCGTCACGTCGTGCGTGACGAGCGCCGCGCTCTCCGACTCCGACTCCGACAGCACGCGGAACGTGGCACCGAGGCCAACCGCGGCCGCCGCCGTCATCCGGGCGAGCTGACCGCCCCCCACCATCCCGATCACCGGCATCCCGGTGCCGGATTTGCGCGCGATGGGACCGGCCGGTCCCGCAGGTGACAACGGTGAAAGCACGCCGAGTAGCCTACGCGGAACCACCCAATCCTGGGTACAGCCAACCTGGCAACACGAGGCCGCAACGTCGCGATACCCCCCGTGGCCGGCCGGCGGGCGGCCTCACCGTGGATGCCGGCTCCGCGACCGCCGCGACCTAACAATTCACGTAACTCGTAACACCGTGCCAAGCGGGCCGAATACCGTGGACGGGCGACCCTGACGAAAGGGGCAAACCCGCACATGGCCTTCCCCGCTACCAGTCCCGCCCCCGGCCGGTACGCCCGAGTCCGCGCGATGCTGCCCGAGATCATGAAGTTCTGCGTGGTCGGCGGCCTCGGCACGGTGATCGACCTCGGCGGCGCGGGCGTGCTGCACAGCACGTATCACGTCGAGCCGCTCGCGGCCAAGGCGGTCTCCGTCACCCTCGCGACGCTCTTCACCTACCTGGGTTCCCGGTTCTGGACGTTCCGGCACCGGGAGAACCAGTCGATGCGGCGCGAGGCCGTGCTGTTCTTCGTGCTCAACGTGGTGGGCCTGGTCATCGCCGAGGCAGTGATCGGCCTGGTGTCCTACGCACTGGGGCTGCGCGGCGCGGTCGCCTACAACGCGGCCAGCGTGATCGGCACCGGGCTCGGCACCATCTTCCGGTTCTACGCCTACCGCAAGTGGGTGTTCCTCGACCCGGCGCGGCAGGCCCCGGCCTCGGCGACGCCGGGCGGCGCGACCTCGGTGCCCGACTACCCGCCCTGGGAGCTGGACCCGGAGTTCCTCGCCCCGGCCGAGGCGGGACCCCGGCCCGCGCCTGGCCCCAGTCGCAGGCCCGGGCCGGTCCCCGTCCGAGGCGGCCGCGCCACCGTGGAGCCGGCCCTGGCCGCCCCGGTCCCCCAGGACGCCGCGCCCGCCGTGCCGGCCGCCCCGCCGGTACCCGCGGGTCCGCGCCCGGCGGGCCGCCACCGCAAGAGCTGACTAGCGGCGGCCCGCGCGCCTCGCTCGGCGCTGGCCGGACCGCTCTGGGGGGGCGTGCCCATGGACGGCGGGTTGCGGGGCAGGAAGACCGCGAATACCGGCGGCCTGCGCCGGGCGAGCACGATCCGGCCGCCGTCGGCGACCGCCATGGTCCGGGCCAGCGCGAGGCCGAGCCCGGTCCCTTCCGGACGGGTGCTGACGCTCCGGTCGAAGATCCGCGAGACCAGGTCGGCGGGGACACCGTCGCCCTCGTCCTCCACCTCGATCACCACCGAGCTGGCCGAGTGCGTCCGGCGGATCGTCACCGTCCCCTTGCCGTGCATGAGCGCGTTGTCCAGCAGCGTCGCGATGACCTGTGCGAGCCCGCCCGGGGTGACGTAGGCCTGCAGCCGGGACTCCCCGATGAGCACCATCTTCCGCCCGGCCCGCCGGAAGGCAGGCTCCCACTCGGTGATCTGCTGCAGCACGATCTTGTCCACGCTGATCAGGCCGGCCGAGCCCGCGCCCACCCGGCGGGCCGGGCTGAGCAGTTGCGTCACCACCTCGGCCAGCCGCTCGGCCTGCGCCAGCGCGGCGGTGCCCTCCTCGCGGACCACCTCAGGGTCGTCCGCCGAGGCGATCATCTCCTCCAGTCGCATCGACAGCGCGGTCAGCGGGGTGCGCAGCTGGTGCGAGGCGTCGATGGCCAGCTCCCGGTCGGCGGTCAGCAGGTTGGTGACCCGCCGGGAGGCGCTGTCCAGCCCTTCGGCGACCTGGTCGAGCTCGGCCACGCCGTAGCGCCGGCCGACCGGCCGCGGGTCGCCGGCGCCGAGGCGGCCGGCCGCCTCGGCCAGGTCCTCCAGCGGCTTGGCCACCCGCTGCGCCACGCCGCCAGCCAGCACACCGCGCCGCCGACCGCGCCGCCGAGCAGCGGCAGGCCGAGCGCGAGCAGGTACGGGTCACGGACCGCCGCGGTCACCAGCACCGGCACGGCCGCGATGAGCACCGCGACCACCGCCACCAGCGACGCGGACAGCCACAGCCGCCGGCGCATCGCGCGCTCAGTCCCCGCGCTCGAACCGGAACCCGACACCGCGCACGGTGGTGATGTACCTCGGGTGGTGCGCGTCGTCGCCGAGCTTGCGGCGCAGCCAGGAGATGTGCATGTCCAGCGTCTTGGTGGAGGTCCACCACTTGGCGTCCCAGACCTCGCGCATGATCTGCTCGCGGGTGACGACCTTGCCCGCGTCCCGCAGCAGGATCCACAGCAGGTCGAATTCCTTGGTGGTCAGGTCCAGCTCGGTGTCGCCGTGCCAGGCCCGCCGCGCCTCGGCGTCCACCCGCACGCCGCGCACCGTGCCGGGCACCTCCGCGCTGCCGCGGCGCAGCAGGGCGCGGACCCGGGCGAGCAGCTCCGCCAGGCGGAACGGCTTGGTCACGTAGTCGTCCGCGCCGGCGTCCAGGCCGACGACCGTGTCCACCTCGTCGGCCCGCGCGGTAAGGATCAGCACCGGGACGCCGTTGCCCTCGGCGCGGACCCGGCGGCACACTTCGAGGCCGTCGAGCTCGGGCAGCCCGATGTCCAGCAAGATCAGGTCGATCCCGTCCGACATTGCCCGCCCCAGGGTCGTCGGCCCGTCCTCGGTGACCTCCACCTGATAGCCCTCCCGGCGCAGCGCGCGGGACAACGGCTCGGAAATGGAAGTGTCGTCCTCGGCGAGCAGCACTCGGGTCATAGGACAAGAGTAAAGCCACGGTAAAGCAGTTGCACGCTAGCGACCGTTCCCCGCCGGGCGCGGCGCGCTCAGCCGGGCAGCGTCCGGCCGTCCCAGCCGCCCTCGTCGGGCGCCAGCCTTGGATCGCTCTGCCGTTCGTTCTCGACCAGCTGGAACAGCAGCGACGACACGCGCTCCACGTGCGGGGATCTCCGTCAGCGCGAGCTCGCCGTGCTCGCCGGCCGACTCCACGACCAGGGTGCCGCAGCCGAGCAGCCGGTCGAGCACCCCCTTGCGGAAGGAGACGTCGGTGATGCGCGACAGCGGGATGTCCCGGCCGTGCCGGGTGAGGATCCCGTCCCGCAACCGCATCCGCCTGGTCGTCAGCTCGTACACCGTCGTCCGCCACCGCAGGACCGGGTACATCAGCCACCACATGAGCAGCACGACGGCCACCGCGGCCAGCACCAGCCGCTCGATGGCCGCCAGCCTGCCCGCCGGGATCAGCACCTCGCCGACCAGCAGCACGGCGACGACCACGATCGTGAGCAGGATCGGCCGCACCAGCGTCTTCCAGTGCGGATGCAAGATCTCTACCGGCTCCTCGCCCACCGCAAGCGAGCTGTCATGACCCATAGGGACATCGTAGGGCGGGAAGCGAGACTTTCCACCCTGTCCAGGCACGGCCCCTGGGCGAGGACCCCGGGCGGAGGCGCCGGCCATGGCCGGGGCCCGGGTTCCGGGCAGGCCGGGGTGCCGGGCTAGGGCCGCGGCCGGACGTGGGTGACGTCGCCGGCCGAGACCGGGGTGGGCGGTTCGCCGGCCGCGCTGTCGTCGCGGGCGACGAGCAGGCGCCCGTCGGGGTCAATGTCCGTGGCCACGCCGGCCAGGGAGCGGCCGAGGGGCAGCTCGACCCGAACGGTCTGCCCCACGGTGACGCACAGCGGCCGGTAGGCGTCGAGCAGGCCGGCGCGGACCGGGTCGGGGTCGGCGCGGAACGCGACGTACCAGCGCTCCAGCTGGCCCAGGATTGCTAGCAGCAGCGCCTCGCGGGCCACCGGGGCCCCCTCGACCGCCAGGGACGTGGCGGGCAGCCCGGCCGGGGAGGCCGGCAGCGCGTCGGCCGGGGTGGCGACGTTGACGCCGATGCCGACCACCACGGCGGCCCCGTCCGGTGTCTGCTCGGCGAGGATGCCCGCCAGCTTGCGCCCGCCGACCAGGACGTCGTTGGGCCACTTGAGCACGGCGTCGAGGCCGGCGACCGACCGGACGGCGGACGCCACCGCCACGCCGGCCAGCAGCGGCAGCCAGCCGCGACGGCCCTGCGGCACGGCGGCCGGGCCGCAGCAGCACCGAGAACGTCAGCGCGGCACCGGGCACGCTCGTCCAGGAGCGGCCGAGCCGCCCGCGCCCCGCGGTCTGCTCCTCCGCGACGAGCACCCGCCCCTCCGCCGCGCCGGAGGCCGTACCGGACGCCGGGCCAGCCTGCCCGGCGGCCGACGCCAGCAGGTCGGCGTTGGTGGACCCGGTCGACGCCACCACGTCGAGCGGCGTCCACATGCCATGGGCGCCGGGAAGGCGGAGCCCGCCGTCGGGTTGCATCCCAGGGACGGTCACCACAGCCTCGCTAGTCGCTGACCGCGATGCGCAGCCGGCGGAAGCCCTTGCCCTTGTTCTCCACCTTGACGACGGAGATGCGGCCGACCTGGGCGGTGGACGCCACGTGGGTGCCGCCGTCGGCCTGCTGGTCGAGGCCGACGATGTCCACGATCCGCACCTCCTTGACGTCCTCGGGGACCAGGTTGGTGGCCGTCCTGATGATGTCGGGGATCTCGAACGCCTGCGCCCGGGGCAGCGAGCGGACGTCGATCCGGCGGTCCAGGCGCAGCTCGGCGTTGCAGGCGCCCTCGACCGCCTCCTTGAAGCCGGGCGGCACCGCCTCCAGGTTGAAGTCCATCCGGGCGGTCAGCGGTTCCATGTTCCCGCCGGTGACCAGCGCGCCGAAGTCGCGGAACACCACGCCGCACAGCACGTGCAGGCCGGTGTGGGTGCGCATCAGGGCGGTGCGCCGGTCGTCTTCCACCGCGCCGCGCACGGTGGTGCCGGGGACGGGGAGCGGGTCGCCCTCGGCCGGCACCAGGTACACGTCGTCCGGCGTCTTGCGCGCGCCGGTGATCCGGGTCTGCACGCCGCCCCACAGCAGCACGCCGTGGTCCGGCGGCTGCCCGCCGCCGCCCGGGTAGAACGCGGACTGGTCGAGTACGATCCCGTCCGGCCCGGAATCGAGCACCACCGCGTCCCACTCGCGCAGCGTCTGGTCGTCAAGCTCAAGCCGATGTGTCCTGCTCACGTCCAGCACCCTAGCGGTTCGCCGCGGCCCGCATGGCGGCCACGACGTCCCGCGTGATCACGGCCGCGCGGCCGGGGCGGCCGCGGCGTCCACCGTCGAGCGGTGGTGCGCCAGGGCCAGGGCGGCGCCGATCAACGCCAGGGAGCCGAGCGTGACCGTCACCCACCAGTAGCCGTGCGCCGAGGACAGGGCAAACGCACCGATGTCGCGGGCGGTGGCCGCCGCGGGCAGCGTGCCGGCCAGGTTGAGGTAGAGGGAGCCGAATGCCGCGATCCCGACGACGATGCCCAGCTGGGTCACGGTCACCACCACGCCGCTCGCGTCGGCCGCGATGCTCACCGGCACCCCGGACAGCACCCGTCCCATCAGGGCGCCGAACGCGCCGGCCATGCCACCGCCGGTCACAGCCAGGGTGACGTAGAGCCAGTTCCCGCCGTCGCCGCCGGAGTAGAGCAGCGCCCCGGATGCCAGCAGGCCGATCCCGGCGACCAGGAACCCGGCCATCGGCAGCCGCCCGTGGTAGCGCGCGGGCAGCCGCCGCCAGTTGAGGCTGACCAGCGCGAACGCCACACCGGATGGGACGAACGTGAGGCCGGCCCGCAGCGCGGAGTCGCCCAGCCCCTCCTGGAGCTCGAGCGCCAGGCTGAACAGCCAGCCGCCGAACACCACCATGGCCGCGAAGAGCCCGCCGAGGCCGACGATCATGCCGGGCAGCCCGAGCAGCGCGCGGGGCAGGATCGGCTGCCCGCCGCGCGCCGCGACCCGGCGCTCCACCACGCCGAGCAGCGCGAACCCGGCGAAGGAGGCGCCGAGCAGTATCCAGCCCCACAGCGGCCAGCCGAGCGGCTGGCCGAGCACCAGCGGCAGCACCAGCGCGAGCACGGCCGGCGTGAGCACCGCCAGGCCGCGCAGGTCCAGCGAGCGGACGCCGTCGAAGCGGCCCGCGGGCAGCAGCCGGCCGCAGGCCAGCACGGCCAGGCCCACGGGCACGTTGACCAGGAAGACCGGCCGCCACGAGCTGCCGAATAGGTCGGCGCTGACCAGCAGGCCGCCGATGACCTGGCCGAGGACGGCGCCGCCGGAGATCACCGTCGCGTACAGGCTCATCGCCCGCGCCCGCGGCCCTGGCTTGGTGTAGCTGCGCTGGATGAGGCTGAGGATCTGCGGGATCATCGTCGCCGCCCCGACGCCCTGGACGAACCGCAGCGCGACCAGCACGCCGGTCGTCGGCGCGAGCCCGCAGCCGAGCGAGGCCAGGGTGAACAGCGCGACCCCGGCCAGGTACATCCGGCGGTGGCCGAGGATGTCGCCGAGCCGGGCGCCGGTGACGAGCAGCACGGCGTAGGCGATCGTGTAGCCGGCCACGATGAGCTGCAGCCCGGCGCCGGAGGCGCCCAGCGTGGCGTGCATCGCCGGGACCGCCACGTTGACGATATTGGTGTCGATGACGGCCATGATTTGCCCGGTGAGCACCACGGCGAGCGCCACGCCCGGCCGCGGGGCGCGGGGCAGCGACCCCGACCGGGAGGTTCGGGCCCGGCCTGTGGTGACAGACGTGTGCCCTTCGGTGAGGTTGGTCATGACGTTAAGCTTGCCGCCGCCCTTATGCTGGTACCAAGAGCCTGCTTATCCTGGTACTAACACCACCTGGCAAGTCAGCGGGCTCCGGGAGAGGATGTCAGGCATGAGCGTAACGACCGCCACCGACATTGCAGGCGCCCCGCAGGCGTCGGCGAGCGCCGCGCGCCGCACCGAGCTGGCCGCCTTCCTGAGGGCCCGGCGGGAGCGGATCAGCCCGGAGGACGTCGGCCTGCCGCCGGGCAGCCGCCGCCGCACCGCCGGCCTGCGCCGCGAAGAGCTCGCCCAGCTCGCCGGCGTCGGGGTGACCTGGTACACCTGGCTGGAGCAGGGCCGCCCGATCAACGCGAGCGTGCAGGTGCTCGACGCCGTCGCCAGCACGCTGCGCCTGGACGCGGTCGAGCGCGCCCACCTGTTCCGCCTGGCCGACCTGCCCGGCGCGGCCGCTGCCGCGGCCGACTGCCCGGACTGCGCGCTGCCCGCCGAGGTGCAGGTGGTGCTGGACTCCGTCCGGCTGCCCGCCTGCGTGCTGACCGAGCGGTTCGACGCTATCGCCTGGAACGCCAGCTACGCCGCGCTGTTCCCCGCGGTCACCGGGGCACCGCCCGGCGAGCGGAACACCCTGCTGGTCAACCTCACCGACCCGTCGTGCTGCAGCCCGCTGCAGGACAAGCCGGTCCAGTGCCTCGCCCTGGTCGGCCAGCTGCGGGCGGCCTACGCCCGGCACGTGGGCGACCCGGCCTGGACGCACTTCATCCGCCGCCTTGAGGCGCTCAGCCCGGCCTTCGCCGAGGCCTGGGCGACCCACGAGGTCGCGCAGCCGCGCAGCCACACCAAGCACTTCCGCCACCCCACGCTGGGCCAGATCACGTCCACGTCGACCAGCTTCGCGGTCAACGCCTTCCCCGGCGCCCGGCTGGTCGTCTACACCCCGGACGACCAGGCCAGCGAGCAGGCCCTGAGCCGGATAGCCGCGGGCGAGGGACTGACCGACCGCTTCGCCTGCTGGGAGACGCACCACCCGGACCGGGCCGAGCTGGCCCTGTCTGGCGCCAGCTGACCGGCCCGCCGCGCGGGCCGGTCAGCCCGGGCAGGCCGCGCCGCCCGGGCACGCCATGCGGCGGTCAGCCGGTGTTCTGCAGCCCGGCGGCGACGCCGCTGACGGTGAGCAGCAGCAGCCGGTCAAGCGCGGCCCGTTCCTCGGGCGGCCGACTCTCGGCGACCGCAGCGCGGTCAGGGCGCGCAGCTGCAGGTAGGACAGCGCGTCCACGTACGGGTCGCGCAGCACGATGGCCCGCGACAGCACCGATGCGGTTGGCCACCAGGCGGTCGTGCCCGGTGACCGCGAGGACGATCCGCCTGGTCAGGTCGTACTCCGTCAGCACCCGCTCGGTCAGGTCCGGCCGGTCGCCCAGGGCCAGGTAGCGGGCGGCGATCTCGCGGTCGGTCTTGGCCAGCGACATCTCCGCGTTGTCGAGCAGCGTGGCGAGCAGCGGCCACTCCCGGTAGGCGCGTTGCAGCGCGTCAAGACCCTCGGCCGGCAGGTCGCCGTCGGAGTCGCCGGCCGCGATGCCGGACCAGGCGGCCGCGACCAGCCCGCTGCCGAGGCCGTACCAGCCGGGCAGGTTGAGCCGGGTCTGCGCCCAGGCGAACACCCAGGGGATGGCGCGCAGGTCCTCCAGGCCGAGCGGGCCGCCGCCGTGCCCGCGCCGGGACGGGCGCGAGCCGAGCCGGAGGCCGCCGATCTCCTCCAGCGGGCTGACCGCGGCGAACCACTCGGCGAACCCGTCCGCCTCGACCAGGGCGCGGAACGCCCCCTTGGCGGCGGTGTCGATGGCCGCCGCCAGCTCGCCGAAGGCCGCCGCCGCGGCTGGCCGTTGCGTTCGGCCACGGACGGCGCGGACGCCAGCAGGACCGCCGAGGTGACCTGCTCCAGGTGGCGCAGCGCGATGGCCGACACGGCCGTAGCGGGCGAAGATCACCTCGCCCTGCTCGGTGACCTTGAACCGGCCGTCCACCGAGCCGGGCGCCTGGGCGAGCACCGCGCGCCCGGCTGGCCCGCCGCCGCGGCCGATCGCGCCGCCGCGGCCGTGGAACAGCGTCAGCCGGACGTCGTTCTCGACCGCCCAGGCGGCCAGCTGCGGCCTGGGCGTCGAACAGCCGCAGCGTCGCCGAGGCCGGGCCGAGCTCCTTGGCCGAGTCCGAGTAGCCGAGCATCACCTCGACCCGCCGTCCGGTCTGCGCCAGCCGGGCGGCCACGGCGGGTATCGACAGCATCCCGGTCAGCACGGACGGCGCGGCGGCCAGGTCGGCGCCGCTCTCGAACAGCGGCACCACGTCGAGCACCGGCGCCGTCGCCGTCAGGGAACGCGTAGCCGGCCAGCTCGTAGACCGCCGCGATGTCCTGCGCCGAGGTGGTGAACGAGATGACGTAGCGGCGGCAGGCGTCCACGCCGTAGCGGCGCTGGATCCAGGCCATCACCCGGATCGTCTCCAGCACCTCGCTCGGTCATCGGCGGACGGCTCCGCGCCCGCCTCGCAGCTCCGCCAGCGCCCGGGCGTGCACCTGCGAGTGCTGGCGCACCTCCAGCCCCGCCAGGTGGAAGCCGAAGGTCTCGGCCTGCCAGACCAGGTGCTGCAGCTCGCCGTACGCCTGCCGGACCGCGCCCGCCGCGGCCAGCGAGGCCTGCACCAGCCGCAGGTCGGCGAGGAAGTCCGCCGGGCCGCCGTAGGCCAGGTCGAGGTTCCTCGTCCTGGTCGCGGCCAGCCGCTCGGCCGCGTAACAGCAGGTACGCCCGGTACGGCTCGCCCGGCGAGCGGGCGGCGATCTCCGCGATCAGCTCGGGATGCTCGGCCGCGGCGCGCGGCCAGCGCCCGGCGCAGCTCGGCGCCGGGCGGCGTGGAGTCCTGGTGCACGGTCAGCGCCCGGCCGATCCGCGTCGCAGGCCGCCTCCAGGCCGCGCAGCGCGTGCTCGGCCTGGATCGTAGCGGCCTCCCTGGTCACCGCGGCGGTGACGTTCGGGTTGCCGTCCCGGTCACCGCCGACCCAGGAGCCGAACCGCAGGAACGGCGGCACCGGGGACGGCGCCGCGCCGCTGTCCTCGCCGAGCAGCACGTGGTCGAGCGCCCGGTACACCACCGGCACCAGCCGGAACAGCGTCTCGTCGAACGCGGTCATCACCGAGCGGACCTCGTCGGCGGGCGTCATCCCGGCCATGCGCAGCTGCGCGGTCCGCCACAGCAGGTCGACCTCCTCGCGCAGCCTGCGGCGGTCCTCCGCCTGCTGCGCGGCCCCGGCCGGCGCGTCGTCGAGCGAGGTGAGCAGCCCGCTGACCCGGCGCAGCGAGGCGACGACCGCGCGGCGGCGGGCCTCGGTCGGGTGCGCGGTGAACACCGGGTGCACGCGCAGGCCGTCGAGCAGCCCGGCCAGGTGCTCGGTGCCGCCCTCGGCGGTCAGCTGCGCCACCGCGTCGGCCAGCGACTCGCGCGGCGGCTGGTCACCGGAGTCACGCAGCCGCAGCGTGCGCACGCGCTGCTGCTCCTCGGCCAGGTTGACCAGGTGGAAGTAAACGGTGAAGGCCCGGGCCACCAGCTCCGCCCGCTCCCAGCGACCAGGTGGCGACCAGGGCGGTGATCTCGTCGCCGGCCGCGGCGGCCTGCGCCGACCCGCGGTCCGCGGCCGAGCGCGCGCCGATCACCGCATGCCGCAGCCGCTCCACGTCCGCGAGCAGGTCCGCGCCCGCGGATTGCCCGATCACCTCGCCGAGCACGTCGCCGAGCAGCCGGACGTCCCGGCGCATCGGAATCGGGCAGCTCCGCCGAGTCTCGCTCCCGCCCGGTACCGCTAACCCTGCCGGCGGGGCCGCCCGCCACGTCGCTCACATCGGTGCTCACGCCCCTGAGCCTAACCACCGCCCGCCGGGCCCAACCGCTAAGCGGGTTACCCTTTCCCTCATGACCACGAGTGACACCGTTCCTGACGAGTTGCCCGACCCGCATACGACCGCCGGGAAGATCGCTGACCTGGAGCGCCGCCGTTATGAGGCCGTGCACGCCGGGTCGGCCGTGGCCATCGCCAAGCAGCACGGCAAGGGGAAGCTGACCGCGCGGGAGCGGATCGGCCTGCTGCTCGATGAGGGGTCGTTTACCGAGTTCGACATGCTGGCCAGGCACCGCGCGCATGGGTTCGGTATCGAGGCGAACCGGCCTTACGGCGACGGGGTGGTTACCGGGATCGGCACTGGTGGACGGGCGCCCGGTGGCGGTGTACTCGCATGACTTCACGGTGTTCGGCGGGTCGCTCGGTGAGGTGTACGGCGAGAAGATCATCAAGGTCATGGACCATGCGATGAAGGTCGGCTGCCCGGTGGTCGGGATCAACGACGGCGGCGGCGCGCGGATCCAGGAGGGCGTCGTCGCGCTCGGGCTGTTCGCGGAGATTTTCTTCCGCAACACCCGGGCCTCAGGGGTGATCCCGCAGGATCGCCTGATCATGGGCCCGGCGGCGGGCGGCGCGGTCTACTCGCCGGCGATCACCGACTTCACGCTGATGGTCGAGGGCACCAGCCACATGTTCATCACCGGCCCGGACGTGATCAAGACCGTCACCGGCGAGGACGTCACCTTCGAGGACCTCGGCGGCGCGCACGCGCACGCGGCCAGGTCCGGCGTGGCCTACTACGCCGGCGGCCGACGAGCAGGACTGCATCGAGTTACGCCAGGCTGCTGCTGTCCTACCTGCCGTCCAACAACCTGGACGAGCCCCCGGTCGTTCCCGGTCGCCCCGGACTACGAGGTCAGCGAGGCGGACGAGGAACTCGACGCGCTCATCCCGGACTCGCCGAACCAGCCCTACGACATCCACCGGGTCATCGAGACCGTCCTCGACGATGAGCACGTTCTGCGAGGTCCACGAGGCGTTCGCGCCCAACATCGTGATCGGCTTCGGCCGGGTCGCCGGCGCCCCGGTCGGCGTGGTGGCCAACCAGCCGATGCATTTCGCCGGCTGCCTGGATATAGACGCGTCAGAAAAGGCCGCGCGATTTGTCAGGACTTGCGACGCTTACTCAATTCCCATTCTGACTTTCGTCGACGTTCCCGGTTTCCTGCCCGGCGTCACCCAGGAGTGGGCCGGGATCATCCGGCGGGGCGCGAAGCTGCTGTACGCCTACGCCGAGGCCACCGTGCCGAAGGTCACCGTCATCACCCGCAAGGCCTACGGCGGCGCCTACGACGTCATGGGCTCCAAGCACCTCGGCGGCGACGTCAACCTGGCCTGGCCGACCGCGCAGATCGCCGTCATGGGCGCCCAGGGCGCCGTCAACATCCTGCACCGCCGCGAGCTCGCCGCCGCCGCCAGCCCCGACGAGCTACGCGCCCAGCGCACCGCCGAGTACGAGGACACCCTGGCCAACCCGTACATCGCCGCCGAGCGCGGCTACGTCGACGCGGTCATCCGCCCGGCCGAAACACGGGCCGCCGTCACCAGGGCGCTGATCTCGCTGCGCACCAAACGCGAGACCCTGCCACCCAAGAAGCACGGCAACATCCCGCTGTAGGCGGGATAGGCGAGCATGATATTCCGCACCGATTCGGCCGGCGCCGGTCGGCAATCCCGTGTCAACTGGCCCGCGCAGGGTCCAACCTGCCCTAGAGTCGTAAGACGATGAGCGAATTCGCCGCCCCGATGCCCGTCCTCGCCAGATACGCGGTCATGGTTGACGTCGGGTATATCTACGCGGCCGCAGGTGAGTTGCTCTTCGGCACCAGCTCCCGCCGCGACTACCGGGTCGACGCGGTCGGGCTGATCCAGGCGGTCACCAAGCACACCGACGAGCTGCTGCGCGGCGAACTACTGCGGGTGTACTGGTACGACGCCGCCCGTGACCGGGTGCCCACCATCGACCAGCGCGTCGTCGCCCAGATGGCCTGGGTCAAGCTCCGGCTCGGCAACCTGAACGCCCGCGGCCAGCAGAAGGGCGTGGACGCCAACATCCGCGCCGACATGGAGGCGCTGGCCAGGCACCGCGCCATCACCGACGCCGTCCTCGTCGCGGGCGACGAGGACATGGTGCCGGCCGTGGAGGCCGCACAGGCCTACGGCGTCCGCGTCCACCTGTGGGGCGTCGAGCCGCCGTACGGCACCAACCAGGCCGAGCGCCTGGTGTGGGAGTCCGACACGGTGGACGTGCTCGACTCCGCCTTCGTCCGGCCGTACTTCACCAGGAACCCGGTGACCGAGGCGCCCCGGACCGACTCGCAGGGGACCGTCCCGTCGCCGGCGCAGCTGTTCGGCGAGCACGCCCGGCCCCGTCCGCCCGTTCCGATCGGCCGGAACCCGAACCTGTCGCAGACCGGCCCGATCCCGCACATGTCGCGGACCGGCCCGATGCCAAGCCTCGGCCCCGACCGGCGGCACGTCGAAGAGGCCGGCGAGCACGTCGCGCACAAGTGGATACTCACCCGGGGCGCGGACAACATCCGCGACCTGCTGCCCGGCCCGATCCTGCCCCCGGTCATCGACAAGGAACTGCTGGTCGAGGCGGAGAAGGAGCTGGGCCAGTCGCTGCGCCCCTACCAGGAGGCCCGCGAGTGGCTGCGCGACGCGTTCTGGGCGCGGGTGCACCGCGAGTTCGGCATCGGGGTGGGCAAGTCCCGTGGCTGAGCGGCTTTCACCTGGCCCGCTCCCGGTGCCCTACTTGCGCGTAGTCCGTGGCGATGCCACGCCGGAGGAGATCGCGGCCCTGGTCGCCACCCTCAGCGCTGTCGCCGCGGCCAGGTCGAGAGCGGCCGGGAACGCGAAGCCGCCGCCCGCTGCGAGCAACTGGAATGCCCCCGCCCGGCTGCTGCACGCGCCGACGCACCCGGCGTCAGGGGCCTGGCGCCGGTCGTCCCTGCCGTAGCGACCGCCCGGCGAAGCGGCTGGCTCGTGCCGGCGCTGCTGGTGCCCGCGACCCGCGCCGATCACCCTCCGTGACATCGCTGTCCGGATGCTCGCGCCTTTTGGGTAAACATCCTTCGGTACCGGCAACACACGACGTCACCGCACGCCGCCGCCGATCATCGGCTACGGTGCTTTGCGAGGTGCCGTTGCGAGGTGCCGTTGCGAGTCATCAGTCAAGGGAGGGGAATGAGGAAGGTCGCATTGCTGGTCACGACGGCCGTCGTCGTGCTCGGTCTCACCGGTTTCGCTTGCCTGCGTGCCGTCGACGCCAGCGACCACCCGCCGCGGGTCTTGAAGAGCCTCCCCGTCCCGACGAGCACCAAGACGTACTCCATGACGGTCGCCGGCCTCAAGCGCAGCTACCAGCTGACCGCGCCGGTCAAGCCGCCGCCGGCCTCGGTGCCGGTCATCGTCATGCTGTCCGGCCTCGGCGCGACCGTCGCGCAGGAGAGCAAGCGGGACCTGCTCATCCCGTACGCCAAGGCCGACAAGGCCGAGGTCGTGTACCCGGTGGAGATCAAGGGGTCGTGGAACGCCATCGGCTGCTGCGGCTACGCGAGCGCGCACAACGTGAACGACCTGGCCTTCCTCAAGGCCCTGGTGGCCAAGGTGGACCCCGGGCGCACGCGGCGCGTCTACGTCGTCGGTTACAGCAACGGCGCCCGCCTGGCCTACCGGGTCGCCTGCACCGACCCGGCCCTGTTCGACGGGTACGCGATGGTCAAGGGCGGCCCGATGAGCGACTGCGTGGTGCGCAAGCCCGCCTCCATCGCCCAGCTCGCGTCGCTCGACGACCCCGAGGTGGCCTACAAGCCCGGGGAGAAGGGCCGGGAGCCGATCCCGGTCACCACCGAGATGTCGCGACTGCGGTCGGCGGAAAAATGCCTGGCCAAGCCGGAGGTGACCCACTCGGGCAGCCTGACCTGGTCGGTGTGGAACGGGTGCTCAACGGGCTCCCGCCTCGGCTTCGCGGTATGGACGGACGGCAAGCACTCGTTCCCGCGCCCGCCCGCCAGCAAGCCGGCCGCGGCCCAGGTGATCTGGTCCTTCTTCACGAAGACGCCGCTGGCCCCGTTGCCGGTATAACCGGCAGGGACAGCCGCATTACGGTGCCGCCGCCGGGCGCCGGCTCGGCGGCGATCCTGCCGCCGTGCCTGGCGGCGATCTCGCGGACGACGGCCAGGCCCAGCCCGGACCCGGGGGCCGAGCGGGATGCCAGGGCCCGGTAGAACCGGTCGAACACGAACGGCAGGTCGTCGTCGGCGATGCCGGGCCCGTGGTCGCGGACGGTGACCTCGCCGCCGAGCACCCGCACCTGCACCGGCCCCTCGGGCGGGCCGAACTTGGCCGCGTTGTCCAGCAGGTTCTTGACCGCGACGCGCAGCCGCTCCGCGCTGCCCTCGACGACGACCCCGCCGGCCAGGCTGGCGGTGAACTCGGTCTTCGGCCAGTCTCGGCGCGCCGCCTCAAGGGCGTCGGCGGCGACCGCGTTGAGCCTGACCGGGAACGTGTCGGCGGCCGGCGGCTCGCCCCTGGCCAGGTCGGTCACGCTCGCCACCAGTCGGCTCAGCTCGGCGACCTGGTCGGTGACCCGGGAGAGCACCTCCTGGCGCTCGGCGGCCGGCAGGTCCGGGTTCTCGGTCAGCACGTCCACGTTGATCCGCAGGCTCGCCAGCGGGGTGCGCAGCTCGTGGCTGGCGTCGCTGACCAGCCGCCGCTGGGCTTCGAGCGACCGCTGCAGCGCGCCGAGCATGGCGTTGAACGTCCTGGCCAGCCTGCCGAGCTCGTCGCGGCGGCCGACCTCCACCCTCCTGGCCGGGTCACCGGTCAGCGAGACCTCCTCGGCCACGCTGGCCAGCCTGGCCACCGGCGCGAGCCCGGTCCGCGCCACGGCCCAGCCGAGCAGGCTGGCCACCAGCACCCCGATCGCGCTGAGCGTGGCCAGCGTGGCGCCCACGCTGGTGACCTCCAGGTCGGTGGAGCTGAGCGGCTCGGCGACCTGCAGGGCCAGGCCCGGGGCGAGCGGGGCGGTCAGCACCATGGACTTGGTCCCGTCCACCTGGGCTGTGGCGTAGAAGTCGCCGTCCCGGCCGGCCGCCACGTCGATAGCCGTCTCGCTGGGCGTGAGCAGGCCCCGCTCGGCCGGCGGCGCCCAGACCGATCCGGCCGAGGTGATGACCTGGGTATAGGAGGTGACGCCGAAGCCGAAGGAGTGCGGCGGCACCCAGTCGTCCGGTATACGGCCATGGAATCCGTCGGCCAAGCGCTCGACCGTGGCCGCCCGGGCGGCGACTTCCCGGCGCACCTGGTTCTGCAGGTCGGTGCGGATGGCGATGAAGGCGACCGCGGTGATCGCGAGCGCGACCGCCGCCACGGCCCCCGCCGCCACCAGGGTGAACCGCATTTGCAGTGTCAGCCGCGGTGTGTACATCGACGCCTGGCGCGCGCCCGCCTCGCCCGCCATGGCGGCCCGCCCCCACGGGAGGCGGCCGACGGCGCTCATGCCCCGGCCCGCAGCACGTAGCCGACGCCGCGCACGTTGTGCACCAGGCGCGGCAGGCCGTCGGCCTCAAGCTTGCGGCGCAGCAGGGCGACGAAGACCTGCAACGCGTTGGAGGCGGGCGCCTCGCCCCAGCCCCAGACCCGGTCGGTGATCACGTCGTAGCTGAGTACCTGCTCCGCATTGCGGACCAGCAGTTCGAGCAGGGAGAACTCGATCTTGGTGAGGGTGACCGGCGTCGCGGCGCGGGTCACCGAGCGGCTGGTGAGGTCCAGCGTCAGGTCGGCGTAGCCGAGCAGATCGCGCGGCGGCCTGGTCCGCCGCAGCAGCGCGTTGACCCGGGCGAGCAGCTCGCGCAGCGCGAACGGCTTGACCAGGTAGTCGTCGGCGCCTGCTTCGAGGCCGGCGACCCGGTCGTCCACCGCGTCCCGCGCGGTGAGCACGATAACCGGGGTGGCGTCGCCCCGGCCGCGCAGCGCGCGGCAGGTGTCGAGCCCGTTGAGTATCGGCATGAGGACGTCGAGGATGATGAGGTCAACGGGGGCCTGGGCGACGGCGCTGAGCGCGTCGGCGCCGTTGGCCGCGGTCGCCACCGAGTAGCCCGCGTAGCCGAGGGCCCGGCGCAGCGAGTCGCGCACGTCCAGGTCGTCGTCCACGACGAGCAGCCGGGACTGGGTGTCGGTTACGCTTGAGGCGGTTGCGCTTGGCGTGCTCCGGGGGGTTCGAGGGGTTACGGCCCCGGGCGGCGGCTCCTGCACACTGGGAGTGAAGCAGACCAGGCTGTGAGTACGCTGACAGTTCACTGAAGGCCGTTACATTTTCACTATCTTTTAACAATCGCTGGCCAGGCTGCTTTCATGCCATCCCGCCTGCCCAGTAGCGCCTCCACGTCACCAGCCGCCGCGCCGCGGGCCATGCCCGAATGGCTGCCGTCCGGACAGGCCGTCGCCCCGTCCCTGTGGCTCGTCCGGCACGGGGAATCGACCTGGAACGTGGCCGGCCTCGCCCAGGGCCACAACGACGAGGCGGAGCTGACCGCGCGCGGCCTGCGGCAGGCGGCCGACGCCGCGGCGCAGTTCGGCTACCGCCCGGTCCGCGCCATCTACGCGAGTGACCTGCGCCGCGCGCAGCAAACCGCGGCCGCGTTCGCCTCGGTGCTCGGCCTGCCGGTGCACGCCGACGTCCGGCTGCGCGAGCGGTCGCTCGGGGTGCTCGAAGGCAGCCCGCACGTCGCTATCGACCCGTCGGCCACCGGCCTGGCCGACGGGCTGGTGGTCGACCCCGACGCCCGGCCGCGGGCCGGGGAGTCGGTCCGCGACCTGTACCGGCGCGCCGCCGCGTTCTGTGACGACCTGGCTACTAAATTTGACCTCGCCGGCGGTTCTGCCGGAGGCGCGCGGCGGGGTCCCCTGCCCGCGGTGAGCAGCGCCGCCGGCGGCGGCACCGGGCCCGCCGACACCGAGCGGGCCAGCGCGGGCGGTGACGTGCTGATCGTCGCGCACGGCGGCACGGTACGGGTACTCGATGCCTACCTGCACGGCGTCCCCGTCGACCAAATGACCTGGCGGCCGGTGGAAAACGCCGCGATCGTCCGGATTTCCGAGTTCGCCCCGCTCTTCCGAGGAGGAAACCGATGAACCAGACCGTACTAACGCTGCCCGCGCGAGCGGCCAAGCCCCGCGAAACCGGCCTGACCATGGTGATCGACGGCGGGGTACCGCTCGGCCTGTTCGGTGACCTCGTCGATCTCGGCGCGGAGTACATCGACTACGTGAAGTTCGGCTGGGGCACCTCGGTGGTCACCAACTGCCTGCGCGAGAAGATCAGCGTGCTCGACCGCCACGGCATCGGCTTCTACTTCGGCGGGACGCTCTTCGAGAAGTTCGTGCTGCAGGGCCGGTTCGACGACTACCGCCGCTTCTGCGAGCAGTACGGCGCCACCCACGTCGAGGCGTCCAACGGGACGATCGAGCTGTCCAACGCCGAGAAGGCCGGTTACATCCGTAAACTCGCCCCCGACTTCACCGTCGTCTCCGAGGTCGGCTTCAAGGACCCGGGCCGCTCGGAGATGCTGCCGCCGAGCGAGTGGGTCGCGTCGATCAAGGAGGACCTCGACGCGGGGGCCTCGATCGTGACCCTGGAGGCCAGGGAGAGCGGTTCCTCCGGCATCTGCCGCCCCGACGGGGAACTGCGGTACGGCCTGATCGAGGACGTGCTCTCGGCCGGCATCGGGATCGACAAGCTGCTGTTCGAGGCGCCGACCACCGCGCTGCAGACGCACATGATCAGCCGGATCGGCCCGGACGTGAACCTGGGCAACGTGCCCGCGCAGGGTGTCATCGGGCTGGAGACGCTCCGGCTCGGGCTCCGGGCCGACACCCTGACCACCTTCGAGTGAGGACCAGTTAGGCAACCGTGCGCACCACTACCGACGTTTTCCACCTGGCCATTCCCACCCACGACCTGGACGTGGCCCAGGAGTTTTACGTGACCAAGCTGGGCTGCAAGCTCGCCCGGCGGTACAACGACCGGATCACCCTCGACTTCTTCGGCGACCAGGTCGTGTGCCACCTGACCCCGGAGGAGCCGGTCGAGCCGGAAAGCCTGTACCCCAGGCACTTCGGCGTCACGTTCCGCGAGGCAGCCGACTTCGAGGCGCTGTACGCCTGCGCCGTGTCGAGGAAGATCCCCTTCTATTACGACGTGTCGAAGCGGTTCGAGGGCCTGGTCGAGGAGCACCGCACGTTCGTGCTGCAGGACCCGACCGGCAACCTGCTGGAGTTCAAGCACTACGACGACCACCGGATGATGTACTAATGGCCGCGCACAGCGTGATCAGGGAATGGATCGAGAAGGCCGCGGCCAGCCAGGGCGATGAGGTCTACCTCGCCGACGCCCGCGGCCAGGGCGCGCTGACCTACGCCGGCCTGCTGGACGTGGTCCGCGCGGCCGAGCGCGGCCCTGGACGAGGCGGGGCTGCCGCCCGGCGCCAAGGTCAACGTCAGCCTGGCCGACCCGCTCAGCTATGCCGCCGCCCTCATCGCGCTTATCGCCGTCGGCCGGGTGGCGGTGCCGCTCGACCCGGCGGCCCCCGACGCGGACGTCGCCCGCGTGGTGAGCGTCGCCCGCCCGGCGGGCGCGGTCACCACCGCCGCGGCCGGCGCGGCGTGCCGTTCGGCGTCACCACGCTCGACCTAGCGCCGCTGGCCCCGGCCGCCCCGGGCGGCGGGATCTTCCTGTGCACCAGCGGCACCACCGGGACGCCCAAAGGGATCTTGCTGAGCGAAGAGCAGCTCGCCCACGTGGCGGGCAGCGTGGTGAACTGGCACGGGCTCAGCCAGGACGACCGGGGCTACTGCTCGCTGCCGCTGTTCCACGTCAACGCGGAGGTCGTCGGCCTGCTGGCCACGCTCCGCGCCGGGGCGTCCCTGGCGGTGGACCGCAAGTTCAGCCGGCGCGGGTTCTGGGAGATGATCGCCGAGCGCCGGATCACCTGGATCAACGCGGTGCCCGCGATCATCTCGATCCTGGCCATGGAACCGCCGGCCGACCCGCCGTCCCGGCTGCGCTTCGTCCGGTCGGCCTCGGCGCCGCTCCCGGTCGCCGCGCTGGAGCGGTTCGAGAGGTCACTCGGCGTGCCGGTCATCGAGACCTACGGGATGACCGAGGCGGCCAGCATGATCACCGCCAACCCGCTCGACGGCCCGCGCAAGCCGGGCTCGGCGGGCAAGGCCGCCGGGTCACAGGTGCGCATCGCCGCGGCCGACGGCGTTACGGCCCCGGCCGGCGAGGTCGGCCGGGTGCTGATCCGGGGCGCGGGCGTGATCACGGCGTACGCCTCGGGCGGCACGGCCGGGCGTGATCGACTCCGACGGCTGGCTGGACACGAGCGACCTCGGGTACCTGGACGCCGACGGTTACCTGTTCCTCGTCGGCCGCGTCGGACGACGTGATCAACCGGGGCGGCGAGAAGATCTACCCGAGGGAGATCGAGGAGATCCTGCTGGCGCAGCCCGGCGTCCGCTCCGCCGCCGTCATCGGCGCGGACGACGACGTGCTCGGCCAGCGGCCGGTGGCCTACGTGGTGCCCGACGGAGACGCCGCGGTCAGCGAGGTGGAGGCGGTGCTGCGGGACGCCTGCGCGAAGTGGCTGCCGCGGCACAAGCAGCCGAGCCAGTTCTGCCTGGTCGAGGAGATGCCGCTGGGACCGACCGGGAAGATCTCCCGGCGCCTGCTGAAGGAATCGCTGGGGTCACGATGACGCCCACTTGTCCCGCCCTCACGCGGGACGCAGCCTGGCCAGCCGCATCACAGTGAAAAAGGTTTGTTCGTGAGCTCTACCCTGTCAGACGCCCAGGCGGCCGTGCCAGCGCCGGCCGGCGCGGCACGGGCGCCGGTCGCGGCCGCACATCGTCGCGTTCGACATGATCCGCCTGATCATCATGGTGTTCGTGGTGAGCGTGCACACGCTGTCGTTCGCCGGCGGCCAGGTGACCATGAGCATCGGCGCGGTCACCACCATCTTCCACACCAGCCGCGAGCTGTTCCTCCTGCTCACCGCGCTGGTGCTGGCGTACAACTACGGGCGCCGCGACCTGCGGGCCGGGCGGTTCTGGCGACGCCGGTTCTGGCTGGTGCTGCCGGCCTACGTGGCCTGGTCCGCCATCTACTACCTGGCCGACGGCCAGCAGCCGCGGCGCCTTCCCATCGGCCTTCCTGCACGACCTGGCCAACGCCGGCGCCCGGTACCACCTGTACTTCCTGCTGGTCAGCATGCAGATCTACCTGCTGTTCCCGGTGATCCGCTGGGTGCTGAAGAAGACCGAGGGCTACCACGCCTGGCTGTTCGGCGTCGCGCTCGCCTACCAGGTGTGGCTGACCATCGGGCTGCACTACAAGGTCGGGCGGCACGGGAACGGCCTCATCGCGCAGTTCCTGAACGGCGCCGGCCTGGGCTACTGGATCACCACCTACGTGCTGTACGTGGTGGCGGGCGCGCTGGCCGGCTGGCACTTCGAGAAGCTGTGCGAGTTCACCCGCAGGCACCTGCGCAGCGGGTGGCGGGTCGCGCTGGTGGCGGCGACTGGCGTGGCCGCCGGCATCGGCGTGTACCTGATCGAGACCGAGGTCTACGGGGCCACGCCGAACAACGCCAGCGCGGTCTTCCAGCCCGTCGTCGTCTTCGAGGCACTCGCCTTCGGCTGGGCGCTGCTCGGCGCCGGGCTGCTGTGGAGCGACCGGGGCGCGCCCGGCAAGAAGTTCGCCGCGGCCGGCTCGGCCAGCTCGTTCGGCATCTACCTGGCTCACCCGCTCGTCCTGCAGGGCCTGCTGCTGGTCATCGGGTCGAGCTACCTGGGAGCCGACGGCGGGCTACTCGGTGCCCTGCACCGGCTGCAGCCACTCCAGCATCGAAGTGCTGGTGCTGCTGTTCATCGCGGTGCCGCTCATCTACGCCGTGAGCTGGGTGCTGGCCTCGGCGGTGCGGCGCACCCCGGTCAGCCTGCTGCTCACCGGGCGCGAGTGGAGGCCGAAGCGCAAGTTCCGGCTCGGCCAGGCGACCGACCGGGCGCTGGACAAGATCGGGGACAAGATCGCCGCCGGGGCCGCGCGCGTCTCCCGGCGCCTGGCGTCATCGCGCCTCGCGCGTCGTGGTCGTGGCGGTCGCCGGGTCGATCACCGCGGCCCACGTCGTCAGCGTGGTCAACCGCACGATGAACACCACGACCTCGCTCGATCCAGGTGGGCGACCTGACCCGGAGCTACACCGTCCTCACGCCCGGCCAAGCAGGCGCTGCCCGCGTCGGCGCCGATCATCATGATGCTGTCCGGCCTCAACTCCGAGCCGGACCAGGAGATCGCCCGAGACGGGCTCACCCCCTACGTGCAGGCGGGCGACGCGGAACTTGTCTACCCGCTGGCCTACCGGGAGTCGTGGAACGCGATCGGCTGCTGTTCCTGGGCGGCCCAGGCCGCCGTGAACGACGTCGGCTTCATCCAGGCCCTGGTGAAGCGGGTCGATCCGGGCAACGAGCGCCCCATCTACCTGATGGGCTACAGCAACGGCGGGCGCCTCGCCTACACGCTCGCCTGCCAGGACCCGCTGCTGTTCGACGGCACCGCGGTGGTCAAGGCGGACCCGCAGAAGTGGTGCGACATCGCCGTCCCGCAGAAGATCCTCCAGGTGTCGTCCACCGACGACACGGACGTGCCGTTTAGCACGGGCGAGAAGGGCAATTTCCGGGAAACGCCCGCCGCGCTGGTCCAGAACACCGACCTGCGCCAGGTCGACCAGTGCTCGGACAAGTCGGTCAGCTCGCACCAGGGGAACATGACCCTGACCACCTGGACGGACTGCCTGGGCGGTTCGAGCGTCAGCTTCGCGGTCTACACCGCGGGCGTGCACAGTTACCCGCGGCCGCCGGTCAGCTTCCCGTCCGCGGCCCAGGTGATCTGGGCCTGGATCCACGACACCACCACGGTGCGGCCGCTGCCGAAGTCGAAGTCATAACCAGGGCGGCCCAGGACGGCTCCCGACCGGAACGAGTCCCGGGACCGTTCGCTGCCCGGCGGCCGCTAGCGGCCGTCGGCTACAGGCCGCGCAGGGCGGCGATGAACTTCTGGCCGTTCGGCGTGCCGATCCCGGTCATGGTGTCGTACCCGGGCGCGGTCACCTGACCGTCGTAGCCCGCCATCGACCAGTTCTGGTCGTCGAACGTGGTCAGCGAGAGCGTGCCACAGATGTCCGTGTCGCAGGCGACCCCCCGGTACTTCGACGCGGTGTTGCCGTGCAGCGGCTTCGGGTCGTTGAACGCCGCCGTCCTGGCCAGCTTGTACAGGGCCGGGTTGAGGAAGCCGAACGAGCGCTGCCCCTGCTCGGCGTCGGCCACCAGGCCCGCGACCAGCGGCGTGGCCAGGCTGGTGCCGCCGACCGACTGCTCGAAGTACCCGGTCACGTTGCCCGAGTCGTCGAGGCTCAGCATGCCGACGGCCATCGCCGTGTACGGGTCGGCGTCCGCGCTGACGTCCGGGACGGCGCGGACCAGGCCGCCCCGGTTACCCGGCGCCCTGGCCAGCGAGGCGGGCACCACGCCCGTGCTGGTAGGCGGGCTGCTGCCACAGCAGGCTCGGCCCGCCGCCCGACGCGCCCTGCTCCCCCTGGAAGTGCCACTTGCCGCCGCCCGCCGCGGAGATCCCGGTCGACCAGCCGGTCTCGAACAGCCGGGGGTTGTCGTGGCCGATGGCCAGCGTGGTGCCGCCGACCGCGGTCGCGTACGGGTCGCTCGACGGGACCTCGACGCCGGACTGGTCGCCCGCGGAGAAGAGCATGGTGACCCCCTCCGCCGCCGCCCGGACCAGGTAGGCGTGCTCGACCTGCAGCTGGCTGGCCGGGCACGGCCTCGTCGCCGGCCTCCCAGGAGTTCGACACGACCGGGCCAGCGGGTGGCCGCCGGCGCCGTTGAGTACGGCCAGGTCGGCGTCGTAGAGCGACTGGAGCCCGTAGGCCCCGTCGTCGCACGAGTCGCCGCCGACCACGAGCTGGCTGGCCGTCGGCGCCAGGTCGTAGGACGGCCTCGACGTCCATCTGCTCCTCGACGTTGAACGGGTCGCCGCAGGCGTCGCCGCGGCCGAGCGACAGCTCGGCGTACCGCGCCGCCGACGGCGCCTGGATGCTCGTGCGCCGTGGCGTACTGCTGCAGGGTCTGGAACATGTCCGGGGCCAGGCCGTCCTCGACCAGGGCGACGGTGACGCCGGTGCCGGTGCTCGGCCGCGCCGTAGCCGTAGGCCCGGCGCAGCTGCTGCGGCGTGTAGCCGCAGATGACCGTCGGGAACTTGGTAGCGCCGTAGAGCTTGGGCAGGCCGGTCGCGTAGTGCTGCAGGTACCACTGCGAGCAGGCGAACGACGGCTGGCCGCGGCGGGCGCGGCCGCCTTCGCCGGGTTACCCGCCCGGGCGTAGGTGGCCGGCGCCGCGTTGTCCAGGCCGGTGACGCCGAGCACGTGCCCGGCGATCGAGGCGGGCAGCGAGACCGGGCGGTCGTTGGCCCGCAGCTGGTAGCGCCCGGCGCTGGCGGCGGCGGTCGGCCCGGTAGTACTGCATGCTGGACCTTCGAGCGCCGGTCGATCGTCGAGACCGGCGCGCTGGCCTGCACGTAGTCACGGCCGGCGTCGGCGGCTGACGCCGGTGAAGCCGGCGGACCGCAGCCACGCTCCGACGCTGGCCGCCGTGGCGGCGGTGGCGCCGAACCGCGCGGTGTACGCGGCCGGGGAGAGGAACCGCCGGAACGAGCCGGGCTGCCCGGGGTGGCGGCCGCGGCGGCGTACCGCTCGGCCGCCGCGGTCTGCGGTGCCAGCCAGAGCTGTATCGTCAGCCGGCTCGCCGCCGGGAACGGCGCCGGTCACCTGGCTCGCGGTGGCGAACGGCGCGACGCTGCCGGGAACGGTCGCGACGGCCGGGCCCGGCCGGCCGTCGGGCCGGCCGCTGGCGTGCGCGGCGGTCCCGGCCGCGGCCACGATGATCGTCGTCGCGGCCAGCGCCGCGGCGGCGATGACCCTGCTAGGTCTGGTCATGGTCGTCCCGTCGTAACGGAGGATGATGAATTGACTGCGGAGGGTAATGAATAGCCACAGCAACAGTACGGAGGCGGCCGGGGTAAACCGCCAACCGACACGCGACCGCGCCAGCCGGTCACTCCGGTTCGCCCCGGGGCGGGCCAAACGCTGACGAGTCGCTCCCTCGTCCGCCCTAGGATGGAGGCCATGCCGATTACCCGCGACGAGGTCGCTCACCTGGCCCGGCTGTCCCGGCTCGCGCTCAGCGACGAAGAGCTCGACCACCTTGCCCCGCAGCTCGACCAGATCATCGCGGCGGTCGCCCAGGTGCAGGAGGTCGCGGCGGACGGCATCCCCCCGACGACGCACGCGACCGGGCTGACCAACGTGTTCCGGGCCGACGAGCCGGTGCCCTGCCTCACCCCCGAGCAGGCGCTCTCCGGCGCGCCCGCCGTGGAGCTGCAGCGGTTCAAGGTCCCGAAGATCCTGGTCGAGGAGTAGCAATGAGCGAGCTTGCGAGCGAATCAGTAAGCACTGGGCGTCCGCGAATGCGGCCGACGAGCGCCAGCGAGGAGGTCTCATGAGTGAGCTGATCAGGAAGACGGCGGCCGAGCTGGCCGCCGCGGTGGCCGCCGGCGAGGCGTCCGCCGCAGGAGATCACCACCGCGCACCTGGACCGGATCGCCGCGGTCGACGCCGACGTGCGGGCGTTCCTGCACGTGGCCGGGGACGCCGCCCTGGCGCAGGCCCGGGAGGTCGACCGCAGGCGCGCGGCCGGGGAGCGGCTCGGCCCGCTGGCCGGCGTGCCGGTCGCGGTCAAGGACCTGTTCGCCACCGCCGGGATGCCGACCACCTGCGGGTCGAAGATCCTGCAGGGCTGGGTGCCGCCGTACGAGTCCACCGTGACCACGCCGGCTGCGCGAGGCGGGCGCCGTCCTCATCGGCAAGACCAACATGGACGAGTTCGCGATGGGCTCCTCCACCGAGAACTCCGGGTTCGGCCCGAGCCGGAACCCGTGGAACCTGGCCAAGGTGCCGGGCGGCTCCTCGGGCGGCTCGGCCGCCGCCGTGGCCGCCTTCGAGGCGCCGCTCGCGCTGGGCACCGACACCGGCGGCTCGATCCGCCAGCCCGCCGCGGTGTGCGGCGTGGTCGGGACCAAGCCGACCTACGGCGGCAGCTCGCGGTACGGGGTGGTCGCGTTCGCCTCGTCCCTGGACACGCCGGGCCCGTTCGGGCGGACCGTGCTCGACGCCGCGCTGCTGCACGAGGTCATGTCCGGGCACGACCCGATGGACTCCACGTCCATCAACGCGCCGGTGCCGCCGGTGGTCGAGGCGGCCAGGCACGGTGACGTGGCCGGCCTGCGGATCGGCATCGTCTCCGAGTTCTCCGGCGAGGGCTACCAGCCGGGCGTGATGACCCGGTTCACCGAGACGGTCGAGCTGCTCGAGTCGCTGGGCGCGAAGGTCACCGAGGTCAGCTGCCCGCACTTCAAGTACGCGCTGCCCGCCTACTACCTGATCGCGCCGAGCGAGGTGTCGTCCAACCTGGCCCGGTTCGACGGGATGCGCTACGGGCTGCGGGCGGGCGGCGGCTCCGCCGAGGAGGTCATGGCGGCAACCCGCGCGGCCGGCTTCGGCGCCGAGGTCAAGCGGCGGATCATGCTGGGCACGCACGCGCTGTCCAGCGGCTACTACGACGCCTACTACGGCAAGGCGCAGCAGGTGCGCACGCTGATCATCCGGGACTTCGAGGCGGCGTTCGCCCAGGTGGACGTGCTCATCTCGCCGCCGACGCCGACCACCGCGTTCGACATCGGCGAGCGGGCCGACGACCCGATGGCGATGTACCTGGCCGACCTGTGCACGATCCCGTCCAACCTCGCGGGCAACGCGGCGATCTCCGTGCCGGTCGGCCTGTCCCCCGAGGACGGCCTGCCGGTCGGCCTGCAGGTCATGGCGCCGCCGCTGGCCGACGACCGGCTCTACCGGGTGGCCGCGGCGGTCGAGGCGGCATTCACCGAGCGGCGGGGGCACCCGCTGCTCGACGAGGCGAAGGGACTGGCGCGATGACCGTCACCTACGAGGCGGCACTCCTGAGTGAGCCTTGGTTTGCAGGCGAACGGGGGGCACAGGACTGATGAGCACCACCTACGAGGCCGCACTCCAGAAGTACGAGCCGGTCTTCGGGCTGGAGACGCACGTCGAGCTGGGCACGCGGACCAAGATGTTCTGCGGCTGCATCACGACGTTCGGCGCGGAGCCGAACACCCACACCTGCCCGGTCTGCCTCGCCCTGCCCGGCTCGCTGCCCACGGTGAACGAGAAGGCCATCGAGTACGCGATCAAGATCGGCCTGGCGCTGAACTGCTCGATCGCCTCATGGTGCCGGTTCGCGCGGAAGAACTACTTCTACCCGGACATGCCGAAGAACTTCCAGATCTCCCAGTACGACGAGCCGCTGTGCACCGAGGGCTACCTCGACGTGGCCGTCGGCGGCAAGACCGTCCGGGTCGGCATCGAGCGGGTGCACCTGGAGGAGGACACCGGCAAGTCGCTGCACGTCGGCGGCGCGACCGGGCGGATCCAGGGCGCCGAGTACTCGCTGGTCGACTACAACCGGGCCGGGATCCCGCTGGTCGAGATCGTCACCAAGCCGGTGCCGGGCACCGGCTTCCTCGCCCCCGAGGTCGCCCGCGCGTACGTCACCGAGCTGCGCGACGTGCTGCGCACGCTCGACGTCTCCGACGTGCGGATGGAGGAGGGCTCGATGCGCTGCGACGTGAACACGTCGATCTCGCTCATCGGGTCTGGCACCTGGGGGACGCGGACCGAGACCAAGAACGTGAACTCGCTGCGCTCGGTCGAGCGGGCGGTCCGCTCCGAGGTCGAGCGCCAGGCCGAGGTGCTCGACGAGGGCGGCCGGATCATCCAGGAGACCCGGCACTTCCACGAGGACACCGGGGTGACCACCTCGGGCCGCTCGAAGGAAGAGGCGCAGGACTACCGCTACTTCCCCGAGCCCGACCTGGTGCCGGTGGCCCCGGCCGCGGACTGGGTGGAGACGATCAGGGCGTCGCTGCCCGAGCTGCCGTCGGCCCGGCGCGCCCGGCTGATCGAGTCGTGGTCGCTGTCGGAGCTGGAGTTCGAGGCGCTGCGCAACGCCGGGGCCCTGGACGCCGGTGGAGGCGACCGTCGCGGCCGGCGCGTCGGCGGCCGACGCCCGCAAGTGGTGGCTGGGCGAGCTGGCCCGGCGGGCCAACGACGCGGGCATCGAGGTGTCGCGAGCTGCCGATCACCCCGGCCGACGTGGCCCGGGTGGCGCGAGCTGGTCGCAGCGGGCACGCTCAACGACCGGCTCGCCCGCCAGGTCATCGAGGGCGTGCTCGACGGCGAGGGCACGCCGGACGAGGTGGTCGCCGCCCGCGGCCTCGCCGTCGTCAGCGACGACTCCGCGCTGACCGCCGCGATCGACGAGGCCATCGCGGCCAACCCGGACGTGGTGGCGAAGATCCGCGACGGCAAGGTGCCAGGCGGCCGGCGTCCTGGTCGGCGCGGTCATGAAGGCCACCCGGGGCAAGGCGGACGCCGCCCGGGTCAGGGAACTGATCCAGGAACGCCTGGCGTAGCGGGCCGCGTCGGTCAGCCGCCCGCAGCGGGTGAGCCGGCTACCGCGTCGGGCCCGCCTTCGCAGCAGCCGCTGGAAGGCGGGCTCGTCCAGGATCTGTATGCCGAGCTCCACGGCCTTGTCGTACTTGGAGCCCGCGTTCTCGCCGGCCACCACGAAGCTGGTCTTCTTCGACACCGACGCGGTGACCTTGCCGCCGGCCGCGCGGACCGCCTCGGCGGCATCGTCTCGGCTGTAGGTGGGCAGCGTCCCGGTGATGACCACGTTGACGCCGGCCAGCAGCCGCCCGGCGGCTGCCGACGGGTCGAAGCCGGGCGTCTCCAGCTGGACGCCGGCCGCCCGCCACTTGTCCACGATCGCCCGGTGCCAGTCGACGGTGAACCACTCCACCACGGAGGCGGCGATCGTCGGCCCCACCCCGTCCACGATCGCCAGCGCGTCCGGCGACGCCTCGGCGATCGCGTCGAGCGAGCCGAACGCCTCGGCCAGCGCCCGCGCGGCCGTCGGGCCGACGTGCCTGATAGACAGGGCGACGATGATCCGCCACAGCGGCCTGGTCTTGGCCTCCTCCAGGTTAGCCAGCAACGCGTGCGCGACCAGCTTGAGCCCGCCGGCCTTGTTCACGAAGAACGGGCTGCCCGCCAGCTGCTCGTCGGTCAGGTCGAACAGGTCGCCCTCGTCGCCGACCAGGCCGTCGGACAGCAGCGCGACGACCGCCTCGTAGCCGAGCGCCTCGATGTCCAGCGCGCTGCGCGAGGCGAGGTAGAACAGCCGCTCGCGCAGCTGCGCCGGGCAGGCCCGGTTGTTCGGGCAGCGCCAGTCCACCTCGCCCTCGTCCCGGCCCAGCGGCGTCCCGCACTCGGGGCACTGCCGGGGGAACTGGAACTCTCGCTCCTGCCCGGTGCGCAGGTCGGCCACCGGCCCGACGACCTCGGGGATGACCTCGCCCGGCCTTGCGCAAGATCACCGTGTCGCCGATCAGCACGCCCTTGCGCTTGACCTCGTCCTCGTTGTGCAGGGTGGCGCGGTCCACGGTCGAGCCGCTGACCTTCACCGGGGTCATCACCGCGAACGGGGTGACCCGCCCGGTCCGGCCGACGCCCACGCGGATGTCGAGCAGCGTGGTGGTGACCTCCTCCGGCGGGTACTTGTAGGCGATCGCCCAGCGCGGCGCCCGGCTGGTCGCGCCCATCGCCGTCTGCGTCTCGATCGGGTCGATCTTCACCACCACGCCGTCGATCTCGTACGGCGGCTCATGCCGGTGCCCGGGGTCGGCGTAGTAGTCGATGTAGTCGCGGACCTCGTCCAGCTCACCGACGACCTTGTAGCGGTCGCTGACCGGCAGCCCCCACCCGCGCAACCGCTCGTACCAGCCGGACTGCGTGTCGGGCGCGCCCTCCAGGTGCCCGGCCTCGCTCGGGCCGGCCGCGGACCCGGTGATGGCCCCGTCCTCGGCCGCCGTACCGGGCTGCTCGTCCGCCGTGCCCACCACGCGGCCGATGCCGTGCACGATCGCGTCCAGCGCGCGGGAGGCCGTGACCCGCGGGTCCTTCTGCCGCAGAGATCCGGCGGCCGCGTTGCGCGGGTTGGCGAAGGCGGGCTTGCCCGCCTCCTGCAGCGTGGCGTTGAGCCGCTCGAACGCGTGCGCGGGCAGGAACACCTCCCCGCGCACCTCGATCAGCTCGGGCACGTCGTCCCCGGCCAGGCGGGCCGGGATTGACTTGATCGTCTTGACGTTCAGCGTGACGTCCTCGCCGGTCCGGCCGTCACCGCGGGTCGCGGCGCTGGCCAGGCGGCCCCGCTCGTAGACGAGGTCGATGGCCAGCCCGTCGATCTTCAGCTCGCACAGGTAGGGGCCGGTGCCGCCGAGCTTCGCCGCCCGCTCGGCCCACGAGCCGAACTCCTCCGCCGAGAAGACGTTGTCCAGGCTGAGCAGCCGCTCCAGGTGGGTCACCGGGGTGAACAGCGTGGAAATCATGCCGCCGACCTTCTGTGTCGGCGAGTCCGGCGTGCGCAGCTCGGTGAACCGCTCCTCGATCTCGGTCAGCGTGCGCAGGTCGCGGTCGTACTCGGCGTCGGCGATGGTCGGCGAGTCGAGCACGTGGTAGCGGTACTGCGCGTCGAGCAGCTTCTCGCTCAGCTCCGCGTGCCGCTGCCTGGCCTCGGCCAGATCGCTGCGCCCGTTCACGCCTGCTCTCCCATCATCTCCGGCAGGATCGCCGCCGCTTCCCCGCACCACCGCAGCACCTCCCGCGCCCGGTCCGGTGAGACACCGGCGAGCCCGCAGGCCGGGGTGACCACGACCTGTTCCGCGCACCGGGCCGGAGGCTGCCCCATCCTCCGCCACACCTCCCCGACGGCCTTCGCGGTGCCGGCTGGCGTCGCCCGCCGCCGTTCTTCTCCCCCGTCAGGGTCACCGCCCGCACCCCGCGGGCCGCGAGCACCGCGCGGCCCCTGACCAGCGGGCGGGTCCACGCCCGCGAACAGGCCCTTGCCCGCCTCGGTGATCTCCGCAAGCACGTCATAGTCGGCCGCCTTGAGCAGGGACATGTCGAATGACACCGCGTCGGCCCCCGCCCCGGTGATTATGCCGAACGGGTAGCCCGCGGCACAGCAGTGCACCACCGTGTAGGCGCGTGTCGCGGTCAGCACCTCGCGCAGCCGGTCCCGGAGTACCTCCTCCTCGACCGGACGCACCCGGGAAAAGCCGCTCGCGGTGGGCACCGCGCCGCGCAGCACGGCCGGCAGCGCGGGCTCGTCCAGCTGCACCAGGAGTACCGCCCCGGGGACCCGCTTGGCCACCTCGGCGACGTGCACGGCGACCCCTTCGGCCAGCGAGGAGGTCAGGTCGGCGACCAGTCCGGGGTCGGCGAGCGCCGGATTGAGCGAGCGCGGCTGCTCGATCGTCGCGGCCAGCGTCCACGGCCCGGCCAGCTGCACCTTGAGCGGCCCGGCGTACCCGTCCAGTACCTCTTCCATCGCGTCCAGGTCGCTGGAGAGCAGCGACCTGGCCCGGCGCACATCGCGCCCGGGCCGCTCGGTGACCCGCCAGCCGCGCGGCCCGGCCAGCTCGACCGGGATCTCCACCAGCATTCCAGCGGTACGTCCGGTGATGTCCGCACCCGGGCCGCGGGCCGGCAGCTCGGCCAGGTGCGGCAGGCCGGGCAGCTCCCCGGCGATCACCCGCGCCGCCTCCAGCGGGTTCTCGCCCGGCATCGAGCCAACCCCGGTCGCGGACCCGGGAGCCCAGGGAAACGCTTGCTTTTCGGCCACGCTGTCGAGCTTAGCGGCCCGGCCCCCGCGAGCGGGCGCACGACGGTGCCGGTCACCGGCCGCCGGCGGGCCTACTCCCCCTTCGACCCGCTGAGGCCAACCAGCTTGCGGGCGCTGCGCGCGGAGGGGCTGGTCGCGTCGGACCGGAGCGACCCCTTGGTCCGGTCCTCGCGGCCCATCGCCAGGCAGAGCCAGAGGTAGCCGACGAACAGCAGTGCGGCGACGCCGGCGACGATCGCGATGGTGATGAGAGCGGCCATGACGGCCTCCGATTCCTGCCGCTGCGTCGCGGCTCCCCTTGTTAGGTCCCGCCCCTGTCGGGTGGTACGGACTAAAACAGTTGGTTGATCCAACTGATTCTAGCCATCCCAACCTTTGGGACCGATAGAACGTTTTTACCACGGGCCAGCGGCGGCAAACCACCCATTAACCGGCAAACAATCGTTAAAGTCCGGCCCATCGGACACGATGGGCTAGGACCAACGCATCCGCTCATACCACACATCCCAACCGCAGGTATAGGCTGATTTCAGGGACCGACCAGCGAGGGAGGGGCATGGCTCAGCGACAGCCGATGTACCAGCGCATCGCCGAAGACCTAAGGCAGCAGATCGACGACGGGGCGCTGGCGCCGGAGAGCCAGCTGCCGACCGAACTCGACCTGCGGGAGCGGTACGGAGCGTCGCGGAACACGATCAGAGACGCGATCAAGCGCCTGATCAGCCAGGGCCTCATCGAGACCAGGCCCGGCCAGGGCACGTTCGTGACCACGCGGATCGACCCGTTCGTCACCGTGCTGACCGCGGACCCGAAGACCGGCCTCGGCGGCGACACGGCCACTTACCTGTCAGCGGTCAGCGACGTGCACCGCAGGCCCGAGGTGACAGCGCCGGAGGTCGGGGTCCTCGCGCCGCCCGCCGAGGTGGCCAGGCGGCTACGCATCGCGCCGGGCACGCACGTGGTCAGCCGCCGCCGGCAGCGGTACATCGACGGCATCCCCTGGTCCCTTGAGACCTCGTACTACCCGTTCCAGTTCATTACCGACGGCGCGTCCCGGCTGCTCATGGCGGATGACATCCCCGAGGGGACGGTCAGGTACCTGTCCGAGACGCTCGACGTGCACCAGATCGGCTACCGCGACTGGATCACGGCCCGGGTGCCGACCACGGCCGAGCAGATGTTCTTCAAGATCGGTCACGACGCCACGATCATCGAGATCTTCCGTACCGCGTTCGATCAGCACAAGAAACCCATGCGGCTGACGGTGACGCTCTTTCCCGCCGACCGGAACCAGTTCATCGTCGACGTCGGGGACGACCTGCCCGACCCGCGCTACGACGAGGAACCCGAGGGCTGAGGCCCGCACATGCTCCCGCCCTCCCCGGCGGGCGGGTTGCGGGGGGCCGGACGTTTGGGCCTGTTACCCGAGAGAATGACGGGGACCAAGAGGAAGCACTCCGACACCGGAGGAGGTGCCATGGCCAAGTTCCACGCACGCCCCTCGTTGCAGTACCGCTACGAGCACTACGACCCCCGCTTCGCGGGGTAGGGCCATCATGCCGGCGCCGCCTCCGGGCGGCGCCGGATCGCTTCCCGGGCCGGTTCAGCCGGTGGCCGGCCAGCCGGCTCGCGTTCAGCGGGTGGCCGCGATGGTGGCGCTGCCCAGCACCGTGTCGCCGTCGTACAGGACCGCCGCCTGGCCGGCTGCCACGCCGCGGGCCGGGCCGCTGAGGTAGATGTGCACCTCGTCCCCGGACACCTGGGCCGTGCACTGGTGCACCTCCCCGTGGGCGCGCAGCTGCACCAGGCACTCGACCGGTCGTCAGGGGCGGCTCACAGCCGGTCCACACCGGCCGGATCGCGGTGATCTCGCGGACCCCGAGTGCCTCGGCGGGCCCGACGGTGACCGTGTTGGACACCGGCTCGATGGACAGCACGTAACGCGGCCGCCCGTCCGCGGCCGGACGGTCCAAGCGCAGGCCCTTGCGCTGGCCGATGGTGAAGCCGAAGGCCCCCTCGTGCGTGCCGAGGACGGCGCCGTCGGCGTCGACCACCGGGCCCGGCTCCGCGCCGAGCCTGCGAGACAGGAAGCCGCGGGTGTCGCCATCGGCGATGAAGCAGACGTCGTGGCTGTCGGGCTTGTCCGCGACCAGCAGGCCGCGGGACCGGGCCTCCTCGCGGACCTCGGCCTTCGGCGTGTCCCCGAGCGGGAAGAGCGCATGCGCGATCTGCTCGCGATTCAGCACGGCCAGCACGTAGGACTGGTCCTTGCCCGGGTCGGCGGCGCGGCGCAGCGCGCCGTCGGCGGAGACGCGGGCGTAGTGGCCGGTGCAGACCGCGTCGAAGCCGAGGGCGAGCGCCCGGTCGAGCACCGCCTCGAACTTGATCTTCTCGTTGCAGCGCAGGCACGGGTTGGGGGTGCGGCCCGGCCGCGTACTCGGCGACGAAGTCGTCCACCACGTCGCGGGCGAACCGCTGGCCATGTCCCAGACGTAGAACGGGATGCCGATCACGTCGGCGGCCCGGCGGGCGTCACGCGCGTCCTCGATGGTGCAGCAGCCGCGGGCGCCGGTCCGGTAGGACTGCGGGTTGGACGACAGCGCCAGGTGAACGCCGGTCACCTCGTGACCGGCGTCGACCGCGCGCGCCGCCGCGGTGGCGGAATCGACGCCGCCGGACATGGCGGCAAGAACCCGGAGCCCCATAACCCCTTCAGGTTATCCGGGATCGGGCGCGGGTGGCGCGCCTGGATCCCGGCGCGCGGGTGGCGCACCGGGGCGGGGCGCGGTGGCCCGGTAAGCGGTCAGTGAGCGGACGCGCGGCGGGAGCGGGTAACCGCCTCGCCGATCGCGGCGCCGAGCGCGTCCACGTCATCGGGGGTGGTGGTGTGGCCGAGGGAGAACCGCAGCGAGCCCCGGGCCCTGGACTCGTCGGCGCCCATCGCCAGCAGCACGTGGCTCGGCTCGGCCACCCCGGCGGTGCAGGCGGAGCCGGTGGAGCAGGCGATGCCCCGCGCGTCGAGCAACAGGAGCAGCGCGTCGCCCTCGCAGCCGGGGAAGGAGAAGTGCGCGTTGCCCGGCAGCCGGTCCTGGCCGGGCGGCGGGCCGTTCAGCACGGCGTCGGGCACCGCGAGCAGCACCTGGCGGATCAGGTCGTCGCGGAGCGCGGCCACCCGCTTGGCCTCAAGCGTGCGCCGCTCCGCGCTGCTGACCGCGGCCACCGCGAAGGCCCGGATCGCCGGGACGTCCAGGGTGCCCGACCTGATGTCGCGCTCCTGGCCGCCGCCGTGCAGCACCGGGACGGGGGCCAGGCCCTTGGCGATGATCAGCGCGCCGACCCCGACCGGGCCGCCGAGCTTGTGCGCGGTGACCGTCATCGCGTCCGCGCCGCGAAGCGGAGAAGTCGACCGGGAGCTGCGCCGCCGCCTGCACCGCGTCGGTGTGGAACGGCACGCCGAACTCGTGCGCCACAGCGGCCAGCGACGCCACCGGCTGGACGGTGCCCACCTCGTTGTTGGCCCACATGATGCTGACCACCGCGGCGCCGGCCGGGTCGGCGGCCAGCGCGGCGCGCAGCACGTCGGCGTGGACGAGCGCCTGCTCGTCCACGGCGAGCCAGTCGGCGCGGGCGCCGCGCGAGTCGCACAGCCAGCGCACGGAGTCGAAGACGGCGTGGTGCTCGACGGCGGTGGTCAGGATCCGCCTCCGCTGGTCGTCGGCCGAGCACCGGGCCCAGAACAGGCCCTTCACGGCCAGGTTGTCCGCCTCGGTGCCGCCGCTGGTGAAGATCACCTCGCTGGCCCGCGCGCCGAACACCTCGGCGAGCTGCTCGCGCGACTCCTCGACCACGCGGCGCGCGCGCCGCCCGGCCGCGTGCAGCGACGACGGGTTACCGAGCTGCGCGAGCTCCTCGGTCATCGCCGCGATGGCCTCGGGGAGCATCGGCGTCGTGGCGGCATGGTCGAGGTAAACGACCGGGCTAGTACTCATGGCACCCTTAAGACTAACCGAGCAAACCGGGAGCGTTCGCTGCCTGCCCCGCGAGGGGGCCGCCGCAGCGGAAAGGCGTCAGCCGCCTGGTCACCCCTTGCGCTTGGTGATCTCGTCGATGAGCTGCGGGACGACGGTGAACAGGTCGCCGACCACGCCGAAGTCGGCGATCTCGAAGATCGGGGCCTCGGCGTCCTTGTTGATCGCGACGATCGTCTTGGAGGTCTGCATGCCGGCCCGGTGCTGGATCGCGCCGGAGATCCCGACCGCCACGTACAGCTGCGGCGACACGGTCTTGCCGGTCTGGCCGACCTGGAACTGGTGCGGGTACCAGCCGGCGTCGGTCACCGCGCGGGAGGCGCCGACGGCCGCGCCGAGGGCGTCGGCGAGCTTCTCGATGATCTTGAAGCCCTCCTCCGAGCCGGTGCCACGGCCGCCGGAGACCACGATCTGCGCCTCGGTCAGGTCCGGCCGCTCGCCCTTCTCCGCCACCACGCGCTCGGTGATCTTCGCCGTCTTGGCCGCGTCCGAGGCGGTGAACGCCACCGGCTCGATCTCGGCGGCGCGCGCCGGACGGCCTCGGCCTCGACCGCGTTCGGGCCGCACCGCGACGATCGGGGTGCCCTTGCGCACGGTGGCGTGGACGGTGATCGCGCCGCCGAAGTTGGCGTGCTCTGCCACCGGGCCACTGTCGCCCGCGGTCACGTCGACCGCGTCGGTCAGCACGCCGGAGCCGGTCTTGACCGCCAGCCGCCCGGCGATCTCCTTGCCCTCGGTCGTCCCGGCGACCAGCACCGCGACCGGGGACTTCTCGCTCACCAGCGCGGCCAGCAGCTCGGCCGCCGGCGCGACCACGTAGTCGGCGAAGTCCGCCGAGTCGGCCACGTAGACCTTCTCCGCGCCGTACTCGGCCAGCCGGGCCTGCGCGCCTCCGCGCCCGGCCCCGTCCACACCACCGACGGCGCGCCCAGCCGGCGGGCGGCGGTCAGCAGCTCCAGGGTGACCTTCTTGACCTCGCCGTCGCGTGCTCGACGAGGACCAGTACCTCAGCCATGTCCCAGCCCTCCTCAGATGAACTTGCGCTCGACCAGGAACTCGGCCGCCTTCGACGCCGCCGTCGCCCTCGTCCTTGACGATCACGCCGGCCGCCCGCGGCGGCCGCGCCGCGAAGTCCTCCACCCACGAGGCCGCGCCGGCCAGGCCGACCGAGCCCGCGTCGAGGCCCAGGTCGGCGAGCGTCAGCGTCTGCACCGGCTTCTTCTTCGCCGCCATGATCCCCTTGAACGACGGGTAGCGCGGCTCGTTGATCTTCTCGACCACGCGACACCACCGCGGGCAGCGACGCCGTCACCACCGCGTAGCCGTCGTCGGTCATCCGGCGGATCGTCACGTCCGTCCCGTAGATGTCGACCTTCGCCGCCAGCGTCAGCTGCGGCACGCCGAGGCGCTCGGCGACCATGGCCGGCACCACCCCGGTCCGCGCGTCGGTCGACTCCGAGCCGAAGACCACCAGGTCGAACCCGACCCGCTTGAGCGCCTCGGCGATGCGCGAGCGACGTGGCCAGCGCGTCCGACCCGGCCAGCGCGTCGTCCAGCACGTGCACGGCCTTGTCCGCACCCATGGACAGCGCCTTGCGGATCGAGTCCGCCGCCTTGTCCGGGCCCATCGTCAGGATCGTCACCTCGCCGCCGTGCGCCTCCGCGATCTTCAGCGCCTTCCTCGATCGCGTACTCGTCGAGCTCGTTGATGACCCCGTCGACGGCGGCCCGGTCCAGCGTGTTGTCATCCGGCTTGAGCGTGCGCTCCACCTCGGTGTCCGGCACCTGCTTAACGCAGACGACGATGTTCATGGACAACGCTGCCCTTCTAGAGTGTCCGACTCCGGCATCACGGAGCCTATGTTACTCGTCAGTAGCCGCGCATTCCGCGCCCCCCGGGTGACTACCGGCGCTCGGCCGTCTCCACCACATTAGCGAGCAGCATCGCGCGGGTCATCGGCCCCACCCCGCCGGGGTTCGGCGCGACCCAGCCGGCCACCGCGGCCACGTCAGGCGCGACGTCGCCGACGAGACCAGCATCGGTCCTGGTGATGCCCACGTCGAGCACCGCCGCGCCCGGCTTGACCATGTCCGCGGTCAGCAGGCCGGCCCGCCCGGCCGCCACCACCACGATGTCGGCGTTCCGGGTGTGCGCGGCCAGGTCCTTGGTCCCGGTGTGGCAGAGCGTCACGGTCGAGTTCTCCGACCGGCGGGTGAGCAGCAGCCCGAGCGCGCGGCCCACGGTGATGCCGCGGCCCACCACGGTCACCTCCGCGCCGGCCAGCTCCACGCCGTACTTGCGCAGCAGCACCACGATGCCGTGCGGGGTGCACGGCAGCGGCGCCGTCTCGCCAAGCACCAGCTTGCCCAGGTTGACCGGGTGCAGCCCGTCCGCGTCCTTGGCCGGGTCGATCTGGTTGAGCACGGCCAGCTCGTCAAGCCCGGACGGCAGCGGCAGCTGGACGATGTAGCCGGTGCAGGCCGGGTCCTCGTTCAGCTCGGCCACCGCCTCCTCCACCTGCGCCTGCGAGGCCGTGGCCGGCAGGTCGCGGCGGATCGAGGCGATGCCCACCTGCGCGCAGTCCCGGTGCTTGCCCGCCACGTAGGAGCGCGAGCCCGGGTCGTCGCCGACCAGGATCGTGCCAAGCCCAGGCACCACGCCGCGGGCGGCCAGCGCGGCCACCCGCTCCTTCAGGTCAGCCTTGACCGCCGCCGCCGTCGCCTTGCCATCGAGAATCTGCGCAGTCATCCCTGTACTCTCCCGCTCGCCTGCAGAGGAGGGCTCCCGGCCCCGGGCACCGTCAGTGGTAGAAGTGCCGGACACCCGTGAAGTACAGCGTGACACCAGCCGCACGCGCGGCCTCGATCACGCCTTCGTCCCGGATGGAGCCGCCCGGTTCAGCCACCGCGCGGACCCCTGCCTCGGCCAGTATCTCGAACCCATCGGGAAAAGGGAAAAACGCGTCTGACGCGGCCACAGATCCGGCGGCCCGATTTCCGGCTCGCGCCACAGCCAGCCGGGCCGAGTCGACCCGGTTCACCTGTCCCATGCCCACGCCGACCGACGCGCCGTCCGCGGCCAGCAGGATCGCGTTGGACTTGACCGCCCGGCAGGCCCGCCAGGCGAACGCGAGATCGCCGAAGCGTCGCGGCGTCGGCGGCCTCCCCCGCCTTCAGCTCCCAGTTCGCCGGGTCATCGCCCGGCGCGTCGACCCGGTCCCAGGTCTGCGCGAGCAGTCCGCCGCTGATCGGACGGAATTCAAAATCGGCCTCAGAGGAACGGACGGTGCTCTCTCCGCTACCCTCACCCGCGGCCCACGGCGGCGGCGGGCAGCGCAGCAGCCGGATGTTCTTCCACTTCCCGGTCAGGATCTCCACCGCGGCCGGGTCGAAGTCCGGGGCGATGACCACCTCGGCGAACCCGTCGATGATCTGGGTGGCCATCGCGTCGGTCACCACGCTGTTGGCCGCGACCACGCCGCCGTAGGCGGACAGCGGGTCGCAGGCGAGCGCCTTCGCGTGCGCGGCGGCGATGTTGGGGCCGATCGCGATGCCGCACGGGTTGGAGTGCTTGATGATCGCGACGCACGGCTGGGCGAAGTCGTAGGCCGCCCGGCGGGCGGAGTCCGCGTCCACGTAGTTGTTGTAGGACATGGCCTTGCCGTGCAGCACCTCGGCGTTCGCGATGCCGGGGTCGCCCGCGCCCGCCTTGGCCACGTAGAGTGCCGCCCGCTGGTGCGGGTTCTCGCCGTAGCGCAGCGCGTCGTGACCGCTGCCACACCTGGGCGACCAGGTCGGGCCAGCCGGTCTCCTCGGCGACCTCGTCGGGCGCGTAGCTGGCGGCGAACCAGGAGGAGACGGCCGCGTCGTAGGCGGCGGTGTGCGCGTACGCGGCGGCGGCGAGCCGACGGCGCTGCTGCTCGGTGAAGCCGCCGTCGGCCAGGGCCGCCAGCACCTGCGCGTACTGGGCCGGGCTGGTCACCACCGCGACGCTGCCGTGGTTCTTCGCGGCGGCGCGGACCATGGCCGGGCCGCCGATGTCGATCTGCTCGATGATCTCGTGCGGCTCGGCGCCGGAGGCGACCGTCTGCTCGAACGGGTACAGGTTAGACACCAGCAGCTGGAACGGCTCGATGCCGAGCTCGGTGAGCTGCCGGTTGTGGCCGTCGTCGCGGGTGTCGGCGAGCAGGCCCGCGTGCACGCGCGGGTGCAGCGTCTTGACCCGCCCGTCGAGGCACTCGGGGAACCCGGTCAGGTCCTCGACCTTGGTGACGGGGATGCCCGCCTGCTCGATCGTCCGCGCCGTGCTGCCGGTCGAGACGATCTCCGCGCCCGCCTGGTGCAGGGCCGCGGCCAGCTCGGCCAGGCCGGCCTTGTCGTAGACGCTGAGCAGGGCCCGCTTGATCGGTATCCGGGTCACTTGCCGATCCTTACCTTCCTGTCGTCACTGACCGACCAGCCCTCGCGGGCCATCCGGCCGACCGTGTCGACGAGCAGTGCCCGCTCGGCGACCTTGATGCGCTCGTGCAGCGCCGCCTCGTCATCGTCGTCGCGTACCGGCACGGCCGCCTGGGCGAGCACCGGGCCCGCGTCGACGCCCTCGTCCACCAGGAACACCGTGCAGCCGGTGACCTTCACCCCGTACGCGAGCGCGTCCCGCACCCCGTACATGCCGGGGAACGACGGTAGCAGCGCCGGGTGCGTGTTCAGGCAGCGGCCGGCGTACCTGGCCAGGAAATCCTTGCCCACCAGCTTCATGAAGCCGGCGCAGACGACCAGGTCGGGCCGGTGCTCCGCGCAGGCGCGGGCCAGGGCCTCGTCCCAGGCTTCGCGGGCGGGGAAGTCGCCGACCTTCAGCGTGAACGCCGGGATGCCCGCGGCCCGCGCGCGGTCGAGTGCGGCGATGCCGTCCCGGTCGGCGCCGACGGCGACCACCGTCGCGCCGTACGCCGGGTCCGCGCTCGCGTCGATCAGGGCCTGCAGGTTCGTCCCGGCCCCGGAGACGAGCACGACCAGCCTCGCATTCATGGCAGTACCCTAACCGGGTGATCCGAGCGCTAACCTCCACGGGTGCGGCACAATAGTTGCCGAGATGGCCAGACTCACCGATCGCCCGCCGCCGGGGCCGACGCCGCCGCCCAGGTCGCCGTTCCTGCCCCCGGAGCCCCGCCCGCAGCTCCCGCCTGCCGAATCCCGGCTGCAGCAGCGCGGCGTGGCCGCGCTGTTCCTCGCGGTGCTCAGCCTGCTGGCGATGCTGCTGATCGGCAACCTGCAGCGGGCCGCCACGGTGGCCGCGGTCGCGTTCGTCGTCGCGGTGATCGCGCTGGTGCTCGCCTTCTCGTCCATGTCGGCGGCGAAGCGAGCGAAAACCCGCCGGCCGCGCGGCGCCATGGCGGGCACGGTCCTCGGCATCGATCGGATTGTTGTTCAGCGGCTCCGCGCTGCTCGGCTTCCTGATTTTCGGCGCACAGCTCACCCGGTACGCCAACTGCGTGAACCAGGCCAACACGGTGTCCGAGCAGCAGGCCTGCCAGCACCAGCTCGACAACTCGCTCCACGGCCGGCTCACGATGCTCGGCAACCGGTGAACTGCTCAGCAACCGCTAACCAGGTCACGCGTCGCCGTCGGCCCACGGGTTGACGTGAATGCGGTGACCGCCCGCGTCATCGGTCTCGTCGATGACCAGCGCGGGCAGCGGGCCGCTGACCCGCGCCTGCGGCCCGGTGACCCGGCGCGGCTGGCCGACGGCCGGGACTAGCGCCCCGGTCTCGGCCCCGGCGGCGCTCCGGAGCAGCGGGCGGCGGCCAGGCGGCGCACGTGGTGGCGGAGGATCAGCCAGTTGGCCGCGCCCGCGGCCAGTGCGGCCGTCACGCCGACCTCAAGGATGGCGACCAGGCCCGACCTCACCGCCGGCCGGGCCGACCGACGTCAGCCGCCCCGAGCCGAGCGGGCCGCCGGAGAAGTGGGCGGCGACCCCGATGACCAGGGCGGCCAGCGTGCCGGTGAGCAGGCCCCACAGCGGCGCCGCCTCCAGCGAGGGCGTGGGCGCGATCCGCACGGTCATCACCCCGGCGAGCACGCCGGCCAGGTAAGGCAGCGCGAGCACGAACAGGCCGAGCCAGGCGGGGAACGCGGCCCTGGCGTCCACCGGCATCGCCGCGAGCATGGGGAAAGCCGGCACCGCGCCCAGCGCCGAGCCCGAGGGCGACACGGCGGTGCCGACGCCGAACGAGAAGCCGGGTCCCGAGCAGGTAGGCGACCGACCAGATGATCGAGTTGGGCAGGTAGCAGATGCTGGCGAGCAGCAGCAGCACCGAGCCGACGACCCCGGGCTCGAGCGCGTCGATCGCCGCACGGTAAGCGTGCAGGTGCACCAGCAGCGACGCGGCGCCGAGGACCGCGCCGCACACGGCCAGCGCCGCCAGCGCGGCGAGCATGCCGAGCATCACCGACGCGGGCCGCGGCGGCACCCGCATGGCGAGCCCCCGCCAGGGCGCGAGGGCCCGGGCCGCGCCGAAGCCGCCGGCCAGCAGCGCGATGAGGAAACCCATCATGGCCGCTTCCCACAGCGACGGCATCGCCACCGAACTGCTGCTGGCCAGCGCGACCGCGCCGGTGAACAGCGCGTACGGCAGGGCGATCGACAGCGCCGCCGGCGCGACCTGCGGCAGGCTGTCCACGTGGCCCTCGTGGGTCATCCACCGGCCGGCCCGCTCGATCAGCGCGGCCGGGCAGCAGCACCAGGCCGAGCGGGCAGCAGGCCGATCCGGCCCACCCCGTGCACCGTGACCTCGACGTGATGCGCGACCAGCCACAGCAGCCCGGCCGAGCGCAGCGCGCCCACCAGCCCGCCGCCGATCCCCACGTGCGGAGCGGTGATCCAGCCGATGAGCGTGAGCGTGACCAGCACCGCGAGGCCGCCGCCCGCCGCCGCGAGCGCGGCCGTGCCGCCGGCCATGAGCATGGGACGGTTGGGCAGCAGGACCAGGCCGGGCTGCGCGCCGGTTCCGACGGCTGCCCGGAAGGGCCCGCTGCGGGAAGGGAGCGGGGAGTCGTCTTCCCGGGGCGGCACTGCGCGCACAATGCCCATCCTGGCAACGGAACGGGCAAAACGCACGCAGCCACGCCGCGGCAGTTGTCTCCCGGGGGGACGACCCCCCGTACCCCCCGATGTCCGTGCCGCCGGGCCCGATCGCAAAAACCGCGATCCTATCGGACCCGTCCCCCCGGACAAGAGCCGCTGACAGACGACCCCCCCGTACCCCGCGATATCCGTGCCGCCGGGCCCGATCGCAAAAACCGCGATCCTATCGGACCCGTCCACCCGGACAAGAGCCGCTGACTTATGCGTGCTTGGCCACTCCGCCCTTGACGCGTAGTCCCCGTCGCGTTCAACGGGTTGACACCGTCGCTTGGATCCCCTTGACAAGCGGACGAGAGTCAGGTCACATCGGCGTTTACATGGGCAGCCTGAGCGACCTGCGCGGCCGCGCCAAGGGCTACGCTGCTTGTGAGCGCCGCCTCGTCACGGCGGCATCTTCAGACGCAAGCTACGGACTGAGATCGGACCCCCAGTGGACCTGTTCGAGTATCAGGCTAAGGAACTCTTCGCCGAGTACGGCGTTCCGGTGCCGAAAGACAAGGTCGCCAACACCGCCGAGGAGGCGCGGGAGATCAGCACCGCGTTCGCGGCGGATGGCATCCCCCAAGTAGTCGTCAAGGCGCAGGTGAAGATCGGCGGCCGCGGCAAGGCGGGCGGCGTGAAGCTGGCCGAGAGCCCCGCCGACGCCTTTGAGAAGGCCCAGCGCATCATCGGCATGGACATCAAGGGCCACACCGTGCACCGGGTGCTGATCGCCGAGGCGACGGACATCAAGTCCGAGTACTACCTGTCATTCCTGCTGGACCGGGCGAACCGCACCTTCCTGTCCATCTGCTCCGTCGAGGGCGGCGTGGAGATCGAGGAGGTGGCGCACACCAACCCGGACGCGATCGCCCGCATCCCGGTCTCCCCGCTCACCGGCGTGAACCACGAGAAGGCCCTGGAGATCGTCCGGGCCGGACGGATCCCCGCCGAAGCGCAGGAGGGCGCGGCCATCCTCGCCGAGCGCCTGTGGGCCATGTTCACCGACGAGGACGCGACGCTCGCCGAGATCAACCCGGTCGTGCTGACCCCGGACGGCCGGGTGCTCGCGCTCGACGGCAAGGTCACCCTGGACGACAACGCCGGGTTCCGGCAGGGAGCACGACCGCTTCGCCGACATCGCCTCGACCGACCCGCTCGAGGCGAAGGCCAAGGAGAAGCACCTCAACTACGTCAAGCTCGACGGCGAGGTCGGCATCATCGGCAACGGCGCCGGCCTGGTCATGTCCACGCTCGACGTGGTGGCCTACGCGGGCGAGCCGTTCGGCGGCGTCAAGGCGGCCAACTTCCTCGACATCGGCGGCGGCGCCTCGGCCGAGGTGATGGCCGACAGCCTGGAGATCGTGCTGTCCGACCCGTCGGTGCGGTCGGTGCTGGTGAACGTCTTCGGCGGCATCACCGCCTGCGACGCGGTCGCCAACGGCATCGTCTCGGCGGTCGGGCTGCTGGGCGAGCGGGGCGAGACGGTCAGCAAGCCGATCGTCGTCCGGCTGGACGGCAACAAGGCGGCCGAGGGCCGCCAGATCCTCGTCGACGCCGCGATTCCGGTCGTCGAGCAGGTCGACACCATGGACGGCGCCGCCAAGCGCGCCGCCGAACTCGCCGCGAAGGGGGCATGAGCGATGGCAATCTTCCTCACGGCTGACAGCAAGATCCTGGTCCAGGGCATCACCGGCGGCGAGGGCCGCAAGCACGGCGCGCGCATGCTCGCCGCGGGCGCGCAGGTGGTCGGCGGCACCAACCCGCAGCAAGGCCGGCACGACCGTCGAGCTTGAACGGCACCAGACGTCCCGGTCTTCGGCACGGTGGCCAGAGACCATGGCCGCGACCGGCGCCGACGTGTCGGTGATCTTCGTCCCCGCAGGCCGTCACCAAGGCCGCGGTGATCGAGGCGATCGACGCGGAGATCCCGCTGGCCATCGTCATCACCGAGGGCATCCCGGTGCACGACACGGCCGAGTTCTGGGCCTACGCCTGCGAGAAGGGCAACAAGACCCGGATCGTCGGGCCCAACTGCCCGGGCATCGCCTCACCCGGCAAGTCCAACGCCGGCATCATCCCGGCCGACATCACCTCGCAGCGGCCCGATCGGCCTGGTGTCCAAGTCGGGCACGCTGACCTACCAGATGATGTACGAGCTGCGCGACATCGGCTTCACCACCGCCGTCGGCATCGGCGGCGACCCGATCATCGGCACCACCCACATCGACGCCCTGGCCGCGTTCGAGGCCGACCCCGACACCAAGGCCATCGTGATGATCGGCGAGATCGGCGGCGACGCCGAAGAGCGGGCCGCCGCCTACATCGACCAGCACGTGACCAAGCCCGTCGTCGGCTACGTGGCCGGGTTCATGGCCCCCGAGGGCAAGACGATGGGCCACGCCGGCGCCATTATCTCCGGCTCGGCCGGCACCGCCCAGGCCAAGAAGGAAGCCCTGGAGAAGGCAGGCGTCCGCGTGGGCAAGACCCCGTCGGAGACCGCCGCCCTCGTCCGCGAGGTCATCAAGGGGCTCTAAAGCCTCGCAGCGAGCAGCCAGCAGGTTCGTCCGGCCGGATGGGTCCGATATGATCGCGCTTTTTGCGATCGGGCCCGTGCGGCCGGACAGCGGGGGTTACGGGGGTCACCCCCCTCGCCGCCTGCGCGGCGGGGGCCTAGCTCTTCATTGACCCAGGTGACGATGTCGGTGGTGGACGCGCCCGGGGTGAAGATCTTGGCCACGCCCAGCTGGCCGAGCTCGGCGATGTCGGCGTCCGGGATGATGCCGCCGCCGAACACCACGACGTCGCCGGCGCCCTGCTCCCGTAGCAGCTCCATGACCCGGGGGAACAGGGTCATGTGCGCCCCGGACAGCACGGAGAGCCCGACCGCGTCCACGTCCTCCTGGATAGCGGCGGCGACGATCTGCTCCGGCGTCTGGTGCAGGCCGGTGTAGATAACCTCGACGCCGGCGTCGCGCAGCGCGCGGGCCACTACCTTCGCACCGCGGTCGTGCCCGTCCAGGCCGGCCTTGGCCACGATGACGCGAATCTTGCCCAGTGTCTGTGTCACACAATTAGAGTAACGACCGCGCCTCAATCAATACACGCAGGGAATCCCATACGGCGCGTTGGGCTTCACCGAGACCGAGCCGCCCGTGCCGCTACTACCCGCGGCGCCCGACGACGTCGGCGTGGCCGGAGCTGACGGGCTCGCGGCCGGGTGCGCGCCGATCACCCGCGCGCCAGTGTCCTGCGTACCCGCCGGCGGCGTGCTCGGGCTGCGCGATGCCCGCGGGGACCTGGGAGACGGTCGACCCGATCAGCACCTCCACGTGGTCCGCTGGCAGCGTCGTCAGCGCGGTGGCCGAGGTGCCGAACTGCACCGCGATCCGCTGCCCGTCCGCCTCGGCGCCCGCGCCGTAGAAGACCTGTGTCGACGGCTGCACGGCCTGGGACTGGGCCGAGGAGTTCTTTACCGCGCCCGGCTTGTAGCCGAGGGCGGACAGCGCCGTGGAGACCTGCGGAGCCGAGTCCGTTGGCCGCGGGGTTGCCGTTGTAGACGTCCACGGTAACCTTGGCCGGTGTCGGCACCGGCGCCCCTTTGGCCCCGGTGCCCTTGCCGCCCGTCGCCGTTCCGGTCGCGGCCGGATGCGGGGCCTGCGGGTCGAACGCGCTGCGGACAAGCTGCTGGATGGCGGGCACGTTGATGATGTTGACGTCCTGCGGGCCCGGGTAGCCCGGGACAGGAACATTGTTCTCCGGTGTGAAGGGCAGCGTCTGGAAGGCCAGGTCCTGGCCGTTCAGCGCGCGCATGTCGGTGGCGAAGTCGAGAAGGTTGAAGCCCGCGTCGGTGATGAGGTACTTGCCCGCCGCCGAGAGCAGGGAGTTCAGCTTGCCGAGGTCGCCCAGCACGCCCTCGTGCTTGACCTGGTAGATGACGTAGTCCAGGGTGGCCTGCTGCCGCTTGGTGCGCCCTAGGTCGATGCCGGGCAGCGTGTCGCGTGACCGGACGAACGCCAGTGCCTGGGGGGCGGACAGGTGCAGGTACTGCGGGCCGCCCTTGGCCTTGTTGTAACCATCCTTGTACGCGCTGAATCCGGAGTTGTCGGTGCCGGTGAGCGGGTCGGCGTCGGTCAGGTTGGTGCCCGCGGGCATGCCGTCCGGCTCGACCGAGGCCGGAGCGGGCAGGACGCAGGCCTCGATGCCGCCGAACACCTGGGCCAGGGCGTAGAACCCGGCCAGGTTGACCTCGACGAAGTGGTCGACGTGCTGGCCGGTGACCGCCTGCACGGTCGCGATGGTCGCGGCCTGGCCAGCGCGGTTGGCGTTCAGGTACAGGTCGTCGTGGCTCTCGGACCCGGTGTGCTGGTTCAGGTACTGCACGTAGGCGTAGGCGTAGGCCCCGTCGATCTTGCCTTCCGTCTGGCCGTCGTACGTTTGCGGGTAGGTGACCAGGTCATCGCGGGGAATGGAGAAGCCGACCGCTTTCTGCCCGCCGGCGAAGATGTGGATCAGGATCAGTGTGTTGGTGTCCTGGCTGCCGATCAGGCCCGCGCTCACCGCGGACGCGCTCCCCGCGTGCATGGCGGTGAGCAGGCCGTTCGGCAGGGTGTTCCCGTTGTAGTCGGTGCGGCTCTCCAGGCCCATGACCAGGATGTTCATCTCACCGACCGTCGAGCCGGCCGTGGGCGCCCCGGGGATCGTGATCCCCTTGCCTATCGCGTGGGTGGCCCCGACGACCTGGTGGGCGTAGCCCGCCACGACCATCAAGACCGCCGCGGCGAGGCACACCACCCCGTAGAAAATCTTCCCCAGGACGATCTTGATCAATGCCGTACTCCGGTCAGTAAATGCAGGGAACGCCGTACTTGGCCTTCGCCCCTACCGTTACAGCGCCGCCGACGGCGCCGTTGTTACCGGCCGTGCTTGGCGACGCCGATCCCGAGGCGGAGGCTGAGGCGCCGGACGGGGTGGCCGACGCGCCCGCCAGGCCGGACGGCACCACGGTGGCCCCGGTGCCGATCAGCACCTCGACGTGCCCGGCGGGCAGCGTCGTGAGCGGCTCGGCGGTCGCGCCGAAGTAACCGGCGATCTTGGTCGCGTTGGCGGCGGTGCCCGCGCCGTAGAACACCTGGGTGCCCGGGGCCGCGGTCTTGCGCCTGCGCCGAGGCGTTGGTGACCGCGCCCGCCTTGTACCCCTTGGCGACCAGCGCCTGCGAGATGCCGGTGGCCAGGCCCTGCGCGGTGCCGCCGTTGTAGACGTCCACCGTCACGGTGGACGCGGGCGGGACCGGCGCCTTCTTAGCGGCCGCCTTGCCGGTCGCCGGAGCCGACGGCTTCGCGCCGGGCGCGGGGGCGTTGAACTTCTCCTTGATCGCGGCCTGGATCGTCGGGATGTCGATCTTGTTGGCCGCCTGGCCGTCGATGGTCTGGTAGCCGGTGATCGGCGCGGTGTAGAACTGCAGGTTCTTGCCGGACAGCGCCTTCATGTTGGTCGGCGAAGTCGAACAGGTTCCAGTCCTGGTCGGTGATGAGGTACTTCTTGGCCGTGCCCAGCAGCGCGGTGAGCTGCCCGAGGTCGGACAGGAGCCCGCTGTTCTCCGTCTTCCAGATGACGTAGTCGAGGACGGCCTGCTGGCGGTGGGTCCGGTCGAGGTCGCCGTTGGGCAGGGAGTCCCGGTCGCGGACGTAGGCCAGCGACTGGGCCGGCGACAGGTGCAGGTACTGGTTGCCGCCCTTGGCCGTGTCGTAGCCGTCGGCCACCGCGTCCCAGCCGGAGTTCGCGTCGGCCAGGTTCTTGTCGTTGCCCGCCGTCCACGGCTTCACGCACACCGTGACCCCGCCGAACGCGCCCGGGCCAGGTAGTAGTAGCCCATCAGGTTCACTACGGCGAAGTGGTCGATCTGCTGCCCGGTGACCGCCTCGACGGTGTCGAGCGTGGCCGCTGGCCGGCCTGGTTGGCCTCCCGGTAGCGCTCGGTTTGGCTCTTTCCCGAGTTCACGGTCTCGGTCATGCGACTGGGCGTAGGCGAAGCCGTAGGCCTGGTCGATCTTGCCCTGCGTCTGCCCGTAGTAGGTCTGCGGGAAGGTGACCCAGTCGTCGCGCGGGATCGAGAACCCGACCGCCCGCTGCCCGCCGGCGAAGATGTGCAGCAGGATCAGCGTGTTGGTGGCCTGGCCGCCCTGGCTGCCGGAGTGCAGCACGACCTGCAGGTGGTGGTCGATCGTCATTGCCCTGGAAGTCCGTGCGGCTCTCCAGGCCCATCACCAGGATGTTCATCGCGCCGGTCGAGGACCCCGCCGTCACCAATCGCTGACCCCACCGCCGAGCCCGTTGACCTGGCCCACGACGTGATTGGCGAAGCCCGACACGACCAGCACCACGGCGGCGACCGCGCAGCTCACCGCGTACCCGACCTTTCCCGCGATCAGGGAACCACCGCCGCTGCCGAGCAAAATTGTTCTCCTCCGGCTAATCCTGCACCGTTCGACGCGAGGCTACCTGTTCGGCCAGCACCGGGGATGCCTTATGTCGCGTTTGCGTCGCTGGTCACGTTGGCCTGGCGGTCGGCTCGTGACCGAGGGCCGCGCGGCCGTCGACCGCTCGTCACATTCAGTGTTGGAAATAGTACCCGCCCGGGGTCAAAAAACTGCGCACCGTAATGGGTCCGTTCGAATTATCGACCGAAGTTACGCTACCGTCCGGTAGAAACGGGCACGGTAGGGTGGGCCCCGTTTTGGCATCGTTCTATGCCGCCTTTGGCAGGACGCGGGCCAGCCGTGATAGGCGTTAAGGCGAACTTCAAGGTCGATGCATTACCCTCTCCACCAATGACCACACCACCTGGGTGGGAGAACCGGCCCGGTCCAGCACGCGGTGAGCAAGCTCGGCGAGCGCCCCGCGAAGCTGGCGGCTGGCCACCAGACGACGCCGGCCCCCGGCGGCAGCGGGGCCGCGGCGGGCCGGCTGCGGCCCCGGGCTGGGATTCCGGCGCAGCCGGCGGCTCGAGGGCCGCCCTCAGCCGCCATCCGGCGGGCCGGGTCCCGGCGGGCGCGAGCAGCGCGGCGGCGCCGGCCCCCGGTTCACGCCCAGCCGTACGCCCGCGTCGCGCGACGGCGGCCCGGCGAACCAGCGGGTGCCCCCCGGCGGCCAGGCCCGCCGCCCGTCTGGCCAGGACCGCCACGACCGGCGCGGCGGCGGCCGCCCGGGCGGCCCGCCCGGGCGCAGGCCAGGGGGCGACGGCGCGGGCCGCGGTCCCGGTTACCCGGCCGGCGGCCTCGGCGGCGCGGGCTCGGGCCCGCTGCGCTGGCTCGGCCGGATGTCCATGCGGACGACCGTGCTGGTGCTCGCGGGCGCGACACTGCTCGGCGTCATCTTTACCCTGATCGCCGGCCAGGAGCCGGGCGCGCTGCTCGCGGTCTTCATCATCGCGGGCACCATCGCCGCCGCGCTCGCCATCCGGCGCGGTGCCGTGTACCTGCTGTTCCCCATGCCAGCCATCGCCTTCTTCGTCGCCGCCGTCGCGACGGGCATCGTCCACGACAGCCGCCAGGCATCGTCCACGGCCGGGCTCGGCACCAGCTTCGTGCAGTGGATCGCCGGGGTCTTCTTCCCGATGGTGATCGCCACCATACTGGCCGTGCTGCTCGGCGGCGGCCGGTGGCTGCTCGGCAGCCAGCTCGTCTCCGGTACCTCTCCGCGTCCGGCGCCCCGCCAGCCGTCGCCGGGCGGTGCCCGCCCGGCACCCGGCGCCCGCCGCCCGCCCGCCGCCGACACCTGGGCGGCCGACGACCCCTTCGCCGGCCGCGCGCCCAACCCGCGCCCGGGCGCCGGCACTTCATCTGGCCAGGGCACCGGACCCGCGCCGCACCAGGGCACCGGATCCTCCCCCCGCCAGGGCACCGGCCCGGTCCCGCGTCAGGGAACCAGCCCCTCGCCGCACCAGGGCACCGGCACCTCGCCCCGGCCGGGCAGTGGTCCGTCACCGCAGCAAGGCTCTGGTCCGTCACCGCAGCAGGGCTCTGGTCCGTGGCCCGGCGCCAACGGCAGCCGCCCGGACCGCGACCGCCGCGCCGACCGCGACCCCTGGGGCGACCCCCGCCTGCCCCCGACCGGCCCCCGCCCCCATCAGCCCGGCCACCCGCCGGTCGACCCGCGCGACGGCAACGCCCGCCCCCAGCCAGACAGCACCTGGCCCCCGTCCCGCCCACAGCGCCCGCCCCGCCAGCACCCCGACGACGACTGGTCCCGCTAACCCCGGGGACACACCAACGGCGCCACCTCGGGGCATCGCTAAGCGCGAGGCGCAGCGGGTCGTTGGCGCCATCGCCTGCCTCTATCGTGGCCGTTGGCGCCAACCGCCCGGCGGGAGCGAGGCCTTTGGCGCCAACGACCCGGCGGGAACGGGCCCTTTTGCGCCAACCACCCAGCCGAACGCGGCCCTTGGCGCCATCGGCCCGGCGGGAACGGGGCCTTTGGCGCCATCGGCTCGCTCTATCGTGGCCTTTGGCGCCAACGACCCGGCGGGAACGGGCTTTTGGCGCCATCGGCCCGGTGCTCAAAGCGCGGGATGGCCACGCCCTGCATCCACCCGTGGCGAGCTGAGCGCCAAGCGTGCCCGCAGCGCTCCCCACCCGCCCGCACCCACGCACGCAAGCCCGCACGCCAAAATGCTGAGAAAACCCGCGACGGGCCAGCGCCCAGCCGTGCCAAGCACCGCGCGCCGCCCGAAGGCTTAGCCACCCGCCCACGGTCACGGCAAAAGCGACGAGAACCCGCGATCGTTCCGGCGTCCAGCCCCGACAGGCCCGCGCGCCGAGCGACACCGACCGCTCTCACACCCGGCGACCAAGCACGTGACCCGACCAGAGCCACCCCGGAATCAGGCAAAGCCGCAGACGGTCAGTGGACGCCGGCTATCAGGCACCCCCCGGAAAGGCCGGCCCAATTGACGTTGTGGGGTGCAGCTCCCAGCACCCCACCCCGCCGCCAACGGTCAAAGCTTCTCCAGTGGCGCATACCGAAGTACGAGGTGCTTAACCCCGTAGTCACCACCGAAGTCGATCTTCGCCTCGGCACTGTCCCCGAACCCGTCCGCAGACACCACGGTCCCGAGCCCGAACTTGTCATGGTTGACCCGGTCCCCCGGCGACAACGCCGGCACGGTCCGGTTCCCGACCACGGACGCGCCCGGCCGCGAGGCCATCCGGGCCGAGGCGGGCGCCGAGGCGGCTGCCACGTCCTTGGCGCTGCGCTTCCAGTCGAGCAGCGCGGACGGGATCTCGGACAGGAACCGGGACGGCGTGTGGAAGGCCGGGCGCCCGTACCAGTTCCGCGACGCGGCCCGGGTCAGGTACAGCCGCTCCTCCGCCCGGGTGATCCCGACGTACGCCAGCCGCCGCTCCTCCTCCAGTTCGCGGGGGTCGGTCAGCGCCCGGGCGTGCGGGAATACCTCTTCCTCCATGCCGGTGAGGAAGACCACGGGGAACTCCAGGCCCTTGGCGGTGTGCAGCGTCATCAGCGTGACCATGCCGCCGTGCTCATCGCCGTCGGGTATCTGGTCCGCGTCCGCGACGAGGGCGACCCGTTCGAGGAACTCGGCCAGGGTCCCGTCCGGCGCCGACCCGTCGAACTCGCGGGCCACCGAGACCATTTCCTGCAGGTTCTCCACCCGGGTGGCGTCCTGCAGGTCGGGCGAGCTCTCCAGTGAGGCCTGGTAGCCGGTCCGGTCGAGCACCGCCTCGACCAACTCGGCCACCGGGCCGCCGGTCGCGGCCTGCTCACGGAGGTCACCCACCAGCGTGTTGAACCCGCTGATCGCCGCGGCCGAGCGGGCGGCCAGGGCCGGGCACGTCGCCCGGCGTCCGCAGCGCCTCGGCGAATGTGATCCGCTCGCGGGACGCATACGAGGCGACGTAGTCCTCGGCCCGCTCACCGATCCCGCGCTTGGGCACGTTGAGCACCCGGCGCAGCGACACCTCGTCCGCCGGGTTGGCGATCAGCCGTAGGTAGGCCAGCAGGTCGCGGACCTCGCGCCGCTCGTAGAACCGGACGCCGCCGACCACCCGGTACGGCAGCCCGACCCGGATGAACACTTCCTCGAAGACACGCGACTGGGCGTTGGTCCGGTAGAAGACCGCCACCTGCCCGGGGGTGCCCAGGCCCTCGTCGCTCAGCCGGTCGACCTCCTCGGCCACGAACGCGGCCTCGTCGTGCTCGTTGTCGGCCACGTAGCCGGTGATCGGCGGGCCGTCGCCCGCCTCCGACCAGAGGTTCTTCGGCTTGCGGCCCTGGTTGCGCGATACCACCGCGTTCGCCGCGGCCAGGATGTTCTGCGTCGAGCGGTAGTTCTGCTCGAGCAGGATGACCGTCGCTTCCGGGTAGTCCTGCTCGAACTCGACGATGTTCCTGATCGTCGCGCCGCGGAAGGCGTAGATGGACTGGTCGGCGTCACCGACCACGCACAGCTCGGACGGCCCGGGCGCGTCCGGTCGAGCCCTCCTCGCCGCCCTGGCCCCTGAGCCGAGAAGAGCGAGCCGCCGCCGGAGACGAGCTCGCGGACCAGGGCGTACTGCGCGTGGTTGGTGTCCTGGTACTCATCGACGAGCACGTGCCGGAAGCGGCGCCGGTAGGCCTGCGACACCTCGGGGAACGCCTGGAACAGGTTGACCGTCACCATGATCAGGTCGTCGAAGTCCATCGCGCCCGCCGCGACCAGGCGGCGCTGGTACTCCGCGTACGCCTGCGCCAGGGCCTTCTCCCTGGCGCCGCCCTGCCCCCGCCCCCGCTTGGGAGGCGAAGGACTCGTAGTCGATGAGCTCGTTCTTGAGGTTGGAGACCTGCGCGGCCATCGACTTGGGCGGGTACTGCCTGGTGTCGAGTTCGAGCTCGCGGCAGACCAGCGCCATCAGCCGCTGAGAGTCGGCGGAGTCGTAGATGGAGAAGTTGGACGGGTAGCCGAACCGCGCGGCCTCGCGGCGCAGGATGCGGACGCAGGCGGAGTGGAACGTCATCACCCACATCGCGCGGGCCCGGCGGTCGCCGACCAGGGACGCGACCCGGGCGGCCATCTCGCCGGCCGCCTTGTTGGTGAACGTGATCGCCAGGATCTCCCCCGGCGCCACCTCGCGCTCGGCGAGCAGGTAGGCGATCCGGTGGGTGAGGACCCTGGTCTTCCCCGAGCCCGCGCCCGCGACGATCAGCAGCGGCCCGCCGGCATGGGTCACCGCGGCCCGCTGCTGCGGGTTGAGGCCGTCGAGAAGGGAGTGCGTCGCGGTCGTGGTCACGCTTTCAGCCTAGGCGCTGCCACCGTCAAAGGAGCCCGCGCGAGATTGTTCTGCCTTGCCATACACCATCCTGAACATCGGGATATCCATTGCAACTTGTACCGATTTGGCCACGATCATGACCACTTCCGCGCTATCGTGACGTGCCAAACTCGTTACCCGCAGGGGGTTAGCTCATGGGATCGCGCGGCCGATCCATCCGGCTCAGGATGTACTTCCTGGTCGCCATTCCGGTGATCACAATGCTCGGCCTGTTCGGGTACGTGGCCTACATCTCCGTCAGTAACTGGGTGAACCTGGACCGGTCGCCGGGCCTCATCGAGGGGACGTCGGTGCCGATAACCCGCTTCGTGAGCCTCCTGCAGGCCGAGCGCCGTGCGGCGGTCGTCTACCTCTCGCACCCGGACACCGCGAACGCCAACACCTACCAGGCGTCGGTCACGGCGACCAAGGCCGGCGAGGTGCCGCTCGAAGCAGCGCTCAACTCCCCGGGCACGAAGAGCAGCGCCAACGCACAGGAAACCGCCGCCATCACCACCTGGGTTGGCGAGGTCAACGGCATGGCCGAGGCTGCGCGCCGGGGTCGCCGGCGCCAAGCTGACCTCGGTGGACGCGTTCGCCGCCTACACCAAGATCGTCACCGACCAGGACTCCGTGTTCCAGGCTGCCGCGAGCAGCCTCACTGACACGTTCGCCTCCTACCAGGGCCTCGGGCTGATCGCCAGCGTCAACAGCCGCGAGGACCTGGACGAGCAGGACGCGGCGCTGGCCGGCGCGCTCGCCGGCGGGTCGCTGACCCCCGCCGACCGGGTGGCGTTCGCCCAGGCGGCCGGGCGGGAGCAAGACGACACGGCACTGTACAGCGCGCTGCTCACCCCGACCGAGCTAAAAGACTTCAACGCCCAGGTGGGCGCCCCGGCCGTGAAGGCGCTGAGCACCGACCTGACCGCCGTGCAGCAGGCCGTCGAGGGCGGCGCCACGCTGCGCGAGGTGGAGCAGTCAGGACTCTCCTCCGCCGCCTGGCAGAAGCTGACCAGCACGGTGGCAGCCGCCAACTTCCAGGGCGGCCTGGACGCAGCCAACGACGACCTGGCAGACGTCCAGCAGCAAGCCAACAACGCCAAGAACCGCGTGTGGGCGACGGCCATCGTCGGCGCGGCCGGGCTCATCCTCACCCTGGTCGTCTCGCTGCTGCTCAGCCGGTCCATCATCCGCCGGCTCACCACGCTGCGTCGCTCCGCCCTGACGCTGGCGCAGGAGCAGCTGCCCTCGGTGGTTGCCCGGCTGCGGCGAGGCGAGTCCGTGGACGTCGCGGCCGAGGCGCCGTCGCATGCGCGTCGGCAGTGACGAGATCGGCCAGGTGGGCCAGGCGATCGACACCGTGCGGCAGACCGCCATCAGGTCCGCGATCGACGAGGCGCGGGTCCGCCAGGGCGTCAACGACATGTTCCGCAACCTGGCCAGGCGCAACCAGTCGCTGCTGCAGCGCCAGCTCACCGTGCTCGACGACATGGAGCGCCAGGCCACCGACCCCGACGTGCTCGAAGACCTCTTCAAGATGGACCACCTCACCACCCGCATGCGGCGGCACGCGGAGGGCCTGATCATCCTCTCCGGCGCCCCTCCGGGCCGCTCCTGGTCCGCTCCGGTGAAGCTGATCGACGTGATGCGCGGCGCGGTCGCCGAGGTCGAGGACTACGCCAGGGTGAGCGTCTCCGCCCAGTCCCGCGCCGCGCTCGCCGGATCCGCCGTCACTGACCTGATCCACCTGCTCGCCGAGCTGATCGAGAACGCCACGTCGCTGTCCCCGCCGTTCACGCAGGTCCGGGTCAGCGGCGAGACGGTGGCCAGCGGTTTCGCGATCGAGATCGAGGACCGCGGCCTCGGGATGGTGCCCGAGCGGTTGCAGGAGCTCAACGAGCGGCTAGCGAACCCGCCGGACGTCAACCCGGCCAACACCGAGCAGCTCGGCCTGTTCGTTGTCGGGCAGCTCGCCAGGCGGCACGGGATCAGGGTCATGCTCCGCCCGTCGCCCTACGGCGGCACCAGCGCGATCGCGCTGCTCCCCGCCGCGCTGATCGTCGAGGAGGGCCCGGCCGCGATCACCGCCGGCGGCCCGGCGCCCGCGGCCGCCGACGCTGGCGCCTATGGCAACGACGCCCCGGTGAACGGCTACGCTGGCGCTACCGATGGCAACGGCCCGGCCGGCAACGGCTCCGGCGGCGGCTTCCCAGCCAACGGCTACCCCGCCGGAGCACCGGCCAGCGGTTACCCCGGCGGAGCACCAGCCAACGGCTACCCCGCCGGAGCACCGGCCAACGGCTTCCCTTCCGTTGCCCCGGCCAACGGCTACCACGCCGACGCACCGGCCAACGGCTACGCGCGCGACGCGGCGCCCGGCGACGGGCGGGTTCCGCCGTTCGCAGCGGGCGGCCTGCCCTCGCGCACCCGGTCCAGCGACCTGTCACAGACCAGCGGTGACCTGTACGCGACGCGGGGCGGCCTGCGGCCCGGCTACGAGGCGCCTGGTCGCGAGGCGCCCGGCGTGCCCGAGGCACCCGCCGCCTTCGAGACCGGGCCGTCGACCGCACCAGGCCCCGGCTACCCGTCGCCCGGGTGGCCTGACCAGCGCGAGCTGCCGATGCGGCGCGGCGGCCGCGGTAGCGGCCGACAGGACCAGGCGGGCGCGGCGACCAACGCCGCGGAAGCGCTGCGGCCGCGAGCGGCCGGCGGATTCGGCGCGCCGGCCGGGTTCGGCGCGCCCGGTGCTCCCGACGCCCCCAGTACGGCCAGCGCCCCTGGGGTTCCCGGCGCGTACGGCGCGCCACGAACTGCGGAAGCGCCCGGCATCAGCACGCGGGGCACCCCCGGTACTCCCGGCATCAGCGCACCCGGGACTTCCGGCGCACCAGGGACCCCCGGGACGCCGGGCGCGCCCGGCCTGCCCCGCAGGCCCAGCCTGCCGGCCGCGTCGGGCGAGGCCCGCCCGGGCTCGCCGGCCGCGGCGCGGGGCCGGCGCGACACGGAGGAGGTTCCGGTGGTGACCGGCGTGCCGGTCTCCAAGCCGACCGCGCCACCGATGCCGTCGTTCGACGTCTTCTCGCCGTCGCGCCGGCCCGAGGCCGGAGAAGCGCCCGCGGCCGAGGCTCAGGCCCCGTACCCGCTGGCGTACCCGGACTTCGGCGGCCCGGGCGGCGGCGCGTTTCCGGTCGGCCCTTCCCAGGGCACGCAGGCGCCCAGCGGGTATCAACCAGGCAGCGCGCGGCAGGACAACGGCGCCTACCAGGGCAACAATCAGGACGACAGCACCCACCAAAACGGTGGTGCCCTACCAAAGCAGCGGCGCCTTCCCAGGCAACGGCGCCTACCAAGACGACGGTGCCTTCCAAAACGGCAGCGCGCACCAGGACGGCAGCACCTACCGAGACAACGGCACCACCTACCAGGAACGCATCAGGTACGCAGACGGCCCCGCGTACGGAGGCGACGGGGCCTACCGCAATGACGGCACTGCGGGGAACGACGGGGAAAGCAACGGGGATGGCACTGGCGGGGAGCCCGCCGGAGGAGTCGGCGAGTACAAGGGGCTACCACGCCGCGTCCGCCAGGCCAGCCTCGCACCGCAACTCCGCGCTTCCGCGACGCCAGCCGACTCGACGGGGACGGCAAGCGTACCCCCGGCGACCGCCGCATCGCTGACGGACATGCGCAACACCCTGTCCGCGATGCAGCGCGGCTGGCAGCAAGGCCGGTCACAGACGCAACGGGACACGGAGGACGGCGCCGATGGAAACTAGCCAGCAACATCCGGTAAATCAGCTGGACTGGCTGCTTGACGACCTGGTGGTGCGGGTAGCCCACATCAAGCAGGCGGTGTTCCTGTCACAGGACGGGCTGGCGCTCGGCGCGTCCAAGGGCATGGAGCAGGCCGACATGGAGCACCTGGCCGCGCTCGCGGCGGCGTTCCAGTCGCTGGCCCGCAGCGCGAGTACCCATTTCGGCGGCGACGCACGCCAGGCGATCATCGAGATGACCTCAGGCTTCTTCATCGTCTCCGCGGCCGGCCAGGGCACCTGCCTGGCCGTGCTCACCACCGGCGAGGCCGACATCGGCCAGGTGGCCTACGAGATGGCGGTCCTCATCCAGCGCACAGGTGACCACTTGCAGCTCAACATGCGGACCCACTCCGCGTTATCCGGCAGGCTAGGGACAGGACCTCATGCCGTCGAACGACGAGCGATGGCTCGACGCGGATGCCGGACCGGTAGTCCGCCCGTACGCGCTGACCCGGGGCCGCACCAGGCACTCCGGTGAAGCCTTCGACTTGGTCGCAACGGTGACAGCGACCCAGGCCTGGGTTCGGGACCCCGGGGGGCTCGGCCCGGAGCATTTCTCGGTGCTGCGGCTGGCGTACCGGCCGACCACGGTGGTGGACATCGCCTCCGACGTAGACCTTCCGCTGGGCGTTGTCCGGATCCTGCTGGCCGACCTGCGCGAACTGGGCCTCGTGACGATCGCGGCCCCGGTTCCGACGAAGGTGCACCAGGTTGACAGAAACACGCTCAGGGAGGTTCTCCATGGCCTACGGGGGCTATGAAGCCGGGGGATTTGAAACAAGTGGCGGAACGATCCGCCGTCACCGCGCTATCAAGATCCTGCTCGCGGGGGGTTTCGGGGTCGGCAAGACCACGCTGGTCGGGGCGGTCAGCGAGATCAGGCCGCTGCGCACCGAGGAGCCGCTGACCGAGAGCAGCAAGCACGTCGATAACACGGCCGGGGTCGAGCGCAAGACGACCACGACGGTGGCGATGGACTTCGGCCGCATCACCCTCCGCGATGACCTGGTGCTCTACCTGTTCGGCACGCCCGGGCAGGAGCGCTTCTGGTTCATGTGGGACGAGCTCGCGCTGGGCGCGCTCGGCGCCGTGGTGCTCGCCGACACCCGCCGGCTGGCCGACTGCTTCCCAGCCATCGACTATTTCGAGCGGCGGGAGATCCCGTTCATCGTCGCGCTCAATGTCTTTGACGGCGCCCGCCATTATTCCGTTGAGGACGTCCGGGTGGCCCTCGACCTCGATCCCAGCATGCCGATCATCATGTGCGACGCACGGTCCAGGGAGTCAGCGAAGGAGGTCCTGATTTCGCTGATTGAGCACGTGCTTTACGTGACCGATTCGCCGGTTAGCCGATAGCGGCTAAGGCGGAGGATTAGCCGACGGCCTTCAAAACCGCCCAGACGGCCTTTCCATTGCCCTCGATGGGCGACCAGCCCCAGATGTAGGCGAGCGCGCCCACTATTTGCAGGCCGCGGCCGCTTTCGCCGTCCGAGCTCGGCGGCTTTGGCACGGGTGCGGCATCGCTCGGGTCGGTCACCGCCAGCATTACCTCGCCCAGCCGGCGCAGCAGGCACAGCCGGAGTGCCGGCGCGCTGGCGCCGCGGGCGGCAATCGGGTACGCGGACCCGATCCCGTGCCTGACCGCGTTGCCGACCAGCTCGGCGATGATCAGCTCGGCGTCTTCGGCCAGGTACGACAGGCCCCAGCAGGTGAGCAGCTCCGTGACGAACTGGCGGGCCGTGCGCGCCTCTTCCGGGACCGGGCTCAGCGGGCGGCTCACCACCGCTGGCGTCTCCCACCAGGCCGACGGCACCGGCAGGAACTGCGGAGGAGACGCCGGGAGCGCCGGGAGGAACACGACGAGCTCGTCGTCGTCATCCGGCTCCCACTCCGCAACCCTCAGGTGAGCCAACGCAACCGCTTTCTGCATCGTCTTGGGGGCTAGGACCGCGCCCGTCGCAGTATGTGGGGTATGCCCGGTATATATGGTGCCCGATCCATCGTGCAGATGCAAGACCGGATGCACGTTCATCGAAGCACGGCCCAGATGAACGTGCATCTGCTCCGTGCACGATGGCTGCGCGTGTGAAGTGGAACTTGCGCGTCATGCGATTCCAAATGCACGTTCATTTTGACGCGCAGGCGTGGCATACTCAGCGATAGCGCCATGGTGTGTAAGCCCGGCCACAGCGTCGCGGCCGGTGTTCTTCGGTCCAGTAACCCAGCGATTCAGTCACTGGAGGGAACATGAATCACATTTACAACGGCATGCCTGCCACCGAACTCACCGAGGTCACCTGGCAGAAGAGCAAGCACAGCAACCCCAACGGCGCCTGCGTCGAGGTCGCTTACCTGCCCGGCGGCGAGATCGCGGTCCGCAATTCCCGGTTCCCGGCCGGGCCCGCGCTCGTGTACACCCGCGCGGAGATCGCGGCGTTCCTGGCCGGCGCCAAGGACGGCGAGTTCGACCACGTAATCTAATTATCGCTTCCGAAGCGAACCGGCGGTTAGCTCGCGGCGCGACGCACATGCTAAAGATGCAATTGTCATCGATTCCTCTTCCGCAATGTCTTGCTCGCATGGCAGACTACTGACTCTGCCCATGTCCATGAGCTGGCGCGCCAACGAGGAGTAGCGATGCTCTCGCCCGAGGACTCCGCCTGGGAGACCCCACAGCCGCTGCTGCGCCCGCTTTCGGCGGGCCCGACAGTGCAGCGCCTCGTGCTCGGCGGTCACCTGCGCCGGCTCCGTGAAGAGGCAGGCATGACGACCGAGCGCGCCGCCCTGAGCATCAGGGGCTCGCACTCGAAGATCAGCCGCATGGAGCACGGCCGGGTCGGGTTCAAGGAGCGTGACATCGCCGACCTGCTGACCCTTTACGGCATCGGCCCAGGCGACGAGCGCGAGGCGCTGCTCGGGCTCGCCCGTGAGGCGAACACCCCGGGCTGGTGGCAGGGTTATGCGGACATCCTGCCGCATTGGGTAGAGCCGTACTTCGGTCTGGAGGCCGCGGCCTCCTCGATCCGCGAGTACGAACTACAGTTCGTCCCCGGCCTGCTGCAGATCGAGGACTACGCCCGCGCGGTCATCCGGCTCGGCAACCTGCCGTCAGAAGAGGAGGTCATCCGCCGCGCTGAGGCCAGGATCTCCCGCCAGGAACTGCTGAGCCGGGAGAACCCGCCCAAGCTGTGGGCAGCGCTCGACGAGGGCGCGCTGCGCCGGACCATTGGCGGCCCGGGCATCATGCGGGCGCAGCTGGAGCACCTCATCGAAATGTGCGACCATCCAGCGGTAACGTTGCAGATCCTGCCGTTCTCCGCGGGCGCGCACCGGGCCATGGGCGGCCCCTTCACCATCCTGCGGTACACCGAGCCCGACCTGCGCGACGTCGTCTACATCGAGCAGCTCACCAGCGCCCTGTACCTGGACAAGCCGACCGAGGTCGACGCCTACCTCGGGGTGATCGAGGAGGTCTGCCTCCAGGCCGACGCCTCCGCCAAGACCCCGGGCACCCTCAAGGCCGTCCTCGACACCATTTAGCCCGCGCCTGCGCGCTGAAGCGAAAAACGGCGCTGGGCCCGCCGCATACGCGGCGGGCACGCGCAAGCGACGGGCGGCCCTGTGCTGAAGTCTCAGCACAGGGCCGCTTGCGCCATTCCCCCGGGGGACGCCCCCGGCCCCCAGTGTTGCTCTTGGTCACTCCTTGTCGGGCACCAGGGTCGGGGTTGACCTGGTGAGGGTCTCCTTGCGGAAGAACGCCGGCATGGCGAACCGCACCCAGATGCCGGCGATGAGGCCGATCAGGGCCGAGAGGAAGGCGATCACGAAGGCGCCGCCGATGTACCAGTGCGGCCAGAACGGCATCAGCCAGGACGTGTAGCTGCTGTCCGACGCGAAGTCCCAGTCGGCCCAGACGGACCAGCCGCCCGCCGCGTACATGATCAGGCCGCCGAGCGAGGGCAGGATGCCGCGCATCCACAGGTTCCGCTGGCTGTCCGCAGCGTCTTGCGGTAGTACCAGGTGCAGGCGAACCCGGTGAGGCCGTAGTAGAAGGCGATGAACAGCCCGATCGCCGTCACCGCGTCGGCGATGACGAAACCGCCGGAGACGTAGTTGAAGATCAGGTAGAGCACCGCCGAGATGACGCCCATCACGATGGTCGAGGTGGTGGGCGTCAGGTAGCGCGGGTGCATCCTGGCGAACGTCTTCGGCAGCGCCTTGTAGGTGGCCATCGACAGCGTGGTGCGCGCCGTAGGCAGGATCGTGGTCTGCGTCGAGGCCGCCGCCGAGGTGAGCACCATCAAGACGAGCAGATGGGAGAGGAACGAACCGAACCCGGAGCTGCCGAAGACCGCGTCGCCGAGCACCGAGACAGCACGTCGCCGGTGTTGTCCTCGTTGCCGAGCCCGATGCCCGTGGTCGCCGACACCCGCGAACGACTGAGCCGACAGGATCACCAGGACGTAGGTGACCAGCAGGATGACCGTGGACAGGATCGCGGCGCGGCCCGGCGTCTTGCTCGGGTCCTTGGTCTCCTCGTTGATCGCTACCGCGGTGTCCCAGCCCCAGTAGATGAAGAGCATCAGGATGATGCCGGTGACGAACCCGGTGAAGCCGCCCTGCATCGGGTTGAGCCACGACCAGGCCGGGGTGATCGACCCGGCGGGCGCGCTGCCGTTCCCCACCTTGACCAGGGCCGTGACGGAGAAGACCAGCAGCATGACCAGCTCGATGCCAAGCAGCACGCGCTGGAACCAGCGCCGAGACCTCGATGCCCCGGTAGCAGATGTAGGTCATCGCGGCGATCCAGACCAGGCCGACGAGCAGCACCCAGCCGCTCGTCGGGTTGCTGCCGATGCCGTCCGCGTTGAACAGCAGGAACATGTACTGCCCGGCGACCTGCGCCAGGCTGGCCATGACCAGCACGTCGGCGGCGACGATGGCCCAGCCGCCCGCCCAGCCGGTTCGCGGTCCGAACGCCCGGGTGCCCCAGGTGAACGTGGTGCCGCAGTCAGGGTCGGCCTTGTTCAGCTCGCTGTAGCCGATCGAGGTCAGGAAGATCGGGACGAACGCGATGACCGCGACAATCGGCGACCCGAGGCCGACGACGGCCACGATGAAGCCGAGCGTCGCCGCAATGCTGTAGGCGGGGGCGGTCGACGCCACCCCCATGACGGTCGTAGAGACCAGCCCGAGCGCGCCGGTCTTCAGGCCCTTATCTACTTGCTGTTCTGCGACGCCCGGCGGCGGCGCGTCCTCGGCGGTGGCCATAGTCCAGTCACCTTCCACTTTCAGCCATGACGCGACGATTTGCGAAGTTAAACCTACCTGCAGCGAGTCTTTCCGTCGGCAGACTAGCGCCAAACCTCCGGAAATAGAAGTGCAACAGACCCGCAGCCGCCCCGGCCTCCCTCCAGCGCGGCCGACGGCCGGCCGCTGCCGCGTCTCTCGCCCGCCAAGGTGGGTCAATCAGCAGGTGATAGGGACCGCCCGCGCCCGTTCTTCATTCATCGGCGTCCCCGGTAACCAGCAGACCGGGACAAATGGCCATGCGAGGCAATTGAAGATTGCCTAGCGCAATTATTCTTGTCATTACGGAGCGGGGTCTGGTGCAGGCAGTGACGGCCGACTTACGGTGTGAGCAGGGGGGTATGCCCCCGGGGGCGGCGGCGGCCGCCAGCCGGGTAGTGCCCGGTGAGAAGCCAATATATCGGCATGCTGGCACGGCAAGGAGGCCGCAGATGCAGATCAGCGTGAAGATCGACGGCGTTCGTTACGTCGATGACGTCGAGCCTCGAACGCTTTTGGTGCATTACCTAAGGGAGAATGCCGGGCGCACGGGCACCCCCGTTGGCTGCGATACCTCGAATTGCGGCGCCTGCACCGTGTCGCTGAACGGCCGCTCGGTGAAGAGCTGCTCGGTTCTCGCGGTGCAGGCCGACGGCGGCGAGGTCACCACCATCCAGGGACTGGCCAGCCCGTCGGGCGAACTGCACCCGCTGCAGCAGGCATTCCACACCGAGCACGCGCTGCAGTGCGGCTACTGCACCCCCGGCATGATCATGGCCGCGGCCGACCTGCTCAGGGAGAACCCGCACCCCACCGAGGAAGAGGTCAGGGACGGGCCTGGAAGGCAACCTGTGCCGGTGCACCGGTTACCAGAACATCGTCCGCGCCGTGCTGGCCGCCGCCGACGGCGGCGTCACCGCGCGCGACGGGGTCGCGGAAGAGGTGGGCGCATGACCGCCACCGAGCAGAGCGCGGCCGAGGTCGGCCGGGCCCGCGCCCGCAAGGAAGACGCCCGGCTGATCACCGGGCAGACCAACTGGACCGACAACATCACCCTGCCTGGCCTGGTGCACGTAGCCTTCCTGCGCAGCCCGCACGCGCACGCCAGGATCGCCTCGGTGGACCTGTCCGCGGCCCGCGACGCGCCGGGCGTCTTCGCCGTCTACTCCGGCGCCGACTTCGCCGACTGAGCAGGGCTCGCTGCCCTGCGCCTGGCCGGTCACCCCGGACATCGTGATCCCCGACCACCCGTCGATGGCCGTCGACACCGTGCGGTACGGCGGCGAGATCGTCGCCTGCCGTCGTCGCCCGCGACCAGTACTCCGCCGCCGACGCGCGTCGAGCTGATCGACGTGACGTACGAGCCGCTCGAGCCGGTGCTCGACATGGAAGCGGCGATCGACGCCCGGCTACCACGGAAGTCCACGAGGCCGGGAACAAGTCGTTCACCTGGACGTTCGACAACGGCGACCTGGAGGCCGCGTTCCGCGACGCGCCGGTCGTACTGGAGCGCACCTACCGGCAGCAGCGGCTGATCCCGTCGGCCATGGAGCCGCGCGCGGTGGTGTGCGCCCCGGTCGCCGACGAGTACACCTTGTGGACGTCCACGCAGATCCCGCACGTGCTGCGGGTCATGCTCGCGCTCGTCACCGGCATCCCCGAGCACAAGCTGCGGGTGATCGCGCCGGACGTGGGCGGCGGCTTCGGGTCGAAGCTCCAGGTCACCGCGGAAGAGGTGCTGGCGCTGCTGATCGCGCGCAAGCTCGGCCGGCCGGTGAAGTGGACCGAGACCAGGTCCGAGGGCAACGTGGCCGTGCACCACGGCCGCGACCAGATCCAGCGGCTGCGGCTGGCCGCGACGCGGGACGGCCGGATCCTCGGCCTGCGACGTGGACCTGCTCGCGGACATGGGCGCCTACCTGATGCTCGTCACGCCGGGCGTGCCGCTGCTCGGCGCGTTCATGTACAACGCGATCTACAAGATGGACGCCTACCGGTTCAGCTGCACCGGCGTGTTCACCACCAAGACGCCCACCGACGCCTACCGGGGGGCAGGGCGACCCGAGGCGACGTACGCCATCGAGCACCTGATGGACGACCTCGCCGCCGAGCTCGGCATCGACCCGCTGGAACTGCGGGCCAGGAACTGGATCAGGCACGAGGAGTTCCCGTACACCACGATCGCCGGGCTGACCTACGACTCGGGCAACTACGAGGCGGCCACCGCCAAGGCGAAGGAGCTGTTCCGCTACGACGAGCTGCGCGCAGGAGCAAGCGGCGCGCAACGCGGCCGGCGACCCGGTGCGCCTCGGCATCGGCATCTCGACCTTCACCGAGATGTGCGGGCTCGCGCCGTCCCGGGTCCTGGGCTCGCTCGCCTACGCGGCCGGCGGCTGGGAGCACGCCTCGATCAGGATGCTGCCCACCGGCAAGGTTGAGGTCGTGACCGGGTCGAGCGCGCACGGCCAGGGGCACGAGACGGCCTGGTCGCAGATCGTCGCCGACCAGCTCGGCGTGCCGTTCGAGGACGTGCGGGTGCTGCACGGCGACACGGCGGTCGCGCCCAAGGGCATGGACACCTACGGGTCACGGTCACTGGTCGTCGGCGGGACCGCGATCGTCCAGGCCTGCGAGAAGGTGCGCGGCAAGGCCAAGGTCATCGCGGCGGCCATGCTGGAGGTCTCCGCCGACGACCTCGAGTGGGACGCCGGGCGCTGGTCGGTCCGCGGTGACCCGGACCAGGGCAAGGCGATCGGCGAGATCGCCTTCGCCGCGTTCGCGGCCCACGACCTGCCGGAAGGGGTCGAGCCGTCGCTGGACTCCGACGCCACCTACGACCCGGACAACTTCTCCTTCCCGCACGGCACGCACCTGTGCGCGGCCGAGGTGGACACCGAGACCGGGAAGGTGCGGATCCGCTCGTACGTGGCGGTCGACGACGTGGGCGTGGTGGTCAACCCGCTCATCGTCGAGGGCCAGGTGCACGGCGGCCTGGCGCAGGGCATCGCGCAGGCGCTGTACGAGGAGGCCGCCTACGACTCCTCGGGCAACCTGATCACCGCCTCGCTGGCGGACTACCTCGTGCCGTCGGCGGCGGACCTGCCCACGTTCACCACCGCGCGGACCACCACACCGTCCACGCTGAACCCGCTCGGCGTCAAAGGCGTCGGCGAGGCGGGCACGATCGCGTCCACCCCGGCCGTGGTGAACGCGATCATCGACGCGCTCCGCCCGTTCGGGGTGACCGACGTCCCGATGCCCTGCACGCCGGAGCGCGTGTGGCGGGCGATACAGCACGCCAGCCAGGCGGAAGGAGCCGCGCAGTGATCCCGGCGAAGTTCGACTACAACCGGCCGTCGTCGCTGGACGAGGCGCTGTCCGCGCTTGGCCTCCGGCGGCGAGGACGCCAAGGTGATCGCGGGCGGGCAGTCGCTGCTGCCGCTGCTCCGGCTGCGCTTCGCCTACCCGACGCTGCTCGTCGACGTGGGCGGCCTCGATGAGCTGCGCGGCGTGCGCGACGCCGGCGACGCGCTGGAGATCGGCGCGCTGACCACGCACTACGAGCTGATCAGGGACCCGCTGATCGCCGCGCACTGCGGGCTGCTCGCGCAGGCGGCGGGGATGATCGCCGACCCGGCGGTACGCCACCGCGGCACGATCGGCGGCGCGCTGGCGCACGCCGACCCGGCGGGCGACCTGCCCGCCGTCATCTCCGCGCTTGACGCGACGCTGGTCGCGGCGGGGCCGTCCGGCACCCGGTCGATCACGCCCGCGGACTTCTTCACCGACTACCTCACCACCTCACTGGCCCCCGGGGAGATGCTCACCACGATCCGGGTACCGAAGCTGGACGGCTGGGGCTACCGGTACGAGAAGTTCCAGCGTCACCGCCCAGTCCTGGGCGATCGTCGGGGTGGCCGCGGTCGCCCGGCGGTCCAACGGGCACGTAGCGCAGGCCCGGGTCGGGCTCACCAACATGGGCATGGTCCCGGTGCGCGCGCACGCCGTCGAGGAGGCGGCGGCGGGCGCCGAGGCATCGGCGGCCGCGCTCGCGGCCGCCGCCGGCCGGGCGGACGAGGGCACCAGCCCGCCGAGCGACCTGCGCGGCGCGGCCGACTACCGGCGGCACCTGGCGCGGGTGCTGACCGGCCGGGCCCTCGCCGCCGCGGCGGGCGCGCCCTGAGGGGCCGCACCGCAGACGACTGTCTGGCCAGGGGCGACGGCAGCGGGGGGCCGCCCGCCCGCGCCCCTGGCCAGCGCGTCGTGATTAACCTTGCACTTAACCTGCTTCGGCCAGGGAAGAGGCTTACGCATAGAATTCACCAAAGAGAAGTAACCGGCGAGAAAGTAGATTCGCATGGCTATAGAGCTTGACAACTCGTTCACCGTCCCGGTGCCGCCCGAGCAGGCGTGGGATGTGCTGCTTGACGTTGAGCGGATCGCCCCCTGCATGCCGGGTGCCAGCGTGACGTCCGTCGAGGGCGAAGAGGTCCAAGGCCAGGTGAAGGTCAAGCTTGGCCCGCTGTCCCTGTCGTACAAGGGCACGGCGAAGTTCACCGAGAAGAACGTCGAGAGCCGCACGATCGGGCTCGAGGCAACCGGCAAGGAGACCCGCGGCGCGGGGACGGCGTCGGCCAACGTCCAGGCCGTCCTGAAGCCGGGTGAGGCCGCGGGCAGCACGCTGGTGGCCATTCACACCTCGCTGAACGTGACCGGCCGCCCGGCACAGTTCGGCCGCTCCCTGCTCCCCGAGGTGAGCGGGAAGCTGATCGCGCAGTTCGCGTCGAACCTTGAGGCGCTGATCAACGCGGACAACGCGGCCGCGGAGACGGCCGACGCCCCTGAGACCACCGGGACGGCGGACGGCTCTTCCGGCGAGGCCGCAGCGGCACCCGTTGCCGCCAAGCCCGCCGCCCCGGTGATGCAGCAGGAAGAGTCGCTGAACGCCTTCAAGTTCGTCGTCATCCCGGTGCTGAAGCGCGTCCTGCCGGTCGCCGCGGCCGGCGCCGCGATCGCGTTCATCATCCGCCGATTCACCGGCCGGGGCAAGAAGTCGTAAGAGCGGCCTGCCCGCGACACCGGATGGCCCTGCTGCCCCGCACCACGGCGGGCATCAGGGCCATCGGCGTCTTATCAGGGAACCAGCACCTCGGTGACCGGGAGGGACGAGTCGGCCGCCAGCGACAGCGCCGACGGTTCCCGGCCCGCCGCCACCACGGACGCACCAAGCGCGGCCACCATCGCCCCGTTGTCGGTGCACAGGCCGGGGCGAGGCACGCGCAGCCCTGATGCCCGCCGCCGCGCAGCGCTCGGCGGCCAGGGCGCGCAGCCGGGAGTTGGCCGCGACACCGCCGCCGATCACCAGGTCGGTGACGCCGTGCTCGCGGCAGGCGGCCACCGCCTTGCGGGTCAGCACGTCGGCCACGGCCTCCTGGAAGGACGCGGCCACGTCCGCGACCGGCACCGGCTCTCCGGCGTCAGCGCGCGCCTCCACCCAGCGGGCGACGGCCGTCTTGAGCCCGGCGAAGGAAAAGTCCAGCGTCCCGTCGTGCAGCTTGGCCCGCGGGAACCTGATCGCGTCCGGCGCGCCCGACCTGGCCGCCTTGTCGATCGGCGGGCCGCCGGGGAACGGCAGGCCGAGGACCCGGGCCACCTTGTCGTAGGCCTCGCCCGCGGCGTCGTCAATCGTCGCGCCGAGCGAGGTCACCTCGGCGGTCACGTCGGGCACCAGGAGCAGCGACGAATGGCCGCCGGAGACGAGCAGCGCCACGCACGGGGCGGGCAGCGGCCCGTGCTCGAGCTGGTCGACGGCGACGTGCGCCGCCAGGTGATTCACGCCGTACAGCGGCTTGCCGAGCGCGTAGGCGTAGGCCTTGGCGGCGGCAACGCCGACCATCAGGGCGCCGGCCAGGCCAGGGCCCGAGGTCACCGCGACCGCGTCGATGTCGGACGGGCGGACGCCGGCCTTGGCGATCGCCGCGTCGAGCACCGGGACCATCGCCTCCAGGTGCGCCCGGCTGGCCACCTCGGGCACCACGCCGCCGTACCTGGCGTGCTGGTCCATCGACGAGGCCACCTCGTCGGCCAGCAGTTCCCGCCCGCGCACGATGCCAACCCCGGTCTCGTCGCACGAGGTCTCGATGCCGAGCACCAGCGGCCCGTCGGTCAGCACGCTGACAGCTCCTTCCGCATCACGATCGCGTCCACCCCGGACGGCTGGTAGTAGCCGCGGCGCACGCCGATGTCGGCGAAGCCGCGCCGCAGGTACAGTCCGTGCGCCCGGGGATTGTCCGCGCGGACCTCAAGGAACAGCTCGGTGCAGCCGTGGTCCCGCGCCGCCGCGATCAGCGCGGCAAGCAGCGCCGAGCCGATCCCGCCGCCCCAGCTGGTCTCGCGGACCGCGATCGTCAGCACGTCGGCCTGCGTCCCCCCGGTGACGAACATCAGCCCGGCGTAGCCCGCCATGACCGGCGCGCCGCCGCCGGCGGTGTCGGCCTCGGCCAGCAGGTACCGTCGGGTCTCCGGCGGCTGCGCGACCTCGTCGGCGAACATCTCCGCCGACCATGGGTCATCGGGGAAAAGCTCACGTTCCAAGTCGACGACATTGCCTAGGTCGGCCGCCGCCATCGGCCGCAGCCGGAAGGCCACGTGCGTCGCGTCACCGGAAGGCATGGCGGGTCACCTCGTCACCCGCTTGGGCGCGCCGGGCTCGCGGGCGTCCGGGCGCCGCAGGTACAGCGGCTCGGGCGGCAGCAGCCGGCCGTCTGCGTCACCCGCCGCGAGCGCCGCCACCGCGATGCGGCACAGCGTCGCGGCGGCCGGGTAGGCCCGGCCAAGGCCGCGGGGAAGCAGTTCCGGGTAGAGCATCGGGCCCTCGCCTGCCACCGGCAACCCCGCCACCGGGATGTCGGCCGGCCGTGACACCTCCGGGCCCGCCGTCCGCCGCCCGGTGTCGTCGTAGCGGGCCCAGTAAACCTCCCGCCGTCGCGCGTCCGTGGCCACCAGGAAGTCACCACCCGCGGCGCCGGCGCCGGCCTCGCCGCCCGCGGCCACGTCGGCCGCGATGATGTCGAGGGTGCATACGCCGTAAACCGGGATGCCGAGCGCGGCCCCGAGCACCCGTGCGGTCACCAAGCCGACCCGCAGGCCGGTGTAGGGGCCCGGGCCGACACCGACCGCGACGCCAGTCAGGTCGCGCTGCGCGGCGCCCGCGTCGGTGACGACCTTGGCGATGGCGGGCGCGAGCAGCTCCGCGTGACGGTGCGCGTCAACCGTGACGAGCTGGGCCAGTGGCCGACCGCCGTCATGCAACGCCACCGTCACCGCGGGCGTCGCAGTGTCGAGTCCGAGCAGCAGCACGAAGATCGAGGGTAGCCGTAGCGGGCACTACTTGGCGATCTGAGCCGCCATTTCCTTGCCTACCGCGTTGGCGGCGGCGGTCAGGTCGGTCATCGCGACCGGCCCGTAGTGCTTGCCGCCGTTCGACTGGTCAAGGCCGTCCACCACCACGGTGACGATCACGTTGCGGTAGCGGACCAGGACGTTGGCCACGTCGGTGGTCGCGCCGCCGCGCTTGAAGACCTGGGTTGCCTGGAAGGCGGACGTCTGGGATCCGCCGGGCATCCCGTTCAGGTCGGTCACGACGGCCTTCGGCTGGCCGCTCTTCGCCGTCGGCGAGGTGAACTCGTTCTCGAATTCCTGGAAGGCGTCAATCGCGGCGAACGTCGCGCTGCCGTTGCCCGAGGCGAGCCCGCTTGGCGAGTAGGCCTTCAGCTCTACCTGGAGCACCCGGTAGGTGGGCGCGTTGTCCAGGGTCCAGGTGCACTCGGTGTCGCCGCCGGTGTTCAGCGGGGGTGCGGCCTGCTTGAGCTTGCCCGGCATGTACTGGTTGAGCGTAGCGGGGGGCACCGCCGTGCACGGGTCGGGCACCTGCTGCAGCTCGCCGGGCAGGAAGCTGGTCACGAAGTTGCCGAAACCGAGGCTGGCCGCCCCGGGGCCGCCGCTCAGCAGGTAGATCGTCGCCGCGATAGCCACCGCGACCACGACGCCTCCTCCGATCAGCAGCCGGCGGCGCTTGCGCCTGCCCGACCGCCGCTCGTCGCGCGAGTCGAGGCCGCGCCGGTGCCAGCGCTCGGAGAACGCCTCCACGGAGTCCGGCTCGGCCCAGGACGGCGTGTCGTCGTCCGGCTGCGGCCGTGACCGCTGTGGCCGCGCTTCCTTCGGCTGCCTGGCCGGCGGCGGGTACTGCGGTGGCTGCGCCGGGTCCTGGCCTGACCGCTGCCCGGGTGCCGCCGGCTGGCCCGGACCCCCTTGCTCGTCTGGCCACGGCTGCTCTTCCCACGGCGCCTGGGTGGCGCCGCCGCCAGGCCCGCCGGGGTAGGCGCCGGCCTGGCCGCCGTAGCCGCCTCCCTGGTAGCCGCCGCCATACTGGCCGCCCTGGCCGGCGTAGCCGCCGCCAGGCTGGCCGCCCTGCTGGTAGCCCGGAGCTCCCGCGTCCTGGTACCCGCCGTAGCCGCCCTGCGGGGCGGGCGGGCCCGGCTGCTGCGGTCCGGTCCCCCGGCCGTCCCGCGTCCGGGCGTCCCGGGGCCGGATCGGCGTGAGGTCGGGGAATTCCCGCTGGTCCTGCGGCGTGGCCTCATACCCTGGCCGCTCGGGCCCGTCGCCTTCGTGACGTGCCCGGCGGCCACGCGGTCGGCCGGGGAATGACCCATGCTGAGTCACGGCATGCCTCCGGTGAGGGGTTGTGACCTAGAGACCAGGTAGAACGTACAAATCGGAACGGTACAAAGCCGAACTATAGACGATTGGCGCGGCTCGCGAGTGGCAACTCGATGCCTTCCCAGCGCTGGCCCACGGCGGTGATCCGCACCGCCCGCGGCGCGTCAGCGACGGAGTCGTCCTGGTCGCCCGCGCCGGCGCTTCCGCCGGGCGCGGCGAGCGTGATCGCGATCTCCAGCCGGTCGGCGGCCAGCCCCTCGGCCAGACCCTCGCCCCACTCCACCACGGTCACCGACGCGCCCGTGTCCGCGTCCAGGTCAAGGTCGTCGAGTTCGAGCGCGCTGCCGAGCCGGTAAGCGTCGGCGTGCACCAGGGCGGGGCGGCTGGCGGACCCTCCGACGGCGGGTGCGGTGCCGTTCGCGCTGTCCGCGCGCAGCGGCGGGTGCACCCGCGCGATGACGAACGTGGGTGAGGTGACCGGTCCCCGCACGCCGAGGCCAGCGCCGATCCCCTGGGTCAGCGTGGTCTTGCCCGCGCCGAGCCCGCCGCTCAGGATGACCAGGTCCCCGGCGCGCAGCACCGTGGCCAGCGACCGGCCGAGCGAGCGCATCCCCTCCGGTGTGGTGATGGTCAGCGAGACCTGCGCTCCACTACTCACGGGGCACCCTCGGCACGCGCGCGCCGATCCCGGTCACGATCTCGTAAGAGATCGTGCCGAGGTCCTCACCCCACTCCTGCGCGGTCGGTTCACCGTTGTCACCCGGCCCGAACAGCACGACCTCGTCCCCCTCCGCCACCGGCTCGTCACCGAAGTCGACCACCAGCTGGTCCATGCACACCGTGCCCGCGATCGGCCACCGGCCGCCGCGGGCGAAGACGAGCAGCCGGCCAGACGCGGTGCGCGGTATGCCGTCCGCGTAGCCGAGCGGCACCAGCCCGAGCGTCGTCTCGCGGGGGGTGACGTAACGGTGTCCGTACGACACACCGGTCCCGGCGGGTACCCGCTTGACCAGCACCAGCCTCGCCCGCAGCGTCATCGCGGGACGCAGCCAGGACGGCGCGCCGCCGGGCAGGGTAGCGAGCCCGTAGCTGCCGCCGCCGACCCGCACCAGGTCGTAACGGGACTGGGGCACGTCGAGCGCCGCCGCGGTGTTGGCGATGTGCCGCACCTCGGGCGTGATGCCCTCGCTCTCCGCGACCGCCAGGGCTTCCTTGAACGCGGCGAGCTGTGCCTCGATCGACGGGTTGCCCGGCTGGTCCGCCGAGGCGAAGTGCGACCAGGCCCCGGTGACGACGATGCCGCCGTCGCCGCTGGCCTGGCGGGCCGCGGCGAGCACCGAGGGCCAGTCGGCCGCGGTGGCCCCGCCCCGGCTGAGCCCGGTGTCCGCCTTCAGGTGCACCCGCGCCGGGCGGCCGGCCGCCTCGGCGGCGGCGGCGAGGCGACGTACCTGCCCGGCCGACCCAGCCGCCAGGTCCACTCCGGCCGCGATCGCGGCCGCGTGGTCGTCCGGTCCGATCGCCATCATGCATAGCAGCGGAACCTCGACACCGGCCCGGCGCAGTTCGAGCGCCTCGGCGACGTGCACCACGCCCAGCCAGTCGGCGCCGCCGCGCAACGCGGCCCGCGCGGCGGCGACCGCGCCGTGGCCGTACCCGTTGGCCTTCACGACCGCCATGACGCGCGGCCGGCGCCACATGCTCGCGCAGCGCCTCGACGTTCCTGGTGATCGCGCCGACCTCGACGCTCGCCTCCGCATGGCCGTTCATGGTGATCATGCTAGGCGTTCCCGGTCACCGGCCGTGGCCAGCCGCCGAGGGCACGGAACGCGCGCGGGATCGCCCGGGCCACGTCGCTGGCGCCGATGGGCGCCGCCCCGGGCGGCAGCGGGCCCGCGCCGTCGGCGACGGCCGCCTCGACGTCGGCCGGGCCGGCCGCGGCGAGCCGCGCGGCCAGCCCGTGCAGGTAGGCGGCCGAGATCGCGGCCTGCGGCGGGAGCAGTCCCTGGGCGAGCAGTGCGCCGGCCAGGCCCGGCCAGTACGTCGCCGGTACCCGCGGTGGCCAGCCAGGGGGTGCCGGTGGCGTTCACCAGGACCGGGTCGAGCCCGCCCGGTGGCGCTACGACGGTCGTCGAGCCCTTGAGCAGCACGCAGGCGCCCAGCGTGTCCGCCGCCGCCGTGCATGCTCCAGCCGTCGGGCCTCGATGTCCGCTGGGTCGGCCCCCAGCAGCCGGCCCAGCTCGCCCGCGTGCGGGGTGAGCAGCGTCGGCGCGGGCCGCGGCAGCAGCCCCGGGTGCCGGGCGAGCAGGCTCAGCCCGTCAGCGTCGACGAGCACCGGCAGGCTGGTGGCGAGCAGGGCCGCGAGCCGCCCCGCCGCCGCGTCGTCGGTGCCCATGCCCGATCCCGCGGCCCAGGCCTGAACCCGGCCGACGTCATCCGGGAACCGTCTGCCGTCGTCAGCGGGCGCCCGGGCCGCGCCCGGGCGACAGCTCGGTGATGACCACCTCGGGGTGGACCTGCCGCACGGCCGCCGCCGCGCCGGGGAAGGTCACCAGCCGGACCATGCCCGCGCCGCCCTGGACGGCGCCCCCGGTGGAGAGCAGCGCCGCGCCGGTGTAACGGTCGCTGCCCGCCAGCAGGCCGAGCACGCCGCGCCGGTACTTGTCGGACTCGGCGCCGGGGCGGGGCAGCAGCCCCGCGATGTCGCGCGCCTGCGGCGCGCTGGCGTCCGCCGGGGTGTCCAGGTACGGGCCGAGGCCGATGTCGATGAACTCGACCACGCCCGCGTGGCCGGCCCCGGGGTCGACCAGCAGTCCGGGCTTGACCGCGCCGAAGGTCACCGTGACGTCGGCGCGGACGGCCGGGCCCGCGACCACCCCGGTGTCGGCGTCGATGCCGGACGGCAGGTCGACCGCGACGGTGACTGCGCCGCGGCGTGTTGGCGGCGAGCTGGGCCAGCGTCGCGTAAGGCTCGCGGAGCCCGCCCTTGCCGCCGATGCCGAGCATCCCGTCGATGACCAGGTCCGCGTGGCCGATGGCCCGCCGGACCTCGTGCCCGGCGTCGTACCGGTCCCCGGTCGTCCCGGCCCGGCCAGGTCGTCCCTGGTGGCGTCGGGATCAGGCGGCGGAGTCACCGCGATCACCCGCCCGCCGGCGCTGGTGAGCGCCCGCGCCGCCGCGGCGTGCAGCGCGCGGCCCGGCCGCGATGGCGGTCACCGCCGCACCCGCGCCTGGCCAGCCGCTCCCCCGCGTACAGCGCGTCGCCGCCGTTGTCCCCGGTCCCCGCGAGTATCACCACCCGCGCCCCGTACACACCGCCCGCGTGGTCACGCAGCAGGCCCGCGCAGACCGCCGCGAGCCCCGCCGCCGCCCGCTGCATCAGCGTCCCGTCGGGGACGAGCGCCATCAGCGCCGCCTCCGCCGCCCTTACCTTGGCAACCGAGTAAGCATCCCGCATGCACCCCAGTCTCCACCGCTCCCGCGGGCCACAGCGACAGACCCGCTGTTCGCGCCGGAAAACGTCTGCGTCTCAGACCCAGCCGAGGCCCGCCGGGCGCGGCTCGCCCTCGGCGATCACCACCGCGCTGGCGATGCCGGCGTCGTGGCTGAGCGACAGGTGCCAGCGGGTAACGCCGAGGCTGGCGCAGGCGTCGGCGACGGTGCCCGCCACCCGCAGGTCCGGGCGGCCGCCGGGTCCGGTGGTGACCTCGGCGTCGGTCCACAGCAGTCCGCGCGGCGCGCCGAGCGCCTTGGCCAGCGCCTCCTTGGCCGCGAAGCGTGCGGCGAGCGAGCGGGACGGCCGGCACCGCTTCGCCCTCGGTGAACAAGCGGATGGTGAGGCCCGGGGTCCGCGCGATTGCCCGCTCGAAGCGGGCGATGTCAACGACGTCGGTGCCGACGCCGATGATCACGACATTGCCTGGCGAACCGCCCCGGCCAGTTCCTCGGCCGATCCGCTCGGCCAGGTCCGCCTGCCGCGCCTCGACCATGACCCGGATCACCGGCTCGGTGCCGCTCGGCCGCAACAGCACGCGGCCGCGTCGCCGAGCGTGGCCGTCGCCGCGCTGACCGCCTCGGCGAGCGCCGGGCTCGGCCATCGCCCGGTCCTTGTCGCCGCGGACATTGATCAGCACCTGCGGGTACCTGGTCATCATCTTGGCCGCCGCGGACATCGGAACGCCGACGCTGTTGACCGCGGCGAGCAGGTGCAGGCCGGTGAGCACGCCGTCGCCGGTGGTGGCGTGGCCCAGCTGGATGATGTGGCCGGACTGCTCGCCGCCGAGGACGTAACCGCCGTCGCGCATCGCGGCGAAGACGTGCTTGTCGCCGACCGGTGTCTCGATCACCGTGATGCCGGACTCGCGCATCGCGGCGTGGAAGCCGAGGTTGGACATCACCGTGACCACCACGGTGTCGCCCGGCAGCAGGTTGTTCCGCTTGAGCCGCGATGCGAGCACGGTGATGATCTGGTCGCCGTCCAGCTGCTGGCCGTCGCCGTCGATCGCCAGGCAGCGGTCCGCGTCGCCGTCGAAGGCCAGGCCCGCGTCCGCGCCGTGCTCGACGACCGCGGCCGCCAGCGTTTCCAGGTGCGTGGACCCGACGCCCGCGTTGATGTTGAGCCCGTCCGGCGCGGCGCCGATCGCGATGACCTCGGCTCCGGCCCGACGCAGCGCGCGCGGGCCGATGCTGTAGGCGGAGCCGTGGGCGCAGTCCACCACGACCCGCATCCCGTGCAACGGCCGGCTGGCCGCCCTCAGTCGGCAGCGTGGCGAGCAGGTGATCGAGGTAGGTCTCATGGGCCGAGTACGCGTCGGTGACCCGCCCGAAGCCCGCCGCCGGGAAGGTCGTCCGGCGCGTGTCCGAGCAGCACCGTCGCCGACGGCGCGCAGTCCGGCCTCGATCGCGTCCTCGGTCTCGTCCGGCAGCTTGACGCCGGCCCGGCCGAAGAACTTGATCCCGTTGTCGGCGGCCGGGTTGTGGCTAGCGGAGAGCACGACGCCGAAGTCCGCCTCGAGCGCACCGGTGAGGTAGGCGACGCCAGGGGTCGGGATGACACCGAGGCGGAGCACGTCAACGCCGCGGCTAGCGAGCCCGGCGACCACGGCCGCCTCAAGGAAGTCACCGGAAGCCCGTGAGTCGCGCCCGATGACGGCGACGGGACGGCGCAAATGACCAGAAGCGGTCACGGCCGGTGCCAGTACAGGCACCGCCGCGACCGCTAGGTCCAAGGCGAGCTGGGCCGTTAGTTCAGCCCCAGCAACCCCGCGTACACCGTCAGTACCGAAGATTCGGCCCATGTCGGCGATATGGATAGCCAGCCGACGGCTAGCGCTTGGAGTACTGAGGAGCCTTACGGGCCTTCTTGAGGCCGTACTTCTTCCGCTCCGTCACACGGGCGTCCCGGGTGAGGAAGCCCGCCTTCTTCAGCGGCGGGCGGTTCTCCGGGTCGACCAGCGTCAGGGCGCGGGCCACGCCGAGGCGCAGCGCGCCGGCCTGACCGGAAACGCCGCCGCCCGTGATGCGGGCGATGACGTCGAAGTTGCCTTCGGCGCCGAGCGTCACGAACGGCTCGCTGACGATCTGCTGGTGCACCTTGTTAGGGAAGTAGGCCTCAAGCGTACGGCCGTTGATCTTCCACTGACCGGTGCCCGGCACGATGCGAACGCGGGCGATGGCCTCCTTGCGGCGGCCCAGGCCGTTGGCGTGCCCCGTGACCACCGGACGGCGCGCGGTGCGCGGCGCGGTGGCGTCCGAGGACTCGGTGGTGTACTCCGACGGGGCGTTCTCGCCGTCGATCTCGACTTCGCCGGGCAGACTCCGTGTCTCCGAAGTATGTCGCGTCGTCTGCGGGCGTCTCTACGCCAGTGGGCTCGGCCACGTTGCTCTTCCTCACGCTTCCTTGCGGCGCTACTGGGAAATCTGCCGGATCTCGTACGGCTGCGGCTGCTGCGCCTGGTGCGGGTGGTCCGGACCCGCGTAGACCTTGAGCTTGCTCATCGTCTTGCGACCGAGGGAGTTCTTGGGGAGCATCCCCTTAATCGCCTTCTCGACCGCGCGCTCCGGGTGCTTGGCCATCAGGTCCGCGTAGCTGACCGCGCGGAGACCGCCCGGGTAGCCGGAGTGGCGGTAGGCCTTCTTGTCCTGCAGCTTGGCCCCGCTCAGCGAGACCTTGTCCGCGTTAACCACGATGACGAAGTCACCGGTGTCGACGTGCGGAGCGAAAATGGGCTTGTGCTTACCCCGCAGCAGCACCGCCACATGGCTGGCCAGGCGGCCGAGCACGACATCGGTGGCGTCGATGACATGCCACTGACGCGTGATGTCACTGTCCTTTGGGCTGAAAGTGCGCACAGTCGTTTAGCCTTCGCATGTGGTTCGTGATCCTCAAGACCCTGCTGCCGGGAGGTCCGTTGCCGGAAGGCCCAGGCGGATAGGTCAGCGCAGCCGGAATGCTGCTGGTCGCGGATGACGCCAGTGCAGCATACTCGAATCCACGCCCGCTGCCAAAGTGCGCGCAGACTCTCCTGCCGTGTATCGCATTATCCTACCGCACCCCATCGCGTCCGGGACCCGCTGGCGCCGCGACCCGTCGCCCGCGCAGGACAAACTCGCCGCCCGCCCGGTGCGCCCGGCCCCCGTCACCCGGGCCTCACCGGCCCCTGATCCAGGCCCCCGGCGCCCGTGCGTTCCGGCGCAAAAAACACGTCTAGCCGTGTCGCGGCTGGTCCTGACGCTACTCTCGATGATATGGGATACCGAGGTGAGGACGTCTCCGCCGCACACGAGGCCTGGGGGCAGCAACCGCCTTGGCAATCGTCGTCTGATGAGTACCCGTCCGCCGACTATCCGGCGCCGGGCGGCGGCGGCCGTGGCTACGGGCCGGACGACGGCTATCCAGGGCAGGGGCGGGGGCAGTCTCAGCCGCAGTACGGCCAGCAGGACAACCAGTACGGCCCGCAGGACACTCAGTACGGCCAGCCCTACGGGCAGCAGCAGTACGGAGAACAGCAGTCATACGGCGAGCAGCAGCCCTACGGTGGTGACCCGTATGGGCAGCCGCCTGGCCAGTACGACGGCTACGAGCCGGCGGGCGGCTACGGCGGGGGCCCGGGTTACGGGCAGCCGGACGACTACGGTTACGACCGCGGCCAGGGCGACGCGCAGCAAAACCCAGTGGCCGGGTACGGGCAGTCCGGCTACGACCGGCCCGCTGCGCTCGGCTACGAAGAGCCCACGGCGCCTGGGTACGGCTCCGGCTACGGCCAGCCGTCCGGGTACGACCAGCCATCGGGTTATGGCCAGCCGTCGGGTTACGACCAGCCGTCCGGGCCCGGGCTACGGTTCCGGCGGCTACCCCGGCGGCGACGGGGACCCGTACGGCGCTCCCGGCGGCGGATACCAGGAGCAGGGCAGTTACCAGGGTCCCGCCGGCGGCGGCTACCCAGGACCGTCTGACGGCTACCCGGACCGGGGCGACGGCTACGCCCGGCCAGGCGGCTACCCGGGCCCGCGCGGCGGCAGCGGCGCCTATCCGGCCCTGCCCGCCGGCGGTCAGGAGGAGCACCCGGCCGAGGACGCGGGTAACGACTGGTACAGCGGGCAGCCCGCCGCGGCCAACGGCGCGAGCTTCGCGGACACCGGCGCCTACCGGCTCAACGGGCGGGTCATCGACGAGTACGGCACCGGCCCCCGCAGCGCGCTGCGCGACCCGGTGCGCGGCTTCCCGCCCGGCCCCGGCGACGCCGGGCCGACCGCGGTAATCCCGGCGATCTCCGGCCCGCAGCCCGCGCAGCGCGGCGGCCAGCAGGAGCGCTACGACGACAACCTGCAGTACCCGCCCTACGGGCAGGACGACTTCCCCGCCACCCGCACCGGCCTGGGGGCGCCTGGCTCCTTTGCCGCGCCCGGGTACGACGATGACTTCGACCGCGCGCCCGCACCGCGCGTGGGCTACGACGACTACGCGGTCGGCGGGGACCCCTACACCGACCGCCTCGGCAACGGTGATGGCAACGGCACGCCGGGTGCCGCCGGCCGCGGTCCGGGCAAGTCCGGCCGCGGGGGCCCGGCCGCGGGCGGGCCGCTGCGCGGCAAGCGCCTGCTGCTCGCTGCGCTCGCGGTAGTCGCCGTCGGGATCATCGGCGTGGCGCTGTACGTCTTCGTGTTCAAGTCAAAGTCGCCCGCGGCCAACCCGAACGCCTCGGGGCCGCTGCCGACCGGGTCAGCGGCGCCGTCGCAGCAGGCCTGCCCGAAGAATCTGGGCACCTACTGCCATATCGAGTCGCGCTCCGACGACCCGACCCCGCTCACCACGACCGAGGTCTTCCCCCCGGCGTTCACCAACGAGACGGACAACCTCTCCTATCAGCTCGCCTCGACCAAGCTCGACGGCACGTGCTCGAAGGCGGTCATCGGCCCTGACCTGGTCAGCGCGCTGAAGACCTACCAGTGCACCCAGGTGCTGCGGGGCAGCTACGTGTCGGGGAACGGCAAGATCATGGGCACGATCGGCGTGGTCAACCTGGCGACGACCAACGGAGCCCACTACGCGGGCAAGGTCGTCGGCAAGGCGGACTTCATCGCCCCGCTGACCTCGGCCAAGGGGGTCGCGAGCAAGCTTGGCAACGGCACCGGCGTGGTCGAGGCGGAGTTCAAGGGCCACTACCTGATCCTCTCCTGGTCCCAGTTCGTCGACGGGACCAAGCCGACGACCACCGCGCAGAACAACCAGCTCAAGCAGTTCAGCGACGACCTGGTGAAGGGCACCGTGAACATCAGCCTGAGCCAGCGCATGGTGACCGGCGAGCCGGCCAAGCCCGGGCAGCAGTAAGGGGCCTAGCCAGCTTCGCGGACCCGCCGGGTTAGCAGCGGCGCGGTCCGCGAGCTGGCCGGGGTCCGGGTAGCGCACTTCCTCCAGGGACAGGCCGTGCGGCGGCACGACGCGCACGGCCGGGTCCCTGACCGCGCGGGTAAGCACCTCGGCGGGCCAGGCAGGCGGGCGGCTGCCCTCACCGACGGGAAGCAGCGAGCCCACCAGTGCGCGCACCATGTTGTGGCAGAACGCGTCCGCAACCACGCGGCCGACCGCCACGCCGTCGCCGTCACGCTGCCAGTCCAGTACCCGCAGCGCCCGGACCGTGGTAGCGCCCTCGCGCTTGCGGCAGAACGCGGCGAAATCGCGCTCGCCGAGCAGCAGCACCGCCGCCGCGTTCATCGCGGCCAGGTCGAGCGGGCGCTGGTTCCACAGCGTGTCATGGCGCCGCAGCGGGTCGGCCGCGGCTGGGTCGTCGCAGACCCGGTAGGCGTACCGCCGCCACAGCGCGGAGAAGCGCGCGTCGAACCCGGGTGGCGCGAGGGCGATCGCCCGGACCCGGATGTCCGGCGGCAGCGCGCGGGACAGGCGCCGCGGCAGCGCGTCCGCGTGCGCCGTCCAGGCGTCGGCCGGGAGGTCGGCGTGCGCCACCTGGCCGCGCGCGTGTACCCCTGAGTCGGTCCGCCCGGCGACCGTCAGCCTGGCCGGCCCGGGCAGCCGGAGCACGTGCCCCAGCACCTCGGACAGCGCGCCCTCGACAGTCCGCCGCCCGGGCTGCGCCGCCCACCCGGAGAACCCGGCTCCGTCGTAGGCGAGGTCGATCCGGGCCCGAACAACGGCCTGGTCCTCACCGGCTGACTCGTCCACCCGCTGCCTCCCTGCCTCTGGCCTCGTCAAAGACAAAGACCGTGGAATACGAGAACGGGCAGCTCACGACCGTGAGCTGCCCGTCTGCGGTGCTAAACGCCAGAGGCGTTACTTCTCCGGCTCGGCCTCGTCCTGCGACGACTCGTCGACGTTCTCCGCGCCCTCGGCCCCTGCCAGCTCGGCGGCGGTCTCCGCGTCAGCGGCAGCCTCTGCCTCGACAGCGGCCTTCTGCTCGGCGGCGTCCGCCGACTCGGCCAGGTTCTCCGCGCCCTCGGCCCCCGCCAGCTCGGCGGCGGTCTCCGCGTCAGCGGCAGCCTCAGCCTCGACAGCGGCCTCGGCGACCTCCGGCGAAACGGCCGGGGTGGCCACGGCCGGACGGCGGGTGCGGCGGCGCGGCCTGGCCGCGCCAACCTCTTCCCGGACCAGCTCGATGACGGCCATCGGCGCGGCGTCGCCCTTGCGGTGGCCGATCTTGGTGATCCGCGTGTAACCGCCGGGACGGTCGGCCATGGCCGGGCCGATCTCGGTGAACAGGTTGTGCACAACGCCCTTGTCGGTGACCACGGTCAGCACCTGACGACGGGCGTGCATGTCACCGCGCTTGGCGAAGGTGATCAGCTTCTCCGCGTAAGGCCGCAGCCGACGCGCCCTGGCCTCGGTCGTGGTGATCTTCCCGTGCTCAAAGAGCGAGGCGGCCAGGTTCGCCAGCATGTGCTTCTGGTGAGCCGGGCTGCCGCCCATCCTGGCACCCTTAGTTGGCGTGGGCATGATGCCCCTCTCTTATCTATTCGGATCAATCCGAGCCGAGCGTCAAGCCGACGGGCTCTGCCCTGTACCCCTGAACCGCGGGCCCAATATAGTGGCGGTTTTTGCCATTGGGCCCGCAGCGGGGGGTACGGGGGGTCGCTCCCCCGGACTAATACTGCTCGGTCTCGACGTAGCTCTCATCTTCATCGCCGCTGAACGAGTCGACGGCACTGCTCGGGTCGAACCCGGGCGGGGAGTCCTTGAGCGCCAGGCCCATGTCGATCAGCTTCTGCTTGACTTCCTCGATCGACTTGGCGCCGAAGTTGCGGATGTCGAGCAGGTCCTGCTCGCTGCGCCCGACGAGTTCGCCCACGGTGTGGATGCCCTCGCGCTTGAGGCAGTTGTAGGACCGCACGGTCAGGTTCAGGTCCTCGATCGGCAGGGCCAGATCCTGCGCCAGGGCGGCGTCGGTCGGCGACGGGCCGATGTCGATGCCCTCGGCGTCGACGTTGAGCTCACGGGCCAGGCCGAACAGCTCGGTCAGGGTCTTGCCGGCGCTGGCCACCGCGTCACGGGGGCGCATGCACTGCTTGGTCTCGACGTCCAGGATGAGCCGGTCGAAGTCGGTGCGCTGCTCGACGCGGGTGGCCTCCACCTTGTAGGTCACCCGGAGCACCGGCGAGTAGATCGAGTCGACCGGGATGCGGCCGATCTCCTGGCCCGGCTGCTTGTTCTGCGTCGCGGAGACGTAGCCGCGGCCGCGCTCGACCGTCAGCTCCATCTCCAGCTTGCCCTTGCCGTTCAGCGTGGCGATGTGCAGGTCGGGGTTGTGCACCTCGACACCCGCAGGCGGCGCGACGTCCGCCGCGGTGACCGCGCCGGGGCCCTGCTTGCGCAGGTACATCACGACCGGCTCGTCGTGCTCGGAGGAGACGACGAGCTGCTTGAGGTTGAGGATGATGTCGGTGACATCCTCCTTGACCCCAGGCACCGTGGTGAACTCGTGCAGCACGCCCTCGATGCGAATCGAGGTGACCGCCGCCCCCGGGATGGAGGACAGCAGGGTCCGCCGGAGAGAGTTACCGATCGTGTAGCCGAAGCCAGGCTCCAGCGGCTCGATCGTGAACTTGCGACCGGTAGTCGCCGATCTGCTCCTCGCTGAGGGAGGGGCGCTGTGCGATTAGCATTGCACTTTCCTTTCCGCAGGACCGCTATATGACCTGCGACAGGTGGGCGGGACGACCGTCGCCCCGCCACGAAGCTGCTACTTCGAGTAGAACTCGACGATGAGCTGTTCCTGGACCTGGGTGTCGATCTGGGCCCGGGCCGGGAGCTGGTGGACGAGGATGCGCATCTGGTCGGGCATGACCTCGAGCCAGGCCGGGACGGTGCGCTCGCCGGCCTCGGCGCGGGCGACGACCATCGGGGTCAGCTCAAGGGACTTGGCCGCGACCTCGACGACGTCGCTGTCGGACACCCGGTAGGACGGGATGTCCACCCGGCGGCCGTTGACCAGGACGTGCCCGTGCCCGACCAGCTGGCGGGCCATGTCCCGGCTCTTGGCGAAGCCGGCGCGGTACACGACGTTGTCCAGGCGGCTCTCCAGGATCTGGAGCAGCGTCTCGCCGGTACGGCCCGACTTGCCCGTGGCCTCGACGTAGTAGCCATGGAACTGCTTCTCGAGCACGCCGTAGATGCGGCGGGCCTTCTGCTTCTCGCGGATCTGCAGCAGGTACTCGCTGTCCTTCGAGCGGTTCCGACCGTGCTCACCCGGCGGGTAGGGCCGAATCTCGATCGGGCACTTCGGCGAGTCGCACTTGGAGCCCTTGAGGAAGAGCTTGACCTTCTCACGGCGGCACAGCTTGCAGTCCGCCCCGGTGTAACGAGCCATCGTCCAATCTCTCCTCAGACGCGCCGGCGCTTGGGCGGGCGGCAGCCATTGTGCGGAACGGGGGTGACGTCCGGAATAGAACCGACCTCAAGGCCGGTCGCCTGCAGCGACCGGATGGCGGTCTCCCGGCCGGAGCCCGGACCCTTGACGAAGACGTCGACCTTGCGCATGCCGTGCTCCATGGCCCGGCGCGCCGCGGCCTCCGCGGCCTGCTGCGCGGCGTACGGCGTGGACTTGCGCGAGCCCTTGAACCCGACCTGCCCGGAGGACGCCCACGAGATCACGTTGCCGGTCGGGTCGGTGATCGAGACGATCGTGTTGTTGAACGTGGACCGGATGTGGGCGTGCCCGTGGGCTACGTTCTTCCGCTCCTTGCGGCGCACCTTCTTGGCGCCCTGCTGGCTGCTCTTGCGAGGCGGCATCTGCTTCCTGATTCCTTAGGAGGTGATCGATCCCTGTTGAAAACCTTATTTTTTGCCGTTGCCCTCAGGGTGCCACCCGGTCGGGACGATCAAAAAGTAAGATTTTGGGATTACTTCTTCCCGGTCTTCTTCTTGCCGGCGACGGTCTTCTTCTTGCCCTTGCGGGTCCGCGCGTTGGTCTGCGTCCGCTGACCGTGCACCGGCAGGCCCCTGCGGTGCCTGATGCCCTGGTAGCAGCCGATCTCGATCTTGCGGCGGATGTCGGCGGCGACCTCGCGGCGGAGGTCACCCTCGACCTGGTAGTGCGAGTCGATCCACTCGCGCAGCTTCTGCAGGTCGTCCTCGCTCGAGCGCGTGGACCCGGGTGTCGCCGTTTACGCCGGTCGCGGCGAGCGTCTCGGTGGCGCGGGTGCGGCCGATGCCGTAGATGTAGGTCAGCGCGATCTCAAGCCGCTTCTCACGCGGCAAGTCAACGCCAGAGATACGTGCCATCTGGGGGCAGTTCTCCTTCGTGTGGTGGAGGTCCTTCGCACCGCATCCCCGCCCCTGCCCGAGGCGAGCCCCGGCCTCCAACCGGGGGTTACGGCCCTGCGCCCGCTCATGGGCGAGGGCCGTGCGCGGTACGCGCAATCACTGCATATTCAGTTGTCTAGCTCGGCAGCGTGGTGGCGCTACTGCTTAACCCTGGCGCTGCTTGTGCCGAGGGTCCGAGCAGATCACCATGACGCGGCCGTGGCGACGGATGATCCGGCACTTGCTGCAGATCTTCTTGACGCTCGGCTTGACCTTCACGGCTCACTTCTCCTCGTGGCTGGCCCGCGCTGGCGGGCCGGTTACCTCCCGGCAGCAGGTGCCGGGACGCTCTTACTTGTACCGGTAGACGATGCGGCCGCGGCTCAGGTCGTACGGACTGAGCTCAACGACCACCCGGTCATCCGGCAGGATACGGATGTAGTGCATCCGCATCTTCCCGCTGATGTGGGCGAGGACCTTGTGCCCGTTGTCCAGTTCCACTCGGAAGAAGGCATTCGGCAACGTCTCGACCACCGTGCCTTCGATCTCGATCGCGCCGTCTTTCTTGGGCATATCCTCCGCGCTTCATTCCTGCGTAGTCATGGTTGGTATCGCGGCTGTTCGCAGCAGCCCGGACGAGAAACATCGGGCTAGACGTGACACGCTCCCCCGTGGCGACCGGGCCGGAGAGCCGCACAGCACCTAACGGAAAGCCAGCCGACGGGCCGCAGCAGAGTCTACTGCACCCGTCCAGCGAACGCGAACCGGCAGCATAACACCAAGACCACGCGTCCTATTCCCTGGGGGTGATATCCACGGAACCGGCCGCGCAGCCAGCGTACGCACTTACGGACAGGCTACCCGATCGAGCACCCGCCGTGCCGACGGACCGCCGTGACCTGCGGCGGGACGGCGTTCCGGCCCGGGGGGCCGTCGCCGCTGGTTGGCCACCCACCACGACGATGATGACGATGAGGAACCACGGGACCCACGCCGCCCCGCCGACGATCACGCCCACAGCGACCCAGGCGACGACCGCCGCGGCACTCCCGGCCACCCAGGTGATCCAGGGCGTGGACAGCGCCGGGACTAGCGGGCCGTGAGACGTGCGGTCCAGGTCGGAGAACCGGCGCCGGGATCGGGCGGATACCCGCCGACGGCAGCTGGTACAGGTCGATCGCGGGCAGGTCGGCGACCAGATCGTCAAGGTCCCCCAGCGTCCTGGCCGTGAAGACCCGCTCCAGGCGGTCGTGGAACTCCTCGGCGGTCAGCCGCCCGACCGCGTGGTGCTCACGCAGCAGTTCCGCCGACCGCTCCCGGTCCGTGTCGGCGGCGCGCAGCCGCGGGTCACCCGGCATCGGGACCGCCATCGGCGACCGAGACCGCGGTGCCGCCCGCGGTGAGCCGCGCCCGTTCGGGCTGGTCGGGGCTGGCCACCTTCTCCTCCGCGCGCGCGGTCAGCACCCAGGGCCCGTCGGAGGTGATGGCCACGGTGTGCTCGAAGTGAGCGGCCCGTGAGCCGTCCGTCGTGACGACCGTCCAGCCGTCGTCGCAGCTCGGCGACGTGCCTGCCGCCCCGGGTGATCATCGGCTCGATCGCCAGGGCCATCCCGGCCCGCAGCCGGGGTCCCTGGCCTGGCGGCCCGTAATTGCGCACCACCGGGTCCATGTGCATCTCCGTACCGATGCCATGCCCGGTGTACTCACGGATCAGCCCGTAATTTCCCGCGCCGCGCACCGATTGCTCGACCGCGTGCGAGATGTCACTGAGCCGCCGGCCCGCCGCCGCCTGCGCGATGCCGGCCCACATCGACGCCTCGCAGGCGTCGAGCATGGCCTGGTCGGCCGGGTCGATCTCGCCCACCCCGACGGACAGCGCCGAGTCGCCGTGCCAGCCGTCGAGGATCGCGCCGCAGTCGATGGAGATCACGTCGCCGACCCGCAGCACCTGCTCATCGCTGGGGATGCCGTGCACCACCTGCTCGTTCACCGACGTGCAGATGCTGGCGGGATAGCCGAAGTAGCCGAGGAAGGACGGTACCGCGCCGGCAGACCGGATCTCGCGCTCGGCGATCGCGTCCAGCTCGGCCGTGCGTAACCCCGGGCCGTACGGCCTCCCTGAGCACCGCCAGCGTCCGCGCGACGACCTGCCCGGCCGCGTGCATGCGGTCGAGCTGCTCAGCCGTCTTGACCTGAATGGCGGGTTCCTTCCGCAGCCGCATGCCGCACCTCCGCTATAACGCTACCTTCACGGCAGCGATTCATACGCTAGCGGACGTACGGTTGCAGCGCGGAAAGCGCGCGCTGGGTGATCTCCTCGACCGGGCCGGTCGCGTCGATGCCGACGAGGACGCCCTCGTCGGCGTAGAAAGCGATCAGCGGCTGCGTCTGGGAGTTGTAGACCTCAAGCCGGTGCCGGATGACTTCTTCCTTGTCATCGTCACGCTGGAACAGCTCGCCGCCGCAGTCGTCGCAGACGCCCGCCTGGGACGGCGGCTCGTAGAGCAGGTGCCAGACCCGCTGGCAGCGCCGGCAGGTACGCCGGCCGGAAAGCCGACGGACGACCTCTTCCTCGTCGACGACGAGTTCGAGCACGACCGTCAGCTTCTGGTCCAGCTCGGACAGCATCTTCTTCAGCGTCTCGGCCTGCGGCACGTTCCTGGGGAAGCCGTCGAGCAGGAAGCCCGCCTTGGCGTCCTCTTCAGCGAGCCGGTCGCGCACCATCGCCACCGTGACCTCGTCGGGAACCAGGTCACCGCGGTCCATGTACTCCCTGGCCTTGACGCCAAGGTCGGTGTTGTTGGCGACGTTGTACCGGAAAATGTCACCGGTCGAGATACGCGGGATCGCCAGCTGAGATGCGATGAAGTGGGCCTGAGTTCCCTTGCCCGCTCCGGGCGGCCCGACGAGGACGATGCGCACTATCGCAGGAAGCCTTCGTAGTTACGCTGCTGCAGCTGGCTCTCGATCTGCTTGACCGTGTCCAGGCCAACGCCGACCATGATGAGCAGGCTCACGCCGCTGAACGGGAACTGGTTACCCACGCCGATCACGGCCAGCGCGATCAGCGGGAAGAGCGCGACCACGCCGAGGTAGAGCGACCCGGGCGAGGTGAGCCGGTTGAGCACGTAGGAGAGGTACTCGGCGGTCGGCCGACCCGGTCTGATGCCGGGGATGAAGCCGCCGTATTTCTTCATGTTGTCGGCGACTTCGACCGGGTTGAACGTGATCGACACGTAGAAGAACGTAAACGCGACGATCAGGACAAAGAACGCGACCAGGTACAGCCACATGTTGGACAGGCTGCTGCTCGCGCTGCCGATCTCCAGGTAGCGCTGCACCCAGGACTGCCAGCCGGTGGGGTTGGTCTGGTTACCGAACAGCGACACCGCCAGCTGCGGCAGGTAGAGCAGGCTGGAGGCGAAGATGACCGGGATGACGCCGGCCTGGTTCACCTTCATCGGGATGTAGGTGGACGTGCCGCCGTACATCCGACGGCCCACCATCCGTTTGGCGTACTGGACCGGGATACGCCGCTGCGCCTGTTCCATAAAGACCACGAACGCGAGGACCACGAAGCACCACGATCACCGAGAGGACGCCGGTGAAGGCGCTGCTTGGTCTGGAAGATGGTCAGCAGCTCGCCGGGGATCACGGCGATGACCTGCGTGAAGATCATGACGGACATGCCGTTGCCGACGCCGCGGTCGGTGATCAGCTCGCCCATCCACATGATCACCGCGGTGCCGGCCACCATGGTGATCACCATCGTGGCGATGGTGAACACCGACGCGTTCGGGATGATCGGGTTCGTGGTGACGTCGCAGTTCGGGAAGAGCGTGCCGCTGCGGGCGAGCTCGACGTACCCGGTGGACTGCAAGATGGCCAGGCCGATGGTCAGGTACCGGGTGTACTGGGTGATCTTCGCCTGGCCGGACTGGCCTTCGTTCTTCAGCGTCTCAAGCCGTGGGATGACCACGGTCAGCAGCTGGATGATGATGCTCGCGGTGATGTACGGCATGATGCCGAGCGCGAACACCGACATCTGCTTGAGCGCGTTGCCGCTGAGCAGGTCGACGATCTGCAGCGTCGCCGGCCAGGCCAGAGTTGGCCGCGGCGTTCGAACAGATCGACACGTTCGCCTCGTTGATGCCCGGGGCGGGCAGCGACGAGCCGAACCGGAACAAGGCGACGATGCCCAGCGTAAACAGCAGCTTTTTGCGCAGGTCGGGCGTTCGGAACGCCCGGATGAACGCGGTCAGCATGCGTGATCCCTCTTCATCGGCGGAACCTGCGTAAAACGGCTTCCGTATCTTACCCGCAGGCGCACCCATGCAGCTAGCTCGCCCAAGGGTCAAACCTTGAACGAGCCAGCCTGGGTTCGGTGCCAGCTTCACGTCGTGCCCAGCGAGCCTAACCGAGCAGCGTGACCGTTCCGCCCGCTGCTTCAATCTTCTCCCGGGCAGACGCGGAGACGGCGTGCGCGCTCACTCGGAGCGCCACCGTCAGGTCACCGGCGCCGAGCACCTTGACGAGCTCGCCCGCGGCGCACCGCGCCGGCGCCCGCCAGGGTCTCGGGCGTCACCTCGCCGCCCGACGGGAACGCCTCGGCGAGGCGCCCCACGTTGACGACCTGGTAGATGGTCTTGAACTGGGCGTTCGAGAAGCCCTTGAGCTTCGGCAGCCGCCGGGACAGGGGCATCTGACCGCCCTCGAACCCGGCGGGCACCTGGTAGCGCGCCTTGGTGCCCTTGGTCCCACGGCCAGCCGTCTTGCCCTTGGAGCCCTCGCCGCGGCCGAGCCGCTGCTTCTCCTTGTGCGAGCCGGGCGCCGGCCGCAGATCATGCAGCTTCAGCATGGCTAGTCCACTTCCTCTACGCGGACCAGGTGGCGGACCGTGTGGATCATGCCACGGAACTCGGGGCGTATCCGGCTGGACCGTCGACTGGCCGATCTTGCGAAGACCCAGCGAGCGCAGCGTGCCGCGCTGCGTGCTGTTCCCGCCGATCTTCGACTTGACCTGGGTCACCTTGAGCTGTGCCATCGGGTGTCCCCTCCTTTACGCGCTGGCCGCGGCCGCGGCGCGGGCCGCGAGCATCGCCTTCGGCGCCACGTCCTCGATCGGCAGGCCGCGCTTGGCCGCGATCTCCTCCGGACGGCTCAGGTCCTTGAGCGCGGCCACGGTGGCGTGCACGACGTTGATCGAGTTGGACGAGCCCATCGACTTCGACAGCACGTCACCGATCCCGGCGCACTCGAGCACGGCGCGGACCGGGCCGCCGGCGATGACGCCGGTACCCGGGCTGGCCGGCTTGAGCAGCACCACGCCGGCCGCCGCCTCGCCGCGGACGGTGTGCGGGATGGTGGTGGCGATGCGCGGCACCCGGAAGAAGTGCTTCTTGGCCTCTTCGACGCCCTTGGCGATCGCCGCGGGCACCTCCTTGGCCTTCCCGTAGCCGACACCGACCATGCCGTTGCCGTCGCCGACGATGACAAGCGCGGTGAAGCTGAACCGGCGGCCGCCCTTGACCACCTTGGCCACGCGGTTAATGGCAACCACGCGCTCCAGGTAGACGTTCTGCTTCTCGGTCTGACCGCCACGGCGGTCGTCGCGGCGCTCGCGCCGCTCGCCGCCGCCCTGGCCTCCGCGCCGCGGAGCTCCTGGCATTAGCTTTCCTTCCTATCGATCGTCACAGCGTCAGCCCGGCTTCCCGCGCGCTGTCCGCGAGCGCGGCCACGCGGCCGTGGTACTGGTAGCCGCCACGGTCGAAGACCACAGCGGAGATGCCCGCCTCGCGCGCCCGCTCGGCGATCAGCGCGCCCACGAGCTTGGCCTTGGCCGTCTTGTCGCCCTCGGCGGTCTTGACCGACGTCGTCCAGCGTGGACGCCGACGCCAGGGTGCGGCCGACGGTGTCGTCGACGATCTGCACGAAGATGTGCCGCGCCGAGCGGTTGACGACCAGACGCGGGCGCGCCGCGTCGCCGCTGACCTTCTTGCGGACTCGCAGGTGACGCCGGACGCGGGCCCGGGTCTTGGCCGCGGTACGCGGCCCGACCCGCCCGGAGGCGTACTCGAGCGATGACCTCTTGGCCTGGGTACCAGCCATGACTACTTACCAGCCTTCCCGACCTTGCGGCGGATCACTTCGCCCTGGTACCGCACGCCCTTGGCCTTGTACGGGTCGGGCTTGCGGAGCTTGCGAATCCGCGCCGCGGTCTCGCCCACCAGCTGCTTGTCGATGCCCTCGACCACGAACCTGGTCGGCGCCTCGACGCGGAAGGTGATGCCCTCCGGAGGCTCGACGACCACCGGGTGGCTGAAGCCGAGTGCGAACTCGAGGTTCTTGCCCTTGGCCGTGACGCGGTAGCCGACGCCGACGATCTCCAGCGTCTTGCTGAAGCCCGTCGGTCACCCCGGTCACCATGTTGGCGATGAGCGTGCGGGACAGGCCGTGCAGCGCACGGACAGGTCCGTCGTCGTTCGGCCGGGTGACCTTGAGTGGCGCGTCCTCCCGGGCGACGGTGATCGGCTCAGCGACGGTGAGGCTCAGGGTGCCCTTCGGCCCCTTGACGCTGACCGCCTGGCCGTCGATGGCGACGTCCACTCCGCTGGGCACGGGAATGGGGAGACGTCCGATGCGTGACATGTTGTTCCTCCCCTCCCTTACCAGACGTAGGCGAGGACTTCCCCGCCCACCCCGTTCTTCTTGGCCTGCTTGTCGGTCATCAGGCCGCCCGACGTCGAGATGATCGCGACGCCGAGGCCGCCGAGCACCCGGGGCAGGTTGTCCTTCTTCGCGTACACCCGCAGGCCGGGCTTGGAGACCCGCTTGATCCCCGCGATCGAGCGCTCCCGCGTGTTGCCGTACTTCAGCGTCACCACGAGGCTCTTGCCGACTTCCGCGTCCTCGACGCGCCAGCCCGCGATGTAGCCCTCCTGCTCGAGGATCTCCGCGATGTGCGACTTGATCTTCGAGTACGGCATCCCCACGGTGTCGTGGTACGCCGAGTTGGCGTTGCGCAGACGAGTCAGCATGTCCGCGATGGGGTCGGTCATTGACATGGCCGTTGTGGCCTTCCTCGCCGCGGTTTCCGTGCTTGCCCTTACGGGGCACGGACCTACGGCGCGTAGAGAGTTTGTTACCAGCTTGACTTGGTGATGCCGGGCAGCTCGCCGCGGTGTGCCATCGTGCGGAAGCAGATGCGGCACAGGCCGAACTTGCGGTAGACCGCGCGCGGGCGGCCGCAGCGAGTGCACCGGGTGTACGCCCGGACTTCGAACTTCGGCTTGCGGTTCGCCTTGACGATCAGCGCCTTCTTAGCCATTTACTAGCCCCTCCTCCCAGACGCGGACCGGGGCCCGACTTCTTGCGCTGCTTCTCCGGCAGCGTGCCCGGCTCGGCGAACGGGAAGCCGAGCACGCCGCAGCAGCGCCCGGCCTTCGTCGTCGTTGGTGGCGGTGGTGACGACGGTGATGTCCATGCCCCGCTGCCGGTCGACCTTGTCCGGGTCGATCTCGTGGAACATGACCTGCTCGATGAGGCCGAAGGTGTAGTTCCCCTTGCCGTCGAACTGCCGGCGGGTTGAGGCCGCGGAAGTCACGGATACGCGGCAGCGCGGTCGCGAGCAGCCGGTCGCAGGAACTCCCACATCCGGTCGCCGCGCAGCGTCACGTGAGCACCGATCGGCATGCCCTCGCGCAGCTTGAACTGGGCGATGGACTTCCTGGCCCGGGCCACGGCCGGCTTCTGGCCGGTGATCGCGGCCAGGTCCCGGACCGCGCCGTCGATCAGCTTCGCGTCCCGGGCCGCCTCGCCGACGCCCATGTTGACGACGATCTTGGTCAGCCCCGGGATCTGCATCACGTTGGCGTACCCGAACTCGTCCTTCAGGGCCGCGGCGATCTCGTTGCGGTACTTCTCCTTGAGCCGCGGCCTCGCCGGTGCCTCGGTCGCCATCAGACTTCCTTCCCGCTCGGACGCAGAACGCGGACCTTGGTGCCGTCCTCGTTGATCTTGTAACCCACCCGCGCCGGGCGCTTGGTCTCTGGGTCGACCAGCTGCACGTTGCTCACATGGATCGGCGCCTCCTGGGTGACGATGCCGCCCTCCTTGGCGCCGCGCACACCCTGGTTGGTCACCTTCTTGTTCTTCTTGATCATGTTCACGCCCTCGACAACGACCTTGCTGGTCGCCGGGTAGGCCGCGATGACCGTCCCGCGTGGCGCCCTTGTCCTTGCCGACGATGACGATCACGTGGTCGCCCTTCTTGATCTTCATCTAGAGCACCTCCGGCGCCAGCGAGATGATCCGCATGAAGCGCTTCTCCCGCAGCTCACGGCCGACCGGGCCGAAGATGCGGGTGCCGCGCGGATCCCCGCCGTCCCTGATCAGGACGGCGGCGTTCTCGTCGAAGCGGATGTAGGAACCGTCTGCGCGGCGGCGCTCCTTGCGGGTACGCACCACGACCGCCTTGACGACGTCGCCCTTCTTGACGCCAGCCCCGGGCAGCGCGTCCTTGACGGTCGCCACGATGACGTCACCGATGCCCGCGTATCGCCGGCCGCTGCCGCCGAGCACGCGGATGCACAGGATCTCCTTGGCACCCGTGTTGTCGGCGACCTTAAGCCGCGACTCCTGCTGGATCACGTCAACTCCTGCTTCGTCACGCCGGTCGTGTTCCGCCGGCGATTCGTCTTACCTGCCTGATGGTGGCTTACTTGGCCCGTTCGAGGATCTCGGCAACCCGCCACCGCTTGGTGGCGGACAGCGGCCGGGTCTCCATCAGGAGGACGCGGTCGCCGACGCCGCACTCGTTCTTCTCGTCGTGTGCCTTGTACTTCTTGGTGCGGCGGAGGACCTTGCCGTACTTCGGGTGCTTGACGCGGTCTTCCACCGCGACAACGACGGTCTTGTCCATCTTGTCGCTGACCACGAGGCCCTCGCGGGTCTTCCGGTAGCCGCGCTGCTCGGCAGCCTCTTCGGCAACCGTCTCGGCCGTGTTGGTGCTCACTTCGCGCTCCCCTCGACATCCGCCGTGGCTTCGTCCTCGACGTCGATGATGATGCCGAGCTCACGTTCCCGCAGCACTGTGTAGATGCGGGCGATCTCCTTGCGCACGGCACGCAGCCGGCCGTGGCTCTCCAGCTGACCCGTGGCGCTCTGGAAGCGGAGGTTGAACAGCTCCTCCTTCGCCTCGGCCAGCTTGCTGGTCAGCTCCTCCGGAGAGGAGGAGCGCAGCTCGGAGGCGGTCAAGCTAGTAGCCATCAGCTCTCCACCATCTCTCGCGTCACGATCTTGCACTTCATCGGGAGCTTGTGGATCGCGCGGCGCAGCGCCTCGCGAGCCACCGTCTCGTCCACGCCGGCCAGCTCGAACATGACCCGCCCCGGCTTGACGTTGGCGATCCACCACTCCGGTGAGCCCTTACCGGAACCCATCCGGGTCTCGGCCGGCTTCTTGGTGAGCGGGCGGTCCGGGTAGATGTTGATCCACACCTTGCCGCCACGCGGATGTGCCGGGTCATCGCGATACGGGCCGCCTCGATCTGGCGGTTGGTCACGTAGGCGTGCTCCAGGGCCTGGATGCCGAACTCGCCGAACGTGACGCGGGTACCACCGCTGGCCGCGCCGGTCCGGTGCGGCCGGTGCTGCTTGCGGTACGCGACCTTACGCGGAATCAGCATTGATCAGCCCTCCCCAGTGCTTTCCGCCTGCGGCTCGGCCGCGGGGGCGGTGGTCCGCTCGGGACGGTCGCGCCGGTTGTCCGGGCGGCCGCCGTCCGCGGCGGGGGCGCCGGGCCTGCGGCCGCTCGCGGCCGCCGCCGGCCGCCGCTGCTGCGCGGCGCGCAGCGCGGCCTGCTGTGCCTCACGGCCAGCCCGCGTCGGCGCGGCGTCGCCGCGGTAGATCCAGACCTTGACGCCGATCCGGCCGAAGGTCGTCCTGGCCTCGTAGAAGCCGTAGTCGATGTCCGCCCGCAGCGTGTGCAGCGGCACCCGGCCCTCGCGGTAGAACTCGCTGCGCGACATCTCTGCGCCGCCGAGGCGACCGGAGCACTGCACCCGGATGCCCTTGGCGCCGCCCTTCATCGCGGTCTGCATCGCCTTGCGCATGGCCCGGCGGAACGAGACCCGGCTGGACAGCTGCTCGGCCACGCCCTGCGCGACGAGCTGCGCGTCCACCTCGGGGTTCTTCACCTCGAGGATGTTGAGCTGGATCTGCTTGCCGGTCAGCTTCTCCAGGTCGCCACGGATCCGGTCGGCCTCCGCGCCGCGACGGCCGATCACGATGCCCGGCCGCGCGGTGTGGATGTCCACCCGCACCCGGTCGGTGGTCCGCTCGATCTCCACCTTGGAGATGCCGGCCCGCTCCATGCCCTTCTGCAGCATGCGGCGGATCGCCACGTCCTCGGCCACGTAGTCCTTGTACTTCTTCTCCGCGTACCAGCGGCTCTTGAAGTCGGTGGTGATGCCCAGGCGGAACCCATGCGGGTTAACCTTCTGTCCCACTAGCGGTTCCCTCCTTCGGTCTCGTCGGAGACGATGACGGTGATGTGGCTCGTGCGCTTGTTGATCCGGTAACCACGGCCCTGCGCCCGCGGCCGGAACCGCTTGAGCGTGGGGCCCTCGTCGACGTACGCGGTCGAGACCCAGAGCATGCCCCGGTCCCGTCCGCCGATGTGGTCCGCGTTGGCGATCGCGCTGGCAAGCACCTTGCCCACCGTGTCGCTCGCGGCCTGCGGTGCGAACTGCAGCACCGCCTGCGCCTGGTCGGCGGGCAGCCCGCGGATCAGGTCCACCACCCGGCGCGCCTTCATCGGCGTAACGCGCACGTATCGCGCCCTAGCCTTGGCTTCCATTGGTGTGTTTCCCTTCTCAGGCTTATCGCCGGCTGCGCCGGTCGTCCTTGACGTGGCTGCGGAAGGTCCGCGTGGGCGCGAACTCGCCGAGCTTGTGCCCCACCATCGACTCGGTGACGAACACCGGGATGTGCTTACGGCCGTCGTGGACCGCGATGGTGTGACCGAGCATCGCCGGGACGATCATCGACCGCCGCGACCAGGTCTTGATAACGGTCTTGGTGCCCTTCTCGTTCTGCACGTCCACCTTCTTCATCAGGTGGTCGTCGACGAAGGGGCCCTTCTTCAGGCTACGAGGCATCGAGGCGTGCTCCCTACCGCTTGTTCTTGCCGCGGCGGCGGCTGATCAGCCGGTCACTGGGCTTGTTTTCCCGACGGGTACGGCCTTCCGGCTTACCCCACGGGCTGACCGGGTGGCGACCGCCGGAGGTCTTGCCCTCGCCACCACCGTGCGGGTGGTCGATCGGGTTCATGGCGACACCGCGCACCGACGGGCGCTTGCCCTTCCAGCGGTTACGGCCAGCCTTGCCGAGCTTGATGTTGCCGTGCTCGGAGTTGCCCACCTCGCCGACCGTGCCGCGGCACTCGATGGAGACGCGCCGGATCTCACCGGACGGCATGCGCAGCGTCGCGTACGCGCCTTCCTTGGCGAGCAGCTGCACGCCGGCCCCGGCCGAGCGGGCGATCTTGGCGCCGCCACCGGGGCGCATCTCGATCGCGTGGACGACCGTACCGGTCGGGATCGACCGCAGCGGCATCGCGTTGCCCGGCTTGATGTCCGCGCCCGGTCCGTTCTCCACCCGGTCGCCCTGCGTGCAGCCCCTGCGGGCAGAGGATGTAGCGCTTCTCGCCGTCCAGGTAGTGGAGCAGCGCGATGCGGGCGGTGCGGTTCGGGTCGTACTCGATGTGCGCGACCTTGGCCGGCACGCCGTCCTTGTCGTGCCGCCGGAAGTCGATCAGCCGGTACGCGCGCTTGTGCCCGCCGCCCTGGTGCCGGACGGTGACCCGCCCGTGGACGTTGCGGCCACCCTTGCTGTGCAGCGGACGGACCAGCGACTTCTCCGGCTCACTCCTGGTGATCTCGGAAAAGTCGGAGCCGCTGGCGCCGCGCCGACCAGGGGTGGTCGGCTTGTACTTACGGATTCCCACCTGCGTCTCCTTAACTAACCGGTCCGCCGAAGATGTCGATCCGGTCGCCCTCGGCCAGGGTCACGATGGCGCGCTTGGTGTCAACCCGCTTGCCCCAGCCGAACCGGGTACGCCGTCGCTTGCCCTGCCGGTTGAGGGTGTTCACGCCGGTCACCTTGACCCGGAACACCTCCTCGACCGCCTGCTTGATCTGCGTCTTGTTGGCGTCGGGCGAGACAACGAACGTGTACTTGCCCTCGTCGAGAAGGCCGTAGCTCTTCTCCGACACCACCGGACGCACCAGGATGTCCCGGGGGTTGTAGATCCTGCTCACTCCGAGCCCCTTTCCACGAACGCGTCCAGCGCGGCCTTGGTGAAGACCACGAAGTCGCTGGCGAGCACGTCGTAGGTGTTGAGCTGGTCCTCGGCGAGCAAGTGCACGAAGGGGACGTTGCGCAGTGCCTTCCAGGTGAGCTCGTCATCGTGCTCGGTGACCACCAGGACGTTGCGTACCGCACCGTCGGTGACCTTGTTCAGCAGCGCCAGCGCGTCCTTGGTCCGCGGCACGTCACCCTCGACGAACGCGGTGACGACGTACACGCGCTCGGCCGTTGCCCGGTCGGACAGCGCGCCGCGCAGCGCCGCGGCCTTCATCTTCTTCGGCGTCTTCTGGGCATAGTCCCTCGGCACCGGGCCGTGCGACACGCCACCGCCGGTGAACTGCGGCGCGCGGGTCGAGCCCTGGCGGGCCCGGCCGGTGCCCTTCTGGCGGTACGGCTTCCTGCCGCCACCGCTGACCTGGCCGCGGGTCTTGGTCGAGTGCGTGCCCTGCCGGGCCGCGGCGCGCTGGGCGATCGACGACCTGGTGCATCAGCGGCACGTTCACCTTGGCGGCGAAGATCGCGTCGGGAAGCTCGGCGGTTCCGGCCTTCATCGCTCGACGGCGAGACGACGTTGACGGTGCTCATCAGTTCCCCTCTCGGGCCGCGGAGCGCACCATCGACGAGCCCGCCGCGCGGGCCGGGAACCGCGCCCTTGATGAGCAGCAGGTTCTTGTCGCCGTCCACGGCGTGCACGGTCAGGCTCTGCACGGTGGTGCGCTCGGCGCCCATCCGGCCGGCCATCCGGACGCCCTTGAAGACGCGGCCGGGGGTGGCGCAGGCGCCGATCGAGCCGGGCGAGCGGTGCTTGCGCTGCGTGCCGTGCGAGGCGGACAGGCCCTTGAAGCCGTGCCGCTTCATGACGCCCGCCGTGCCCTTGCCCTTGGACTTGCCGGTCACGTCGACCCGCTGGCCCTTCTCGAACAGCGTGGCCGTGATCTCCTGGCCCAGCGTGTACTCGGACGCGCCCTCGGTGCGGATCTCCGCAACGTAGCGACGCGGCGTCACGCCGGCCTTCTCGAACAGGCCCGCCACGGGCTTGGTGACCTTGCGGGGGTTGATCTCCCCGAAGCCGATCTGGACAGCGGAGTAGCCGTCGTTGTCCGGGGTACGAACGCCCGTGACCACGCACGGTCCTGCCTGCACCACCGTGACCGGTACTACCTGTCCGGTTTCGTCGAAGACCTGGGTCATGCCAAGCTTGGTGCCCAGGATCCCTGTCATTGCCATGATCAGTGAGTCCTCAGAGCTTGATCTCGATGTAGACGCCGGCCGGAAGGTCGAGCCGCATGAGCGAGTCGACCGTCTTCGGCGTCGGATCGATGATGTCGATCAGCCGCTTGTGCGTCCGCATCTCGAAGTGCTCGCGCGAGTCCTTGTACTTGTGCGGCGAGCGGATGACGCAGTACACGTTCTTCTCGGTAGGCAGCGGCACGGGACCGGCAACGCGCGCGCCGGTACGGGTCACCGTGTCGACGATCTTCCGCGCCGAGCTGTCGATGACCTCGTGGTCATATGCCTTGAGCCGGATGCGGATCTTCTGTCCCGCCATAGTGGCCTCGGTTCCTCTACTTCTCTGTGTGCCGCTGTCACGTTTGCGGCGCCCCATACCCCGCAGCCACGGACGCTCAGGGCAAATCCCTGAACCACCGCAACCGCGGGGCCATCAGGTCGGCCCCGCCGGGTTTCCGGGGTGTCTCGCCCGGATCCCCCGGCTGTCTCGGCTGGGGCACTAGTACAGGTTGGAAGACGTTGCGGCGGCCCGAGCCTTGGCGGCTCTGGCCGCCGCAACGACCTTGCTACTTGTTGATCTTCGTGACCCGGCCGGCGCCGACGGTGCGGCCACCCTCGCGGATCGCGAACCGCAGGCCCTCTTCCATGGCGATCGGCTGGATGAGCGCTACCGACATGTCGGTGCGGTCACCCGGCATCACCATCTCCGTGCCCTCCGGCAGCGTCACCACGCCGGTCACGTCGGTGGTACGGAAGTAGAACTGCGGACGGTAGTTGTTGAAGAACGGCGTGTGGCGGCCGCCCTCCTCCTTGGACAGGATGTAGACCTGGCCCTCGAACTCGGTGTGCGGGGTGTTGGTGCCCGGCTTGATGATGACCTGGCCGCGCTCAACGTCCTCGCGCTTGATACCGCGCAGGAGCAGGCCCACGTTGTCGCCCGCCATGCCCTCGTCGAGGAGCTTGCGGAACATCTCCACGCCGGTGACGGTGGTGGTGGTGGCCTTCTCCTTGATGCCGATGATGTCGACGACCTCGCCGGTGTGGACCTTGCCGCGCTCGATCCGGCCGGTCACCACGGTGCCGCGGCCGGTGATCGAGAACACGTCCTCGACCGGCATCAGGAACGGCTTCTCGATCTCGCGAACCGGCTCCGGGATCGCGTCGTCCACCGCGTTCATGAGCTCGAGGACGGACTCGCCCCACTTCTCGTCGCCCTGCAGCGCCTGGTAGGCGGAGACCCGCACGACCGGGACGTCGTCACCCGGGAACTCGTACTGGGTGAGCAGCTCGCGGACCTCGAGCTCGACGAGCTCCAGGATCTCCTCGTCGTCCACCATGTCGCACTTGTTGAGCGCGACGACGATGTACGGCACGCCGACCTGGCGGGCGAGCAGCACGTGCTCGCGGGTCTGCGGCATCGGGCCGTCGGTGGCGGCGACCACGAGGATGGCGCCGTCCATCTGCGCGGCACCGGTGATCATGTTCTTCACGTAGTCCGCGTGACCCGGGCAGTCAACGTGCGCGTAGTGCCGCTTCTCGGTCTGGTACTCGACGTGCGAGATCGAGATGGTGATACCACGCTCCTTCTCTTCCTTCGCGTTGTCGATCTGGTCGAAGGCGTAGAACGGGTTCACCTCCGGGTACTTGTCGTGCAGCACCTTGGTGATCGCCGCGGTCAGCGTCGTCTTGCCGTGGTCGATGTGCCCGATGGTGCCGATGTTGACGTGCGGCTTAGTCCGCTCGAACTTTGCCTTCGCCACTGGTTTCTCCTCGTTGCGATCCGGCCCACCGCAGTGGGTCTGGAGTGTTTCTGGGTTCCTATTGCCTGCTGCTGCGCGCTACGAGCTATTCGCCGCGCGCCTTGGCGATGATCTCCTTGGCGATGTTCGGCGGAACCTCGGCGTAGGAGTCGAACTGCATGCTGAAGTTCGCCCGACCTGACGTCTTGCTGCGCAGGTCACCGATGTAGCCGAACATCTCCGACAGCGGAACGAGGGCCTTGACCACGCGGGCTCCGGCTCGCTCCTCCATGGCCTGAATCTGACCGCGCCGGCTGTTGAGGTCGCCGATCACGTCCCCCATGTACTCCTCGGGGGTCGTGACCTCGACGTCCATTACCGGCTCGAGCAGGACAGGACTGGCCAGCGCGGCGGCCTTCTTGAAGGCCATCGAGCCAGCGATCTTGAAGGCGAGCTCCGAGGAGTCCACCTCGTGGTAGGCCCCGTCAGTCAGCGTCACCTTGACGTCGACCATCGGGAACCCGGCCAGCACGCCGAACTCGGCGGCTTCCTGGCACCCGGCGTCCACCGACGGGATGTACTCCCGCGGGATGCGGCCACCGGTCACCTTGTTCTCGAACTCGTAGCCGCCGCCGTCACCGCCGGTCGGCCCCAGGTTGATGAGCACGCGGGCGAACTGACCGGAACCGCCGGTCTGCTTCTTGTGCGTGTACTCGACCTTCTCGACCAGCTTGCGGACGGTCTCACGGTAGGCCACCTGCGGGCGGCCGATGTTCGCCTCGACCTTGAACTCGCGGCGCATCCGGTCGACCAGCACCTCAAGGTGCAGCTCGCCCATGCCGGCGATGATCGTCTGCCCGGTCTCGTGGTCGGTCTGGACCTGGAAGGTCGGGTCCTCCTCGGCCAGCCGCTGGATCGCGGTGCCCAGCTTCTCCTGGTCGCCCTTGGTCTTCGGCTCGATCGCCACGTTGATGACCGGCGCGGGGAAGGTCATGGACTCCAGGATCACCGGCTTGCCCAGGTCGCACAGCGTGTCACCGGTGGTGGTGTCCTTGAGACCCATCACGGCGACAATCGACCCCGCTACCGCGACCGGGCGCTCCTCGCGCTTGTTCGCGTGCATCTGGTAGATCTTGCCGATCCGCTCCTTGCGGTCCTTCACCGAGTTCAGCACCTGCGTGCCGGTCTCGAGGGTGCCCGAGTAGATGCGGATGTAGGTCAGCTTGCCCAGGTGCGGGTCGGCCATGATCTTGAAGGCCAGGGCCGAGAACGGCTCGTCCGGGTCGGCGTGCCGCACGACTTCCTGGTCCTCGTGGCCGACCGCGTGGCCCGTGATGGACGGGATGTCCAGCGGGGACGGCAGGTAGTCGACGATCGCGTCGAGCATCGGCTGCACGCCCTTGTTCTTAAAGGCCGTGCCGCAGAGCACCGGGTTGATCGCGCTAGTCAGCGTGGCCCGGCGGAGCGCCGCGACGAGCTGCTCCTCGGTGGGCTCCTCGCCGGCGAGGTACAGCTCCATCATCTCGTCGTCGTTCTCGGCCACGGTCTCAAGGAGCTTGTCGCGCCACTCGCGGGCCGCGTCGGCGTGGTCGGCCGGGATGTCGACGACGTCGTACGTGTCGCCCTTGCCCTCGGTCGTCCACTCAAGCGCGCGCATCCGGACCAGGTCGATAATCCCGCGGAAGTCGGCCTCGACGCCCCACGGAAGCTGGACGACCGCCGGGGTCGCACCGAGACGGCTGATGATCATCTCCACGCAGCGGTGGAACTCGGCGCCCACGCGGTCCATCTTGTTCACGAAGCAGATCCGGGGCACGCCGTACTTGTCGGCCTGCCGCCAGACCGTCTCGGACTGCGGCTCCACGCCGGCCACCGCGTCGAAGACGGCGACCGCACCGTCGAGCACCCGCAGCGAACGCTCCACCTCGACGGTGAAGTCCACGTGCCCGGGGGTGTCGATGATGTTGATGGTGTGGTCCAGCCACGACGTAGTCGTCGCGGCTGACGTGATCGTGATGCCGCGCTCCTGCTCCTGCGGCATCCAGTCCATGGTGGCGGCGCCATCGTGGACTTCACCGATCTTGTAGTTGATGCCGGTGTAGAAGAGGATGCGCTCGGTCGTCGTCGTCTTGCCCGCGTCGATGTGCGCCATGATCCCGATATTGCGGACCTTGGCGAGATCTGCGGCAGTCATGGTGGCCACGTGAAGCGTCCTTAATGCTAGTTCTTGGTGTTACCAGCGGTAATGCGCGAAGGCCTTGTTGGACTCCGCCATCTTGTGCGTGTCCTCGCGGCGCTTGACGCTCGCGCCAAGGCCGTTGCTGGCGTCGAGCAGCTCGTTCATCAGCCGCTCGGTCATCGTCTTCTCGCGGCGCTGGCGCGAGTACATGACGATCCAGCGCAGGGCCAGGGTGGTGCTGCGCGAGGCGCGCACCTCCACCGGAACCTGGTAGGTGGCACCGCCGACGCGGCGGCTGCGGACCTCGAGAGTCGGCTTGACGTTGTCCAGCGCGCGCTTGAGTGTGACCACCGGGTCGTTGCCGTTCTTCTCACGGCAGCCCTCGAGCGCGCCGTAGACGGTGCGCTCGGCGAGCGAGCGCTTCCCGTCCTTGAGCACCTTGTTGGCGAGCGCGGTAACCAGCGGCGAGCCGTACACCGGGTCGGTGACCAGCTGCCGCTTCGTCGCGGGACCCTTACGCGGCATCTCAGCTCTTCTCCTTCTTCGCGCCGTACCGGCTGCGAGCCTGCTTGCGGTTGCGGACACCCTGGGTGTCCAGCGAACCGCGGATGATCTTGTAGCGGACACCCGGCAGGTCGCGGACACGGCCGCCGCGGACCAGCACGATCGAGTGCTCCTGCAGGTTGTGCCCCACACCCGGGATGTAGGCGGTGACCTCGATCTGGCTCGTCAGCCGGACGCGGGCGACCTTGCGCAGCGCGGAGTTCGGCTTCTTGGGCGTGGTCGTGTAGACGCGCGTGCACACGCCACGGCGCTGCGGGCTCTGCTTGAGCGCCGGCGTCTTGTTCTTCGACACCTTGTCCTGCCGGCCCTTGCGGACCAGCTGCTGGATCGTGGGCAACCGAGTCTCCGTCTTCCCGTCGTGTTCCTACTGTCAAGCTCGCGGACCCGCCGCCGGGTTTCCCGCTTTCGGGATCCAGTGGCGCGTCAGATAATCGCCGGTTTCCCGCCGTTTCTCACCCGTCTGACCTGCGCGTTCTCGCTCTCCTCCGACCCCCGAGGTCGGGTGTGTCGCGCTTGGCCTTCGGCCGATGGCTACGCCACCCGCATAGGTCAGCAGCCCACACCCGTCCGAATCTGGACTGCGCAGGGAGAGAGTCCACACGGCCAGCGGCACGGCCACCCGTCACTGACCGCTCCTTTTTGCTTTCTCAGGAGCGACCCAACGTCTCGCCGACTGCTGGCACGCAGGCACCCGCGCGGAGACGGGCACGAATGTTAAAGGTACCACCCGTATGCCCGCCGACCAAATCGTCTCAGGGACGCCGAAGCTCGGCCTCCGGGAGATGACCACGGCCGTCTCGCACGGCTTTCCATGACCCAGTTTAGCGGTTCGCCAGGGCAGGCGAGCACGTAGCCGCACAACTGCCCGTGGTGAAAAACGCCCTGGCCAGCCATGGCATTCCCCGCCGAGCCGAAACACGCCGCGGGCGGCCGCTCCCGCAGGGAGCGGCCGCCCGAACCGCGCGATCGGGGGGTCTGGGGGAGCTGGTCTGCGCCCCGTCGCCCCGCGTGAACTACCGGTTGTAGGCCCCGTAGTCGAGGTCCTCCAGCGGAACCGCCTCGCCGGTGCCCTGACCGAACGGGTAGCCCTCCGCTTCCGTGTAGGTCGTGGCCGGGTAGGCGGTGGAGCGCGCGTCGTCGGTGGGCTCGACCCGGATGTTCCGGTACACCTGCATGCCGGTGCCGGCCGGGATGAGCTTGCCGATGATCACGTTCTCCTTGAGGCCGAGCAGCGAGTCCGACTTGGCGTGGATCGCCGCGTCGGTGAGCACCCGCGTCGTCTCCTGGAAGGAGGCCGCCGACAGCCACGACTCGGTGGCCAGCGACGCCTTGGTGATACCCATGAGCACCGGGCGGCCAGAGGCCGGGGTGCCGCCGTCGTTCACCACGGCGCGGTTCACGTTCTCGAACCTCGGCCGCTCGACCAGCTCGCCGGGCAGCAGGTCGGTGTCGCCGGACTCCAGGACGTTCACCCGCTTGAGCATCTGGCGGATGATGATCTCGATGTGCTTGTCGTGGATCGACACGCCCTGCGACCGGTACACGTTCTGCACCTCGGCCACCAGGTGCTGCTGCACCTCGCGGGAGCCGAGGATGCGCAGCACCTCGTGCGGGTTGACCGCGCCGGCGATGAGCTGGTCGCCGACGCTGACGTGCCCGCCGTCGCTGACCAGCAGCCGGGACCGCATCGGCACCTGGTACGGCAACCTCCTCGGCGCCGTCGTCGGGGACGATGATGATCTTCCGGGTCTTCTCGGTCTCCTCGATCTTGACCCGGCCGGCGACCTCGCTGATCGGGGCCATTCCCTTGGGGATGCGGGCCTCGAACAGCTCCGGTGATACGCGGCAGACCGTGGGTGATGTCGGCACCCGCCACACCACCGGTGTGGAAGGTACGCATCGTGAGCTGGGTACCGGGCTCGCCGATGGACTGCGCGGCGACGATGCCGACCGCCTCGCCCACGTCCACCCGCTTGCCAGCGGCCAGCGAGCGGCCGTAGCACTTGGCGCAGACGCCGACCTTGGCCTCGCAGACCAGGACGTTGTGCATCCGGACCGTCTCGACGCCCGCCTCGACGAGCATGTCGATCATGGTCTCGGTGGTGTCGTCGTTGGCCCGCGCGAGCACGGTGCCGTCCGGCCCCACCACGTCCTCGGACAGGCTGCGGCCGGTGCCGGTGTTCTCGATGTTGTCCAGCTTGCGGAGGACGCCGTCGGCGCCCTTCTCCGCGATCTGCATCGGGAACCGGCGGTCGGTACCGCAGTCCTCCTCGCGGACGATGACGTCCTGCGCCACGTCCACCAGGCGCCGGGTCAGGTAACCCGAGTCGGCGGTGCGCAGCGCGGTGTCGGCGAGGCCCTTACGGGCACCGTGGGTGGAGATGAAGTACTCGAGCACGGTCAGGCCCTCGCGGAAGGAGGACTTGATCGGGCGCGGGATCGTCTCGCCCTTCGGGTTCGACACCAGGCCACGCATACCGGCGATCTGCCGGACCTGCATGGGGTTACCACGGGCGCCGGAGTTGACCATCATCCAGACCGGGTTGGTGGCCGGGAAGGCGTTCTCCATGTCCTGGGCAACCTCGGCGGTCGCGTGCGTCCAGATCTCGATGAGCTCCTGACGGCGCTCGTCGTCGGTGATCAGGCCGCGCTCGTACTCGCGCTGCACCTTGTCGGCGCGGCGCTCGTAGCCGTCGAGGATCGCCGCCTTGTTCGGCGGCGCCACGACGTCCTCGATGCCGATCGTCACGCCGGACCTGGTCGCCCAGTGGAAGCCGGCGTCCTTGAGCGCGTCGAGCGCCGCGGCGACCTGCACCTTGGGGTAGGTCTCGGCCAGCGAGTTGACGATGACGCGAGAGCTGCTTCTTGCCGACCTGTAGTTGACGAACGGGAAGTTCGCCGGCAGCGTCTCGTTGAAGATGCACCGGCCGAGCGTGGTCTCCAGCCGCAGCGGCTCGCCCGGCTGCCAGTCCTCGGGAACCGGGTAGTCCACCGGCGGGACGACGCTGTTCAGCCGGATCTGGATCCGGGCCTGCAGGTCGAGCTCGCCCTTGTCGTAGGCCATCTGCGCCTCGGACATGGTCGAGAACGCCCGCCCGGTCGCCGATCACGTCCTCTTCCAGCCGGGTCAGGCGAGTAGAGCCCGATGATCATGTCCTGGGTGGGCATGGTCACCGGCTTGCCGTCGGACGGCTTGAGGATGTTGTTGGTGGACAGCATCAGGATCCGGGCCTCGGCCTGCGCCTCGGCGGACAGCGGCAGGTGCACCGCCATCTGGTCGCCGTCGAAGTCCGCGTTGAACGCGGTGCAGACCAGCGGGTGGATCTGGATCGCCTTGCCCTCGACCAGCTGCGGCTCGAAGGCCTGGATGCCGAGGCGGTGCAGCGTCGGCGCCCGGTTGAGCAGCACCGGGTGCTCGGTGATGACCTCTTCGAGCACGTCCCAGACGACCGGCTTGGCCCGCTCCACCATCCGCTTGGCGGACTTGATGTTCTGCGCGTGGTTCAGGTCGACCAGGCGCTTCATCACGAACGGCTTGAACAGCTCGAGCGCCATCTGCTTGGGCAGGCCGCACTGGTGCAGCTTGAGCTGCGGGCCGACGACGATGACCGAACGGCCCGAGTAGTCGACGCGCTTGCCGAGCAGGTTCTGGCGGAACCGGCCCTGCTTGCCCTTGAGCATGTCGGACAGGCGACTTCAGCGGACGGTTGCCGGGGCCCGTGACCGGGCGGCCGCGGCGGCCGTTGTCGAAGAGGCTGTCGACGGCCTCCTGGAGCATCCGCTTCTCGTTGTTCACGATGATCTCGGGCGCGCCGAGGTCAAGGAGCCGCTTGAGGCGGTTGTTCCGGTTGATGACCCGGCGGTACAGGTCGTTCAGGTCGGACGTCGCGAACCGGCCACCGTCGAGCTGGACCATCGGCCGCAGGTCCGGCGGGATCACCGGGATGCAGTCGAGGACCATGCCCATCGGGCTGTTGCGCGTGTTCAGGAAGGCCGAGACGACCTTGAGCCGCTTGAGCGCGCGGGCCTTCTTCTGGCCCTTGCCGGTGCGGATGGTCTCGCGCAGGTTGTTCGCCTCGGCGTCCAGGTCGAACGTCGCGAGCCGGTCCTGGATGGCCTGAGCGCCCATGCCGCCGCGGAAGTACCGGCCGAACCGGTCCCGCATCTCGCGGTAGAGCATCTCGTCGCCCTCAAGGTCCTGGACCTTCAGGCCCTTGAAGCGGGACCAGACCTCGTCGACCCGGTCGATCTCCTTGCCGGACGCGGTCGCGGAGCTGCTTCATCTCGCGGTCGGCGCGACTCGCGCACCTTGCGGCGCGCGTCGCCCTTGGCGCCCGGCCGCCTCGAGCTCGGCCAGGTCGGCCTCGAGCTTCTTCTGCCGGGTCTCGATGTCGTTGTCCCGGCGCTGCTCGAGCTGGGTCCGCTCGACCGTGATCCGCGCCTCGAGGCTCGGCAGGTCACGCTGCCTGGCCTCGTCGTCCACGTAGCGTGATCATGTACGCCGCGAAGTAGATGACCTTCTCCAGGTCCTTCGGCGCGAGGTCGAGCAGGTAGCCGAGGCGGCTCGGCACACCCTTGAAGTACCAGATGTGCGTGACCGGCGCGGCCAGCTCGATGTGGCCCATCCGCTCGCGCCGCACCTTGGCCCGGGTGACCTCGACGCCACAGCGCTCGCAGATGATGCCCTTGAACCGGACGCGCTTGTACTTGCCGCAGTAGCACTCCCAGTCCCGGGTCGGACCGAAGATCTTCTCGCAGAAGAGCCCGTCCTTTTCCGGCTTGAGCGTGCGGTAGTTGATGGTCTCCGGCTTCTTCACCTCGCCGTGGGACCACTGCCTGATGTCCTCGGCGGTGGCAAGGCCGATGCGAAGGTCGTCGAAGAAGTTGACGTCTAGCACAGTTCTCGTATCCCCCTTCGGGTTGTCAGACCTCTTCGACGCTGCTCGGCTCGCGCCGGGACAGGTCGATGCCGAGTTCCTCCGCGGCGCGGAAGACGTCCTCGTCGGTGTCGCGCATCTCGATGGCGGCGCCGTCGCTCGACAGCACCTCCACGTTGAGGCACAGCGACTGCATCTCCTTGATGAGCACCTTGAAGGACTCGGGGATGCCGGGCTCCGGGACGTTCTCGCCCTTGACGATGGCCTCGTAGACCTTCACGCGGCCGAGCACGTCGTCGGACTTGATGGTGAGCAGCTCCTGCAGGGCGTAGGCGGCGCCGTAGGCCTCCAGGGCCCACACCTCCATCTCGCCGAACCGCTGGCCACCGAACTGCGCCTTACCACCGAGCGGCTGCTGGGTGATCATCGAGTACGGGCCGGTGGACCGGGCGTGGATCTTGTCGTCCACCAGGTGCAGCAGCTTGAGGATGTAGATGTAGCCGACGGAGACCGGGTCCTTGAACGGCTCGCCGGTGCGGCCGTCGAACAGCTGGGTCTTGCCGGACGCGCCGATCATCTGGTCGCCGTCCCGGTTCGGCAGGGTCGAGGCGAGCAGGCCGGTGATCTCCTCCTCGTGCGCGCCGTCGAACACCGGGGTGGCGACGTTCTGGTTCGGGCTCGCTGCGGTCCGCGCCGATGGCGCGCAGCCGGTCCTTCCAGGCCTCGTCGTCGCCCTCGACCTGCCAGCCGGTCTTGGCGACCCAGCCGAGGTGGGTCTCCAGTACCTGGCCGACGTTCATCCGGCCGGGGACGCCGAGCGGGTTGAGCACGATGTCGACCGGGGTGCCGTCGGCGAGGAACGGCATGTCCTCCACCGGGCAGGATCTTCGAGATGACGCCCTTGTTGCCGTGGCGGCCGGCCAGCTTGTCGCCGTCGGTGATCTTCCGCTTCTGGGCCACGTACACGCGGACCAGCTCGTTGACGCCGGGCGGAAGCTCGTCGCCGTCCTCGCGGGTGAACACGCGGACGCCGATGACCTTGCCCTCCTCGCCGTGCGGCACCTTGAGCGAGGTGTCGCGGACCTCGCGGGCCTTCTCACCGAAGATCGCCCGGAGCAGGCGCTCCTCCGGGGTCAGCTCGGTCTCGCCCTTGGGCGTGACCTTGCCGACCAGGATGTCGCCGTTGACGACCTCGGCGCCGATCCGGATGATGCCGCGCTCGTCCAGGTCGGCGAGCACCTCATCGGAGACGTTCGGGATGTCCCGGGTGATCTCCTCCGGGCCCAGCTTGGTGTCCCGGGCGTCGACCTCGTGCTCCTCGATGTGGATCGAGGAGAGGACGTCGTCCTGGACGAGGCGCTGCGACAGGATGATCGCGTCCTCGTAGTTGTGGCCCTCCCAGGGCATGAACGCGACGAGCAGGTTCTTGCCCAGCGCCATCTCGCCCTCGTCGGTGCACGGGCCGTCCGCGAGGACCTGGCCGCTCCTCGACCCGCTGCCCCTCCTCGACGACCGGCTTCTGGTTGAAGCAGGTGCCCTGGTTGGAACGGCGGAACTTCTGGATGTGGTAGGTGGTGCGGGTGCCGTCGTCGTTCATCACGGTGACGTAGTCCGCGCAGGACTCCTCGACCACGCCCGGCTTCTCGGCCAGGATGACGTCGCCCGCGTCGGTCGCGCAGCGGTACTCCATGCCGGTGCCGACCAGCGGCGCCTCGGACCGCAGCAGCGGCACCGACTGGCGCTGCATGTTGGACCCCATGAGCGCGCGGTTGGCGTCGTCGTGCTCGAGGAACGGGATCATCGCGGTCGCGACCGACGTCATCTGGCGCGGCGACACGTCCATGTAGTCGACCTCGTCCGGCGGGATCTGGTCGACCTCGCCGCCCTTGCGGCGGACCAGCACGCGGTTGGTCGCGAACCGGCCGTCGTCCCCGATCGGGGTGTTGGCCTGCGCGATGACGTGCCGGTCTTCCTCGTCGGCGGTCAGGTAGTCGACCTGGTCGGTGACCACGCCGTCGACGACCTGGCGGTACGGCGTCTCGACGAACCCGAACGGGTTGACCCGCCCGAAGCTCGCCAGCGAGCCGATCAGGCCGATGTTCGGGCCTTCCGGCGTCTCGATCGGGCACATCCGGCCGTAGTGCGACGGGTGAACGTCACGGACCTCGAACCCGGCCCGCTCGCGGGACAGACCGCCGGGGCCGAGCGCGGACAGGCGGCGCTTGTGCGTCAGCCCGGCCAGCGGGTTGGTCTGGTCCATGAACTGCGAGAGCTGGCTGGTGCCGAAGAACTCCTTGATCGACGCCACCACCGGGCGGATGTTGATCAGGGTCTGCGGCGTGATCGCCTCGACGTCCTGCGTCGTCATCCGCTCGCGGACCACGCGCTCCATCCGGGCCAGGCCCAGGCGGACCTGGTTCTGGATCAGCTCGCCGACGGTGCGCAGCCGCCGGTTGCCGAAGTGGTCGATGTCGTCGGTCTCGATGACGATCGAGCGCTCGCCGCGGCTCTGCTCTTCCTCGCCCGCGTGCAGCTTGACCAGGTACTCGATCGTGGAGACGATGTCTTCCTCGGTCAGCGTGCCCTGCCGGATCGGCTGCTCAAGGCCGAGCTTGCGGTTGACCTTGTACCGGCCGACCTTGGCCAGGTCGTAGCGCTTGGGGTTGAAGTACAGGTTGTCCAGCAGGGCCTGCGCCGACTCGCGCGTCGGCGGCTCGCCCGGGCGCAGCTTGCGGTAGATGTCGAGCAGCGCGTCGTCCTGGCCGGCCGTGTGGTCCTTCTCCAGGGTGGCGCGCATCGACTCGAAGTCGCCGAAGCGCTCGAGGATCTGGGCGTCGTCCCAGCCGAGCGCCTTGAGCAGCACGGTGACGGACTGCTTGCGCTTGCGGTCGATGCGGACGCCGACGCTGTCGCGCTTGTCGATCTCGAACTCGAGCCAGGCGCCCCGGCTCGGGATGACCTTGCAGGAGTAGATGTCCTTGTCGGTCGTCTTGTCGACCTGCCGGTCGAAGTAGACGCCCGGCGAGCGGACGAGCTGGCTGACCACGACACGCTCGGTGCCGTTGATGATGAACGTGCCCTTGCGGGACATGAGCGGGAAGTCGCCCATGAACACCGTCTGGCTCTTGATCTCACCGGTGGTGTTGTTGATGAACTCCGCCGTCACGAACATCGGGCGCGGAGTACGTCATGTCCTTGTCCTTGCACTCCTCGTCGGAGTACTTGGGCGGCTCGAACCGGTGGTCGCGGAACGACAGGGACATCGTGCCGGAGAAGTCCTCGATCGGGCTGATCTCTTCGAAGATCTCTTCGAGGCCGGACTGCTCGGCGATGTTCTTGCTTCCGGCTTCCTTGGCGGCCTGGATACGCGCCTTCCACTTCTCGTTGCCGAGCAGCCAGTCGAACGACTCGGTCTGCAGGGCGAGGAGATCCGGAACCTTCAGAGGCTCATTGATCCGCGCGAAGGATACGCGACGGGGACCAAGATTCGTGGCGGAGGCGCTGCGCGATGCTGCCAACAGGGGTCCTTCCGAACTTGTCGCGGAACTATCATCGCACGCACGCCAAACGCCCCGCGGCAAATACCCCATAGAGGCTGCCGGAGAGGCAGATGAGACACCGAGGACGTTAGAGTGCAGCGCAAATAGCCAGTGTAGCCAAGGACTGCACTGCCTGTCAACGGTACGCCTGTATGAGGTTCAACTTGCTTCGCAGCATCTCCTGTTGGAGACCAAACGTCAAGCCGAAAGCGCACCGTTTGGACGGGTTTCCCGAGTGATCGATGCCACACGTGTCGTGGATGTGTAACTGGACAACGCCACCGGGTATGACTCGTATTCCCGCTGGTCACGGGCCAGCGTGGCGAAGCGCCTGGCCGGGAGACCCGGCGGCGCTCGGCGACAGGGCGGTAACCGAGACGCCGCCCGGGGTGCCCCCGGGCGGCGTTCTGCGTGCTAGGAGCGGTCGAACTACTTGACCGTGACCGAGGCGCCGGCGCCCTCAAGGGCGGCCTTGGCCTTCTCCGCGGCCTCCTTGTTGACCTTCTCCAGGACGGTCTTCGGCGCGCCGTCGACCAGGTCCTTGGCCTCCTTCAGTCCGAGGCTGGTGAGCGTGCGCACCTCCTTGATGACCTGGATCTTCTTGTCGCCAGCGGCGTCGAGGATGACGTCGAACTCGTCCTGCTCCTCGGCCGCCTCAGCGGCGGGGGCAGCCGGGCCACCAGCGGCGGCGGCCACCGCGACCGGGGCCGCGGCCTTGACGTCGAAGGTCTCCTCGAAGGACTTCACGAACTCGGACAGCTCAAGGAGGGTCATCTCCTTGAACGCGTCGAGCAGGTCAGTGCTGCTGAGCTTCGCCATGATCGTTTTCTCCCGTTCCTAAATCCTGAAAGTTCTTTACGCTTCGTCGGCAGCGTCGGCTGCCGGTGCCTCGGCCGGCGCGCCGGCCTCGAGCTTGGCCCGCAGCGCGTCGGCGAGCAGCGCCATCTGCGTCGGCAGGGCGTTGAACGTCCCCGCCGCCCGGGCCTGAGTCGCCTTCATGGCGCCGGCCAGCTTGGCCAGCAGCACCTCGCGCGGCTCCAGGTCGGCGAGCTTGCCGACCTCGGCCGCGGTGAGCGCCTTGCCGTCGAGCACGCCGCCCTTGATGACGAGCAGCGGGTTCGCCTTGGCGAAGTCGAGCAGGCCCTTGGCGGCCTGGGCGACATCCCCGTCGACGAACGCGATCGCGGACGGCCCAGACAGCATCGACGAAACCGCGTCACCCACGCCCGCCTCGGTCGCCGCGACCTTGGCGAGGGTGTTCTTCGTGACGGTGAACGTCGCGTTGCCCTTAAGGGCGCCGCGCAGCTCGGACATCTGCGCCACCGTCAGGCCGCGGTACTCGGTCAGCACCGCGCCGCTCGAGTCGCGGAACCTGCCCGTGAGATCGTCGATCACGGCCGTCTTCTCGGCGTTTGCCATGAGCCTCCTTCCTGTACGTCGTCCCACGTCTCCCGCTGTGTGGCCCAGGGGTACGACCGCCTGAAACCCCGAAACGACGAACGCCCCGTTGCGCAGATGCACACGGGGCGACAGACCTCGGCTAGCGGGCCCGCGACGGGGCTGAGGCTAGCCGGGATTTGAGGCTTGCATGGTCTCCTGCGCGGGATGTCCGTACGGAACTTTCGGCCAGCGAACTGGCATCCAGCGGTCTTCGGCCTAATCAGCTATACCGGTGCAGAGTTAGCGACTGTCTAGCCTAGAAAGTTCTGTCAACCTAACGGCAGCAAGTCGCTGCCAGCCTGAGCCCCCGCAACGCGAGCGGCGGCGCTCCCCGAGGGGAACGCCGCCGTCGCGGCTGGTCACGCGCCCTACGAGGCCGCTACGGTCTCCTCGTCGAGGAAGCCGCGGGTCTTGGTCGGGTCGACCGGGATGCCCGGGCCCATCGTGGTGGTGAAGGTGATCTTCCTCAGGTACCGGCCCTTGGCGGCGGCCGGCTTGAGCCGGACCACCTCGTCCAGCGCGGCCGCGTAGTTCTCCAGCAGGGACCTCTTGTCGAAGGAGGCCTTGCCGATGATGAAGTGCAGGTTGCCGTGCCGGTCGACGCGGAACTCGATCTTGCCGCCCTTGATCTCGGTCACGGCCCTGGCCACGTCCGGGGTGACGGTGCCGGTCTTCGGGTTCGGCATCAGGCCGCGGGGGCCGAGCACGCGGCCGAGGCGGCCGACCTTGCCCATCAGGTCCGGGGTGGCGACGACCGCGTCGAAGTCGAGGAAGCCGCCCTGGATCTGCTCGATCAGGTCGTCGGAGCCCACGAAGTCGGCGCCGGCCGCCTTCGCGGCCTCCGGCCCGGTCGCCGGTCGCGAAGACCAGCACGCGGGCGGTCTTGCCGGTGCCGTTGGGCAGGTTGACGGTGCCGCGGACCATCTGGTCCTGCTTGCGGGGGTCGACGCCGAGCCGGAGGTTGACCTCAACGGTCGGGTCGAACTTCGTCACCTGGGTCGACTTCGCCAGTTCGACCGCGTCGGCCGGGCTGTAAAGCGCGTCGTGGTCGATCTTCTTGTCGGCGTCGGTGTACGCCTTGCTGCGCTTCATCATGCACTCCTGACAGTGGAGGTCGTGGTCGTCGGGACCCAGCGCTAGGGTCCTGCCACTTACTGATCTGAAAGACTTCAAAGACCGGAAGAGGAACGGATGGGGCTGACTCCTGTCAGCCCATGCCGCTAACCCTCGACCTTGATGCCCATCGAGCGCGCGGTGCCCGCGATGATCTTCTCGGCGGCCTCGATGGTGGTCGCGTTCAGGTCGGGCATCTTCGTCTCGGCGATCTGCCGGAGCTGCGCCGCGGTCAGCGTGCCGACCTTGGTCTTGTGCGGCTCGGCGCTGCCCTTGTCGACGCCGGCGGCCTTCTTGATCAGCTCGGGCGCGGGCGGCGTCTTGGTGATGAAGGTGAACGACCGGTCCTCGAAGATCGAGATCTCGACCGGGATGATGTTCCCCCGCTGGGCCTCGGTCGCGGCGTTGTACTGCCGGACGAAGTCCATGATGTTGACGCCGTGCGGGCCAAGCGCGGTACCGACCGGCGGGGCCGGGGTGGCCGCGCCCGCGGGCAACTGCACCTTGACGATGCTCTTCAGCTTCTTTCTCGGCGGCATAGCTGTGCCTACTCCTTAGATCTTTGAGACCTGGTCGAACGAGAGCTCCACAGGCGTCTCCCGGCCGAAGATCGACACGAGAACCTTGAGCTTCTGGGTGACCGAGTTGACCTCGTTCACGGTCGCCGCGAGCGTCGCGAACGGGCCGTCCATAACGGTAACCGACTCGCCGACCTCGTACTCCGGCGACACCTTCTTGGCCGCGGCCGCCTGCGCCGCCGGGCTGCCCTCGGCGGGGGCGGGCGCGAGCAGCGAGGCCACCTCGCCCAGCGGCAGCGGCGACGGCTTGCTCGACAGGCCGACGAAGCCGGTGACCCCCGGGGTGTTCCTGACCACGGCCCAGGACTCGTCGGTCAGGTCCATCCGCACCAGGATGTAGCCGGGCAGGACCTTCTCGTTGACCGTCTGCTTCTTGCCGCTCTTGACCTCGGTCACCTGGTGGGTCGGCACCTCGATCTGGAAGATGAAGTCCTCCATGTTGAGCGAGGTGATGCGGCTCTCCAGGTTGGTCTTGACCCGGTTCTCGTACCCGGCGTAAGAGTGCACGACGTACCAGTCGCCCGGCAGCATGCGCAGCTCACGGGAGAACTCGGCGACCGGGTCGAGCTGCTCGGCCTCGGCGGCGTCGGCCGCGTCAGCGGAGTCCTCACCCTCTTCGGACTCTGAGTCCGCGGCCTCATCGATCTCTTCGTCGTCAGCAGCGTCTTCGGCGTCGGCGGTCGCTTCGGTCTCGGCCGCGACCTCCTCGGCCGCGTCCTCCCCGTCGGCGGGCTCGTTAGCGGAGCTGGAAGTCTCATCGATCATGTCAGGCTCCCCTTCCACCGCGCCGGTCGCCGCGTCGACATCGCTGTGCAGTTGGGACTCGGGCACGATCACTCAACCTCTCCTGTTATCGCCCACGGGGCGACCCCCAGTACCCCCGATGTCATGCCTGCCGGGGCGACTCTTCGCATCATGGTGCCACGCTCGGTACGCATGGCGCGAATTAAGGCGTGTTCAGGGTCCCGTGTTAGCCGAAAACCCAGAACACCAGCTTGGTGAACCCGTAGTCCAGCGTCAGCACGATGGCGCTCATGACGACAATGAACGCCAGAGCAGCCGCCGTGTAGGTCGCCAGCTCGTTACGGGTAGGCCAGATAACCTTGCGGAGCTCCGCCACCACCTGCCGGGTGAACAGAGCTGCCGACGTCCGGTCCCGCTTGCCGGCGGCCCCGGACCCGCTCCGGCGCTCCGCGCTGTGGCCTCGCGTCTGGATAGCCATGTCCTCACCTATAGCAGTGCTTAAACGGATCTAAAACGGATCCATCACGCACGTCCCGCCGGGACTCGACGTCCGCGCCGGTCCAGCCGATCCGCACTTGCAGGGCAGGAGGGACTCGAACCCCCAACCGCCGGTTTTGGAGACCGGGACTCTACCAATTGAGCTACTGCCCTACGGTTGCAACCACCAGAGTGTATGCCGAAGCCACCCCCTGCGTCGAACCGAAGAGCCGTTTTCCCCGGGAGAGCGCCGGCCCCGCCTCCCTCGCTCCGGGCGCCCGGCGGGCGGCAACCGCCCCCTGACCGGGCAAGAAAAGACTCGCCGAGAGTGAAACCGGTTGGTCGCTGGTGTTGCCGGGATGACACCATGGTGACATGCCAACCACGAGAATATCGGCCCGGGTGTCCGCCATATCCGAATCTGCGACCCTGGCCGTCGATGCGAAAGCCAAGGCGCTGAAGGCGGCCGGCCGGCCGGTCATCGGGTTCGGCGCCGGCGAGCCAGACTTCCCCACCCCCGGCTACATCGTCGAGGCGGCCGTGCGCGCGGCCGCCGACCCGAAGATGCACAAGTACACGCCGGCGGCCGGGCTGCCCGAGCTGCGCGCGGCCATCGCCGCCAAGACCGCCCGCGACTCGGGCTACCAGGTCACCGCTGACCAGGTGCTGGTCACCAACGGCGGCAAGCAGGCCGTCTACCAGACGTTCGCCGCCCTGCTCGACGAGGGCGACGAGGCGCTGCTGCCCGCGCCGTACTGGACCACCTACCCGGAGGCGATCGCGCTGGCCGGCGGCGTGCCGGTGACCGTGCCGACCGACGAGTCCACCGGCTACCTGGCCTCGGTCGAGCAGCTCGACGCCGCCTGCACCGAGCGCACCAAGCTGCTGGTGTTCGTCTCGCCGTCCAACCCGACCGGGGCGGTCTACCCGCCCGAGCAGGTGAAGGCGATCGGCGAGTGGGCCGCCGCCAAGGGCATCTGGGTGGTCACCGACGAGATCTACGAGCACCTGGTGTACGGCGACGCGCAGTTCGCCTCTATCCCGGTCCAGGCGCCGGAGATCGCCGACCGCTGCGTCGTGCTCAACGGCGTGGCCAAGACCTACGCCATGACCGGCTGGCGGGTGGGCTGGATGATCGGCCCCAAGGACGTCATCAAGGCCGCGACCAACCTGCAGTCGCACGCCACCTCCAACGTCGCCAACGTCTCCCAGGTCGCGGCGCTCGCCGCGGTGTCCGGTGACCTGACGGCGGTCGCCGAGATGCGGGCGGCGTTCGACCGGCGCCGCAAGTCCATCGTCCGGATGCTCAACGACATCCCCGGCGTCGTCTGCCCCGAGCCGCTCGGCGCCTTCTACGCCTACCCGAGCGTCAAGGGCGTCCTCGGCAAGGAGATCGCGGGCAAGCGGCCGCAGACCTCGGCCGAGCTCGCCGCGCTCATCCTGGACGAAGTTGAGGTCGCCGTGGTGCCCGGCGAGGCGTTCGGCACCGACGGGTACTTCCGGCTCTCGTACGCGCTGAACGACGCCGACCTGGAAGAAGGCGTAGCGCGGATCGGCAAGCTGCTGTCCGACGCCAGGTAGACACCAGGCAGGCCAGGCGGCTGGGGGGCAGACGGGCTCGGCTCGTCCGCCCCCGCCGCGCTCTTCGCGGCAGGTGCCGGCCCCAACTGGCAGCGAGCGCCTACGCGCGTCGGGGATAATGGAGCATGCCGCACGATCTGCCGGCCCTTCCCAAGGCTCATCTCCACCTGCACCTGACCGGTGCCATGCGCCACTCGACGATGGTCGAGCTGGCCGGGCAGCACGGGATCGCCCTACCGCCCGCGCTGACCGAGGAATGGCCTCCCCAGCTGTCAACCGCCGACGAGCGCGGCTGGTTCCGGTTCCAGCGCCTGTACGACACGGCGCGGTCGGTGCTGCAAACGCCCGATGACCTGCACCGGCTGATCCGTGAGATTGCCGAGGACGAGCGGGCCGAGGGCTCGCGGCTGGCTGGAGCTGCAGGCCGACCCGTCGGGGTTCGCCGCCAGGTACGGCGGGATCACCGCGTTCACCGAGCTGCTGCTTGACGCGGCAGAGAAGGCCGCGCGGGCCTCGGACATCGGCATCGGCATCATCATCGCCGCCAACCGGACCAGGCACCCGATGGACGCCAGGACGCTGGCCCGGCTGGCGGCGCAGTACGCCGGGCAGGGCGTCATCGGCTTCGGCCTGTCCAACGACGAGCGGCGCGGTCCCGCGGCCGAATTCGCGCCCGCGTTCCGCATCGCCGAGCGGGCCGGGCTGCTGCTCGTACCGCACGCCGGCGAGCTGGTCGGGCCGGGCAGCGTCAGGGCCGCGCTCGACGTGCTGCACGCGAGCCGGCTCGGCCACGGCGTCCGCTCGGTGGAGGACCGGCGGCTCGTCGACCGGCTCGCCGCCGACGGCATCACCTGCGAGGTGTGCCCGTCGTCCAACGTCTCGCTGGGGGTGGCGCCGGACGAGGCGTCCGTGCCGCTGCGCGCCCTCGTGGCGGCCGGCGTGCCGGTGGCGCTCGGCGCCGACGACCCGCTGCTGTTCGGGCCGCGGCTGGTGAAGCAGTACGAGATCGCCCGTGACGTGCACGGCTTCACGCCCGGCCGAGCTGGCCGGGCTGGCCCGGATGTCCGTCCGCGGCTCGGTCGCGCCGCCGGAGACCCGCGCCCGGCTGCTGTCGGCGATCGACGCCTGGCTGGCGGGCTAGCGCCCGCCTGACGGGCCAGCGCCTACAGGGAGACGCCGACCAGGATCGGCTCGGGGACCAGGGTGACGCCGTAGGCGGCCTGCACGCCGCCTACGATCTCGCGGGCCAGCGCGAGGAGGTCGGCCGTGGTCGCATCGCCCGTGTTGACCAGGGCCAGGGTGTGCTTGGACGAGACGCGCGCCGGGCCGGGGGCGCCGTAGCCCTTGGCGAAGCCCGCGTGCTCGATCAGCCAGGCGGCCGGGACCTTCACCCGGCCCGCGCCCGCGTCGTAGCGGGGCACCGGCCCGGCCGCGCGGGCGGCCGCCGCCGCCTCGACCCGGGCCAGGTCCCCGGCGCCGATCACCGGGTTGGTGAAGAAGGAGCCTGCGCTGCGGGTGTCCGGGTCGCCGGGGTTGAGCACCATGCCCTTGCGGGCGCGGATCTTGATGACGGCGGCCCTGACCTCGCCGAGCCCGGCCTGCTCCCCCAGCGCGACGCCCAGCTCGGACGCCAGCTCGGCGTAGCGGACCGGCGCCGACAGCGGCTGCCGCGCGAGCCGGAACGTGACATCGAGCACCACGTACCTGGCGCCTGGCCCGCCGCCCCGGTTCCGCGGGTGCGTCCGGGCGGGCAACCAGCGACTCAGGCCGTCCGCTCTTGAAGAGACTGGTGCGGTAGGCGAACTCGCACCCATCGTTCGGAGATGATCCGAATTCGATCGTCTTGCCGGTCGTAGACCCGCACCCGGGTGATGGCCTCAGCCACCTCCCGCCCGTAGGCGCCGACATTCTGGATCGGGGTCGCGCCCGCGCGACCGGGTATGCCCGACAGCGGCTCGAGGCCCGCGAGCGCCCTCCGCGACCGTGGCCGCCACCACGTTGTCCCAGTCCTCGCCGGCCGCGACGGTCACGTCCACCGCACCGTCGCCCGCGTCGGCGTAGCCGAGGCCGCGGGTGTTCACGTGGACGACCGCACCGGGGAAGCCCGCGTCGGAGATGACCAGGTTGGAGCCGCCGCCGATGAGCAGCACCGGCTCCCCGGCCGCGTCGGCGGCGCTTGACCGCCTCGATCAGCTCTTCCTCGGTCGCGGCGGCGACGAAGCGCTGCGCCGGGCCGCCGAGGCCGAGCGTTGTGTAGTCGGCTAGCAGCGCCGGCGGCTGTCGCGGGCCGCCCCCGGGAAGTCAGTGCTCACGGCAGGCGCACGGTGGCCCGGGCGCGGGTCAGCACCTTCGCCCCGTCAGCCATCGCCACGATGTCGACGGTGACCTTGTGGTCACCGAGCTTGTCGAGCACCTTGCCGGTGAACTCGATGGTCGCGCCCGTCTCGTCGTCCGGGACCGGGACCATGGCGGTGAACCGCACGCCGAAGTCGGTCACGGCGCCGGGATCGCCGTTGGCCCAGTCGGTGACGAACTTGCCCGCCTGCGCCATGGTGTACATGCCGTGCGCGATCACGTCCGGCAGCCCGACCGCGCGGGCGGCGCGCTCGTTCCAGTGGATGACGTTGAAGTCGCCGGAAGCGCCCGCGTACTTCACCAGGTCAAGCCGGGTGACCTGGTAGCTGCGACCGGGCAGCACGACGCCTTTGACGACGGATTCGTAGCTGACGGTCATGCCTGCGCCCCTCGCTCGACCAGCGTGGACTTCGCCGTGCACACGTGCTCACCGTCCGTCGTGACGAGGTCGGTCGAGGTGACCAGCATGCCCAGGCCGCCGAGCGTCTTGACCGACTCGATCGTCGTGGTCGCGACCACCACGTCGCCCGCGTGCAGCGGCCGGGAATGGCTGAAGCTCTGCCCGCCGTGCACGACCATCGAGTAGTCGAGGCCGAGCGCCGGGGTCAAAGACAGCCTCGTCAGCCGCCCTCATGGTGATCGCGATCGCGAACGTAGGCGGCGCGATCACATCCGGGTAGCCCGCCTTGACGGCGGCGTCCCGGTCGCGGCACAGCTCGCTCGGCTCACCGATCGCGTCGGCGAAGTCGGCGATCTTGACCCGGCTGACCTCGTAGGGCTCACTCGGCCCGTAGACCCGGCCGGCGAAGTCGGGGTTGAGCGCCACGCCGGGCCGCCGACGCGCGACTAGCGGGTCTCGCGGTGGTCGGTGTGCTTGCGGCAGTTCGGGCAGAACTTCTTCAGGTCAAGACGATCCGGGTCGTTACGCCGGTTCTTCTTGGTGATGTAGTTGCGGTGCTTGCACTCCTGGCAAGCCAGCGTGATCTTCGGCCGGACATCGGTGGCAGCCACGATGGAGTGCCTTTCTCAAGAGAACTGGGTCGATCCAGGGTACCGGACGGCACCCCAGTCGGGCGGAGCCCGACATCGGGGGTCTGGGGGTCGTCCCCCAGAAGATACAAGGACACTGGGAGGTGGCCGAAGGCCACCGAACAGCACTCGCGTAGCGGAGACCGGACTTGAACCGGTGACACAGCGATTATGAGCCGCTTGCTCTGCCTGGCTGAGCTACTCCGCCCTTAGTCGCCATTCGGGCGACTACGTAAGGGTACCCGATCTGGTTGGGGTCTGCGTCATCGTTGGTTATCCACAGGGCTGAGCTGGTTATCCACCCAGCAGTCCCCAGCGTAGCCGGTTAAATCCACAACCCGGCAACAGGTTGCGCACAGGTTATGCACAGGCGTCGGCCCGGCCGGATATCAGCCGATCGGTTGATATCCGGTCAGCCAGACCGGGCCCGATCCCGGCCTGCCGTTCGTTTCGCCGGCCACCCGCCTACCGCGACGCTGGACACCATGACGGGCGTAGCGGTGGAGACCCAGGCGGCGCGGGCCGTGAACCTGGGCAAGACGTACGGAAGCGGCCCGGCGGCGGTGCGCGCGCTGGACGACGTGAGCGTGGCCTTCGAGCGCGGCCAGTTCACGGCGGTCATGGGCCCGTCCGGCTCGGGGAAGTCGACGCTCATGCAGTGCATGGCCGGCCTCGACCGGCCCACCTCGGGGACGGCGTACGTCGGCGGGCAGGACATCGGCAAGCTCGATGACGCCGGCCTCACCAAGCTGCGGCGCGACCGGATCGGCTTCGTCTTCCAGTACTTCAACCTGGTGCCCACGCTGACCGCGGGCGAGAACATCACGCTGCCTCTCGACCTCGCGGGCGTTAAGCCGGACCAGGAGTGGGTCACGGACCTGGCCAAGCAGCTCGGCATCGCCGACCGGCTCGGGCCACCGGCCCGGGGAGCTGTCCGGCGGGCAGCAGCAGCGGGTCGCGTGCGCCCGGGCGCTGGTCACCAAGCCGGACCTGATCTTCGCGGACGAGCCCACCGGCAACCTCGACTCGAACTCCGCCGCCGACCTGCTGGCTTTCCTCCAGCGGTCGGTGCGGGACCTCGGCCAGTCGGTCGTCATGGTGACGCACGACCCGCGCAGCGCCGCCTACGCCGACCGGGTCATCTTCCTCGCCGACGGGGCCGTGGTGAGCGAACTGGGCGAGCCGACCGCCGACTCGGTCCTCGAACGGATGCGGACGCTGGGAGCCTGACATGCGCAAGGTAACCCTGCGGGGCCTGCTCGCCCACAAGCTGCGGCTGGCGCTGACCGCCCTGGCGATCGTGCTCGGCGTCACGTTCATCTCCGGGACGCTGTCCTCACCGACACGCTGAACAACACCTTCAACTCACTGTTCACCAGCGTCTACAACAAGATCGACTTCCAGGTCCGCGGCGCGGCCCAGCTCGGCGCCGGCGCCGGCGCGACGCGCAACCCGCTGCCGGAGTCGGTGATGGCGCAGGTCCGCGCCGTGCCCGGCGTCGCCGCGGCGGACGGGGAGATCGAGGGATACGCGCAGTTTGTCGCGCCCGACGGCAAGCCGATCGCGGCCAGCGACGCATCCACCATCGGCGGTGGCGTACGACCCGGACCCCCAGATCTCCAGCCTGCACCTCATCGCGGGTGACCCGCCCACCACCAGCGACGACGTCGTCATGGACGCCGGGACCGCGCACAGTTACGGCTTCTCGGTCGGGCAGCGGGTACGGGTACTGACGGCTGCGGCGCCGAAAACGTACACCATCAGCGGCATCGCCCAGTTCGGCACCGCCGACAACCTGGCCGGCTCGACCCTGGCCGCCTTCACCCTGCCGACCGCGCAACGGGTGGCCGGGGAAACCGGGCAGGTCGACTCGATCAACGTCGTCACCAAGCCCGGCGCGGACAAGGCCGCCGTGCAGCACGTCAATCGCCCGCGGCCTGCCGACCGGAGTGGAGGTCGTCACCGGGCAGACCGTGGTGAAGGAGAACACCAACTCGGTCAGCCAGTCGCTGTCGTTCTTCACTACGGCGCTGCTCGTCTTCGCGCTCATCGCGCTGTTCGTCGGCGCGTTCACCATCTACAACACCTTCTCGATCATCGTCGGGCAGCGCACCAGGGAACTCGCGCTGCTGCGGGTGGTCGGCGCCAGCCGCAGCCAGGTGTTCCGGTCGGTGCTCAGCGAGGCCGCCATCATCGGACTGGTCTCGTCCGCCGTCGGCGTCGGACTCGGAGTGGCCGCCGCCATCGGGCTCGAGGCGCTGGTGCGCGGCTTCGGCATCACGCTGCCCAGCGGGCCGCTCACCTTCGAACCGCGCACCGCCGTCGCCGGGCTGTTCGTCGGCACCGTGGTGACGGTCGCCTCGGCGATCGGCCCGGCCAGGAACGCGGTGCGCATCCCGCCGGTGACCGCGCTGGCCGACCGGCCGGCCGCCGACGGCGGCTCGGCCACGGGCGGCGGCTCATCGGCGGCGGCGCGGTCACCCTGGCCGGCGTGGCCCTGCTCGGCATCGGACTGAGCAAGCCGCTCGTCGCACTGGTAGGCGCCGGGGCCGGCCTGCGTGTTCATCGGCGTCGCCATGCTCGCCCCGCGCTGGCGCGCCCGCTGTCCGAGCCTGATCGGACGGCCGCTGGCCGCGCTCGGGACACCGGGACGGCTCGGGCGGGAGAACTCCATGCGCAGCCCGCGCCGGACCGCGCAGACCGCCTCGGCGCTCATGGTCGGGCTGGCCCTGGTCGCGGCGATGAGCGGTATTCGGCGCGTCCCTGTCCCGATCGGCCACGGCAGCGTCGACCAGGCGATCAGCGCCGACCTGCTGGTCACCGCTGACGGCACCGGGCAGCTCAGCAGCGCGGTGCCGGCCGCGGCGGCCGCCGTGCCCGGGGTCACCGCGGCGGAGACCGTCTACCGGAACCAGTTCGAGTTCGAGGGGACACTCGCCACGATCACCGGGGTATCGCCCAATCACCTGGCCGACACGGTGATCCTGCGGATGACCTCGGGCAGCACCACCGCGCTCGGTCAGGGCGAGCTGCTCATCGACTCGACCACGGCGAAGTCGAAGCACCTGGTCCGTCGGGGACACGGCGACGGTGAAGTTCGCCGCCACGGGCGCGACCACGATCCGCATCGGCGGCATCTACCAGGCCAACGGGCTGATCGAGAGCTACCTAGTCAGTTCCGCGTTACTTCACCGCCCACTTCAAGAACGCCGCCCCGGCGCCGTGCTGCTGCGCGACAACGGCAACTCCGGCGCGGAGGGCGGCCGTGCAGCAGGCGCTCGACCCGGTACGCGAACGTTCAAGTGCAGACGCGGCAGCAGTTCGAGCAGGCGCAGGCGTCCAGCGTCTAACCAGCTGCTCGGGATCGTGTACGTGCTGCTGGCCCTGGCCGTGCTGATCGCGCTGATCGGGATCGTGAACACCCTCATGCTCTCGGTCCTAGAGCGGACCAGGGAGATCGGCCTGCTGCGCGCGGTCGGCATGCGCCGGTCGCAGGTCCGGGCGATGATCAGGTCCGAATCGGTGATCTTGTCGGTGTTCGGCGCGGTCATCGGGATCGTCGTCGGCACGCTCATGGGCCTGGCCCTCGTCTCGTCCCTGCGGCAGCAGGGCGTGACCGAGACCGACGTCCCGGTGCTCAGGCTGGTGCTGTTCCTGGTGCTGGCCGCGGTGCTCGGCCTGGTGGCCGCGAGCTGGCCCGCCCGCCGCGCGGCCCGGCTCGACGTGCTCGCGGCCATCGCGGCGCAGTGACCGCGGGCCAGACCGGCGTACTGCCGGATTTCTCCCGCTCGGAGTAGCGTCAATGACGTGAGGCGATGGCAGACGGGCGGTGCGATCGGCTCCAGGCTAAGGAGCCTGCTGCGGCGCAGGCCGCCGATAGTCGCGCTGCAGATCCTGCCGTACTTGCTGATCGCCGTCCTGGCGGTGAGCACCTTGCCGCTTGCACCCGGTGACGGGGGCCGCCCTGGCCCTCGACGTGTCGCTGTGCGCCCTCGCCGCCCTGTGGCTGCTGTTCATGTACACGCTGAGTCCGCAGCGGCCGGGTACCACCCGCATGGCGGTGTTCGTGGCCGGGCTCAGTCGCGATCACCGTGGCCCTGGTGATCAGGGACTCGTGGTTCGGGTTCTACGCGGCCGTCTGCTTCGGGTACTCGCGGGACGCTGCTGCGCTGGCCCTGGCAGCAGGCCGGCGCGGCCGCGACGGCGGTGATCGCGGCGGTCTCACAGACCATGGGCGTGACGCATCTCGCTGTCGCTGCACGTGACGATCTTCGCCGTCATCTTTGCGCTCGACCTGTTCCTGATGTGCAGCCTCATGTGGGTGCTGTGGGAACGCGACGAGCAGGTGCGCGTGAACCAGCGGGCCGTCAGCGAGACCCACGCCGGCAACCAGCGGCTCCAGGCAACGATCGCGGAGAACGAGGCGCTGCATCAGAAACTGCTCGTCCAGGCCCGGGAGGCGGGGATCTTGGAGGAGCGGCGGCGGATGGCCAGGGAAATCCATGACACCCTCGCCCAGGGGCTGACCGGGATCGTCACCCAGCTGCAGGCGGCCGAGCAGGCCGCCACCCGGTCACCGGACGGCGGGGCGGGCTGGCGGCGGCACGTGTCGGCGGCGACCCAGCTGGCGCGGGAAAGCCTGTCCGAGGCGCGCCGCTCCGTGGACGCGCTGCGACCCGCAGTCGCTGGAAGGCAGCCGGCTGGGTGAGGCGCTGGCCGGCGTCGCCGAGCGCTGGTCCGCGCTGAACGGCGTCCCGGTGCAGGTCACCACCACCGGCACGGTGCGGCCGGTACAGCCGGAGGCCGAGTTCGCGCTGCTGCGCGCCGCCCAGGAGGCGCTGGCCAACGTGGCCAGGCACGCGCACGCCACCCGGGTCGGGCTGACCATCTCCTACATGGAGAACGAGGTGGCGATGGACGTGCGCGACGACGGCGTGGGCTTCGATCCCGCGGGCAACGGTCACGGGTTCGGCCTGGTGGCGATGCGGCAGCGGATTGCCGCCCTGTCCGGGTCGCTGCAGGTCGAGTCCGAGCCGGGCGGCGGCACGGCCATCTCGGCCTGCGTGCCCACCGTCCCGGCCCTGGCCGACCAGTGACCGCCATCGACGGCCGTCCGGCCAGCCCGATCACGGCTGCTGATCGCCGACGACCACCCCGTGGTGCGGGACGGGCTGAGCGGCATGTTCGCCGCCGACCCCGACTTCGAGGTGGCGGGCGAGGCCGGCGACGGCTCCCAGGCGCTCCGCCTGGCCGAGGCCATCAGGCCCGACGTGATCCTGATGGACCTGCGAATGCCGGGGATGGACGGCGTGACCGCGATCGCCGAGCTGGCCGGCGCGGCAACCCGGCGCGCGTGCTTGTCCTTACTACCTATGACACCGACAGCTACGTGCTCCCGGCGATCGAGGCCGGCGCGACTGGCTACCTGCTCAAGGACGCGCCGCGTGATGAGCTGCTGCGTGCGGTCCGCGCGGCGGCCGGCGGGCAGTCCGTGCTCGCCCCCTCGGTGGCGGCCCGGCTGATGAACCGGGTCCGCGCGCCAGTGCCTGAGCTACTCAGCCAGCGGGAACTTGAGGTGCTCGAGCTGGTGGCGGCGGGCACCACCAACCGGGAGGCGGCGGCCCGGCTGTTCATCAGCGAGGCCACGGTGAAGACGCACCTGCTGCACATCTACGCCAAGCTCGGCGTCACCGACCGCGCCGCCGCCGTCGCCGTCGCGTTCAACCGCGGCCTGCTCACCCCGGGCAAGCCCGATCAGCGCGCCTAGGGGACCTTGACCGGGGGCTGGTTTCCTGGCCCGGACCTCTTCAGCGGCTAGCAATTTCCTACGCATCCGCTCAGGTTCTGCCAGATTTGGCGATAAACAGCACCTTGATCACGATATGGTCACTGCGGATCGAGTCAGGCTCGCCGCCCAGGCCCTGACGTTGTTGCGTGCTCCGCATAGCTTTCGTTGTTGGGATGGGTGTGAAAGCGCATCACCTGGCTTTGACCTTGCTGCTGGCCTGCACCGCGGGCGGCATTTCCTATGCCTTCTCCCCGGCGCGGGCGACCGCCCCCGTCGCCGACCTGCTCGGCCCGGGCGTCTTCACCGCGCCCAACCTGTCCACCATGGCGGCCGGCCTGCTCGGCCAGGGCCAGGTCGCCCCCGACACCCCCAGCCAGCTCCCGGCGCCGATCGTCACGGCCACCGCCACCGGCGGGCCCCCGGGCACTCACAAGCCGAAGCCCAAGCCGACGCCCTCGCGGACGCCCGTCGCGCCGCCGTCGGCCGGCCCGGTGATTCCGCTTGGCGGCGCGAACTACGCGGGCTCGCTGATTCTGAACGACCCGGGATCCGCGATCACGTCGTGGAACCAGACGTCGACCTACTGCCCGTCGACCCCCGGCTTCGTCCCGGACGGCACGATAGGCACCGACGCGAACGGCAGCGCCACGCTGACCACGACCAGCACGCCGGGCAGCTGCGCGGCGCTCATCAGCCCCGGCGCCTACGCGTCCGATGTGGTCGAGGCCGACATGTACTTCCCGGCGCTGCCCGGCAAGCCGGACACCATCGCCAACTGGACCGGGCTGTGGATGACCGACGGCGCCACCTGGCCGGTCGACGGCGAAATCGACGCCTCGGAGTCCGAGCCGGTCGATGGCGTCGACGCCGTGTCCTGGCACAGCGGCACGGCCGATGACCAGTTCATCGCGTCAACCGACGGCTTTTTCCCCACCCAGCTGCCCAAGGAAACCGCCAACATCACCCCCGGCTGGCACACGGTAGACATCGTCTACACCAAGGGATTCTTCGCGGTGTACTACGACGGAAAGCAATACACCAGCTACACCAGCGATAACGTCACCGGCTCGCCACTGAACATCTACTTCACCATGGTCAACACGCCGGATACGAGCGATATGCAGCAGCGGATCGGCGGCTCCCCGGTGAATTCCGACAGCTCTTCCCCGACCTATGCGGTGAAGGACGTTCGAGTCTGGTCGTATAAGTAGGAAGATGGGCGACCGCGTACACGGCGGCCGGTTCCGCTCGCCGCGCCCGTCAAGGTGGCCGGCGCCCGCTGGCGGGTAACAGAGTGGTCCAGGCCGGCAAGAACAAGGCCGGCCTGGACCACTACCAGAACAGGATCTACAAAGCCTGATACCGCTACGTCACCCTCGCCATACCCACCCTGGCCTGGCTCGCAGTCACAAGCACCGGGGGTGTCAAATCAGCGGGGTGACTCCGTCGGTGAAGCCAAGCAGGGCGCGTCCGTAGACCTCGGCGCCGATCCCGGCGTGGGCTATTGCGTGCCGGCTTGCCACCTCGCTGTCACGCCAGATCCGTTGGAGTGGGCTGGTCTCGGCGAACGACGAGGCACCGTGGACCGAGACAAGCTCGCGGATGGCCTCTCTGGCGTTGACGATGGCCTGCACGGTGTCCATGCGTGTTTTGGCGCGAGCGAGGTAGTCGGGGAATTCGTTGAGGCGGCCGGCCTGATCGACTTCGGCGGCGGCCCGGTAGGCGAGCAGTTCGGCCGTGTCGGCCAGGGACGCGGCCTTCGCGACTGCGAGCTGGACGTTCGGTGCGTCCTTCTGGACGTCGTAGAACGTGTAAGCGATGCCGCGCTTGGTGGCCTTGTCAATGACGAGGTCGAGGGCGGCGCGGGCCAGGCCGAGGTGAGGCCCGGCCAGGATGATTGTTCCGCCCGGCATGAACGGAGCGCGGTAGAGAGGCTCGTCCTTGTGCGGGTTATCGTTCGAGCCGGATAGCAGCTTGAAGGCCGAGACATAACGGTGCGCCGGCACGAACACCTTGTCGGCGACCACGGTGTTGGAACCGGTGCCCTTCATGCCGGCCACGAACCAGGTGTCCTCTATGGTCAGCTCGGACATGGGGACCAGGATGAAGCCCTGGTCGGACAACTGGCCGTCGTCGCCGGTGAGGGGGACGCCGAGAAGTGCCCACTGGGCATGCAGGCAGCCCGTGCACCATTCCCACCGTCCGGTGACCAGGTAGCCGCCGTCGACCGGCTCTGCGGTGCCGGTCGGCGCGAGGACGCCAGCGACCCGGTTACCGGGGTTGTCCTTCCACACATCGTCTTGCGCCTGCTCGTTCCACATTCCGACGAACCATGCGCAGACGTTGATCAGGCTGGTGGTCCAGGCGGTCGAACCGCAGCCCCGAGCCAGCTCCCGCGTGACCTCCAGGTCCGTGCGGAAGTCGGTTTCGAGTCCGCCGAACCGCCGCGGCTGCATGATCCTGAACAACCCGGCGTCCTCGATCGCCTTGATGTTCTCCTCGGCAACGCGCCGGTCATCCTCGGTCTGGTTCGCGTTTGCCTGCAGGACCGGCACGAGTGCCGCGGCCCGGGCCACGAGGTCGGCGCGCAGCTCCCGCTCCGCATCCGTAACGCCAGGACGGTCAAGAATGACATTCACCTATTTTCTCCAAGGTTTCACGGGCGCCAATTGCTGCCCGGCTCAGGTCGTGGGCCGGGAACCGGTGATCAGGTTACTTTCGCTGCGCTGAGGGCGAATCCGCCACGGTTGATAGTGTGGCCCACAGGTTGACAGTGCATTGATGGTTAGTTGCTAGCAATCCACGATCACACGGACAAGCAGGCACGTCGCCAGCCTTCGAAACCGGGGCTCGGCAAGGTCACACCCGGAGCCTTCTGCTGGCGATGCGGGTTCAGCTAAGCTTTTAGCCAGGTCGTGCTTCCGGGAGGCACCGTTGACGGCAGGACGCGAAGACGAGACGGCGGGCGAACTGGGCCAGCTGAGGACCTCACATGCCGACCGCGAGCGGGCGATCGATGCGCTCAAGGCCGCGTTCGTTCAGGATCGGCTGACCAAGGACGAGTTCGACTTGCGGGTCGGCCAGGTATTCGCGTCACGGACCTACGCGGACCTGGACGTACTGACCGCAGACATCCCCGACGGGGTGACCAGCGCCCAGCCGTCGACCAAGCACGCCCGTGAGCCGGGCAGGGCAGTCAGTTTCAAGACAGCGGCCCGCGTCGGCGCGGTCGGTGCCGGCCCGAGCATGGCTTCTGCTGCGGTGGTGCTGATGCAGTCCAGCGGAGTGCCGGCGGTTGCCGGCGTGCTACTCGTGGGCCTGACGGGCTTGTTCGTGGCCGGGCTGCTGGCCGCGCTGCTGATCCTCTTGTCCTGGGTCGTGCGCCGCTCGCTGAGGGGATCCGCGCAGGGACCACCGTCGGGTCCTGGCGGTCGGGCATCCAGGCGCCAGGCGCCAACCTGGCAGCTGCCATCGGCGAGGCACGATCCATGGCATCTGGCCGAAGCGGCCCGAAGCCGCCTGCCTCGCATACGGGTTAGCCCGGTTCAGGGCCGCGGTAGCGTTCTTGCCCTGAACGGCTGTTGATTCCACTCGGCGCGGTGCATCCCCGTGAGCGATAAGGACGATCCCAAAGAGGTAGCCCGGCGAGGCTACGACGGGCCACGCGGAGCACTTTTCCCGGTACCCCAGAGGGCCGGAGGGAGAAATTCCTCCCTCCGGCCCTCGCTAACGTCGGCTGATGCCTCGCTAAACGCCTCGTGGGCGGTGCTTACTTCGGCGGGAACTGCTGGGTCGCGCCGGGGCGCGGCGGCAGCGGCTGGAGGGATGCCGTCTTCTGGGCGGCCAGGTTGGCCGCCGTGGTGGCGGGGGTGAACTCGTTGCTAGTCGGGGCGGCCTTCGCGGTGCCTGAGACCAGGGCGCCGGTGAAGTTGCTGAAGGTGGCCCGCCGCCAGCGGCTGATGTTGGGGAAGGTGACCGGGCCGGCGTTGGACAGGCCGCCGGCCGCGGCCACCGCCTCGATGAGCCGCAGGCAGGAGGTGTGGTCGGAGACGGCCGAGAAGATCTGGCCGCCGGTCGTCCACGGCGAGATGACGAAGGCCGGGACGCGGAACCCGGCGCCCAGGGGCAGGCCGCCGCCGGGGGTGCCGGCCGGGGAGGACAGGGTGACGAACTCCTCGGGGTACTTGTTCCGGTCCGGGGTGGGCGGGGGCACGTGGTCGAAGAACCCGTCGTTCTCGTCGTAGTTCAGCACGAACACGGTGCTGTTCCACAGCTCCTCGTTGGCGGCCAGGGCCTCCAGCTTGGTGGCGAGGAACTGGGCCCCGGCCGCCGGGATGGCCGGCGGGTGCTCGTCGGCGTTACTCCCGATGAACGACACGTCGGGCAGCGTGCCGTTGGCGCAGTCCTCCTCGAAGGCCAGGTTCGGGTCGCTGGCCGGCGTCGGGTTGGCCGGGTTGCCGATGCCGCCGGGGGTCCCGTCGCCGCACAGCGTGCCGTTGGCCAGCGAGCTGTTGAAGAGGGCAGTCGGGCACGAGCCCGGGAGTCTGGAACTGCTTGAAGTAACCGGTGACCGTGCCGATCTGCCAGCCCTTATTTCCGTACCATTTGTAGGTGATCCCCGCGTTGTGCAGCGTCTCTTGCCCGGTTTGGTAGGTCAGGTCGGCCACGCCGCCGGTCTCGATGACCGGGCCGCCGGCCTTGCCCTGCGGGTCGTTGCCGCCGTGCTGCCAGAAGAGCCGGTTGACGTCGGTGGGGCCCATGACGGCGCAGTGGTAGTTGTCGGCCAGGGTGAAGGCCTTGGCCAGGGCCCAGTGGAAGGGGATGTCTTCCTCGGTGTAGTAGCCCATCGTGAACGAGCCGTTGGCGTCGCCGTCGGAGGCAAGGTGGGTAAGGAGCCAGCTGTCCATCGCGCCCTGGTTCCACGACGCGTGCTGGTCACGCCAGTCGTGCGACAGCGACGGGACCCGGGCGGCGCCGGTGGTGACGGTGGACATGTGCCACGGCTCGAGGAAGCCGTCCGGGTTGGCCGGGTCGGGCTGCTGGAACACCGACCGGCCGTTGGGCAGCTTGATCGCGGTCTTGTCGTTGAAGCCCCGCGCGCCGGGGAAGGTGCCGAAGTAGTGGTCGAAGCTGCGGTTCTCCTGCATCTCGAAGACCAGGTGCTTGACCTGGGACAGGTCGAACTTCTTCGGGCTCTTGGTCGCGGCCCGGGCCAGGTTCTCCGGCAGGACGCCGGACAGGCCGGCGGCGCCGGCCACGGCGGCCGCGCTGGCTACGAAGGTGCGACGGCCGATCCGCGGGCCGTTCGAGCGCTTCTCAGTCATGAATGCCTTATCTCTTCTTCGTCTCGTGGCGGGGCGCGTCAGGAGTGGGCCGGGGCGGTCGGGCCCGCCGCGCTGCCGGCCTGGGCCAGGCCGGTGACCTGGGCGATCTTGCTGTTGTGGGTGTCAGCGACGTACAGGGTGGCGGTGCTCGGGTCGATGCTGATCCCGTAGGGGGTGTTCAGCTTCGACGCCGTCGGGGCCGCCCCGTTGGTCTCGCCGCCGGCCGCCGGGGCGCCGCCGGCCGCGGGGGCGGCGTTGACCACGGTGGAGATGACCCCGGCCGGGGTGACCTCACGGACAGCGTTGTTGAACGTGTCGGCGATGAACAGGTCCCCGGCGCCGTCGACCGCGACCCCCTGCGGGTCGTTGAGCTGCGCGCTGGTCGCCGCGCCGCCGTCACCGGAGAACCCGCCCAGCCCGTCGGTGGCCTTCCCGGCCGCGAAGTCGCCGGCCACGGTCGTGATGACCCCGGTCCTGGCGTCCACCCGGCGGATGACGTTGTTGGACGCGTCAGCGATGTACAGGTTGCCCTTGGCGTCCAGCGCCACCCCGGCCGGCTCGCTCAGCCGCGCGGACGTGGCCCGGCCGCCGTCACCGGAGAACCCGGCGGTGCCGGTCCCGGCGACCGTCGACAGCTTGCCCTTCGCGGTCACCTTGACGACCCGGTTGTTGAAGGTGTCGGCGATGTAGACGTCACCCTGGGCGTCGACCGCGACGCCCTCCGGGTGGTCCAGCGCGCTGTGCCCGGCCTTGCCGGTGCCCGCGACCAGGCGGATGACGCCGGCCGTGGTGATCTCCCGGACCGCGTTGTCGCCGCTGTCGGCCAGGAACACGTCACCCTTGGCGTCCTCGGCGCTGCCGCCGGGCTGGTACAGCGACGCGTTCACGGCCTGGCCGCCGTCCCCGTGCTCACCGAAGGCCGACAGCGACCCGGCGACCACCGTGGTCGTCCCGCCCGCCAGCGCCGCCAGCAGGTTCGCGCTGGTGTTGGACACGTACACCGTGCCGTTGAAGGCCGACACGCCGACCGGCAGGCGCAGGCCGCCGCCCAGCGCGTTCTGGGTGTAGGTCAGGCCCGTCAGGACCGGCGCGGCGGCAGTCGCCGCGCTGGCGGCCCCGCCAGAGGCCAGGCCCGCCGCGGCCACCGCGGCAGCCACCGCGGCCGCGCCCGCCAGGCGGCGCCGGTTACGAACTTTCTTGGATTCCAAGGTCACAGCTTCGGCTCTCCTCGGTGCGGGGGCCCGCCGTGCCAGGGAAGGCACCAGGACCCGGCCGCTAGTCACAACCGAGGAGGTTCCATGGTCAAGGTGAACATCGGGTAAGGGACACGGGAACGACCCGAGAGATCGACCCCCATTAATGCAAAGGGATTAGCCTGCCGCGCCCCCCACTAACCAGGGGAAAGGCAAGTGGCCCCCGGTGGTGCAAGGTTTCACCTAATAGATAGCGATTAGCGATCCCTAATTGGTGATTGTCCGTGCCGTCTAGGTCTAGGATTAGCCCGGATCCGGCAGGCACGGAGACCGGCGATCGGAGACGCCCGATTTACGAACTGCTAGTTTCCCTGAGCCGCGTCGTGAATAGCCGCGCGCGCGAAGCGAGGAGTGCCTGGTGACCAGCCAGATCACGGACGCCGGGGCGGGAGCGGGCGACTCCCGCGGCAGCGCGCCCGTTCCCCGCCCGGTTTCACCGCTCCGCCAGCCCGCCATCGTCGGCCTGCTCCTGTCGGAGATCGTCTCCTCGTCGGGCAGCCAGATGACGACCCTCGCGCTGCCCTGGTTCGTGCTGGTCACCACCGGGTCCATCAACAAGATGGGGCTGGTCTTCGCCGCCGAACTGTTGCCTGTCGCGCTGCTCGGCATCCCCGCCGGACTGCTGGTCGCGCGCTACGGTGTGCGGCGCACCATGCTCTTCGGCGACGGTCTGCGCACACTGCTGCTCGTCCTCGTGCCGGCCCTGCACCTGGCCGGCCTGCTCAGCTTCCCGCTGCTGCTGGTGATCGTCATGGCGACCGGCGCGGTCAGCACCCCGTATGTCGCGGCCCAGCGGCTCGCGCTGCCCGAGGTTGTCGGGGACGACGAGCAACTGGTGCTCCGCGCCAGCGGGCTGCTGGAAACGGCCGTCCGCGCGGCCAGCCTGATCGGGCCGGCCCTCGCGGGCGCCGTGATCGCGGTGATCGGTGCCGTGAACGTCCTCTGGGTCGACGCGGGCACGTTCGCGTTCTCGTTCGCCGTTCTGCTCCCGCTGCTGCGGCCCCGGATGGATCTGGCCGAGGGAGCCGTGTCCGGCGGCGTGCTCGCCGGGGCCAAAGCGGTGCTCGGCGACCGGCTGCTGGCGGGCGTATCTGGCGCTTCCACGCTCTACGGACTCTTCTTCCCGCTGGTCATCGCCTCACTGCCGGTGATGGCGGACCTCCGCTTCCACGGGAACGCGCGCGTCGCCGGCGCGCTGCTCGCGGCCTGGGGCGGAGGCGCCCTGCTGGGCGCGCTGACAATCGGCAAGCTGGCGGGCAAGGTCGAGCCGCTGTGGCTGGGGGCCGGCGCCGCGCTCGCGCTCGACGCCGCGGTCTGGTTCCTGCCCTGGCACCTGCCGGTGCTCGGCATCGCCGCCGCGCTTGTCCTCGCAGGCGTCTTCACCCCGCTGCTCAACGCGCCGCTGCTGACGCTGCTGATGACCCGCACCGCTCCGGAGGTCCGGGCCCAGGCGATCACCTTCGTGCTGACGGCGAACCTGCTGGCCGGCCCGGCCGCCTACGCGCTCTCCGGGGTGCTTTTCAGCAAGTGGGGGATCGAGCCGGTCCTCGCGGTGGTCGCCGCGGGCCTGCTGGTATGCGCCCTGATCCTGGTCCGCCTGGCGGTCTCGGCGCGCGCCGAGCAGGCGGTGCCACCTGGCGCCGAGGCGCCGGAGGAAGCGGCCTGACTCGCTGACGGCTGCAGCGGCCGGGGTGACCGGCCGCTGCCGCCGTCAGATTTCTCGGTCAGGCGCCTTCCGCCGTGCTGTTCCAGCACCGGCAGTAGCCCTCCATCAGCGGCCGCTGCCGGCGCCAGGCCCCGGACGACCCGGTTTAATGGCGGCCCGTCCCTCTCCCCGTGACGCGGGCCGGCCCGCCGGAGAGCCGGTCCCCGCAGCCATGTCCAGCAGGGAAAGGAACGACAGGGCCGGACCCCGGCCGGGAACGGGACCCCGGGACCGCGCACGAGCAGCTACCGATAAGCCAGGGCGTGATCGACGGCCACGTAGGCGAGGGCGCCGTCACCGGACTGCCAGGCGAGGACGGTGAGCAGTCGTTAGAGGCAGGTGATGGCACTAACGGGCGCTGCCCCGGCCTGACCGCGATCATCCCGGCCAGCGACACCCGCTTATTGCCGCCGCCAGCCGCACCCGCTCCCGGCGGGCACGTTCCGCAGCGGTCAGTCCGCCACAATCGGGATACCTCATAACCCCGGCATACCGTGAGACGGCAGCCATAACCAGAGGCCGCTGTTGCCCGCCGCCTTCCATGAGCATCTTGCGCCACGGATCGCGAGCATGCTCGTTGCACTCCCCATGCGACTCGGCAAAGCTGTTGCCGTGACGTCAACATCGAACTAACCATCACGACTGTCAGTGACCGCACCGGAATGCTCTGGTAAGGGCAAGGTGCGCAGATCGCTCAATCGGCGTGGCTGCTCAAGCTGACGTGAAGCGCCAACGACCTCAGGCCAGCCCGGGCTATGCTGAGAATGCGGCGCGCGATATCCGCCGATCGCGATCATTCCGACCGGCCGTCCAAACCAGGTGGCAGCCCCCAACAACGGGCCTATGGCGCTGTCGACTAGCAACTATCGATCAGTCCGCCCGAGCGCGTAGGGCGGCCGCCGGACTACGACGACAGTTCGCCCCGGCGCGACCACCAGGCCTCGGCGGCGGTCATTGCGCTCTCGGCCTCGCAGACGCCGTCGCCCACGAGTCCTGCGGTGGCAGCCCAGTGCAAGGGTATAAGGGCCAGAGCCCCGGGGAGCCAACGGTGCTCGTCGCGAGTCAGCGGTTCCGGAGCCGTGCCTTCGTAGGCGTCGAGCAGTCGTCGCGGCTCGAGCAGTGCGCCGCTCTGCGCGACGTGGTTCATGCTGCCCGCGATGTCGTAGAGCCGCTCCCTGACCCTCGCAAAATCCAGGTCGAAGGTGGCCCATGAGCCGTCTGGCAGCTCTCCCGCGTTGCCCAGTTTGTAGTCCCCGTGAATCGGAGCGCACGGCAGTTCGACCTCCTTCCGGAGCTTGGAGAGCTCGCCAGTCAGTTGGCGCATCCGACGCACGACGGGCTCGCTGCCGGGTCCGAGCCTGCGGCGTGTGAAGCCGGCCGAGTAACGCAGTTGCCTGAGTGTTTTGTGGTCGTCGAGGGGTTCGGGCGGACTGGGCTCCCAGACTGCTTTGAGCGCAGTGTGAACACGTCCGAGCTCCTCGAACAGGCGGAGGGAGGAGTCCTTGCCGGCCGGTGGCTGGACGTGATCGATGAACTCCTCAAGCTCAGCCCAGCGATCAGCGACCCTCAGCAGGTCGCGGCCGGCAATCCGAATCGGCCGGGCGACGCGGACTTGCGTCCGCCCGAGCCGCTCCCGCAGGCGCCGCAGTCCCGCTACCCGCCCGCGGCGAACCCAGGGCCTGTGAACCCGGAGGACAATCGGCGGCTCAGCGTCTATCCGCACGTTGAGGTTGAACCCACCGCCGATGTCTGCCCATCCGGCCCCTCGCGCGACACCGGCGATCAGGGCCGAGACGGCCGGATCATCTGGGCTGGCCCTGGGTCCGAACCAGCGCGGCAAGGGAGGGGGAGAAGTCGAAGCTTCGATTCCGGTCATGGCAATGGCCCACCAGCGCACACGAGGAAGGGCCGGCCGGCGAGCATGGCGCAAATCTTGCCGCGGCGGCTTTGTCTGACGCAACCCGGCCGAAAGCGCGGCGACACCAGGCTGGCCCTTCCTCACAGGCGTACTTTCGCTGATGCCATCATCGGCGAAAGTCGGGTGCCTCGGAAACCCGCACCTGCCCTGGCTGGCCGCTCACGAGGGGTCGCGCCGATGAGCACGCAGCCTGATCAGGGCGTTCCTCATTCGGGTCCTGACCGTGCCGACCGGGATTGTCCGTCGTCAGCGTGAAAGCCCGCGTGCGACGGCACTTGACGTCCGCAACCCGAGCCTGTTAATAATTTTCCTATTCCCTTCTTTGTATGCAAGTAAGTAACGAGAGAGCACTGGACCAAGAGAAGGACGTTGCGCGTGCCACGTAGCAGATTCAGCCGCCTCGCCCGGCGGCTATCCCCGCCGGTACTCGCGGCGCTAGCCCTAGCCCTCGCAGTGGCAGGACCGGCGTCGGCGGCTACCCAGTCCTCCGCCCAGCCGACGGCGTCAGCCGGGGCCGGCATCGAGACGGGCACCATCCAGGCGCTGCTGGAGCAGGCCTTCGAGGCCGGCCAGCACGTACCCGCGGCCGAGGTCGGGGCCGTTCGAGCCGGGACGCTGCACACGGGTACCGCCAGCGGCAGGCAGTGGGCGATGGCCAGCTTCACTCCGGCCAGGTCGCTCACGGCGAAGCAGGCCGCGGGCTTCCAGGACGGCGCCGCTACCGGCGTCTTCGAGAAGGACGGCGGGACCTGGCACCTCGTCCGCACCGGCCTTTACGGGTGCGCGGACGGCCTGCCCGCCGCGCTGAAGACCGCGTGGGGTCTCGGCAGTTCGGCCCTGTGCACCACGTCGGCGAGCTCGCAGGCCGCCGCGGCCAAGAGGGCCCTGGCGGCGTTGCCCAAGACGGCACAGGCTGCCGCTCACACCGTCCAGGACGCCACCGCGTCGGCGGGGTCAACCACCACGCCGGCGGCCACCAGCCCCGCGGACTCCGGGAAGACAATCGCGGCGATCGCACTCAGCCAGGTCGGGGTCAGCGACACCCCGGTCGTGTCCAACTTCAGCGGCGTGGACTGCGACCCTTACAGCACCCTCGTCGCCGGCTTCTCCGCGAACAGCGACGGCTGTGGCTACAACACCACGTTCAACGTCGAGAACCAGAACGAGACCTGGTGCTCCGACTTCAACAAGTACGTGTGGCAGCAGGCTGGCATCACCGCGGACATGAACACCCTCAATGCGGGCGCCGTCCTCTTTCTACGACTGGGCCGTCCAGCAGGGCCAGACCCCGCAGCTGGACACGGGCACCCCGCAGGTCGGCGACAGCATCCTCTTCTTCGGCCCGGGCAGCTTCCCCAACTTCGCCGACCACGTCGGCATCGTGACGTCGGTCAGCTCTAACGGCACCATCGACATGGTCAACGGCGACTTCGCCGCCAACCCCGACGTGCACGCCGAGTACGACACCAACATTACGAACCTGTCCGCCTTCGCGGCGAGCGTCGAGGGACCCGGCGAAGAATGGGCCATCGTCGCCCCGCCGTCCGGCGCACAGCAGCCGGCCCCGACCGGGCACCTGTCCGGCCCGAAGACCGCCGTGGCCGGCACCACCGGCTCGTTCCACGCGTCCGGGTCAGTCGCGGGCGGCTCCGTCACCGGGTACTACTGGACGTTCGGCGACGGCCGCACGACCAACGCCACCGGCGCCAACGTGACGCACGTGTTCAGCGAGCCGGGCACCTACACGGCAACCGTGACGATCACGTCCAGCTTCGGGACCATCGACACCCTCACGCAAGACGTCAAGGTGGTCGCCCCGTCGTCCAACGTCGCGTCGGTGCCCTACGACGGGATCTGGTACGACTCGCTGCCCGTCCTGCAGGACACGTTCACCCGCACGGCGGGCGGGCTGGCCGTGGACACCTGGGACGGCGGCAGCTGGCTGCAGCTCGCGGTGCCGGGTGCCCCGGCCGCGACGGGGAACCTCGCCGCGCTCAGCTACCCGGACGTGACGAACGCGGACGCGATGACGCCGCACGCGTATTACCGTGCCGCCGACGGCTCGCTCGCGCAGACGTACCAGGCCACGGCCGGCTGGACGACCCAGGACCTGCCCGGCGCCCCCATGGCGGGCAGCTCGATCGAGGCGACGACCACGACCAGCGGCTACCCCGAGGTGTTCTTCGTCAATGACCGGCACCAGCTGGCGGTGACGGCCGCCTCGTCCGCTGGCTGGGCGACGAGGACGCTGTCGCCCGCTCCGGTCGCGAACCCCGGGTCGCTGGCCCTGGCGGACACGACGAGCGGCCCCCGCATCTTCGGGATCGGGGCAGGTGGCCTGGTGACCGTGACGTCTCAGGTGGGCCCGTTGTGGGTGACGCTGCCGCTGCCGGCCATCGCCGCCCGGGCCAGCAGCCTCGCCGCGCTCACCACCCCGGCGGGGCAGGCCGAGGTCTTCTACACGGCAGCGACGGGCACGCTCGCCGCGGCCACCCAGGCCGGGCTGCTCTGGCACGTTACCCCGTTGCCCGGCGCACCGGTCGCGAGCGGCGGCCTGGCGGCGACGACCTACCTGCAGCCGTCCGCGCTCCCGGCCACGCCGGGAGACTTCCCGCAGCCGCCGGGCTCGCTGACCGACTCCAGCGCGGCCAGCCCGCTCGGCGCGGAGGCGTTCTACCTGACCGCCTCCGGCTCGCCCGCCGTCACGTACAGCAACGGAGCCGGCTGGCAGGCCAAGACGCTGCCCGGCACCGCGGGCAGCATCGCCGGCGCCAGCGCCTACCCGGTGGCAGAGGAGCCGTCGGAGCTGTTCCTGTCCACCGGCGGCGGGCTGGCGGAGGAGTCCACGGGCGCGCGCAGCGGTGACCCGTCCGGTACGTGGAGCTCCCCGCAGGCGCTGCCGGCCACCCCGGCAACCAAGGCGGACCAGGTCGTGCTGTACGCGGCCGACCCGGCCGACGCCACCGCCGCGCAGGCGGCGGCCGCGGCGGCCGGCCTGCCGGCGAGCCAGGTCACCACGTCGTTCGCCGCCGCCTGGGCGGACACGCTCAGCGGCGACTACGCTGTCCTCGCGGTCGGCACCCCGGCCCTGGGAGCGCTGTTCGAGAACGAGTGCGGCTGGGCGAACCCCTCCGCCCTGCCCGCCGGCACGACGCCGTTCTCTTACATCCTGGGCCCGACCGGCAGCCTGCCCGGCGCGGACGTCTACGTGGACGCGGCGGGCTCGACTGCCGCCAGCACGCAGGCGCGCGCGACGGACCTGGCCTACTACGCGCTGAACGGTCACCTGCCGGCGGGGGTTACCACCGTGCCGGCCGCGGCCGGCGTGACGCGCACCTGCGCGGGAAGCCCCAGCTAACCCCGCGCGTGACCAGCTAGACCGGTTGACCGCGGGGAGAGGTGACCACCCCTCCCCGCGGTCAACCGCTTTTCCTGGCCAGCTGGCCGCGCCGGCCTGCGGGGCTCACCGGCCGAGCGGCAGCGCCCCGCACGATCCCCTGGAATTGATCATCTAGAGGAGCGCCGCCGCGACCGCCGCGTGCACGCTCTCGCGGAGCGGCCTGATAACGGCCCGGCCCCGGCCGTAGTGCACGTCGTTGGTCAGCAGCACCACCCAGACGCCGCTCGGGGCATCGAGCGCGAGGCTCGTGCCGGTGAAGCCGGTGTGCGACACCGCCGAGTCGGGCCATGCCTCGCCGAGTACGTCGTAGCGGTCACCGATCCGCGTCCAGCCCAGGCCGCGGCGGCCCCCCAGGCCCGGCGTCTGGCAGCGCTCCGACTCCCGGCGCAGCGCGGCGGGCACCGGTCCGGTGCCGTCCTCGTGGCCCGCCCACCACGCGGCGAATCTCGCCAGGTCGGCCGCGGTCGAGAACAACCCGGCGTGCCCGGCGACCCCGCCCATGAGCCGGGCGTTCTCGTCGTGCACGATCCCGGTCCACGGGGTCTGGTCCGCGCGCAGCTCGGTCGCCGCGAACCGCTGCGCCGGGCGGCCGCCCGGCGGCGAGCCGAGACGGTAGCCGGTGTCAGCCAGGCCGAGCGGCCCGGCCACCAGGCGCCGGAACAGCGAGTCGAGCGGCTCGCCCGTGACGGCCTCCGCCAGCTCGCCGAGCAGCATGAAGCCGAGGTCGGAGTATTCGACCCGGGTGCCGGGCGGCACCTCGAGCGGCATCGCGTACAGCTCCCGCAGCAGCTGGCCCCGGTCGGCGCACCACTCGTAGAACTTCACGCTCCCCGGCAGCCCGGAGGTGTGGGTGAGGAGCTGCCGGACCGTGACCCCCGCCGTCGCCAGCTGCGCGGCGGCGGGCAGGTGCCTGACCACTGGATCGTCGAGCCCGATCAGGCCGCGGGCGGCCAGTGCCAGCGTGACCGTGGTCGTCGCCGCCACCTTCGTGAGTGATGCGAGGTCGAAGACGGTTCCCGGCTGCACAGGGCGATGGGTGGCGGTGTCTGCCTGCCCCAGCGCCCACGAGGCCAGCGTCTGCGGGCCGCGGCCGACCGCGGCGGTCAGGCCGGGCACGTCGTCCGCCACGGCCGCGGCGAGGATCCGCCCGACGGCGTCCAGCTGGGATACGCCCGCGTCAGGCACTGCTACCTCCGGTGTGCATCGACGTGAGGGTGCTGTTTCCGGCTCGGATGAACTGCGCCCGGGGCGACCCCGCAAGCAGCGCCGCCCCCAGCTCGGGCGGGGCCAGGGGGCGCACGGCGCCGGTCAGCTCGGCGAAACGGTCCCAGATCACGGGCGAGGCGAGCACGCCGCCCATGCCGCAGACCGGCAGCGGGCCGAGCCTGCGGCGCAGCGCCTCGGCCAGGTCGGCCAGGTGCCGCGCCGCCTGGTGCGCGATCGAGAGCGCCACGGGGTCGTCTGCCGCCAGTGTCGTCAGGGCCGGCGCGAACCGAGTCAGCGAGGATCGTTCGGCAGGACGGGTGTGAATTTCCACCACCAGCTCGGCCAGCTGGCAGCCCGCGGTCTCGATGACGGCCCGGTGGATCGCCGCCGAGCCGCCCATGCCATCTTCCCAGCGCAGCGCCGCGCTGACGGCGCTCCGGCCGATCCAGTAGGCGCCGCCCTCGTCGCCGAGCAGGAATCCGTGGCCGCCCGACCGCGCCCAGCGCTGGCCGTCGCAGCCGGTGGCGCCGGAGCCGGTTCCGGCGAATACCACGATGCCGGGCTCCCCGCCGAACGCCCCGAGCCACGCCGTCTCGCCGTCGCCGGTGATGTACACGGGGCAGCCAGCGCGATCGCTGACCGCCCGGGCGAGCCTGGCGGCGCTGTCGGCGCCTCTGATGCCGGGCATGCCGACGCCGGCCGCCGTGACCCCGGGGGTAATCAGCGCGGCCAGCCTCTCGTCCAGATCCGCGCTGAGCAGCGCGTTCATCGGCGCCGCGGTGACCCGGCCCGCCAGACTCCCGTCAGCGACCCGGACCACCCGGGTCGAGCTGCCGCCGGCGTCGATGCCGAGGAATTGGCCGGGCGGGGGAGCGGGTATGCCGGGAGGGAGGTCTTCCGCCGGTCCGGCGCCGGATGAGGGAGACATGTAACTCATAAACGAAGTCTTTCATGTAGATGTAATATCGTAACAACATGACCGTCTCTCCCGACGAGCCAAGCTTCGCCGCAGCGGACACTGTCCCTGGGCCCTCCTTCGAGCTCCCCCGTCCCATCGGTTACGCGCCATCTGATGATGGCGCCGTTTCCCCGACGGAACAGCGCAACCCCCGTACCCGCGACATTGATGTCCTGCCCACGCTGGGCATGCTGCGGCTCCTTAACGCGGAGGACGCGACCGTCGCCGCGGCCGTGGAGCTGGTCCTCGGCCCGCTGGCGCTGGTCGTCGACCAGGCCGCCGACCGGCTGCGCCGGGGCGGGCGGGTGCACTACTTCGGCGCCGGATCCTCCGGCCGGATCGCGATGCTGGACGCGACCGAGCTCGTGCCGACCTTCGGCCTGGAGAGCGGCCTGGTGGTCGCGCACCTGGCCGGCGGCCAGGAGGCCATGGTCCGCGCGGTGGAAGGCGCCGAGGACGACGAGGCCCTGGGCGCCGCCGAGGCGTCAGCCCTGGTGGACGCGGATGACGTGGTGATCGGGCTCAGCGCGAGCGGCCGGACCCCGTACGTTGCGGGCGCGCTGTCCGCGGCCGCCGCTGTCGGCGCGTTCACCGCCGTCATCACCGCCAACCCCGGCTCGCCACTCGAGTCGCGGGCTCAGGTCGCCATCGTTCCGGAGACAGGTCCTGAGGTCATCGCGGGGTCGACCCGGATGAAGGCCACCACGGCGATGAAACTCGTCCTGAACAGCTTCTCGACGGCGCTGATGATCCGGCTTGGCCGGACGTACTCGAACCTGATGGTGGAAGTCGGGGCCACGAACAGCAAGCTGCGCAGCCGGAAGGTGCACATCCTCCAGGAGGCGGCGGGCACGGACCAGCAGACCTCCGATGCCACGCTCGCGGCGGCCGGGGGCGATCTCCGGCTGGCGATGATCATGCTCCTGAGCGGCGTGGACGCGCAGGCCGCGCGGGACGCGCTCGGCGCCGGCGGCGGTAGCGTGCGCGGGGCGCTCGGCGTTCTCGGGGCCAGCCAGGCACCCTGACGTTCACCCGGCGGCCGCCGCCGGTGACGATTACGTTTGCGTAAACCTATGCCGATTCACCCCTTTGCGGCGTAATATCTTTACATGCAATTCTGGAGACGCGAAACTATTTGCCATTGAGCGCGCGGCGAGACTGGCGATCGACTGTCTCCGCGCTTCTCGACACCGCGTTCGACCGCAACGACGCGGTACTCGCGGACGTGGCAGCGGTGCTCGCGGACGCCGTCGGTGACGGGGGGACCATCTACGCCTTCGGCGTGGGGCACTCGATCTCCCTGATCAGCGAGATGTGCCGGCGGGCCGGCAGCTTCAAGGCGATGCAGCCGATCTGGAGCACCGGGCTCACCGCGCGCGGGCCTGGCGTCGACGAGGATGCCCTCGGCGTGCTGGAGAACAAGGCGGGCTACTACCGCGAGTTCACCGACGGCCTGGCCTGGGGGCCGGGCGACGTGTGCTGGGTGGTCTCCAACTCCGGCCGCAACGTCCTCGTCGTCGAGTTCGCGCAGGAGGCGAAGCGCAACGGCGTGACCGTCATCGCCCTCACGTCCGTCCCGCACTCCACGGCGGTGCCCGCCGCGCCGGGGCTGCCCCGGCTGCTCGACGTCGCCGACTACGTGCTGGACAACTGCGGACGCCTGGGCGACGCCGCCCTCGACGTCGCGGGCGTCGCCGAGCCGATGGCGCCTACCTCGACCATCATCGGCGCGACCCTCATTCACGCCGCCTGGGCCGGGGCCGCGGAGCGACTGGCCGCGGCCGGGAAGCCACCCGAGGTGTGGGCCAGCGCGAACAGCGGCCCGGCCGCGGCGCCCTAACACCCCGCTCAGAAATCCCGTCGGTAGCCGACGCAAAGTCCCGTCCGAAGGAGAAGCAGCAATGCACGTCAAGAAGTTCCGGCACCGCACGCTGAGAACCGCGGCCAGCGCCGCGCTTGCCGTGGGCCTGGCCGCCGTCGTGGCGGCCTGCTCAAGCGGTGGCAGCTCGGGCGCCAGCGGATCGTCCGGCGGCAAGGTCTCGGGCTCCGTCAAGATCATCACCTGGGTCAACCCGCCGTCGGTCAACGTGCTGACCGCGATTGACAAGGAGTTCGAGCAGAAGTACCCGGGCGTCAAGGTCACCCTCCAGACCGCCGCCAATGTGAACGGCCCGTACGAGACCCTGCTGCAGCAGACGGTCAACTCCGGCAGTGCCGACATCGTGACGAGCAACTCGCCCTTCCAGCCCTACCCGCTGAACGCGACCCGCGCGAACGAGACGCCCCTTCAGTACTGGGCCAGCGCCGGGGCGTTCCAGTCGCTCAACGGGCAGCCCTACCTGAAGAGCTACAACTCCTCCGCGCTGGCGGCGGAGACGTACCAGGGCCAGACCTACGGCGTCTCCACCGGCGAGTACCAGGAGGGCGTCTTCTACAACAAGGCGATCTTCACCAAGTACCACCTGACCCCGCCGACCACCTACAGCCAGTTCCTCACGCTGTGCCAGACCCTGAAGTCCAAGGGCGTGCAGCCGCTCTACACCGCCCTGGGCAACGTCGGCGCGGTCTACCTGCAGTTCATGTACTACGAGGCCATGACCGACCTGATGTACCCCGCGGCTCCCGGCCACAACCTGTCGCAGGACCTGATGAAGGGCACGGTCAAGTGGACCGACCCGACCTTCGTCCAGGGCATGAGCGAGGAGAAGACGGTCGCGCAGTACCTCGAGCCGAACTACACCGGCGTCCCCTGGGAGTCCATGCCCGGCAACTTCGCCAAGGGCGACGCGGCGATGCTGCTCGACGGGTCCTGGGACCTGCCGTCGGTCCAGCAGGCGAACCCGAAGCTGCAGGTCGGGTACTTCCCGCTGCCGTTCAGCAACACCGCGGCCGACAACCAGTCGTACGGGCAGAACGACCTCGCGTTCTACGAGCTGAAGGCGTCGCAGAACAAGACCGCGGCCAACGCCTGGCTCTCCTTCTTCTCCTCGCCGAAGATCTACGCCCAGTACGTGAAGGCCACCGGGATCTCGCCCAGCCAGGCCGGGACCTTCGGCGGCTACACCGCGCAGGCCATGGGATCGTACTTCGGCAAGGCGGTCACCCAGAACGTGCTGTACCCGGTCCTGTCGCCGAACTACGGCTACTACGACCAGCAGGCAAACTGGCCTGACCTGCAGCTGTCGGTCATCCAGGGCAAGATGACGGCCGAGCAGGCGGCGCAGACCTACGAGAAGGACTGGAAGACGTCGTGACGGCGGTCCGACTGGGGTCGCGGCGCTCGTCCGCCGCGGCCCCGGCCGGCGCCGTAGCCGCCGCGAAGATCCGGCGGCCGAAGCCGGCCCGGCTGCTCAGCCGCGGATCCCGGGTGACCATGTGGGCGTGCCTGCTCCTGGGGCTCGCGGTATACGCGCTCTTCGGCATCGTGCCGATGATCGCGAACGTCATCATGTCGTTCACCAACTACACCGCGCTGCCCGGCGCCTCGGTGAACAACGTGGGGTTCTCCAACTACTCCTCGATGTTCACCACCCAGGCGCCCGGGTTCGACCAGGCGATCGTCGCGACGCTGGTCTTCGTGGTCGCCACCACCGTCGGGCAGAACATCGTCGGGCTTGTCTTCGCCCACAAGCTGCGCGGCGATGGCCGGGCGGCGGCGGCCGGGCGCGTGCTGGTGTTCATGCCGATCGCGCTCGGTGTCACCATCGTCGGCCTGATCTGGATCTTGTTCTTCAACCCGGAGCAGGGGCCCGCCGCGTCCCTGTTCGGGGCGTTCGGGGTGCACTCGGCGTTCTTCGGCGGTGACGGCTGGGCGCTGCCGCTGACCATCTTCGTCCAGGTCTGGCAGAACGCGGGCTTCTCCACGCTCGTGTTCATCGGCGGCCTGCGGGCCATCAACCCGTCGATCTACGAGGCGGCGGAGATGGACGGCATTAACGGGTGGCAGCGGCTGCGCCGCATCACCTTCCCGCTCCTCGCCCCGTCAGTCACGGTGAACGTGCTGCTCGCCGTCGTCGGGTCGTTCACCACCTACAACCTGATCTACGTGCTCACCGACGGCCAGTACGGCACCCAGACGCTGGGCATGCTCGCGTTCAACGCCGCGTTCGGCAGCTTCCAGGCGAACCTGGGCTACGGGTCGGCGGTGCTCGTGTTCCTCTTCCTGATGACGCTAGTGGTGGCGATCCCGCTGATGGTGCTGCTCCGCTACCGGGAACGGCGGCTGCTGGGATGACAAGAACCGATAATTCCGAAAGTGCCGGGGTGACCGTATGAGCCTCCGCCGACCCCGATTGGTGTCTGGGATCACCCTCGGCATCCTGATCTTCCTGCTGTTCCTGGTGCCAATGCTGTACGTGGTGATGATGGCGTTCGAGTCGCCGTCGCACTTCCTGACCTCGCCGCTGACGCCGGGCTCGCCCGACCCGGGCAACTTCAGTGGCGCCTGGAACAGCGCCGACCTCGGGGTGGAGCTGCTGAACACGATCCTGTACTCGGTCGTGGCGTCCGCGCTGTCTACGCTGCTCGGGCTGGCGATCGCTTTCCCGATCGCGCGGCGGCTGCTGCGCGGTCACTCGCTGCTGTACACGTTCTGTTTCATCGGCCTGTTCCTGCCGTTCTCGGTGATCCCGCTGTTTGCCGAGTCACGGATGCTGGACCTGTACAACAACCGGATCGGCTACATCATCCTGCACGTCGAGCCGGGGCTGCCGCTCGCGGTGATGCTGCTGACGGCCGCGATCCTGGCCGTGCCGCACGAGCTCGACGAGGCCGCGTTCATGGAGGGCGCCGGCTACCTCAGCTACCTGGGGCGCGTGATCGTGCCGCTCATCCGGCCGGCGCTGCTGATCGCGTTCCTGTACGGGCTGCTCGGCGTCTGGAACGACATCATCGGCCCGGTGGTGCTGCTGTCGGACCCGAGCCTGTTCCCGGTGACGCGGGGCATCTACAACTTCTTCGGCTCGAACGAGTCGGAGTGGACCCTGCTCGCGGCCGGCATCGTGATAGCGAGCCTGCCGGTGGTGATCCTGTTCGCCCTATCCCAGCGCCAGATCAACCGGGCCAGCATCGTCGGGGGCGTGAAGGGCTGACCGCCTCCGCCTTGCGGACAAGGGAGTTAGGTGCCAATGAAGATCGTGGCCGTCCGGACGCATGCCCTGAGGCTGCCGCTGCATACGACGTTCGTCACCGCACTGCGCCGCACCTCGGAGATCGAGACCCTGGTGGTGGAGATCGTCGCGGAGGACGGGGCCAGCGGATTCGGCGAGGCGCCGCAGGTCTGGCAGGTGACCGGAGAGTCGGTGGCCGGGGCGCGGGCCTGCATCGAGGGCCCGCTGACCGCGCAGCTCCTCGGCCGGGACCCCCGTGACACGGTACGACTGCTGCGCGACGTGCGGGGCGCGGTAGCCGGGAACACCAGCGCCAAGGCGGCCGTCGACGTCGCCGTTCACGACCTGCTCGCCCGCCTGCACGACATGCCGCTGGTCCGGTGGCTCGGCGGCACCGCGATGACGGTGGCAACCGACGTCACGCTCCCGGTCGGCTCGACCGAGGCACTCGTTGACGCGGCAGTGGCGCGGGTGGCCGACGGCTTCGCCGTCCTCAAGGTCAAGGTAGGCACTGATCCGGACGCCGACGTGCGGGCGGTGTCGGCGATTCGCGACGCGGTCGGCCCGCTGATCAAGATCCGGCTGGACGCGAACCAGGGATGGACGCAGCGTCAGGCGATCCGCGCGGTGAGGATGCTCGAGGACGCCCAGGCGGGCATCGAGCTGGTTGAGCAGCCGGTCGCCGCGCACGACATCGACGGCCTGGCCCGCGTCACCGCGCACGTCGCTACCCCGATCATGGCGGACGAGGCGGTGTACGGCATCACCGACCTGATGGAGGTCATCCGGCGCCACGCGGCCGACATGGTGAACGTGAAGCTCGCCAAGTGCGGCGGCCTGGCCGTCGGCCGGACGCTGCTCGAGCTCGCCGCGTCGGCAGCTCTGGAAACGATCGTCGGCTCGATGATGGAGTCACCGGTCGGCGTGGCCGCGGCGGCGAGCCTGGCCGCCGCACACGGCACGTCGGCCATCAGCGACCTTGACGCCGCCTGGTGGCTCGAGCGGCGCGGCGCCCGAGGCCTCACGTACGAGCACGGCCACGTCGGCCTGCCCGATCGTCCCGGCCTTGGCATCGACAGCATCGACGAGCTGCTCGGGCCATGAGCCGGCATTCCCCGCCGGCCGGGCCGGAGCCAGATGGGTTCGGCCCGCGGCTGCAGCGCGCGATCGACGGCCTGGCCGTTCGCGGCCGGCTGCATGTCGCGGCCTGGGAGCCGGACGCGTCCGCCCTCCCGCTGCTCATCTGCGCCCACGAGGTGGTCACGGCAGCGAGCACCATCAAGGTGCCCATTCTCGGCGCCGCGCTCAGCGAGGTGGGCGCCGGCCTGCTCGACCTCGCCCAGCCGAGCGCCATCCCGTCTCAGCGGACGGGAGGCTCGGGCGTCCTGCAGGCGCTGCCTTACCTGCGCACGCTGACGCTGGCCGACCTCCTGACGCTCATGATCATCGTCAGTGACAACACGGCGACCAACATGGTCATCGACCTGATCGGCATGGACCGCGTCAACCAGTTCTGCGCCGGCATGGGGCTGACCGGTACCGTTCTGCGCCGGAAGATGATGGACGCCGGCGCCGTACAGCTCGGGCTGGAGAACACGACCACGGCGCACGACCAGGCCACCCTGCTCGACGCCATCGCCTCGCGCAGCCTGCTCCCGGCCCCGCTGGGCGACTTCGCGCTTCAGGTCCTGGAGCGTCAGCAGCTCAACGACGGGATCCCGTCGCTGCTGCCGGAGGAGGTCATCGTCGCCCACAAGTCGGGAGAGCTTCCGGGGATCCGGCATGACGTCGGCCTCATCACCGGGACGAGTGGCCGGCGGGCCGTCGTGGCGGTTCTCATGACTGGTATCGACGCCGAGCCGCCGGACCCGAGCCACGGCGTGTCCGCTCCCTCGGCCCCGCTGGCAGCCATCGGCCGTGCCGCCTGGCGAGCGCTCGACGATGTCACTTCGTAACCCCTGCGATCCATGAACTCGAAAAATGATAACCTTCAATGGTAGGGCGCAGGTAAACCCTGAGGCTGCGGGACGATGGCACAGCAGCCGCGACGTGAACGGCGGGGGGCGGCGTGAGCGGATCAGACGCTGGGATCCTCATTACCATCAGGTCACTGCTGCCCAGCCTTGCACCGGTCGAGCAGCGCGTGGCGCAGGCGGTGCTCGATGACCCGGCCGGCGTCGCCTGGCGAAGCATCTCCGAGCTGTCGCAGTCGTGCGGCACGAGTGCCACCAGCGTCGTCCGCTTCTGCCGTGCGATCGGCCTCAAGGGCTATCCCGAGCTGCGTCTCGCGCTCGCCGGAGCGGTCGCGCGCGACGACGCGGCCGCCGTGGTGGCGGCGTCGAGCGACATCGCCCCCGGCGACGACCCGGTGACGATCACGAAGAAGATCGCCTACGCGGACGCGGCGGCGGTCACCGACACCGCCAGCCGCCTCGACACCGCCGCGCTGACCGCCGTCGTCGACACGCTCGTCGCGGCCAGTCGGATCGACATCTACGGCGTGGGCGCGAGCGGTTTCGTGGCCGTCGACTTGCAGGTCAAGCTGCAGCGCATCAACCGGCCGGCCTTCGCCTGGCCAGACCCGCACATGGCCGCCACGTCCGCCGCCCTCCGCGGCGCGGGGGATGTTGCGATCGGCTTGTCCCACACGGGAACCACGGTGGACACGGTCGACGCGCTTTTCGAGGCGCGGTCGCACGGCGCCACCACAGTCGCGATCACGAACTTCCCCTGGTCTCCCATCACCGAGGTCGCCGACCACGTGCTGCTGACGGCGGCCCGGGAGACGGTCTTCCGGTCCGGCGCCATGACGAGCCGGATCGCGCAGCTCACCGTGGTCGACTGCCTTTTCGTCACGCTTGCGCAGCGCGACTTCGCGGGCACCATGGATGCCCTGGAGCGGACGTTCGCCGCGGCTCAGGCCAAGCGCATCCGGCGCCCCCGGAACCAGCGCTAGCTAGCCACGGTCCAGGACCGGCTGAAAAAACTCCACGACGAACCCGAGTCCGGCGTGCGGACAACCCCGAACTACACCGTGAGGCGTGCCACCGAGGACTGGCTGCGGGACGGGCTGACCGGCCGCTCCCCCAAGACGGTCAAGAAGAACGAGAACGTCCTGACACCCAGCCTGACGGCTATCGGCGGCAGGAAGCTGCGCGAGCTGACTGCCGACGATGTGCAGCACGGGCTAGCCGTCATGGCAGAGATCGCTCATGTCCAGCTCGGGGGTGCCCGTCGAAGAGATCGCCCGGCTTGCGGGGCACTCTAACACCCGGACAACCGAAGTGGTCTACCGGCGAGAACTCGTCTCGTTTCCGCCTCCACGGACCTGTAGCTCAGCGGACAGAGCGGCGGTTTCCTAAAACCGCATGTCGCTGGTTCGAGTCCAGCCAGGTTCACTCCCCCGGTGCTCGCGCTGCGGAGTTATTTCCCTTTGCCTGCGTCATAACGGCCTCGCTTCCCCGTCTGAGGCGTATTACTATCAGTTGTCCCGTGACAAGCACGGGGAGTACTAAGGACGGGAATTTGAAGAAGGCTCCTGTGCGGCTTCTCGCCGCGCTGGCGGTGCCCCTCATCGCGGGTGCCGGGCTGTTCGCCTCCGGAACCGCGCACGCGGCTGTCAAGCCGTCGCTGCCTGTTACATTCGACCACGACGGCACCACCGGCACCGCCGGTTTCGACGCGAACGGCAACGTCGCTCTCAACCTGGGCAACGGCACCTTCGCCCAGATGACGGTGGACCTGAACGCGCTGGGCGATCACCCTGCCCCCGCCACCCCGCCGTCTTTCACTACCGACAACTTCGGCGGGAACAGCTCGCCGCGCTGGGACATCCTCCTGGCCAACGGCAACTTCCTGTTCGGCTTGCCAGAGCAGCTCGGCGGCACCGCTACCGCCACCTTCACCGGCGCTCAGTGGGTCGCGAACAGCGGCACCGGCGCGTCCCTGAACACCCACGGCACCGAGGAGACTTACGCGCAGGCTCTGACCGACGCGGGTGACATCCTCGGCAACGTCGCGGTGACCGACGCCTTCATTGTCGAGGACGCCGACCAGGCCGCGAACACCGCCGACGTACTGAGCGACATCCAGTACGACGGGCTTACCCCGGTTCCCCCGGCGCAGCCTGTTGTGGCGGTGCTCAGCCACGGGCACGTGGCGAGCCTGAGCAACAACCGGGCGGTCCTCGCCTGGCAGGTCACCCCGGACAAGGTGAACCGCTTCCAGGTCACCATGCACGTCACCGGGCCGCTGAACGGGCGGACCGCGGTCGTCACCGTCCCGCAGGCCGCCTACTCCGGCCTCCCGGCCGGGCACACCGGCTTCATCACCGTGCAGGCCCTCGTCCCGGACGCCAGCGGCAAGCTGGTGCCGTCGGGCAAGCCCGGCACGATCTTCTTCTCCACCACCCACGTGGTTCTGCCCGCGTAGCCCGCACAGCTCGCCCGCACAGCCCCCGGCAGCCGCATGCCGGGGGCTGTGCGCTTTCCGATTGCCCCGGCAAGCACCTTCAGGGGATGTCGCACCAGTTCATGGCCGAGGCCGGCAACGCGCCCGGCGCCCATCAGGGAGACGTCGTCGTCTCCCTGATGCAGCCGTTCGGCGGGATCAGCGAGGTGACCGCCGCGAGCTAGAGGAGGGAACTTGAGAGTAGGCAGCGCACCTGCCTACCTCGGCTGTATTTCATCTCGCTCGTGAGATCATCGACAGCGCTGCGCCGGGTTGACTCATCTACTCAGGGAGACTCTGGCATGCCCGGGTAGAGAAACCGCCTACTTGGCCCCCCGGAATGGCCCCCAGGCCTGTTTGAGGCGTTCGAATTAGCCTCTTCATCTGAGCCCCTTTACGGAATCGAACCGTAGACCTTCTCCTTACCATGGAGACGCTCTGCCGACTGAGCTAAAGGGGCGATGTGCTGTTGTCGCGGTCCGGTTCCCCGAGCCGCAGGGAAAGCTTAGCGCACCAGGGACAGTGGTGGTGCCGGTGCCGGACAGCGCACGCCCGAGGGGAGGCGGTGCGCGCGCTGACGAGGGTACCCGCGCGGGACGCCGGCCGTAAGGGGGTACGGCGGCGCCCCGCGCGGGCGGCTAACGGCCCCCTGACTTCATCACCGCTCGAAGTTCGGGGTCGCGGTGCTGATGTCGTAGTCGTCGCCCCAGTACCACTGCGTGGCAGCGGAACCGCGGACGACGTGCGGGTGGCCGGTCGGGTCAGCGATCCAGTACCTGACCTTGGAGTGCATCCAGCCAGGCAGTGTGCCCATCTGGTCCTGCACCTGGCCCCACTCAGACCGCATCGTGTAGACGATCGCCACCGCGTGCGGGTTGGCGGTCAGGCGCGCCCGCACCCACTGCGCGGCGCGGTACGGGGTGGCGTCGCCGGGCTCGACGTCAAGGGCGTTGGCCTTCGGGGTGTAGCCCTTGGTGTCGATCCACAGCACCCCGGACCGGCCGGCCACCGAGGAGGCGGGGGCCTTGTAGTGCCCGGTGGCGTAGACGGCGACCTTGTGGTTGGCCGGGAGCGCCTCCGGCTTAACCGAGTCGTAGATGAGATACGGCTTCGGCGGGGCGGCAGGGGGCTTCGGCCGGGCGACGTGCGGCTTCGGCGGCCGGCTTCCTGACGGGCCGGCTTCCTGACGGCGGCTTGGCGGCCGGTTTCGCGGCGGGGTGGCCGCGGCGCACTGGCTTCGCGGCGGGTGCCCGCCGGGAGCCTTGTCCGCCGCGGCCGCGGCGGCCCGCAGCGCTGTCGAGGCGGACGCCGCCGGTCGTCTTGCCGTCCGGCGTCTTGGTGCCGTTGATCGTGTTGAACAGGAACGAGCCCGGCTGACCCGAAGCCGGGTGCGACCCGCCGCCCTGCGCCGTCGCCGCGACGTTGCCGGCCGCCTCGGCCCAGGGCGCGGCGCCGATGGCGAAGCCCGACGTGGCGAGCACGGCGGCCGCGGCCGCCGAGGCCGCGAACACGAGCGCGGAGTGCCCGAGATGACCGCCCCGCACCACAGCGCTGGTGCCGACCGGACAGAGGTCGTGTGCGCGATGCGCTCAGCGGCGCGGGAGGAGTTGGTGCGCACGACGCGCTCAGCGGCTCGACCGCGCGGAAGTGGGAGGCGAGAGGGGATGTAGACATGCGTGAGTAGAAACGGGCTTGCAAGAGATAACCCTTGAGATGGCGCCCGGGAGGAGGCGCTCCGCTTTCACCCTGGGCTCTGCCGGCCGGTGCGACGCACCGTAGCGACGGCAGGGGGCATGGACGCTGACGCGGGTCAGGGCATCACGTTGCAGAAGAGCAACCATCGCACGCCTGGGTGACTAACTGAAGCTAGTAAACATGACATTGGGGTGCTTTGTGCCACGTTTGCCGGAAACCACTCCGTGAGGAATGTCACGAACAGTAATCACTATCCGCACCGGTGCCCTCACGGGAAGGCCGCACGCTCCGTGATCAGCGGGCCGGAGCGGGCCGGTGAACACTTCACGAACTCCCGTCGCAGCCGCCGATCCCGACGGTGATCTTGTCGGGCAACTGGGGTAGAAAGAGCGGTGGCGCCCGTACGGCGCTTCAGGTGCGATATGCGGAGCAGCAACGAGCAGCACTGGCAGGCGTTCTCATGCGTTTGGCGCACGGACAACCGGCAACGGCCGCACTAATGGCAGGGGGTGTCCTGCTGACGGCCGCTTCCGCGACCGTCGTAACCGGCGTAACGGCCACCGCGTCGGCGGCGAGCCTCACGGCCCGGGCGGCCAGCCAGTCCTGCGAGCCGCTGCGGCCGCCGGTGACGCCGCCGAGCAAGTCGCCGCCGCCCACAAGCGCTTCGCCAACCGCCAGCGCGACGCCTACCAAGGCCGGCGGGTCCGCCCTCGGCGTCCCCGAGCACCGGGCCGTCCGGTTCCGGCACGCCCACCGCCGTGCCGACCCGGACGCTGGCCGGCGGCGCCCCGAGCGTGGCCGCCAGGACGGTGGCGCACACCGTGCCGGCCAGCCTCTGCGTCAAGGTCGTCCAGGCGCAGCGGAGCATCGAGCGCGGCCAGCCCGCCCGCTGGACGGTGAGCGTCTGGGCCCGCAGCGCCATCGTGCCCGATGCCGTCATCCAACTGCGGGCGACGCCTGCGGCCGGTGAGACACCCGGATTCAGCTTCGGCTGCGGCGACGCGGACGGAACGTCCCGGTGCGACCTCGGCTTGATCAACGCGAAGTCAGCGCCGCGCCAGCTCCAGGCGCAGCTCACCGTCCCGGTTAGCGCGGCGGCGGTGAAGTCGGTCCTGCTGACGGTCACCGCCAAGGCGGCCGACCTGGCCAAGGTCCCGAAGGCGTCAGCGGCGGTCACCATCACGGCGCCGAAGGCCCCGGCGACCCCGCCCGCGACGCCGACCGCGACGCCGACATCCCCGCCTCCTGGATCGGGATCGGGGGGCACGTCCACGCCCAAGGCGACGCCCACTCCCTCGACGCCACCGTCTTCCCCCAGTTCGCCGGCATCGCCGCCCGCCTCGCCTCCGGCCCCGCGCGCCACGCCGCCCGCCTCGCCGGCCGCCGGCGCGCCTGGTCGAGGATCGCCGGGCACGAGGTCGCCGGGCCCGGGATCGCCAGGGACGGGATCGCCAGGGACGGGTACCACAGCGCACGCCCAGCAGGTGGCGCCGCCGGCCCAGGGGTCGGCCCCGCCGCCACCGCCGTCAGCCCCGCCGACCCAGGCCGCGGTCCCTCAGGTGCCGCAGACGGTCACCTCGCCGCTTCCGGTGGGCGACCTGCCGAGCATCCCCGCCGCCAGCCCGGCGCTCAAGCCCGGCGGCAACGCGGCCACGCTGTTCCCCCCGGTCGCACCGGAGCCGGCGACGACACCGGGTGCGACAACGAAGGACCGCGCCCGCCCGGTCGCGAACACCTCCGCGCTCCCCCAGGGCGCCCAGGTGATCGGCGGTCAGCTCATCGGCCTGGCCGCGCTCGCGGTCGCCTTCGTGCTCGCGGTTGTCCGGCTCTCGGTCCGCCGTCGCCCCGCGCCCGGCGGCAAGCAGCCAGCGGACACCGGAAACGCGTGCTCGCCCACGGAGCAGCCAGGTGACACGCCAGGGAGCGCGGAACCTCCCGAATGACCGCCCGGTCCGGGCGGAGAACGCCCGGACCTAGTGGCCTGGGGCCGCGGGCCTACTTGGCCAGGTGCTCCAGGCCCGGCCGCGCCGCGTCCATGGTGGCGGCGAGCTTCGCGGTGGTCATCGTCGGCGACACGACGGTACCGAAGGTGTCGTTGTCGAACCACACGCACATCGAAGCGCTCTGCCCGTTACGCGTCGTCTCGGCGCAGGCTGCCTCGCCGCCGAGTGTCCCCGCGGGCACGGCTTTCGCCCCCGGGTAGGTCTGCTCGAAGTTGGCCACCGACGCGCCAGGATCGGCACCGGAGAGCTTGCCGCCGACGAACATGAAGATCTGCGCATTGCTGCCGGGGGTGATGCTGCCCTGCTGGTACACCGCGTAGACCACGTCACTGGCCTGGCCGGAGCTGGCCTGCGCCACCTGGTTGGCCAGGTCCTTGACCTTGAGCTGCTTCTCCAGGTTCGCCGACCGGGTAAAACCGTCGACGGACTGCGGTGCGGAAACCTGGTGCGCCGGGCCGCTCGGGCCGGAGAAAGCGTACTTCATCAGCACGCCGCCGATCGCGCCCGCCGCGACCACCGCGATGGCGCCAAGCGCCATCCACTGCCGCCGGTCACCGCTGCGACCGCGGCGGCGGCCGATCGCCCGCCTGGCGGCGGTGTCGTCATCCTGCTGCCGCTCGGCCGGCCGGTCGAGCGTGCGGGTGAACGCCGCGGGCACCGGCTCGTCGGTGAGGTCAAGGTCGGCGAAGTGGTCGAGCGAGGTGTCCTCGGACCAGTCACGCGGTCGGGCGGGCGGGGCGAGCACCGCGGTGCCTGCCGCCCGCAGGCCCTTGCCCGGGGTGAGCGCGCGCAGGTTGTCCAGTCGCGTCTCGTCGTACACCGGCATGTCGAGCCGGGTGTTGCTCCCCGTTTCGGCCAGCGCCTTCATGTCGTAGCGGGTCTGGGCGGCCCGGGCCTTGCCCGGTCGGTCGAAGGCGGCGGGGAGAGCCGCCGGGGAACCGGAGCCAGGCTGGCCGCCGGGGAACCCGCCGTTCCCGTACCCGCCGCCGGCGCCGCCCTCGCGACGCACGTCGTCGCCAGCCATCCACAGGTTGTCTAGCCGGGTCTCGTCGAATACCGGGACGTCGAGCCTGGTCTCGGGAAAACGCCGCCGGGCGTCGGGGTAGCCCGGCGTGTCGGTGTAGCGGGGGTCGTCGTAGGAGAGGCGGTCGTAGCTCGGCTCGTCGTAGCTGAGCGCCTCGAAGTCGTTGGTGCCGATGATGCCGGACAGGTCGTACCCCGGGCCGTTGACGCCCGGCATGGAGTACTCCGAGCCGTTGTAGGCGGCGGGGTCGTAGGCGGCCGACTGGTAGTACACGGCGCCTTGGTCCGCCTGGCCGCCATACCCGCCGGACCGGTCGTAGCCGTCAGCCTGCGGGTAGCCGCCGGTCAGCGGGTAGTGATCCTCTTCGCCCTCGTAGCGGAGCGGCTGCCGGTAGTCGTACGGCTGCTGGTAGAGGTCGGCGCCCTGGGAGCCGCCCGCAGCGGGCGGATAGGCGATCTCGATCTGGCCGCCGTCGGCGTAGCTCGACCCGGCGTAACCCTGCTGCCCGTAGGCGGAGGTCCCGCCGAGGGGCGGCTGCGAGTACCCGGGCTGCGAGTACCCGGGCTGCGTGTAGCCGGCCTGGGCGGCGGCGCTCGGATAACCCTGCTGACCCCGGTCGGACTCGACGAAGCCGCGCACCGTCCTGGTGCCGGCGATCCCCGCGTCCTGAGCGGCGGGCCCCTGATAGCCCGGGTCGTTGTAACCGTCATCGCCGTAGCCAGCCGCGTTGAACGCGGCGTACGGGTGCGCGCCCTGGTTGCCCGCGGCGAGCTGGGCGGGCCCTGGCGCCGTGGCCGGATAGCCACCGCGCGGGTGCTCTGTACCGGTGTACCCAGTCGGCCACGAGACTTCCGGACCGAACGGCACGTGCCCCTGGCTGGGGGGATTCATTCCCTGCCCATCCCCGGATTGCGGCCATCCGCTCGTCATTTGGCGGTCACCTCGTGTTGTCTGTGGTACCTGCGGTTCAGCAAGGTCACAACATCATCTCGGCAAATGCGCATCTTCGCTACCTGAACCGGCATTTCGGCGCTTTACTCCTGTTAGGGTCTCAGCAAAACACCCCATTGCCGGACATATCACAAGCCGGTCACGCCCGGTCGCCACCCAACGTAGCGCTCCAGACGGCCCGATGTCGGGAACTTCGGACCGACGCGCCGGGGCCTGCGGCCGACATACCCGGCATATCCGGCCAATCGCGGCGGCCTCCGCCCACGAGCACGGCGCTATGTCAACGCCGGCGCGCCCTCAGTCAGCCTCGTACAGAAGTACGCGGGACCACACAAGCTGGGCGGCGCGTAACCCTCGGGGCCGCACAAGCACACGGCGAGGCTGGTGAAATAGGCCCTAGTAGGCCCGGCCGAAGATGACCCGCTTGCCGTACGCGGACGGCAGCCCGCAGCGGACGCAACGTGCCCTGCTCGGCCGGGCCGTCGGCCGGGATGCACCGCGCGGTGGCCGACGTGGCCGCCTTGATGTCGTCCTCGCACCGCGCCTGGCCGCAGTGGAAGGCCAGCGCCCAGCCGGTCTTGACCGCCTCGGTGAACTCCTCCCAGGTGTCCACCGTGGCCGTGTGCGAGTCGCGGAAGTCGGTCGCCCGCTGCAGCAGCAGGTCCTGGAAGGCGGCCAGCTCGGACGCCAGCCGGGCCGGGGCCGTCTCCAGCGAGACCGGGGACTTGCCCTGGCCGAGCCGGGTGGACATCAGCGCGGAGCCGTCGGCCAGGTCGCGCGGGCCGAGCTCGAGCCGGATCGGGACGCCGCGCATCTCCCAGTCGTTGAACTTGAAGCCCGGCGACAGGTGCGTGCGGTTGTCCAGGTGCGCCCGGATGCCGGCCCGGTTGCAGCCGCGCCGTCAGCTCCCTGGCCGGCGGCGAGCACCTGCTCGGCCTGGTCGCCGCGGCCGATCGGCACGATCACCACCTGGTACGGCGCGAGCCGCGGCGGCAGCACCAGGCCCTTGTCGTCGCCGTGCGTCATGATCACGCCGCCGATCATCCGGGTGCTCATCCCCCAGGACGTGGTGTGGCAGTAGCTCCTGCTCGCCGTTCTCGGCCGTGTACTGGATGCCGAACGCCCGGGCGAAGTTGGTGCCCAGGTAGTGCGACGTGCCGGACTGCAGCGCCCGGCCGTCGCGCATCATGCCCTCGACCGTGTAGGTGCGGACCGCGCCGGGGAACCGCTCGCCGGGCGTCTTCTCCCCCTCCACCACCGGCATGGCGGCCATCTCGCGGGCGACCTTGGCGTAGATGTCGAGCGCGGTCAGCGTCTCCGCCATCGCGTCGGCCTCGTCGGCGTGCGCGGTGTGCCCCTCCTGCCAGAGGAACTCGGTCGTGCGCAGGAACATCCGCGGCCGCATCTCCCAGCGGACCACGTTCGCCCACTGGTTGAGCAGCAGCGGCAGGTCACGGTGCGAGCTGATCCACCTGGCCATCATCTCGCCGATGACCGTCTCCGAGGTGGGCCGGACGACCAGCGGCTCTTCCAGCTCCTTGCCGCCGGCGTGGGTGACCACGGCCAGCTCGGGCGAGAACCCCTCGACGTGCTCGGCCTCCCGCTTGCAGGTAGCTCTCCGGGATGAGCAGCGGGAAGTAGGCGTTGACGTGACCGGTCTCCTTGATCCGCCGGTCGATGTCGGCCTGCAGCAGCTCCCAGATGCGGTAGCCGTACGGCCGGATCACCATCGTGCCCGCGGACCGGCCCCCGGTCGACCAGCTCGGCCTTGACGACCAGCTCGTTGTACCAGGCGGAGAAGTCCTCGCTCTGCGGCGTCACACCGCGTTCGTCACGTGCCACGCTCCGAGGCTACGGCAGGATGCAAAGTTGTACCCTCTCGTTTCCCTCTAGCGGTTGCGACCGTTGCATAACATGCGAAATCCTTGCGCCCGTGTTTGCTCCCCGCGGCCCCCTCCCCGTGCGGCGCATGTCAGCGCACCAGGTCGTGGTGGCCGCGGCGGCGCTGGCCACGCTGGTCGCGGCGGCGGTGGGGGCCGCGCTGGCGGTGTTCGCGGTGCAGGCGCTGCCCCAGGCGGTCCGCGCCACGCTGGTCCGCGCGCCTGATACCTCCCTGTCGGCGCAGGGGACGTTCGGCGCCGCCGACGCGCAGACGACCAAGGCCACGCTGAAGTCGGCCATCGGCCGGGCGCTGCCCGGTGTGCCGTTCACGTTCTGGTCCGCCACCTGGTCGGACTCGCTCGGGCTGGTCCCGGGCGCGCTGCCCGCCCGGCCCGCCAGCGCCGGCCCGGGGACCACGCCGCTGCTCGAGGCGGCCGCGCTCGACGACATCACCAGCCACGCCGTGCTGGTCTCGGGGAGCTGGCCGGCGAGCGCGGGCACTTCCGGCGGCGCGATCCCGGCCGCGCTCCCGGCCACCAGCGCGGCCCTGCTGCGGGTGCACGCCGGGCAGGTGCTCCGGCTGCGCGACGGCAACACCGGCGCCCGGCTGACCTTCCTGGTCACCGGCCTCTACGCGCAACGGCAGCTCCCGCCCACGTCCGCGTCGTACTGGCAGCTCGACTCGCTCCCGGCCAGCGGGGTCTCCTCCGCCAGCGGCTACATCACCTACGGGCCGATGATCGTTGCGCCCGCCGCGTTCTCCGGCCGCCTGACGCCGGCCAGCGGCACCTGGGTCGCCCAGCCTGACCTGGCCACGGTCTCCGGGTCAGAGCTGTCCGCTCTCTCCGCCCAGGTGGCGTCGGTGCAGGGGGCATTGGACAACTCCAACACCCTGGGCGGGACGCAGCTCACCTCGAGCCTGCCGACGCTGCTGGCCAGCGTGGGGAGCAACCTCGCGCTGGCCCGGTCACTGCTCATCATTGGCGCGCTGCAGCTGCTCGTGCTGGCCGTGGCGGCGCTGCTCGGGGTCGCCCGGCTGCTGGCGACGCAGCGCGAGGGCGAGACCGCGCTGCTGTCCGCCCGCGGTGCGAGCCGCTGGCAGCTCACCCGGCTGACGGCGGCCGAGGTGATTCCCCTGGTCGTGGTGACCGCGCTGGCCGGCGCGGCCGGGGGCATCGGGCTCGCCCGCTGGCTGAGCGGTACCGTCGGCGGCACGGGGACGCCGGGAGTCATCCAGGGCGCGGGCATCAGCCTGGCCTCCGGGGAGAGCTGGGCCGGCGCGCTCGCGGCGGCGGCTGTCATCGCCGTGCTCGCCGCCGCGGCGATGCTATACCCGGTACTGCGCCCCCCGGGCGGCAGCGCGGCCCGGGTCGGCCGGGGCCGCCAGGCGGCGCTGGCCGGAGCCAGCCGCGCCGGGGCCGACCTCGGCCTGATCGCGCTGGCGGTGCTGGCGGGCTGGCAGCTGCGCCGCTACTCGGCGATGACCACCGCGGCCTCGGCAGGCGGCGCGCCGCGGGTCATCGACCCGGTGCTCGCGCTCGCCCCGGCCCTAGCGCTGGCTGGCGGGACGGTCCTCACCCTGCGGCTGCTGCCGGCCGCGGCCCGGGCGGCCGACGCGCTGTCGGCCCGTGGGCGCGGCCTCACCGCGTCGCTGGCGGGCTGGCAGTTCAGCCGGCAGCCGCTCCGGCAGGGCGGCGCGGCCCTGCTCATCGTCATGGCGGTCGCCTCCGGGACGCTGGCCCTGGTCCAGCACCAGAGCTGGATCGGGTCCACCAGCGACCAGGCCGCGTACACGGCCGGGGCCGACGCGCAGGTCGACCTCGCCGGCCCGCTTGGCCCGGCCGCTACCAGCCGGCTGGCCACCGCCCCCGGCGTCAGCAGCTCGATGGCGGTCGCCGACGACACCGAGGCCCAGCCCGCCCCGGTCCTCGCCGTCGACTCGGGGCGGGCCGTGGCCGTGGTGAAGCTGCGCGCCGACCAGTCCCGGCTGCCCGCCAGCCAGCTCTTCGGCGCCATCACGCCGTCGGCCGGGGCGGGCGGGACCGCGCTGCCCGGCCGCCCGGCTCAGCTCCGGCTGCGGGCCACGCTCAGCCCAGCCCCGGTGAGCCGGGCCAGCGTGGTGGCCACCGTCACCGATGCCACCGGGGCCACGCTCCAGCTTCCGCTGTCGGGCGCGCTGCCCGCGGACGGGCGCCCGCACGCGCTGACCACGGCGCTGAGCGGGCTCGCCTACCCGGTCCGTGTCTCCCAGCTGGCGCTCAGCTACACCATGCCCGAGCAGCCGGCCAGCACGAGCGTCACGCTGACGGTCACCGGGGCCGGGCTGGCGGGCTGGAGTGCTGTCGCCGCGTCCCCCGAGCTCGACTCGGCCGGCGTCGCCGACGGCCGGTTCGCCGATCCGCGGGAGACCCGCCTCACCGCGCTCTCCGGCGGCGCGGCGGTCACCTTCCAGCCCGGCTACGGGAAGACCGCCACCGTGAACGACAAGTTCGTTACCACCCTCTCCCCCGCGACCGGCCAGCTCACGCTGAGCGCGGGCGGCCTGGCGCCGCCGTCCATTCCGGCCATCGCGACCCGGGCGTTCGACGCGGCCAACCACGTCCGGGTGGGCGACACCGTGCAGGCCAGGCTGAACGGCATCAGCTTCGCCGCCCGGATCGTGGCCGAGGCCAACACCTTCCCCTCCGTCCCCGGCAGCGGCCTCGTCGTCAACCTCACCGCGCTGCAGTCGCTGCTCGTCGACCGGGGCGGCGCCCCCCTCACCGTCAACCAGTGGTGGCTGGCGACAGCGGGCGGGCAGGTTCCCCCGGCCGTGACCGCGGCCCTCCCGCCGGGCGCCAGCCTCATCAGCAGCGCCGCGCTGGCGACGGCGGCCGCGGCCAACCCGCTCTCGGCCGCTCCCCAGCAGGCGCTGCTGGCGCTGGCCGCCGCGGCCGCGCTGCTCGCGGTCACCGGCTTCTGCGTGGGGATCGCGGCCAGCGTGCGGCAGCGGCGGGCGGAGAACGCCCTGCTGGCCGCGCTGGGCGTGCCCCAGCGGTCCGCGGCGGTGCAGTTGCTGCTTGAGAAGCTGCTGCTGTCGGTGCCGGCCGCGGCGCTCGGGCTGGTGCTCGGCTCGGTCGTCGCCGTGCTGCTGGTGCCCGCGGTCACGCTGACCGCCACCGGGCAGCCGCCCGTCCCGCCCGCGGTCACCCTGCTCGACCTGCCCCAGACCGTCGCGCTGGCGGCGGTGGTGGCGATCCTCCCGGCCCTGGCGGCGGCGCTGGTCGTCTTCCGCCGCCCCGACCCGGCGGCCGAGCTGCGCGCGGCGGAGGCGCCATGACCGCCCCGGCCGCGCGACCGTCGCGCGTCGGCCCGCCGCGCTGGCGCCCGCGCGGCATCTACCTCGCGCTCGGGCTGCTCACGCTGTGCTCGGTATTCGCGTCCACGGCCGGCGTTCGCCAGGCTCTCGTCACGTCGACCCAGGCGGTCCGGGACACCTTGTCGGCCGCGCCCGCCGTCGCGCGCACGGTCACCGCCTCGACCACGTGGACCGGGGTGACCCAGGCGCTGCCGTTCAACGGGACGTCCGTCGCCGGGGCGGGCGGGCTGACCGGCGCGCAGGTCGCCACGATCAGCGGCCAGCTGCACGCCAACTACGGCAACGGCACCGTTCCGCTCGCCCCCGCCAGCGCCGACTGGGCGTCGCTGACCTCACGCCTGAACCAGGTCAAGCCAACGCCGGCCAGGACCCACGGAGTCCCGGTGGAGGTCGAGGTGACCGACCGGGTACCGCTGAGCGGGCACATGCGGCTGGTGTCGGGCCAGTTCCCGGGCACGCCCAGGGAAACCGGTCGCGGCGGGGGCGGCCGCGGCACTGGTCCCGGGGCTCGGTGGCAACGTCTACACCCCCGTGCTGCCAGTCGTCGTGACCAGCAAGACCGCGGCCACGTTCGGGCTGCGGGCCGGGTCGCGGGTCAAGATCGACCAAGGCGCCATCACCTTGCAGGTCACCGGCATCGTGGTGCCGACGGACCCGGGCTCCGCGTTCTGGGTCGCCGACACGACCGCCGCCGTGCCGACTCTTGAGCAGCCTGGGACCGCCCCGCCCTACTGGGTCAGCGCGGTCATCGCGGCGCCGTCCGCGGCAGCGGCGGTTCAGGAGGACTTCGGCCCGGCCGGGCTCACCATGGTGTGGACGCTGCCGCTGGCCGTCGGCCAGGTCACCGGGCAGCAGGCCCAGCCGCTCAGCGACGCCCTCACCGCGCTGAGCTCCCAGACGCCGCAGTTGCCCGGCAGCCTCGCCCCGGTCGCGGACACCTTGACCACCCAGTCCACCCTGCTCAGCAGCCTCGCCGACTACCTCAGTGCCGACCACTCGGCCGACGTGCTGCTGTGGCTCCTGTACGTGAGCCTGTTCCTCACCGCTGCGACGGTGCTGCTGCTGGCAGCGCGGATGGTGGTGCTGCGCAGGCTGGGCGAGCTGACCCTGATCCGGGCCCGGGGCGGGGCCCTGTGGCAGCTCGCGCTGACCGCGGGCGGCGCGGCCGCGGTCACCTGCCTGCCCGCCGCCGTGCTGGCGGTCGCGGTGGGCGTCGCCGCCGTTCCCGGCGCCGGCGGGCCGGACGCGGGTTCGGCCGCGTTCTGGTGGCCCGTCGCGGCGGTCCTCGTGCTCACGGTCGGCGGCCCCGCGCTGATCGCCGCCTGGCAGCACCGGCTGCCCCGGCAGCAGACAGGCCTCACCCGGCGCAGACCGCGGGGCCGGGCGCGGCTGGTGGCCGAGGTGACGCTGGCGGCGGCCGCGGTGGCCGGCATCGTGCTGCTCCGGCAGCAAGGGGCGGGGGCCGGGACGGGGGTCAACTTCTACTCGAGCGCCGCCCCTGCGCTGGTCGCCGTCCCGGTAGTCATCATCGTGCTGCGAATCTACCCGCTGGTGCTGCGAGGGCTGCTGCACCTGGCGGCCCGGTCGGCGGGCGCCCCCGCCTTCCTCGGCCTGGCCCGGGCGGCCCGCGGCGCCCTCACCCCCGCGCTGCCGGTCTTCGGGCTGGTACTCGCGCTGACCGTGGCCGCCTTCGCCGGGACGGTACGGGACGCGGTCAGCCGGGGCGACGTGGCCGCCTCGTGGCAGTCGTCCGGGGCCGACGTGGTGATCAACGGGACTTCCTCCCTCCCCGCCCTGCCGGCGGCGGGCCTCCGGGCGGCCAGCGCCGTGCCCGGGGTGACCCACGCCGCCCAGGTGTGGCCGTCCGGCTGGAGCGCGCCCGACGGGACGGCGCTGACGGTCCTGGCGGTGGACCCGGCCAGCTACGCGGCGCTGGTCGCGTCGTCCCCTGGCTTCCCGTCGATGACGGCGGGCCAGATCGCCCCGGCCAGCGGCGGGGCGGTGCAGCCGGTGCTCGCCTCCCCCCAGGCCGCCGCCCTCCTCGGCCCCGGCCCGGCTACAGTCACCCCCGCCGGCCCGGTGCGCGCGGTCCGGGTCCGGGTAGCGGGGATGGTCTCGACTACCCCCGGCTGGACCAGCGGCGGCGCGTTCGTGATCTTGCCCTTCGGGGCGCTCCACTCCACCACCACCCCGCCCCAGACCGACGCGGCGACCGAGCTGCTGCTGAACGGCGCGTCGATCGACCGTGCCCGGATGACCGCGGTGCTCCGCGCCGACCTGCCCCGGGGCACGAACGTGACCTACCGCGCCGACGTGCTGTCGGCGCTGGAAAGCCAGCCGCTCCAGCACGGCTCGTTCGCGCTGATCACGCTGTGCACGGGGCTCGCCGCGCTCCTCGGGCTGGCGATCGTGCTGCTCGAGCTGGCGCTGAGCGCGGCCGAGCGCACCGCGTCGCTGGCCCGGCTGGCCACCATGGGGCTCACCGAGCGGCAGCGCGCCCGGGTGGTCGCGATCGAGCTGCTGCCCGCCGTCATCACCGCCGCTGTCGCCGCCCTCGCCTGCGCGCTGGCGCTGCCCCCGCTGCTCGGCCCCGCGATCGACCTGTCGGTGTTCACCGGCAGCGGCGCCGCCGTGCCACTGTCGCCGGGCTTCGCCTCGGTCGCGCTGCCGCTCGTGGCCCTGGTCGTGCTGGCCGCGGCGGCCCTGGGCATCGAGATCAGGGCGGCCCGGCGGCGCGGCGCCGTTAGCCTGCGAGTCGGGTCATGACCCAGATCAAGGAGGTCGCCCCGTGAGCGAGCTCGCGAGCGGACAAGTCAGCACGGTGCACCCGCGAATGCGGCCGACGAGCGCTAGCGAGGAGGGCTCATGAACTCACCCGGCGAGACGGGATCGGGAGGGACGGCGGAAAACCAGCCTACGTTCGGCGCCCTGATGGCGGACGCGGGCCGCGCCCACGAGGACTACGGGGCGGGCGCGCTGATCGTGTGCGACCGGCTGGTGCGGATCTACACCGCGGCGGGCATCGAGGTGCAGGCCCTGCAGGGGCTGGACCTCGTCATCGCCCAGGGGGAGCTGACCGCGCTCGTCGGCGCTTCCGGCAGCGGCAAGTCCACGCTGATGAACATCCTGGCCGGCCTCGACACCCCCACCGCGGGCTCGGTCCGGGTGGCGGGCAACGACCTGGGCGCGCTGTCGGTCCGGCAGCGGCTCGGCTACCGGCGCTCGGTGGTCGGGTTCATCTGGCAGCAGACCGCGCGCAACCTGCTCCCCTACCTGACGGCGGCGCAGAACGTCGAGCTGCCGCTGCGGCTGGCCGGAGGGGGCCGCCGTGCCCGCCGCGGCCGGGCGGGCGACCTGCTGGACGTGCTCGGCGTCGGGTACTGCGCCGGGCGGCGGCCTGACCAGATGTCCGGGGGCGAGCAGCAGCGCGTGGCGATCGCGGTCGCGCTGGCCAACGAACCGTCGGTGCTGCTGGCGGACGAGCCGACCGGCGAGCTGGACAGGGCGACGGCGGCGTCGGTCTTCGGCGCGCTGCAGACGGCCAACACGGAGCTCGGGGCGACCGTGCTCGTCGTGACGCACGACTCGGCGGTGTCGTCGATGGTGCGCCGGACGGTCGCGATCAGGGACGGGCGGACCGCGACCGAGACGCTCCGCGGGGGCAGGGCCGACGAGTCCGGGAGCCTCGGCCACGCCGTCGAGTACGCCGTCCTCGACCGGGCCGGGCGGCTCCAGCTTCCCCGGGAGATGACCGACGCCCTGGGCATGCGCGACCGGGTCAGGCTCGAGGCGGAGCCGGACCACATCGGCGTGTGGCCGGACGCGGACGGCCAGGAGACTCCTTCGAAGGCGAGCGGGGAATGACAACCTCGATGATCGACGTGCGCGACGTGACCCGGACCTACGGGAGCGGCGCGAGCGCGACCGCCGCCCTGCGCGGGGTGACGTTCTCCGTCCCCGAGGGCCGGCTCGTCGCGCTGCGTGGCCGCTCCGGGTCGGGCAAGACGACGCTGCTGAACGTGGTCGGCGGGCTCGACTCACCCGACGGCGGCACCGTCCGCGTGGCCGGGCAGGACGTGACCGCGATGGGCGAGGCCGGGCGGATGCGGCTGCGCCGGGAGACGGTGGCGTACATCTTCCAGTCCTTCGGGCTGCTCCCGGTGCTGTCGGCGGCCGAGAACGTGGGCGTGCCGCTGCGCATCGCCGGCGTTGCCCCGCGCGAGCGGGACGAGCGGGTCGCGCTCATGCTGTCCACCGTCGGGCTGGCCGATCACGCCCGGCAGCGCCCGGGCGAGCTGTCCGGCGGCCAGCAGCAGCGGGTGGCGATCGCCCGGGCACTGGCCAGCCGCCCCGCGCTGCTGCTGGCGGACGAGCCGACCGGCCAGCTCGATGCCGAGACCGGCCGGCAGATCATGCGGCTGCTGCGGGCCGTGGTCCGCTCCGAGGGCGTGACCGCCCTGGTCGCCACGCACGACCCGGTCCTGATGGAGCTGGCCGACGAGGTGCTCCAGCTCGAAGACGGCACGATCACGGCCGGGTAGGCGGCAGCCGACCCCCTCAGGCGACCGTGGTGCCCGCGTTCGCGGTGAGCTCCCCGTACAGCGTGGACAGGTACTTGGTGACCGGGCCGACGGTGCCGTTGCCGATCGTCCGGCCGTCGACCGACACCACGGAGGCCAGGCCGCCCATGGTGCCGGTGACAAACACCTCGGCCGCGTTGTACAGCTGCGGCAGCGTGTAGTCGCCCTCGGCCGAGGCGATCCCCTCCGACGCGGCCAGGCGCAGCACGGTCGCCCGGGTGATCCCCTCCGGGCACGCCACCGTGGTGGGAGTGGCCAGGGTCGCGCCGGCCTCGCCGGGGAACACCATGAACAGGTGCGTCGCGTTGGTCTCGGCGATAAAGCCCCGGTGGTCCAGCATCACCGCGTCGTCCGCACCCGCCACGTTGGCTTCGATCTTGGCCAGGATCGAGGTCAGCAGGTTGTTGTGGTGGATCTTCGGGTCGAGGGAGTCCGGCGCGTGCCGCCGTACGCTGGACGTGATCAGCCGGATGCCCGACTGGTCGTAGACCGGGTCCTTGAACTCGGCCAGCACGATCAGCGTCGGCCCGGCAACGTTCAGACGCGGGTCCATGCCCGAGGTCACCTTGACGCCGCGGGTCAGCGTGAGGCGGATGTGAACGCCGGTGACCATGGAGTTGGCGGCCAGCGTGCGCCTGATCTCGGCGATGATCGCCTCATCGGCCGGAACCTCGGCGAAGCCGAGCGCGTGCGCCGACCGGCGCAGCCGTGCCAGGTGCTCGTCGAGCGCGAAGATCCGCCCGTTGGTCAGCCGGAGGCCCTCCCAGACCGCGTCGCCGCCCTGTACCACGGAGTCGAACGGCGACACCCCGGCCTCATCCCGGTGCGACAGGCGGCCGCCGATGTTGACGATCAGGTCCCGGTTGCGCTCGTCGAACTGCTGCAGCATGGACCCTTTTTACCCTGACGTCCCCGGTCCGCGAGACCCGGGCTGGCCGGCCCCGGCCAGCCCGGGCCCAACGTGGGGAGACTCGGTTCAGGCGCTCCCGTTCTCCATGCTGATCTTGATCTTGTTCTGGCCGAGCCGCTCGTAGTAGGGCAGGCACTGTTCGAGCAGCGGCTCCAGCGCCGGGTCGAGCGCGGGCGGCGGCCCGGGCGGGCGCGACGTGAACCCGGTCGACCGCCAGACGCTGTCGTACCAGTGCGGCGCCCAGACGCCGTCGCTCGGGCGCGGCCCGGCCGGCCAGGACAGCATCGCCGCGGAGAACGGCACGCCGAGCGCCGCGCACAGCGCCCGCAGCCCCGCCTCGGGGGCGGCAAGCAGGTCGGCCGAGTCGATGACCGGCCCGCCGAACTCCTCATACAGCCACGCCTGCTGCCGCAGCCCCAGGTCGTCCAGGGTCGGGGCGGAGCGGACCCGGGCGTAGGAGGCGAGCAGCGAGCGCGGGTGGCGGATGAGGAACGCGTGACGGAACGGCGCGAACGCGGCCAGGTCGACCGACGGCAGCACGTGGTGCGTCATGTGCTTGGCGTAGGCGATGGACACGCCCGGCGGCAGCGGGCCGTCGGCGAGCGACTCCAGCACCGTCCGCCACGAGGTCGGCTGGCTGGCGATGACCTCGTCACGGCCCGGGTGGTCGAGCCCGGTCGCGGACAGGTAGAAGGCGTAGAGCGGCTCGTCGGCGACCACCGTGTCCGGCCGGTTCTCCCAGGCGCGCATCATCGCCGTGGAGACGGTCCGCGGCCCGGACCACATGGCGATCCGGACCGCGGCGGCGTCAGTACTCAGAAGACCACCACGCTACGCAGCACGTCGCCGTGCTCCATCTTGGCGAACGCCGCCTCGACGTCGCCGAGGCCGATCGTCTCCGAGACGAACTTCTCCAGCGGCAGCCGGCCCTCCAGGTGCAGGTCGACCAGCATCGGGAAGTCACGCGACGGCAGGCAGTCGCCGTACCAGGAGGACTTGAGCGCGCCGCCCCGGCCGAACATCTCGATCAGCGGCAGCTCCAGCTTCATCTCCGGCGTCGGCACGCCGACCAGGACGACCACGCCGGCCAGGTCGCGGGCGAAGAACGCCTGCTGGTAGGTCTCCGGCCGGCCGATCGCCTCCACCACGACGTCCGCGCCGTTGCCCTCGGTCAGCTCGCGGATTCCCTCGACCGGGTCGGTGACCCGCGAGTTGATAAGGTGCGTCGCGCCGAACTCGCGCGCCCACTCCAGCTTCCGGTCGTCGATGTCCACCGCGATGATCGTCCGCGCGCCCGCCAGCCGCGCGCCGAGCACCGCCGCGTCGCCGACGCCGCCGCAGCCGATCACCGCGACCGTGTCGCCGCGGGTGACGCCGCCGGTGTTGATCGCCGCGCCGATGCCCGGCCATCACGCCGCAGCCGAGCAGCCCCGCGGTCGCCGGGGCGACGGCCGGGTTGACCTTCGTGCACTGACCCGCCGCGACCAGCGTCTTCTCCGCGAACGCGCCGATGCCGAGCGCGGGCGACAGCGGGGTGCCGTCGGCCAGCGTCATCTTCTGCGTGGCGTTGTGCGTGGCGAAGCAGTACCAGGGGCGGCCCCGCTTGCAGGCCCGGCACTGGCCGCAGACCGCGCGCCAGTTCAGGATGACGAAGTCACCGGGGGCCACGTCGGTGACGTCCTCGCCGACCGCCTCGACCACGCCGGCCGCCTCGTGCCCGAGCAGGTACGGGAAGTCGTCGCCGATGCCGCCCATCTTGTAGTGCAGGTCGGTGTGGCAGACGCCGCACGCCTGGACCTTGACAAGCGCCTCGCCCGGCCCGGGATCGGGCACGAGCACCTCCGTCACCTGCACCGGCTCGCCCTTGCCCCGCGCCACCACGCCCTGCACGCTGATCGTCATCCCCGCGTTCCTCTCGGTTGGCTCCGTCAAAGTCACACTTCAATGATTAATAACGGGCGCGTGGCTCCGCCTCACCCGCCCCATGGCATTGTCCGCCACCGGGCAGGCGGCGCGTACAGCGGCCCCGGGGGCAGCCCGTCGCGGCGAACGGCTCAGGACGGCCCGCCCGGGACGCGGTCGCCGGAGCATGGCCGCCGGCCACGTTGCCGCCGGCCACGTTGCCCGGCGGCGGGGCCGCCCGGCGCGTGGTCGCCGGGGGTGCCGCCGCCCGGCGCCTGATCGCCCGGCACCCGGTCGGCGGCGCGGCCGCGCCAGGAGACCGACCGGCCGCTGTAGTGGCGGCGGGCCGAGTCGGCGGTCATCGCCCCGTAGAGCACGGCGATCAACGGGAGCGTCGGCGCGCGTAGCGGCGACAGCCGGTACAGGCGGAGCATCGGGACGAAGCTGGCGGACATCAGCGCCCACGCGAGCAGGGCGGCGGCGCCGGCCCAGAGCGGGTCCGGCCGCCGGAGTCGCCGCTCGCGGCCAGCGCGAGCGCGGTCACCACGCCGGCCGGCGGCACCACGTAGAGCAGCAGCAGGCCGAGCAGCGTGCCCGCCAGCAGCAGCGGGTTGTAGCGCAGCTGCACGTAGGCGGACCGGGCGACCATCTGCCACAGGCTGGCCAGGTCCGGGTACGGGCGCACCGACCTGATGTCGGTGGCCAGCCCGAGCCAGGTGCGGTGGCCCGCCCGCTTGAGCAGCGTGCCCAGGGCCACGTCGTCGATGAGCGCGCCCTTGATCGGCTCGAGGCCGCCGGCCTGCTCCAGCGCGGACGTCCGGATCGAGCATGCAGCCGCCGGCCGCGGCGGCGGTCCGGCCGCGCGGGGCGTTGACCCGGCGGAACGGGTAGAGCTGCGCGAAGAAGTAGACGAAGGCGGGCACGATCAGCCGCTCCCAGGCGGTTTCCGCGCGCAGCAGGGCCATCTGCGACACCAGCGCCCGGTCGTCGGCCACCGCGCCGCGCACCAGGTCGCGCAGCGCGTGCGGCGCCCAGGCGATATCCGCGTCGGTGAACAGCAGGAACTCCGGCGCCGCCGCGCCGGTCCCGGTCGCCGCGGCGCGTCCCTGGGCCATGGCCCAGACCTTGCCCGCCCACCCGTCCGGCCGCGGCCTGCCCGGCACGACGGTCAGCGGGGCGCCGCCGCCGGCCGCGGCCCGCTCGCCGATCCCGGACGCGACCGCGCCGGTGCCGTCGTCGCTGTTGTCGTCGACGAGGAAGACGCGGAAGTCGCCCGGGTAGTCCTGGGCGAGCAGCGCGGGCAGCGTCACCGGCAGCGACTGCGCCTCGTTCCGCGCCGGGACCACGGCGGCGACCGCTCGGCCACGCCGGCGGCCCGGCCGTGCCGCCGGCGGGCGGCAGCCGCTGGTCGGTCCGGTAGAAGCCGCCGTGCGCCAAGACCAGGTACAGCCAGGTGACGAGGCTGACGTTGCAAACGATCTCGACTGCGAGCACAACCGAAAGCTTGGCACGCGGGTGCCGTCAGCGGGACGGCCGGCCGGTTTTACGGGCCGCGCCCAGGTATCCGGCGAGGTGGCCGATGACCTCACGGGCGTCGTCTTCGATGCCGTAGATAAACGTGGACTTGCGCCGCCGCAGCACGGGCAGCCCGAGCGCGTAAAGCCCCGGGCGGTCGAGCACGCCGCCGTCGTGGCGCAGCTGGCCCTTGGCGTCGGTGACGGGGACGTCCAGCCACTGGTAGTCGGGCCGGAAGCCGGTTGCCCAGACGACGGAGCGGATCTCGCCGCTGCCCAGGTCGAGCCGCAGCCGGGCCGAGGCAGGCGCCCCGGTGGGCGCGGGGCGGTGCGGCGCGCCGAACTCGGCGTCCCGCCCGCTGGTCAGGGCCCACTCGTCAAACGTGTCGAGCAGGCGGTTCAGCTTCAGGTCGGCCAGCGAGAAGACGTTGCGCAGCCCGCCGGAGAAGAGCGCCTGCCCGTCGCGGATCATCGCCAGGCGCCCGGTCAGCTCGACGCCGAGCCCGGTGAGCGCGTTCAGGTCGAGCGTTGACCGTTCCAGCGTCCCGGTCAGCTGCGGCGACGGCAGCCGCCTGGCCCGGGCGAGATCGTCGACCTCGTCGTACCGCTGGTCCCACACGCCCGAGGCGTCCATCCACCACAGGACGTCGCGGCCACGGTACAGCCGCGGCAGCCGCACGTGCTCGCCGACCGACAGGGTCACCGGCCGCCCCGAGCGGCGGATCTCGGCCGCGAGCTGGACGCCGGTGGCCGAGGCGCCCACCACGAGCACGCCGCCCTCGGGCAGCTGGCCGGGGTCGCGGTAGTCGAACGGCGTCAGCTGCCGGACCGACGCCGGGACGGCGTCGCGTCAGCGCCGGCACCGCCGGCCGGTTGCAGGCGCCGCTGGCGATGACCACGGCCCGGCAGCGGATCCCGCCGTGGCTCGTCGTCACCTGGTAACCGTCGCCGGCCGCGGCCGGCCGCACCGACGTGACGTTCACGCCGGTGCGGACGGGAGCGCCGGCGGACTTGGCGAAGCGCTCGATGAACTCGGTCACCTCGCCCGCCGACATGTAGCCGTCGGGATCCGGGCCGTCGTAACGCTGCCCGGGCAGTCGGCTCTGCCAGTTCGGCGTGAGCAGCCGCAGCGACTCCCAGCGCTCACGCCGCCAGGAGTTCGCCACCTCCCCGCGCTCGAGCACGACGTGATCGACCGACCGCTCGCTCAGGAAGTAACTGGCGGCGAGCCCCGCGTGCCCCGCGCCGACGACGACCGCGGTGATGTGCTCGATGACCTGGACCTCAGGCGACTTCGACGGTGATGTTCGTCGGGTTGGTGAGCGCGTCGTACACGGCGGAGCGCTTCTGCGACTGGGCGACCAGCGCCTCGATGTCCTCCCGCGACGCGTCGGCGTCGATGGTGAACGTGACCTTGATGTCGTTGAAGCCGTTGCGCACGTCGCTGTCGGCGCCGAGGATGCCGCGGACGTCGTGGCCGCCCTCGACCGTTGACTCGACCGAGCGCAGCTGGATGCCCCGGTTCTGCGCGACCGACGCCACGCCCGCGGTCAGGCAGCTGGCCAGGCCCACGATGAGGTACTCGATGGGCGTGATGCCGTTGTCCGTGGCCGCGAAGACGTCCGGGTGGTCGGCCTGGAAGGTGGATTCCTGCTTGTGCTCCTGCTCCTGGCCGAGGCCGAAGAAGCTCCGCACCTTGATCTGGCTGTGCACGCCGTTACGCCAGGTGGCGGACGCCCGCCAGGTGAACTGGGCGGCCTCGGGCGCGCCCCTCAGCACTTCGCGGGCGTCGAGCAGCGCCTGCACGTTGACTCCGTTGTCGGCAACCGTGGTCATGGCCCTTGATCCCCTCTCGCTCACTGCCCCGAATTTCCTATGAATTTGATTGACAATACACCGGGCCGGGCGGGCTACCATAGCCCTTATGGCGGAGCCAGCTTCAACACTCGCGGCCAGCCCGGCAACACCGGGCGGTTCCATCGGCCCGGTCGAGACCCAGTTCCTCGACCTGCCGGAGCCGCTGCGGCTCGACTGCGGCCGGGAACTGCACCCGGTCCGCGTAGCGTATGAAACCTACGGCGCTCTGTCACCCCGGCGGGACAACGTCATCCTGGTCTGCCACGCGCTGAGCGGCGATGCCCACGCGGCGGGGGTGGCCAGGACGCCGGCGCGGGAGAGCGCGCGGGACGGATTCGGCGCCGCCGACCGCGACGGCACATCCGCCAAGGGGCTCGGCTGGTGGGACGGGATGATCGGGCCGGGCAAGGCCTTCGACACCGACCGATTCTTCGTCGTCTCCACCAACCTGCTCGGCGGCTGCCGCGGCACGACGGGGCCGGCCTCGACCGACCCGGCGACGGGCAGGCCGTACGGGTCCGGCTTCCCGGTGATCACCGTGGCCGACATGGTGCGGGCCGAGCGCGCGTTCCTGGCCGAACTCGGCATCGAGCGGCTGGCCGCGGTGGCCGGGGGCTCGCTCGGCGGGATGCAGGCCCTGGAGTGGGCGGTCCTCTACCCCGGTGAGGTGGACGCGATCGTGGCGATCGCCAGCACGCACGCGCTGCACCCGCAGGGCGTGGCGTGGAACGCCATCGCCCGCGAGTCGATCCTGCGCGACCCGGACTGGCAGGGCGGCCACTACTACGGCACTGGCCGCGCCCCCGACGCGGGCATGGGCGTGGCCCGGATGGTCGGCCACGTCACCTACCTGTCCGCCCAGGCACTGGACGACAAGTTCGGCCGCGATCTGCAGTTTTCTCCCGGGGGGGCACTCCGCTCGCCCGGGGGCACCCCCCGACCCCCTGGCCCGTACCCCCCGGGGCATGCCCGATGGCTCCGCCTCCCGGGGACACCCCCGGACCCCCGGGCAAATATATCGGGCATGCAAGACGGCAGCGGGTACATCCAAGACGACACCGGGTACCGGTACACGATCACCGAGCCGGAGTTCCAGGTGGAGAGCTACCTGCGGCACCAGGCCGACTCGTTCGTCAAGCGGTTCGACGCCAACACCTACCTGTACACCTCGCGCGCGCTGACCTATTTCGACCTCGCACGGCAGCATGGCGGCGGATCGCTCACCCGGGCGCTGTCAGGCGTCCGCGCGCGGACGCTGCTGATCGCGTTCAGCTCCGACTGGCTATACCCCCCGTCCGCGTCGCGCGAGGTCGCCGACGCGCTGGGCGACATTGGGCAAGCCGGCCGAGTTCCATGTCATCGAGGCGCCCTACGGCCACGACTGCTTCCTCCTCGAAGAGGGCCGCCAGACGCCGATCATCCGCAGTTTCCTCAACGGAAAAGGAACCAATGACTGACAGGCCACCGCGCGTCGAAGAAGACCGGGCGTTCGGGTTCGAGACCAGGCAACTGCACGCCGGGCAGCGTCCCGACCCCAACACCGGCGCCCGCGCGGTGCCGATCTTCCAGACGAGCAGCTACGTCTTCGAGGACCCGGAATCGGCGGCCGCGTACTTCAACCTGCAGGAGTACGGCAACACCTACTCGCGCATCATGAACCCGACCGTGGCCGTGTTCGAGGAACGGGTGGCGAACCTCGAGGGGGGCGCCGGCGCGGTCGCGTTCGCCAGCGGCATCGGCGCCCAGGCGGCCGCGCTGTTCACGCTGCTTGAGCCGGGCGACCACGTGGTCTCGTCCGCGGCGCTTTACGGCGGGTCGGTGAACCAGCTCAAGCACCTGCTGCGCAAGATGAACGTGGAGCTGACCTGGGTCAACCCCGACGACCTGGACGCCTGGCGGCAGGCGGTGCGCCCGCAGACCAAGGCGTTCTTCGGCGAGACGATCGGCAACCCGGCCGGAAACGTACTGGACATCGAGGCCGTCGCGGGCATCGCGCACGACCACGGGCTGCCGCTGATCGTGGACAACACGTTCGCGACGCCGTACCTGTGCCGCCCCATCGACTGGGGCGCCGACATCGTGATCCACTCGGCCACCAAGTTCATCGGCGGCCACGGCACGTCCATCGGCGGTGTCGTGGTCGAGGCGGGCACCTTCGACTGGTCCAACGGGCGGTTCCCGGTCGTCGCCGACCCGTCGCCCGCCTACCACGGCCTGAAGTTCCACGAGACCTTCGGCACCTACGGCTACCTGATGAAGCTGCGCGCGGAGACGCTGCGCGACCTCGGCGGCGCCCTGTCGCCGTTCAACGCGTTCCTGTTCCTGCAGGGCCTGGAGACGCTGTCCCTGCGGATGGATCGTCACGTGGAGAACGCGCTGGCGGTGGCCGCGTTCCTGCGAGAACACGAGCTGGCCGCGAACGTGACCCACCCGGGCCTGCCGGACAGCCCGTACCGGCCGCTGGTGGAGAAGTACCTGCCGCTCGGCGCGGGCGCGGTGTTCTCCTTCGACTGCGCGGGCGGCCGGGCCGGCGGCCAGGACCTGATCAGGGGCGTCTCGCTCTGGTCCCACCTGGCCAACGTGGGCGACGCCAAGAGCCTGATCATTCACCCGGCGAGCACGACGCACCGCCAGCTGAGCGACGCCGAGCTACAGGCGGCGGGCGTCGGGCCGGGCACGGTGCGCCTGTCGGTTGGCACCGAGACGGTCGCCGACCTGGTCTGGGACCTGGAGCAGGGGTTCGCGCTTGTGGCCGCCACCGCGGGAAAGAAGGTAACCGCACCATGACCGATCCCGGCTTCGACCTCACCCGCTACCAGGACCCGCTGGCCATCCAGCGCGTGCTGAACGACGTTAAGACCATCGCGGTCGTCGGCCTGTCCGGCAATCAGCTGCGGGCCAGCAACTTCGTCGGCTACTACCTCATCCGCCACGGCTACCAGGTGATCCCGGTGAACCCGAGGGAGAGCGAGATCCTCGGGGAGAAGTCCTACCCGGCCCTGGCCGACGTGCCGGTGCCGGTGGACGTGGTCAACGTCTTCCGCGCGCCCGACGCGCTGCCAGCGATCGCGCGGGACGCCGTCGCGATCGGCGCCCGGGCGCTTTGGTGCCAGTTCGGCGTGATCAACGCCGAGGGCGCCAAGATCGCCGAGGACGCCGGCCTGACGGTGATCATGGACCGGTGCATGAAGGTGGAGCACGCGCGGTACCTCGGCCGGATGCACTGGCTCGGCCTCAACACCCAACGGGTCACCTCCGTGCGCGGCGGCCTGCAATAACGCCTCACCGGCGTTAAATCGTCACGCTCGTATCTCGGTCTCACCGACACGCAACGCCGGGGGTAGCTGCGGCGTCTTCAGTGAACGAAGATCAGCTCACGGTGATTCAGCTACGGAGGACGTGACTGGCATGGCGAGGACACAAGGTCTGGGGCGAACCGAGCGTCTTGGGCGGGCACAGCGCGGTGGTCACCCGCGGGGGCGAGGCCGCTGGCAGGGACTGAAGATGGGCGCGAGCGCCCTGGCGGTTACCGCGCTTGCGGTGACCGGATGCGTGACGGGGACAGCGATGACCGCTTCCGCGGCCACCGCCAGCCCCGCCGCCGCGGCGGCCAAGGCGGCCGCGGCACAAGACGCGGGTGGTGACGGCGAAGTACACCCCGCCCACGCGCAACCTGGGCGTGGGGTCGAAAGGCGCGGACGTCAAGGCCCTGCAGCAGCGGCTGTCGGCACTCAAGTACTACCCGGGCCCGATCGACGGCCAGTACGGCGGGGACACCCAGGCGGCCATCTGGGCGTTTCAGGAGATCAACCACGTCCCGGTGAGCGGCGTGGTCGACGCGGCCACCAAGCGGGCGCTGGTGAAACCGAAGTCGTACGTCTCGCCCTCCTACAAGGGCAAGCGGGCGACCAGGATCGAGGTCAGCCAGGCGCTTGAGGTCCTCGTCTACTACCTGAACAACAAGATCTGGTTCATCAGCCACGTCTCCAGCGGCGGCGGCTACCTCTACAACTGCGGCACCCGCGGCTGCTCCCGCGCGACCACGCCCAACGGCACCTACAACACCACGGTCTACATGCCCGGCTGGGTCCACGTGCCGCTCGGCGAGATGTACAACCCGGTGTTCTTCATCAGCACGGTGTACGCCGTTCACGGTGACACGTACGTGCCCAAGGGGCCGGCCTCGCACGGATGTGTCCGCATCCCGATGGACGCCGCGGCCTTTTTCCACAAGATGGTGAAGACCCCGGGCACGCAGGTGCACGTGTACGGCACCCCCCAGTGGCAGAAGTGACCGGGACAGGAGCAGGTCACGTCGGCCGCGCCTAGACGGGCCGCGCTGGCCGGGCGATAGTGGAAGCAACGGTGCGAACCGGCCGCTCTGCCCGGCCAGCGAGTTCAGGATGGGTGATCTCATGCTTCAGGCCTTCGCCTTCGAGAAGGTCGGTGTCGTCGTCGGCGATATCTACTGGCTAGACCCGAAACCGCACAAGGGGCAGGAAGGCCCGGAACACGGCGTCCGACTGGAACTGCGTGCCTTCGAGATGGGCGAGCTCAAGGGCTCCATCTACTCGGCCGTGCCGATCGCCGCCGGCCGGCCGCTGTGGCGGGTCGACCTGCTGGAGTCGGTGGACGGGAAGCCCGGCAGCTTCGACCGCACCCACCACCACGTGAAGTTCAACGACAGCTGGGACCCGACCGGCCGCGTCTTCGCCCGTGAGCTGTCCCAGGACCCGCTCGGCTGGCTGGCCGGCCAGCTCGCCGACCTGCCGGCCATCCTCGACCGGGCGGAGATGCCGCACGACGTCGCCGCCCCCGGTGACGCGGCCAGCCTCAAGGAGATGGCCCCGGTCATCGCCGGCGTGGCCGGCATGATGCTGGAGAAGGTGCGGGCCGGGGAGCTGGGCACCGCCCCCGAGGACACAAATGTCGACCTGATCCGCAACGGTTGGCTGTTATCCCCCGGGGGCGTTCAGCATGGGGGGCTCCCCGCCCCCCATATCCCCCGGCCCCGTACCCCCCGATGTCCGCAGGGTCGGGCCCGATCGCAAAGAACGCGATCTATCGGACCCGTCGCCGCGAACCAGTGCCGCGTGGCTGCGCCAGCTACTCGGTTTTGCGGCCGCGGAGGGCGGACAGGATGGCGGCGATGACCATGAAGGACACCGACTCGTAGAACGCCGCGTGCAGGCCGGTGGTGAACGCCGCCGCCGTCGGCCCGTGCAGCGAGGTCGTGCCCACGAAGATCGCGAACGCCAGCTGCCGGGAGATCGACCGCGACGCCACCAGGATGGCCACCGAGAACGAGAACACCATGCCGACGTTGGAGAACGTCCGCATCATCCCGGACGCGATCCCGAACATGTCCGGCGGCGCCGCCTTCATGATGGCCGAGTTGTTGGCCGGGAAGAACAAGCAGGCGCCGACCGCGTTGATGGCGCCCACGCAGACGATCCACCACAGCGGGGTTCCGTTGGTCAGCTGCGCGTACAGCACCAGCGACACCACCTGCAACGCCAGCCCGGCCGTGGCCGGCAGCACCGGACCGTACTTGTCGGCCAGGCGGCCGGCGTAGATGCTGACCCCGGCCGAGATCAGGTAGCCGGGCAGCAGCAGCAGCGACGCGTTGATCGGCGAAAGCCCGCGCGGTCCCTGCAGGTACATCAGCAGCAGGAACAGCACCGCGAAGCTGGCCAGCCCCTGGAAAAGCGACGCGCACAGCGACGCCGCCATCGTCGGGACACGGAAGATGCGCAACGGCAGCATCGGCGCGGCCACCCGCGACTCGATGAGCACGAACACCGCGATCAGCACCAGGCCGCCGACGAGGTAGCCGGCCGTCTCGGCGCTGAACGGCTCGTTGGCCAGCTTGGTGATCGCCCACAGCACGCCGAACAGGCCGAGGCCCAGGGTGACCATGCCGAGCGGGTCGAGCCGCTGGCGGTTGCGCTCGCCCGTGTCGCGCAGCACGCGCAGGGCGCCCGCGATGGCCAGCACGCCGGTCGGCACGTTGATCCAGAAGATCCACCGCCACGACACGTAGGTGACGATCAGCCCGCCGAGCACGACGCCGAGCACCGCGCCGATCGTCCAGCCGAGCGAGGTGAAGCCGTAGGCGCGGCCGCGCTGGTTCCTCGGGTACAGGTCGGCGATCACCGCGCCGCTGTTGGCCATGACCAGCGCGCCGCCGATGCCCTGGACGACCCGGAACGCGATGATCGACACCTCGTCCCAGGCCAGCGCGCACAGCAGCGAGCCGACGACGAAGACGACGAAGCCCGCCTCGTACATGCGGACCCGGCCGAACATGTCGCCGAGCCGGCCAACCTGGGTGGACAGCAGCGTGATGACCAGCAGGAAGCTGATGATCACCCAGGTCACGTTGTCCAGGGTCACGTGCAGGCTGGCCTGGATCTCGGGCAGCGCGAGGACCACGATCGTCGTGTCCACCGCGGTCATCAGCACGCCCGCCATGATCACGACCATCGCGAGCCCGGGCCTTTGCGGCCCGGCGCCGGCGTCATCGCCCGAGCGCAGGGAAGAATTCCGCTCAGTTCCAGGGAAAGTCACTTACTTAGCCTAACGAAATGTAGCTTTTACGCTAGGCGTGGCTAGGCTGGCTATCGGCTTCCGCAAGTGAGAGGCAGCGGCGATGACGCGCGACGAATCAGCGATTGGCACGGTGGGCATCCTGGTCATCGCCACGCGCGGGCAAGTCGGCCCGGGCGAGGTCGCCATCCGGATACGCGGCGGCTCCGAGAAGTTCATCGCCTGGTCAGAGACCCCGATTTCTCGCGGGATCCACGTCCTCGTTACCGGATACCGTGGGCCGCGTACGGTTGACGTCGTTGAGTGGGACGACTCGCTGGACGAGTCCCCCGTTATCCCGGGCTCTCATCAAGTACACCGCTCTGGAGAGTGAATCATGCTTGGTTACCGAGTTCCCGCCCCCGACGAGGCGATGCTGATTTCTGGTGGCCGTTACGGGCTGCGGGACGCGCCCTTCCGCGTGGTCACCGGGCACGGCGCCTTCGTCATGCCCGGATTCCGCAAGGCCAGGTACCTGACCCTGTCCATGCAGGAGGCCGAGGTATCCGAGACCTGCGTGACCAAGCAGGGCATCTCGCTGAACGTCCGCGCGGTGATCGCGTTCAAGGTCGGGCAACGACTAGGACTCCATCGTCAACGCCGGGCAGCGGTTCCTGTCCGACCAGGACCAGATGTCCGTGCTGACCGGCCGGATCTTCGCCGGGTCACCTGCGCTCGATCATCGGCTCGATGACGGTTGAGGAGATCGTCACCGAGCGGCAGAAGCTGGCCACCGAGGTGCTCGACGGGTCCAAGGCGGAGATGGTCGTCGATCGGGCTGAGCGTCGACTCGCTGCAGATCCAGTCGATCGACGACATGGGCGTCGGCTACATCGCGGCCATGGCCGCCCCGAACAACGCGGCCATCCAGCGGCAGGCGAAGATCGCCCAGGCGGCGGCCAACCAGGCCGCGGCCGAGGCGCAGCAGGCGTCGATCCGCAAGCAGGCCGAGTTCGCCCGGCAGACCGCGGTCGTGCAGGCCCAGTACAAGGCGGAGATCGACAAGGCCCAGGCGCGAGGCGGCGCAGTCCGGCCCGCTGGCCCAGGCCGAGGCGCAGCGGGCGGTCATCGCCGCGCAGGCCGAGCTGGCCCAGCACCAGGCCGAGCTGCGCCAGCAGCCAGCTCGTCTCCGAGGTGATCCGGCCCGCCGAGGCCGAGGCCGAGAAGGTGAAGATCCTGGCCCTCGCCGACGCGGAGCGGACCAGCATCGCGGCCGAGGCGGCCGCGTCCAACAACCGGGTCGCGCTCGACCAGATGCTGATCGACCAGCTCCCGCAGATCGTCAAGGAGGCGGCCGAGGGGCTGGCGGGCGCCAACGTGTCGGTGCTCAACGGCGCGGACGGGCTCGGCGAGATCGCGGCCGGCCTGGTCAGCCAGGGCCTGACGATCCTGGAGTCGGTGCGCAAGGGCGTCGGCGCGCCGTCGCCCGACGACGAGGCCGGGCCGAGCCCGCTCAGCAACGGCAAGGGCCCGTCGGCTTCCTAGCGCGCCGCCCGGGGCATGACCGCCGGCTCCCTCGCGGCCGGCGGCCGCGGCGGCGGCCCACCCGGCCCGCACGCCGCCGCGACGTGCCGTCAGGCCGACGGGTCGCGCAGCAGGATGAAGTTGTTGGCGGTGACCTTCATCGCCAGCTCGCCGTCCTGGTTGATCAGCTCTGCGAGCGTCCTGACGATGCCGCGGTCCGGCTTGCTGGCCGAGCGCCTGGCCTCGATGACGGTCGCGCGCACCCGCAGCGTGTCACCGGGGCGGACCGGCCGCGGCCAGCGGATGTCGTCCACGCCCGGGGACCCGATGCTGCTCTCGGCGCTGACGTAGTAATCGACTAGGTGGCGCATCATCATGGCGGTGGTGTGCCAGCCGCTGGCGATCAGCCCGCCGAACGGCCCGTTCTTCGCCTCCTGCGGGTCGACGTGGAACGGCTGCGGGTCGTACTCCCTGGCGAAGGCGATGATCTGCGCCTCGTCCAGCGTGAAGGAGCCGCAGTCCACGACCAGTCCCGGCAGGTAGTCCTCGAAGTAGCGGGTCACGCGCTCAGGTCGATCAGTCACGTCCCTCAGTATCGCGAAACACCCGGTCACTGGGGGGATATTCGGCCTCACTGCACTCGGTGTCCGTATTTGATCACGGCAAGATCACGGAAAAAACTCGGTTTGCCTGCGACCCGACATCGTTGACTGCCATAGTTCCAACGAGCGGTCGGCCAGGGGACGAAAAGGCTGAAAACGCCGGCGGATCCTGGCGAGCCGCGATGTTTCCGGCGGGCTTGCCATCGGGGCAGGTCCGCTTGTCGTGGAAGGCCCGCCGAGAGGCATCAACCTAGCCGCGTAGGACGGGCGAGGCATCGACCTTGGGGAGAGCATGACCGCTGGGCGCAGTGACCGCCTGCCAGTCAAGATCCGGCGCAGGGGAAGGCACAGCACCCCCTCGCAGGTAGAGAAGGTCGCACAGCAGGCAGGCAAGGCCGCCCCGGCTGTCGCCATCGCGGGCGCGCTCGTCGCCGTGCCGGGAGCGCAGCACGCACTCGCCGCCTCGGCCACGCCGGCCGCGGCCACCGCCGAAGGCCACCAGGCCACCGCCGCCAGCCCGGCCGCGGGCACCCATCGACCATCAAGGCGACGCTCGACGCCTTCGAGACGCGGTCGGTCACCGTCGCCGCGTCCGCCGCCGGGCGGCACGCCGCCGCGGCCACGCACGACCTACCACGGTCCGCAGGCGGCGACACGCTGTCCAAGATCGCCGAGCCGGTACTACCACAAGGCCGCGGACTGGCAGTACCTGTTCCACGAGCAACGCGACAGACGATCTCCAACCCCAACGTGATCTTCGTGGGCGAGACGATCCAGAGTCCCGGCCACGGTGCCGGCGGGCTTCACGCTCACCAGCCCTACACGCCGAAGCACGCCAAGCCGGCCCCGCCACCGCGGGCCGTCGGCGGCGGCTCCAGCAGTGGCAAGCAGCACCGCGACGCGCACCATCGGCGGCACCGCCGACGGCGGCACCGTTGTCGTGCAGGCGGGCTCGTCCGGCCACTACAGCTGCGCGGGCCTCGAGGCGCTGTGGAAGGCGGCGGGCGGCAATCCGGCCGACGCAGTTCATGGCCGCCGAGATCGCCATGGCCGAGTCCGGCGGCAACCCGAACGCGATCAGCCCGACCAACGACTTCGGGCTCTGGCAGATCAACGGCTCCAACGGGTCGCTGGCCACGCTGAACCCGTCCGCGAACGCGCACTCAGCGGTCGTCCTGTCCGACAACGGCACCAACTGGCGCCCGTGGACCACGTACACCAGCGGCGCCTACTGCGGGTAAGTGCTGACACCGCAACCGCTTTAGCCGAGGCAAAGCCTCATATCTGATTCAGGCCGCTCACCTATGGTGAGCGGCCTGATCGCTTTCCCGCGCTTAGCGGCGGCCTGCCAGAGTGTCTTCGATGCCCAGCCGCGCGAGCTCGTCTGCGCGCTCGTTGCCCGGGTCGCCGTTGTGGCCCTTGACCCAGTGCCAGCTGATCTCGTGCGGCGCCATGGCCGCGACCAGGCGCTGCCACAGGTCCACGTTCTTGACCGGCTTCTTGGCCGCGGTCTTCCAGCCGGCGCGCTCCCAGTTCGGCAGCCACTTGGTGATCCCGTCGAGGACGTACCGGCTGTCGGTGTACAACTGAACCGGGACCGGCCGGGTCAGCGCCTCGAGGGCCGAGATGGCGGCCAGCAGCTCCATCCGGTTGTTGGTGGTGGCGCGATCGCCGCCGTGCAACTCCCGGACCACGTCGCCGTACGCGGAGCACCGCGCCCCAGCCGCCAGGTCCCGGGTTCCCGCTGCACGCCCCGTCGGTATAGATCACGGCCTCGTCCATGGCCGAAGGGTACTCCGGTGCCGCAGTCGGTCACGGCGACACTGCCACCGAACGCCGGGCTGCGGCTAACATCCCGGTTCATGAGCATTGGCGGCAAGGGCGCGGAGCTTGTCCTCGTGAACGGCAAGATCCGGACCCCGTCCCATCCGTCCGGCTTCACCCAGGCCGTGGCGATCAGCGGCGGCGTGGTCCTGGCCCTCGGCACCGACGACGAGATCCGCGACCTGACCGGCCCGTTCACCCGGGTGATCGACCTGCGCGGCCGGCTGGCCATCCCCGCCTTCGGCGACGCCCACGTCCACCCGATCCAGGGCGGGCTCGAGTCGCTGCGCTGCAACCTCGCTCGGCCTGCGGGACGGGCCGAGTACCTGGCGACGATCGCCGCGTACAGCGCGACCCTGCCGCCGGGCGCGTGGGTGCTCGGCGGCGGCTGGTCGATGCCCGCCTTCCCCGGCGGCACGCCCGCGGCGGCCTCCCTAGACGCGGTCACCGGCGGCCGTCCCGCCTTCCTGCCCAACCGCGACCACCACACGCGCCTGGGTGAACAGCGCTGCCCTGGCCCTGGCCGGCATCACCAGGGACACGCCCGACCCGGCCGACGGGCGGATCGAGCGCGACTCCCAGGGCAACCCGACCGGGCGCGCTGCACGACGGCGCGATGCGGCTGGTCGCCGACTACGTGCCCCGGCCCAGCCCGGACGAGCTGACCGCCGCGCTGCTCGCCGCCCAGCGGCACCTGCACTCGCTCGGCATCACCAGCATCCAGGACGCCTGCGTCGGCGACGCGGGCGAGATCAGCATCCCCGACACCTTCGCCACCTATCGGTCCGCCGCGGCCGACCGGCTGCTCACCTGCCGGGTCACCGGCGCGCTGTGGTGGGACCGGCACCTCGGCCTGCACCAGCTCGACGACCTGCAGGCGCGCCGCGAGCAGGCCGACGGCGGCGGCTACTTCCGCGCCACCTCGGTCAAGCTGATGCTGGACGGCGTGTGCGAGACGTTCACCGCCGCGATGGGCTCGCCCGTACCTGGACGGGCACGGCCACGCCACGCGACCACGCCGGGTCGCTGTTCATCGACCCGGCCGAGCTGACCGAGGCCGCCGCCCGGCTGGCCGACCTCGGCTTCCAGATGCACTTCCACGCGATCGGCGACGCCGCGGTGACGCGCGGCGCTCGATGCGCTCGCCGCGCTGCCCGCGGCGCAGCGGGCCGCGGCCCGGCACCACATCGCCCACCTGCAGTTCATCAACCCCGCCGACCTGGAGCGGTTCGCCCGGCTCGGCGTCACCGGCAACTTCCAGCCGCTGTGGGCCTGCAAGGACCGAGCAGAACGACCGGCTCACCCTGCCCTTCGTCGGGCTGGAGCGGGCCAACTGGCAGTACCGGATCGGGTCGCTGCTCCGGCACGGCACCCGCCTGGCCTTCGGCAGCGACTGGCCGGTCTCCAGCGCCGACCCGCTGCAGGAACTGCACGTGGCGGTGAACCGGATGCTCTCGCCCCGGCTGGGCGAGCCCGGCTCGGCCGAGACGACCTCGCCGCTGCTGCCCGCCGAGGCGATCGGCGTGGACACCGCGGTGGACGCCTTCACCCGGGGCGTCGCCTACGTGAACCACGAGGAGGACGTGGCCGGCACCCTGGAGCCGGGCAAACTCGCCGATATCGCGGTCCTCGACCAGGACCTCTACGCCATCGCTCCGACCGCGATCGGCGACACCTCGGTGGCGCTCACCATCGCCGGCGGCAGCGTTGTCCACGGCGACGAGTGAACCGTACCAGGCCACGGCGGCGGCAACGGCGTGCTACCAGGCACGGCCACGCTCGTTCTCGATAAACGGGAGATGAGCATACGGGGACCACGGTGAACTCGTGCCCCGCCCGTGACCTTACGCGGCTCTGTGTGTTGTATTTAGTAGGTGTTCAACGAGCTGCCATCGCCAGGGTCGAAGGACCCCGCGGACCTCGCCCTGCTCGCCGACCTCCGGGTGGTCGACGACGACGACGACGACCCGGTGCTGCTGTGGCCGGACGGGACGCCGGTCGACACCTGGCGCGAGGAGCTACCCGTACGACGAGCGGATGACCCGGCCGACTACGACCAGCACAAGCGGCTGCTGCAGATCGAGCTGCTCAAGCTGCAGAACTGGGTGAAGGACACCGGCGCAGCGGATCGTCATCGTCTTCGAGGGCCGCGACGCGGCCGGCAAGGGCGGCACGATCAAGCGGTTCACCGAGCACCTCAACCCGCGCGGCGCGCGGGTGGTGGCGCTGGAGAAGCCGACCGAGAGCGAGCGCACCCAGTGGTACTTCCAGCGCTACGTGACCCACCTGCCCGCCGGCGGGCGAGATCGTGCATGTTCGACCGCTCCTGGTACAACCGGGCCGGCGTCGAGCGCGTGATGGGCTTCTGCACCCCCGACGGAGTACCTGGAGTTCATGCGGCAGGCACCCGAGTTCGAGCGGATGCTCGTCGCACTCCGGGCATCCACCTGATCAAGTTCTGGTTCTCGGTGTCCCAGGCGGAGCAGCAGCACCCGCTTCGTCATCCGCGCAGGTCGACCCGGTGCGGCAGTGGAAGCTCTCCCCGATGGACCTCGCAGTCGCTCGACAAGTGGGACGACTACACCGAGGCCAAGGAGGCGATGTTCTTCTACACCGACACCGCCGACGCGCCGTGGACGGTCGTGAAGTGCAACGACAAGAAGCGCGCCCGGCTCGAGGCGATCCGGCACGTCCTGGAGAAGTTCGACTACGACGGCAAGGACCCCGAGGTCGTCGGCAAGCCCGACCCGAAGATCATCGGCCCGTCGGCGCTACTGTCGGAGCAGACGTCGACGGCAGTCGTTCACCGAGGCTGTGACGCATATGCCCGACGCGGCAGCAGGCACCCGTCACCGAGATCACCTCCGAGGCCGAGCTGCGCGAGGCGCTCGGCGGCTACCCCAGCGGGCCGGGCCGTCACCAAGGACCGGCCGTCGCTGCACCCGCTGCAGGTCGAGTGGCTGCAGACCGCGCCGTTCTGCGTGCTGGCGACGTCCGACGCCGACGGCAACTGCGACGCCTCGCCCAAGGGCGACCCGGCGGGCCAGCTCATCTACGTGCTCGACCCGCAGACCATCGTGATCGCCGAGCGGCCGGGCAACAAGCGGGCCGACGGCTACCTGAACGTGCTGGCCAACCCGCATGTCGGGCTGATCGCGCTGATCCCCGGGCGCAACGACACGCTGCGGGTCAACGGGCGGGCCCGGATCGTGCGGGACGCGCCCTGGTTCGACGACCTGGCGGTGCGGGGCAAGCGGCCCGTGCTCGCCCTGGTGATCGAGGTCGAGCAGGTCTTCTCGCACTGCGCCAAGGCGTTCATGCGGTCGGCGCTGTGGGAGCCGGACGAGCTGGCCGTCCAGTGAGCACATCCCGTCGGTGGCCGCGCTGACCAAGGAGGTACAGGACCCGCCGGAGACGCTGCAGCAGCTTGAGTCTTACTACGCGCCGGAGAACTACACGCGCTTGCTCTACTGAGCCGGCTGCCAGCCTGCCACAGCTCCGGGATCGTGACCCCGAACTCGGACAGCAGGCGGCGCAGCAGCGGGACGGAGATGCCGATCACGTTGTTGTGGTCGCCGTCGATCGAGTCGACGAACCAGCCGCCGAGCCCCTCGATGGTGAACGCCGCCGGCCATGTTCGAGCGGCTCCCCGGTGGCGACATAGGCGGAGATTTCCTCATCCGTCGGCGAGCCGAACCGCACGGTCGTGGCGGCCACCGCGGTCACCTGCTTGCCGCTGGCCGCGTCGATCAGGCAGTGGCCGGTGAACAGCGTCCCCGACCGGCCGGACATCTCGTGCCAGCGGGCAGCGGCCTCGGCCGGCGACGCCGGCTTGCCGTAGGCGCGGCCGTCCAGGTCGAGCATGGAGTCACAGCCGATGACCAGGCCGTCGTCCAGCCCGTCGGCGACCGCCGACGCCTTGGCCGAAGCCAGGACCCGGGTCAGCTCGCCGGTGCCCGGCGCGCTGAACGCGGACTCGTCAACGCCGCTGACGATGACATCGGGGCGCAGCCCGGCCGCGCGGAGCACGGCGAGCCGGGCGGGGGAAGCGGAAGCCAGAACGACACGCACGGCGCAACCTTACGCGAGCCGACCCGCGGCCAGCGGCCGGGCGTACGATCAAACCCATGCGCTTCGGCCTCGTTGGTACCGGTTACTGGGCGAAAATCACCCACGCGCCCGCGCTCGCCTCCGCTCCCGGTGCGGAACTCACCGCCGTGTGGGGCCGTAACCCCGCCGCCGCCGCCGCGCTCGCCGCCAAGCACGGGGCGGCCGCGCACACGGACTTCGACGCGTTCCTCCGCGACGTGGACGCCGTCGCGTTCTCGGTCCCACCGGACGTGCAGGCGCCGCTGGCGGTGCGTGCCGCGCAGGCGGGCAAGCACCTGCTGCTGGAGAAGCCGATCGCGCTGACCGCCGGCGACGCCGACCAGGTGGTCGCCGCCGTAGAGCGAGGCCGGCGTCGCCTCGGTGGTGTTCTTCACCTGGCGGTTCAACCCCGAGATCCGGGCCTGGCTCACCGACGAGCATGCCAGGGGCGGCTGGTCCGGCGGGGGCTGGTCCGGCGGCACGTCGGTCTGGCTGGGCACCTCGCTGGCCGAGGGCAACCCGTTCAACACGCCATGGCGGCAGGAGAAGGGCGCCCTGTGGGACCTCGGCCCGCATGTCGTCGGCATGCTGTGGGCCTGCCTCGGCCCAGTCACCGAGGTGACCGCCGTGGCGGGCCAGGGTGACGTGGTGCACCTGGTGCTGCGGCACGAGGGCGGCGCGACGTCAACGGTGACCGCCACCCTGCGAGCTCCCGAGGCCGCCGCCGGCGTCACGGTCTTCGTCTGGGGGGAGGCGGGACGCTCCGTCATGCCGGTCGAACTGGTGGACGCGGTGGCGGCCCTGCGCATCGCGGCCGGCGAGCTCATCGAGGTGGCCGAGGCCGGGGGCACGAGTCACCCCTGCGACGTCCGGTTCGGCCGGGACATCACCCGGGTGCTAGCCGAGGCCGACACGCAGCTTTCCCGGTGAACCTTCATCCGGGTCGACAACCGAACTTGGCATAAAGTTCCGGTAGCGACCTGGCCGCCGACTGTACCTAAGCGCACGCCGGCGCCTACGCTTAGCTGATATGAGTAGCTCGCCTGCTGTCCCAGAACCACACAAACTGCGCGCCTCGGACGCTGACCGGGAACGCGTTGCCGAAGTGCTGCGCCAGGCGGCGGGCGACGGTCGGCTGACCATGGACGAGCTCGACGAGCGCCTGGACGCCGTGTACGCGGCCAAGACCTACGCCGAGCTGGAGCCGATCACCCACGACCTGCCCGACGCCGGCGCCGGGCGCACGCCGGCGCCCGCGCCCGCCGTCACGGCGGACCCGGCCCGGTTCGGCGGCGAGCCGACCTCGTCGATGGCGGTGGCCATCCTCGGCGGCTTCAGCCGCAAGGGCGACTGGGTAGTGCCCAAGGACTTCACCGCCGTCTGCCTCATGGGCGGCGGCGAGATCGACCTGCGCGACGCCCGGTTCTCCGAGCGCGAGGTGTCCATCCACATCGTCGCGATCATGGGCGGCTGCGAGGTCATCGTTCCCGAGGACGCCACGGTCCGGGTGACCGGCATCGGCATCATGGGCGCGTTCGACCACTCGAACGCGGGCAGCGGCACCCAGGGCGGCCCGGTTATCACGGTGAACGGCGTAGCCATCATGGGCGGAGTGGACGTGACCCGCAAGCCGAGCCAGCAGTCCATGCGGGAGGCCCGGCAGCAGCGCATGCAGGAGCGGAACGAGCGCATGCAGGAGCGGATCGAGGCCCGGCGGGAGCGCCTGGACTCGCGCCGGGAATCCATCCACCAGCGGCACGACGCCCGCCCCTACGACGACCGCGACTGACCACGACTGACCACGGCCATCGCGGGGCATGGCGCCCCGCGGGGCTAGCGCCAGCCGAGCGCGGGGGCGACCTGGGTCAGGATCGCCTCGATCACGTGCGCGTTGTACTCGACGCCGAGCTGGTTGGGGACCGTGAGCAGCAGGGTGTCGGCGGCGGCGATCGCCTCGTCCTCCCTGAGCTGCTCGATGAGCTTGTCCGGCTCGGCGGCGTAGGTGCGGCCGAAGATCGCCTGGGTGTTCCCGTCGATGAAACCGACGTGGTCTTCGTCCTGGTTGCGGGCGCCGAAGTACATCCAGTCCCGCTCGTCGGTCAGCGCGAAGATCGACCGGCTCACCGAGACGCGGGGCTCGCGCTGCGTGGCCGGCCTCCTTCCAGGCGTCGCGGTAGAGCTGGATCTGCTTGGCCTGCTGCACGTGGAACGGGTCGTCCGACTCGTCGTTCTTCAGCGTCGAGCTCTGCAGGTTCATGCCGAGCTTGGCCGCCCACACGGCGGTCGCGTCCGAGCCGGCGCCCCACCAGATGCGCTCCCGCAGGCCCGGGGAGTGCGGCTCGACCCGCAGCAACCCGGGCGGGTTGGCGAACATCGGCCGCGGGTTGGGCTGGGCGAAGCCCTCGCCCTTCAGCACCTCAAGGAAGACCTCGGCGTGGTCGCGCGCCATGTCGGCCTCGGTCTTGTCCTCGGCCGGCCGGTAGCCGAAGTACCGCCAGCCGTCGATCACCTGCTCGGGTGACCCCCGGCTGATGCCGAGCTGCAGGCGGCCGCCGGCGATGAGGTCGGCCGCGCCAGCGTCCTCGGCCATGTACAGCGGGTTCTCGTAGCGCATGTCGATCACGGCGGTGCCGAGCTCGATCCGCTTTGTCCGCGCCCCGACCGCCGCGAGCAGCGGGAACGGCGAGCCGAGCTGCCGGGCGAAGTGGTGGACGCGGAAGTAGGCGCCGTCGGCGCCGAGCTCCTCGGCCGCCACGGCCAGCTCGACCGACTGCAGCAGCGAGTCAGACGCCGACCGCACCTGCGACCCCGGCGCATCCGACCAGTGCCCGAACGAGAGAAACCCGATCTGCTTCACAAGAAGTTGAACATACAATCACCGGCTCGCATTCCTGGCCGGCGCGGCGGCCTTGCCGGGGGGCTGCCTTGCCGGGAACGATCCTTCCCTCCCAAAAGGGACAGCTAGCGGCGACAAGCAGCTAGCGGCGACAATGGGAGCATGGCAGGCGAGCGAAGGAGCCCACGATGACGCGCCGCGTGAACAGTGACCTGCTGCTTGTCGGCAGCCTGCCCGCCGATTCCGCTGAGTCGGCGCTGCGGTCAGGCGCGGACTTCTTCGGCGAGCTGGCCTTCGCCCTGCCGGACGGCGAGACGGGGCCGCGCGCGGGCTGGGTCAGCTATGAGCGGGAGAGGCTGGTCCGCCCGAACGAGGGCATCGTGACCCTGTCGGAGACCGACTCGCCCACCGGGCTGCCCCGCCACGCGTACGAGACCCCGGTGTTCGGCGTCAAGCCCGGCGCCAGCTCGGTGCACTTTGCCTCGTGGCCGCGTATCGATGACGCGATCGCGTCGTATGAGGTGTTCAGCAGGCTCCGCGGGGACGGAGTCATCCCGGCCGGCCTGCGGTTCCAGGTGTGCCTGCCGTTCCCGGCCAGTGCGCTCAACGCGTTCAAGGCCGACTTCGCCCGTGACTACCCGATCGCTGCGGCGGGCTTCGAGGACCTGGTCGGCCGCGAGCTGGCCCGCCTGTTCGCGGCGATCCCGCCCGGCGACGTCGCCCTGCAGTGGGACCTGGCCTACGAGACCCAGGACCTGGAACGGGTGCTCGCCTGGACCAACGAGGGCGCATGGGAGCGGTTCGCCGGCCCGGTGACCAGGCTGACCCGGCAGGTGCCTGCCGAGGCGCTGGTCGGCTACCACCTGTGCTACGGGACCTTCCCCGACTGGCCGATGTACGAGGCCAGGGACATGGACCTGCTGGTCCGGATGGCCAACTTCGCGGTCGCCAACTCTGGCCGCACCGTGGACTGGCTGCACCTGGCCGGGCCACGCTACCTGCGCAGCGAGGACCGGTCGTTCTTCCGCCCGCTCATCGACCTGGAACCGCTGGACGCCCGGGTGTTCCTCGGGATCGTCTTGCCGATCGACGGCGAGGCCGGCCTGCGGCGCAGGGTCGCCACCGCGTCCCGCTATATTCCCGACTTTGGCGTCGCGATGTACTGTGGCTTCGGCCGGCAGCCGGGCCAGGACGGCACCGAGACCATGCGTGAGCATGCCGACGTGGTCCGCAAGGTCCGTGCCGGCGGCTGACATTCGCAAGCGTATGGAGCGGTGATGTATGACAGGTTGTTCCGGTGCGAGGAATTCGGGATTTCCGCGCCTGGCTACCGCCACGATATTCTTCATCTGCCCGTACAGCGCACCCATTCAAAGGGTGCGTTTCTCCATATGGTTGCTCGTCAATGCGGGCTATCACGTTGTCGCGTACGACACAGTCGACGCCGTCTTCCTGGACGCCGACCCGCTGATCCTGCCGGAGCTCATCGCCCAGGTACGCGGGGATATCAGGTCGCGGGTGGCGAGGCGGGCCGCTGCGGGCGTCACCGAGTTCGGGTTCTTCGGCAGCAGCCTGGGCTCCTTCATCCTCTACAACTGCGTAGGCCAGGAAATCCCCGAGCTCCGCTGGGGCGTCTTCAATACCGGCGGCAATATCGCCCTCGGCATGTGGAGAATGGATTCGCTGCGGCAGCGGCACGAAGCCCGGGGCTGGTCGCTACCGCGGCTCGAAGAAGCCTGGACGGCGCTGCAATGGCCGGACTTCGGGCGCCTCGACGGCTGCCGGTACGCGTTCGCCAGCTCGCGGCGGGACCAGATCGCCCCCATGAGCGAGATCCCGAAGTACCTGGGACCGATGCTCCAGGCGGGCGCCGAGGTCAGGATGCAAGAGGTGCCCGCGTGGAGTCACCGCACGACCGTCATCGCGGGCCTGTTGAAAGCACCGCAACTCGTCCGGATGGTGAGCCCGGCCCGGTCGCGTGCCCCGCGCCGGCCGGTAAATCAGCTGCTGACCCCGGGGCCGGGCTGCTAGCTTCCGCGCTATGGACGATGGGGTACCCGCAGGCCCTGCGCGACCTCGGCTGGCCTAACCGGGCCCGTGCCGCCTGCCTGGAGGCGGTGCGGGACACTGGCGGGTGACATGACTGCGAATGCTTACCGATATACCGCTACGGGAGACACCGCCGCCCCGGCACCGCCGGCGGTCCGCCAGGCGCAGGAGGGCGACGCCGCCGCGCTTACCCGGCTGCGCGCCCTGATGATGGCGGACATGCGGTTGCTCACCGAGGACAGCGACCCGGGGTGGCGGGACCAGGCCTCCGAGTGGTTCGCCCGCAAACTCCGCGACGCCGGCGAGTTCGCCGCCTTCGTCATCGACGACCCGGAGCACGGCGTGGTGAGCTGCGCCGTCGGCGTTTGCGACAGCCACGCGCCCGGCCCGGCTAACCTCAGCGGCCTGTCCGGCCACGTTTTCAACATGAGCACCGATCCCCGGCACCGGCGGCGCGGCTACGCGCGGGCATGCCTGGAGGCGCTGCTCGCCTGGTTCCGCGACGAGACCGACGCCAGCGTGGTCGGGCTGCTGGCCACCAGCGACGGCATCGCCCTGTACCGTTCGCTCGGCTTTACCGAGCCGGATAACGCCTGCCTGCAACTCCGGCTGGCAAACGGGTAAGGCGTATCCGGCCGGACCGCCGGCGGGGTGCGACCCGTTTGTCCGCACCCCGCCGGGGCAGGGGTAGGCGCGAACCCGGAGCCTGGAGGTTAGATGAAGAAGCTAGTGGAACTTCTCCTCTGCTTTCTCCACCCGCTGGCGGTCATCTTGATCTGGGTCAACCTGGCGTCCCGCAGCGACTTGAGCGGCGGGGCCAAGCTGGCCTGGGGCATCTTCGTAATAGTCCCGCTGGTGCCGTTCCTCTACGTACTCACCGGCGGTGACCTCTTCTGACCAGCCGCGCGAGCTGACCTGACGCGCCGGCCAGAGAGCAGAGCCCGGTCAGCGCCGCGACGGCAGCGAACGTCAGGTGCGACCCGGACCGGTCGACCAGGAGCCCTCCCCCGGCGCTTCCCGCCGCCGCGCCCAGGTTGAAGGCGGTGTTGAGCCAGGCGCCTGCCTCGGTGCGCGATTCCTCGCGGACCAGGACGTTGACGAGCTGGTAGGTGGTGACCAGCAGGACGTCCGCGCACGCGCCGGCCAGCAGCAGCGCCGCCCCGGACACCGCGGGCAGGTAGGCGACAGCGGTCGCCGCGTAGCAGGCGGCCGAGCAGCCGGCCAGCAGGACGGGACGGCCCGCCAGGCTGCCGGGCCACTGACGACGCCCGTAGGCCAGGCCGCCGAGCACGCCGCCGACGGAGAACAATCCGGTCAGGATCCCGGCCGTCGGCGCGCCCCAGGCCGCGACGGCGGCGATCGCGAAGCCGTCGACGGCCGCCGCGATCACCGCCGTCAGCAGCAGCAAGGCCGGGAAGCCCGGCGGCGCGCAGCGGGCCCGAGCCCCTGGTGCGGGCGGTCGGCTGGCCGCCCTCGGCGGGCCGGGCGCGCCGCGCGCTGCCCGCCAGCTGCACGGCGCCGGCCAGCACCAGCACGGCGCAGCCGGCGAGCACCGCAGGGGCGGGCCACACGGCGATCAGCAGGCCGCCGAGCGCCGGTCCGATCGCGAACGCGGTGGACTCGGCCGCCGTGTCCAGGCTCAGCGCCCGCTGGCGCCGGGCCTCGTCCTGGGCCAGGCGGCTCCACCAGGCGCGCATCACCGGCCCGATCGGGGGCGGCAGCAGCCCGGTGAGGGCGGCGAGCGCGATGACCGCCGCGGCCGGGGCCCCGCCGGCGCACGCACGCGGCCAGCGCGCACAGCGCCGCCGCGTAGCCGGCCGCCAGGAGGGTGAGCGAGCCGGGCCGGCGGTCGACCAGCCTGGCCCTGGCCGGCCCGAGCACGGCGACGGCCAGCCCGTAGAGGCTGATCGCCGGGCCGGCGACGGCGTACGAGCCGGTGCCCTGCCGCAGGGCGATCAGGAGCGGCAGGCCCACCAGGCCGTAGCCGAGCCGGGCCAGGAGCGCGGCGGCGAACAGGCGGCGGGCATGGGGCAGTGCGAGGACAGCACGATATGACGTGCTGCCCTGGTCAGGGCATGACATTGGTTCTCCGAGCTAGGCGTGCCGGGCACGGCCGGCGGCACGCAGGGGCATGACAGGTGGCGAAGCCCGCACCCGCCGTTCATTCATCTCCGGCGAACGGTGCGGCGGGCGCTACCCGTCAGTGCGGCTCGGAAGGATTCACGGCAGCAGCTTAACCGCCTCCGCGGCCGGTTCCAAGGGACGGCCGCGCGGATGCAGGCCGTCGACTTCGAACAGGCTGTGCAGCAGCTGAACCGCGACCGCGCCTTCTCCGACCGCGGACGCCACGCGCTTCGCCGAGCCGTGGCGGATGTCGCCCACCGCGAACACCCCCGGCATGCTGGTCTCAAGCAGAAATGGGCTGCGGGCCAGCGGCCAGCCGCCGCCGTCGCGAAGATCTGCTCCGGTGAAGACGAAGCCCCGGTCGTCCCGCTTCACCTCCGGCGGCAGCCACTCCGTGCGCGGGTGCCCCCGATCATCAGGAAGAGCGCGTCGGCGCCAACGGTCTCCTCGCGTCCGGTCAGCCGCTCACGCAGGACCAGGTGGTCCAGCCAGCCGTCACCCCCGCCGCCGACGATCTCGGTCCCGAGCCGGACCCGCACCTTCGGGGTCGGCCGCGACCTCGCGTACCAGGTAGTGCGACATCCCGGCGCCGAGCGACGCAGCCCGCACCACCAGCGTGACGCTCCGGGCGTACCGGGCCAGGTGCAGCACAGCCTGTCCGGCCGAGTTCGCGCCCCCGAGGACGTAGACGTCCCGGCCGGCCATGGCAGGCGCCTCGGAAGCCGGGCCACCGTAGAAGACACCGGCGCCGTTCAGCGCCTCGATCTCCGGTATGCCGAGGCGGCGGTAGCTAACCCCGGTCGCCAGGAGCACCGCGCGAGTACGCACCTGGCCGCTGTCGGAGAGGCTGACGAAGATTTCATCGTGTTCCCGCCGCAGGCCGGTCACTCGTCTGCATGAACGCGAAGTTCGCCCCGAAGACCCACGCCTGCTCGTATGCCTGCTGGGCCAGGCGGCGCCCGCTGACGCCCCTGGGGAAGCCGAGGTAGTTGCGGATCAGCGGGCTCGAAGTCGCCTGGCCCCCAAGCCCGCCTTCGTCAACGACCAGGGTGCTGAACCCCTCCGAGGCGCCGTACACCGCCGCCGACAGGCCAGCCGGCCCGGCGCCGACGATGACCAGGTCGAAGTGCATCTGCTCCGGATTCACCGGCGAGCCCGCCGCCCGGGCTAGGTCGGCGTTGCTTGGGTCGCTCAGGAACCGGCCGTCGGGAAGGACGACGATGGGGAACGCCGCCTTCTCCCCGACGGAGGCGATCAGGGATCGCCCCTCGCTCGAGTCGGCCAGGCAGAACGAGTGCGGGAACGCGCACCGCCCGAGCACGTGCCTCAGCTCATAGGCCCGGCCGGACCATGACTCACCCACGACGTGGATCTTGTACGCCGAAGTCGCGCCGCGCCTCCGCCCATTCCAGCAGCGAGCTGGTCACCGCCTGATGGAACAGCTCGTCCGGTGAGCCAGCGGGCCTGACCACGTAATGGTCGATCGATCCGCGCGATATCGCGTCGAAGATCGCCTCGCCGGTCACCCGGTCCCCGACGAGGCCCCACTCCATCAGCAGCCCGCGCCTGCGCCAGCGGGTGAAGGCGACGCGCCTGCTCCAGCAGCTCGCTGCCGGTCATGCCCGGCAAGCTGCCGTCCCGCCAGGACCAACGCCACCTGCTCCTGGCTGGCCGCCTGGTCCTCCAGGCAGGCAAGCCCTTCACCGGGCGATCGCGTGCACACCACCCGGTAGTCCCCCGCGTAACGGCCGGTCAGCTGCAGCTGCACGTTACGTAGGCCATCGGGATCATCATCCACAACGAGAATCACGGGGCCCGACATGAGAGACACCGTAGTTTCGGCCGCCGGACGCCCCTGTCTCATGCTGAGCTTGGCCAGCGCGGCGCTTCGGCACGGCCATGGCCGGCCGGTGCCCGCGGGGCCGGGTTACCCCCGCCCCGCGGCGCCCGGTCAGGCGTTGCGCGGGACCAGCCTGGGGCCCTTGACGCAACGGTAGTTGGCCGCCTCGCTGGCGCTCCCGTGCCCGGTATAACGGGCCAGTCCGGGATAGGCGCAGATCGGGCGGGTCTCGGTGACCTTGCCGCTGGCGTCGGTCTTGACCGAGTTGATCGTCGCGGGTGCCTTTCCGCGCTCGACCCAGTTGATCAGGTCATCGAACTGCCCGGTGGGCTGAGGTCCCGCTCCGTTGCCGCAGTGGTCCACGCCGGGCGCCATGAACAGCCGGAAGAACTGGCTGGTGGCGTCGGCGCCGACAATGGACTTGACCCGCTGGTAGTAGTCCATCGACCCGGCCGGCATGACCCCGAAATCGGCCAGGCCGTGCCACATCAGGATCTTCCCGCCGTCGCGCGCGTAGGCCCGCAGGTCCGGGTTGTTCGACCCCTGGGTCGGCCCCCACTCCTGGATGCCCTGGACGTAGGCCTTCTCGAAGCTGGCCTGGGTCATCGTGGTCCAGTCCCAGGAGGGGTCCTGGTAATACCAGTAGGCCCACGGCTTGGTGGACCACGGCTGCCCGACCAGCTTCCCGTTGACCTCGGCCGTCGCGGCGATCCCGGAGAACCGGGTGCCGGGCATGAGCCCGTACCAAAGGAAGGACCCGTCGGAGGTCCGCGGCCCCTGGAAGATCTTGCGGATCACGGCGGCGTCGGTCGCCGTGATGGTCCCGCAGGGCGTCTTGGTGCCGATGAGGGTGGACGGGTTCCAGTGGCACTCCATCGGGTCGCCGATGACGCCGTCGCGCACGCCATCGCCGACGGTGTCGCAGGCCTTGGTGACCGCTTCGACCGCCGCCTGGTACTTACAGGCCGGCAGCTCGTCGTGGGACTCCAGCATGACCAGCTGCGGCCACTCCTGCCCCGGGATGAGCTGCATGAAGTTGATGACCGGCGAGCCGGCCAGGATGCCGTTGTAGTCGCTTGGATAGCGCTGCGCCTCGGTCAGCCCCTGCCGGCCACCGGTCGAGCACCCGTTGAAGTACGAGTAGTAGTGGCTGGTGCCGTAGTAGGCGGCCACGAGCGCCTTGCCGTCCTGGGTCATCAGGTGGACGCCGAGGTAGCCCCAGTCCACGGTGACCTGACGGTTCACCGTGAGATCAGGATTGAGGAAGAACGAAGCGTCGGTACCCGGGCTACCCGCATCCGTTGCCCCGGAGGCGTATCCCTGCTGCAGCGGCGCGACCAGCGAGCTTTCGCTCCCGCCCACGTAGCCGCCGCCTCCGACGCCCTCGAACCGCCCGTTCCAGCCGGCGGCGGGCAGGTAGATCCACACGTTGACCTTGTCGGTGCTGGGCGGCTGCGCGATCGTCAGGTGCACCCGGCAGGAGGCCGGGGTGGCCGGGGCACTCGGGGTACTGGCGCTCCCCGGATCCTCGGTCGCGCTGACCGTCGTGTTGGCGAAGCGCACCTGCTCCAGGCTCGCGCAGCTGCGCGCCGGCACTCCGGCCGGCGCCGTTCTCGTGGTCTGGGCGGCGGCCTGCGTCGTGACGGCCCGCGTCGCCGACCCCGCCGCGTGGGCCGCGCCGCCAGGCACGACCGCCAGCGCCATCGCGATGACCGCCAGCCCGGCCGCGGCAGCCGCACTCTTGACATTCCGGGGAATTCTTCGCCTTAGCAAATCCTTCCGCTCCTCTCTGAGCTATTTCTGAAGGACCCCTCCTTCATAAAATGACACTCACGACGTGTCAATATGTGCGTTCACCTCGGAGTGCGATATGTCGCGGTGTTAAAACGTTCCTACTTGCGGGTCGGGATGGACAGTGACCGCATCTATCAAGAATTCGATAAACCCATCAAGTCGCGCAGCGCCTTGATGCAGTTCCGGCCGGCCGGTGTGCGTTGATCAGGCCGCGAGGCCGCCGAGCCAGCTCTGCCACGCCTCGGTCTCGGTCGACGGGTCGCACCCACCCCTCGCTCTTCTCCGTGCCTGCCAGCGTCGCTCATCCCCGGCGGGTGATGTGGCGGGACGGAGGCTCTTCTAGGTTCATAAGGTCTTGCGCCGGAACGACCACGCCTCAGGGGCCTAGCGAAACGCCTCCGGGGGGGAAGGGAAGCCGAAATGAGCCAACCGTTCAGGGGCACGATCAACGTCGACATCCGTGACTCGGTGCCGGACTGGGCGCCGTTCGAGCCGCCGAAGGCGCCGCGACGGCGCGCCGAGCGTGGTCTACATCGTGCTGGATGACGTGGGCTTCTCCGCCCTGTCCTGCTACGGCGGGCCCGATCGAGACGCCGAACATCGACCGGATCGCAGCCGACGGGATCCGCTACACGCAGTGGCACACGACGGCGCTGTGCTCGCCGACCCGCTCGTGCCTGCTGACCGGCCGTAACCACACGCGCAACTCGATGGCCTGCATCACCGAGGCCGCGGTCGGGTTTCCGAACGCGAGCGGGACGATCCCGCCGGAGAACGGCATGCTCTCCCGAGATCCTCGGCGAGCACGGCTGGAACACCTACATGGTGGGCAAGTGGCACCTGTGCCCGACCGTGGAGATGAACATCGCCGCGACCCGGCGGAACTGGCCGTGCGGCCGCGGATTCGAGCGCTTCGTACGGCTTCCTTGGCGCGGAGACGAACCAGTGGTATCCGGACCTGGTCTACGACAACCACCCGGTCGACCAGCCGAAGCTCGCCCGAGCAGGGCTACCACCTCACCGAGGACCTCACCGACAAGGCGATCGAGTTCATCAAGGACGCCAAGACCGTCGCGCCGGAAAAGCCGTTCTTCCTGTACTACGCGCCCGGCGCCGCCCACGCGCCGCACCACGTCTCAAAGGAATGGGCCGACAAGTTCAGGGGCCAGTTCGACATGGGCTACGAGGCCATGCGGGAGCAGACCCTGGCCCGGCAGAAGGAGCTGGGCATCGTCCCCGCCGACACCGACCTGCCGCCGGTCAACCCGATCGGCACCACCGGAAACCCGCACGGGACCGGACGGCCAGCCGTTCCCGCCGCTGGACTTCACCCGGCCGTGGGACTCGCTGACCGCCGACGAGAAGCGGCTGTTCGCCCGGATGGCCGAGGTATACGCGGGGTTCCTGGCGCACGCCGACCACCACATCGGGCGCCTGCTCGACTACCTGGAAGAGTCCGGGCAGCGGGAGAACACGATGGTCGTCCTGGTGTCCGACAACGGAGCCAGCGGCGAGGGCGGCCCGGACGGGTCGGTCAACGAGATGAAGTTCGCCAACGGCATCCCCGACGACATGCAGGCGAACCTGGCGATGCTCGACGAGCTGGGCGGGAACCAAGACCTACAACCACTACCCCAACGGCTGGGCGATGGCGTTCAACACGCCGTTCAAGATGTGGAAGCGCTACGAGTTCAACGGCGGCACCGCCGACCCGTGCATCATCTCCTGGCCCTCGGCCACAGCCGCCTCGGCCGGGCGGGGCGAGCTGCGGCACCAGTACCACCACGCGATCGACATCGTGCCGACCATCCTGGACACCCTGGGAGTCGCAGGGCCCGCCGACGATCAACGGCCACGTGCAGAGCCGCTTCGACGGCGTGAGCATGCGCTACAGCATCGACATGGCCCGTCGGCGCCCGTCGGCCCGAAAGACGCAGTTCTACTCGATGCTCGGCTCCCGCGGGATCTGGCACGACGGCTGGAAGGCCGTCACCACCCATCCCACGCTTAGCGGCTGGAGCCACTTCAACGACGACACCTGGGAGCTGTACCACACCGACACCGACCGTGCCGAGCTGCACGACCTGGCCGCCGAGCATCCGGACAAGCTCCGCGAGCTGGTCAACCTGTGGTACGCCGAGGCCGGCGAAAACCAGGCGCTTCCCGCTCGACGACCGGTCCGCGCTGGAGATCATCACCACTCCGCGGCCGCAGCTGACCGCACCGCAGAGCCGCTACGCCTACTTCCCCGACACCGCCGAGGTGCCCGAGCAGCAGGCGGTCAACGTCCGCAACCGCTCCTACACGATCGGGGCGCTGGTCGACATCCCCGCTCCCGGCGCCGAAGGCGTGCTGTTCGCGCACGGATCACGGTTCGGCGGTCATGCCCTGTACGTCAAGGACAACCGGCTGCACTACGTCTACAACTTCGTCGGCATGCTGGAGCAGAAGATCGACGGCAACCAGGACCTGCCGGTCGGGCGAAAACCTAATCCTGTCGGCATCCTTCGACAAGGACGGCGAGGATCCCGCCGGGGGTCTCCACCGGGATCCTGTCGCTGTACCACGGGGACACCAAGGTCGGCGAGGCGCGGATCAAGACCCAGCCCGGGATGTTCTCACTCGCAGGTGAGGGCCTCTGCGTCGGACGGGACAGCGGCGAGGCGGTCACCAGCCGACTACCCGACCGGATCACGCGCATCGCTTCACCGGCGGCACGATCAAGCGGGTCGCCGTCGACGTCAGCGGCGACGCCTACATCGACCTCGAACGCGAGGCCCAAGCCATGCTCGCGCGGGAGTAACGCCGGGGGCGCGAAATGGCAGGGGCGGGAACCGCGAGGTTCCCGCCCCTGCTCAACAGGCCAGCGTTAAATGGAGCCGGCCGAGGTGGGCCGGTAAGGCTGTTACGGCCGGAGGACGCCGAGCAGGCCGTCCTGCTCGTGGTTGATGCCCGCGGTGAACCAGAGCGCGTCGGTGCCGCCGGTGGTGGCAGTGCCGGGGAGCAATCCCCACAGGCCGGGCTCGGCGAACGGCCTGCCGGTGGAGGTGTCCTTGACCTGCCCGGTGATGTGGTTGGCGAAGTGGTGGCCGTCCTTCGCGACGATGTTGATCCGGCCGTCGCCGAAGTTGCCGATCAGCAGCGAGCCGGCCGCGTGCCCCAGGCGGCTGGCGCGATCGCCAGGCCCCACGGGGCGTTAAGCGCGCCGCCGGAGGCGATCCGCTCGATCAGCCGACCGCTAGTGCTGTACTCGTCCACCACGCCGAGGCCCCGGCCGGTCGCCTCGCGGCCAGTGGCGGGGTCGGCCTTGTCGTAGGTCACGAAGACGTTCCCGTTGAGCGTCTGGGTGTTGAACGGCAGGTAGCCCCGGGGCAAGCGCGGGTCCCTGAACTGCCAGCTGGCCAGCTTGACCTGGTGGAACGAGGAATCGAACACATCGACCCGGCCTTGGGCGAAGTTGGCCGCGAATAGCTCGTCGCTGCTGCCGGTGGCGGCGATCGCGAGCCCGGTGTATCCGGCGCCCGGGACGGTGACCTTGTCCTCGGTGTTACCGAGGAGCGGGTCGACCATCGGGTTCCAGGCCTCGATGTGGCCATCGAGCGTGGCGAAGATAAAGGCGGCTGGGGCGCTGGTCGTCCCGTTGCTCAGCACGAATCCGGTGCTGGGGTTGGCCACCTGGCCGGTGGGGCCCGCGACTGAGCCGGGGAGGGTCACCCGGACCGTCGTGGACTTGGTCGCGGCGGTCGAGCCCGGAGCCAGCGAGTAGAGCGTCGAACTGTCGGTGCCCTGGTTGGAGATCCACAGCGGAGAGGTCGGGGAGAACGAGATGCCCCAGGGGTTCTTCAGGTCAGGGTCGGTCACCGGGGCCATGCCGGGCAGGTCAGAGGCCAGGTTGACCTGGTTTAGCTTCAGATCCCGCTGCGGTGCCGAGTGGTGGTGCCCGGTGCTCGCGAACGCAGCGGCCGGCGTGGCGACGGCCAGCCCGCCGGCGGCCGCTACGAGGAGGGCCGCGAAGCTAGTCGAACGAAGTCGTGACAAGTTCCACATCCTTCTAGAGCTGGATAGCTTTCTTGTTTACTACGGAGGGACCCGTCGACAGGGATTGCATAAAGTCGCTCAGTGATCTTTGTCACGACTACCCGTATGCAGCTGCTCCCGGGGCGCCACGGCAACTCACAGTAATTGCCTTCGAACGGTTCATAAGGACGCTCTCAAGGCGGCCGGAAAGTGCCCAGAGTGCCGTCCGTTCTCCTGGCATCAATGCGGTGTCGATCTGGCCGGCGACCGCCCCTACGGGCTGATCGAGGGCATCGTGCTAGCCGACGACGCCCCGAGCCGGGGCCGGCGTGGGATTAGTTCGCCCGGCCGCGGAACCCGAAGCCCGGGCGCGGCGTCTGAGTAGTATGAGCCTGCGATCGAGAGTGGCGCGTCCGCGGCTGCTGTTGACCGTGGCGGTCGCGCTGGTCGCGGTCCTGGCCCTGACGCTGGTCACCGTGCTGCCTGGCGGCGGCTCTGGCGCCTCTCGCACGGCCGCGACGACGGACACGGTCTGGCCCTATTACGCCGAGACGATCGCGATCCGCCCGCCCGCCTACGACAGCCCGCTCAACCTCTCGATCCGTGCCACCGAGAGCGGCGATGAGTCAGCCGCACTGCGGGTGCCGAATGAGTCAATCGGGTTCGTGGTCGGCACCGGGCAGCCGAACCGGTGGATCGTCGGCGCCCAGCCCTGGCGCCCGGTGCGGTACGACAACAGCGCTCAGCCGGCCAAGCTGTACCTAGCGACCTTCGAGCCCACGCAAATCGACGGCAACACGCTCAACTACCCCACGCTGACGCCGCTCCCGGTCGCGCCGATGCGGGCCAGCCAGCTCATCGACGGGACCGCCGACGGTTCGAGCGTCCGCCAGCTCGCCGCGGCCACCCTGTCCCCCGACGGACGGCGCCTCGCGCTGGTCATCACGCAGGGAGACACCTACCAGGTCGGCGTCTACCCGGTGACCGGCGACGCGGCGACCAGGACCTGGTCGGGCCGGGTGAACCCCAAGTTCAAGCCGTTCGAGTGGGGTTTCTCGCTGACCTGGCTCAGCGATGACAAGACGCTTGCGGTCGGGGTCGCGACCGCGGACGCCATGGTCGATAGCACCGCCGCGGTGCGCTACCTGAACACGGCCTCACCGAGCAGTTCGCTGGCGAAAGCGAGCCGTACCGTCACACTGTCCTTCCCGGCCAAGAAGGCGAAGGCGGGCACGCCAGACGGCTGCTACGGCGCTCCGATCGCGACCAGCGACGGGCAGCGGGTTCTCTGCTCGGGGGCCGCCACCGACCTCGTGAACGCCGGGGGCGCGACCGAGGTGGGGCTCTGGGGATTCTCCGCGCGGACCGGCACGCTGATCGCGGCCTGGAACAAGCACACGATCTGCTGCGCGCTCGCCAGCACCGACTTCCCCCACATCCTGTGGGTCAGCCCGCACGGCGATCTTCTTATCGCCGACGGAATGAGCACGGAGAACCAAGGGGCGCAGCTGTTCCTGCGCACCGCCGACGGCACGCTGCAGCAGCTCCCCTGGAAGGGCCCGATCCACCGCCCTGACCAGGCCAACATCATCGAGCCGTCCATCGCCTGGTAACCCGCGGCGGAGCGGTGAATCACATCGGGCACGTGGCCAAGGATCCCTGGCCGCGGCGTGTCGCTCCCCTAACAGTCAGCGACCGCGGCCGGCCCGCTTCACCCCAAGAGGATGAAGCGCGGCCCTGACACCAGAGCGCATCGTGGCATTGACCGAGAAGCAGCATGCCCGTGGGCTGCCGGCAGGTACCTGCTGCTGACGGTGTTCGTGGCACGGCTGACATGACACAGGCGCCGTTGTTTCTCGGTGCCGCTAGAACAGGAGAGACAACATGGCCAAGCCCGACGCGGTATTCATCTACATCGGCACTTACCCGGGCGAGGCGGCGGCGCGAGCCGACTACCGCGTCGTCAAGGACCTGCACGCGGCGGGCGCGGTCGGCACCTACGACGCCGCCGTGATCACCAAAGACGACGAGGGCAAGGTGCACGCAAACAAGGATGAGATGGCCACCCGGCACGGCGCGTGGGGCGGCGCCGCAGCAGGCGCCGTCGTTGGGATCTTGTTCCCGCCCGCGATCATCGGCACCGCCATCGTCGGCGCAGCAGTGGGCGGGGTGGGCGGCCACCTGTGGCGCGGCATGTCCCGCGCCGACGTCAAGGAGTTCGGGGACATCATCGACCAGGGGCAGGCAGCCCTCGTCATCGTCGGCGAGAGCAAGCTGCAGCAGGCCGTGGACAAGGCCGAACTGAAGGCCGCCAAGCACGTCGCCAAGGAGCTTGACGTCAGCTCGAAGGACGTCGACAAGGCCGTCCAGCGAGCCGCCACGGAAGTCAGCTGACCTGGCGGTCCCGTCCGGAGGACGGCTGCCTCGCCTAGCAGGCCGTTCGGCTGGTCATCCCGTCACCGTCGGCACACCCGCCGGCTTTCCCTGGGCCGATGGCGACGGGATGGCAGGCTCCACCTCAGCCACCAGCCAACCTCGATCAGGCGGCGGCGTCTATCCCGGAGGCCGAGACCCCGCCGGAGGCAGCGGTTTCTGATGTCTCAAGGCCGGCGCATCAGAAGGCAGCTAATTAGAAGGTTGTGTCTTTGAAGGTGGGGTCCGTGGTGATCCCCTCGGCCCTAATCAGTTGGGCGGGCCCACCCGGCTGGGCCACCGAAGCCCCGACGAGGAAAGTCTGATCGGGATGCGTATTGAAACGACCGCGCGTGATTTCGGTGGACGAGAAACTGGGAACGCCGAATACCTGGCAGGTCCCCTGGGAGACAAAGCTGGTAAACAGCTCCTTGGTGGTGGCACCGCCGTTGATGGTACCGATGAATTCTATCTGCGCGGCATAATTCCCGTTTGCGCACAGCTCGATGTTACCGGGCCCGATGACGGCCGTGGAGGCCGATGCGATTCCGGGCACGGCCATTGCCATGCCGACCAGGACGCCGGCACCGCCTGCGGCTAGCGTGATGCGGCGAATCCCTGGCTTGATTTTCATGTTTAGTTCCCCTTCAGGAGTAAGTACCTGCATGCCGATGTAATTTGTCCTAGCCGGTTAGCCAGAACGCTGCGACCACGCTATGTGCGCTGCGGGCGATTGGAATCCTCCACGGTTGATAGCCGCGGACCGAAAATTGATAGTCGCAGGCCGCACGTTGATAGTGCGCCACTCGGCACCGTAAACGAAGACCTCACCACCGAGTACCAGTGAAGGGTGAATTCGCAGCCGTACCAGCCGGCGCTGATGCCGAAGGTGAAACGGCCATCGGCGATGACGTCGGCCGCCATGTAGCGGTCAAGCACCGCCCAGCCGAAATGAATCGGTCTACCCCTGGCGCCTGATCTCGCGGGTCGGGTGGGTGATCACGTTTATCGATCCGCCGGCTTGTCTAGGTAATGTTCAGTACAGCAACGATTCCACTCGGACCGAGGGATAACGACCCCGAAGCTTACGGTCGAGGGTGGCAAGCGTCAGGTCTCCCGCCTGAGCGAAAGCGGCTAGATAATCATCCGTCCACAGTTTATGGCTCTTATCGTCGCGCGCTGAGATGGCCCGCCAGACTGCGTCCAGCCCGTCCGGCTCATCCGCCCACAGGACGCGCTCGTCCGACCAGAGCTGATCGAACAGCCTCCATGCCTGACTGCGATCGACCGCGTCGTCCCCCATAATGACGGGGTTGGATAGCAGCCTCAGCAGGCCCATCTGGGTGACGCGGCAGAAGACCATGTCGCCTGTCTGCCGGTTGAACCACTCGGACGCGACCGGGTAATGCGCGTGCCGCCCCCAGACTGCGGCGAGCCAGACGCCGACGTCGACCAGGGTCATGGTTCCGTGTGCCGTTCAACGTCTTCGGCGTCGAGCGCGTCGGCTATGTCATCGTTAGTGACGAGCACCGCAGGCGCCGCGTCATGGGCGATCAGCGGGAGCGTGACGCGCCCTGTCTTCTGCTTCGGCACGGGCGGGAGCCCAAGCTCGTGCGCCAGCGCACGGTTCACCAGGTCCTTCAGGCTCTCACCGTGCTCAGCCGCCCTGGCCTTGGCCGCCCGCATCAGGGCATCGGGCATGTCGATCGTGGTGCGCATAAAAGCATATTAGCATCAGAGGAGCCCGGCTGATCGAGCCCAGCGATCGGCTTGACGGCATGGGCGCCCAAAGTTCGGCGAAGGTAAACGATCGGCGGCGCGACGCCAATCTCAGTGGCATCCGTGCACAAATGGCGTGCACAAAACTACAAGCAAGAGGCCGGGCCCTTATCGGATCCGGCCTCTTGCCTCGCACCTATCCGACGCCGTGGACCTTGCGGGCCTCGATGGTGATCAGCAGACGGGTCTGGTCGCGGCCGCCGTACCAGGGGTAGGGGCCGCCCAGGTAGCGCTGGGCCAGCTGCTCGATGTGGTCGGCCGCGCCGTCCGCGGTCACGTTCAGGACTTGGCCGCGGACCGAGAAGTACCGTGAGGGGTTCCCAGGATCCGACACCGCCAGGGCCACGCGCGGGTCACGCTCGATGTTCTTGATCTTCTGGAATCCGGCCACGCTGTTGACCAGGATGCGCTCGCCGTCGGTGTCGACCCAGGTCTCGGTCATCTGCGGCGAGCCGTCGGGCATCAGGGTGGTCAGGAAGCAGAGGCTGGGCTGGCGCAGCAGGGCAAGCAGGCCGTCGGGCAGCTTCACGTCCGGTGTTCCTCTCGGTCGGCCGCCGGGCTGTTAACGCAACCGGTCAGCGCACAAGATCGTATCGACGCCGGACACCCCGTACCGATTAGGCCCCACTGATTGATGTGAACGTCCTCGACCGGAAAGCATTTGACGCCACCGCAGAATGACCCAATGCCGTCTAGCTTGTGTTGGTCAAGTTGCTAGCTGTGAGTTTACGGGGTTGGCGAGTTTGATGGTGGGCGGCTCGTTGTGGCGCGTGCTGCGACGGGGTTCCTGCGGGCCTGCCCCTTAGCCTTGCGGCGTGGCCGCTCACGCCGCGTCCGGCTGTGTGGGGAGCGTGCGGGCGAGCTGGCTGCGCGAGCTGATGCCGAGCTTGGCGAAGACCTTGCTTAGGTGGTAGGCGACGGTGGCGGGGCTGATGAACAGCTGCTCGGCGATCTGCGGGTTGGAGGCGCCCGCGCTGGCCAGGCGGGCGATCAGCGCCTCTTGCGCGGTCAGCACGTTGGGTGTCCCGGCGGTGCGTTTGAGCTTCTGCGCGCCGGTCGCGCGCAGCTCGATCCGCGCCCGTTCGGCGAACGCCTCCATGCCGAAGCCGGTGAACAGCTTGTGGGCGCGGCGCAGCTGGTCCCGGGCGTCACGGATACGCTGCTGGCGGCGCAGCCACTCCCCGTACAGCAGGTGGGCGCGGCCAAGTTCCACGCGTAGCGGGGTACGGCCGAGGTAGTCGATGGCCTCGCGGTAGCAGGCCTCGGCGGCCTCACCTTCGCTGACCAGGGCGCGCGAGCGTGCCTCGATGCCACGCGCCCAGTTGGTGCTGTTTGCGCGGGTGGTCTGCGCGAGCCGCTGCAGGGCGCCGGCCGCGTGTTCGGGCATCCCGCTGCGCACCGCGGCCTCGATGAGTTCGACCGTCGCCCAGTTGGCAGTCACGTGGAGTCCGGCGACGGAGCCGACCTGGCTGCCTTGCTCCGCCGCGGCCTGCGCCTTCTCATACTGGCCCAGGCTGTTGCACAGCATCGCGGTGACCCACCGAACGAAGGGAAGCCACGCGCCTTCGTCTCGGCGCTCTGCGTCCTTGGTGTCGGTCGCGATCAGCTCGGCGGCCTCGGCTTCCCGGCCCCGGAAGACGGCCAGGGCGAGGGCCGCGTACCGCGGGACGCTGATCCCGATCGCCTGGCTCACCGACTCCAGCTGCGCGACGAGTGACGTCGCGGCGGTGAATTCCCCGGCGAGTAGGTGCACCATCGCGCGAATGTTGACGGCGCCCGGCAGCGCCGCGACCGCACCGGCGTCACGCGTGACCTTGATCAAACGGTCAGACAAAACCTGCCGGCTGTCAAAGTCCCAGACCAGGCCGGCGCATGCAGGCCGGCGACAGCCAGCGCAGCCCTTCCTCGGGGGAGAGGTCAGCGGCGCGGAAGTCGCTCACCGCCCGCCTGAGCATCGGCGCGCCTGCCGGGTACCCCTCCGTTATCAGCACGGCGATGCCGTCCAGCAGCAGGTCCGCGGGGCGCGGAGGCCGTGGCGGCGCCGGCGCGGCGCGCGCGGCTTCGGCCACCTCGTGCAGATCGGCGGCACCGGCCAGCATGCTGGCGTACACGGCTGCGAACAGCGCCTGCAGGTAGGTCTCGCGGGCCAGCTGCAGGTCGAGCGGCTCGAACCGGCGGGCCGCCTTCATCAGCAGCGGCGGCGCGTCGCCGCCGCGGCTGGACGCGAACGCGATCTGGCCGCGCAGCAGGTCGCACCGGGCGCGCTGCAGCTCATCCAGCGGCCCGGCCTCCGCCGCGGCGAGCAGTCCCAGCGCCGCATCGAACGCCCCGGCCTGGTACTTGGCGGTTGCCGCCGCTAGCGCCCGCTCCGCCCGCCGCGTGATAGCGGGCGTCAGGGTTGTCGAACGCTCCAAAAACGCAGCCGCCGCGGCGAACCCCCCGCGCGCTTGCGCCCGGCCGGCTGAGCGCTCCAGCTCAGCTGCAATGTCCTCGTCGGGCCCGGCCGCCGCCTGGGCGCGGTGCCAGGCCCGGCGGTCCGGGTCGGCCTGCGGGTCGGTGGCACCGGCCAGAGCCCGGTGCGCGGCCCGCCGTTCCTCGGCGGACGCGGCCCGGTACGCCGCCGACCGCACCAGCGGATGCCGGAAGATCACCCGCCTGCCGATCGTCAGCAACCCCTCGGCCTCCGCCAGAACTGCTGCCTCCATTCCGATCCCGAGCAGGCCGGCCGCCCGCCATACCAGCACCGGGTCGCCGGTCGGCTCGGCCGCCGCGACCAGCAGCAGCCGCCGGGCCGCCTGCGGGAGAGCCTCCAGCCGCCGCCGGAAGCTTTCCTCGGCCGCCCCAGCAGCCCCGGCGCGGCCACGACATCAAACCCACCAGCGAGGTCCGCTTGCGTGAGCCCCTACGGCAGCTCCAACAGCGCCAGCGGGTTGCCCCCGGTCTCGGCGATGAACCGCTCCTGCACCTGCTCGTCCAGTGGGCGGCTGATCACCGTGCCGAGCAGGTCCCGCGCGTCTGCCTCAGCCAGCCCGCCCACGAGCAGTTCCGGCAGCCCCCCGAACTCCGCGCCCGGCTCCCGCGCCGCCACCACCAGCGCGACGGGCTCGCCGAGCAGCCGGCGCGCCACCACCCCGAGCGCCTGCGCCGACGCCTGATCCAGCCAATGGGCATCATCGATCACGCACAGCAGCGGGCCGTTCCTGCGCCGCGTCGGCCAGCAGGCTCAACGCCGCCAGTCCCACCAAAAACCGGTCCGGCGGCTCACCAGCCCTAGCCCGAACACCACGCCCAGCGCCTGACGCTGCGGATCCGGCAGCCGTTTCAGGCCATCCAGCATCGGCGCGCACAGCTGCTGCAGCGCGGCGTAGGCCAGCTCCATCTCGGACTCGATGCCGGCGACGCGGGCAATGCGCATGCCAGCCGCCGACGCGATCGCATCCTCCAGCAGCGCGGTCTTGCCAACTCCGACCTCGCCGTGCACCACCAGCACAGCACCGCGCCCGCCACGCGCCGCCTCCAGCAGGCGGCCAAGCGCAACCCTCTCAGTGCGACGATCCAACAACATCCCAGACCCCACGGGCAACCGTCGGCACGGTTGCGCCCGTTGCACCAGTATTCAAGCTACCCGGCGCCGCGTTGACCGCGCTAGTTGCCTGCTGCGGGCGCCTCCCCGGACGGCTCAGCCACCACTTCACCGCCGGTCCCAATGCGCTGCCCGGCCCCGGGCGGGCGGTCGTGGCGTGATCCGGGTCTCGATCGACTAGAACGTCCGGAACCGGACTATCAGCATCTTCGGATTCAGGCAGGGCGCCGCCGATCCTAGCGTGATCTTCAAGGGATCCGGCCTGGTAGGAGGGCCCCGGTGATGGAACGAGCGCTGACATGAACCGGCCATGAGGCCGACGACGACCACGGCGCAGTGCGTTACGCGACTCCTCACCCTAAGCGTCTCGGCCGGTGGGCCGCCGCTGCCGACCCGCAGCACTGGTCCAGAGCGGGACCAACCCGTTCGGGAAAGCCGGACCACGGTCTACCGCAGTTGAAGGGAGATTTCCATGAAGAATTGGCCACTGGTTTCCGCTGCCTTGCTTGGCCTCGGCGGTTGGACGTGGGTCGTCGGAGCTATGCAGCGCGGCCAGACGGGTTGCGCGCGTCGCTCATGCGCGGAATGCAAGGGTTCAGGCCAGCTGACTCACTCTGGCCGGTGACGGGACGTGGGTCATCCCCAGCCGATGAAGACCCCCGGGGTGCCCGAGGTGGTCACGTTCGAGCGCGACTACCCCGGCACGATTAGCCAGGCCCGCGAGGTCCGCGCCGACCTGGCGAAGGTCTGCGACCAATGCCCGGTCGCGGATGATCTGGTTTTGCTGTCGTCCGAGCTGGCTACCAACGCGATCCTGCACAGCCGGTCTGGTCACCCCGGCGAGATGTTCACCGTGCGGGCGACGCTCTATCCGGGCGATTACGCCTGGGTGGGGGTCATCGACCGGGGCGGCGTGTGGACGGGCGACGATCACGACGACGAGCACGGCCGCGGACTGGCCATCGTGGCCAGCGTCGCCGGGGACGGCAACTGGGGCGTGGAGGGCGACGCGTCTTCCCGCGTGGCCTGGTTCCGCCTCGACTGGCCCCGGCCGTGAAAGAGCCACCGAAATACCGGCTCGTCGCCGACCGCATCCGCGCCGAGGTGGCAGCCGGCCGACTCGTACCCAGGGCTATCCGCGGCCGTTGACTTCGAACATGTTGCCGGAGGGATCCATGAACCATGCCATCTTGACTGGTCCGTTGCGGTGGATGTCGCCGTCGCGGGTCGTACCGGGAAGCTCGTAACGCTGGAAACTGTTCACGCCGTTGGCCTTCAGCACTCGCACAGTCTCCTCGACGTCGCTGACGGTCCATGCCGCCGTCGTTCCCTTATTCGTGCCCGCGTGCTCTGACTCGTAGATGATGAGCTCGCTGGTGCCGCTTCGGTACTGAGCCCATTCGGGGCGTTCATCAGTCCTTGCGAGTTGCAGCTTCTCTTCGTAGAAGGTCTTCGCTTCACCAAGGTCTTTCACCGCCACGAGCGTAGTGATAGCAGTGTCACCCAACATCTGGGTCTCCTCTCATGTCGGACGGATCGTACGGTGGGAGTTGACATACCGCCCGCCGCCAGGCGGCGGCCAGCTCGCCCATCGCGCCGCTGACGCGGCTCTCCCGGCTATCCGGTACCACCAGTGGGCGGGCAGGAGCGATGCGGGTCCTCTACCCTCGCCGGGAGCGCTACACACGATTTGGACAATGGGCGGGGTAGCGGACCGACTCGGATTCGAATCGAATGCGCCTCTGCCAGGGACAAGGCACTGGCCGGGCAGGACTTCGCCGACCACGACGAGATCGGCTGCGCTGCCCGGGCCGCCACCGCCCCAGCTCAACGCCCGCGGCTGGCCCTGGATCAGGGGACGACCCCAGCCCAGACCACGCTCCTACCGCCGCCGCTTTATATACACCCTTTAAGGAACGTAGTGTTAGCCGACTAAGCGCGGCAGGTACCCAAAGGTACGCGTCCCTCGGTGCCACGTGAATGGCGCGGCGGAATCGGGGCTGCCACCCGCTATCACCGACCCTCTGTCTATCAAATCTTCGATCAACCGCCGCCCGACATGGTGGTACCCGGGGCTGATCCCCAACCAGTTATCTGAGACAGGATCTGCGATGAGGTACTACAGCAAGTCGCGTGGACGTGTGGCACGGCGGACGCTGATGGCGACGGGGGCAGCGGCGCTGGCGCTCGGTATCGCGACGCCCGCGTTCGCGTCGACCGCCGCGCCGGCGCACGCGCACAGCAGCAGCAGACCGTCGACGGACTCGCTGACCGCCACCGGCGCGGCGTTCCCCGCCCACCTGTACTGGGCTGACGCCGACGAGCCGCTGGCGGGGACCGGCGCTGGCATGATCGTGAAGGCCAACCTGGACGGCAGCAGCCCGCAGACCATCGTCACGGGCCAGAACATCCCGTTCCCGTTCGGGATGGCGGTGGACAGGAGCCACATCTACTGGACCGACGCCACCCTCGGCACGGTCATGGCAGCCAACCTGGACGGCACCGGCGTTACCACCCTGGCCTCCCGCCAGGACTTCCCGGTTGCGGTAGCGGTGAACAACGGCCACATCTACTGGGCCGACGAGGATGGCGGCACCATCATGGCCGCCAAGCTGGACGGCACCACCAGACCACCCTGGAATCGGGCCAGCTTGACCCGACCGCGGTGGCGGTGGACAACAGCCACATCTACTGGACAGACCAGGGCGCAGGCACGGTCATGGACGCCAACCTGGATGGCAGCAGGCCGCAGACCCTCGCCTCCGGCCAGAACGTTCCGCTCGGGGTGGCGGTCAGCCCGAAGTGAGCCACTCGGAATGATCCTGTAAAAACCCGGTGCCTTATAAGCGGCGGGGCCGCGCACTTCGGCACCCCGCCCGACGACGGTCTGTGCGGGCCGTGCGCCGCCGACGATGCGGAGGGAACCTCCGGCGCGGCCGGCCCCGCCTGAAACCGGCCGCTGGGTACAGTTCGGGGTACATTCGGCATGAAAACGCCCCCGGGAGGTGACTCCCGGGGGCGTTTTGCCTGGTAGCGGGGTAGGACTTGTGGCGCCACAGTTAGGGCTTCTTCTCGAACCAATGCTCGGCCAGCGGGTCATCGTCTTAGCGCGGTATCTCCTGGTAGCCGTGCTTGGCGTAGAGGGCACGCGCCTCGACGAGGTCACTGCGTGTATTGAGCCGGATTACCGACGCGCCGTCTGCGCGGGCGCGTTGCTCGGCCGCCGCGAGCAGCAGGGCCGCGACGCCCGCCCCGCGTGCTCCGGGCCGGACGAACATGCGGGTCAACTCCCTCGTTTGCTCATCGAGCCGGCGCAACCCCACGCAACCGACCGGACGGGGCTGTGCATCACCGTCCGCGCTCTGCGCGAGCAGGAGGACATTGTTCGGCTCCACAAGGTCGTCGCTGCCGTGGCCGGCGCCGAGGTGCTGGTTGATCTCGGCGTCGTCGGTGGGCCGACCGTAGTAGCGGCTGATCATCTCGCCAAGGTACTCACGCAGGATCTCCGCTGCTGCAGGGAGATCCGGTGCAGAGGTCTCGATCGTCACTGGCGCGGATCGCTTAGAGCTCACCTACTGGATTCTGCCAGTTGTCCGGAGTTGCGCACTCCGGATTATTTCGAAGTGCCGTGCGGGCCAAGCGAGGACTTATCAGCTAAGCGCGGTAGACATCGCGGTACCGGTCACGCGACCCGGCCGTCACCCCGCTCCTGGTGCGACACGCCGATGCCCTCGCCGGAGTCGGGAGCGACGACGAGTTCGAGGTGGGCCTGGGCGCCCTCATCGCAGGGTTCCGTCACCTGATCGACTCAAGCGTCCGTCCCGCTGACGGTCCTCCACGATCCCGCACCTAGAACCGCTTGCTCACCGCCACACTCGGCCACATATTGCCAATCCGTGAACCACGCGGATTGTTGACGACTGTTGGTATATACCGTTAACCGACACAGAACGACCAGTGCCGGTGATCCACTTCCGTTGCGCGTCAGGGGCTCGCCCGCACTGTCAGACGCCGCGCGTGGAAGGCTCTCCCGCCGGCGGGAGAACACTGTCTGGCCGATATTCGAAAGGAAATAACAATGCTGCATAACACCAAGATATTGATGACTGGCGCCACGGGAATGGTGGGACGGCCGATCGCGATGGAGCTGGCGCGAACGAATGAAGTGTGGGCGGTCGGGCGCTTCGGCGATTCGCAAGTTCGAGCGACCATGGAGGATGCCGGTGTGCGCACCTTGCGGGTCGATCTCGTGGACACGGACCTGCCCGCGCTGCCCGATGTCGACTTCGTACTCAATTTCGCGGTGTCGCGGACCAATGACTGGGGCGTCGACCTCGACGTGAACGTCGACGGTCTCGGGGCATTGATGTACGCGTGCCGCACTGCCAAGGCCGTGCTTCACTGCTCGACGACCGCGGTCTACCAGCCAGATGGCCATCGCCGATTCGCCGAAGGCGATCCGCTGGGCGACAACCACCGCGGCGGAGGTGACATGTTTCAGACTTACAGCATCTCGAAGATCGCGGCCGAGGCAATGGCCCGCTCGTGTGCACGCAGGCTGAAACTGCCGACCACCATCGCGCGGCTGAACGTTCCCTACGGCGATCGCAGTGGATGGCCTGTCTTCTTGCTGGAGGCGATGCTGGCGGGCCACCCGATTCCCGTGCATGAGGACAGTCCGAGCGAATATCAGCCCATCCACCACGACGACATGGTGGCGATGATCCCCGCGTTGCTGGACGCCGCCCGGACGCCGGCCACGATCGTCAACTGGGCAGGCGATGAGGTCTCGAGCATCGAGGAGTGGTGCCGGTACCTGGCCGAGCTCACCGGCCTGGACCTTAGGTTCATGTCGACCGCTCACACCCTGAGCAGTGTGACGTGTGACCTCACCAGAATGCACGAGCTCGTCGGTCACACCCAGACGAAGTGGCAGGACGGTCTCGCCAGGATGGTCCAGGCCTGCCATCCCGAGCTGCTGAAAGGATGATCGACACTGCCGGGCCGCAGCATCAATCGAACCACTACTGCTTACGTCTCGGGCGTTGCGTCATGAGAGTGCGTGACAGGGAAACGTACGCTCCATCCTAGAGCCCGAGGTCCCCGCCAGAGGCAATCCGTACGCGCTTTAGCGATTGAGCTTGGTCTTCAACTCAGCTAGGGCTGACGGCCATGCTGATGATCCCGACTCGTCCCAACGCTGCGAGAGCTCCGAGTCCTGGTTTGAAACCTGGTCAGCAGCCCGGGCGGCAAGGTTCCTCAAGGCGGCGTCGGCCTCGGGCCTAGTCCGCGTAATCCACCGCCGCGTGGCTTCGTTATAGGGCGGCTCATCAGTTTGCTCGCCGTTTATCGCGGCCACCACATCGGCGGCGGCAATGGCGCGCGTGCAGTCTGGTGCTTTCAGGGAGCCTGCACCGCGTGCCTGAATGACCTTGGAGAGTGCGTCTGTGATCAGTGCCAGTCCGACGGCCTGGTCTGCGCCTTCGAACTCGAAAGCCCAATCTGCGGCGTCGTCGTGGTCGAACGCCCCTGCACCCCAAGTGCCCATGTGCCCTGATGGTAGAGGCCCTGAACCGGGCGCCCCGGCGCCGGGCGGGCGCGGCAGCGCAGAGCCGGGCGACGGAGCGCGCCAGCGGTGCCGCAGGCGCCGCCTCGACCTCGACGCGGCGACCCTCGATATCGGGCCAACCCGGGTGGTCGTCGACGGGAAGGTGATCGAGTCGGACGGCAAAGACGGAGAACGCGCAGCACGTCCTGGCGCTCGACCCGTTCACCCTCGCCGGGCGGGCGCTGCCCGTCCGGCAATGTCCATGACCTTGGGACGGCTGAAGTGGGATCGCGCTGCTGCCTATTTCCGTTCGCTGGATCTGTCGTATCGTTTGCAGGTGCCTACGGTTGAAGAGGCGGTATTCAGCGCCTGGAGCTTTCTTAGTCTGACTTCCACGGCTCAGGGCGTGCTGGCGTACCCCGATGAGCTCGGTGTCCGTTACGTGTACGACACCGCTGTTCCCAACAGCCGGTATGTAGCAGTCGGTGATCTGGCCGTGGTCCGTGATAACCGTGATGTGCTAGGGGCAGGATGGATTGACAGCATCGAGGTCACCTCCGGCCGCAAGATCAGGTACAGGTGCCCAAACTGCGGAAGCACAGACTTCAAGTTCCGCAGCAAGCAGCAGTTCACCTACAGGTGCTCCCAGTGCACGACGGAGTTCGACAACCGTGATGAAGAAGAACTGACCGTTCAGGTATTCACGGCGAACTACTCGCGAACGTACCGCCCGGTCGACCGGCCGTTCCCCATCAAGGCACTTGAGCCTGCGTACGTCGCCAGGTCCCAGCAGAACGCCATCCGGCGCCTGGACACGGCCGCCCTGCGGCCTCTGCTGGATAGCCACCTGACCACCGGCCACCCTTGGTGGGAGACCCATCTCCGCGAAGATGAAAGGATCCCGGGCGGCCACGGCGCCGGGCTAAGCAAGACCCGAGTCGGTCAGCAGCGGTTCCGTGAGGCCATGCTCGGCAGGTTCGGCGAAGCCTGCGCTTTCACGGGCCCACAACCCCCCGGCGCCCTCGAAGCAGCCCACCTCTACCTCTACAGCAAGCACCCCGAGCACGACCTCCGCGGCGGCCTGCTACTCCGATGCGACCTGCACGCACTATTCGACAGGTGGCTCATCACGATCGATCCCGATACTTGGTCCATCCATATCGCGCCTGAGCTTAAGCGTTATCCCGGCCTCGCTGAACTGGACGGCAGGGCTGTCCAACTGCCAGAGGATCTACGGCCACGGCTCAAATACGTACAAGAGCATGCGACGCTAGCTCGCGCGTCCTGGGCCTGACCGATCGGCCCCTAAGTGGCAACTGTGAGTTGATCGCTTCCTTATCAGGGTGTCGGCATTTCGGCTCTACTGAGCCTGGTGCTCGACGTGGAGCGCCCGTGCCGGGCGGGCGCGGCAGCGCAGAGCCCGGCGACGGGCGCGCCAGCGGTGCCGCGCAGCGGCGCTGCCTTGACCCGGCGTCCTGTTCTGCTGGGAAACGGCAACCCTCCACACCCCGACACGATCACCCGCCGGTTCAAGAAGCTCGCCAGGACGGCCGACCTACCAGAGATCGACCTGCACGACGTCCGGCACAGCTACGCCACCGCGGGACGCAACGCCAAGATCGACTGGAAGGCGCTATCCAAGCGCATCGGGCACGCCGACGTCGCGTTCACCATGAAGCAGTACGTACAGACCGACCTGGAAGCCGACGGTGAAGTTGCGACCACCCTCGCCGATCTGATTATCGGCGGACTGCCAGTGACCGAGGTCGACGACCAGGCGGACGAGCCCGGCCGCGCCAGCGAGCCGTGAACCAGAAAGTTCCCGTGCACAAATCCGTGCACAACTACAAACCAAAAGGCCGGTTCTCATTTCGAGAACCGGCCCTTACCTTGGTAGCGGGGGTAGGATTTGAACCTACGACCTCTGGGTTATGAGCCATACGACGTGCGCCTTCCTCGTCTCTGGCGTCTCAGTGCGTCTCGCTGACCTGCGCGTCGTCCTGGTGGCCGTCGTCGGCGTCTCGCCCCGTCTCCTCCGTCCCGGCAAGTCTCGTTAGCAATCCCGTTAGCAAAATACAGGGCCTGAAAAGCGCAGTCGGCCAAGCTGCTCTCTATCAGCCGAGCTTCGTTCGACTCTTTATTGACCGAGTAGATCAAGGACGCGTTCGGCCTGCTGGCAAACAACGGCACCGGGCCTCCTGTGGACGAGGTAAAGCCAGAAGACAGCGATTCCCCGCCGGAAGAACAGCAGTCGCGCGGTTTCCGCAGCGGTGAGCTCGAAGCGACCGATTATGTCGTCAGCTTCGATACTCGCCTCGCACCATGTGCCGATGTGCTCGACGAGCCCCGCCAGCTCAAACGCCCGGTCGCTGAGCCCCGAGTCTTCGAAATCCACGACGCGCAGCCGCGAGCCGTCCCACAGGAAGTTCCCCAGGTTACTGTCGCCCTGCCCGAAAACGGCAGTAAGCGGTTCGGCGGGCTCGGCGGCCTGATCGAGCCAGCGGCCCGCGGTGTTCAGGGCGGCCAGCACAGTCGGTGCGGCGCCCGGACGGTACTGGATCCCGGCTGCGCGGGTGCGCAGTATCTCTACCAGTCCTTCGAATAGCCATACCTGCGGCCCGACGCGGAAAAGCGCACGGGGCGGAATACACGTATGCAGGCGGTCCAGCGTGCCGGCCAGGGCGTCCAAATGGGCTGCGGTTATCCGCTCTTCGGCTAGCGGCTCGCAAAGCCGGGTCATGGTGACGGACGGCGGGTCAGCATCAAGGTCGGCGTCGAGGGGGACGGGCGCCAAGCCTGGCGCGAACTCAGCGAGAACGTTAAGGGCTCGCCACTCCCGCTGGTGCTCGTCGCGGTCCCAGGAGCGGAACCGCTTGACCATCCGGCCGTCCGCCATCTCTAGGACCTGCGTCGAGCGCGTAGTCATAGCACCCCGACCGCGATCATTCGTGAAGCCTACTCCGGCAACCAAGACCCCGTCTGGCACCGGCCCTGAACGCCATCGCCTTGATAGGAGGACTAAGGGCTATTCGGCAACTGCCACAGCACCACAGGCCAGCTAGGCAGCTTGTTGGGGCCAGAATTTCGGCGGATCGATTGCCGGGTCGCGGACCCCGTAGCGGTGATCGCGACCGGGATCGACGCCTTTCAAGGTCACTAGCCGCTGTCCGTCGGCAGCCGCCAGTTCCTGCAGGACCGACGGAAGCGCGGCACAAACCGTCGCCATAGCCAAACCGAGCCCGCCAAGCCCGACTTGCTTGTGCGGGTACTGGATCCGGTGGAGCCCGGACTCGGCGATGGCTTTCACCTCATGCTTGCGGTTCATCTGCTTCGCGTCATTGGTGACGACAACCTGGAATCCGGCATCCTTGGCTTTGCCGTAAAGGTGAAGATCCTTGGTACCACTCCACCCGGGCATGTCGATCACATGCTGTACGTCGTGCGAGCGGCGCAGCAACGTCTTGACTGTCGAAGTGACCGGCGCTGGGATGTTCTCGTCGAGAAGAACCCTCACGCAGCGCGCTCCGGCGGCTGTACGTAACTGTCGACATAGGAAGCGAAGTCGTAAGCGTCGCGCGCAGCATCGGGCGACACCTGGGGGAAAAACTCGCCAATATCCTCGGCCGCTACCCCATCACGCAGGAGTGCTGCGACCTCGTCGTACGGAATCCTGGTCCCGGCAATGACTGGCTCCCCGCCCCGGACACCGGGATCGACCTGGACATGCTCCCTCGGCTCCAGCAGAGCCGGTATCTGCCTTCCCTGCACGTAGAACGGCTGCAGCACCTCGACGAACTGATGGATGACCACATTGCCCTTTTGCCGTAGGAGGTCCACGGCGTGGTCGGAGTCCGCGAAGTAGATCGTCGACCCGTCCGTAACAAGTCGGTACGAAGACAGGTGATCGCTCTGGCCGAGATCGACGCGCAGGGTATCGAGCGCGCGCCGGATCTTCTGCAGTGACGCCTCCTGGCGAAGTCGAACGCAGGTCCGCAGCGCGATAACGTCGCGGAACGAGTAATCGATGGGGCGAGTCGCAGAGTACTCAGGGGCCAGGATCGGCTCCCCGTCCGGCCCGGGCTTACGCCAGTAGGCGAGCTGCCGGATGGTAGCTCCCGACAGCGCGGCAGCCAGTTTCGGCGCGTAGGACACGAGAACCACCTCCCTGAGTACCAGTTCTACCAGTCGCCTCTGTCCGTCTCCGGGATTGAACCCCGCCAGCAATGGGGCAATCCGCCCTCAGTACCGCAAGCAGACAACGCAGAAGGCCGGATCCTTGTTCGGATCCGGCCTCTGACCTGGTAGCGGTGGTAGGATTTGAACCTACGATCTCTGGGTTATGAGCCATACGACGGGCGTCTCTGGTGTATGGCCCAGTCTCCGGTGGCGTCGCTGACCTCGGCGACCGGGCGGCACGCATCCCTGGGTTTCCTCCGCGTCTCCCCCGTCCCAGCCCGTATCGACGCATCTCGTGCACAAATCCGTGCCCAACTACCGGCCCCGTTGATCTGCGACTCTCAAGGGTTCCGAGCGACAACCACCAGCCCGTTACGGCGGGAAATCCCGTCACCGGTCGCCGTGCTGCCGGGCGGCGGCGCTTGCGTCAACTGGGCGTGGACGCGTTCGGGATCGACCTGTCGCCCAGGATGTCCCCGACGAAGAGATCAGCTCGGTCTTCGCGCACTTCAGCGGGTACTCCGCCCTGGTGGGCCGCCGCTACACATAGGGATCTCGGCCGTCATGGGCGCGTGCTTAACGGTGTACAGGTGACGGGAACCGGGCACTCATCTGTTCAAACGGGAACGCCTGGCTGCAACCCGGGGGGCATAAATGGCGAAATATCTGACGATCGCCCGTTACACCGCTGATGGCATCAAGGGCGTGATGGACAAGGGCGGCACCGCTCGCGTCGAGGCGTCACGGAAACTCATCGAAGGGGCAGGCGGCTCAGTGGAGAGCTTCTACTTCGCCCTCGGCGAGGATGATGTGTACATCGTGTGCGACCTGCCAGACAACGTGACCGCAGCGGCAGCGTCGATGAACGCCGCCGCCAGTGGCATGGTGGTGAACCGGATGGTGGCACTGCTGACGGCCGAGGAGGTCGATCGCGCGGCGGCGGCGAAGATGCACTACGACGCCCCGGGATCCTGACGGCACTCGGCTGCACGACGCGCGCCCTAGACGCGCTGCTCTGGACCGTGGGCCGGCCTCGGCCGAGCCACGTCTAGCCGAATAGCCATCGCGATAGCCAACCTGCACGACTGGGCGTCAGGTCACTCGCCTGAGCGAAGGCCGCCAGGTAGTCGCCCGTCCACAGCTCGTGGCTCTTATCATCGTGCGCGGAGAGCGCCCGACAGACGGCATCCAGCTCGTCCGGCTCGTCCGCCCACAGGACGCGCTCATCCGACCAGAGCTGGTCGAACAACCGCCAGGCCTGGCTGCGGTCGACCGAGTCATCGCCCATAATGGCGGGGTTAGACAGCAGTGTCAGCAGGCCCATCTGCGTGACGCGGCAGAAAACCAGGTCATCAGCCTGCCGGTTGAGCCAGTCCGATGCGACCCGGTAGTGCACATGCCTTCCCCAGACCGCGGCGAGCCAGACTCCAACGTCAACCAAGATCATGATGACGAGTACCGTTCGACGTCCTCGGCTTCAGTGCCGCCGCGATGTCATCGTTCGTGACGAGAACCGCGGGCGCCGCGTCACGGGCGATCAGCGGGAGCGCGACTCGCCCCGTCTTCCGCGTCGCCCCAGACGGAAGCCCGAGCTCATGCGCGAGTGCCCGATTCACCAGATCCTTGAGACTCTCGCCGTGTTCAGCCGCCCTGGCCTTGGCCGCCCGCATTAGGGCGTCGGGCATGTCAATCGTGGTGCGCATTGCCCGGACGGCGACTAGTTGCCGTTGGGCGCAGACAATACGCAAGAGGCCGGACCCTTATTCGGATCCGGCCTCTGACCTTGGTAGCGGGGGTAGGATTTGAACCTACGACCTCTGGGTTATGAGCCCAGCGAGCTACCGAACTGCTCCACCCCGCGTCGCTGACTTCACTCTATGGACTCCTGGCAACGGAAGCAAATCGGTTGCGGAAGTGTCGGGAGTGAAGTCGGAGAAGTTCGCCGCCTAACCGGCGAAGCCGGGCGGCACGGACAGCCACAGGGTGTACCTGACCTGCCCAGTTTCCGGCGGGCGGGCCAACGAGGACCTGGGCGTCGACGGTTGTGCTGAAGGAAAACACGGGGCGGGACTTGGCGCCGGGGAAGGCCACGGAAGTACGGGCGGGGCTGAGGATGACCGGACGGTGACCGGATCGTTCTACAGCCGTTACCATCTGGACGAGCCGTTTGGTGGATGCGGGGCCGGACGGCAGTGACGCGGCGGGCTGGCCGCACAGGCTCCTGACCGCGGGGGCGAAGGAGGCCGCAGTGGCCGGGTCGGTAAACAGGACGCTGGCCGACGGGCCGATGGCCGCGCACAGGGACGCGGCGGCGGCCACAGAGCCGCGCTCGGTGGGTGAGGTGCCCACGCCGCGCAGCTCTATGCGGCTCACTAGCTTCGATATGCCGGATGAGTAGCGGCCTACCGTCGGTTTGGCGGTTAGGGCGGGGTTGAAGGTGGTGACCAGGGGCGGGATGGCCAGGGCCAGGGCGCAGCAGGTGCCGACTACTCCGACGGCGATGTGCGAGGCACCCAGCAAGGAGGCGCGCGAGGCTAGGCGTGAGGATAGCCAGGCGGCTAGCAGCAGCAGGCCGGGGAGCACCACGGGGACCAGGCGGTGTGAGGCCAGGGGCTGCCAGGGCGGGACGGACGGGTCCCAGAGTAGGGCCGGGACCGACCAGGCGATGATCAGCAGTGGCAGGCGCCACAGGGCCCATCGCCGGGGCGGACGGACGGCCCGTGGGCCGCCCAGGACCCCGTCTAGTACCTGGACGGTCGTGCGGGGCCTTGAGTCGCTGCCTGGGGCGGCGGAGCCTGCTGGCGCGGAGTCGGAGCCCGCTGGCTGGCCCGCGTCGGGCGAGCGTAGTGCGGCCTGGACCGATCAGGCGGCCGAGCACGGCCGCGCCGGCGCAGGCTAGGAACACGGCGGGCAGGCCGAGGTACCACGCGGCCCAGTCGAGCGTGGCCTCGTAGTACTGGCGGCGGCCGTCTGCCGGGAGCTGTTCCAGGTTCTGCAGGCGGGCTACCTGGCGGATCACGGCGGGGACGGTCTGGCCGCGGACGATCTGCAGATACGGACGGACGGCGAGCGCGGCCAGGACCAGCGCGGGCAGGGCGAGGGCCAGGCCTGCCAGCAGCTCGCCCAGCGAGGGCAGCACCAGCTGCTGGCCCCGCAGCCAGGGTAGGCACGGCCGGGCGGCGCACAGGCGGCGCACGCGGGCGCGGGCGTCGGGGAGGGCCAGGGGGGCGACCAGGACGGTCGCTACGCTGAAGCCGGCCGCGCACAGGCCGATCAGGTGCAGCTGCGCCGACACGGTGGCCAGGTAGGCGTGTGCCAGTGCGAGGCCGACCGCCAGGCCGAGGCCGATGCCGGCGATCCGCCAGGCGCCGAACGGGACTGCCTGCGGGCCGCGGGCGGCGAACAGGACCGCGAGGACCGGGAACGCGGGCAGCAGGAGACCGAGCGAGCCGACGGAGGCGAGCACGGTGAGCCCGAGGGCAAGGCCGCCGAGCGCGGCGAGGACCAGGCCGTCGCCGGGCCGGCGCCGTCAGGGGCAGGGCCGGTGCCGTCGCCCCAGCGTGAGCTGCCCACGCCGCGTCCGCGCACCACGAGGGCGTCGGTGAACAGGCACAGCCCGCCGAACAGCAGCACCTGCACCAAGGGCTCGCTGAACGGCGTGCGCGCGGTGTAAACCTCCGGGAGGCAGATCGCGAGGACCAGCTCGGCGGCGACCGCCCACCAGGCTCCGCACAGGCGTCCGACCAGGCCGGCGAACGACAGCACGGCGCAGCCCCCGAGCACCGCCGGCATCATCAGCGCGCCGCCGAGGCCGCCCAGCCACGTCCCCCGGCGAGCACCAGCGGCAGCCCGGGCAGGTAGTCGGGGGTCGAGAGCCGCCGGAGAGGGAAAAGCCCGTGGTCGCAAAGTCCGCCACCGGCGGCGGCGCCGAAGGCGGCCTGCCGGACGCCGGGATGCGGACCGTGCCGTGCTCGGCGATCCAGTACCCGTACTGCAGGTAGACGCCCGGGTCGCTGACCACGAAGACCGGTTCGGAGGAGAAGGCCGCCTGCCACAGGCCGAACCCGGCGGCAATCGCGACCACGGCCAGGACGGCAGCAGCAGGCACGGCGGGGCGACGGCGGCCACCGTGAGCGGGCAACGTCACCGCCAGGCCGAGCTGGCCCGGTGCAGGCCCGGGTGCCGCACGGCCTGTGGCCAGCTCACCGGCAGCCGCCGTATGGCGAAAT
>CAVVKP010000014.1:0-47310 GCA_963748785.1 uncultured Actinomycetota bacterium | reverse complement strand
GGGCGATCCTCCCTGGACCGCGATGGCGGGCCGTCCCGTGAGGGGCGGCCCGCCATCGCGTTTTTGCGGCCCGGTCCGCGGGCGCCTGGCCGGCCCGGCACTATTGGCACGGCCCGGGTTCGGCCTCACGATAAGAATTCGATTCAACGGCGGCATCCTCCCCCTCAAGCCGCCCCCTCTCAATTGGCCAAGAAAAAGATGGCCACTTCTGAGCCCATGCTGAATTTCTGGGCCCTCCCCTCGCCTACCAGGCGGTTTACCAGGACGCAAAGATTCGTTACAGCATGTAAACAATTCTGCCATCAAATCGTAACCCAAGAATTTGGACCTTCTGGCAACCTTCCTTCAACACGGGCGACAGGCCCCGTTTACCAGAGCAGCGCTATGCCAGAAAAAGGGTGGCCGATGGCCGACAGGCGAGTTTGGGTGCTTTCCCGTATCGGGCTAGCCGACCCCGGCGTGGATTGCCGCGCGACGGCACCGGAGAGCGAGGGGAATACCCGATGAGAATTACACCCCGGTCATTTCGGATAACGGCACTGGTCGCGGTCGGCCTACTCCTGGCTGCCTGTGGCGCCAGCGGAGGCGGCAAGAGCGCTGGCGGCGCCGCCATCACCCCGGGCGGGGGCTACGGCAAGGTGCCGGCCGCCGCGCCCTACGGCAGCGCCGGCACGGTCACCGTCGCCCAGGCGCCCGGGACTGCCCCGACCTGGATCTTCCCGGTGATACCCGGGGCCAACACCACCGTCTACGTGCGGTACTCCTTCCAGTACGAGATGTGGCGGCCGCTGTACTGGTTCCCGAACGGCAGCTCGCAGACGGAGGACCCGTCGATGAGCCTGGCCGGCGATCCGGTCTGGAGCAACGGCGACAAGACGGTCTCGCTCACGCTGAAGGACTGGAAGTGGTCGGACGGCCAGCCGATCACCGCCAAGGACGTCGAGTTCTACATCGACATGATCAAGGCGGCGGTCAAGGAGAATCCGTCCAACTACGGCAACTACAGCCCGGGCGTCGGCATCCCGGACCAGATCACCAGCATGACGGCGGCCGGGCAGAAGCTGACGCTGAACCTCAACGCGGCGGTCAACCCGACCTGGTTCTTCGAGGACAACCTGGCCCCGGTGGTCCCGCTGCCGTCGCACGCGTGGGCGAAGGCCTCGGCCAGCGGGCCCGTCCTGGACTTCACGAAGCCGGCCAATGCGAAAAAGATTTACGATTTCCTGGCCGCGCAGTCCAAGTCGGTGACCACCTACGCGACCAACCCGCTCTGGAAGGTCGTGAACGGCCCTTACACGCTCACCGCGTTCAATAACACCACCGGCGCGTTCACCATGGCCCCGAACCCCGCGTACAGCGGCCCGCACGCGCAGAAAGTCTCCACCCTCAAGGCCGTTCCCTTTACCTCCGATGCCGCTGAGTGGAACGCCGTCAAGGCCGGCGACATCGACGTCGGCTACGTGCCGTTTACCGACCTGCCGCAGGTGAAGGGCATCCAGAAGGGGTACAACGTCTTCGGCTACCCGGCCTTCGGGTTCCAGTACGTGACGTACAACTTCAAGGACAAGACCGGCGGTTTCAATAACATCATCAGCCAGCTCTACATCCGGCAGGCATTCGCCCACCTGGAGGACGAGCAAGGCTACATCAAGGCCTTCTTCGACGGCGCAGGCGGCGCGGGCTACGGCCCAATACCGGTCATCCCCTCCAGCCCGTACACGCCGGCGAACGCCAAGACGAATCCCTACCCGTTCAGCGTGTCCACCGCGGTCAGCATCCTCAAGGCGCACGGCTGGACCGTCAACCCCGGCGGTACCGACGTGTGCAGCAAGCCGGGCACGGGCGCGAATGAGTGCGGGGCCGGCATCCCGGCGGGCACCAAGCTGGCCTGGAACCTCATCTACAACACCAGCCCGGCGATCATCGGCGAGCAGATCACCGACCTGGTGTCGCAGGCCAAGAAGGCCGGCATCACCATCACGCTGAAGTCCGACAACTTCAACCACATGATCGCGACCTACTACGACTCGGCGAACCCCAGCGCCATCAACCAGTGGGCGATGGAGGACTTCGGCGGGTTCAGCATCAACACCTACCCGACGACGGACCAGATCTTCAACACCAAGGGGTCGCTCAACATCGGCGAGTTCTCCGACCCGACGGCCGACAAGCTCATCCAGGCCTCGACCTCGAGCAGCGACCCGAACGCGGTGAAGAACGAGGCCCAGTACCTGACCAAGGTGCAGCCGAGCCTGTTCCAGCCCGCGGTGGACCTGATCGAGGTGTGGAAGAACGGTATCTCCGGCCCGCCGAATTCCTTCGAGTCACTCACCCAGTACCAGCTCAACCCCGAGTTCTGGTACTTCACGAAGTAACCCGGGCAGTCAGCCGTCCGGCGGGGAGCGCTCCCCCCGCCGGACGGCCCCGTGCGCTGCCCGCCCCGACCCGCCGCCGCGGCCAGACCGACCGCCACGCCAGGAAGGAACCCGCGGTGACCGCTTACCTCGTCCGCCGGGTGGCGACGTCCCTCGTCGTCATCGTCGGAGTGTCCATCTTCGTGTTCTTGCTCCTCCACATCGTTTACCCGTCTCCGGCCGTCGACATCCTCGGGCCGAAGTCGACCCCCATCGCCATCGCCGCCTGGAACTCCGAGCACGGCTTCGACCGGCCCTGGATCGTCCAGTACTGGAGCTACGTCGTCAACCTGCTGCACGGCAACCTCGGCTACAGCTACAAGGACAACCAGACCGTGGCGGCGCTGTTCGAGGAACGCTGGGCGCGCAGCGTCTACCTGTCGGGCATCTCGCTGGTGCTGGCCGTGCTGATCGCCGTGCCGCTCGGCATCTACCAGGCCGTGCGCCGCAACACGATCGGCGACCACGCGGTGACCACGGTGGCCTTCGTCGCGTACGCGATGCCGCTGTTCTTCCTGGCCCTGATCCTCATCCAGGTCTTCGCGCTGTCACTGCCGGTCTTCAACTACGAGGCGAGCCAGTCCACCAGCGTGTTCGCCGTGATGGGCGACTGGCACTCGATGACGCTGCCGATCGCCACCCTGACCCTGATCAGCGTGGCCGGCTTCTCCCGGTACATGCGCTCGACGGCGATGGACATGCTGGCCCAGGACTACATCAAGGCAGCCAGGGCCAAGGGACTGCCCGAGCGCCTCGTGCTCTGGCGGCACCTGGTGCGCAACGCCAGCCTGCCGCTGATCACGCTCATCGGCCTTTCCATCCCGGTGCTGCTGGCCGGCAACCTGGTCACCGAGTACGTCTTCAACTACCAGGGCCTCGGGCTGCTGTTCTACAACAGCCTCAGCAACGTCGACTACCCGGTGCTGCTGGCCTACACGCTGATCGGCGCGACCCTCACCGCCGTCGGCAACCTGATCGCCGACATCGCGCTGACGGTCGCGGATCCCCGCATCCGGCTGGCCTGACGGCGCGAGCGAGAGGAATCCCATGACCAGTGTCGCCTCGTCACCGCCACCGCTCGATGATGTCGGGACGCCAGAAGGGGGCACCGTCGGCCCGCGGGACGGGGGCTGGCGGCTCGCGATGCGCGAGTTCGCGCAGAACCGCCTGGCCCTCACCGGCATGGCCGTCCTCGTTTTGCTAGTGCTGTTCTGCTTCGTCGGCCCACTGATCTACCACGGCAACACGACCAGCACCGACCTCTTGTCGACCGACCTCGGCCCGGGCAGCGGGCACCCCCTCGGCACGACCAACGAGGGCTTCGACGAGCTGGCGCTGCTGATGAAGGGCGGCCAGGCCGCGCTCGAGGTCGGCTTCTTCGCGGCCACCATCGGCATCGTGGTCGGCGCGATCTACGGTTCCATAGCCGGGCTGGTCGGCGGCCTGCTCGACTCGGCCATGATGCGCGTCGTCGACATCTTCCTGTCCATACCGTTCCTGTTCATCGTGCTGATCGTGGCGGTGCGGTACGGCGCGTCCGTGGTCGGGCTCAGCCTCATCATCGGCGGCTTCATCTGGCTCGCGCCGGCCCGGCTGGTCCGCGGCGAGGTGCTCACGCTGCGGGTGCGGGACTTCGTCTCCGCGGCCCGGCTGGCCGGCGCCAGCCGCACCCGCCTGATCAGCCGCCACCTGATCCCCAACGCACTCGGCGTGATGATCGTGAACGTGACCTTCGGCATCGCTGACGCCATCCTGGCCGTGGCGATTCTCGGCTACCTCGGCTTCGGCCTGCACTACCCGAACCAGGACTGGGGTGACATGCTCTCGGACGGCACCCAGTACATGCAGGACGGATACTGGTGGCTCGTCTATCCCGTCGGCGCGTGCATCGTGCTGGTGGTCATGGCGTGCAACCTGATCGGCGATGCGCTGCGCGACTCGCTCGACGTGCGCCTGAGGAGGCGGTAATGGCCGTTCTCGAGGTCGAGAACCTGTCGACGCACATCCAGCTCAGTAGGTCGGTTGTGCAGGCGGTCGGGAACGTCAGCCTGCGGATCGAGGAGGGTGAGACGCTCGGCCTGGTCGGCGAGTCCGGCAGCGGGAAGTCGATGACCGGGCTGTCGGTCCTGGGCCTGCTGCCGCCCGGCGGCAAGATCGTCAGTGGCTCGGTGAGGGTCGCCGGGCAGGAACTGGTGGGGATGCCCGAGCCGCAGCTGCGGAACTACCGGGGCAACGAGATCGCGATGATCTTCCAGGATCCGCTCACCTCGCTCGACCCCACGAAGACCATCGGCTACCAGGTCGCCGAGCCGGTGCGGCTGCACAAGGGCGCGAGCAGGAAAGCGGCGCTCAACCGGGCGGCCGAGGTGCTGGCGATGGTCGGGATGCCACGGCCGAGCGAGCGCATGAGCGACTACCCGCACCAGCTGTCCGGCGGCATGCGGCAGCGGGTGATGATCGCGATGGCGCTGTCGTGCGAGCCCAAGCTGCTCATCGCGGACGAGCCGACGACCGCGCTCGACGTGACCATTCAGGCGCAGATCCTCAGCCTGCTCGACGACCTGAAGTCCCGCCTCGGCATGGCGATGCTGCTCGTCACCCACGACATGGGCGTGATCGGCGGGCACGCCGACCGGGTCAACGTCATGTACGCGGGCCGGATCGTGGAGACAGCCGACACCACCGCGCTGTTCCGCCGCATGCGGCACCCCTACACGAGGGCGCTGCTGGCCTCCATCCCCCGGCTGAGCCAGGACTCCGGGCAGCGACTGCTCGCCATCAAGGGCCTGCCGCCAGACCTGTCCAGCCCGCCGGCGGGCTGCCGGTTCGCCGCCCGGTGCAGCCAGGTCACGGACAAGTGCCGGGCCGAGGAGCCCGCCCTGACTGGTGCCGGCCCGGGCCACGCGTTCGCCTGCTGGCACCCGGTCGACGGGCCGCTGACCGTGGCCGCGCCCGGCCCGCTGGCGGACGAACCGCTGACCGCGACACCCCGATCCGCGCCAGCCGCGGCCGGCGACGCGGAGCCGGCCAGTGACGGGCTGGCCGCTGCCGCACTGCTCGAGGTCCGTGACCTCGTCAAGGAGTTCCCGATCACGCACGGGATCATGCAGCGCCGTGTCGGTGCCGTGCACGCGGTCTCCGGTGTCTCCTTCTCCGTGTCCGCCGGGGAGACGTTCGGGCTGGTCGGCGAGTCGGGCTGCGGCAAGACCACGCTGGGCAAGCTCATCGTCGCGTTGGAGCGGCCCACCAGCGGGGATGTGCGACTGCGCGGCAAGACCTTCTCCGACCTGAGCGGCGGCGAGCTCCGCCAGCACCGCCGCGACCTGCAGCTGATGTTCCAAGACCCGTACTCGTCACTGGACCCGCGGATGCGGGTGGGCTCGATCATCCGCGAACCGCTGGAGATTCAGCACGTCGGCACAGGAAGGGACCAGACCAGGCGGGTCCGTGAACTGCTGGAGGAGGTCGGGCTGCCGGGTACCGCGGTCGACCGCTACCCGCACGAGTTCTCCGGCGGCCAGCGGCAGCGCATCGGGCTCGCCCGCGCGCTCACCCTCAACCCTCAGGTGATCGTCGCGGACGAGCCGGTGAGCGCACTGGACGTGTCGATCCGCGCCCAGGTGCTCAACCTGATGAAGCGGCTGCAGGCCGACCACGGGCTCACGTACGTGGTGATCTCGCACGACCTGGCGGTCATCAGGTACCTGGCCGACCGAATCGGCGTGATGTACCTCGGCAAGCTCGTCGAGGTTGGCGAGGCCGACGACATCTACCTGCGTGCGGCCCATCCGTATACCGCCGGGTTGCTCGCGGCCATTCCCGAGCCGGAGCCCGCGGCACCCGGAGGCGCCCGTCCGACCGGCGTCACCGGCGAGCTGGCCAGCGCCATCAGCCCGCCGTCCGGCTGCCGGTTCCGAACCAGGTGCCCGTTCGCCCGCGACATCTGCTCCCATGAAGAGCCGCAGCCGCGGTCATTCGGGCCCGGGCATGTCGCCGCCTGCCATTTCCCGCTGCAACAGGCCAGCGCGACGGGCGTACAGGCGGTCAAGGAGCGGCTGTGATCCCACCGCGCTTGCGGTAGCTGTTCGCCCCGGCCGGGGGTCCGGGGCGTTCGGCGACTACCTGCTCCGGTCGAAGGCCACCGGCCGGCTGGAATGGGTCACCCCGCTGACGCTGCGCAACTCCTCGTCGCAGCTGTTCGTCGCCTACGCGATGTCCCCGGCCGACTCGGTGTCCGACGGGCAGCTCAACCCGCTGTCCATCTACGTCCTGTCCCCCGGCGACCCGCGGCAGATCAACGTGGACAACATGGAGGCCGAGGCTGGCATTCTGCCTGCGGGAATTCGCCGACCAGCTAGCCACCCGCGAAGGCCAGCCCGCCGCCACGCCGCCGGGGTCGACCCCGGCCGGGTAGCGGGACCGCCGCCGAATCCATGTCAGGGCCCAACTTCTGGTAGTCTCTCCGCGTGGCGATGAACCGGCCGGTTACGGCCGCGGTGCCATGTCCCGGGCGATTAGCTCAGCGGGAGAGCGCTTCCCTGACACGGAAGAGGTCACTGGTTCAATCCCAGTATCGCCCACGCGCTGGGTCATCGTGTTTGGCGATCTTTGATCGCCTTCCGGTGGCCCGCAGTGCTTTCCCGGGGGACGACCCCCGGAACCCCCGATCGTTGGCCAAACAGGTTCGCTGGCCCTAGAAAACGAAGTTCCTGGCCCTACAGTCTCTAGGGCCAGGCCGATGCGCGAGACCCCCGGGAGCCCAATTCCCGGGGGTCTCTTGCTATCCGCCTTGCCATCACACGGCCGAAACCGGCTCCAGGAGCCAACGATGGGCCGCGGAGTGAACGGTATGACCTGCCTTGTACTTCCCCCCTGCCCCTATGGGCCGTTGTGAGACCACGGGCGAGTGTCTGGAGCGGGCCGGACGCAGGTGGCCCGGTGGGCTCCATGGTCGCGGCCGACCAAGTCTTGGGTGGAGCGCCCGAAGCCATCTCCGCGCCGACCACAGAGTGATGTGGCGTTGACGACTGCCTTCGGGCACGTATACGTCACACGTCTTCCGTCAGGGACACGGCAAAGTCGTAAATTCCGGAGCAGTTACGTCGCCGATGCGGGCGGTTCGGTCAGTGAGGCGATGCACGCGGTGAGCAGGCGCCGCATCTGATCTTGCTCGCCGGCATCCAGATTGGCCAGCATGTCTTGCTCGACGCGGCGAACCGCGGCGCTGGCCACCTTGAGCTGGCGGCGCCCGCGGGCGGTCAGCTCGGTCGGCAGGGCCCTGCCTACGGGTGCCTGTGCCGGGCGGACGACGAGTCCCTGACGTTCGAGGGCCTGCAGGAGCACGTTCATCGACTGCCGGGTGACGAAGGCGCCGCGGGCGAGCTCGGAGTTCGACAGGCCCGGTCGCTGGGCGAGCAGCTCCAGGCAGGCGTAGTGGGTGATCGTCATGCCGAGCGGCCTCAGCACGGCTTCCAGGGCAGAGTGCAGGGCGCTCGCGGCCGCCTTCAGCATGTACCCCAGTGATGTGTCCAGCTCGATTCCGGGCTCGCCTTGACTCATGTCAGTAGTCTGACATACATTGTGTGTGTCAGAAGACTGACATCCAACGAGGAGGCAAGGATCATGGCCATCACCGGACCCGACTTCGTTTCACTGCAGGTGCGCGACCTGGAGCGTTCCGCCGCTTTCTACGAGCGGTACCTGGGGCTGAAGCGCTCCGACGCGGGACCGCCGCACGCCATCGTGTTCGGCACCAAGCCGATCGCGTTCGCCGTCCGCGACGTCGCTGCGGGCACCGACCTGGACGCGGTCGCGCAGCCGGGCCAGGGGATGGCGCTGTGGCTGCACGCCCCCGACGCGCAGGACATCCACGACGCCCTCGCCGCCGCCGGCACGACGATCGTCTCGGCGCCCGTCGACGGGCCGTTCGGCCGCACCTTCACGTTCGCCGACCCCGACGGCTACCAGGTGACCCTCCACGACCGCGGCTGAGCCGGGTCTCCAGGTATCAGCAGAGTTCGTCAGTGGACCAACATCGCGAATCGTTAGGCCTGCTACCTGGGAAGAGCTGCAGCAAGGGAGCCAGCCCGTCTACTACTCCCGATACGGCGGCCAGCCCTCGAGGAGAACGGGGGCGAGGCATCCGTCCATCTCGCCGTACGACCCGTTCGAGGTCGCCGACGGTTCCGTCTTTTTCGGTATCCAGAACCAGAGGGAGTGGCACGTTTTCTGCCGCGACATCCTGAGGCAGCCGGACCTGGCGGCGGCCCCTCGCTTCGCGAGCAATACCGACCAGGTCTCCCGCAACGCCGTGCTGACGGCCATCATCGAGGAGTCATTCGCCGGCCTGCGCGGCGAGCAGGTCATCGCGCTGCTCGAGCAGGCGGGGATCGCCAGCGCCCGGCTGCGCACGCCCGAAGAGCTCACCAGACACCCGCAGCTGCGCGCCAGGCACCGCGTCCGGCGGGTCAGCACCCTGGCAGGGACATCGACGCGTTCCTGCCGCCCGTCGAAACGAACGGCCAAGAGCCGGCCATGGGAGCCGTACCGGCGCGGCGAGCATACGCGGGCGGTGCGTGCCGAGTTCGGCACCGGCTCTCCCGACGGCCCCGGGCAAGCCTGACACCCGTCTCCGGGCTGACGCTCCAGGCAGACCCGCGGCCGAAGCCGCCGTCAGTGCGGCTGCGTCGACTCGAATCCCGCCTTGACCAGCCTGACCCGGGCGAACCCAGCGTCCCGCTTGCGGATGGCGTCATCGAGGATCTGCGTCATCACGTCCTCCGGCGCCAAGCAGTCAAGGCACGCCTCAGGCCCGGCGTCGAGGATGACCTCGACGACGCCATCGGCGGACAGCCTGCCCACGCGCAGGCCGAAGCCGTTCTCGTTGAGCATGGGCCGAAGCACGTCGAGTGCCGCGTTTACCGTGCCTTCATCGATCATCGGTTGGCTCCTCGCGGGTTTTATGTCATGTCAAATCTGACGGCTCGTGGGCGGGCCCTGCCAGTGGTTCTGAGCGAACCCCCGCGACTGGTTCCTGTTGCGGTCCCCTGCCACGACAATGCCGATCCTGTCGGCCCAGGGAATCGCGGGGACCAGCCGGCCTGGATCGTCGGACTCCGCGTACTCGGGCGGCAGGATGCCCTGGCCGACCAGCTCGCGGAAGTCGATCCTCATGCCGTTGGCGTTGCGTGCGTAGCGGACGATCGTCTCTGCTGGCAGCAGCGTGTTGTCCCTGATGTGCCGCCGGACCCGGTCCTTGTCGCAGCCGTCGGCCGCCAAGGCCTCGGCCACGGCGGGGCACATCACCAGCAGCGGGTGCAGCGTGCGGAACAGTGCCGCCTCCCACGATGAGTAGGCCCAGTGCTTACCGATCACGTCGGCGAGCGTGTCCAGATGCGACAGTGCGTCGTGGCCGGCCGTGTAGACCGGCTGGCTCACTCCGAGCACGCTCATCACCGTGACCACCGACTCTCCGTCGGCGAAGCCCCTGTCCTCGGTGAAGGTGGGCCAGCCGATCGACCGCACGAACTGCTCATCCTCGGCGATGGCTACCTGCATGCCCAGGCCGATGCTGCCCTTGTCGTTCTCGCCCGGCGGGATGCGCAGCCGGGCTACGTTGCGCATGAGCAGCCTGGTGAAGCGGCTGATCGAGGTGTTGGCCCGCTGCCCGACGCGCATCAGGCCCTGGCCGCTGTACAGTCCGACCTCCTCGATCACCGGGCCTCCGAAGATGACCAGCGGTTCCCAGCCTGGCGTGCTGCCCGCGTCCTCCAGCCGGAAGTCTTCGTCGAGCAGGCACCTGGCGATCGCGAGCAGGCTTGGCATGTACTGGGGCCGGCAGCCAGCCATCACGCCGTTGACCGCGACGTTCAGCACTGTCAGCTCGCAGCTGCCTGGCTTAGCGATGCCGAGCACCTCGTCGGGCTTGGCGGCCACCGTCGCGAGGAACGCGTCGACCCGGGACGCGGTGGGCGGCACGACCGGCATCCCGTCCGTCCACAGCCTGGCGTGGAAGTACTCCTGTACCTCGTCGAAACCGCCGTCGATAACGACGGACGGGCCCTGCGCTGCCGCCGTGGCCGCGGTCGCGGCGGTGTCCCTGCTGCGCGGATCCGGCCGGGTGAGGCCAGCGACGACTTGGTCAATCAGCACCTCCTCGACCATGCGCTCGACCTCGTCGTCAGTCAGGTTGATAATCGCTTCCTCGAAGACGGCGAGCGCGGGATCGGTCATGCCGAGCTGCCGGGCGACCGCCTCGGCGAGCATGACGAAGCCGACGTTCACCACAGAAACGGCAGGCAGACCGAGGAGTTCCACCGCCGAGCTGGCCCGCATCACGGCGGGCGTACACGAGCCTCAAGCGCCCACTGCCGAGATAACCGCGTCGACCTTTTCCGCCCGCAGGATCTCCGGCAGCCTGGCGAGGTTCTCCCCCTCCTCGGCGCCGTGGGTGTTCCCGAACTGATCGAACGGCACGAACCTGATGCCGGGATAGCGTGCGGTGAGCAGCTTGCGCAGCGCACCCAAGAGCACGTCACCGCGGAACCTGTAGTCCCACAGCTCGGCAACTACCTTCCCAGAGAGGTCGCTGACCTCTCGCAGCGGCGGGTACGCCCGGGTGACGTGCTTGCCCTCCGGCGAGTAGACGGCTTCTGCCATGTTGTCCAAGCCCTTCCTGTCTGAGTTACCGAGTCGCCCAAGCTGCTCACGCCGTGTAGGGTCAGCCGGTGCTTGCGCTAGCCACCGCCGACTTGATCGCTTCCACCACGCCCGGGTACGTGCTGGTGATCGAGCCGAGGACATTAGAGGTGGCAGAGCGGAAGGCGGCATCGTTCGGGTGCGTAACCGTGAGCCCGGCGCTCTTCATCTTCGCCAGCGCCGCGGCGTTGCTCTTGTCCGCGTCCTGCATGTTCGGCACGATGGTCTCCTGCATCGCCCGTTCCACCGCAGCCTGCTGCGACTTGCTCAGCTTGGCCATGAACGCCTTGGATACGACGACGGGCGCCGCGACCAGGACGTGGTTGGTGATGGCCAGGTCGTGCATGCCGTCGTACCAGTTGTTCGCGACCAGCGTGGTCGGCGGGTCGTCCGCCCCGTCGATGAGGTGAGTCGACAGCCCGGTCGACACCTGGGTGCTGTCCAGCGTCACCGAAGTCCCGCCGAAGTCGCTGTACATCTTCGAGGAGACCACCGGCTCGAAGACCCTGATCCGCAGGCCCTTGAGGTCGGTCGGCGCGTTGACGGCCGTGTTAGCGGTCAGGATGTCGGCGAAGCCGATCATCCACGACCCCAGGTAGGAGAGGTTGTGGCCGTCGAACTGGCTCCACAGCGACTGGTCGAGCGCCGAGCTGTTCAGTACCTTCGACGCGATCGCCTCGGACGGGAACAGGTACGGAGCCTCGAGCGCGTCGGTGGCCGGCACCACCGAGTCCAGCGTGGGCGAGGCGTAGAACGCGATCGTGCCCGCCTCCGCGCCCTGAAGCATCGTGGTGGCGCTGCCGAGCTGCGAGCCCGGGTAGACGGTGAGCTCCACCGTTCCGCCGGAGTACTTGCTCACCAGGTTGGCAAACAGGACCGCGCTGCGCCCGGTGGCAGTGTTCGCCGCCTGCTGGAGCGCGACCTTGCCGGTGACCGTGCTCCCACCGCCTGCCGCGGCCCCAGTGCCCGACGAGACGGACGAGCCGGAACCGCTGGCGCACGCGGCCAGCAGGGACGTCGCGGCGAGGCCGGTGCCGATGGCCGCCAGCGTACCGCGCAGGGGTCGTCTCCCGGTTCTTCTCCCGTCGGCGGCCTGACGCCGCATCCAATCGTTCATGATGCTTTCCTCTTTCCGATGACTACGGATTGCACTGGTTAAGGTCGTCAGCCGAACCAGCTCGGCAGCCACAATGACAACTGCGGGATAATCGTCACGAGCACGAGAATGACGGTGGAGGCGAGCACGTACGGGATAATGCTCCGCACCACATGTCGCGCCTCGATTTTTGCGATCTGGCTGCTGACGTAGAGGCTTACGCCCACAGGAGGCATGATCTGCCCGATCGTGGAATTCACGCCTACGATCACGGCCAGCTGAAGCGGGCTTACTCCCAGCGCCATCGCGGAAGGGAGCACGATCGGCACCAGCACGAGAATCGCCGGCGCCGTTTCCATAAACAGGTGGGCGACCATGAAGATCAGGTTGATGATCAGCAGGGTCAGCAGCACCGAATGACCGCCGAGCGCCACGACCGACTGCACCTGTTGGGCAAGGCCCGAGGTGAGAAAGCCGTAGTTGAGCATCGAGACGGCGGTCAGGATGAACATAACCATCGTCGTGCCGTCGACAGCCTGCACGAGCGAGTTGCGCAGATTCCGCCATGAGATGCCGCGCATCGCGACAATAACGATGACGGCGAACACGATCGCCACCGCGCCGGACTCGGACGGAGTGAAAATCCCGGAGAAGATCCCGCCGTCGAGAATGAACGGTACGGCGAGGACCGGCAGGCAGGGACACGGCAAAGTCGTGAAATGAGGCTGTGACCTGCGGTGTCGTAGACAACGGGTGAAGCGTCCGGCGTGTCTGCGGGTGGCGGGCGGGGCCCGGGCGGAACGATGGAAGTTCTCACGCTAACCATCGCCTGCCACGAGGGACGCCCGCCCGCCGATGACATCTTCGTCCATTCCGGCTGCCCGCAGCCAGTACCTTCTCGATCTCCTTGCCCAGGTCCCGGACCCGCGGAAGAGACGGGGCCGCCGGCATCCGCTGGCCGGGCTGCTCGCCGTCGGCGATCGCGGCGGTGATCGCGGGGTCGAGGTCGTTCGCCGCGATCGGGCAGTGGGCCGCCGACGCCGGCACGGAGGTGCTGGCCGGGCTGGGCGCGGCCCGCGGCCCGGCGGAGGAGTCCACGTTCCGGCGCGCGTTCGCCCTGGTCAGCCCCGACGTGCTCGACCAGGTCCTCGGCGCCTGGCTGTGGACGAGGGCCGTGCAGGTCAGCGGCCGGATGGTGATCGCGATCGACGGCAAGGCGGTCCGCGGCGCGAAGGACAAGGACGGGAAGGCCCCGCACCTGGTCGCGGCGCTCGCGCACGGCATCGGCGCGGTCCTCGGCCAGGTCGCCGTGGACGCGAAGTCGAACGAGATCCCCGCGGTCCGGGACCTGCTGAAAGCGTTCGCCAGCCTGGCCGGGGCGGTCATCACGATCGATGCGCTGCACACTCAGCACGACACCGCGCAGGCCATCACTCGGCCGGCGGCGCGGACTACGTGATGACCGTCAAGGCCAACATGCCGACGCTGTACAAGCAGCTCAAGAAGCTGCCCTGGGCCGTCATCCCCGCCGTCTCGTCCGTGAGCACGGGCCACGGCCGCCGGGCCCGCCGCACGATCAAGGCCGCGCTGGCGCCGGCCTGGATCGAGTTCGCCGGCGCCGCCCAGGTCGCGCAGGTCCGCCGCACCGTCACCAAGAAGGGGAAGAAGACCGTCGAGGTCGTCTACCTCATCACCAGCGACCGGACGGCCGACGCGGCCACCCTGGCCGCCTGGGTCCGCGGCCACTGGCACATAGAGAACAGGCTCCACTGGGTCCGCGACGTCACCTACCAGGAAGACAAGTCCCTGGTCAGAACCGGAAACGCCCCCCGTGTCATGGCAACGCTGCGCAGCCTGGCCATCAGCCTCCTGCGCCTGGACGGCCACGACAACATCGCCGCCGCCAACCGCCACCACGCCCGCGACCCCAAGCGCACGCTCACGCTGCTTCAGACCGCATAAACGACTTTGCCGGGTCCCTGGACCGGCAGGACAGGCGGCAGCGACCGCCAGACGTTCGCGGCACGGAAGCCGCCGACCGCGAGCCGGTTGCGCCTGCCTGCCCAGATCGCGACGAGCGCCATGCCCAGGGCGATCATCAGGCCGGGCACCACAACGGCCTCGAAGACCGGCGCCACGCTGATGTTGGCCATCGAGGCGAAGAGGATCATCGCGACGGCCGGCGGGAAGATCACGCCGATCACGCCCGCGGCCGCCTGCACCGCCGCGGCCTGCTCGCGCTTATAGCCCGCCCTGAGCATCTCCGGGATGTAGACGTTGCCAATCGCCGCGGTGTCGGCGATCGCGGAACCCGACACGTTAGCGAAGACGGCGGCGGTCACCACCGAGCCCACCCCGAGACCACCAGGCAGCCAGCCGACGATCGAGCGGATGAACACGCTCAGGTCCTGTGCCAGGCGGCTGTTGGCGAAGAGCGTGCCCATGAGCATGAACAGCGGGACCGCGAGCAGCGCGATGTTGTTCATCGGGTCCGCAAGCTCCGAGGCCGCGGCGGAGATGCCGCCGAACGACCCATTGATGATCATGGCCTCGCCCGCCACACCGAGGGCGACCGCGATCGGGCAGTCAACGGCCAGCAGCACCACGACCGCGATGAGCGCGGCGACCTGCGGGATGATGTGCAACGACGCGAGCACGCCGACGAACGCCACGCCGGCGACGGCGGCCGCCAGGTTGCGCACCAACGTGCCGCGAGTGATCAGCTGCTGCGCGAGCAGCAGCATGCACAGCACGTTCGTGATCGGTATGGCCAGCGTTGCGTAGTAGAACGGGATGCCAAGCGTGGGCAGCCGGGTGCTCTGCTCGCTCGGGAACAGCTGGATGTATGACCAGAGCTGCAACCCGAAGTATGCGAAGGTCGCGCCGATCCCGAGCGATGGCAGGTAATCGCCGATCCGTCTCGGGAACGACTTGGCCAGGCCCAGCTTCGGCGATGAGTCCTTCCAGATCGCCCGGGGCAGGCCGAGGAAGACCAGCCAGCCAAACATGAAGGTCAGGATGTCGGTCGACGCGGTGAAGTCTTCGCGCAGGAAGTACCGTGAGACAACCTCCCAGACGATCACCACCCCCGATGCCAGCAGGAGCGTGATCTGGATGGCCGCGAGCGCCGCCGCGATGGCGTTGCCCGCCGTGACCACGCCCGAACGTGAGCCGCCCGGCGACGCCTGCGCCCCGCTGGCAGGAGTCACGGGAGGCACGACAGTATCGTCTCCGGTCCCGTTTCCGTTCTGGCTGCCGAGATCGACGGGCAGCGGAACCGTCCCTGTCTCGGACTCCCTGGCAAGGGCAAGCTCGCGCCCGCCGCCGTCCACGCTGTCTCGCGGTCTGTTTTCGTTGCTCTCACTCATAGAGCACCCGGCCACTTCGTCATCGAATCTACGGGCTCGACAAGTAACATCATTTGTCCGCACGAGGGGATTCGCGAGGACCTGCGGGTAAGCCGCTACTTAGTCAGCAGGAGCTTTTTCCCGTGCGTGAACAGCAAGGCATCGGAGTCGAGGTAGTCCACATAATGGACGACGATCGCCTCCCAGGTGGAAGGCAGCGTCCTTGACGCTCTTGTATGCACCAGGATGTTGTGCACGATCTCGATGTCGAGATGCTTTTCCCATGCCTTGTGGGCACCGAACTCGCCGTGCTGTATAAGCTTGCCGAACTTCGACTTTCGTGCGTCGTCGTTCTCTTCTTGGGGCTCGTTCTCTAGTAGCTTGCTGACGTCGTGCAGTATGGCGGCCGCGACCAGCTTGTCCTGGTCGAAATCGATGCCGTGCTGCTCCTTGATGACGGTCGCGCAGGCCAGAGCCAGCTGGGTCACGCTGCGAGTATGGACCGCGAGCTTGCGGATTCCCGGCAGCTCGGCGTTCTTCGGTACCGCCTCAAGGTCCGTCCAGACGCTCTCCTGAAGGGTTTCCGCCCAGATCTCGATAACGGCCCGGCGCAGTTCCTCGTCCTTGATGAGGTCTATCTCAGGCAGCGCCGCCCTGATGGAAATGGAATCCGCGCTCTGCTCATCCACGCTCACTGCGCCCACCTTTCTCAGACTTGGTCTCCGACGCGCCCGCAGGCCCGGTTTCCGTTGGGATCTCGAAACGGACCAGTGGGCTGTGGAACTGGCCGCCGAAAACGTCGGTTTCTGCCAGCGCCCCGGCCGGCGTCGGCCGCGGAATGCTGACCTTGATCGCCAGGGCGGCCGGGTGCTGGAACACCCGGACACGGTCTTCGTCAACCTTGTAGAGATCCGAATAGGTCGCGGCCGAGGAAAGAGGCGACCGCACGACCAGGTCATAGCTCGACCGACTGTCGAACATCAGGTCAATCGTGAGATCCCATGGTCCGGCGTTCTTGCTTCTGATGAGCTTTGAGATCTCCCACAGTTCTGCCACGTAAGTCATCCCTTCGACTGTTATCGGTGCGGCGGCAATTCCCGCTATGCGCATATCCGCTATGCACTGAGCAACTCGATCTCGCACATGGACAGCGGGTCGTCGATCGCCCAGACGTGGTTGACCGCGAACTCGAAGACAGGTCCCGCGTCCAGCGCCGGCGGCGACATGGGGAAGGCGAGGTTCGATACCAGGCCCGAGTACTCCTTGATCGGATGGTGCAGTGCCGTGTGCCAGGCGATCGAGCCGATCGCCGAGGCAAGCTGCTGCGTCGGCGCGACGATGTCGATCACAACTCCGACCTCGTGCCCCTCGATAGCCGGCGACGGCTCCAGCGGCCCCATGACGCCGCTGCCGCCGTAGATGATCCACCGCATCTTGTACTGACTCGCGTCAACGTCCAGGCTGTCAGCGATCTTGGAGTAAATACGCTCGTTGGCGCTGTCGATGAACGAGCCGAGCTGCGCCAGCACGAGAGGGTCGCGGATCCCGGCGATGACGGTGGTCCGGTAGCCTGCCAGCCGCGCCGCCTCCAGCCGGACCGTGTACTGCTCTGCGGGGGTGAACGTACTGTCGGTGACCCGTACCGCCCGGTCGCTGACCGCGCTGTAGACGGCGTTCGTCGTGTCGAGCGTCCCGCCGGGCTCGACTAGGATGAACGGATCCGCATTCTCATAAAGCGTGTGTGACGCCACGCTCTGCGGGGTGCAGACGAACTCGGGGTTGGGCGGTTCGACGGTAAAGCCGTCCGCGTCGAGGACCGCCGCCATCGAGTCTGGGTACTTGCGTTCCCTGGCGCACGCGGCGCCGCACTCGAGCGTCTTCGCCGCGTGATAGGCGGGGCCGTACGGAATCCCCTTCATGTGGGGGACCGCGACATAGAGCGAGGTGTCGCTCGACCGGCCCGCGATGACCACCTGGGCTCCGCGCCGCAGCGCCTCCTCGAACGGCTCGGGACCCGCCATCGCGACGATCCGCGTGCAGCTAACGATCGCCTCTTCGGAGATGTCCGGCGCGTTGTCCAGCGGGCGCAGTTCCCCGCGCCGGAAGGCCAGCGCCACCGCCTCCCGGTCAAGCTCGGTGTGGATCTTCGCGTAAGGGAAGCTCAGCCTCCGTTTGCGCGCCTCCTCAAGCAGGATCTCCTCGGTCATGTTGACGTGAACCCTGCCGCCGGCCGTGCCCGCCGACCCGACGAGCGCCGGAATGCTGTGGTCGACGGCCGCCTGGACCATCCGCCCGAGGTCACGCGCGACCGCGGGGGGCGAGGACTGTGTCTTCCCCGAGCCCAGGTAGTGGGGGCCGGGGTCGGTCGAGCCGCCGTCGCAGGCGACAAAGTCCGCGCCCGCGCACGCCGCCTCCAAGCTCTCGGTGTGAAACCCGGTGCCGAGCTGGCCTGTGGCGGCTACTGCCTTGACCTTGTCCACGTTTCTCATTCCCTCATCGCGCTAGTGAGCAGGACGCTCTGGCTGGCTGGAGTCGAATTGCTGCTGGTACTGGCTGATGGCCGCCAACAGCGTCGGGGCGAATTCCCTAATCCGGGTCAAGTTCCAGCGGAACGTCGGGCCTGAAATGCTCACGACCGCGACGGGAAGCTCGCTTCCGCTGGAGAAGATCGGGGCGGAAAGACCGCCCATGCCCTCGTTGGTCTCCGCCTCGGAAAACGCGTAGCCGTCCGCCCGCGCCTGCTTCAGCCGCTGCCTGAACTCCTCTTCCGAGGCGACGGAATGCGGGGTGGCAGGCGTGAGCGGCCGCAGGCTGAGCGCGGAGTCGACGTGGCCCTCCGGGACAAACGCGAGGTAGGAGCGGCCGGGAGCTGCCTGCGTCATCGCCGCCACGTCGCCGACGCTGTGATGCCGACGGATCGGGTACTCGGACAGGACGCAGGCCGCGCAGATCAGGTCGGGCCACGACGGGAGGAAGAGCGCGACCGTCTCGCCCGACGTCTCGGCCAGCTCCTTCAGCAGCGGCAGCGTCCGGTGGTGCAGCGCGGCGTCGAGTGCCGGACCCCGGAGGTAGCCGAGCAGCCGCGGTCCGATCGAATACGTCGGCTCGGTCGGGCTCACGCTCAGGTAGCCAGCCCCCGCCAAGGTTTGCAGGATGCGATACACGGTCGCCCTGTGGTGCCCAGTCTGCTTGGCGATCTCGGCCAGGGACATCGGCTTCGCGCTATCGAGCACAGTGGTGAGGACATCCAGGCCCCGCAGCAGGGATTGAACCGGCTGCCCCTCATCTTGTCTCGCAGGACGAGACGGGTGTATCGGATCACGCGACATGAAGCGGACGCTAGCCGGTGCCGACAAATGCTGTCAAGATCCTCATAAAGAATCACTCATCTAAGAAAGCACCTATCCAGCGTTCCCCTCAGCGGTGTGCTTTCTGGCACCTCAGCAGTCACAGTGACGGCAGCTGCGATCAGAGCTCAAGATGCTGACCACCCTGCCCGTTGCGCAGCTTCGGTCACAGGCCGACGACCTGGCCAGGCAGATACGCGAGATCGACGTCCGCATTCAGCAGTCCAACTGGCAACTCCACCCTGGCCTTGGGGTTCTGCTTCTGTAGACGCGGACTCCGGCAACTAAGGGGCACGGGCTGGCCCTCGGCGCGCTTGGCCGTGTCGTTCCGCCGCGGCCACTGATGAGCTCGTAGAGGTCGTCGGCCTGGGGTGCGGTGAGCTCGCGCATGGCGAAGTCGTCCAGGACGAGGACGGCGGGGCGGGTGAGCTCGCGGAGCCGCCTGTCCGTGCCGTGACCTGCGTCTAGCGACAGCTCGCTTTCGTTGCCCGGCAGCCCGGGATCAGTACGCTAGCCAAGGCGTGCCCGCCGCGTGCCCAGGACAGTGAGCTGATTCCATCCTGGCTAGGCCTCGCGGAGCTGCAGAACGTGGGTCGCGGTTGAATAGTCGTATGACTTTCGCAGAATCGGTCCAGGACTTGGCTCCGCAGCTCGCCAGCCACCGGGCTTTCCTTCTCGGCTGGGACCGAGACGGGTCTGGAAGGCGCGATCCGAGCCTACTCACCTACCACAGCGGAATCCCCCATGCGGGCCTCAATGGGGTGGTCCAGATTCGCGGTCGCTGCCCTGACGAGGCCATGGCCGAGGCTCACCGTCGGCTCGATGGGACTCCTTGGCTGTGGTGGATGGGCCCTGACCTTGATCCCGCACTGACCGATGCATTGCTTGCCGGAGGCGCCACCGAGATCGGCCGACTGCCGATAATGGCAATCGACTTGACCCAACTAGAACCGACAACTACTCCCGATGGCGTGGTAATTACCCGGGTCGACGGCCCGGATGAACTCGCCGAATTCGTAGCCGCGTACACAGCTGTCTCCGGAATTCCACCAGAGGGGATCTCTACCACTATCGATCGCTTGCTCGCCTTCGACGGCAACAAAGACGGAGAAATGATCCAGTTTACTGCCCGATCCGATGACCACGTGGTAGGCACCTCCGTGGCCTGGCTCAGCCAGGGAGCAACAAGCGTTTACCTCGTCAGCACGTATCCGGAATACCGTAGGCTCGGAATCGGAACGGCACTCACCTCCAATGCGCTCGCCGCCGGCCGCGAGGCGGGGTTGAGGATCGGTACACTTTCGGCAAGCATCATGGCGGAATCAGCTTATCGTAGGATGGGCTTCGTCACGGTCGCTCACTACCGGTTGTTGTCGTCGAGCCTCGCCTGAATGGAACGCTTCGCCGCTCCCCAAACACTAGTCGATTCACTCCGTGTTGCCCGCCTAGAGGAACTGGACAACAGCGACTCGCAGGCCACGACACCCCGCCTTCGCGACCTGGCAATTACGGGGAACGGCGCCTGTGTAGGGAAAACAAGATCGACAATAGCTTCAACGAAGCGCGCATCAAACACCCTTCAGAACACGATCGAGTGCCGCCCGGCCTGCAGGTCCCCAGTGAGGCTTGCCGCCGGGAAGACCCCGATCCCCGTTCTGCCCCATGAGCATCAGGAAGAGGCTCTTCATAGCGGCCAGCCCGCGGGCGCGCCGGATCGCCGCCTCGTCCGCATGCGCGTACATGTCGAAGAACCGTGAGGATGTGCCCGCGGGTAGCAGCACCCATGCGGCGGCGAGGTCCCACGCTGGATCGCCGGCGAACATGTCACCGAAGTCGACGATCCCCGAGAGCGTTCCGTCCGAGACGACGACGTTCGCGGGATGGAGGTCGCCGTGCACCCACACCGGCGGACCCTCCCACGCCCGGGCCGCAACGGCGTCGTCCCAGACGGCCCGGACGTCGGCAGCGATGTCGTCGGGGGCAACGGCCTGGAAGAAGTTCTCGAAGCCGTCCGTGCAGTTCCTGGGATGGGCACCGCGGTCCGTAGCGATCGGCGCCTCGGCGGGCGCCTCCACATGGAGCGCCTGGAGGAAACCCGCCAGAGTATCGGCCGCGTGGGCGCCGCGGCTGATCGAGCCGTGGTCAAGCGGCTCGCCGGGAACCCACGTCATCACGGTCCAGTGCTTGGGGAAGCGCTCGGACGGTTCGCCGAACCGCACCGGGGTCGGCACCGGGAGCGGCAGGAGCGGGGCCAGCACAGGTAGCCACCGACGCTCCTTGAGCTGGAGCTCCGGGGTGCGATCCATGCGCTGCATTCGCACGGCCAACTCGTCCCCGAGACGCCACATTTGGTTGCCCCAGCCGCCCGCCACCTCACGGATGGCCAGCCCGGCAAGGTCTGGATGTTGCTCCTGCAGCAGGTCGCGGACCAGGTCTGCGGTGATCTCGATCTCGGTGCCGGTCATACGAAGTCACAGTACTGAGGCGGCAAGCGGAGCGGCTCTCGCCCTCCGGCGCCAAGCTCGTCAACGAGCTCGTCGAGGCCGCCGACGACCGGCAGCTCTCTAAGACCATCAACCGCTGCGGCCGCGTCGACCTGCTCTGCGTCGACGAGCTCGGCTACATGGAACTCGACCGCCGCGGCGCCGAGCTCCTCTTCCAGGTCCTCACCGGACGCGAGGAAAAGGCCAGGCAGCATCCTAGCGAGCGGGGTGTTCCTTTTAGTCGCGCGGGGCGCTGGTCACCCGGTGCGCACCGCGTCGCCGCGCACGGTCTCCGCGTCCGGCGCCGGCTCGCGGGGTCCGCCCCGGTGCCGAGAACGCTATTGCCCGCGTCGACGTGGACCACCCGAGGGGCGAACGTCCGGGCCTCCGCGTCGTCGAGCGACGCGTAGCTGAGAATGATGACGAGGTCTCCGGGGTGAACCAGGCGCGCCGCGGCGCCGTTGATCCCGATGACGCCGCTGCCGCGGGGACCCTCGATCACGTAGGTCTCCAGCCGGGCACCGTTGTTGATGTCAACGACGTGCACCTGTTCCCCCGCCAGCAGGTCGGCCGCCTCCATGAGGCCGGTGTCGATTGTAAGCGATCCCACATAGTGCAGGTCGGCCTGGGTGACGGTCGCCCGGTGGATCTTCGATTTGAGCATCGTTCGCCGCATAGCGTGTCCTTCTCTCTGCCCGTCCGGTCCACGCACGGGTACCGGCGGCCACCAGCATAATCAGCCGCTTCCCGACCCCTCACCGCAACGTGTTGCTATTGCGCAGGACGCCGGAACCCCATCGGCAGAGGTCGCTGTCGATCTGATCGGGAGAGGACGGCAGGCCGGGAAGCGGCTGTGCGCCCAGGGCCCTCATGCCGTCCAGCGCGATCGCGAGTTGACGCCGCCACTGGTCCGGTGAATTCTGGGCGGTGATGTTCATCGTGCCCGCGACCCCCAGCAGGGCGAGGACAACATCCTCGGTGGTCAGGTCGCGCCTCGCCGCGCCGGCTTCCTGGGCGCGGGCAAGCAGGCCGGTCATCATGGCGTGGAACCGCTCTCGCCAGCCTGAGTGGACCGCGAACACCACGCCAATGGCGCGGTTAGGGGGGTCGTCAGCCAGGACGGCTTCGAGGAAGCTAGCAAAGCCGTGCCAGGGATCGGGGTCGGCCAGCGCACGCTCAGCCATGGCTCGCCGACGGGCGTACCAGTCCTGGAACAGTTCCTCGATGAGCTGTTCCTTGGTGAAGTTGCGGTGCAGCGTGGCATTGCCGACCCCGGCGCGCCGCGCGATCTCGACCAAGCTGACGCTGAGCCCCTCGGCGGCGAATGCCTGCGCGGCCGCGGCCAGGATCCGGTCCCGGTTATCGCGGGCATCGCTGCGGCGCACCTCTCCCCCTGACCTCGTGACCACAAGCACAGGGTAGCCCACCCGAAGCGATCTGGACAGGGTTATCCAGTTACGGCTAGCGTGGTCAAAGAAGTGGACAGCCCTAGCCAGTTGTCGATGTTATGAGGAGATCAAATGAGTCTTCCCGAAAGCCTCAGGTCCCTTTGCAATGTGCGCCACCTGCGTGACCGTCGGCCCCCCACCGCGCCGGGCCCGGTCGCGTTCGTCTTCCAGGGCGGCGGCACCCTGGCCGCACCGCAGGTGGGCATGGTACGGGCGCTGACCGAGGCGGGACTGGTGCCCGATCTGGTCATCGGCACCTCCGCCGGTGCTCTCAACGCAGTCGTCTTCGCCAGCGATCCGAGCCCGGCGGGCATCGGCCGACTCGAGTCGGTGTGGATGTCGCTGCGCCGCCGGCACGTCGCGCCGTTCTCGGTCCGCACGGCGCTCGCCGCGGTCGCCGGCCACGGGGACGGGCTGGTGGCCAATTCTGCCCTGCGCGGCCTGATCGAGAGCGCCGCGCTGGCAGGGACACTGAGTGGCACGTCCATTCCGGCGCACGTCGTGGCGACCGATCTCGCCTCCGGGGCGGCGGTCGTGCTTTCCGGCGGCGAGACGGTCCCGGCGCTGCTCGCCTCGTGCGCCTTCCCCGGTCTGTACGCGCCGGTGGAGCTGGGAGGGCGCCTGCTCGTGGACGGCGGAGTGTCAGCCGACGTTCCCGTCCTGCAGGCCGAGGCCCTCGGCGCGCAGGTCAGCTACGTGCTGCCCGCGGCCGTATGCGACGCGCCGCGGTCGGTGCTGCATGGACCGATGCCGCTGGCCTATCACGCGCTGAATCAGCTCCTCGTCCTGGCGGCCCGCAATGACGTCGCCGCCTCCCATGGTCCAGTGCACATGCTGCCCGCCCCCGCCAGCCAGGCCACAAGCCCGGTCGACTTCCGAGACACCGCACGGCTGATCGACGAGGGCTACCGGCTCGCCGCCGGCTGGCTGGCCGGCCACCCGACGCAGGTCGGCAGCAGCCCGCGAACGGCAGCCTTGCCGGCCTCCCCGGCCGTTGGCGCGATCTGAGAACCCCGATGAGCAGTCACGTCCTCCGTCAGCATGGTTTTCCCGCCAGCCGCCTAGCGCGCTCGGCGACGTCGCCGGCCCGCCCGAACCACACGGTTTCGCGGTGGACGATCGTCTCGGCCTCCTTGTCACCCATTGTGGGGATCACGGGCTGGCTGGTCGCGGACGCCCTCCAGCCGGCCTCCTACAGCCCGGTGCGGGATACGGTGAGCCAGCTGGCCGGCCAGACCGGGACCGACCGCTGGGTCATGACCGTAGCGCTGTTCCTGACAGGCGGTTGCTATCTCCTGACCGCCGCGAGCCTGTCCGGTATCCGCCGGTGCGCGCGCGCCCTCCTGATCATCGCGGGCGTGGCCCTTATCGGCATAGCCACGTCTCCGGAACCCGCCAGCGGCCCAACCTCCCGGCACCTCGCCTGGACGGTGCTCGGAGCGATCACGATCACGGTGTGGCCCGTCTTCGTCGCCCGGCGCGGATCGGCACGGCCGCAGATCCTCAGCGTAGGCGGCTCAGTCGCAGTGACCGTCGTGTTCGTCGCCCTGCTGGCCTGGTTCTTGGCTGAGGCCCAGGGCGGCAGCACGCTGGGGCTGGCTGAGCGCGTGACCACCTCGGTCGAGGCCTCGTGGCCCATCGTCGTGACCGTTGCCCTGCGGCGCAGCGCACGGCGGACACGCCTGGACGTGCCTGACCAAGCCAGGCGACGCGCGGGTGATCACGAAATCGACCACCTTGGCCGCGTCAGCAGCGATACGAATGTTGCCTGCGCCATAAAAACTGTAGGTCAGCAACCGTATAGCGCTACAGAACGCGCTTGACCCACACCCTGACACGGAAGAGGTCACTGGTTAAATCCCAGTTTCGCCCACCAGGTAGCAGGCCATGACGACCAGGCGGAAGTCATGGGCTCTGTCGTCCGAGTAACCAACTGAGCAGACCGCTGCCATAATCTGATCCGTGCCAGATCTTGCGGGATACGTTGTCGGCCCGGGCGGGGGAGTCACCGGAGGCGGTCCGGACGTGAAAGCCACGGCGGCGTCCACTGGCGGCGCGGTGACGGTGATGGAGTCGGTCATCAGCCAAGGGCCGCCGCGCCACGTTCACACCCACGAAGACGAGTGCTTCTATGTGCTTGCGGGCACGGTGGCGGGGACATGCGGCGACGAGGCGTTCGAGGCGCCCCCGGGTAGCTTCGTCTTCCTGCCGCGAGGGCTTGCGCATACCTTCCGCGCTCATGAAGGCGAGGCCCGGTTGCTGCTCATCGCTGTCCCCGGCGGCATCGAGCACTATTTCGGAGAGATCAACAATGCCGCCAGCGCCGCGGAACAGGAGCGGATCGGCGACAAGTACGAAATTCGTGTCGTCTTATCAGGGCCACAGCCGCAGTGGCAACTCTGTCAAGCGCCGCCAAGGCCATGTGATTTGCGGGAAGGCGGGAGCGATACCGCCGCCTGCTGGCATCATCTCACATGCGGAATCCGGTGTTAGGACTCTAATTCTGCTGCCTTCATCGCGGCGTTGAGTTGGGCTGAGTCGGCGCAGACCGCGAGCCGGGAGGCTCCGGTGGCACTGTAATGCCTGATGCCCACGTGATAGTGCACGACGACCTTGGTCATAACCCAGCAGGTGCCCGGGCGTGGTGCCGCTATCTCGGCGGCTGCGGGGAATCCAAGGCTGACCGGGTGAGTCGGGCCGACCCCGTGCCCGATCAGCGCGCCTGCATCAGTGCCGCCACAGCCGACGAGCGCGAAACCCCGGACCGCCTGACGAGCCGGCCAGGGGCCGCCGCAGGCACCCGAGGTCAGGACCTCCAGCCCGAGCACGTGCGGACCCGGGTAGCTAGTTCCGCCGATCAGGTCCAGCCCGTCCACGACAGCAGGCGAACCTCCCGAGTTGTGGATAGGGATGACGAACCCGACCGGTCCGCCTGGGTGGACTGTTCCCGACCCGACGCCAACGGCCGCGCTGAGCGGGCCGTTGCCGAGGCCAACCGGACCCCACAGCAAGAAGGCGCCCGTGGCGAGCAGCCCGGCGGCCGCGAGGCTGACGACCCGGCGCTTGCGCCCATACCGGGTGCGCACCGACGTGTCGTTCGGATGGTCGATCGACGACCTCGTCATGCTGAACCTCGATGCTGGCCGCGGGCTGTGGCATACGATACGGTTCCTGGCTTTCCATGATGGAAAGTAGCGGGTACAGTTTCCATCATGGAAAGTCATTCGGGACCCAGCAGTGAGGCTACAGGGATGGCAACGGGCGAGGCAGCAACCGCCCTCGCGGCCATCGACGCCAGCCGTTCTTGGCTATCTGACCGCGTCATCGCGCCATGCTGGTTCCACCCGGCATTCGGGCTGCTCGCCGGGGTGGTGATCGCGGAGGCAGAGATTCGCAGCGCGATGTTGTTCGCCTGGTCGGTCGCTGTCTACACCATTGCCTGCGGTGCGCTGATGTGGTGGAACCAGCAGCGCGTGGGCGTCGCGATCCAGTACTTCGACTGGCGCACGTGGGCCGTCTACGCTGCCCATGTCCTGGCCCTGACCGGACTGATCGCAGCCGCATGCTGGCTCGGGCTCGGCCGGGAGATACATGGGGCTTTCCTGGCGGCGGGGATCCTGGCCGTGCCTCTCACCGTCGTGTTCGGCCGCTGGACCGACCGGCTGCTCCAAGTGCGCCTGCAGGCCAGCTGATGAGTACGGCTGCCCGCTTCGATGAGATAGTGCACGCGCCCAACAGGCTCCAGATCTGCGCGATACTGTCCGCGGTCGACTCCGCTGACTTCGCGACGATGAGAGAGGCCCTTCGAGTCGCTGACTCGGTCTTGTCCAAGCACATCCGGGTCCTGCACGAGGCCGGCTACGTCGACGTGCACAAGACCACGGGTGCGGGGCGAGCACGGACCAGCGTGTCTTTGACGAGCACCGGGCGGACGGCTTACGCCGGGCACGTTGCCGCTCTGCAGGCAATAGTCAGCAACGAGGGACTCCAGCCTGGAGTCGGCCTGCAGACCGCCCAGCCGTAACGCGATGTGCACGCTCGTGTCACCAACCAGCCAGACGGCGCCGATCTGCCAGTCAGGACGCTGTTGGGTGAGTCGAGGGCGATGTTGCCCTGTGCCTGCCCCACCCCGAGCGCACGGTCCATGGGTTCGCCGAGACTCAGCACAAGGTGGCCCGCTGGACCGAATTCGAGCGCGGCGGACATTTCGCCGCGCTGCTCGCCCCTGACCTCCTGGAACGCGACCTGCGGGAATTCTTCACCGGCCTGCGCTAAAACAGGAGCACCCGGGCTCCCGCCATCAGCAGGCCATCTGGTGATGGCCACCGGTAGCCGGGCGCCGCGGGAAGCCGTGGCGGCAGCACGGGCGGCCTCCGGGATCACCCGCGGTTCATGGGGCTACCAGGATCCGCGCCGCTCGGCCCTGGCCGTCATCAGCACGGGAATCGCCGGGCTCACCGAGCTGAGCTTCGAGCTCGAACCTGGCCGCCGCGGGACGGGCGGCGGAGCAAAGCTGGTCCGTGATGCCCTGAGCGCCGTCCCTTCAGGCCAGCTTGCCGTGGCAGCCGTGGCACCAGGCAACGCAGCTAGCTGCCGGGCGCTGCTAGCTGCCGGTTTCAAGCCCCTCGGCTCCCTCCAGCTCTTCCGCCGCGCTGGTCACGATCCCGGCACCCTCACCGGCACTCACGCACCTGCCCCGGGCATCACCGACTGAGATCGCAGCAAGAGCACTATGTGCCGCAGGACAGTAAGCCCCGATCTGCCCGCCAAGTCAGCCAATGACCGGAGGCCGCCGGCGCCCAGAACGGCTCGGCGCGCTTGAGTATCATGACCTCCGCCCGGGCGGTTGGTGGAAGGTGGATGCCGTGGTCAGTGCTCGTAGTGGTAACGGCAGGCTGCTATCCGGATCTCGCCTTCGACGATCTTGTAGACGAGACGGTGCTCATCGGTGATGCGGCGTGACCAGTAGCCCTGGAAGCCGTGCTTGAGGGGCTCGGGCTTGCCGATTCCCTCGTTGCCGTTGCGCTGTATGTCGGTGACCAGCGCGTTGATGCGCTTGAGGACCTTACGGTCCTGTGCCTGCCACCAGACGTAGTCCACCCAGGCGGACTCGTCCCAGACGAGCTTCACCCCAGCAGGTCCCGCTGGGTGCCGCCGCCGTGCTCCAGCCGATCGATGGACGCCAGCAGGCGGCGCGCGTTCTCGGGGCTGCGCAGCAGGTAGGCCGATTCCTTGAGGGACTCGTACTCGGACAGCGCGACGATCACCACAGGCTCGTGCCCGGCGCGGGTGATGATGACTTCCTCACGGTCGTCAACGACTGCGTCAAGGGTCTCGGCATAATGAGCACGAGACTCCGAGTAAGTCAGCGTCTTCATCCGCAGTCCCCTTCCACCAGCCCAAAGTGACGTACAAAAAATTGTACGTCACTGCTTTCCTGCGGGCAAGCGGCACGGTGGCCGCCAGGCGTCGCCCGCGATCTGTCGCCGTAGCTGAACCTGGTCAGGGGCGGATGGTGAGGGTGGTGATGCGCCCGCTGGCCGCGAACTGGAAATGGAAAGTCAGGGTGACGGGGCTGCCGGGGAAGTCGCCGGCGATGTCGACGGCCGCGTCGTGGCCGGTGCCGGCGGTCAAGTGGTGGGGAGGGTGCCGCCATCGATGACGAACGCCCAGCGTTGCCTCATACAGTGGCATGCGCCGCTGGATCGACGACACGTGCACGATGACGCCGGACCCGGCCTCGATCATCGCGGGCAACAGCCCCCGGTCAAGGCGGACCGCGCCGAGCAAGTTCAGGTTCAGCTCGTCCTGCCACTGCGCGTCGCTCAGTGTGGCAAAGCCACCAGGGCTCGCGTGCGAGCCGCCGACGGTGTGGACCAGGATGTCCAGGACGCCGAAGCGCTCCCGGACGCGGTCGATGACCTGCTGCGCGCCGCCAGGCGTGCTGATGTCGGCGGCCACGAACAGGCCGGGATCGGGGTAGCCGCCGGGCATGGTGCGGGCGGTGGTCATCACGGTGGCCCCGCCCTCGGCCAGCCGGCCCGCGATGGCCGCGCCCGTGCCCTTGCTGCCGCCGGTGACGAGTGCCCGCCGGCCTGGCCAGCGAGTCGCCGATGGTCACCGGCATGGCGTCGATGTAACCCCGGACCGGGACCGGCAGAGAACTGCTCATGGCATGTCTCCTCGGTGGGTAGTTGGCACCACCCTGCAGCCTGCCCCCGTGGGAGAGTCAAGGCACCGCACGCCGGCCCGGGCGATGGGTCAACGATCGCGGGCGTTAAGTGACACAGGGCGGGCAGGTTCCGGGAGGAGAACCCGGGCGACCGCCCCCGCAATGGACAGCAAGCGGTCGTCGGTCCCGTAGCGGCCCACCAGTTGCAGGCCGACGGGCAGGCCGTCTGCGGTGAAGCCAGCCGGGACCGAGACGGCGGGGTGGCCGGTCACGGTGATCCGGGAGCAGCTGCGCAGCCAGTCGATATAGGTGTCCTGCGGTATCCCGTTGACCGCGGTCACCCATTCGCGCTCCACCGGGAACGGCGCGACCTGAACCGTCGGGGCCGCGAGCACGTCATAGCCGCGCAGGAACGCCTTCATCCGGGCGAAGATCTCGCTGTGCTGCCGTTGCGCGGTGGCGACCCGCGGCCCGGTCAGCGCGAGGCCCTGCTCGATGTTCCAGATCAGCGTGTCCTTCAACTGATCCCGTGCGGTCTCGAGCAGGGAACCGTACCGGCCGGCCATCATGACGGCCCGCAGGACTCCGAACACCTCGTCCGCGTCGGCCAGGTCGGGCTCGGCGTCGACGATGACGGACCCGGCCGCGGCCAGCATTTCACGTGCCCGCGCAAGCACCCGGGCGACCTCCGGCTCGACGGGCAGCCCGCCGAGGTCGGCGCTCCACGCGACCCGCAGCCCGGCGACGCCGTCCGCCGTCCACTGCGCCCCCGTGTCCGGGGCGGTGGCGTGCGCGCCCGGCCGGGCCAGCGGCAGCGCCGGGTCGTGCCCGCGCATGCCCGGCCAGCAGCAAGGCCGCGTCGGCGGCCGACCGTGCGATCGGACCGACGACAGAGAGCGGATTGAAGAAGTCGCCGCCGGACGGGATCGTGCCCGGCGTGGTCCGCAAGCCCGACCAGTGAGCACATCGCGGCGGGGTTCCGGACGCTGGCCCCGAGGTCCGACCCGTCCGCGAAAGGCAGCAGGCCGGCCGCGACCGCAGCCGCGGCGCCTCCGCTGCTCCCGCCCGGCGTCATCCGGGTGTCCCACGGATTGCGGGTCGTACCGAAGACCGCGTTGAACGTCTGCGATCCCGCGCCGAACTCCGGGGTGTTCGTCTTGCCGATGATCACCGCTCCGGCCGCCTTCAGCAGCGCGACATGCGGGGCGTCGGCGTCCGGCACGTGGTCGGCGAACAGCGGGGAACCATAGGTCGTGCGGATGCCCGCGGTGTCGGCGAGGTCCTTCACGGCGATCGGCAGCCCGTGCAGCACGCCGAGCCTGCCGCCGCGCGCAGCCGCTTCATCAGCCGCCGCGGCCTCGGCGGTAGCGCGCTCTTCTACCAGGGTCACGATCGCGTTGAGCCGGGGGTTGACCCGACCGATCCGGTTCAGGAACGCGTCGAGTAGCTCACGTGCCGACAGTTCCCTGGAGTGCAGCAGCCGCGCCAGCTCAACGGCGGGCGTGAAGCAAAGGTCATCGTCCATATACGCAGAAAGCGTAGACCGCCAGCGTCCTCGTGGCCGCCCGACGCCGGTTGAACACCCGTTCTACACGCCACAGATGGCTGGCACCGAGGCCCACGGCCCGCTTTGGCCCAGCTGCGGCGCCTACGCGTCAATCGGCACGGTTTGCGCGATCTACCATAGCGGTCATGCCTTCCGACGATCTCGCCACGCGCATCCGCACCGCCTCAAGGTCCTGTCCCGACGCCGTCTCAGGGCAGGTCTTCCGTTCGCCGGCACAGGCCTTCGCTGACCTGGCGCGGTCTTGCGCCGAGCTTGGCATCGAGGAGTGGGACCTCTACGGCGATTCCGGCCCGGTTGGGCGGCTCGAGTCGGAGCTCGTCGAGCTCTTCGGCGTCGAGGCGGCGGCGTTCTTCCCGAGCGGGACCATGGCGCAGCAGGTGGCGCTCCGGGTTCACACCGACCGGGCGGGCATCCGCCGGGTGGCGCTGCCGGACCTCAGCCACCTGCTGGTTCACGAGGAAGACGGCCCGCGCCTGCTGCACGGCCTGGAGATCAGCCTCCTGACCCGCGGCTTCGAGGCCCCGGCCGCGCGGCACCTCGAGGCGATACCCGGCAGGCTCGGCGCCGTGCTCGCCGAACTGCCGTTGCGCGACGCCGGCTGCCTGCTGCCGACCTGGGATGACCTGGCAGAGCTCTCCCAAGCATGCCGCGCCCGCGGCGTAGCGCTGCACTTCGACGGTGCGCGCATCTGGGAATCGCAACCGTGGTTCGGCCGTCCGCTGCCGGAGATCGCAGCGCTCGCCGACTCGCTCTACGTCTCGTTCTACAAGGGGCTCGGCGGCATGGCCGGCGCCGCCCTGCTCGGTCCGGCCGACTTCATCGCGGAGGCGCGGCTGTGGCGGCGCCGCCAGGGCGGCACCATCTACCACCTGACCGCGGAGGCCGTCTCGGCGCTCGCCGGCCTGCATGACCAGCTCCCGATCGTCGCAGACACGGTCGCGTGGGCCCGTTCGTTCGCCGCCGAGCTGCCGTCATTCATCGCCGTGCAGCCGGGTGTGCCGCACGCCAACCAGTTTTTCGCGTACGCCGCGGGCGACGCCGACGCGGTCAACGAGCGGCTGCTCGCCCTCATCGAGGAGCGCCGCATCGGACTCCCCGCCTGGCGCGCGGCACAAGAGCCGGGCCGGATCACCACCGAGTTCGCCGTCTCCCGCGCGGCACTCAAGCTCGACCCCGCGGAGATGGCGGCGCTGGTCGCCGCAGCGATCGCGCCGACCGTCGGCTGAGCAGCAGCCCAAACACCAGCCAATGACTAGCTTGGACGAGTGCAGCGTGCAGGCCGGCCTGCCGGGCCGGAGGTGCGCGGCCCGGCTAGAGAATCGCCGTGCACTCGATCTCTGGGGCTTCACGCTGTGCGGGGTTGCCTGGCGTCGTCATGTCCTGGGCGGTGCCACTCGTCGCTGGTAGTGTCCGGCCGCCCGACGTTCACGACCTGGACGGGGAGGTCACCAGAGTCACGCAGCACCTGGTCCGCCACTGCGGACCCGTTCAGCAGACGCGACCAGCGCGAGCGGTGGCGCGACCCGATCACGAGCTGACAGGCGCCGGCATCGCGGGCGGCCCGGATTAGCCCGGAAGCAGGGTCATAGGCCCTGATCTCGCGCAACATCCCGCCTAGTTCGCCCAGCAGCCGGCGGTCCTGCTCCAGCCGCCCCCTGGGTGGCTGGTCCAGGTTGTCCATGGCCAGCACGTGCACCCCCTGGAGCGTGGCATCGGACAGACTAGCGAGATGGGCGGCGTAGCGGATGAGCCATTCGTCGGCGGGCGACCCTGCCAGGCCGACCACGATGACCGCGGCGTCAATCGGCTCGCTGATGCCGCGAGCGGCCAGGAACTTCGCGAGGGGATCGGGAACGCGGTCATCGAGCCACAGTTGCGCGAGCTCCCGCAGGGCGGCGAGATTCGCGAAGCGAAAGTAGCTCGACAACGCCGCATCCACCCGCTCGGCCGGGACGACGAGGCCCCGGGCTAGCCGACTGCGCAGCGCCGACGGTGCTAGATCCACCAGGGTGATCTCCCCTGCCCGCACGAACTCGTCCGGCACCGGCTCGGCCGGCCGCGCCCCGGTGACCTGGGAGACGGCCGGGCCTAGCGATTCGATATTGGCCACGTTGAGGGTTGTCCAGACGTCGATGCCGCCCGCCAGCAGCTCACCGACGTCCTGCCAGCGTCTGGCGTTCCGCTCTCCGGAGACGTTGGCGTGGGCCAGCTCATCCACCAAGGCCAGCTGCGGACGGCGGTCCAGAACCGCCGCGACGTCCAGATCGGCAAAGGTCGCGTCCCGGTAGGTGACCGTTCGCGTCGGGAGTACCTCAAGATCGTCGAGCTGAGCCGCGGTCCCCGCCCGCCCGTGCCGCTCCCAGTAGGCAACCACGGTGTCCGCGCCCGAGCGTCTTCGGGCGCGACCGTCCCGCAGCATCGCGTAGGTCTTCCCCACTCCCGGGGCAATCCCGAGGTACGTGCGCAGTTCGCCCCGCCCGGCCGGCGCGTGCGTCGCGTCGCGCATACGATCGTGCGCGAGCAGATCCGGGCGGTCCTGCCGGTCGGGCTGGGTGCCGCTATTCATCGCGGGATCCATTCGAAAATCGTGCACGTTGCCAGGGCCAAGCCGGTGGTACGGCCGCGAGCGACCCGGGGCAGCCGCCAAGGCCGCGCACCTCAACCATACTGACCCCTGTCCTCGCAGGTCTACCTGCCACGGCGCCAGTCCAGGCGTTAGCCGCTAGCCGCTAGCCGCTAGCCGCTAGCAAGGCCACCCCCGTGCGCGGGTCGGCGTGTGACGCTGCCGGCGGAGGGCTCAGGCGAGCGTCCCTGGTACTGCTGGAGTGCCGACTGGCCTGGCTGTCATAATTCGCGTGTGACTGCACGCAGACCGACGATCGTTGCTACCAGCATCGGATTCTGGTCGGCCGGGCACGGGGAGATGGACTGGCGGCTGGGACCGGCGTACGGGCTGGCGGCCTCCCTGGCGCGGGCCGGTGACAGCCCCCGGGTGTGCCTGGTCGGGACAGCGGTGGGAGATGATGCCCACTGGCTGCTGGCGATGTATGCCGCCTTCGGCCGGGCTGGGTGGCGGGTCAGTCATCTGGCGTTGTTCCCCGAGCCGAACGTCGCCGATATCCAGGAGCACCTGCTCGCGCAGGATGTCGTGTGGGTCGCCGGGGGCAGCGTGGCGAACCTGCTGGCCTTGTGGCGGTTGCACGGGATCGGTCCGGCTATGCGTGCGGCGTGGCAGGCTGGCGTGGTCCTCATGGGCGTCTCCGCGGGCTCGGTCTGCTGGTTCGACGGCGGCACCACGGACTCCTTCGGCCTGCCGTTGCGGCCGGTCACCGATGGCCTGGGGTTCCTTCCTTACTCCAACAGCCCGCACCACGACGCCGAGGAGCAGCGGCGCCCCACGATCCACCGGCTGATCGGGGAGGGCGCCTTGCCTGACGGCTATGCGACCGATAACGGAACCGGGCTTGTCTTCGAAGGAACAGATCTCGTCGACTGCGTGACCGAAGTCGACGGGGCCAGGACATGGCACATGACCCGCCGCCCCGACGGGACTGTCGACGAGGTTGCTCTGCCAACCCGGCTGCTGTCACCCTGACCAGCGATACGACAAGACCGCCACCTCCTACGAAGCGGCGGTCACTCGCGTCGTTCCTCCTCTGGGCAAGATCCGTTTGAAGACCGACCGCTAGAAGCGGTCGAGACGGCAGCCCGCCAGCACCGGCTCGACGGCGCCGTCGACCAGCTCCCGCGCGACCAGGCGGCCCACGGCCGGGGCGAGCGTGACCGCCGAGTGCAGCACCGCCACGTAAAGGCCGGGCACCTCAACGACCGGGCCGATGATCGGCTCGCCGTCGGCCGGCAGGGGGCGTACGCCGACCCGGGTGCTGAGCAGCTCGACGTTCGCGGCGCCGCGGAAGGTGGACCGGACGGCGGCGAGAGTCCGTTCGGGCGAGTCTGCGGCGGCGAGTAGCCGGTCCGCGGCGACCTGCCGGAGATCGAAGTCCCGGTTGTTGACCACGGTGCGGACCAAACCGGCCGGAGCGCGGAACCGGAAGAGCGTCGCCGGCGACGGGTCGACCGGGACGCGTATGCCGAGCGGCGCGCCCAGCGCGGCCGTGGCCACCCCGGCCGCGAGCACCACAGCCGCACCGGCGAGGGGCCCTGCGGCCGTCTCGACCCCGGCAACCCGGCCCGCGGCGTCCCGGCGGACCGCGGTGACCTGGGTGTCCGGACGGACCCGGGCGCCGTGGGCGCGGGCACCCGCGACCAGCCGCTCGGTCACGCCCACCGGGTCGACGGCGCCGTCACCGGGTGCCCAGACGGCCCACTCCGGAGGCTGCCGCAGGGTGGGCTCGAGCGTCGCCACGGTGGCCGCGTCCACAATCTCCTGCCCGGGCCCCGCCTTCGGCGCGCCGTCCGCCGCGCCCCAGGACAGAGAGCCGGACCAGGTCACCGGGAGTCCCGGCAGCTCCGCCTCGAGCCGGCGGTACTCCTCCGCCGCGGTCGCCCGCAGCGCGGCGGCTGGACCGGTGCGTACGCCGGACGCTGCGATCCAAGCGAACGAGCCCGCCGTCACGCCAGCGCCCGGCCGCCCGGCGTCGACGAGGGTCACGACGGCACCGGCCCTGGCGGCGTGATAGGCCACCGAGGCGCCGACGATACCGGCGCCGACGACCACCAGGTCACTGCTCACCGCTGGCTCAGCACGTTGACGACGTTCCCGTCCGGGTCGCGGCCGAAGAAGCAGCGCACGCGAGCCACCCTGTGCGTCGCACGCTCACGCGCGACACGGTACCGCAGGAGGCCGCGACATGCCGCACAGATTTTGAGCGCGTGGCGGGTGGTCGTTGCTCGCGCCGCGGGCCTGCCATGCTGGGGCGGTGCCTGTGACTGTCTCGGCCGCGGTCGGCGCCGCGGTGTCGGTCGCCGCCCGCCTGGGCGTGCCGTGTGCCGAGCCGACGGTGCTCGCCGCCGGTGCCAACGTCATCGTTCACTTGAGCCCGTCGTCGTTGGTGGCCAAGGTCGCCGCGAGCACCGCCGAGGTCCGGGCGGATGCCGCCGCGTGGCTCCAGCGCGAACTGGACCTGGCCCGCTTCCTGGCCGGGCAGGGCATCCCGGTGATGGCGCCGGCCAGCGGCCTTCCGGCGACGGTGCACCGCGAGCGGGGACAGGCGATGTCCTTCTGGGACTACCTCCCGCCGTCCTCTAGCCAACCGCCGGATGAGGCCACCATCGGGTCGATGCTGCGGGACCTGCACGGCGCCCTGCGCGCTTACCCCGCTCCCCTGCCGCCGCTGGCACCGCTGGGTGACATCCCGGCGTTCCTGGCCCGTCCGCAGACCCAGCTGAGCCCGTCGGACTCCGCCCGCCTCGCCGACGCCTACTGCCGTCTGACCGAAGACCTCGCCGCAGCCGGGGCGCCCGGCCAGGTCCTGCACGGCGACGCCGGCGCGGGCAACCTGATGGCGGCCGGCGGCCAGTGGGTTTGGCACGACTTCGAGGACGCCTGCTCGGGTCCGGTCGCCTGGGACCTGGCCGCGACGACCGCGAGCCCCCGGCTGGACCGCGGCCGCATCCTGGCCGCCTACCGCGACCGGGTCGACCAGGCCCAGCTGCGTACCTGCGAGCAGCTCCGGCGGCTCCACCTGACCATCTGGTACGCGCTCTACGCCGAGCGCCTGCCCGACTGCCGGCCGCGGGCAGCCGAGCTGCTGGCATCCTGGCGGTGACCGCCCCGCCCTGGTGACGCACCGAGTGGGCGCCGCCACCATCAGCCGGCACCCCGGTAAGCTGCGCTTATGGCCAGAACGCAGCCAGATCCCGCGTCACCGCCGCCGCGAGCCCGAGTCAGCCCCCGCCAGGCGGCCGTGCTGCTGGCCGACCGCGATCCCGTCATCGCCCGGCTGGTCACCGAGGCCGGCCTGCCCACCATCCCCCGGCCAACCGAGACCCATTTCGCCGCGCTGGTGCGGTCGATCGTCTACCAGCAGCTGGCCGGCCCCGCCGCCCAGGCCATCCACCGCCGCCTGATCGCCGCCCTGGGCGGGGAAGCAGCGCCCGAGCGCATCCTGGCCACGCCCCCGGAAACCCTGCGGGCGGCCGGCCTGTCCGGCAACAAGCTGCTGTCCCTGCAGGATCTAGCGGCCAAGGTGCTCGACGGGACCGTGCCGCTCAACCCCCGCCAGGTGTCCCGGGAAAGCGACACCGACCTCGTCGCCCGGCTCACCGCCGTCCGGGGCATCGGGAAGTGGTCCGCCGAGATGTTCCTGCTGTTCCAGCTGCGCAGGCTCGACATCTGGCCCACCGGCGACCTGGGCGTCCGCAAGGGATACGGGCTCGCCTGGGGTGTCCCCGTGCCCACGGTGAAGCAGCTGGACGCGCTCGGCGAGCCCTACCACCCGTACCGCAGCGTCGTGGCCTGGTACTGCTGGCGCGCCGCCCAGCTCTACGCCGGGACGGCGGCGACCGCGCTCACCGCCCAGCCGCCCGCCGCCAGCTAGGCCTACGCCGCCAGCTAGGCCCCCGCCGCCAGCTGGCCGGCAACTCGGCGGCAGGCCGCCGGGCCCTAGCGCGCGTCCCCGGCCGCGCCGGGCGGCAGCGCGGTGTCGTACTTGGCCAGCAGGCTCAGCAGCCGGTCGTCCAGCCGCTCCGGCCCCCACGGCTGGACCTGCACGCCCGGCAGCGGCTCGTCGCCGCCCTCGGTGAACAGGCCCTCCGGGCCGCCTGGGGTGTAGATGAAGATCATCTTCGCCGGCAAGATTCCCGGGTTGTGGAAGCGGTGCGTCATGCCGCGCGGGCAGAACACGACGTCCCCCGCGCCGGCCGTCGTTACCCGGTCGCCCTGCAGGAATTCGAGCTCACCGGAAATCAGGTAAAAGGTCTCGTCGGTATCGCGGTGAACGTGCGGGGCCGGGCCACCGCCGGGCGGGCAGGTCGCCTCGATCAGCCCGAGCGCTCCGCCGGTCTGCGCCTCGGTCAGCTTGACGGTGAGGATATCGCCGTTGAACCAGGTGGTCACCCCGCCGCCGGCCGGAACATGAAGGCTCATAATGCCACTCCAGATTTATTGGTGATTTGTTATCCGGGCCCAGTAAAGCAAAGGTCCCGGGCCGGCGAAGGCGCTCAAAGTAGCCCAAAAATGACCAGGGTACGGGCGGCGTCGGCTACCCTGCGGTGCGTGACCACCAGCACCGGACCCCGCGGTGGTGAGCGGGGCAACGCCGAGCTCGGCGAGTTCCTGCGCGTACGGCGGGCCCAGGTCACGCCGGAGCAGGCCGGGCTCCCCGACAGCACGCGGCGCCGGGTCGCCGGGCTGCGCCGGCAGGAAGTCGCCCGGATCGCCGGGGTGAGCCTGGACTACTACACCCGGCTGGAGCAGGGGCGCCACCCCACCGCCTCGACGGGCGTCCTCGACGCCCTGGCCCGGGCGCTGCGGCTGCCCGCCACCGACAGGTCGCACCTGTACGCCCTGGCCCAGGCGGTGGACGCCAGCCCGCCCGACGGCATGCGGGCCGACGGCGCCGCCGCGTCGCCCGGGCACATGCTGGCCGTCTTCGGCGCGACGCCGGCGGTCCTGTGCGGGCCATTCTCCGACATCGCGGGCGCCAACGACGCGGCCAGCTTCCTGTACGACACGGACTTCGCCGGCCTGCCGGCGCAGCAGCGCAACAGCATCCACTGGATGCTCACCGCGCCGGCCGCGCGGGCCCTGTACGACGAGTGCTGGGAAGAGACCGCGGCCGAGATGATCGGCAAGCTCAGGGCCGAGTCCGGCCGGCAACCGCACCACCCGCGCGCCCGGGCCCTGGTGGCCCAGCTCGACCGGGAAAGCGAGCTGTTCCGGCGGGTCTGGCGCCAGCACGAGATCTCAACCTGCGTCGAGGGCGTCAAGACCCTGCGCCACCGGCTTGGCGGCCCGCTGCGGATGCGCACCGACGCCGTCACCGTGCACAGCGCGCCCGGTCACGTCATCTACCTGATGCTGCCCGCCGACGACGCGTTCGGCATCGCCTACCGGGCTGCCACTTCCCAGTCCAACGGCGAGCAGGCTCGTGACCGCGCGGCGGAGGGCTGACCGGAACGCACGGGCCACGCCCCCAACGCGGCCACGGTCAAAGGCTGTCCCGGGGGACGGGTACCCGCCGCCCGTTCTGCTGAGGAATGAGGACCACAAGGGCGCGGTTAACGCGCCCGGAGGTGAGAAGCGTGGCCAAGAACAGTACGCGCAAGGTAGTCACGTTGCGCAGCTCGGCCGGGACCGGCACGAGCTACACGACGACGAAGAGCCCGCGCAACGATCCCGGGCGCCTGGTGCTGCGGAAGTAAGACCCGAAGCTCAGGCGCGTGGCGGAGTTCCGCGAGCAGCACTGACGAATACCGGAGTCCCGGTGGTAAGGCACAGCCGCCTCTCCCGCTCACCCGGGCAGAGGCGGCCGCCGATGCGGGGGAGGCCGCCGGCGACGGCTGCTGCGCGTCCTTGCCCGATGCCTTCAGGAAGCAGATGCCCGCGCCCACGAGGATGATCGCCGCGATGCTGACCGGCCCGTGCCCGAGGCCGAAGCCGCTGACGTCCTTGGGCATGCCGAAGTAGTCGGCGAACGACGCGCCGGCCGGGCGGGTCAGCACGTAGGCGACCCAGAACGCGGCCACGGGGCTCGCGCCGAGCCGCCACGCGATCAGCGGCAGGCACAGCGCGCCCAGGAAGATGAACGAGGACGCCAGGTAGCCGAGGCCGAGCGTGGTCGCGGTGAGGTCGCCCACGGCCGTGCCCATGGCGAAGGTGAAGACGACCGTCAGCCAGTAGAAGACCTCGCGGCGGCGGGTGCTGATGGTGTGGATGTCCAGCGTCCCCTCCGAGCGGTACCAGGCAGTGAAGGTCACGGCCAGCAGCACCGCGTACAGCACGAAAGAGACGGCGTACGGCAGGCCGAGCACCACGTGCAGCACGTCGGCCGCCATCGTGCCGAACACCGCCACCATCGAGACCGTGACCCAGTACCGCCAGGTGCTGTACGTCGTGGCGCGCAACTGGAAGAACATCGCCACGGCGAACACGACGAAGCCGAGCAGCACGCCAAGGTACTTGTTCCAGTCGTTGACCAGGTAGTCAGAGACCGCCTCGCCCATGGCGGTGGTCAGCAGCTTGACCACCCAGAAGTACGCGGTGACCTCGGGTACCTTGACCGCTCCCGCGCGCCTCGCCTGCTGACGGGGCCCGGTTCCGGCCCGGTGCTGTCCAGGTGTCATGAGCCGAAATTCTACCCACTTGTAGAAACAATGAAGGCGGGAACGCGCCCGGCGCCGGTTTCAGTTGGGCAACGTCCTGGAGTACGTCACCCCGGGAAACCGCTCCCGCGCGCGCTCCACCTGGTCGCTCCGCTCGCGCGGCCAGCCGAAGGCGCGGGCGGCCTGGGCGCTCAGGTCCGCGGCCGCGGCGCCGCTGGTGAAGTGGATGTACTCGCCCCAGTCCATCCGCCGGGTGTACGTCCCGCCCTCGTCGCGGGGGAAGTGCGCGGCCAGCAGCGGAGAAGAACCTGGCCATGACCGCGGCCTGCCCGCAGTCCCGCCACAGCGGGTAGAACCAGTCGCGGAACCAGCGCGTACCCGGCCGGGGGAAGTCGTCGGCGTTGCCGATGAACTGGCGGTGCACCCGGCGCGCGTGGCGCCGCATGCCCAGCGCGGTGTAGAGGTCGTAGATGTAGAACTCGGCCCACTTGCTGTCGCCCCAGATCTCGTAGGCGGGCGAGCCGTGGGTGCCGTTGTTGGCGCTCTCCACGGTGTGCCCGATCTCGTGGGCGGGCAGCTCGGGGGCGAGGGCATTGCCCTCACGCCAGCTGTCGAGGCCGCAGTCGCTGACGTTGCGGTGGTCGTGCACCGGGCTGACGTAGTAGCCGGCGTGGCCGCCGCCGTGGCGCCCGGCGTGGTGGATGGAGTAGATGCGCGGATCCGGTCCGAACGCGTCGCCGTAGGTGGCCTTGGAGTACCGCCAGGCCTGGCCGATGTAGCCGGGCAGCCAGCGCACCTGCGCCAGGCGCACGTCGGGGTCGGTGTAGATCGCGCAGTCTTCGTCGTCGTGGTAGAGCCGCAGCAGCTGCCGGTGGTCGAACCAGTGCTCCTGCCAGGTGCTTGGCGGGCGGTCCGCCCGCCGCTCCGGTTGCGCTGTCACCCGGTCCTCCTGCCTCGTCCTCCAGCCGCCGCCGGACGACCGTCCGCCGACTGCTCACTACCCAACCTAGTCAGCTGAACGGTCCCGTGCTCCGAGCCCCGGCTAACCCTCCGACGGGCCGCAGGCCGGCGTCCAGGAATAATTCCAACTCCACCGTTGTAGATGGAGCTTGTAGCCGGCGCCGCACCCGCCGACCGGGTACGACCGTTACCACTGAAAGGGAACAACCATGCATGTCTTCCTCACCGGCGGCTCCGGGTACATCGGGCGGCCCACGATCGGCGCGCTGCGCGCGGCGGGTCACCAGGTCTCCGCGCTGGCCCGCTCCGAGCGGTCGGCCGGCCTGGTGCGCGAGGCCGGCGCCACGCCGGTCGCCGGCGGCCTCGGCGACGTGAGCGTGCTGCGGGACGCCGCCGCCGCCGCGGACGCGGTGATCCACCTGGGCGCCGACGCGTCCACCGACATGGGCGAGGCCGACCGGGTCGCGTCCGCCGCGCTCCAGGACGGCATCGGCGGGCGCCCCTACGTGCACACCGGCGGCCTGTGGGTGTACGGCGACACCGCCGGCATCATCACCGAGGAAGCGCCCTACCGGGCCCCGGAGATCACCGCCTGGCGCGAGGGCAACGAGCGGGCCGTGCTCGGCCGGGCGGCCGACGGCGCGCGCCCGGTGCTGATCGCCCCGGCGGTGGTATTCGGCCGCGGCGGCGGCCTGCTGAGCGTGCTCGCGGCCCGCGCCGCCGAGGAAGGGGCCGTCCCCTACATCGGCGACGGCGCCAACCACATCACGCTGGTGCACGTCGATGACATCGCCCAGCTGTACGTCCGGGCCCTCGCCGCGCCGGCCGGGTCCGTCTACGCCGGCGTCAACGGGGAGTTCCTCCCGTTCGCGGAGGTCGCCGCCGCGCACAGCGCCGGGCTCGGGCTCGGCGGCAAGACGGTCTCGCTCAGCATCGACGAGGCCCGGGACCGTTGGGGCGGCCTGGCCGACGCGTTCGCCCTCGACCAGCAGGTCAGCGGCCACAAGGCCCGCCGCGAGCTCGGCTGGGAGCCCGCCTACACCGACGCGCTCGCCGCCTTGTCAGGCGGGCGGTAGCGGCCTGGTCAGGCAGCGGGTGACAGGCGCCGGGCGATGGCCACCACGCTGGCCCGGCGCCGCGCCCGCTCCGCCGCCGAATCGTCCGCGCCGGTGACCATCCGGGCGATCTGCGGCACCACCGCCCACCACGCGGTCATCGCGATCACGGCGAAGACCAGGTCACGGGGGTCGATGCCGGCCACCACGCGACCGTCGCGCTGCGCCCTGGCGATGGCCGCCGCCTTGGCGGCGTATCCGCGGGCCCGGCCGTCCTCGTCCGGCGCCGGCTGGCTCGCCGGGAGCTCGAGCGCCTCCCAGTGCAGCAGCCTGACCAGCACCGGGTGGTCGCCGTGGTAGTCGAAGCAGCGGCCGGCGTACTCGCCGATGTCGTCGTCGGCGCCGCCCAGCATCGGCACGGCCTCGGTCATGCGCTCCAGCTCCTGCGACAGCACGACCGCGAACAGCTCCTCCTTGCCGCCGAAGTAGTTGTAGATGCGCTCCTTGTTCACCCCGGCCCGGCGGGCGATGGCCTCGACCCGGGTCCCGGCCAGGCCGCGCTCGGCGAACTCCTGCACGGCCGCGGCCGTGAGCTTCGCCTTGGTTTCCTCGACGTTCCACGCCATCCCCGAAGGTTAACCGGCCGGGCCGGCGGTGACCGGGGCGGCTACCGATGGAGCCTGACCGCGTGGCCGCCGACGGCCAGGACCGGGTACTGACAGCCAGCGCCATTTATCTGTTTCGACATTTACTGTCCAGACAGTTATAGTGAGGTCATGGCACAGCTCATGCAGGCGATCGGCGGCGGCTCACTGCTGCACCAGCTCGCCCGGGACGTCACGATGACCCTGGACCGCCGGCTCGCGCCGCTCGGCCTCACGGCGCAGCAGGCGGCGCTGCTGCACAACGCGAGCGCGAGCGGGGCCAGCCCGGGCCAGCTCCGCGATGCCGTCGGCACCGACACGGCCGGCATGACCAGGCTGCTCGACCGTCTGGAGGCCAAGGGGCTGCTCACCCGCAGGCCCAATCCGGCCGACCGGCGGTCGGTGCTGGTCGAGCCCACCGAAGCAGGGCTGGCCCTCGTCCCTCGCCTGGTCCCGCTGTTCAGCGAGGTAGCCGGGCAGCTGTTCGCGGGATTCTCCGACGACGAGACCGCCAGCTTCACCTCGTTCCTGCGGCGGATGAGCGAGAACCTCACCCAGGGCGCCTAGCCGGGCCGGCGGCGGCTAGCTGACCTCGACGATGCGGGCCTCGACCAGGGCGCCGTCCGCGACGTGCAGCACGCCGAGCGTGCCGTGCGGCTGGCGGCGCCGGTCGGTCGGCGAGCCGGGGTTGAAGATCCGCAGGGAATCGTCGGCGGCGTCGAGCGGGATGTGCGAGTGACCGAAGACGACCAGGTCCGCCCCCGGGAACCTGGCCTTCATCCGGGCCAGCCGCCCGGTGGCCGGGCCGCTGTCGTGGATCATCGAGACCCGCAGCCCGTCCGGCTCCAGCTCGGCCGTCTCGGCCGCGCCCCAGGCGACGACGCTGGCGTCGTCGTTATTGCCGACCACCGCGGCCACCGGCGCGTACTGCGCCAGCTCATCGAGCACCCCGGCGGTACACACGTCCCCGGCGTGCAGCACCAGGTCCGCGCCGCGCAACTGGGCCGCGACCGCGGGCGGGCAGGACCTCCAGCGCCGGGGCGCATGCGTGTCCGACAGCACAACGATCCTCATCGTGGCCAGCGACCTCCCGCCCGCTTACCCTCACCCGCCAACCCTCACCCGCCAGCGGCCCCGCCTGCGCCGGGTCGCATGCGCCAGCCGCCCCGCTCGCACCGGGTCGCATGCGCGAACGGCCACGATAGAAGCGGGCGAAAGCGCTAACGACCCGGCAACCGCCGCCCGGCAACGGCCGGCGCGAAGCCGCTTTCCGGCAATCCTAGGCCGACGCCACGCCGCACTGGCCGCAGACCGACGATCACGGAGAATGGTCCGGCTGGCGCCGACCGGCCCCGCCCGCACGGCCGGGCCGGTAACGACAGGGCTGGCCAGCCGCCGGCGGACGAGAACCGCGCCGTGCCCGGCAGCCGGAACGCCAGCAGCGCGGACCGCAGGGCGATCTCGCCTAGCACGCCGGCCTCGTCGGCACGCGCGTCACGGAACACGATCGCGTTCATGCCTCCATCATGCGGCGAAGCCTGGCGTCGTCGCCCGGGTTCCGTGGCTACGCCGGCCCGGGCTCGACGCAGAACTCGTTGCCGTCCGGGTCGGCCATGACGGCGTGGTCTGAGTACCGGCGGCTAACCGTGGCGCCCAGGCGCTCGAGCCTGGCCACCTCGTCGTCCACCGGCCCTGGGGCCCGCAGGTCGAAGTGCACCCGGTTCTTGGCCGCCTTGGGCTCTGCCACGCGGGCGAACCAAATGTTGGGGCCGCCCCAGCCTGCCGCCTCGACGAAGGCCTTGTCGGCCGTGGAATCCTCGTCCACGTCGGACCCGAGGGCCGCGGCCCAGAACGTCGCCAGCACGAGCGCGTCGGAGGCGTCGAACGTCACCGACTTGATAAGCGCAGCCATGCCGCCCAGGCTAGCCGTCGCGCGCCGCGCCGCCCGGTCCTGTCCTGGTCGGCCGGACCGAGTCCGGGCCGGCCGGACCGGGCCGCCTCGCGGGAACCCGGTCCGCGTTCGCGACTGCGGCGCAGGGCCGCGCGGGTGCTAACCCGGTCAACGCTGCCGGTAATCGAGGTGACCGGCCCGATACCCCGGGTTACCGTGGCCTGGTGGAAACGAGGGCAAGGGACGGCACGAGCTGGCGGATCGGGACGGACGCCGAGGTGGCGTGGATCGCCGGAGGCACGGTCACCGGGCTGGAGATAACCAGCGCGATCCCCCCGGTCTTCGAGGCATACGCCACGGTCGAGCTGCCACCCGGCGGGCAGGGGCAGGCGGAGCACGACCGGGCCCTGCTCGGGCTGCTGGCAGGCTGGCCAGCGGCGAGGCCGTGGTGGCTGGGGTACCTCCAGACAGGGGCCGACGACATCGTCTTCCCGGACGCGCCCATGGTCACCCTGTACGCCGGCTGGCACTACGTGCTCGTGGCGGCCGGGCCGGAGCAGGCCGCCACCTGGCGGCGGAGCGACTACCGCTCGTTCTGGAAGGGGGCCCTGCCCAACCTCATGTTCCCCGCGGACCGCTCGTGGCTGGTCTCGGCGCTGTGGGACGACGACTGGACCTGTGTCGGCGGGCCGACCGCGCTGATCGGCGAGTTCGTCAGCCATCCGAGGCTGCGCGCCCGGCCGGTCGCCCTCGGGCAGGACGCCACGCCGCCCGGCCATCAGGCGTGGTGACCGCCGCTACCTCGGTGGCGGGAACCCGGGCAGGCTGAACGGCGGCGCGTGCGGCCCCCTATGGCGACAGCAATGGCATATTCATGCGGCGCCCGCCGCCCGCCACGCAGGCGGCCACGGCCGCCGTCGCCAGCTGTGATTTGGCCTGGCAGGTCCCGCGGCGGGCCGGTAAGACGCGCAGCAGGTCGACGACGAGCACGGCCACGGCCAGGACCGTGAACAGCAGGTAGGCGAACAGGGCGCGACCACGGTCGCCGTGGCCGAGCTGGCGGGACAGCACCCAGGCGAACACGACCGCCTCCACGGCGCCGCCGGCCACGCCGGCGACCGGGGCGAACAGGCCGACGATGACCAGGGCGCAGGCAGCTAGGTGGAGCACACCGAGCAGTGAGACGACCCAGAGGCGGCGGCCCTCCAGCAGGCCGAGGCGGGTGAGCTGGTCGAGCCGGGTCACGCCGGCCTGGGCGCGGACCAGGGCGGCGATGGCGGACGGGAGCGCCTCAAGCAGCAGCAGGACCGTCACCACGATGGCAAGCGCGAACAACGAAACTCCCTCGGCTCTCCGTCCTGCGCCGCGGCCCGGCTGCCGCACCCGGTACGCCCGGCTGGCCCGGCGGACCAGGCTAACAGGCCAGGGCGAGCCCGCGAAATACGCCACATCCCCCCAGCCTCCACGAACCGCCGCCCGGCGACCACCGCCCCCTCACTGGTGCGCCCCGGCGCCCGCCGACCTGGTGCTCGCCCCGGCCCGGCGCAGCCCCGCGCGGCCCTCAGCCAGGATGAGCTGCCCGGCAAGGCACGCGCCGCGGCCGTGCCCGCCGGGACTGAGATCATGGTGACGCGGCTCGGCGAGGCAACGCTCCGTTCTGCTACCTCGCTTGAGCTGTTGACCTTGGTCACCGCCCTGATCACCGGGGATGACCTGACACTGAGGGGAGGCCGGCCGTGACCCAGGACCGGCAGGTGCAGACGGTACTCGGCCCGGTCCCGGCGGCCGGGCTCGGGCGCACGCTGATGCACGAGCACATCTTCATCCTCACCGCCGAGGTACAGCAGAACTACCCGGACGAGTGGGGGGACGAGGACGCCCGGGTCATGGACGCGGTGGCCAAGCTGCGCGCCCTGCCGGCCGCCGGCATCGGCACGCTCGTCGACGTCACCGTGCTCGGGCAGGGCCGATCCTTGCCCCGGATCAAGCGGATCGCCGAGCACGTGCCCGAGCTGAACATCGTCGTGGCGACCGGCTGCTACACGTTCGACGAGGTGCCGTTCTACTTCCGGCGCCGGTCGGCCGAGATCGAGGAGTCCCTCGGGCGGCCGCCCCGCGACGAGATGACAGAGCTCTTCGTCCGCGACATCACCGAGGGCATCGCCGGGACCGGGGTACGGGCCGGGATGCTCAAGTGCGCCGTGGACGAGAAGGGGCTGACGCCGGGCGTCGAGCGGGTGCTGCACGCGGTGGCCAGGGCGCACGCGCGCACCGGGACGCCGGTCACCATCCACACGCACGCCGCCAGCGGTCACGGGCCAGCGATCCTGAAGGTGCTGCGGGACGAGGGCGCCGACCTGACCCGGGTGGTGCTCGGGCACAGCGGCGACTCCAGGGACCCGGACTACCTCGCAGGAGATGGCGGAGGCCGGCCTGGTGCTCGGCATGGACCGGTTCGGCCTCGACAGCTTCGGCAACTTCGCCGACCGCGCCGACCTGGTCGTCGAGCTGTGCCGCCGGGGCCTGGCCGACTCCATGGTGCTGTCGCACGACGGGGCCTGCTACACCGACTGGTTCGCCCAGGGCTACCTGGAGCGCCGGCTGAAAGACTGGCACTACCTGCACGTCAGCCAGGACGTCGTGCCCTACCTGCTGGACCACGGGGTCACCCAGGCTGAGGTCGACGCCATGCTGATCGCCAACCCCGCCCGGGTGCTGGCCAGCCAGGCCTAACACCCAGTTCCCCGCGCCCGCGCTGGCCCACGCCGAGACGGAGCGAGCGCTTCTTGCTGTTATCCGGGCTCGCCAGGGAGCGGCACGGATGGTGGAAGTTCGGGCGCACCCGGGGGGTGCGCCCGAACTTCCACCATGACCGGGGCCGGGGCCAGGGGCGCGGGCCGGGGCCGAGGCCGACCGAGGCGCGGGCCGGGGGCGCGGGCCGGGGGCGCGGGCGCGGGCGCGGGC
>CAVVKP010000013.1:0-309291 GCA_963748785.1 uncultured Actinomycetota bacterium | reverse complement strand
CCCGCTAGCTTGAGAACAAGGCGGCGACCCCCATGGGATGGAGGTCGCCGCCCTGTGTCATGTCAGCCCAGCCAGCTGAGAAGTACGCGGAGCGCCCTTCTGCGGGACGTGGGCTGGCCGGGCCGCCGGGCGCGCCAGCACACGTCTACCAGGCGCCGATCAGCTCATCACGGGAGCCATCGATGCGCGCGTTGCGTCCGAGCGGCCTCTGACCGGGACGCCGACGATGGAGACGACGACAAGTTCAGTGCTCGATGCGCAGCGGGGGTCGGCGGGCCGCGAAGTCAGCTGACGCGGCGATAGCGGATGTGGGTGGTCAGCGGTGAGTGAAGCACTTCGGCAGGCTCGAAGCCGAAGGACTCGACCCCGTCGAAGATGCGCTCGCCCGAACCGAGCAGGACGGGCGCGATGTCGAGGGTGAGCTCGTCGATCACCCCGGCCGCCAGTGCCTGCCGGACGGTCGAGGCCCCGCCGGCGATGTCCACCCCGTTGTCCCCGGCGGCCTCACACGCCGCGGAGTAGGCCGCGTCGAAGCCCTCGGTGACGAAGTGGAAGGTCGTCCCCCCGTCCATCTGGATCGGATCATGGCGGTAATGGGTCAGCACGAACACCGGCGCGTGATACGGCGGTTCGGGACCCCACCAGCCCGACCAGTCCTCACCCCAGTCCCCGCGGATCGGGCCGAACATGTTCCGCCCCATCACATACGCACCGCGGGGGCGCATGAGCCAGTCGTTCGCGATCTTGTCGGCGTCGTTGGCCCGGGGGTCGCCGATGTGCCAGCCGTGCAGCTCCAGTCCCCGCTTGCCCAGGGGGTCTTCCCGGCTCTGATCCGGCCCGGCGACGAAGCCGTCCAACGAGATCGACATGTGGCAGGTGGTGTCCGGCACCGCAAACCTCCTGAATGATTGGCCTCGCAAGCGGTCGCTCGGCAGAGTGATTCCGCCGTGCAGGGCGGCGCTCGCGGACCTTCCCGCCTGCGTCGACACCGCGGGACCATGCGGTAGCGTTCACGTAGAAAATGCTTCTTGAACTGGACTGATACGGACTTCGACACTCCACATCATCCCAGTTCAGGAGCATTTTTTCGTTTAGGCACGCCACTCAACAGGCAGGCTTCGTGAAAGACCAGGGCCAGCCAGGCCGCCATCCGCCGCAATCCTGCGTCGCTATGAGCTACTGAGTCCGCCGTGCACTCGCGCGAGAAAACGCCCGCCCTGCCGGTATAGGAAAACCGGCAGGGCGGGCGTTCGATGCAGCCCAGCCTAGCGATCGCGTAGGAGCCGCCAGTAGCCAGTGGCCGAATTACTAACTGACGAGGAAGCCCACTTCCCCTATGTTCGTGAAGGAAGTCTTGCCCTTCCAGGCGATTATATGGTAACCATCTCCTAGTGGGACATCGGTGAATTTGAAGCCACTTCCACCCGCTGCCCAACTCTGGGTTGGGCTGTTCCTGACCACGCCATCGGAAAACTTCAGCTCGAAGTGCCCGGTAAAGGCTGCCGTGTCCGCCCAAGCCCTGATGGTATTCGACGCAAGACCGCTCGCGCTGATGTTCTGAATACAGAGATCGCCACTGCACTGAAGGGCGCCAGATTGGCGATGGCTCTTACGTAAAGCTGGGCAGCCTCATTGTCACCAGGTATGCGAGTGACAGTTACCAGGAGGACAATTCCCTGGTCAGGACAGGAAACGCCCCTCGCGTGATGGCAACGCTGCGCAGCCTGGCCCGCCTGCGCCTGGACGGCCACGCCAAACATCGCCGCCGCCAGCTGCCACCACGCCCGCGACCCGCAGCGGACGCTCAAGCTTCAAGCTGCATGAATACGACTTTGCCGGGTCCCTGAAGCAGCCACTCCGGTGACCGCCGCGCGCTGCGTCGGCCGAACTTCGGCACGTATTCGGCACAGTCAGCCGCCAAGAGCCGGATTCAGCCACAACCAGCCGGAACACACGAAATGCTGCCTGACCTGCATACGTGCAGGTCAGGCAGCTTTTTTGCTTGTGGAGATCTGGAGCCGGTGAGCGGATTCGAACCGCTGACCGTCCGCCTACAAGAAGGCCGGTAGTTACATGCTTTCTGCAGGAATCCTGCTGCTGAAAGCCCGCCTGAACTGGGCAAACTTCAACATCCATCTAGCATTTCTATGCTATCAGCCGCGCCGCCTCGTACCGGGGAATGCCGTTTCGTCCGTGCTGGACCTGTGTTAGTGGACCCTCCATCGGCACGGTTGTGTTGGTCGTGTGTTGACGGGGCCATCCCGGTCCTCGCCTTGGTTCACCTGACCTCAAGGCTTGCAAGGCGGCACGGCCAATCTGCGCGTTCGACAGGGCGAACGCTCTCGCGCCGGTCATGTAGACAGCCTGCGCTTCCAGGGGATTCTGCGCGATCGCCAGGTCCTTGCACAGCAGGACATCCCCAGCGAGCGTCGCCTCCTCGATCCACTGCGCGTCCTGGATGCTCTGCGACTGTTCGGCGCCGTAGCGCTCGTCCATGGTCTCCAGCGTCCAGCCCGCCGCCCGCAGGACTCTCGGGATCACGAACGCGCCGAGGCCGCGGTCAAGGAAGAAGCGCAGCCCGGATGCCGCCGCCTCCCCCGCCACCGTTCACGCTCCCCGGCGGATCGCTTCGACTTCCGGGACCGTCAGGCCGTAGTCGCCGGCCACGTCCCCGGGCGGCTCGTGCGCGCCCAGCCTGCTCACGATGTCCGCGACGCGCACGCCCCGCCTGGCCACGGTCGGCTGGCCGCCGTTCAGCCACGGGTCGACGATGACCTCGGTCTTCCCGTACTGCGGAAGCTGAATCTTGCGGGTCCAGCCGTCCTCGTAGGTGACCATCGTCAGGTAGTCGCGCACGATCGGGCGGAACACCTGCTGGCCGCTGCGGACGACGACAAGCCCGTCGACCATGTCCTGGTCCGCCGGATCGCCCGACTGACGGCCGAAGTCCCAGAGCACCTCCGCGCCGTCGGTCTGCAGCTGCTGGCTCGCCAGCGCCTGGGGCAGCCCGATGTGCTCCTGCAGCCACAAGACCGCCGGGCGGATGCGGCGCATCGGAACCCCGGCCTTGGTGAATGCCGCCACGATGTACGCCTCGGCGAGCCCAACGAAAGGAACGCTCACACCCTGCGGCCGCGCGGGCTCAAGCGTCGTCACGATCGGCGCCGAGACCAGCTGCGAGCCGTCCAGCCTCTTGCGCGCGTACCCGACACCCCAGTCCCGGAACGTCTGCGCAGGCACAGCGATGATGTGCGCCGCCTCGGTCTTGTGATACAAGGGCGTCGTATAGTGCGGATCGTCGATTACAGCGCCGCCTGCCATCGCGTGCCTCCCTTCACCTGAATCCTAGTACTACAGCAGTACTTTGTTACTTTTTATCAGTAGTAATGTTGGCGTGTGCTGGACGACGATGACCTGGCTGTGTGGATCGCGGGGCTGGATGACCTGTTCGCGCTGGTAGCGAGCCGTTTCCCGCGGGTTGAGCCGCGGCTGCAGGCCCGGGCCTACGTGCGGGGGCTGCTGGCGCCGCTGGCGGCGAAGAACAGCTGGACGCTGGCCGAGGCGGCAGGGAACAAGACGCCGGACAGGATGCAACGGCTGCTGAACCGGGCCGCCTGGGACGCGGACGGCGTGCGGGACGACGTGCGCGGCTACGTGGCCCGTCACCTGGGCGACGCCGGCGGGGTGCTGATCGTCGACGAGACCGGGTTCGTCAAGAAGGGCACCAGGTCAGCGGGGGTGCAGCGGCAGTACTCGGGCACTGCCGGGCGGGTAGAGAACTGCCAGCTCGGCGTGTTCCTCGCCTACGCCTCGCCGAAGGGCCGCGCACTCATTGACCGGGAGCTTTACCTGCCGAAATCCTGGACGGACGACCGGGACCGCTGCCGCGAGGCCGGCGTGCCCGATGACGTGCAGTTCGCCTCCAAGACCGAGCTTGCCCGCGCGATGCTGGGCCGGGCACTGGACGCGGGAATGCCCGCGTCCTGGGTCACCGCCGACGAGGCCTACGGCAAGGACGGCAGCTTCCGGAGCTGGCTGGAGCAGCGCCGCATCGGCTACGTCGTCGCCGTCCCGAAGAGCCAGGCCGTGGCCGGCGACGCCGGGAAATCCCGCGCTGACGTGCTGACCGCGCACGCCCCGGACCAGGCATGGAAGCGCCGCAGCTGCGGAAACGGCTCCAAGGGCCCCCGGGTCTACGACTGGGCGGCCGCGACCCTGCCCGAAGACGGCACCGAGCCGCCCGGCTGGTCCCGGTACCTGCTGGTCCGCCGCTCACTCGCACCGAACTCCAAGGGCGAGCTGGAGCTGGCCTACTACCTGTGCGCCGCCCCGGCCGGCACCGAAGACGAGGAGCTGATCCGCGTCGCCGGGGCCCGCTGGGCCGTCGAGGAGTGCTTCCAGACCGCGAAGAACGAGGCCGGCCTCGACCACTACCAGGTCCGCCGCTACGACGCCTGGTACAACCACGCCACCCTGGCCGTCCTCGCCCACGCCTACCTCGCCGTCACCGCCGCGAACGCCCCAAAAGCCCTGGCAGCGGCCTCATCCCGGTCACGCTCGCGGAGGTCCGCCGTCTACTGGCACACCTGATCACCGCCACCCCGGCCCGCACCGCCGCCTGGGCCTGGTCCACCTGGCGAAGACACCACCAGCACCAGGCCAGAACCAGCCACTATCAGGGCACACAGCCACCCAGAAGCGCCTGCAACTGGCGATAGTGGCGCGCGGTAAAGCCAGGAAAACCCGAGGACCGGCGGGGACGGGCCGGGATCACCCAGGACCGGACGGCTGTTCTCACATCGTTCTCACCCGGAGGCCGGACCTAACAGCCCCGACCGGCGGAGTGCTGGAAGAACTGCGCTCTGGGAACTCATTGACCAGCACGAACGCCACCGGAGACCGGCGTTAGCCCCGCGCGACTCTTTCGGCTACCGCTCTCCCGTACGGGTCACCACTTCGGCGGCAGTCACGGTGACAGCGGTGACTGCCAGGACCGAGGGCCACGCGCCTATGCGTTTGGCCAGCGGATGCGAGCCGCCCATGGCCGCCACGTACACAGCACCAAGCCCGGCCGCCGCAGCCGGCCCGCGCGCCCGGTACCACTCCCGGGCACACCAGGCGCCAGCCGCGGCGAACGCCCTAAGGGCGCCGGGAACATACGTTCCCGGCGCCCCCGTGTGGTCGCTTTCCCCAGTGGTTATGCGTGGGCAGCCAGCGCCGCGACGAAGGCTGGGGCCTTCGGCGTTCCCCAGCCGGTCGTGGCGTCATAGCCGGCCGTGGCCGGGTAGCCGGCCACGGAGACGTCCCACATCTGGTTGTCGACCAGGTCGCCCACGGACTTGGTGACCGGCCCGGTCACGCCGACATCGGATCCGGCGAACGTCGCCGGGGCGCTGCCGAAGTGCATGGGCACGATGTCGGTGTACGCGGACGACGCGCCGACGCCGCTGTACAGGATCGGGTCGAGGAAGCCGATCGGGGACTTGCCCGCCGCCGAGCGTGCCGCGTTGGCCAGCGCCACCAGCGCGGCGGTCTGCGGGGAAGCCGCCGACGTGCCGCCGAAGAACGTCCAGCAGCCGGTGCTGTTCCCGCAGTTGAACTCGGGGAAGGCGGTGATGTAAACATCGACGCCGCCGTTCACGGCCGCGTTCCACGACGTGTCCGGGACGATCCGGTGGTTGCCGTAGCCCGGGTCCGCGCCGGCCTGCCAGCTGGGCCGCGGGTAGATGGCGCTGGCGCCGCCGCCGGTGCCGATCGGTCCCCAGGACTCGTTCCACACCGCCTGCGTGATCCCACCCGAAGTTGAGGCGAAGTAGCCGGCGTTGGAAGGGTCATCGCTGGTTGGCGCCCAGGTCCAGCCGTCCATGAGCTGTGTGCCGCCCACCGAGACCACGTACGGGGAACTGGCCGGCCAGCCTACGGTCGGGTAGTCGAAGGTCGCGGTCTCCCCGTGCTGCTTCGCCGCGCCGAGCGAGCCGTCGTCACCCGAGGACGTGAAGAAGTTGTCGCCCTTGGCCAGGCCCTGCTGGAAGACGGCGTCGAACTTCGCGGTCTGCGACGCGGCGGCGCCGCCGAAGCTCTGCTCGGTGACGCCGAAGGACATCGAGAACACCGTGCCAGCGGGCAGCGCGGTGATCTCGGTGGAGATGGCCTTGAACAGGTTCGGGAGGCCCTGCACGCCGAGCGTCTCCGCGGGGGGTACCGCCAGCAGGATGATGTTCGCCTTAGGCGCGATCGAGTACGCCCACTGGATGTCCAGGGTGGCCTCGCCAGTCCAGCCGGCGGCCGCGCACGTGCCGGAGTGTTGCGAGCCGTTGCCGTTGCATTCCTGGCCCTGCGGGTTGCCCAGCGGATAGATCTCCTGGAACTTCGGGGTAGGCATGCTCGGGAAGAACGTGTCGTGGAAGTGCTTCAGGTCGGCGGCGGCCGTCGGGCTCCCGTAGGAGTCCACGAGCACGATCGTCTGGCCCTGCCCGTAGTTCGCCCCGCCGGACGCCAGCGGCGCGACGCTGTCCACCCCGTACGCACTGCGGATCTGCTGCGGCGTGTAGCAGTGGAAGGAGAGGTCGCCGGTCCCGTCGGGCAGCACGCATGGAGCGCCGGCCGGGGCCTTCGACGTGAAGCTGCTCGCCGGAGCGGACTCAAGCTGCGGCGCGAGAACCGTGGTCCCGGCTTTGACGGTAGTGACCGTTTTGGTGCTCGCGGTGGCAGGACCGCCCGTCGCGGTGCCCGCCGCGAGCCCGGCCGCGGCTATCACGATTGCACCAGCCAGCAAAATTCGTCTCTTTGACATCCTGTCTGTCTCCTCATCTTTCGTGCTGCAAAGCTTCTCAATAAATAAAGCACAGCGGAATACCTTTTCTGTTACAGATTCCACCGCTTCGTTACTCAGGCGTCGGCTCACGGTCGCTCCCCGGTACGGCGCGCTGCCAGACTCGTCCCACGGTCACAAGCCAATGTCTGTTGATGAGTGCAACCAGGGGTACTGGCCGCCGGACCAGATGGTGCAGCGCCTCGCCGCTTACGTCAACGAGCACGCCGCAAAGGCACTACTACTCACTCGAGAGCGGGAGCACGTGACCGCAGGGGATTGGGACGCGCTGCGGCACAGCTGGCGCCACGCGCCGGCGGTCACCTTCTGGAAGTCCGTCTCCGACGACGGCGACCAGTTCACCAGCACCCCAGAGATCGCCGCCATCTTGGCCCAGTTCCACCAGCTCGCCATCCCAGAGGGGACGCCGAGGAAGAACAGGCGTCACCGCTCGCCAAGCGGATCTACGATCTCCGCCACGCCTGCCTGTCGCTGTGGCTCAATGCCGGGGTGCCACCAACCCAGGTAGCCGCGTGGGCAGGGCACAGCGTCGAAGTCCTGCTCAGGATCTACGCCAAGTGCATCGACGGCCAGGACGCCATAGCCAAGCGCCGCATCGCCGAGGCGCTGCGCGAGGACAGCGACCGGGCGCCCGCGTAGGCGAGCTGAGCTTGGGCTCACTCTTCTACGGCGTGTGCTCGGTAAAGATCTCCCGGACCTCTCGGGCGGCGTAGTAGACCAACACGTATCCAGCGGCAGGGTCGGCCCACCACCAGCCCGCCACGGCATTAAGGGTGAGGCCGACCAAGACTGCTACGGCGAGGATGCCGTCGATGAGCGTTACCCTGCCCTCGGTTTGCAGGACAGGATTGGCCAGCGCCCGGCCGGTACGCGCTTTGCCCGCCGCGAGGGTGAACATCACGGCTGCTGTCACTGCCGTCCAAATAATTCCCAAGAGCGAATGCCGGGGGTGGTATCCCATCGCCAGGACCACGGTGGATTGAACCAGGAGATAGGCGGCGAGGGCCGAAAAGGCGTACCCGATCAGCCGCAAGCCGCGCCGCTGCCGGTCGGCTCCGCTGCCGGACAGCTCCCAGATCACCACCGTGGAGGCGCCGATCTCGATGAGCGAGTCCAAACCAAACCCGGCGAGCGCCACCGACCGAGCAGTGACCGCCCCGATTGCCAGGACGACAATCCCGGCCACGTTCCATCCGAGCGTGGTCCATTCCAAGACGAAGCCGCGTCGGGTCAGAGCCTCGCGGGCGCGTTCATCCAAGGCCGTCACCAGTGGAAGTCTGCCAAGCCAGACCTCTGCCCACAACGGCGCCTGACCCTCGCCAGGAAGCCATAGCCACGCACCGCATCACCGAGGCACTACGCAAGCTCGGCGACCAGGCCGGAGGCGGCGCCAAGTCGTCCTCGAGACTTCGCCACGTATTCGCCACGGCCACCCGCAGAAAGCCGCCAGCGACCGCGTACAACCGCATAGGGGAGTGTCCCGTACAGAGCTCTGGCCTGCGCATCGCCGCAGGTCAGAGGCTCTTTACCTGGGCATTTGAGAGTGTGGGGCGGGTGGGGCTCGAACCCACGACCGGCAGATTATGAGTCCGCTGCTCTGACCTGCTGAGCTACCGCCCCTTGCCAGGCGCAAGAGTACCGCAATTGGGTGGGTCCGGCGCGGCGGGCACCTCGCCGTCGCGCCGCTCGGCCCGGGCCTGCGCCGGCGCCTCGACACGCTGACGCCGACTGTGTCGCTCACCAAACCGGGCGGGCGCCTTGCGGGTGCGAAACGACGGCTGGCCGACCGTCGGGCGCGCCAAAGCCCGGGGACGTCCCCGGGCGCGGACGGGGCGGGGCCTGGCAGTGTCCCCCGGGGAGCGACCCCGTACCCCCCGAGGGTGCGCCTGATCGCAAAAATCGCGATCTTATCAGGCGCACGGGGGCGGGGCCTGGCAGAGCCCCGCTCCCTAGTACCTTCCGGCTGTCTGCATCGACATCGCGTGCTCGACCAGGGTCACCAGCGTGGCCTTGGTTGACTCGCGGTTGCGCGCGTCACACGGGATGATCGGCGTCGTGGACGGGATCGCCAGGGCCTCGCGCACGTCGTTGGACCGGTGCGGGAACTGCCCGTGGAAGCCGTTGATGCCGATGACGAACGGCAGCCCGCTCGCCTCGAAGTAGTCAACCGCCGGGAAGGAGTCGGCCAGCCGCCTGGTGTCCACGAGGACCACAGCGCCGATCGCACCCTGGATCAGGTCGTCCCACATGAACCAGAACCGGTGCTGTCCGGGGGTACCGAACATGTACAGCACCAGGTCCTTTTCCAGCGTGATCCGGCCGAAGTCCATCGCCACCGTGGTGGTGTTCTTGTCCGGAACGTGCGACAGGTCGTCGACATCGGTCGACGCGACGGTCATGACCGCCTCGGTGGTCAGCGGCGTGATTTCCGACACCGAGCCAACGAAGGTGGTCTTGCCCACACCAAAGCCGCCGGCGACGACGATCTTCACCGACGTCATCGCCGAAGCATCGCCGCCTCCGCCGGGCCGGGCGACGCTAGATCTTACGGAGTCCACTTAGCACCCTTTCGAGCAGGTTAAGGTCCGGACGGCCCTCGGAGTCGTCACGCTGGTGAATGCGTACGAGGCCGTCTGCGCTCATGTCCGCAACCAGAATGCGGGCCACGCCGAGCGGCATGCGCAGCACCGCCGAGATCTCGGCCACAGACCGCCAGTCCAGGCAGAACTGCAAGATCGCCTGGCACTCTGGTGCGAGTACGGACAGGTCACGCGGCTCATAGACCGTCGCGCTCACTAGCGCCTCAAGCGCCAGCTTGTAGCGCGGCTGGGTCCGGCCGCCGGTCACCGTGTAGGGCCGGACTAGCCGGGTTGAGCCGCTTTCCTCCTCAGCGGGGAACTGCTGCTGCTGGGCGGAAGGATACGGCTGAGCGCTGCTGCGGCTGCTGCGGCTCGTCCCATGACCCGGTCCGCCCAGGACCCTGCCACGCGGGCGCGCCGCGGTCCTCAGCGCCGCGGCCGAGCCCCGACACCACATTCCCCGCAGTAGGAGCCGCCGATAATCCCGGGCGCGCTCATCGCCGCACGTCTCCGGGCATCGCGCCCTGCATGATGCCGCCACGGGCGGCGGGCGTGAGCACCCGGCCCGCGCGCTCGACCAGCAGGGTCATCTCGTAGGCCACCAGCCCGAGATCGCAGGTGGAGGCGGCGAGGACGGCAAGGCTCGCCCCGTTGCTGATCGCCATGATGACCAGCACACCGCGCTGCATCTCCACCACGGTCTGCACGACCGCGCCGCCTTCGAAGACCCGGGAGGCCCCCTGGGTCAGGCTGGTCAGGCCGGACGTGACCGCGGCCAGCTGATCCGCGCGCTCCTGCGGGAACCCCGCGGAGAACGCGAGCGGCAGTCCGTCCGAGGACACGACGACCGCGTGGGCCACATCTGGGACCCGCTCCACGAAGTTCGTGATCAGCCAGCTGAGGTCCTGGACCGGGCGTCCTGGCGTGCTCACGCGCGCTCCCTTCCTCGCCCGTGCATACAGGCTCCTCCTGTTGTTCCGATGGCTCTATCCGTGGGTCTCATTCGTTCTATGGCTCCTCGTTCTGGGGTACGGCGGCCCGCGCTTGGCGAACGCCGCGCTGGAAGCTCGACATCCGGTTGCGGATCAGCTCCGCCGAGCGCGCCGGCGGCGCTGCCTCCGACTCCGCGCCGCCTCCGCCGACCGAGCCAGGCACGAGATTGGCCCGGGGTACGCGCTTAGGCAGTCCGGCAGTTGTATTTTCCCCCGCCTCGGGGGATGCCGCGACCCGCGCGGCCCGCCACCCCTCGTCCGCGGGCGAGTTCCACGCCTGCCCGGCGGCCGGGGCCATCTCTGTGCTCAGCGGCTTGCCGCTGCGCCGGAACCAGTCCGACTCCAGGGAGTCGAAGATCGGCAGCCGGTGGTCGCCCGTAGCGCCGACCGACGGCGGCACGGTCACCTGGCTCCCGTCCGAGCCGCTCGCGCCGTTGCCGTTAGCCGCGACGCCGGCCTGGGATGACCGGCCCGGCGTCGGCCGACCCGCCGTCACCGCCCATGGCGGGCACGCGCGTGGCCGGGAAATCGGTGTCGCCGGCCGCGTCGCCGAACATCGAGCCGCCGTTCGACTGGCCGGCCGGGCCGAGCGGGTGGCTGCCCGGCGTACGCACCGGCAGCGGGCCGCCGGGCGCGTCGATGGTCGTGGGCGGTCCGCCCGCGCCGTTGGCGCCCGGTCCGTTCGGGGCGGCGAGCCCGGGCCTGGCGGAGCCGTTTCCGTTCGCGAAGGCGGTGAAACCGCCGGTGTTGCCGCCGTTCCCGTTGCCCTTGGCCGCCGGGCCGCCGCCGAGCCGCGGTATGCGGGCCGCGGTGGCCGCCGCGCCGGCGAGGCTGGTGCCGCCGGCCGTTGGCGCGGACAGCGACGGAGCGGGACCGTAGTCGTCGGCCTCGAACTTCCTGAGCCGGCCGAGCGGCTGCCCGGTCTCCGGCATGGCGACCGACTCGGGCAGCCAGATCAGCGCGGTGAGCCCGCCCGACTGCGCGTGCCGCAGCCGGACCCGGACGCCGTGCCTGGCCGCCAGGCGGCCGACCACGAACAGGCCCATGCGGCGGGATACCGCGACGTCCACCACCGGCGGGTTGTCCAGCCGCCAGTTGGCGTGCGCCATCTCCTGCTCGGAGATGCCCACGCCGTTGTCGGTGATGTCAAGCAGGACGCCGCCGCTGGTCAGCGGCTGGCCGGTCACGTACACCTGGGTGTCTTCCGGAGAGAACGTGGTCGCGTTCTCCACGATCTCCGCGACGAGGTGCACGATGTCGTTGACCGCCTGGCCGACGACCTGGATGCCGGGCTGCACGTTGAGCACGACCCGCTCGTACTGCTCGATTTCCGAGATCGCGGCGCGCAGCACGTCGACCAGCGGCACCGGCTGGCTCCAGCGCCGGCTGGCCGCCTCGTGGCCGGCGAGGACCAGGAGGTTCTCCGAGTTGCGGCGCATGCGGGTCGCCAGGTGGTCGAGGCGGAACAGGCTGGACAGCCGGTCGGCGTCCTGCTCCGTCTGCTCCAGGTTGTCGATCAGCGAGAGCTGGCGCTCGATGAGCGACTGGCTGCGGCGCGACAGGTTGACGAACATCGCGTTCAGGTTGCCGCGCAGCATGGCCTCGTCGGCGGCCAGCCGGACCGCCTCCCGGTGGACCTGGTCGAAGGCCCGCGCCACCTCACCGATCTCGTCGGTCGAGTTGACGCCGATCGGCTCGATCTCGGCGGAGGCGTCGCCGCCTTCGCTCTCGCTCAGCCGGCGGACCATCTCGGGCAGCTTGCTGCCGGCCACCTCAAGGGCGTCGGCGCGCAGCTTGCGCAGCGGGCGGATCATCGACCGGGCCACGAACGTGGTGATCAGCAGGACGATGAGCAGCAGGACCAGCGTCGCGATGGACACGACCAGAGCGCTGTGCAGCGAGTTCGACGCCAGCGTGTTGGCCTGCGCGGTGATGCCGGCGACCAGGTTGTCACTGACCGAGCGCATCTGGTTGATCTGCTGGGTCTGGGTGTCCATCCAGCAGGACGCGGCGCCCTCGTGGGCGGTCACGCAGGTCTGCTGGGTGCCGATTGTCAGCGGCTGGGCCGGGACCACGGTGGCGGTGGCGATAGCGAGCTTCTCCGCGCTCTTCGCCTCGTCCACCTTGGGGCCGGCCACGACGTTGTTCAGTGTCTGCTGCTGCGCGACGGTCGTGGCCTGGTCGAAGGCGTTGTTGTCCGCCTGCTGCTCCTCGGCGGCCTGGTTGAGTGCCTGCAGGCCGCTCGGCGTCAGGGCCGGCTGCGGGCTGACGAGGGCCTGGTAGAGGTAGGCGCGCTGGAGCGACGCGTCGTCCTCCATCCGCAGCAGCGCGTTGAGTCCCGAGACGTCAGATTGCAGCGTCGCGTTGGCGGTGCCGGCCGCGATGTCGTTGCTGAAGGTGGTGAACGCCTGGATCACGCGGTCGTAGTTGCTGATCACCGACAGCGCCGGCGACTTGGTCGTCAGCGCCGCCTGGCGGATGAACTGAAGGTCAGAGACGTTGGCCAGCACGCCGTTGCTGAGGTCGAGGACCGTCTGCGCGCGGTAGCCGCTGCCGTCGACGACCGCCTGGGCCTGGCTCTGGATGTCCGCCGTCGACGCGTTGGTGAACTGCTGGTCACCGGTCTTCGGGTCGGTGATCCTCGCGTAGAGGGTCTTGATCTCGGCCGGCATCCCCGCGGTCGGCTTGCCGCCCTTGCCGAGGAAGGCCTGCCCGCCGGCTGCCACGAAGCCCGCAGTGTCGTCGCGCTCGTCGGCCAGCTGGCCGGCCGCCTTGACCACGAGCGTGTTCAGGTTGGCGAGGGTCTGGACGCGCTTGAACGACGAGTAGTTGTTGACCGAGCCGACGATCTGGATCACGCCGAGGACGAGGGCGGTGACGGTCGGCACGGTAATGATGGCGATGAGCCGCCAGCGCACGCGCCAGTTGCTGATCGAGAAGGGCGAGCCCTTACGCGGGGCCGGGCCGGCGGCCTGGGCACCGCCGGGACGCGCCTGCGGCGCCGGGACAAGCTGGGCGGGGCCCGGCGCGGCAGCCGGGCCAGTGGAGGCGCCGAAGATACCGGCGCCCGGGGCAGCCTGGCCCTGACCGACAGCGAGCGGTCCGCCTGGCGCGTTCCCGCCACCATCACGCGGAACTCCGGAGGCCGGCATCGGCTGGCCGCCGTTTCCGTTGGTCATCGAACGTCTGCGCACTGCGCTTCACACCTCGCAGCTTCAGGGCCACCTGGATCGGTACTTGCCAACTGTTCCAGCTAGCGTCACAAATCGGGTAGGGACATATAACCATCAATCGGCAGCCCACGACCCGGCATTCACCGGGAATCACCCTCAACCTTTGACGGTACCCTCCTTCACCGTCACGGCAGGGCTAGATCACATGGCCCGTAAGACTCATGGAAGGCTACCCCGCCCGGGGACCTCGTGACATAAGAACTGTCAAGGTGCGGATGTCGCCTCGTGATCCTCGATGGTTCGGGCGAAAATGACCAGATGAGGGCCATACGCCGGCTCCCCTCGGGCCACCTTGCGGCCCCGGCCGGCCAGGCCGCCCCCCGGCGGGGACATTCAGGGGAAGAAGGCATCACGGCGGCACCCACCCGGCGGCATTGCCGACTTCGGTACACACCAATGCGATCGCGGGCATTGGCGGCCGCGGCGCGGCGCCGTAATAACACGGCATGACCGTCCGCTCACCACGCGCGGGCACGGCGGGGAAAGACGTTAAAAATACGTTCCGTAACGGCTTGCGGCGTGCCCAGGCCCGGTCGCCGGCCGCTCCCCCGGCACCGCCTTTCCGCCCGGTGTCATCCGGTGCCGCAGGCCGGCGGGCCGGGGTTAGCTGCGCCTTTGACCTGGGGGTTACCGGGGCTGTCTGCCCGGCGGGCGACCGACAACCCGGATCTCTAGAGCCGGGCGGGCCCTTGGGCGGTATGGTAGCTGGCAACGGCTTACCGCCTTTTTAGCGAGGAGATGGCGATCCTGACCTGCCCAAACTGCGGCATCGGGGTGCAGCCGGAGGACCTGATCTGCTTCCGGTGTGGCGCTAACCTGCCGCACGCCCCGTTCCCAGACGATGATGTGCCGTCGCCGACGGTGTCGCAGCAGTACATCCGGCCGGGCGACAGCCGGGTGATTTGCCCGCACTGCGGTACGCCCGTGCCGGACACCGCCGACCAGGTCTGCCCGCAGTGCCGGCAGCCGCTCCCCGTTGCGCGCCGTCGTCCTTCCCTGGTCGTGCTGCGGATCTCATTCCCCACCGGGAACGTCGACGTCCCGGCCGGCACCTCGGTCATCCTCGGCAGGGACCCGGCGCAGTCGCTGGTCGCCGCCGCCTTCGGTCAGTACGACAACGTGTCCAGGCGGCACGCGACCGTGGTGGTGGACGACGGCGGCCGGGCCACGATCCGTGATGAGGGCTCCACCAACGGGACCTTCGTCAACGGCGAGCGGGTCCACCCGGGTAGCGAGGTGCGCCTGGTGGACGGCGACCAGATCAGGCTGGCCGCGGACGTCAGTGGCGACGTCTCGCTGCCGCGGGGCGAACCCGACCCGGCCAGCCTCAGCCGCAACGGCTTCGTCTGACGGCCAGTCCGATTCATTCCCACCGGACGGGCCCCGGGGGACGCGCAGCGCTGTCCTCCCGGGAGACAACGCCCGATATCATCGCTTTTCGTCGGGCAGGTTCCCTGGGCACGGGGGTCGTCCCCAGGAGCAGGAACGGATTGGCCAGCCATGTCGTCTGCCGTAGAGCCGCCTTATCCCGAGGTGCCGCAGTACCCCCAGGAAAGACGAGATCCCCAGGAGAGGCCGGCCGCGCAGGCCGCCGCGCTGCCCGCCCGCCAGGCACGCGCGCTGCCTGCCGCCTCTTCCCCGTCCGTGATGTCACCCGACGGGGAAGACGGCGACGTGGCCGACGGCGCGACGATCCCCCGGTCCGCGCTGAACCGCACGACCGGGACGTCGGAGTACCCCGGCGGCTACCCGCAGGGGCCGGGCGGCTACCCGGCCCAGCCCGGCGGCTACCCCGGCGGCCCGGGCGACGCCGGCGAGACCTGGTTCAACCGGAGCGCCGAGGGGCAGCCGGGCGCGGGCGGATTCACGCCGGACCAGTCTGGCTACCCGCCGCAGCCTGGGTACGCGGCCGAGTGGCCTGGCTATCCCGCACAGCAGCCTGGGTACGCGGCCCAGCAGTCCGGGTACCCGGGGCAGCAACAGGCCGGCTACCCGGGCTGGCAGCCGGGCGACGCGCAGGGGGGATTCGGGCAGCCGGGCGGCGCGGCCGGGCCGCACGCCGCCGGGTACCCGGGCCAGCAGCCGGGCGGCTTCGCCGGCCAGGGCGCGCCGCAGGCGCCTAACCCGGAAGGCGCACTGGGCTTCCCTGATGCCCCGGGCTATGGCGCACCGGGCGGCTACCAGCCGCAGCCCGGCTTCGCGCCGTCGCCTGGCTACGGCCCGGCGGACGTCACGCCGCCTGGGGCCGTACCGCCTGGCGGCGCTTACCCGCCGGGTGCTCCTTTCTCCCCCGGCGCCCCGGTGCCAGCGGCCGGACCGGCCCCGTGGGGCGGGTACGGCGCGGACGGGTACGGGCCGGCCGGTTACCCGGCCACCGGCGGCTACGCCCGGGGCGACGGGTACCCGTCTCCCGGTGGGCGGCCCGGCGGCGCCCAGTTCGGTGACGCCGGACAGCAGCAGGGCCCGGGCGGCTACCCGGCGCCCGGCGCGCCGGGACCGGACCAAGGTCCCGCGCGGCAGGACGGCTGGGGCCAGCAGAACGGCTACGGCCAGCAGGACGGGTTCGCGCCGTCGGGCGGCTTCGGCCCGGCCGGCGGCTTCAGCCCGCAGGGCAACCCGGGTCAGCCTGACCGGTTCGGACCGCAGGACGGCTTCGGCGCGCGAGACGCCGCCATGCCGCCGGGCGGGCTTTCCCAGCCGAACGGCTACGCCGAACGGAACGGGTTCAGTCAGCCGAACGGGTTCAGTCAGCCGAACGGGTTCAGGCCGGCGGACGGCTCCGGTCCGGCCGGCGGCTTCGGCCCGCAGGAGGGTTATCCGCCACCGAACGGCGGGGCGCCAGGCGGGTTCGGTGCACAGCAGGGCTTCGCACCGCCGAACGGCTACCCGTCGCACGACGGTGCCGCGCCGCAGGGCGGCCTCACCCGGCCCGGCGGCTTCGCACCGCAGGACGGCTACGGGGCACGTGACGGTGCCGGGCCGCCGGACGGCTACGGCCAGCACAACGGGTTCGGACCGCAGCCGGGTTACGGCCAGCAGCCGGGCCCGGGGCCACAGGACGGCGGCTATGGTCCGCAGGACGGCTACGGCCAGCAGAACGGGTTCGGTCCCCGGTCCGGCTTCGGCCCGCAGGACGGCACCGGCCGCCCCGGTGGCCCCGCGCCGCTCCCCGACGGGTTCACCGTCCCCGCGGGCCCGCCCCCGCCCGGCCAGTTCCCCGGCTCGCCGCCGGATCAGTTCCCGCCGTCCCGCCAGGCGGGGTACCCAGCGGACACCCAGGTTCAGGGGGAAGCCCGCTTCCCCGACGGGCAGCAGTTCCGCGGCGCGACCGCGGCACCTCCCGGCCAGCAGCCCGGTTACGACCAGCGTTTCGGCCCGAATGGCCCCGGCGGCCCGAATGGCCACCGCGAGGCCGGTGTCCGGCGCCGCATCACCGACGCGTTCGGCTGGCTCAGCGCCCGGCCAGGGCCGGACGGCCCCGCGGCCGGGCAGCCCGGGGAGGCCGGCTGGGCCGCGGGTCGCCCCACCGACGGCCGGCCCGGCGGCCAGGACGATGCCGGCCAGGCTCCCACCCGTAGCCCGGGGAAGAGGAACAAGGCGCTCGTCGCCGGGGCCGGGGTGCTCGCGGTGGCCGCGGTGGCGGCGGTGATCGTGACGCCGAAGCTGCTCGGCTCGTCCGATCCCGGCTGCCAGTCGTACTCGGGCCCGGCGCTGACCGCCTACAACAAGACGATCGGCGACCTCAACGCGCAGGCATCGAAGGCCGTGCTGACCAAGGACATGTCCGCCACGATCACCGAGCTGAACGGCGCGGTGGCCAAGGCGGACAGCGATTCGGTCAAGTCCGCGCTGAACGGCCTGCGCAACGAGGTCAAGTCGGTGCAGGCCGCGGTCGAGTCCGGCGCGGTCCCCACGTCCACGGTCGACGCGCTCAACGCCGCGTCGACCAAGGCAGACAACGCGTGCTGAGCGGTTGCGCGCTGAGCTGAGGAGGTCAGGGACGCCATGAGCGACCTGGAGGTCATCACCTACCGGCCGAAGGCCGGCGACTACGCCTGGACATTCGGTGGCGCTCCCCCGGTGCTGCGTCTGCGGCCCCCGTGCGTGCTCGAGGTATACACCGAGGACGCATTCGCTGGCCAGCTGACGTCGGCGGACGACCGGGTGTCCCGGCTGACCCTGCCCGGGCTCAACCCGCAGACCGGCCCGTTCTGGATCGAGGGCGCCGAGCCCGGTGACACGGTGGCGGTGCACTTCGTGTCGCTCACGCCGGCGCGCGACTGGGCGGCCTCGACCACGGTGCCGCTGTTCGGCGCGCTGACCGGCACGAACCTGACCGCGCTGCTCAACCAGCCGCTCGAAGAGCTGACCTGGATCTGGCAGCTCGACCGGGACAAGGGACTGTGCCGGTTCACCGCGCGCAAGTCGGACTTCACCGCCGACCTGCCGATGGACCCGATGCACGGCACGGTCGGCGTCGCGCCCGCGCAGAACGAGGTGCGGTCCGCGCTGGTGCCCGACGCCTTCGGCGGGAACATGGACACCCCGGAGATGCGCGCCGGGACCACGTGCTACCTGGGCGTCAACGTGCCCGGTGCGCTGCTTTCGCTCGGCGACGGGCACGCGCGCCAGGGCGAGGGCGAGACCTGCGGCGTCGCCGTGGAGTGCGCGATGAACACGGTCATGGTCGTGGACCTGGTCAAGGGCGGCGCGGCGACGCCCTGGCCGCGCCTGGAGAACGACGCCTACATCATGTCGGCCGGGTCGGCCCGCCCGCTGGAGGACGCGTTCCGCATCGCCCAGCACGACATGGTGACCTGGACGGCGGCGCTGTGCGGGCTCGACCCGCTGGACGCTTACCAGCTCGTCACCCAGGCGGTGGAGTCACCCCTGGCCAACGTGTGTGACACGAACTACACCTCGATCGCCAAGCTGCCCAAGCGCTACCTGCCCCGGGCCGCCTACGACGGCGTGCACGCCCGGCTGCGGGAGCTGGCGGGCGGGCTGAGCCGCGCGGTAATCCACGGGCCGCCTCCGGCAGCGGTGGTCCACGGGCCGCCTCCGGCAGCGGTGGTCCACGGGCCGCCTCCGGCAGCGGTGATCTACGGCCGCCTCCGGCAGCGGGGACTGAGAGGTTTCCCCCAGGGGGAACCGTACCCACCGCACCACCGGGGATCGTACTGTGGAGTGGTCGCTCTTCTCTCCCCGGAACGGACGCATGGAACCTGAACCGCTACTGGACAGCCTGCGTAACGCGGTGACCGCGATGCCCGACGACGTGCCGCTCCGGCTGCACCTCGCGACGATGCTGCTGCGCGCCGGCCAGCGCGACGAGGCGGTGCGCCACCTCGGCGCCGTGCTGCAGCGCGAGCCGGGCAACGCCGAGGCGATCAGGATGCTCACGTCGCCGGCCGAGGTATCCGGCCCGCCGGCGTCAGCCGCCGGCCGATGTCGATACTCCGGGAGAACGGGTGCGTGGCTCTGCCTCCCCGGCCTCGGCTCCGGCCCGGCGGCGGACCCGGCGCAGGCCCCCGGTTCAGGTGACACGGCGACGCGCCGGGCCCGTCGGAGGCGGGCACGCCCGGCCGGCGAGACGAGCCGACCGAGGGCTACGACTGGTCGCAGGCCGAGGACCAGCTGCGGGACGTGCTGCCCGCGATGTTCGTCGGCGAGGCCGACTCGGTGTCCGCCGGGCTGGACGAGGCCCGCGCCTACGACCCCGAGCACACCGGGCTGACGCTGGCCGACGTGGCCGGGCTCGACGAGGTGAAGAAGCGGCTGGAGGCCGCGTTCCTCGCCCCGATGCGCAACCCGGAGCTGCGCAAGCTGTACGGCAAGTCGCTGCGCGGCGGGCTGCTGCTCTACGGCCCGCCCGGGTGCGGCAAGACGTTCATCGCCCGCGCGGTGGCGGGCGAGCTGGGCGCGCGGTTCATCACCGTGTCGTTCGCCGACCTGATCGACATGTTCGTCGGCCGCTCGGAGCGCAACATCCACGAGCTGTTCGAGGTCGCCAGGCGGAACGCCCCCTGCGTGGTCTTCCTCGACGAGGTCGACGCCATCGGGCAGAAGCGGTCGCAGCTGCGGAACACCCCGATGCGCTCCGCGGTCAACCAGCTGCTGCTCGAGCTGGACGACGTGGCGTCGGGCGACACCGGCGTGTTCCTGCTCGCGGCGACCAATCACCCGTGGGACGTGGACAGCGCCCTGCGGCGGCCCGGGCGGTTCGACCGCACGCTGCTGGTGCTGCCGCCCGACGGCTCGGCCCGCGAGGGCGTGTTCCGCTACCACCTGCGGGACCGGCCGGTGGCCGGCATCGACCTGGCCAGGCTGTCGCGGATGACCGACGGGTACTCCGGTGCGGACATCGCGCACGTCTGCGAGACCGCGGCCGAGCGGGCGCTGCTTGACTCGGTGCACAGCGGCGAGGCCCGCCTCATCGGGCAGGCCGACCTGGAGGCCGCGGTGGGCGAGGTCCGCCCGTCGCTCGGCACCTGGTTCGACACGGCGCGCAACGTGGCGCTGTTCGCCAACGAGGGCGGCGCATACGATGACCTAGTGGCATACCTGCGCAAGAGGCGCCTGATTTGAAGCCAGCGTTGCGGTCACCGCTGTTCGCGGGTGCCCACGACGACCGCCTGCGCAGTAGAACGTCCCGCGTCACATCCGTCGCACGACTCTCACCAGTTCCGGCACCGGTCCCGGCGACATCGCGGTGCCGCGTTGCCCGGGGCGGGTCCCTGGGGGTGCCGGGGACGGTCCCCGCGGTGGACCGATGACGACGGAGATCCGCCAGGAGCTGACGCGGGCGCAGACCATGCTCGACCTCGGGCGGTATGACGAGGCATCCACGCTGCTCGCCCGCCTGGTGTCCGCCGAGCCGGGCAGCGGCCGGGCCTGGTGCCTGTTCGCCCGGGCCCACCTGGGCGCCGACCGGTTCGCCGAGGCGGTCGAGGCCGCCAACCAGGCCGCGGCCATCGAGCCGGCCGAGGAGTGGCCGCACCGGCTGGCCTCCAACGCGCTGATGCACCTGGGCAGCCACGGCGAGGCCCTGCGGGCGGCGGCGCGAGTCGCGGCGGCTCGCCCCGGCTCACTGGCAGACCCACGTGTGCGTCGCCCAAGCGGCCCTAGCGGCGGGCCAGCCATCGGTGGCCGCCAGCGCGGCGGCCGAGGCGCGGAAGCTGGCGCCGAACGAGCCGGACGTTCACTTCCTGTCCGGCAAGGTGGCCCTGGCCCGCGGCGACCTGGACAGCGCGCGTGAGCACCAGGAGCGGGCGCTGGCCCTGGACCCGGCGCACAGCGGCGCCATGAACGAGCTCGGCCGCATCCGGCTGCGGCGCCACGACACGGTCGGCGCGATCAGGCACTTCATCAACGCGGCGCGGACCACGCCGGGCGAGCTCATCTACAGCCGGAACATCGACGTGGTCATCGTCCGGTCGGTGTCGCGGATCGTCTACCTGTTCGTGCTGCTGGCGATGCTGCTGCTGTGGATCCCGGCGCTGGCGCACACGGGGCGGCTGCCGATCGCGGCCGGGTTCGGCGCGCTGGCCGCGGCCACCGTCGGCGCCTTCGCGGTCATGGTCGGCCGGCTGCCCCGCGAGGCGCGCCAGTTCGCCCGGCGGACCGTGCTCAGCCGCCGGGTGATCGCCGCGCTCGCCGTCGCCTTCGGCGGGGTGGCCGCCGCCTTCGCCGCCGTCACCTTCGTGCCGTCGAGCGCGCTGCCGCAGACCCTGCCGATCGCGATCATCATCACCCTGCTGGCCCGGGTGGTCGCCACCGCCCGGCTGCGCTCCCCGCTAGGCCCCACCCCGCCCGGCAACCGCACCAGCCCCACCCAGCCGCTGCCTCCCACCCGCCGCTAACCCGGTCGGCGGGCCACAGTCTGCATCATGACCAGGCGGCTCGCACGCGACGAGAATGGCGAGCCGCCTGCTGACCCCGGCATGAAGTTTTTGGCGGCCCGATGTCAAACGCAGCCGACGGGCTCCGACTCATGGGTGCGAGGCGAGATCCGCCCGCCGGAGAGGAGCGGAGAGAGACATGAAGGCGTCAGTTGAAAGAGTGCACTCGGCCGACGGCACCTCAATTGCGCTCGAGGTGAGCGGCAACGGCAGCGCAGTCGTGCTGATCGGTGGGGCGTTCAACGACCGTACGACGACCGCCGGCCTGGCCCAGGTCCTCGCCCCGTATTACCGGGCCGTGACCTACGACCGCCGCGGACGCGGGGAAAGCGGCGATGAGAGCGTCGACTATTCGGCCGACCGGGAGATGGAGGACCTGCGGGCGGTGATCGACCATCTGGGTGGGACGGCGTCGCTGGTGGGTCACTCGTCGGGAGCCGTGCTCGCCCTCGAGGCCGCCATCCGGCGACTGCCCGTGGACAAGGTAGCGGCCTACGAGCCGCCCTTCATCCCCGAGGGTTCCCGGCCGCGACCGGCCCCGGATGTTGCCGAGCGTCTGCTTCGCCTCGTCGAGGCGGGCGATCGGGACGGTGTCACGGCCCTGTTCCAGATCGAGGTGATCGGCCTGCCGCCCGAGATGGTCGAGGGCATGCGTCAGAGCGAGATGTGGGGCTTCTTCACCCGCCTCGCCCACTCGCTGCCCTACGACTACGCGCTGTTCGAGCCCGGCTGTCCTGTGCCGGACAGCCGCTTGGCTCGCGTCGAGGTGCCGACCCTGGTCATCGCCGGGTCCAACACCTTCCCGTGGCTGAGCGCCGCTGCACAGCAGGTAGCTCATGCCGTCCCGGGAGCCCGCTCCCTCTCGCTCGAAGGACAGGATCACGGTGTCCTGCAGCAGCCTGCGGCCTTGCTGACCTCCCTGCGGGAGTTCCTCGGCTGAGAGGGCGGGAACGGTCAGGTGGCGGAGTTGGCGGCGGCGCCGGTCTGCTGGTGGGCGTCCCAGCGGGACAGGGTGCGGTCCCAGTCGAGCGGGACGGTGTAGCCGCCTTCCAGGGACTGCTCGGCCGCCCAGTCCTCGACGGGGACGCGCCAGAGCACCTCGAACTCGATGCCGCTCGGGTCCTTCGCGTACAGGGACTTCGACACGCGGTGGTCGCTCTCGCCGACCAGGGCCCCGGCGTCGAGCAACTTCTGCCGGGTTTCCACCAGGTCGGCCAGGCTGCCGACCTCCCAGGCCAGGTGGTAGAGGCCGACCTTGGGGGGGCCGTCGACGTGGCCGGCCCCGATCTCGAACAGGCCCAGGTCATGGTCGTTGGCCGAGCCAGCGGAGCGGAGGAAGGCCGCGCGGCCTGGCACCTCCATGCGGACCTCGAAGCCGAGGGTCTTGGTGTAGAACTCGACCTCACGCGCGAGGCCGTTGACGTACAGCACCGCGTGGTTGAGTCGGCGCACTGCCATGTGGGGACTCCTGCCCGGCTTGAGGACCTGATCGGGTTTGGCGGATCGCACTAGGGGCTAGCCGCTCACGCACGGGATAATGGTTTTGTGAAGGTCTTTATTTCGTTCGATATGGAAGGCGTCGCCGGGATCGTTGACTGGTCCCAGTGCCGCCCGCCCGGCCAGCCCTACGAAGAGGGACGCGCGCTACTGCTCGGCGAGGTCAACGCGGCGATCGACGGCGCCCTGGCCGGCGGCGCCACCGAGATCGTGTGCAATGACTCGCACGGGGCGATGAACAACCTCAACCCAGCCGACCTGCACGGCCGCGCGGCCTACATCGCCGGGCGGCACAAGCCCGGTTACATGATGGAAGGGCTGGACGACTCGTTCGACGCGGTCTTCCTCGTCGGGTACCACGGGTCGATCTCCGGCGAGCCGTCCGTGCTGTCGCACACCTATAACCCATCAGTCATCTCGCGGGTGACGCTGAACGGGACGGAGTGCGGCGAGTCGGGCATCAACGCGCTGGTCGCGCTGGGCCACCGGGTGCCGATCGCTCTGATCACCGGGGACGAGACGACGGTCACCGAGGCGGTCCCGTTCGCCAAGGAGGTCGAAGGGGTGATCGTGAAGGAGTCGATCACCCGGTTCGCCGCCGCGCAGGTCCACCCGGAAAGGGCCCGTGAGATGATCTACGCGGGGGCGGAGACGGCCGTGCGACGGCTCGGGTCGATCCCGCTGCCCGACGTCGAACTGCCGGCACGGCTCGACGTGGAGATGCAGACCGCGGACATGGCCCACGTCGCCGGCTGGGTCAAGGGCGTCGAACGGACCGGCACCAGGACGGTACGGATCCAAGGAGGCGACCCGCTGGAGATCTTCCGGTCCTTCGTCGGGGTCACCTACATCACCCGGATGTCCGAGGGCCGGTAACCAGCGCCCCGGCCGGCGGCACCTGGCGGGCCTGCCGGCCGGGGTCCAACCCCTCAGCGCCCATCAGCGGCACAGTCCAGGCGCGGAGCGCCTCTTGCTGTTATCGCCTGCTCCCGGCTGCGGCCGCCCACCGGGCCATGACTCTAGGTTGCTGTCGCCATAGCCGCACCAATGGCACGTTCATGCGGCAGTCACAACGTTGGCGTGGCCTCGCCCGCACCGCGGCGTTAGTCAGGGCGACCAAGTCCGAACACGCGGCACTTGTCCGGCGCAGAGGGCCTGCTAAGTCGCGCCTTTTGCGATCAGGCTCTGCGCGCCGGACACGGGGGTCCGAGGATCGCCCCCCGGGCTAGCGCTGCCGGGCGCGAATGGCGCGTATGCGGCGGCGCTGCGACTTGTCGAGCGCGAGGTAGCCGCCGACGGGGATCGCGGCGGCGATGATGATGATGCCGACCGCTGCCCACCATGGGAGAACGGCCAGCAGGATCAGCCCGAGAACGATCCCGGCAATGCCGACCTTGGTGCTTGGTGTCATCATGACTCCATCCATCCGGACCCACCGGCGCCTGCTCAGCCCGTGGCTCCAGCTTACCCGGTAACCCTGCAGGACAGCCGTACCGATCTCGCTGCCAGTTGACGACGAGGTCAACGAACCGCTGTCACGCAACGCTCTCGCGCTACTAATCGCGATGCTACTCGATCAACGGGTCTCACTGGAACGGGCATTTTCCGCGCCGCACGACCTGGTGCGCCGCCGGGGGACATGAACCGAGCGCCGAGGCGCCCGCATCGCCGGATCCCGGGGCCGCCGAGGCGCGGGGCGTCGCGGCTGGCGCAGCGCGGCCAGGCCCCCGGACCAGCGACTACGGTGTCCCTGGCGGTGAGTTCGGGTATCCGCCCTCCCCCACCCCGGGTGGGCGGATACCCGCTCTCGTTAGTTGAAGACGCACATGACGCCTCAGGGTTGCTTGCCGTGCCTGGGTAATTTTCAGAAAGCGATCGCGACCAGGTAGACGGCTCCGCAGGGCGCAGCACGCGGGACGGCATCACCTGACCCGCGGCCGCTGTCTCGGCTGCCCCGGCCCCGGGCGGGGCAGCCGAGACGGGCGTCTGTGTCACTGGGTCCACCTATCAGAGACGCACGCGCGCCCGGAAGTTTGCCTGCCGACGCGAGTCGCCTAGAAGGCGACCGCCCCCGGGCCCTGGCTGAGCGGGAGGGGGCCCGGCAGCACCGGGATCAGCTTGCCCCGGCTGAGCACGCCGACGGTGACCTCGGTGTTGAAGCCCGCCTTGCCCGGGTGGCCGGGGCTGGCGACGACCGTGGCCACCACGGTGTTCCCCGGCCCCACCCAGCCCAGCGCGCCGATTCCGTCGTTCGCGCTGCACTTCCCGGAGAAGCGGTACAGCACACCCTGCCGCTTGCCGGTCGCCACGGAGTACGCGTCGATCTCCAGCGTCGCCGTCTTGCAGAACGTGTTGGCCGGCAGTTGCGTGCCGCAGATGACCGTCTGCCCGTCCGGCGTCAGCTGAGCCTCGGCGCAGGCGTCCGGAGCGCGGCTGGGCAGGGTGAAGACCGGCCGGCTGGCGGCCACCAGGTCACCGCCCGGCCGGGTGGTGAGCAGCGTCCGGACGACCGGGGCCTGCCCGTGGGCGTAGTAGGTGAACGCGAGCGTGCGCCCGCCCGACAGCCAGGTCAGCCCGGTGGTGTTATTGCTGAAGATGCTGGAGCCGCTGTAGCCCGGGAGGGGGTACGGCAGGGCTCCCCACGTCCAGGTGCGCTCCGCCTTCCCGGTGGCGACCGAGTAGAGCCGCAGGGTGCCGGGGGAGTTCCGGTCGCACGCCGCCCCCGGCAAGGTGCACCACTCCAGGACGGCGAGCGTCCGCCCGTCGGGAGACAGGGCGAACCCGGCGATGGTCGCGTCGCCTGGCTGCGACGGTATGGACAGCCTGGTCAGCTTGGCCGGCTGGGAACTGCCCGGGGCGACGCGGAGCAGGTAGAAGGACTGCACGTCCACCGCGTCCTTGGTTCCCGGCAGCGGTTGGTGGTTGTAGGACGAGGCCGTCAAGGCGAACGTCCGGTCGTCCGCGGCCCCGCTCACCGTCTCGAACCCGAAGTTCGCCGGGTGCTTGACCACGGCCACCCGCTGGCCGGTCCGCGTGTCGGTGACGGCCAGGTCGGAAACCGCGACGCGCGTGCCCGGGCTGGCGATCGGCGGCCCGATCGTCGCGGTCGCCTGGGTGAGCACGACGCCGTACCTGGGCAGGCTCGCCGGGACGCCAGTGGACTGCGCCGGCGCAGGCCCCGAGGCGTGGCCGGCGCCGAGGCCGCGGACGGCGATCAGGGTGGCGGCGACGGCGATCACGGCGACGGCGGCGGCCAGCGGGACCAGCCAGCCTCCCCAGCCGCGCCACCGGCCGCCGTCCCGGCGCGGGCGGCCGGGCGCTAGGTGACCGGGCAGCTCGTCCGGCAGGGTCAGCGGGGGGACCTCGCGGACCGTGGCGGCGGTCGCCTCGGTCGCGGAGCGAATGCGGTCGTCGACGCTCACTGCTCCTCCTTGAGCATCCGGGCCAGGGCGGCACGGCCCCGGGAGGTGGCCGACTTGACCGTGCCGACGCTGACGCTCATGGCCTGGGCGGTCAGTTGCTCGGTCAGGCCGAGGTAGTAGCGGAGCACGACGGCCTCGCGCTGGCGGGCCGGCAGGGCGCGCAGCGCGGCCAGCACCTCCCGGTTGGCCTCGCCGATCAGCGCGCTCTCCTCGGCGGACACGATGTCGTCCGGCTTGACGGCCAAGCGCAGGTAGCGGTCGAGGCGGCTCCGGCCGCGGTACGCGCCGCGGCAGCCGTTGACCACACTGACCCGCAGGTAGCCGAGCGCCCGCTCGTGGTCGGCCATGGACGGCCAGCGGCGGTAGAGGCCGAGGAAGGCGTCCTGCACCACGTCCTCGGCGGCGGACTGGTCGCCGAGCATGATCTTGGCCAGCCGGACCAGGCTGAGCGCGTGTGCCTGGTAGAGCGCGGCGACCTGCTGCCGCGCCCCGCCTGGCGTGCGGGGGTACGGTGGCGCGTCCATGAGGGGTTCCACGCCTCTATACATGCCGCTCCCGGTGAAAGGTTGCCTGCCGGCGCCGGTCCGCGCGCCGGGATTCGCGGCGCCCGGGCCGGGCTGGCTGGGACACGCCCTCGTTCAGTATGCCGATGATTATTACATTCTTATGTCAGAAACAGCAGCACATGGGACGGGCGCTGCTAGCGTTCTGGGCATGGAATCGCTCGAATCGTTCATTTCCGCCCTACCTAAGGTGGAACTTCACGTGCATTTGGTCGGTTCGGCGTCGGCAGAGACGGTGCTCGGCCTGGCCAGGCGGCACCCGGACCGCGGCGTGCCGGTCAGCGAGCAGGGGCTGCGGGAGTTCTACACGTTCCGCGACTTCCCGCACTTCATCGACGTCTACCAGGCGGTGAGCCGGCTGGTCAGCGAGCCGGAGGACATCGCCGACCTGGTGCGCGGCATCGGTCATGACCTGGCCGCGCAGAACGTGCGGTATATCGAGCTGCAGGCCTCCGTCTACCCGTTCCAGCGGGCCGGGATGCCGGACGCGGTGATCCGCGACGCGCTGGACGCCGGGGCGCGGGACGCCCTCGCGGAGCACGGGGTGCGGATCGGGTACATCATCGACTTCCCCGGGCAGACGGCCGGCGAGGACGCCCTGCCCGCGCTGCGGTTCGCGCTGCGGACCCCGCCGGCCAACCTCATCGGGTTCGGCATCGGCGGCATCGAGGCCGCGCGGGCCCCGTACACCGACGTGATCAGGTCGGCGTTCACGGCCGCCGCGGCGGCCGGGCTTCGCTGCGTGCCGCACGCCGGGGAGACCACCGGGCCCGAGACGGTGTGGGAAGCCGTCAACGAGCTGCACGCGGAGCGGATCGGGCACGGGATCAGGTCGCTCGACGACCCGGCGCTGGTGGCCTACCTGGCCGAGCGGCAGCTGCCGGTGGACGTGTCGCCGACGTCCAACGTGTGCACCCGGTGCGTGCCGTCGATCGAGGAGCACCCGCTGCGGCGGATGGCCGAGGCCGGGCTGTTCGTGACGCTGAACAGCGACGACCCGCCGATGTTCGGCACGACGCTGAGCAACGAGTACCTGGTGGCCGGGCGCGACCTTGCCTTCTCCCCGGCCGAGCTGGCCGGCCTGGCGGCCAACGGGGTGCGCGCGTCGTTCCTTCCCGCCGCGGACAAGGAGACGCTGCTGGCGGAGATCGCCGCCGTCCCGCTGCCCTAGGTCGCGCGCGGACGTCCCCTGAGGCGGCCCCTCCACTGCGGGCGGGGCCGCCCGCAGTGGGGGATTCTCCCTGACAGATGCTGGCCATGCCGGAGGGTTGCCAGCTGGGCGGCCGGGTTTTCTCAGCCGGGCAGGACAAGGGCGGTGGCCGCGATGACCGCGACGGCCGCGATGACCCGCAGGACGGCCGAGCCGGCCCCGGGGTCCCGGCCGGGATCATCGCGAAGCCCGCGCCCACAGCCAGCAGCACGGCACCGAGGACGAGCACCTTGGCGTGCCTGCGCAGCAGCGGAGCGGCGTCGGCGCCCGACTCGGCGATGTGCGCGGTGAGCAGGTAGGCCAGCAGCCCCGCACCGAGGGCCGCGGTGTGCCAGGGCCGGGCCGGGTGCTGTATCTCCAGCCACAGGACCGCGACCGCCGCCACTTCCTCCCACGGGACGGTGCGCAGCGCGGCCAGGAACGTCAGCCAGGCGCGTACCGGGCCGGAGACGTAAAACTGGTCCTCGGGCAGCGGAATGTCGATGAAGGCGAGCCGCAGCGCGCTGGCCGTCACAGCGACGATCGCCACCGCCAGCGCGGTGCCCGCCAGCCCGGAGGGCAGCAGCGGCGTCGCGGTCCAGGCGACGCAGGCTGCGCCGAGCAGCAGCGCGGCCAGGCGGCTGCCGGCCGCCGAGGCGACGCCCGCGCGCGGGTGCGCCGGGCTCGCCGGGTGCGCCGGGCTTGACGCGCCGGCGGGTGCGGGACCCGGGCCCGGGTCCGGTGACGGGGCCGGCGGCGGCGTGCTCATCGGCGGGTCACCAGCGGCCTGCGGGCGTAGGGCGCCAGTGGGAGGTCGAGCGGCACCACCCCGTCCCACGGCAGCACCGGGATACCCAGCTCACGCAGGGAGAAGCGGATCGCCTGCTGCTCCATCCGCCAGATCCGGCGGGCCAGCACGTCGGTGAACGAGCGGCGCAGCGGCGGCTCGGCGGTGAGCACGTCCACCACGATCAGCGCGAAGCCGCGCTCGCGCATGTCGCGCAGCGCCTCCACGAACCGCCCGTCGAGCAACGGGGAGAACGCAACCACCAGTGAACCGGGCGGCAGTGCGGCGCGGGGCAGGCGGCTGAACACCGCGCCGCGCGCGTAGCCGGTGTCCGCGGCGAGGAGCACGTCGATGATCTTGTAGACCTGGCGGCGGCCGAGGGACGGGGCCAGCCAGCGCGCACCACCCCACTGGTAGGTGATCACGCCGACCCGGTCGCGGCCGCCCAGGTAGGCGCGGGCCGCACCGGAAGCGCCGCGCAGCGCCAGGTCGAGCGCCGACTCGCCCGGGTTCCCGACGTCCGACGTCGCGTCCACCAGCAGCACCACGTCCTGCGATCGCTCGGCGGCGAACGTGTTCACCTGCAGGCGGCCGCGGCGGGTGGTGGCCGGCCAGTTGATCGCCCGCTGCCGGTCGCCGGGCACGAACTCGCGGATGCCGTTGAACTCGGTCCCGTCCCCCGGTACCCGGGCCCGGTGCTCGCCCAGGCGGTTCGGCAGCCGGGAAAGCACCACCTCGGTGCGCTGCACCGCCGGGGACGGGTAGCAGTCGACGGACGGGAGGGTGACGGTCACCCGGCCCTCGGACATCCGCCACCGGTCGTGCACCGACAGCACGACCGTGCCCACGGCCCGCTTACCCCAGCGCGGTACCTCGAACGTGAAGCGGGCGGCCGGGCCGTTGACGGCGGCGGCGCTGCCCGCGTCGATGCCCCGGCCGGGCTCGAACGTCCAGCGGGCGTCGTGGCCGGCGTCGGCCACCGACACGTCGGCCGCGGCGGGCTCGCCCTCATACATCCGGGTGGCGGTCAGGCCGACCCGGACCATGAGCGCACCCGGCCGGCCCGGCGTGACGCGGGCCATGCCGAGCAGCAGCAGCGGCGGGCCGGCCACGGCGGCCAGCGCCGGGTTCCTGGTGAGCAGGCCGAGCAGCAGGCTGGCCGCGGCCAGGGTGAGCAGCCGGCGGGCATGCCTGGACGGGCGCCAGGCGATCGCGATCTCCTCCCCCCGCACCTGGACCGACGCGCCCAGGGCCGCCGGCTGACCGCCGCCGGCGCTGGCGCCGGCGCTGACGGCGACCGCACCGGCGACGGTCGCGGCTGTGCCGGCGCCCACGGTGCTCACCGGGTCGCCGCCGGGGGCCGGCGGGACGTCCCGTTCACGCGCTGGCCGGGGCGGGGGCGGTGCGCGGGTCGGTGCGCGGGGTGGGGACGCCGGCCAGCAACCGGGACACGATGTCGTCGGCGGACACCTGGCGGACCCACAGCTCGGGGCGGAGGGTGATCCGGTGGGCCAGGGCCGGCACCGCGACCTGCTTGATGTCGTCGGGCACCACGTAGTCGCGCTGGCTCAGCAGGGCCTGCCCCCGGGCCAGCTGGACCAGGGCGAGGCCGCCGCGCGGCGAGGCGCCGACCTGGATCTGCGGGTCCCGGCGGGTCGCGGTCACGATCGCGATCACGTAGTCGAGCAGGTCGTCGCTGATCTCGACGGCCTCCAGGCAATCGCGCATGGCCAGCAGGCCGGCCGCGTCGGTGACCGGGGCCAGCGTGACCTGCTCGGCCGCCCGCTCGACCCGCCTGCGCAGCATGTCCGTCTCGTCGGACGCGGCCAGGTAGCCCAGGCGCAGCCGCATCAGGAACCGGTCAAGCTGCGCCTCGGGCAGCTCGTAGGTCCCCTCGTACTCGATCGGGTTGTCGGTCGCCAGCACGATGAACGGCTGGGGCAGCCGGCGTGACTCGCCGTCCACGCTGACCTGGCCCTCGCCCATCGCCTCAAGCAGCGCGGCCTGCGTCTTCGGCGGGGTGCGGTTGATCTCGTCGGCCAGCAGCAGCTGGGTGAACACCGGGCCCGGCCGGAACACCATCTCGCCGTTGCGCTGGTCGTACAGCGGCGCGCCGACCACGTCGCTTGGCAGCAGGTCGGGTGTGAACTGGATCCGGGCGAAGTCCAGGCCGAGCACCTGGGCGAACGACCGGGCGATGAGCGTCTTGCCCAGCCCGGGCAGGTCCTCCAGCAGCACGTGGCCGCCGGCCAGGATGCCGACGAGGACCAGTTCCAGCGTGCGCCTGCGGCCGACGACCGCCCGGTCGAGTTCGTCGAGGATCGCCTTGGCCTGCCGCGCGGTCTCTAGCGGTGTCACAACTGCTCCAATCGGATGATCAGCCGGGCGAGGGTCCGGCGGGGAATGCCTGGCGAGCGCCCGCGCTCGGCGCCTTCCAGTGCCTGCCCGGGGTCGATCCACCGCCACAGGCCCTCGTCCCGCCGCGTGCGGCAGAAAACGCGCCGCGCCGCCTCCGGGTCGGTGTACAGGTTGACCGCGTGGTTCTCCGACAGCCGGGCGGCCAGCACGTGCTCCAGGGCGGGCCGCAGGTCCGCCTCGTACACCGGGCGGCTGGACAAGCTGGTGGCGACCACGAACCGGCGCTGCGCGTAGCCGTGGATGGCCCCGGCCCGCTGCCTGGCCTTCTTCTGCCGCAGCGCCTGCGCGGCCGACCGGGGGACGATGACCCGCAGCAGCAGCAGCGCGATGACCGCCGTCGCCGCCGCGACAGCGGTCACGCCGGACCAGCCCGCGACCGCGCCGCCCGCCAGGGCGGCGACGAGCACCGCGACAGCGGCGATGGCCAGTTCCGGTCCGGCCGGGCGCCAGTTCACCGGCGGCCACCGCCCGGTCCGCCGGGTCGCCGGGCCGGCCGGGCCCGGGCCCGGCTGCGCGGCGGCGGCGGCCGCGGCCGCCGCGCGCGGCCTGCGCGGCCTCCCGGGCCTTGGCCGCGTCGGCGGCCGCCTTCCGGGTCGCGATCTCGGCGGCCAGCTCGTCCAGGGCAGCGCTGGCGGCGTCCCGCTGGCCGCCGCCGAGCGGGTGGGTGGAGAAGCGGGCCTCGTAGAACAGCGCGGTCAGGCGGCCCGCCGCGCCGCCGCCGACGACCCCGGCCGAGACCGCCCTGGCCAGCAGCTCGTCGGGGGTGTCCGCCGCCGCCCGGGACGCGCCCCGTTCGGCGAGGCTGCGCTCCATCGCCACGTAGCAGGCGATGATCGCCGCGCGGGCGTCGTCCACCGTGGCCAGCGCGGCCCGTCCTTCCGCGACCGCCCCGGCCAGCTCTTCCGTGCTCACGTCCTCGATGACCATGGGCGCCGCCGGGCGGCGCAGCCGCGACGACCACCAGATGCTGACCACCACCGCCGCCACGATCGCCACCACCAGCAGCGCGTACAGGATGGGGCCCCACGGGATGTGCAACGAGCCGCCGGGGCCGGGTGCGGGCGGCAGCGGCCGCGGCGTGCCAGGCGGCCGGGCGAGCTGGCGCGGCAGCGACCGCGGCTTGACCAGGAAGTGCAGGTGCAGGTTGGTGAGCAGCACGACGGCGACCGCGGCCATGCAGCCGGCCAGCAGCCAGGTGAGCGTGAACCGCAGTGCCTGCGGGGGCTCGATGTCCTGCTCCGCCGTCCCGTCGTACGGCCGGGCCTGCGCCGCGCGCCTGGCCGCCGACTCGCGACGGCGCACCATCAGCAGCAGCGCGCCGAAAACGACCTCGACCGCGAGCCCGATCGCGATGCCGGAGCCCCGCAGCGGGCCGTTCCAGCGCGGCGCCGGCACCACGCCGCGCAGTCCGGCGGCCACCAGGACGACCAGAAGCACCAGCGGGAGCAGTCGTGCGATCTGCTGCCGGGCTGTCACGGGGTGCGGCTCCTACGCCGAGAGGTACTAGCGCAAAGAACGATACCCCGGATCACTTCAGGGGATAAGGACGATCTTGCCCCGCAGGTGTCCCTTGGCGAGCTTGGCGTAGGCCGTCCGCACGTCGTCCAGCGAGAACGTCTGCGCCACTGGTATCTCCAGTTCCTTGGAAGCGGCCAGGCCGGCCAGCTCGCCGAGCGTCGCGGCGCTCGCGCCCGCCGCGTTGCCGTCGGCCTTGACCCCGTACTTCTCGACCGCGTCCCAGCGGACGATGGTGTCGACGCGGTCCGGGCTCACCCCGAGGTCGTTCAGCGCCATCTCCACGTAGTCGCCGCCGTACGTGTCGAGGAACGCGTCGACCCGGCCGTCCGGGGCGGCCCGGCGGACGCGTTCCGCGGCGCCCTCGCCGTAGGCGACCGGCACCACGCCGTGCCGGATGAGCCACTCGTGGTTGGACGGGCCGGCCAGGCCGATCACCGTCGCGCCCTCCCGCTTGGCCAGCTGAACCGCGATCGCGCCGACGCCTCCCGCCGCGCCGGAGACGACGACGGTGTCGCCGGCCTTGATCCCGGCGGCGCGCACCATGGCCCAGGCGGTGAACCCGGCCACCGGGATCGCCCCGGCCACCTCCCAGGGCAGGCCGGCCGGCTTGCGGGCCAGGTTGCCCGCCTCCGCCACGACGTACTCGGCCTGGCTGGAGCGGGTCTCCACCCAGCCGATCACGCGATCGCCCGGCTCGGCCGTGGTCACGCCGGGGCCGGTCCGCTCGACCACGCCGGCGAAGTCGGTGCCCTGCCCGGACGGGAAGGTCGACGGCCAGCGCTCGTGCAGCGCGCCGTCGCGGATCTTCGCCTCACCCGGGTTGATGCCCGCCGCCCTGACCTGGACAAGCACCTGGCCGGGTCCCGGCTCCGGCACCGGCACCTCGCGTACGTCGAGCACCTCCACCGGGCCGTATTCGTCGAACCGTACCGCCTTCATCGTCGCCTCCGGTCGTGCGCCTGTCCTGTCTCCGTTGTTACCTGCGCTGCCCGCGCCGGGCACCGGCAACCACTCTGCCATCCGGCGCCCGCCGTAACCGCGCCCCCACGCTGGTTATGCCCCATCCGGCGCGTGCGCGGCGGGGCCGGCGGACGGATAGCCACCCTCCGTTATTCCTATTAAATTGGTTGTAATTATTGACAAGAGAGGCATCGGCCGCGCCGGCCAGCGGAAACAGAACAGCGATCAAAAATGTAGGTACGTCCCATAGGCAACGGCTTTCCCGCGGCGGACAGTGGCTATAGCGGCCACCGGCAGCAGCACAGGGAGCGCCGGACCGGGGACACGCGGGCGGAGTCGCCGCCGGGCCGGCGGATGCCCGCGGATCCGGCCGTCGCTGGCCGGTCTAAACCGCCGCGCCGCCGGGGATGAAGACCGTGCGAGTCGACACATCGGGAGGCCAGGAAATGCCGGAAATCGTCCGGGCTGCCCTCGTCCAGCAGACGTGGACCGGGGACAAGGAGTCCATGACCGCGGCCGCGGTCGCGCACATCCAGGCGGCCGCGTCGGCCGGGGCACAGGTGGTGTGCCTGCAGGAGCTGTTCTACGGCCCCTACTTCTGCCAGGTGCAGGACGCCGACTACTACTCCTACACCGAGCCGGTCCCCGACGGGCCGACCACCCGGCTGCTGCAGGACGTCGCCCGGCAGCACCGGATCGTCATCGTGGCGCCGATGTACGAGGAAGAGCAGCCGGGCCTCTACTACAACACCGCGGCGGTCATCGACGCCGACGGCAGCTACCTGGGCAAGTACCGGAAGAACCACCTGCCGCAGGTCAAGGGGTTCTGGGAGAAGTTCTACTTCCGCCCGGGGAACCTGGGCTACCCGGTGTTCGACACCGCCGTGGGCCGGATCGGCGTGTACATCTGCTACGACCGGCACTTCCCCGAGGGCTGGCGGGCGCTCGGCCTGGCCGGGGCCCGGATCGTGTTCAACCCGTCGGCGACCAGCCGCGGCCTGTCGTCCTACCTGTGGCGGCTGGAGCAGCCCGCGGCCGCGGTCGCCAACGAGTACTACGTCGGGGCGATCAACCGGGTCGGCGTCGAGCCCCTGGGCGACAACGACTTCTACGGCCAGTCCTACTTCGCCGACCCGCGCGGCCAGCTGGTCGGCGAGGCCGCCTCGGACAACGCCGACGAGGTGCTGGTGCGGGACCTGGACATGGACGCGCTGACCGCGGTCAGGGACCTGTGGCAGTTCTACCGCGACCGGCGGCCCGACTCCTACGACGGCGCCTGACCCTCGTACGCGCCGTGGCAACGAGCGCGCTGGTCCAGCGCGCGGGACGAGTCTGCTGATCAGCGGCGGGACGGTGGTGACCGCCCAGGGGACGCTGGACGCCGACGTGCTGGTGGTGGGCGAGAAGATCGCCGCCGTGCTAGCCCGGGGCGAGGCGACCGACGCGGCGACGTACGCCGCCGCGAGCGCGGCGATCGACGCCGCCGACGGCCGCCAGCAGGCGCGGACCTGGTCATCGACGCCACCGGGAAGTACGTGATCCCGGGCGGCATCGACGCGCACACGCACATGGAGATGCCGTTCGGCGGCACGTTCTCGCAGGACACGTTCGAGACCGGGACGCGGGCGGCGGCGCACGGCGGCACGACGACGATCATCGACTTCGCCGTGCAGGCCAAGGGCACCAGCCTGCTGGCCACGCTGGACAAGTGGCACGCCAAGGCCGACGGGAACTGCGCGGTCGACTACGGCTTCCACATGATCGTCTCCGACGTGAACGACGCCACCCTCAAGGAGATGGACGCCTGCATCGGCGCCGGGGTGACCAGCTTCAAGATGTTCATGGCCTACCCGGGCGTGTTCTACGCGACCGACGGGGAGATCCTGCTGGCCATGCAGCAGGCGCGGTCCAGCGGCGCGACGATCATGATGCACGCCGAGAACGGCATCGCGATCGACCAGCTGGTCGCCCAGGCCCTCGCCGCCGGCCGGCACCGATCCGGTGGAGCACGGGCTGACCAGGCCGCCGGAGCTGGAAGGCGAGGCCACCAGCCGGGCGATCACCCTGGCCAAGGTGGCGGGCTGCCCGCTGTACATCGTGCACCTGTCGGCCGCGCAGGCCCTGGAGGCGGTGGCGGCGGCGCGGGACGCGGGGCAGAACGTCTTCGCCGAGACCTGCCCGCAGTACCTGTACCTGACGCTGGACGACCTGGCCCGGCCGGATTTCGAGGGGGCCAAGTACGTCGCCTCGCCGCCGCTGCGCACCGCCGGAGCACGCGGACGCGCTGTGGCGCGGGCTGCGCACCAACGACCTGGCGGTGGTGTCCACCGACCACTGCCCGTTCTGCTTCAAGGAGCAGAAGGAGCTCGGCCGGGGCGACTTCTCCAAGATCCCCAACGGCATCCCCGGGGTTGAGCACCGGATGGACCTGCTGCACCAGGGCGTGGTGAACGGGGAGATCACGCTGGCGCGCTGGGTGGAGACCTGCTCGACCACGCCGGCCCGGATGTTCGGCCTGTACCCGCGCAAGGGCGTGATCGCGCGCGGGCGCCGACGCCGACATCGTGGTGTACGACCCGGCGGCCCGGCAGGTGCTGTCGGCCGCCACGCACCACATGAACGTCGACTACTCCGCCTACGAGGGCATGCCGATCACCGGCCGGGTCGCGGTGACCATGTCCCGTGGCCAGGTGGTGGCGAAGGACGGGGAGTTCTGCGGCTCGGCTGGTCACGGGGCTTTCCTGCCCCGTGGTCTCAATCAGTACCTGCAGTAAGAACGAGGGCGGGTTCCTCCGCACAGGCACGTGACCGACTAACGGACGGTGTACATGGACTTCGGGGTAGTGCTGCAGCCCAACCCGCCGGCCGCCGACGTCGTGGCGACGATGAAGCGGGCGGAGGAGGCCGGCTTCCGCTACGGGTGGACGTTCGACTCGCACGTGCTGTGGCAGGAGACGTTCGTGCTCTACCCGTCGATCCTGGCCGAGACCAGGTCGATGATGATCGGCCCGATGGTGACCAACCCGGGGACGCGGGACTGGTCGGTGATCGCGTCGATGTTCGCCACGCTGAACGACACCTACGGCAACCGGACGGTCTGCGGCATCGGCCGGGGCGACTCGGCCCGCCGGTACATCGGCCAGCCGCCGGTCACGCTGGCCACCTTGTCGTCGGCGATGTCGGTGATCAAGGGCCTGGCCGAGGGGCGCGAGGTGGTCCACCACGGCCAGCCGCTGCGCATCCCGTGGGTTCGCGACGGCGCGCTGCCGGTGTGGATGGCCGGCTACGGGCCGAAGGCGCTGCGGCTCGCGGGCGAGCAGGCGGACGGGTACATCCTGCAGACCGCCGACCCGGACATCGCCCGCTGGACGTTCGGCGCGGTGCGGGCGGCGGCGCGGGACGCGGGCCGGGACCCGGCGTCGATCACCATGTGCGTCGCCGCCCCGGCCTACGTGGGCGGCGACCTGGCGCACCAGCGCGAGCAGCTGCGCTGGTTCGGCGGGATGGTGGGCAACCACGTCGCCGACCTGGTCACCCGGTACGGCACGGACGGTCCGGTGCCGCGGGCGCTGACCGACTACATCGCCGGACGCGAGGGGTACGACTACGCGCACCACGGGCGGGCCGACAATACCTCGACCGACTTCGTGCCGGACGAGATCGTGGACCGCTTCTGCCTGCTCGGCCCGGCGTCCGCGCACGTGGAGCGGCTGCGCGAGCTGGCGAGCATCGGCGCCGACCAGTTCGCGCTGTACCTGATGCACGACGACGCGCAGGCGACGCTGGACGCCTACGGCAAGGAGGTCATCCCCGCCCTGGCCGGCTGACGGGCGAAGGGCACCCGTCGCCGGCCCGGTTGCGGGACAATGCCGTGACAGTGCTTGCGGTAAGACACTGCTTGCTTGAAGACACTGCCTGCGGCAAGGGAGCGAGCCAGTGGCCGAGCGGCTGGTGTTCCGGGACATCACCGGGCGCGCGCTCACCGACCGGGACCTCGAGGGGTACGCCGGAAGGGTGCGCTGGGAAGTCATCGGCGCGCAAGACGTGCCGCAGCAAGCGAGCGTGCTGCACCAGCAGGCCCGTGAGGCCGGCGGGCGGGCCGAGTACGCGCGGGCCCTCGACCTGCTCGACCAGGCCAGGGACCTCGCACCCGAGTGGCCGTACCCGGTTTACGACGCCGCGTTCACCTACCTTCTGCTCGGTGAGCCGGGCAAGGCGGAGGAGCTGTACGAGCGGGTCGACCAGATGGCACCGCGCGGGTACTTCACCTGCAAGACCTCGCTCGACCTGCTGCGCCGTGAGCGGGACGGCGAGCTGTTCCCCGGCTTCGCCCAGGCGTACGCGGCCACCGAGTGGATGGAACCCGGCCAGAAGCGGCGCCTGCTGACGGGCATCGTCGAGAAGTTCCCCGGGTGCGCCGTGGCCTGGAAGGACCTGTCGGTGCTGCTCGACGACGATGACAGTCGGCTGCACGCCATCGAGCAGGGCCTGCGCGGGCGGCCCGACCCGGAGACCCGCGGCGTGCTGCTGATCAACCGGGCGTCCCTCTTCGCCGGGCGGGGTGAGGGGGACGCGGCGGTCGCCATCTTGGGCGAGCTCGCACTCTCGCCGCACAGCACGCTCGCGACCGAGCACATGGCCAAGGTGATGCTGGCCCGGCTGATCGGCCTGCCCTAGGCCGGCGGACGGCGGACGGCGCCCGCGGCGCGGCCCCCGGCGGCTCGGGCCGAGCGCGGAGCGCGGAGCGCCTCTTGCTGTTATCCGTCGCCGCGCCCGGGGCAAGCGGCAGGGATCTTGTGTTATCCACCACCAAAGCCTCGCTAGGCGTCTGGCATGTCCGGCTTCTCCGGTCCTGTGGCGGAAACGCTGGGCGCGGCTGGTGGCCGGGTCATCGCCGTTGTCCGCCCGGCCCGGCCCGGCCTGCGGCTGCGGTCAGGCCGGGTCGACCTGCTTGCTGACGATCCAGCGTGCTTGCCGACCTGGCGGACGCGGGCGAAGCCGTTGTCCACGAACAGCGTCGACTGTGGCGCTGAAAAGGAACCGGCCCTGGGCGGTGCGGCCGTCGGTGGTCTCGGAAATCGCCTCGACCAGGCCGCCGCCTGGCGGGCGATTGGTCGGCGCGCCCTGACCGCCTCCGGGCAGATCAGCACGGCGGGAACGGCGTAGCGGCGCGGGTCGGAGTACCTGACCACGCCGCGGGCGACGCCTTCCGGGACCGGGATCGCCGCCGCCGCGATGGCCCGCATGGCCGTGTCGTCCAGGTCGGCGGAGTCCGGTCCCTCGAACGTAGCCCAGCCGGGGAAGGGCACGGCGCCGTCGGTGACCTCGAAGCCGCCGAAGTACGCCCGGCCGTCCGGTGCGGGCCAGCCGCCGATGAAGGCGACCTTGGCGACCTGGCCGGCGCAGGTGCCGGCATCGACCCGGCCGGCGCGGGTGCCGGCATCGACCTGGCCGAGGCGGGCGTCGGCGGCGAGCCAGGCCAGGGTGCTGGCCGCGGAGTGCCCGACGACCAGCGCCGGGCCGTCGGCGGCGTCCACGGCCGCGAGCACCGTGGCCAGCTGGTCGGCCAGCGTCGCCGTCGCGTTCCCGTCCCCCTGGCCGGGCAGGGTGACCGGGACCGGGCAGTGGCCGAGGCTGGTCAGTTCCCTGCCGACCTCGTCCCAGGCCGATCCCCCGTCGAGCCACAGCCCGGCGATGAGCACGATGTCCATGTGCGCGTTCCCTCCTCGCGGCGCGGCGGCCGCTGTCCTGGCCGGCGTCTCGCGGTCACTACCGACCGGCTGTGCTGGCGTCTCGCTGTCATGCCGACCTTAGGACCTGTTCCGGACGATTTGCTTCCTGAATAGGCTGCGAGGGTGAAAGCGGACCTGAGCCCGGCCAGCCGGGCACTGCGCACCCTGGAGCTGCTGCAGGCGCGGCCGGGCATCGGCGGCGCGGAGATCGCAGCCAAGCTGGGGGTGACCGAGCGGGCCGCGCGCCGGTACATCGCAATGCTGCGCGAGGCGGGCATCCCGGTCGAGTCGGCCCGGGGGCCGTACGGCGGCTACCGGGTCGGCCGGGGCGTGCGGATGCCGCCGCTGGTGTTCACCGCGACCGAGGCGCTCGGCCTGGTCATGGCGGTGCTGGACGGCAGTCACGCCGCCGCGGACGACGACGACCCGGTCGGTGCCGCGCTCGGCAAGATCATCCGGGTGCTGCCGGAGGGGGCCGGCCTGCAGGCCGCCGCGATGCGCCGGCACGCCCGCGCCGCACCGGATCGCGGGGCCAGGCGGCCGGCCGCGGAGACCACCAGCGCCCTGGTCGACGCGATCGCCACACAGCGGCAGGTACGCATCGGCTACCGCAGCGAGGCGGGCAGGCAGTGGGAGGAAGACGTCGACCCGTGGGCGGTCGTGGTCCGGTACGGCCGCTGGTACCTGCTGTGCCACTCGCACCGGGCCGGCGCGATCCGGGCCTACCGGGTCGACCGGATCGCCTCGGCCGAGCCAGGCGACGGGCGCTTCCGCGCCCCCGAGGACCTGGACCACGTGGCCCTGCTCGAGCAGCACCTGGGGACGGGCTGGGAGTACGAGACCCGGGTCATCTTCGACGTGCCCCGCGAGCGGGTCGCCCGGTACGTCACGCCGCCGATGGGCCGGCTCGACCCGGCCGACGGCGGGGCGCGGTGCGTGCTGACCGGGACCACCGGCAACCCGGGGATGTATGCCGGGGAGTGGCTAGCCTCCATCCCGGTCCCGTTCCTGGTCGAAGGCGGCCCGGAACTGCGCGCCGCGGTGGCCGTAGTCGCGGAACGACTACGAGGTGCCCTGGTCGAGGGCGGCGCGCCATTAACTACGCGCCGCGGTAGCCGTAATCGCGGAACGACTACGCGGTGCCCTGGTCGAGGGCGGCGCGCCATTAACTACGCGCCCCGGTGGCGTAATCGGGTACTGCGCGGGAGTTGGTGGGGGGAGAGGCGGAGCCACGCGCCCGTTCATCTTCTGGGTCTTGGGTCTATGCCTTGACGAAGGGGACGCCCTCGGCGCGCGGGCCGCGGACCTTGCCGACTAGTCCGGCGACCACGACGATCGTCACCACGTACGGGGTGAGCAGCAGCAGGTTGGACTGGATCGGCACGTTGATGCTGGACAGCACGGACTGGAGCTGGGTGGTGAAGCCGAACAGCAGGGCGGCGCCGACCGCGCCGGCGGGCGTGTACCGGCCGAAGATCATGGCCGCCAGGGCGATGTAGCCCTCGCCGGAGGACATGTCGACGCCGAACGAGCCGACCGAGCCGATGGTGAAGTAGGCGCCGCCGATGCCGGCGATCAGGCCGGCCAGGATCACGTTGCGGTACCGCATGGCGATGACCCGGATGCCGACGGTGTCGGCGGCGCGGGGGTGCTCGCCGATCGCCCGGGTGCGCAGGCCCCACCGGGTGCGCAGCAGGCCCACCTGCACCAGGGCGAGCAGCGCGTACGTGAGGTACAGGAAGATCGTCGAGTCGAACAGCACCGGGCCGATGACGGGGATGTCGCCGAGCAGCGGGACCTTCCACGGGCTGAACGTGACCGGGCTGTTGAGCGTGTCGCCGTACGGCACCATGATCGCGTTGTACAGGTAGCCGGTGAGGCCGAGGACCAGGGTGTTGAGCACCACGCCGAGCACCACCTGGTCCACCAGGTAGCCGATGGCGAACACGCCGAGCAGCACGGCCACCAGCGAGCCCGCCAGGGCGCCGCACAGCAGCCCGAGCCAGAGCGACCCGGTCACCGACGTGGCGATGGCCGCGCAGAACGCGCCGAGCAGCAGCTGCCCCTCGATGGCGATGTTGATCACGCCGGAGGTGGAGCAGATCACGCCGGTCAGCGCGCCGAGCATGATCGGGATCGAGACGTTCAGCGTGCCCGACAGCAGGTTGACCACGTTGAACGCGATCGACTGGCCGGCGTCGGACCAGGCCAGCAGCGACAGCACGAACGCGAACAGCGCCACGCCGAGCAGCACCCGGCGGGCGACCGTGCCCAGTTGCACCCGGCCGAGTACGCCGAGCAGCCGGAGGGCGGCCAGCGCCAGCGTGACCGCGCCGCAGACGATGCAGGTGACGGCGGCGGGCAGCACCAGGTTCGGCACGCTGACCTTGGCGAACTGCGGGGAGAACGCGAACGTGGCGTCGCCGTGCGCGTTGAGGCCGAAGGCCAGGATGTCGAGCAGGCCCAAGATCACGAACACGGCGGGCGCGGCCAGCCGCCTGCTCGCGCGAACGCCGGCCGGCTCCGGGGGCAGCAGGTCGGGCAGCCGGGGCGCGGCGGCGGTAGACCGGATCGGGGACGTCACGCGTTCCACCCCTTGGACATCACATTTCCCGACCCTCCCGCCGCGCCGACCCCGCCGGCGCGTGCCTCGCGGAGTCGGAACATGGCGCGGATCAGCGGCGGCGCCGCGACGAACATGACGATCAGGGCCTGCAGCACCTGGATGATCTCTACCGGCGTGCCGGTCGCGGTCTGCATGCCCGCCGACCCGGCGTGCAGCGCGCCGAACAGCAGGCCCGCGGCGACCACGCCGCCCGGCCTGCCCCGGCCCAGCAGCGCGACGGTGATCGCGTCGATGCCGTAGGTGCCGTAGCTCTGCGGGTTCAGGGTGAAGTCGGTGCCCTGGATGACGGCCGAGCCCGCCAGGCCGGCCAGGCCGCCGGCGATCAGCATCACCAGCACCCAGGAGCGCTCCACCTTCATCCCCGCCACCCGCGCGGCGGACGCGTTCGCGCCGACGCTGCGGAACTCGAAGCCGGTGGTAGTGCGGCTGAGCAGCCACCACACGCCCAGCGCGCAGGCCAGGGCGATCAGGAAGCCCGGCGTTGATCCGCAGGCTCGCGCCGAACAGCAGCGGGAGGTGCGCGTCGGAGGCGATCGACGGGGTGATCGGGTTGGGCGAGCCCGGGGCCTGCAGCAGCGACTGCGAGGACAGCAGGTAGGCGAGCAGGTACTGCAGCACGTAGTTGAGCATGATCGTGACGATCACCTCGTGCGCGCCGGTGCGGGCCTTGATCTCGCCGGTGAGCCAGCCGATCACCGCGCCGCCGGCGAAGCCGCCGAGCACGCAGACGATCACGTGCAGGCCGGGCGGCAGGCTGACACCGTAGCCGAGGTAGGCGGCGACGATCGCCCCGCCGATGAACTGGCTCTGCCCGCCGATGTTGAACAGGCCCGCCCGGTAGGGCAGCGCCACCGCCAGGCCGGTCAGGATCAGCGGGGTCGCCTGCACGGCGGTTTCCGACAGCGGGCCGAACACGCCGGACAGGTAGCCGTCGTGGAACGCGGTGGACAGCGACGCCTGCGAGAACAGCGCCGCGACCGTGTGCGGGTTGAACACCGACCCCTCGAACAGGGCCACGTAGGTGCCCGCGGCGACATGCCAGGCGCGGGAGATCATCGACCCGGCGTCGGGCGCGTTCAGCACGGTGGCGTTGGTGAACGCGCACAGGATGCCGCCCAGCACGGTGGCGGTGACCAGGGCGAGCACCGTGATGGTGACGGTGTTCCCCTCGAGGAAGGAGTCCCGCAGGATGATGCCGAACGAACGCGGCTTGCTCTCCCCCGCTGGCTCCTCCTCTCCGGCGGGCGGTGGCGTGGCGGGTGGTTCCGCCTCCGGCGGCGCGGTCACGCTTCCTCCCCCGGGATCGTGTCGGGTGCGCCGGTGACGTCTTCGGCCGGCGTGATGGCCCCCTCGGGCGTAGGCGTGCCTGCCGGCGCGGGCTCGGCGTCCGGCGCAGGCGGCGCGTCGGTGCCGCCCGCCATCAGGCGGCCGAGCTCGGCGGCGGGGATGTCCGGGTCGCGGAAGCCGGTGATCTTGCCCTCGTACATCACCGCGATGCGGTCGGCGAGGGCGTAGATCTCGTCGAGCTCCGAGGAGACGATGATCACCGCGACGCCGTGGTCGCGCTGCTCGACGATCCGGCGGTGCACGAACTCGATGGACCCGACGTCCAGGCCCCGGGTGGGCTGGCTGGCGATGAGCACCTTGTGCTCGCGGCCGAGCTCCCGGGCCAGGATGACCTTCTGCTGGTTGCCGCCGGACAGCGTGCCCGCCGGGGTGGCGGCCGACCCGGTGCGGACGTCGAACTCGGCGATGCGCTCGGTCGCGTTCCTGGCGATTTCGTGACGCTTGAGGTTGATGCCGGAGGCGAACGGCTTGCGGTCGTACATGTCGAGGACGAGGTTCTCCGCCACGGAGAACGACCCGACCAGGCCGTCCTCGGTGCGGTCCTCCGGCACGTAGGCGATGCCCGCGCGCAGCCGCTCCCGCGGGGTCGCCCGGGTCAGGTCCCGGCCGTTCAGCCCGACCGTGCCGCCTGCGGCGGGGCGCAGCCCCATCAGCGCCTCGCACAGCTCGGTCTGCCCGTTGCCCTGCACCCCGGCAATGCCCAGGATCTCCCCGGCCCGCACGTCGAAGGACAGCCCGTCGACCCAGGTCCGGCCGTCGTCGCCGCGCACCGTCAGGTCGGCCACGTTCAGCACCGGCTCGCCGGGGGTGGCCGCGTCCTTGCTGACCCGCAGCTGCACGTTGCGGCCGACCATCAGCGCGGCCAGGTCGTCGGCGGTCGCGGGCGGCTGGCGCTGGCCGGCCACCGCGCCGCGGCGCAGCACGGTGATCGTGTCGGCGATCTCCTGGACCTCCCGCAGCTTGTGCGAGATGAAGATGACGGAGGTCCCCCCCTCCTTGAGCTGACGGATGATGCGGAACAGCTCATCGGCCTCGGCCGGCGTGAGCACCGCCGTCGGCTCGTCGAGGATCAGCACGTTGGCCCGCCGCACCAGGGCCTTGATGATCTCGACCCGCTGCTGTATCCCCACCGGCAGGTCTCCCACCAGCGCGTCCGGGTCGACGTCGAGCCGGTAGCGGTGCGACAGGTCGGCGACCTCGCGCCGGGTCCGCCGCCGGTCGAGCAGGCCGGCCCGGGATCGCAGGCCCGATGGCGAAAACCGCCATTTTATCGGGCGAGCGACCCCGGGTTCCCCGGGGGGACGACCCCCCGTACCCCCCGCTATGCCCTGCTCGACGCCGAGCGTCACGTTCTCCGCGACGGTGAACACCGGCACCAGCATGAAGTGCTGGTGCACCATGCCGATGCCGGCTGCGATCGCGTCCTTGGGCGAGTGGAAGGCCACCGGGGTGCCGTCGATGACGATCTCGCCCTCGTCCGGGCGCATCAGCCCGTACAGGACGTTCATCAGCGTGGTCTTCCCGGCCCCGTTCTCGCCCAGCAGGGCGTGAACCTGGCCCGGGGCCACCGAGAGGCTGATCCCGTCGTTCGCCGTCAGCGGGCCGAACCTCTTGGTGATGCCCTTGAGCTCAAGTTTCACTGCTGCTAGCTCACCGGGCTCTTGGTCGGGGTCTTGATCGACCCGCTCTCGATCCCGGCCTGGACGGTCTTCAGCTCCGTCTGCAGGGCGGCGGGCACCTTGCCGGCGAAGTCGTGGAACGGCGCCAGCAGCACGCCGCCGTTGGCGAGGGTGCCGACGTAGTTGCCGCCCTTGAAGTTGCCCGACTGCGCGGAGAGCACCGCGGTCTTCACCGCGGCCTGGATGCCCTTGGTGACGCTGCTGATGAAGTACTTGCAGTACTGCGCCGCGCTGACGCAGCCGTCGGTGTCGACCCAGAGCATGTTGACGTTGCCGCCGGCGTTATCCGCCTGCTGCACGGCCTTGGCAGCGCCCAGGCCGACGTTGCCCGCGACCGGGAAGATGATGTCCGCGCCCTCGCTGATGAACGTCTGCGTGGTCGTCTGGCCCTTGGTCTGGTTGGTGAAGTCACCGGTGAAGGTCCCCTTCTGGGTCCCCTCGTTCCAGCCGAGCACCTGGACGTTCTTCTTGTGCTGCTGGTTGTAGTACTGCACGCCGTCCCAGAAGCCGTCCATGTAGATCGTTACCGTGGGCAGTTCCTGCCCGCCGAACGTGGCGACCTTGCCGGTCTTGCTCATGCCCGCGGCCAGGTAGCCGCCGAGGAAGCCGTCCTGCACGGTGTTGAACGTCAGCGCGTCGACGTTCTTGATCACCGGGGTGTAGGCGTTGTCCACGATCGCGAAGCGCGACGAGGCGCTGGCCTTGGCCGCATCCTGGGTGGCCTGCGCCATCAGGAAGCCGACCGTGACGACGATGCCGCACTTCTGGCCGACGAACTGGTTGATGAACGGCACGTAGTCGCTCTGCGTGGTCGACTGCAGGTACTTCACCGTGACCCCGGAGTCGGCCGCGGCCGCCTGCTGCATGCCCTCCCAGGCCGACTGGTTGAACGACTTGTCGTTGATGCCGCCGGTGTCGGTGACCATGCAGCCGAGGAAGCTCCCGCTCGCGCCGCCCGCCCCGCCCGAGGCAGCGGCGCTGCTGGCCGCGGCGGGCGCACTGCTCGCGCTCGCGGCCGGGGCACTGCTGGAACTGCTGAGGCCTGACGAACTGCTGCCGCAGGCAGCGACCAGCAGTGTTGCCGTCGCTGCCGCCACGAGGGCAGCTGCCAACGAGGTATGTTTCACCGTTTCCTCCACTCGACCCGATCTCCGACGCCCCCCGTGTGCCGGCGAGGCGCTCCGTAGGTCAGATTGCCCGGAGATTATTTCGCCAAGATGTCCGATGGGAAGGGAAATGCCCGGTCGCGGCGATGTCGTTGTGAAATCTCTACATCCGGGGACGATCGGAACCAGGAAGTTGCTTGTAGTTGCCTGTGTGCCGGATTGGGAGCACTGTTGGAGCGATGAGCATCGATTGGCCCCTGTTGCGCGAGGCCGCCGCCGACGCGGCCCGCCGGGCATACGCCCCCTACTCACGGCTGCGGGTCGGCGCCGCCGGGCTGGCCGCGGACGGGCGGCTGGTCACCGGGTGCAACGTGGAAAACGCGTCCTACGGCCTTACCCTGTGCGCCGAGTGCGGCCTGGTCTGCGCCCTGCACGCGTCGCGGCCTGATCCGCCGGCCGACGATGCGCCGGCACCGTTGCCAGGTAATTCGGCCGCGCCGCTGGCCGGCGATCCGCCGGCGCTGGTCGCGGTGGCGGTGGTCGCCGGGGACGGCGAGCCGCTGCTGCCCTGCGGGCGGTGCCGCCAGCTGCTGCTCGAGGCTGGCGGGCCCGCGCTGCTGGTCGACACGGCCGGCGGCCCGGTGCCGCTGGCCGAGCTGCTGCCCGCCGCCTTCGGCGGCGGTGACCTGTCCGCCCGGCGCGAGCCGGGCCCGACCGCTGCTCGCCCCTAGGGAGCCGTCGTTGCCGGACGTCGTATCGCTGATCCGGGTCAAGCGCGACAACGCCAGGCCGCTGACCGAGGCGGAGATCCGCTGGCTGTTCGCCGCCTTTGCGGGCGGCGAGGTGGCCGACGAGCAGATGGCCGCGCTGCTGATGGCGGTCTACTTCAACGGCCTCGACCGCGCCGAGCTGCGCGCCTGGACCGGGGAGATGATCGCCTCCGGCGAGCGCCTCGACCTGTCCGGGCTGGGCAGGCCGACGGTGGACAAGCACTCCACCGGCGGGGTGGGCGACAAGGTGTCGCTGGTGCTGGCACCGCTGGTGGCCAGCTGCGGCGCGGTGGTGCCGATGCTGTCCGGGCGCGGCCTCGGGCACACCGGCGGCACCCTGGACAAGCTGGAGTCGATACCCGGCTTCCGGGTCGCCCTGGCTAACTCCGAACTGTCCTCGGCGCTGGCCTCGGCCGGGGCGGTGATCGCCGCCGCGGGCAGCGGCCTGGCGCCGGCCGACGGGCGGCTGTACGCGCTGCGCGACGTGACCGCGACGGTCGAGTCGATACCGCTGATCGCCAGCTCGATCATGTCCAAGAAGATCGCCGAGGGCACCGGCGCCCTGGTGCTCGACGTCAAGACCGGCATCCGGCGCGTTCATGACCGACCGGGCGCGGGCGCTGACGCTGGCCCGCACCATGGTCGCGCTCGGCACCGAGCACGGCGTCCGCACCCGGGCCCTGGTCACCCGGATGGACACGCCGCTCGGCCGGGCGGTCGGCAACGCGCTCGAAGTCGAGGAGGCCGTCGCCGCCCTGTCCGGCGACGGGCCGCCCGACCTGATGGAGGTCACCTACGCGCTCGCCGGGCACATGCTGGAACTGGCCGGGCTCGACCCGTCGTCCGCCTGAGTCCGACCCGCGGCAGGCGATCGCCAGCGGGCGGGCGCTCGCCGCCTTCAACGCCATGGTCCGGGCCCAGGGCGGTGACCCGGACGCCCCGCTGCCCTCCGCCGCCCACCGCCGGGAGGCGCTGCCCGCGCCCGCCGTCGGCTGGGTCGCCACGCTGGACGCCCTCGCGGTGGGCGTCGCCGCCTGGCGGCTCGGGGCCGGCCGGGAGCGCAAGGAGGACCCGGTCAGCTACACCGCGGGGGTGCGCTGCCTGGCCAAGCCGGGCGACCGCGTCGAGCGGGGCGAGCCGGTGCTGATGCTGTACGCCGACGACCCGGGTCGCTTCGACGCGGCCGCCGAGGCCCTGAACTGCGCCCTGACCGTCACGGCCGAGCCGCCGGAAGCCGCGCCGCTCATCCTCGACCAGGTGGGGTAAGGCCGGCGCGGATCAGCGGGACGGCGGGGCCGGCCCACCTCGCCACCGCGGCGGGCAGGTCGGCCAGCTCGGGCTCGGTGACGTAGAGGCCGCGCGACGGGACGGCGGCGCCCAGCTCGACCAGGACCGGGCGCAGGTGACCTCGACGGCGAGCAGGTGCCGGCCCAGCCGCCGGTCATCACCGGGACGGCGGTGACGCCAGCCAGGCCGTTGCTGCCGTACCGGTCGAGGAACGCCTTGAGCAGGCCGGTGTAGGCCGCCTTGTAGGTCGGCGAGGCGAAGACCGCGATGTCGGCCGCGGCGACCCGGGCGGTCAGCGCGGTCAGCTCCTCGTCGGCCCAGTCGAACAGGCGGGGCGCGTAGCCGGCCAGGTCGACGACCGGGCCGGTCTGCGCCCCGGGCCTTGGCCTCGGCGACGGCCAGCGCGACCGCGTGGGTGCGCGAGGCCTGGCTTGGGGTCTCCGGTGACGACGGCGATACTCGTCATGAGGCGGTGACCTGCCCCTCCGGATCGGCCGGAAGCCCCGCCTGTACGGGTGCCGGGCTGCGGTGCTCGGCGGTGCCCGGCGGGCGCTGGTGCCTGGGCAGGTGCGGGCGCTGGGGCGGGAACAGGCGAGCGGCGGGGCGGTTGGGACCTGGTGACCTTCGCAAGGCGGACGGCGCGGCGTATCGTCGCCAGCATGAAGGTGCGGGAGATGCGTAAGCTCGTCCAGCTACGACCGGTGACGCTCGACCCACGCAGCGGCGGCTCGAGGCCTGCCACAGCGTCGGCGACCTGCGGCGGGCGGCCAAGCGGCGGATCCCCCGGCCGGTGTTCGACTACGTGGACGGGGCCGCCGACGAGGAGATCGCGCGCATCGCCAACGTGGCCGCGTTCCGGTCCTGGCAGTTCCTGCCCCGGGTACTCGCGGGCGTGGCGGCGGCCGACCCGTCCACCACCCTGTTCGGCCGGGAGCGGCCGGCGCCGGTAGTGCTCGCGCCGGTCGGGTACACCCGGATGCTGCACCCGGACGGGGAGATCGGCTCGGCCCGGGCGGCCCACCGGCACGGGCTGCCGTACACGCTGTCCACCATGGCGGCGACCGGCATCGAGGAGCTGCGCGCCGGCGTCAGCGGCGCGGCTCCCGGCCCTGACCGCGGTGACCTGTGGTTCCAGCTGTACCTGACCAAGGACCGGGTGAAGGCGCACGACCTGGTGTCCCGGGCGGCGGACAACGGGTTCTCCACCCTCGCGGTCACCGTCGACACGATCGTGGCCGGCAACCGGGTGCGGGACCAGCGCAACGGGCTATCGATCCCGCCGGCACTGACGTTCTCCACCGTGGCATCGGTGGCCGCCAAGCCGGGCTACTGGTACCGGCTGCTGGCCGGCCCGGCACTGGACTACGCGAACTTCGCCGGGCGGCGGAGCGAGCCGATGACGGTGATGAAGACGGCCGACTTCTTCGACGCCGACCTGAACTGGGCGGACATCGAGGACCTGCGGGGCAGGTGGCCGGGCAGGCTGCTGCTGAAGGGGCCGGTCGGCCCGGCCGACGCGCGGCGGGCCATGGAGCTCGGGGTGGACGGCGTGCAGCTGTCCAACCACGGCGGGCGGCAGCTTGACCGCACGGTCCCCTCGGTCGACCTGATCGCGCCGGTGCGCGAGGCGGTCGGCCCGTCGTTCACCATCCTGGTCGACTCCGGGGTGCGGCACGGCTCGGACGTCGCGGTCGCCCTGGCGCTCGGCGCCGACGCCGCCGTGCTCGGCCGGGCCTACCTGTACGGGCTGATGACCGGCGGCGAGGCCGGCGTGGACCTGGTGATCGACATGGTGTCGCGGCAGTTCAAGTCCACCATGCAGTTCCTCGGCGTGACGTCCGTCGCCGAGCTGCGCAAGCACGGCCGCGACCTGATCACCCGCCCGGCGGCCGCGCGGTCGGCGACCAGCCGGCGCAGGCAGCCTGCCGCGCCGGCTGGGCCTGCCGGGCCGGACGGGCGCCTCCGCTGGCCGCGAGGCCGGCCGACGGACCAGCCGGAGCGGCGCGCCGGCGGGACCGGACGGCCGGCAGGGGGTACGCGCGTGACCGGCGCGCCGGAAGCCGGCGACTGGCGAGTCAGCACGGCGCCGGGCGAGGGGCGCCGTGAGCCGGCCGGTGGAGTCGGCGACCGGCCGGAGGACCAGGCCACCGGAGCGGCACCGATGCCGGCGCGGGCCGGGGGAGGCGATGACCGGAACGGAAGGCGGCCTGGCCGCCAGGGCGGCGGCCTGGCGGGATGCCGACCCGGACCCGGAGACGCGGCCGAGCTTGGCGGCTGCTCGACCAGGGGACAGCGCCGCGCTGGCCGCGCGGTTCGGGGGGCTGGCCTTCGGCACGGCGGGCATCCGGGCCGAGATGGGCGCCGGGCCGCTGCGGATGAACCGGCTGACGGCCGCGCGGGTGGCGGCCGGGCTGGCCGGCTACATCACGGCCGGCGACCCGTCGGCGGCCAGCGCCGGGGTGGTGGTCGGCTACGACGGCCGGGCCAAGTCCGACGGTTTTCGCCACCGACTGCCGCCCGGATCCTGTCCCGGGCCGGCGTCCGCGTGTCGCTGCTGCCAGAAGCGCTGCCCACCCCCGTGCTCGCGTTCGCGGTGCGCCACCTGGGGGCCGCGTACGGGCTGATGGTGACGGCCAGCCACAACCCGCGGCGCGGACAACGGGATCAAGGTCTACGTCCGGGACGGCGGGCAGCTGCTGCCGCCGCTGGACGCGGCGATCGCCGCCGCCATCGACGCGGTCGACCCGCTGCGGCTGCCCGCCGGCTGGGCCGAGGGGCCGTTCGACTTCACGCCGGCGGACAGCGCCGTCACGGCCTACGTCGCGGCGGTGGCCGCCGGCGGGCGGCGGCCACCGGGCGCGCCAGGGCTCAAGGTCGTGCACACCGCGCTGCACGGTGTCGGGGACGCCACGCTACGGGCGGTGCTGGCCGAGGCCGGCTGGCCGCCGCCGGTCCCGGTGGCCGCGCAGCGGGAGCCCGACCCCGCCTTCCCGACGGTGCCCTACCCCAACCCGGAAGCGGCGGGAGTGCTCGACCTGGCCCGGGAGACCGCCGAGCGGGAAGGAGCCGACCTGGTCCTGGCCAACGACCCGGACGCCGACCGGCTGGCCGTCATGGTGCCCGGGCCCGGCGGCTGGCGGGCGCTCACCGGGGATGAGCTCGGCGCGCTGCTCGGCGACGCGGTGCTGGCCCGGCTGGCCGGCGGCGGACGCCGGCGGGCGGCCCCCGGTCGTCGCCACCACGGTGGTCTCCGGCTCGCTGCTGCGCCGCCTGGCCCAGGCGGCCGGCGTGCGCTGCGTGACCACGCTGACCGGGTTCAAGTGGATCGCCCGCGCCGGCGGCGACGGGACCCTGGCCTACGGATACGAGCAGGCCCTCGGCTACGCGGTGCGGCCCGACCTGGTGGCCGACAAGGACGGGATCAGCGCCGCCCTGCTCGTCCTGCGGCTGGCCGCCGAGCTGGCCGCGAACGGCCAGACGCTGGCCGGCCTGCTGGATGACCTGGCCCTGGCCCACGGCGTGCACGTCACCGGCCAGCGGTCGCTGCGGGCCGCCGGGCCGACCGGCCTGGCCCGGCTGACCGACGCGGTCGCCCGGATCAGGAAGGACCCGCCGGGCCTGCTCGCCGGGCAGCCGGTCACGGTAGCCGACCTGCGTGAGGAAGACCCGGGCGTGGTTGACCTGGCCGGCGGGCGGGCCGAACGGTCACCGGGCCAGCCGATCCCGCCGACCGACGTGCTGATCTGGCACGCCGGCCATGACCGCGTGATGATCCGGCCGAGCGGCACCGAGCCCGAGCTGAAGATCTACGCGGAGGCCGTGCGCCCGGCCCGGACGCGGGGCGAACTGGCGGGGGCCCGGTCGGACGCCGAGCGGCACGTGACAGAGTTGCTGGCGGCCGTCGCGGCCACGCTTGAGCAAGGTACCCGAGGAGACCAGTCATGACCCAGAGCGCCGCCATCACCCGGGCCGAGCTCGCCCGCATGATCGACCACACGCTGCTGGCCCCCGAGGCCACCGATGAAGACGTGGCCCGGCTGGCCAAGGAGGCCGGGCGGCTAGGCGTGTTCGCGATCTGCGTCTCACCGTCCCGGTTGCCGCTGCGCCCCGGCGTCCTGGCTCCCGGGATCGCCGTGGCCGCGGTCGCCGGCTTCCCCTCGGGGGCGCACCCGGCGGCGGTCAAGGCCGCCGAGGCGGCCGCCGTCGTGGCCGCCGGGGCCACCGAGGTCGACATGGTCATCGACCTCGGCGCCGCGCTCGACGACCTGTGGGCGGCGGTAACCGCCGAGGTCGCGGCGGTACGGGCCGCGATCGGCCCGTCGGTGCTGCTGAAGGTCATCCTGGAGACCGCGCTCATCGGCCCCGGCCGGATCGAGCCGGCCTGCCAGGCCGCCGAGGACGGCGGGGCCGACTACGTCAAGACCTCCACCGGGTTCCACAAGGCCGGCGGCGCCACCGTCGAGGCGGTCGCGGCGATGGCCGCGGCGGTCGGCGGCCGCCTCGGTGTGAAGGCCTCCGGCGGGATCAGGACCGCCGACAACGCGCTGGCGATGATCGCGGCAGGCGCCACCCGCATCGGCGCCTCCGCCAGCGCGGTCATCCTCGACGGCCTGAGCGCCGAATAGCCCGCGTGCGCCTGCTCGCCGGGTAGCCCGCGTCCCGCCCGCCCGCCGTTAAGGCCGACCGGACTCAGACCCGGTCGGCCCGCAGCGGCTGCGGCTGCGGCTGGGCCGGCGATGACGATGGAACGGCTGCTACGACCGGGGAACTTTTGTGATACGGGCTATTATTTGCTAGGAAAAAGTTACCGTTGCCATGGTAGGATGAGCCCGGCCCGAGCTACGGTTACGCCTATGGGTCTGGCCGGCTGGGTCTGGGTCGCTCTCAGGGTCCCGGGCGTTACGCCAGGGACGGGGTTACGCCGGGCGGGGCCGGGAGGGGCGGGGAACGGCGCTTGGCCGGGCCGGGTGGAGGGCTCGGGGGAGCGGCTCGCGGGGGTTCTCGGCCAGCAGCTCCAGGGCGCGGTCGACCGCGACCTCGAGCTGCGGGTCGTGGTCGACGGCCCAGTCGTCCGGGGGTGATGAGGACTTCCTGGTCCGGGTCGACGCCGTAGTTTTCCACCGACCAGCCGAACTCGGTGAACCAGGGAGGCGTAGCGTGGGACGGTGATCCGGGTGCCGTCGACCAGGCCGTGGCCTCGCCGCCGTCGATGCCGACCACGCCGCCCCAGGCGCCGGCGCCGATCACCGGGCCGAGGCCCAGGGTCTTGATCGCCGCGGTCACGATGTCGCCGTCGGAGCCGGCGAGTTCGTCGGCGAGCGCGACCATCGGCCCGCGCCGCGCCTCCTGCGGGTAGCTGGTAGGGAAACGCAGGTGACGCGGGGATCTTCCAGCCGACGATCTGGCGGGCGCAGCTTCTCGACGATGAGCCGGCGAGGTGTGGCCGCCCCGGTTGCCGCCGCACGTCGACGATCGAGGGCGTCACGGCCCATCTCGGCCCGCAGGTCACGGTGCAGGTGCGCCCAGCCTTCCCCCATCACTGTCCGGGCACGTGCAGGTAGCCGACCCGGCCGTCGGACCGGGTGCGGACCAGCCCGCGGCGGCCGCGCACCCAGTCCTGGTAGCGGAAGCCGGCGGTCGTCGGACAGCGGGACGATCACCACCCGGCGGGTCTCCGGGGACTCCAGCGCCGGCGTCTCTGCCGGGATCGCCGTTGCTCGTGTCGATCGGGACCCGCGCCGTCGGCGCCGGTCGGCGGGGATCGCCGTTGGCGGTCTGTGCCGTCGCCGCCCGGCCGGCCGAGTCCGCCGAAGCCGCTCGCCGGAACTGCGGCCGCGCCCGCCGAGCTGCCAACCCCAGCGATCCGTTACGGCGGCTGGAAGCGTGCCAGCGGCGGACGGGCGGTGGCGGCGGCCGGGACGCGCGCTGGCGGCGATGCCGGCGGCTGAGCCGCCGCGTCTGCGGCCGGCTGGAGACGTCCACGCTGGCGCCGGCGTGCTGGCCGCGTCGAGCGACCGTCCCGTCGCTGACCGTGCAGCGCCAGCAACGAGCAGCTGTCGAAGCCGGGGCCGCGTCAGCGACCCGGGCATCCGCCGCGACCTGCGCCCCCCGGCGTCGCTCCCGCCCCCGCCGCCGGGGGCGGGCGCCGGGCGGGCGCCGGCGCCGGCGCCGCGGCCGTCGCGGGCTGGCGTCGCCGGCCTCGTCCCGCTCTCGTCGGCGTCGCTGCTCGGCGGCGCCCGCGGCACCAGGGACGGGTCGGCGGGCGGATCGTCAGCTCGACCGGCTTGCCGTGCGTGCCTGCAGGGCGGCGACACTGGCCGTGGCACCTGGGTCCACCTGGTGGCCGTCGACGCGAGGATCTCGTCGCCGCTCGCGGACGGCGACGCCGGGCGCGGCGAACGGCGAGCGGGCCCGCGGGTCGGAGGACTCGCCGGGCAGGGCACCCGCTCGACCAGCCAGCGCCGTCCGGCGCCCGGGTCACGTCCGCGCCGAGTAGCGCCGGCGGGCCGCCGGCGAACGCCGACCGGGCCGAGAACGTGCCCGACGACGTAGACGTAGGCGTGCGAGGTGCCGAGCTCGCCCGCCGACCTCCCACAGCAGGTCGGCGAACTCGGCCGAGGTCCGCACCCGGTCCGAGCAGGAAGCGGTACCCCGACAGCGTCCGCGCCCAGTCGACGCCGGACATGGTCGGCGTCCAGAAGTCCCGGCGCAGCAGCCGGCCGAACTCCGCGTACGCGTGCCGCCACAGCGCGGCCGGGTCGGCCAGGAGCCGGGCCCGGGTCAGGTCCACGTTGACCACGTCGTCGGACGAGCCGTTGTCGGCCTTCGCGGTCGGAGCGACCACGCGCACCTCGCTGCGGTCGCCGACGACCAGCCGCGAGCCGTCGCCGCTGACCGCGAACCAGCTCACCTCGCCGCGCGAGCGTGGTCGACTCCCGCTTGCGCAGGTCGAAGCGCTCGAGCGCGGGCCGGGGTGCGCGTCGTCCGGGTCGGCGGGCCCTCGCCGAGCACGCCAGACAGCGGGAGCGAGCCACAGCAGGCCGCCCTTGGCCGCGGCGAGCTAGTAGTACCGGGCCTCATCGACGGGGACGGCGACCACGCGCGAGGAGATCCGGTCGGTGTCCACGTGAGCCGCTCCGTTCCGCGCGTCCTGGCGGTTGTCGCCACTGCCGCACCGGACGGCCCGCCGGAGCGGGGCCGAACGGGGACAGCGTGTGCGCGGCCAGCGGCACCAGGTACGGGCGGGCGCCGAACGGGAACGACAGGTCGAACGAGTGCGCGTCGTAGACCGGGTCGAACGTGCGGCGGGACAGGAACGCCAGGTACAGCCCGTCCAGGGTGAACACCGGGTCGCTGTCCACGAAGCGGCCGTCGGTCACGTTGACGGTGAAGCCGTCCTCGGCCCGGGCCAGCCTGATCCGGGCCAGCGGCTGGGGCCCGGGCTGCGCCCAGGCGAGCCAGGCCGAGTCCGGCGACCAGGAGACGTCCTCGATGTCGCCGTCGTCGTTCGCGGCAGCTCGGTGACCGTGCCCGACTCGACGTCGATCAGCAGCAGCCGGCCGTCGTGCGACGCGGCGGCGAGGCGCCGCCGTCCGGTGACGCCACCAGCTCGGCGACGTTGCCGAGGTCGGCGGAGCGTGGTGGCTGCGCACCGTCGATCGGCCGCCTCCGGCTCGATCTCGGCGACCTGGACGGCGTCGCGCCGCCGGCGTCGGTGACCCAGGCGACTCTTCGACCCGTGCGCACCCAGACGCGGGCAGCCGGGCCCGGCGGCTGGGCTGCACCGACAGCGCCCGCGCCGGGCTCCGGCGTGGGTCGAGCCAGTGCACGGTGCCGCGCACCTCGACCACGCCTGGCTCTGGCCGGTCTCGTCGCAGTCGAGCTCGCCGAGGTGGTCGGCGGCGGTGATCACCCGGGGGAGCGGGCGGCGGCGGCGCGGTCAGCGCCATGTCCAGCCGGTACGGGCGCGGCGTCGGGGTCGAGGCTGTCGAGCCGCCAGATGTCGCCAGCCACGTGGTAGACGACGCTGCCGTCGGGGTCGGGTTGCGGCGTAGAAGCCGTCATGGTCGGTGTGCCGGCGCAGGTCGCCGCCGTCCAGCGTGACCGAGTAGATGTTGCCGGTGCCGTGGTCGGACAGGAACACCGCCGGCCGCCGATCATCATCGGGGCGAGCTGGCCGTCGAGGTGGCCGAGCACCCGGGTGAACAGCGGGTCGGCCGCGTCTGGCGCCAAGATCGCCCGGCGGTGCGCCGCGGTAGCGCTTCCAGTTGGCCGGGTCGCGGCGCTGCGCGGTCAGCAGTGCGGCGCGCCTGGTCAGCGCGAGGTCGTTGACCTGGCCGAACGGCAGCAGGCGCGGCGGCGCGTTCCAGCGGCACGGCGTGGCCCATGGTCCGCTGGCGCGGTCGGCTGGCCGCGCCGCGACGGCCAGCACCTCGCCGTCGCGCGTCCACCCGGTGACCCGGGTGCGCACGTCGCCCCAGTAGGTGCGCCGCGCCGCGGCGCCGCCGTCGGTGTCGGCCGTGTAGACCTCGGGGATGCCGCCGTCCGCCAGCTCGTCCAGGCGATCGTCGCGCCGTCCGGCGCGACCTCGGGTTGGCTGGCCTGTCCTCCGTCGGAGGTCAGCCGCCAGGCGCGGCCGCCGTCGGCGGGCGCGAGCCAAACGTCGTCCTCGGCGACGAACGCGAGCAGGTCATCGTGGAGGTGCGGAAAACGTAGATAACCGGGGGTTGCCACGCGGTTCATCCTACGGCCGTCGAGGGTTCACAGCCAGCCTCGTTCCTGAGGCGATCCGCTGGGCCTCGGTCCGGTTGCGGGCGCCGGTCTTCTGGATGCAGGCAGGACAGGTAGTTCCGCACCGTGCCCTCGGACAGGTACAGGCCGGCCGCGATGTCCGCGATCGTCGACGCCGTCGTGGCTGGCCGCGCAGCACGTCGCGCTCCCGCGGGGTGAGCGGGCTCGCGCCCTCGGCCAGCGCCGCGGCGGCCAGGTCCGGGTCGATGACCCGCTCGCCCGGCGAGCACGTCGCGGATGGTCGCGGGCCAGCTTGCTCGGCCGGCGAAGTCCTTCACGATGAACCGGACGGCGCCGACTCCATGGCCCGCCGCAGGTAGCCGGGCCGCCCGAACGTGGTCAGGATGATGACCTTGATGTCCGGGCAGCGCCGTCCGCAGCGCGGCGGCGGCGTGAGGCCGTCCATGCCGGGCATCTCGATGTCGAGCAGCGCGACGTCGGGCTCGGGCTCGCGCGCGGCGCGGCACGACCTCGTCGCCCCGCCCGACCTGGGCGACGACCTCGATGTCGTCCTCGAAGGCCGAGCAGCGGCGGCCAGGGCCTCGCGGATCATCGCCTGGTCCTCGGCCAGCAGCACCCGGATCACGTCTGTCGACGATGTCACCTCCGCTCGTCCAGGCGCCCGCGCTGGGTGTGTCGCCGTCGCCCTTGACCGGGCCTTTGTACCCCAGCACCTCGGCGACGGCCTGACCCAGCGGGCTGACCGGCACGTCGGCGCTCGCCGCCGCGCGCTGCGCGGCTGGCACGGTGGCGACGAGGGAGAAACCCGGGCGCAGGTCGGGCCGCAGCTCCAGGCTGCCGCCAACCGAGCTGAGCCGCTCGGACATGCCGCGCAGCCCGGAACCCGAGCGGACCGCGCGCCGGTGCCCCGCGGCGGGGTGACCTGGCCGCCAGGGCAGGGCTCCTGGCCGGGAAGTGGGGACGTGGCCGCGGCCGTCGTCGCGGACGGTCAGCGTCACGCTGTCCGGGCGGCTGATGAGCCCGATGTGGCAGCTGCGCGCACACGAATGGCGCACCACGTTGGTGACCGCCTCGCGCAGGCACCAGGCCAGCGCCGCCTCAGCGTCCGGGTCGAACGTGCCGGACAGCAGCGTCAGCTCCGCGTCGTCCACACTGGTGATCCCGGCGCTGGTCAGGGCGGCCCGGGCGGTGATGATCTCCACCGCGAGCGTGGGCCGCCGGTAGCCGCTGATCGCCTCGCGGATGTCGTGCAGCGTCTGCCGGCTCACCGCCGCGACCTGCTCGATCTCGTCGTGCGCCCGGTCGCGCTCGGGCGCGTCGGGCAGCCGGGCCAGCAGCCGGGCGGCCAGCTCGGACTTAAGCGTGATCATTGACAGCGACTGCCCGGTCAGGTCGTGCATGTCGCGGGCCAGGCGCAGCCGCTCCTCGTTCGCCGCCAGCTGCGCTACCTCCTCCCGGGCCCGGGACAGCTCGGCGGTCAGCTCGAACTGCCGGCGCAGCCCGATCATGCCGAACCCGACGAACACCGCGGGCAGCAGGTCGCCGAGGAAGTCGCCGGTCTTCACGTGCCCGGTCAGGCTGAAGATCACGTAGAACGCGATGGACAGGGAGACGACCCGGACCGCGCCGCGGCTGTTCAGCACCAGCAGGCCGGACGCCGACGCCACGAAGATCCACAGCGAGGTCGCCCCGCCGCCGCCGTACACCACGCAGTCGGCGATGGCCAGCGCGAACAGCGCGGCCAGGCAGTGCAGCGAGTAGCGGGGCGGCAGCGGCCACCTCGGCACCGTGGCGATGTAGATGGCCGAGAACACCACGATGATCGCCAGCCCGGTCCAGGTGTAGCAGCATGCTGTGCCGGTGGGTGAACAGGTCGACGACCGGGCCGATGAGGTACAGCAGCCAGATGCCGGTGAAGAAGCTCGAGGCGATCCGCGCGTTCCTGTTGTTATACCCGCCGCGCGGGCCGGGACCGTAGCGAGAAGTCACCGGGGCGGCCTCCGGTGCCCTGACCGCCCCCGCGGGACCAGGATCTCCGATGGCGTTGGCCATGTCCGCTTCCTCCTTGCTGCTTTCCCCGGGCCCTGGGCCCGTTCCGCGGCCCCGCCGCGTCGCGCGCTCGCTTCCTAGTGTGCGCCCGGGCCGCAAATGGCGCGCCCGGGGCGACCGGCACGGCCCGGGTGCGCCCGCCGCCCGCGGGGCGCCCGGACCGGGCTCTTGGTTAGACCTGCTCGGCCATGGAGCGCACCGACAGGGTGGCGAGGCCGAGGAAGACCGCCAGCCAGACCACCAGGCCGATGACCAGACCGAAAGGCACCGAGACGTTGCCGATCACGTCGGTGGAGATCTTGACCGCCTCGTAGGTGGGCGTGCCCTGGCCGATCTTCTGCAGCACGCCGCCCAGCGGGAACCAGATCCCGCCGAGGATGGTGAACACGAAGTAGATCAGCATGGTGATCGGCTGCGCCTGGTCGGGCGCGAACCGGTAGCCGATGGCCACCGCGAGCGCGGCGAAGATCATCGAGCCCAGCCAGACGATCAGTGCGGTCACCACCCACTGCCACAGCGGCAGGCTCACCTTGCCGTAGAACCCGCCGAGGATGAACACGATCGCGATCGACGGCAGCGTGGTAGCCATCGAGGTGAGGATCTTGGCGATCACATACGCGTTGGCTGGCAGCGGGGTGAGCCGCAGCTGCCGGATCCAGCCGACCTTCCGCTCCTCCGAGATCCGGATGACGTTGCTGTTGAGCGCGCCGCTGAACGCGCCGAACGAGGCCATGGCGACCATGTAGTAGGCCGCGAAGTCGACCCCGTACGCCTTCGTCGCCTGCTTGGCCACGATCAGGTACAGAACTACCGGCAAGGCCAGGGTGAACAGGAAGTACCGGCGGTTGCGGCGCAGCCGGTTGATCTCGGCCTGCGTCAGCAGCAGGATGCCCTTCATTGTTTCTTCTCCTGTTCGCGATTTCAGCTAGCGTCGCTGACGGCCAGCGGCTGCCCGCCAGTGGCCGCCTGGCCGTCGTCTTCGGCGGTGATGGCGAGGAACGCCTGCTCAAGGCCGAGGCTGCCGACCTCGATCTCGGTCGGCCGGTAGCCGGCGCCGAGCAGCCCGTACAAGGTGGCGTCGGAGTCGCTGGTCTGGATGTGCACCAGGTCGTGCCGAGTCTCAAGGCTGATCACGCCGGGCAGCCCGAGCAGCGCCGCCTCGTGCACCCCCGGCAGGCGGAACGACATCCGCTTGGCCCCGGCGCGCTTCTTGATCTCCTCCGGCGTGCCGTCGGCGAGCAGCCGCCCCCGGTTGATGACCATGATGCGGTCGGCGGCCTGGTCGGCCTCCTCCAGGTAGTGGGTGGCGAACAGCAGCGTCCGCCCCTCGGCTACCTCTTCCTTCATCGAGGACCAGAACCGCTGCCTGGTCTCCACGTCCATCGCCGTCGTCGGCTCGTCCAGCACGATCAGGTCGCACTCGCCGGCGATCGCCAGCGCGAACCGCACCCGCTGGGTCTGGCCGCCGGACAGCCGGTCAACCCGCTGGTCGGCCACCGAGTCGATGCCCGCGCGGCGCAGCGTCACGTCCACCGGCACCGGTCGCGGGTGCAGCCCGGCGATCAGCGTCACCAGCTCGCGCACCGTTACCTCGGGCATGAGCCCGCCAGACTGGAGCATGGCGCCGACCTGGCCGGTCTTGACGGCGTGGTACGGGTCACTGCCGAACATCCGGATGGTCCCCGCGGTCGGCTTGCGCAGCGCGAGCAGCATGTCCAGGGATGTGGACTTGCCCGCGCCGTTCGGGCCGAGGAGCGCGACGGTCTCGCCGCGACGCAGATCGAGGCTCAGCCCGTCGACTGCCTTCAGACTGCCGTAGTGCTTGCTGACATTCTCGAACGAGACAACGGGCCCCGTTCCGGTGTGGCTCATCCCTAATGCTCCCTTGTGGAGGGCTTCCCCTGAGGTGGTTCGCGTGCCAACGCAATATCACCACCGGGCCGCTCCACCGGGTAGTGCGCCCGCTCAGCATTCCCGCATGACAAGTGTCATGGGGCAATCCGTGCGTATCGAGCCAGAGGCGCACCTGGCCTGCGGCTTTCCTCCCCGGCGAGCCGGGCCGGGGAGGAAGGCCCCGGGACCCCGCGCTACCGGCCGACGGCGTAGCCCTGCATGCCGCGCGGGTTGGCGGCGGCGTAGCAGCAGGCCGCCGCGCCGGGAGACGGCGCTGATCCGGCCGAGCGACCACGGCGCCGCGACGTGCACGTCGTGACCGCGGCGGCGCAGCTCCCCGAGCACGGCCTCGCCGGCCCGCGATCTCGATGTCCAGCCGGCCCGGGTAGGCCTCGCGCGGGTAGAACGAGGACGGCACGTGGGCGGAGTGGAACGCGGGGAAATCGATCGGCCTGCTGGGGTTCATGGCGTGATGCACGTGGTTGAGGAAGAAGCCGAGCGTCCACTGGTCCTGCTGGTCGCCGCCGGGCGTGCCGAACGCCAGGTACGGCTCGCCGTCACGGAGCGCCAGGGTCGGGGACAGCGTCGTGCGCGGCCGCTTGCCCGGCGCGAGCGACTGCGGGCAGCCCGTCGGTCGAGCCAGAACATCTGCGCCGCGCGTGCCGAGGCAGAAGCCCGAGCGTCGGGATGACCGGCGAGCTCTGCAGCCAGCCGCCGCTGGGCGTCGCCGACGACCACGTTGCCCCAGCGGTCGGCGACGTCGAGGTGGCAGGTGTCGCCGCGCCGCGGGTGCATGTCGACCGACCGCCCGAGCGGCTCCCCGGTGGCCGGCGTCGATCCCGGGTCGCCGCTCGCCGCCGGCCGCCGTCACCGTCGAAATCGAGGCGGAGGACGCGCGCGTGGCGAAGCCAGGCAGCTCCGGCTCCCGCCCGGCGGGGCGGCCGGGCCGCAGGTCCATGCTGACGGTCTCGCCGATGAGCGCGCGGCGCTCGTCGTTGTAGGCCGGCGACAGCAGCTCGGCCAGCGGGACGTCGCGTGAACTCGGGGTCGCCGTACCAGGCCTCGCGGTCGGCGAAGGCGAGCTTGCCCGCCTCGGTCGACCGTGTGGACGAACTCGGCGCTGCCCGGCCTCATGCCGGCCAGGTCGTAGCCGGCGAGCAGGGCGAGCTGCTGCAGGAAGACCGGGCCCTGCCCCCACGGCCCGGTCTTGCACACGGTGCAGCCCCGGTAGTCGTAGGTGGCGGGCGCCTCCAGGCGGCGCGTGCCAGGTGGCCAGGTCGTGCGCCGGTGAGCAGGCCGCGGTGCCGCTCGCCGGTGGTGTCCATGACCTCGGTGCCCGGCGAAGCGTGTCGATCGCCTCGGCGACGAAGCCGTCGTACCAGGCCTGGCGGGCCGCCTCGATCTGGCCTCGCGGTCGTCGGCGGCCGCCTCGGCCTCGTCGACGCAGCCGCTGGTAGGTGGCGGCCAGCGCCGGTTGGCGAACCGGCTGCCCGGCGGCGGGCACGCCGCCTCCCGGCAGGTAGGTCTCGGCGGAGGTGTGCCAGTGCTCGCGGAACAGGCCGGCCACCGCGGCGATCGTCGCGGCCGCCGCGGGCAGCAGCGGGTAGCCGTCGCTCGGCGTAGCCGATCGCGTAGCTCGAGGACGTCGCGCAGCGCGCAGCGTGCCGTACTCGCGCAGCAGCAGCATCCAGGCGCCGAACGCGCCCGGCACGTCGGCGGCGAGCAGCCCGCTGCCGGGCACCAGGTCGAGGCCGAGATCGGTGTAGGCGCTCGAGGTCGCCGCGGCCGGGCGCCGGTGCCCTGACCGCAGACCACGAACGTCTCGCCGCGCCGCGCGTCGTGGCCGATGACCGGCACCTCGCCGCCGGGCCCGTTCAAGTGCGGCTCGACGACCTGCAGGGCGAACCCGGCGGCCACGGCCGCGTCGAAGGCGTTGCCGCCCCGCTCGAGCACGGCCATTCCGGCTGCCGACGCGAGCCAGTGCGTGGACGACGACCATGCCGAACGTCCCGGCCAGCTCCGGCCGGGTGGTGAACTCAGGGATTTCGGTCATGTGGGGCTACTTTCGTCCGGGCCGCGTTCGTTCTCTCACTCTTATCTATCCAACAGCACCGGCCTGCGGTGGGCGAGCGCAAGACCGAACGGTGCCCCCGCTGATTCGGTAACGTCTGTCACATGGACCAGCTGGAGCCCCGGGTACGGGCGGTGTGCGACCTGAACGTCGCGGAGGCGCGGGAGTACGGCGGGCGGCACGAGTACGACGGCCTGCCGCAGGACCTGTCGCCGGACGGCGTGGCCGCCGGGCTGTCCCGGCTCGCCGCCGCCAGGGAAGGCGGCGCCGCGCAGGACGACCCGCACGACGAGGCGCAGCTGCGGGCGTTCGAGGACCTGCAGCGGGTGGCGTACGGCGAGCTGCAGCTACACCGGCGCAACCCGCTCTACCACCTGGGCGAACTCGACCTGGCCAGCTACGACAAGGACTACGCGCCGCAAGCGGAGCGGCACGCGGCCCGGCGCCGCCCACCTGGCCGCCTGGCCCGCGGTGATCGACGCGGCGGTCAGCCTCGCTCGTCCTGGTACCGCCCCGGTCGCCGCCTCACTGCTCGGCGGCGATCCGCGGCCTCGCCGCCGGGATCCCGGCCGACGCCGACCCGGGCGCCCGGGACGCGGCCCTGTCCGCGCACCAGCGCCTGGTCGCGCACCTCGAGGAGGCCGCGGTCTCCGGGTCGCCGGACGCGGCGCTCGGCGCGGGCGCGCTGACCGCGCTGATGTCCACCGCCGAGGCGATCACTGTGGACCTCGACGACCTCGCCGCCCGGGCCGACGCCGAACGGGACCGGCTGCGCGCCCGGCTGGAGGAGTCCTGCCGCCCTGATCGACCCGAAGCGGCCCGCGCTCGACGTGGCCCGGGACCTGGTGAAGGACCACCCGGACCGGGCCGGGGTCATCGAAGCGGCCCGGCACTGGACCGGGCGGGCGATCGACTTCACCCGCGACCCGTGACCTGGTGCCGGTGCACGACGGCGACTGCCTGGTCGGCGAGGCACCGGAGTCGCGGCGCTGGGCGATGGCGATGATGGCTGCGCCGACGCGCCGGCCGAGCCCGACGCACCGTCCTGGTACTGCATCACCCCGCCCGACGCGGCCTGGCCCGGCCGAGGAAGCCGAGGAGTGGCTCGAGGTGTTCAGCGCGACGACGCTGCCCGCCATCACCGTGCACGAGGTCGCCCCCGGGCACTTCTCGCACGACCGGGCGCTGCGCCGGGTGCGCGGCGACGTGCGGCGCACACTGTTCTCGCAGCGCGTTCATCGAGGGCTGGGCGCACTACGCCGAGGAACTGTGCGTCGAGGAAGGGTTTCGCGCCGACGACCCGCGCTTCGCGATCGGCGTCTGGCTGGAGGCCCTGGTCCGGGTCACCCGGCTGGCCTGCGCGATCGGCGTGCACACGGCGGGCTGGACGGTCGAACAGGCGCGCCGAGCGCTTCGAGGCCGACACCCACCTGGCGGGCTCGGCGGCGGCGGCCGAGGCGCGGCGGGCCACGTTCGACCCGACCTACGGCCGCTACACCTGGGGCAAGCTGGAGATCCTGGCGCTGCGCGAGCGGGCCAGGCAGGCCTGGGGCCCCGGCTTCACCCTGAAGCGGTTCCACACCGCCGCTCCTCGACCTCGGCTCCCCGCCCCTCGGCCTGCTCCCCGACCGCCCTCGACCGCGGCTAACCCCGCCCCGGCCGCCGGGCCGGACCCCCGACGGCGGTCTGGATAGCCTCCCCGACGCCCACCGGCCCGGAAAACCGCCCTGACGGCCGCGGGGGCCCGGCGGCCGGGATAGCCGCCCCGCGGCCTGCCCGCGGAACACCGCGCCCGCGCACGGCGGCCGCCGCCCCGCAGCCCCAGCGCTCCGCGCGCTTCTTGCTGTTATCAACCCGCAGGGGCACCGATCCTCCACGGAAACCGGATCCTTCACGATCGCGCCGGGCCGGGTCACCGGCGAGCGCCGTCCCTCCCCGACCGACCGCACGCGGGGCACGCCTCTTGCTGACCGAGAAGATAGCCGGATACCGCCACACACCCGACGCTGCACGCCGGTTTCCGACGCAAGCCAGTCGAGTCGCGCCGGATCTTCACGCCACCGCGACCACGCCCCGGGGGTCTGTCAAGTTAACGGTGTAACTTCTGTCTCTGTGGTTACTGGCGTGCTGCGCTGAGTCGGCCGTCGAAGGTGATGTCGAAGGCGTTGAGAGCGGTCTTCCAGCGGCTGGTCCAGCGGGCTTGTCCCTTGCCGGTGGGGTCCAGGCGACATGATCGCCATGTAGACGCACTTCAGTGCGGCCTGCTCGTTGGGGAAGTGACCGCGGGCCTTGACCGCCCGGCGGATCCGAGCGTTGACGGACTCGATCGCGTTGGTCGTGCAGACGATCCGTGCGGATCTCGGTGTCGAACCGCAGGAACGGGATGAACTCCTCCCAGGCGTTCTCCCAGAGCCGGACGATCGCCGGATAGCTTTTGCCCCAGGTGTCGGCGAACTCGGCGAACCGCTCGAGCGCGGCGTCCTCGGTCGCGGCGGTGTAGACGGGCTTGAGGTCCTTGGCGATCTTGTCCCAGTCCTGGCGGGCGGCATAGCGGAACGAGTTGCGCAGGAGGTGGACCACGCAGGTCTGGACGATCGTGGCTTCGGCCAGACGGTCTCGACCGCGTCGGGCAGGCCCTTGAGGCCGTCGCAGACGAGCATGAGGACATCGCCCGCGCCGCGGTTCTTGATCTCGGTCAGGACGTGCAGCCAGTGCTTGGCGCCCTCGCCGCCGTCCCCGGCCCACAGGCCCAGGATGTCGCGGCGGCCGTCCACGGTGACGGCCAGGGCCACGTAGACCGGCCGGTTGGCGACCGCACCGTCGCGGATCTTCACGTGGATCGCGTCGATGAAGACGACCGGATAGACCGGGTCGAGGGGCCGGTTCTGCCATTCGGCCATGCCGTCCAGGACCTTGTCGGTGATCGTGGAGATCGTCTGCTTGGAGACGTCGGCGCCGTAGACCTCGGCCAGATGCGCCGCGATCTCCCCGGTCGTCAGGCCCTTCGCGGACAAGCGAGATGACCATGTCGTCGACGCCGGTCAGACGCCGCTGCCGCTTCTTCACGATCTTCGGCTCGAACGACCCGATCCCGGTCACGCGGCACGGCTGATCTCCACGGGCCCGACCTCGGTCAGCACCGTCTTGGAGCGGTTGCCGTTGCGGGAGTTGCCGCCGTTCCTGCCCGGCCGGATCATGCCTGTCATAGCCGAGATGATCGGTCCAGCTCACCCTCCAGGGCCGACTCCAGACGTCCGTCTTCGTCAGCTGCTGCAGCAGCCCGCCCTCGCCGGTCAGCTGCAGCCCGTCGGCCCGCGCCCGCTCGGTGAGCTCGCGCAGCAGCTGCTCATCAGCCGCCGACAGCCCGCCCGGCTCCTGCTCTTGGCCGGCGTCCGCCATCACGTCAGTCATCTGGTGTCTCCTCCGTTCAGGAAGTTACACCGTTGTATTTACAGTCCCCGCCCCGGCGTGAGACAGGCTGTTTTCAGACCGATCGGGACGGGCTCGTGCAGGCCGGCCCGCTTGGCGCTGCTCGCGGGCCGCAGGGGTGGCGCCCGCTGACGGGCGGCGCGTGACGGTAGCGGCGGACGAGGCGGGCCAGGCCGCTTGTTCCGCTTGGGCCGGGCTGACGGCGGCATGATCGCGGAAACAATTTTTTCAGCGGATATTTCTTACGCGTATGGCGTGATTTGTTTCCGCCAAGAAAAGGGTTTCCGTGATCATGTAGGGCGCGACGGCACGAGGCGGTGCGGGCACGGGGCACGGGCGGGGCGCGGGCGCCGCGCGAGGCGCTGACCGGCCGGGCGCGGGGCCAGGACCGGCACGGTTAGGGTCGCCGACCGCCTGGGCGGGAGGCCGGGGCACGCGCGGCTCACGGCGCGGACCGGCGCCGTGAGGGGGCAGGACCGACACGGTTGCGGGTCGCCGACCGGCCGGGCGGCAGACCGGGGGCGGGCGCGGCTCACGGCGCGGGACGGCGTGATGAGGGGGCGGGATTGGCGCGGTTCCGTCGCCGGCCGGGCTGGGCCGCAGGCCCGGGGGCGGGCGCGGCTCGCGGCGCGGGGCGGCGTGATGAGGGGGCGGGATTGGCGCAGTTTGGGTCGCCGGCCGGGCTGGGCCGCAGGCCGGGGGCAGGCGCGGCTGCCCCGGCGCCTGGCGGCCGGGCGCGGGGGCAGTGAGCGGCGCGGTTTGGGTCGCCGGTCGGCTGGACGGGAGGCGGGGGCGGGCGTGACGGGGGCGGGGGTAGCCTTATCGCGTGCACAGGTTTAGCCGGGTCGCCGGGGTGGTAGGGAGCGTCGCGCTGATCGCGGCAGTGGCGACGGGCTGCCGGCGCCCAACCACGCCGGCGGTCAGGGGATCGTGACGACCGGGGCGTACGTGCAGCAGCCCGCTTCGACCGGGGGGTCAACGGTCGGGTACCTGGACATCAGGAACAACGGGTCGACCGACGAGCTGACGTCGGTGTCGACCAGCGTGGGCGGGAAGGTGACGCTGCGTGGCCCGGTCGACGAGAGCGAGTCGCCGATCACCATGCAGACGGTGACATCGATACCGCTCGTGGCCGACGCCACCACGCAGCTCATCCCGAACAGCTACCACCTGCTGATCTCCGGGGCCGGGGCGATGCACGACGGCAAGGACATCAAGTTGACGCTGAACTTCGCCCACGCGGCGCCGATCACCGTCTACGCGCTCGTCACCGACCCGCAGAACGGCGGGTCCAGCTACTTCCTCAACTGACCGCCGACGCCGGCCAGTCGTCGGCGTCACCGGCCGACGACCCGCTGGCAGGCTGGCATCTGCAGGCTGCGCATCTCCAGGCTGCACGCCGGCAAGCTGCACGCCGGCAGGCTGAGCACCGGGCAGGCCGCGCGCCGGACGCCGACGGGTCGACACGGGACGCCCGCGGGCGCCGCAAAACGAGCCTGGCCGATGATAACGGGCTTGCGGGCATCGAGATCGTTGCCGCCCCGGGGGCGGAGGCGGCATCGCCGGAGCCGCAGGCGTTTGCCATCGCCTGATACGCGATATATCGTGGGCTTGCCGTCGCCCGGACTGGGCGAAACACGGGGTTCGGAGGATGTCGTGGCTGCGGGTAACGAGATGCGGGTTAGTGACGCCGAGCGCGAGGCCGCGGCGGCCGAGCTGCGCGAGCACTTCACCAGCGGGCGGCTCGACCAGGAGGAACTTGACCAGCGGCTGACGGCGGTGTTCGCGGCCAAGACGCGCGGCGACCTGAGCGCGCTGTTCACCGACCTGCCGCCGCGCGAGCACGGCCCGGCGAGCCCAGGCGGCGCGGGCAGCGCGGCCGGGACGTCCCTCGGGCCGGGGTCGTTCGCGGCCGGGGTCGTTCGGGCCGAGGCGGTTCGGGGGGCCGTTCGGCGACGCGCCGTTTGGCGGGGGCCCGTTCCGGCCGGGGGCACCCGGCCCCGGGGCGGACTGGAACCGAGACAACGATTCCCGCGACGACGACGCGGGCTGGCCGGGGCGGCGGCGTACTCCGGGCCTCGGCCGGGCGCACGATCGGCCGTTTCGCGGTGGCCAGCATCGCGGTCTGGGTGCTGTTCGTCGTCGGCCTGCTCGGCGTTTTCGGCATCGGGACCCGGGCGGCCGCTCGGGGATCGTCTTCCTCATCGCCGCGTTCGCGCTGCTGCGGCGGCTGGTCTTCACCATCTTCGGACGGCGCCGGATGGGCGGCTGCGGCCGGCGTGGCCGCCGCCGCTAGCGCCTGTTTGCCCGTGTCAGCGGGCATTCGCGGGCGGCGGCGCCACCCGGGGGCCAGTGTGACTTTATAGCGGAACAGGTGTGTTCGGCATACCCCTAGGAGACAAAGTCGCTGTTCCCGATTTATCGTGGAAGGGACCGACCTTCCGACAAACCGGGAAGTGCGATGGCGATGCGTTACTACGCTCCCTTTCCCGGTGGCGGCGGAGACCCCGCCTGGCCACAGGGTCCGCACGCGCTGCGCATCGGGGACGCGGAACGCGACGCCGCGGCGGCGGACCTGGGCGAGCACTATGCGGCTGGCCGCCTGACCCTAGACGAGCTGCACCAACGACTCGACGCGGCGTTCTCCGCGAAGACGTTCGGCCAGCTCGGCCGGGTGATGGCCGACCTGCCAGGTGCCGGGCGGCTGCCCTGGCGCGCCGGCCCCGCGGCGGCCGCGAGACCCGGCAGCGGACCCGGCGCCGCCATGCCCGACCTGTGGGGCCCTCCGGGGCCGGGCGACTTCCGCTACCACGGGTACCTCGGCCCGGCCGAGGGGCCGTGGCACCTGGCCAGCACGGCCGAGGACGACTACCAGAACCGGGAGACCGAGGGGCCGACGGCGACCGACCGCGCGGGCAAGCTGGCCGCACTGTCCCTGCTCATGCTGGCCATGCTGATCTGGCTGTTCACCGCCCTGCTGTTCGCCAGGCACGGCGTGTACCACCAGTGGGACCAGTACCACGACTTCAGCCAGTACCAGCATTGGGGCCCGTCGGGGCCGCCGTAAACGCTGCCGCCGGGCGCCACGGCGGGATACCGAGCGCCGCCGTGTGGCGTTCGCGTCGCCGGAGGCGCCGCAGGCCTCCGCCCATCGCCCGGACCCGGCCTCGCCGCGCGGCGAGGTGCCCGGGAATCGTCCGTCGACACGAGTCCCCGCCCCGCTGCTCGGCCCCGGCCCTCATCCGGAGGCGGGCAACGCCCTGCCAAGGGATAGCCGCCCCGCGCGGGGTAGCCGCCCCGCCGGTACGCGCCGCCAAGCGGCTTTTCGCGCGGCGGGCCGGGCACGAAACGATCCGCCTTTGATTCGGGCCCGGCCCGCCGCGTACCGGGGGTACGGGGGTCGTCCCCCGAGGGACTACTGCCGCTGCGGGACGACGAGGTACCGGAAGTCGCCCGCGGTGCCAGGCGACGGGGTGATGACGGCCGGCTTGGTGGGGCTGGTGAACGCCAGGCGCACCCGGGCCGGGTCGCCGGGCGCGTCTTCCGGGCGGCCGGCGGTGGCCGCGACCACGCCGTCCAGCAAGTACTGCGGGCTGAACGCGATCGAGGGCTGGTCGCCGACGAACTCGGCCGCCAGGGTCTCCCGGGCCCGGGCCTGGCCCTGGGTCGCCGCGCCGACGGTCACCCGGCCAGGCGCGAACGAGAGCTGGACCGGGGTGCCGCGCTCGGCGACCAGCGCGACCCGGCGCACCGCCTCGGCGAAGGCCTCGGCGGGCAGGTCGGCGGTGCAGCCGAACTGCTCGGGAAAACGGGACTTGTAGCGGATGAACTCCCCGGCGAGCAGCCGGGTGGTCAGCCGTCGCTCCCCCGCCTCGAAGCCGATCATGGCCTCGGCCGCCTGCTGGGATGACATCATCACCCGGACCCCGGTGCCCGGGGTCATCATCCTGGCCGCGTCCCCGAGCGTCCTGGCCGGCACGAGCAGCGCCAGGCGGCCCTGGTCTGCGGCGCCCGGCGCCGGCTGCCAGTCCAGGTTCCTGACCGCCAGCCGGTAGCGGTCGGTCGCGGCGAGCGTCATCGCCTGGCCGTCCAGCTCGACGCTGACGGCGGTGAGCATCGGCAGCGTGTCGTCGCGGCTGGCGGCCGGGGTCACCTGGCCGATCGCCGTGGCGAGCGCGCCGCCGTCGGCGGTGCCGGCGAGCTGCGGCAGCTCCGGCAGGTCCGGGTACTCGGCCAGCGGCAGCGGCGTCAGCATGAAGGCGGCGTCGCCGCAGGTGACCGATACCCCGTCCGGGTCGTCTGCGAAGGTCACCTGGTGCGGCGGCAGGGAGCGGACGATCTCGACCAGCAGCCGGCCCGGCACCAGTACCGTGCCCGGCTCGGCCACCTCGGCGGGCACCCTGACCCGGGCCGAGACCTCGGTAGTCGAAGCAGGACAGGGTGAGGAAGCTTCGCCCCTCCTCAGCCTCCGCGCTGAGCAGCAGGCCGGTCAGCACGGGCACCACCGGCCGGGCCGGCAGCGCCCGGGCCGTCCAGGTAACCGCCTCCGCGAGCGCGTCGCGCTCCACCGTGAACTTCATCCTGCGTCCCCTCGTGCTCCGTCTCGACCCGCCCGCGTTGTCCGGGCATCCTGCCATGCCCCACCGACATTTGGGACCGGCGGCCACCCGGCGCGGCACGCCGCCCGCCCCGCCCGGCCGCCGGAAAACAGCGGGCGGAGACGCGGCCCGGCCACGTCCGCCCGTGACGACTGCCCAGGAACGGCGGCGCCGAACGCGGGCGCCCCGGACCGGTCCCGGCGATCAGCGCCAGCGGCGCGGGCTCAGCACATCACCGTCTGCGTGACGACGCGGTCAGGCGGGCTGCCACAGCTCGACCCGATTGCCCTCGGGATCGGTGACCCAGCCGAATCGACCGACACCCTCCATGTCCTGCGTCTCGTCGGCCACGTCCGCTCCCTTGGCGCGCAGTTGCGCGAGCATCGCGTCCAGGTCGCGGACCCGGAAGTTGAGCATGGTCTGCTGGGCGCGGGACCCGAAGTAGTCGGTCTCGGACTCGAACGTCGCGAACACCGTCGGCCCGGCTTCCTGACGCCACAGGCCGTGCTCATCGGCGTCCAGGCCCAGGCAGTCGCGGTACCACGCGCCCAGGGCCGCCGGGTCGGCGGCCCGCATGAAGTACCCACCGATTCCAAGCACACGTTCCATGCCGCCATCTTGCCAGGACGGCGATCGGGCGGGCTGGCACCACGCCCGCCGCTTCAGCCAGCCGGGGTACCACCCCAGAGGGCACCCGGGAACGGCAGCCGCCGGCCGGCGCGGAGCGGGGCTCCGGCCGGGCCGGGGGCTGGGGTCCGGCTGCTAGGCCGAGAGGTACTGGCCGTAGAAGGCGAAGATCTTCGCCCAGCCGTCCTTGGCCGCCTCGGGCCGGAAGGACGGGCGGTCGACGGCGAAGAACGCGTGGCCGGCGCCCTCGTAGCGGTGGAACTCGTACTTCTTGCCGGTCGCCTTGAGCGCCGCCTCGAGCTCGTCGACCTGCTCCGGGGTCGGGTACTGGTCGTCGTCGCCGAACAGGCCGAGCAGCGGGCAGCACAGGCTGGCGTCTTGTCGACGATCGGCCCGACCTTCAGCGGGACGCCGTCCGGCACGATGCCGGTGACGAACGCGCCGTAGCAGTCCACGACCGCGTCGAGGTCGACGCTGACCCCGGCGAGGAACGATCTGGCGGCCGCCGGAGCAGTAGCCGATCGTGCCGACCTTGCCGTTGGAGTTCGGCAGGCCCGAGGTACGCATCCGCCCGCCACGTCGTTGACCAGCTGCTCGTCCGGCACGCCGCCCTGGGCGCGGGCGGCCGCGGCGGCGTCGTCCGGCTGGCACCCGGCGCGTCGCGCCAGTACAGGTTCGGCACGACGGCGTTGTAGCCCTCGACGGCGAACCGGCGGGCGATCTCCTTGGACTCGCTGTCGTATCCGGGCATGTGGTGGATGACCACGACGCCGCCGCGCGGCGCCTCGTCGAGCGCCCGGGCGCTGTAGGCCTCGATCTCGTCGCCGTTCCCGGAGGTGATGGTGATGGTCTCGGCAATGAGGGCGTCAGACATCGTTATCTCGTCTCCCGTGATGATCTTCGTTATCAGCTTGCGTGGGTGGTTTTCGTCATTCCAGGCCGGGCGGCGCGGCGTCGAGCACCGCGCTGATCGCCTTGGCCAGCTCGCGGGCCGACTCCTGGCTGAGCTCGACGGCGACCCGGCCAGACGGGCCGAGCTCGGGGGCGCGGAAGTCGATGTTGAGCGTGTGGCCGAACGGCGCGTGGACCGGGTGGTCCAGGTAGACGCTGCCGTCGGTGACCTTCATCCAGCCGGAGGCGCCCTTGGCGCTACCGGCCAGCGAAATGGTCTCGGTGATGTAAGTGCACATATCCAGGGGTCCTTCCGTCAGCGAGACGGGTCACGGGCGATGAAGCCCAACTCGCATCATCCCACCTGACTGGTTAGCGGTGCTCACGAACCCCCGGCGGGCCAGCCCCGCGGGGCCGACGTGGAAGACTACAGTTCATGAGCTACGACGCCGCCACCGACCGCTACGACGACAAGATGCCCTACCGCCGCATCGGGCGCAGCGGGCTACACCTCCCGGCCGTCTCCCTGGGGCTGTGGCAGAACTTCGGCGACGACGTGCCGCTCGACCGGCAGCGCGCCATCCTGCGGCGCGCGTTCGACCTAGGCGTCACGCACTTCGACCTGGCCAACAACTACGGACCGCCCTACGGGTCGGCGGAGGTCAACTTCGGCCGGCTGCTGCGGGAGGACTTCCTCCGCTACCGGGACGAGCTGGTCATCTCGACCAAGGCCGGCTACGACATGTGGCCGGGACCATACGGCGACCACGGGTCGCGGAAGTACCTGCTGGCCAGCCTGGACCAGTCGCTGAAGCGGATGGGCCTCGACTACGTGGACATCTTCTACAGCCACCGCTCCGACCCGGACACCCCGCTGGAAGAGACGATGGGGGCGCTGGACACGGCGGTGCGCTCCGGCCGGGCGCTGTACGCCGGCGTTGTCCTACTCGCCGCAGCGGACCCGGGAGGCCTACGCCATCCTCACGTCGATGGGCACCCCGCTGCTGATCCACCAGCCGTCCTACTCGATGATCAACCGCTGGGTCGAGGAGGAGCTGCTCGGCACGCTCGGCGACCTCGGGGTCGGCTGCATCGCGTTCTCGCCGCTGGCGCAGGGCGTGCTGACGTCGAAGTACCTGAACGGCGTGCCCGAGGGCTCGCGCGCGTCGCGCGACGGCTCGCTGTCGCGCGGCCAGCTGAGTGAGTCCACGCTGGCCCACGTGCGCGCGCTGAGCGAGATCGCGGCCGGCCGCGGCCAGTCGCTCGCCCAGCTGGCGATCTCCTGGGTGCTGCGCGACGAGCGGGTGACCTCGGCCCTGGTCGGCGCGTCCTCGGTGGCCCAGCTGGAGGACAACCTGGCCGCCGCCGCCCGGACGGGCTTCACCGCCGAGGAGACCGAGGCCATCGACCGGCACGCGGTCGAGGCCGGCGTCAACATCTGGGCCGGGTCGAGCGCGGGCTGAGCCGGGCGGGCGGGAGCCGCGGCGGCTCCCGCCCAGCCCGGCGCTATCCGCCGATGGCCTGCGGGAAGGTGAACAGGCGGTCGGGGTCGTACTTCTTCTTGATCGCCGCCAGGCGGGTGTAGTTGCCGCCGTAGTAGGCCTGCTGCCAGTTGGTCAGCTCGGGGTCGATGTAGTTCTGGTAGGCCTGCCCGCTGGCGTGGCGGCGCATCGACGACCAGTACTTGCGCAGCCAGGTCATCTGGTTGCTGACCCCGAGGCTGCCCGCGCCGGTCTTCCAGTCGGTGGTGTACTGGGCCGAGAACAGGGCGTCGCGGTGCACGAACGCGGTCGCGCCCGGCTTGACCCGGTTGACCGCCGCCGCCGAGCGCGTCGAAGGCGATGCCGCCGACCGCGCCCGCGCCGCCCTTGATCTTCTGCAGCGCGGTGATGCCCGCCAGCAGGGTGCTGATGCCGGCGCTGCTCAGCGGGGTGGTGAAGAAGTCGGACTTGGCGAACTGCGGCTGGCGGCTGAGCTTGCCGCCGCTGGTGTACCAGGGCAGGTGACAGGCCTGGTAGCCGAGCGAGGAGCAGCCCGCCTCGACCAGCATGGCGTTCATGTACGGCTCCGGGTTGCTCAGGAACGAGCTGGACGGGTGCGAGCCCGCCTTGGCGTACAGCTGGTTGAGCAGGTTGGCCGCGTCGCCGACGCTCCCCAGGTAGGTGCCGCCGACCGCGATCGTGGGCGTCGTGCCGCCGGGCTTGGCCGCCAGGTGCAGGTTGGACCACATTGCGTCGGGCGCGTGCGGCGCCCAGGACTGCCACGCGGCGACGACCCGCGCCGCCTGCGACCACGGCCAGGACAGGGTGAACAGCACCACCTGGGGCGCGGCCGTCGTCTTAAAGGTGAACGAGGTCACCACGCCGAAGTTGCCGCCACCGCCGCCCATGCAGGCCCAGAACAGGTCGCCGTAGTGCTTCGGGTCGGCCGTCGCGGCCAGCACGGCGCCGTTCGCGGTGACGATCTGGATGGCCTCCACGTTGTCGCAGGTCAGCCCGTGGGCGCGGGAGGTGACCCCGATGCCGCCGCCGAGGGTGAGCCCGGCGATGCCCACCGTGGGGCAGGACCCGCCGGGCACGGACCGGCCCTTGGACGACAGGCCCTGGTAGAAGTCGATGAGCCGGGTGCCGGCGCCGACGACCGCCGTCGAGCCGGACACGGTGACCGCGCGCAGGTTGCTCACGTCGATGATCAGCCCGTTCGTGCCCGACCAGCCGGCGTAGCTGTGCCCGCCGGACCGGGTGGTGAACGGGATCTTGAACGTGCGGGCGAAGGCCAGGCAGGTCGACACGTCGCTGGCGTTCTTCACGTAGGCGATGCCGGCCTGGCCGCTGCCCGTCGAAGCGCGGGTCGAACAGCAGGCGGTCGGTGTTGTAGCTGGCGTCGGCCCGGGCGGATCAGCGTGCCCGCCAGGTCCTTGGCCAGGGCGGTCCAGTCGGCCGGCGCCGGCCCGGCCGCGCGGGCGGCGAGACCGGACGGTGCGAGCGCCCGGTCGACCGCCGCGCCGGCGACACCGGGGACGGCGATGGCGGCGACGCTGCCCGCGGCGATGCCGAGGAAGGCACGCCGCGGCAGTGAGCTGTGTGTTGCGTTGGTCACGCCCCTGAGACGCCGCAGCCGGCCGGGTGGTTGCCCGCCGTTGTCATCGCCCTCCGCGCGCCGTCCGACGCCGGCCGCCCCGCCTGCGTGCCTGTCACGTTTGCCGGGCCGGCGGTGTCTACAGTGCAAGGAGACCGGCCGCCCGTTGGGCTGGCGGTGCCGGCCGCTGAAAACGCGGGCAGCCGGGAGTCCTACCCAGAGAAAACTGAACAGCGGGAGGAATAGGTTGAGCAACTCAACTGTTTAGTAGGTCATGAGCACGGAGATCCATGACCCGGCCGCGGCGCGGGCCGAAACCGCGGCGACGGCTGGAAGCACAGCGGCCGACGCCGACGACTCGGCACCGGCGCTGAACCGGGACATCCTCGACTCACTCACTACCCTCATCAAGCGGGCCGAGCCCGTGTGGCATTCCCTCTCGACGTCGTTTGCGCTGCCCGGGCCCGACCTGCTGGCGATGTTCAAGATGGAAGGCGGGCTCGCGATGAAGGAGCTCGCACAGCGGATGGGGTGCGACGCGTCGTTCATCACGACCATCGCGGACAACCTGGAGAAGCGCGGGTACGTGCACCGGGAGCCGAGCAAGCGGGACCGCCGGGTGAAGAACCTGGTGCTGACGCACGACGGCATCGCCGCCAAGGAACGGCTGCTGGCCCAGCTCGCGGAGCGCATGCCCTGGTGCTACGCCCTCGATGACGAGGAGCGGCGCTGCTTCCTCACCCTGCTGAGGAAGATGCTCGAAACCCCGCGCCCCGAGGCGAGCCCCGAGGGCGGCTCCGGTAACCCCACGGGGGCGGGCATGTAGCCGCACGCCCGCACGGCACCCTGGCCGCCTAGTCCGCCGACCGCGGCCGATGACCGGGGAGGCGATCAGCCACGCGCTGATTCGCTGTCACTTGACTCTTAAGTTTTCACAGCTAGTGAAGTCCACATCAGAGGGGAATTTCTGTGTCTGCCACTTCAGGACGGGCCAAGACCGCAACGGTCGCCGCCGGGCCCGTCGACACGCCGGCCAGCGGGGGGGCCCCGAGGCCGCGCCGGCTCGGGCTCGCGCTCGCGGTGATCGCGACCGCGCAGCTCATGGTCGTGCTCGACGCCACCATCGTTAACGTGGCGCTGCCGCACATCCAGGACGCGCTGGGCTTCTCCGGGTCGAACCTGGAATGGGTCGTCAACGCCTACGCGCTCGCCTTCGGCGGCCTGCTGCTGCTCGGCGGGCGCTCCGGTGACCTGCTCGGCAGGCGGCGGATCTTCATGGTGGGCATCGCGCTGTTCGCGATCGCCTCGCTGGCCGGCGGGTTCGCCCAGAACCAGCCCGAGCTGCTCACCGCCCGGGTCATCCAGGGCATCGGCGGGGCGCTCGCCGCGCCCACCTCACTGTCGCTGATCGCCGTCACCTTCCCCGAGGGCAAGGAGCGCAACCGGGCCATGGGCGTGTACGCGGCCATGTCCATCTCCGGCGCGGCGGTCGGCCTGATCGCCGGCGGCCTGCTCACCTCGTACGCCGACTGGCGCTGGGTGTTCTTCGTGAACGTGCCGATCGGCCTGCTCGTCCTGTTCCTGGCGCCGCGGGTGCTCGGTGACTCCGAGCGGGTGCGCGGCGGGTTCGACCTGCCCGGCGCGATCACCGCCTCGCTGGGCCTCGCCGCCCTGGTCTACGGGCTGTCCGAGGCAGCGACGACCTCCAACGGGGTCTCCCACTGGGGCGACACCAAGGTCATAATCTCGCTGGTCGCCGCGGTGGTGCTGCTGGTGGCGTTCGGGTTCATCGAAGCCCGGTCGAAGCACGCGCTGGTGCCGCCTCGGGTACTCAAGTCCCGCGACCGGACGGGCGCCTACCTGATCAGCCTGTGCATCGGCACCGCGATCTTCGGCATGTTCTTCTTCATGACGATCTTCGTGCAGCAGGTCTGGGGCTACTCGCCGGTGCGTTCGGGCGTGGCCTACCTGCCGATGGTGGCCCTGATCCTGATCGGTGCCGGGCTCTCGTCCAACCTGGTCGCCCGCATCGGGGCGCGGCCGCTGATGATCGTCGGCCCGGCGCTGGCGGCCGGCGGCATGTTCTGGCTGGCGCAGATCACCGAGAACTCGACCTACGTCACCGGCCTGATGGGACCGATGATGCTGGTCGGGCTCGGGATGGGGCTCACCTTCGTGCCGCTGTCCCTGGTCGCGCTGGCCAAGGTGCCCAACAAGGACTCCGGGGTGGCGTCGTCGCTGCTGAACACCGGCCAGCAGGTCGGCGGGTCGATCGGCCTGGCCATCCTCGGGACGGTGGCCTGGTCGGCGGTCTCGTCGAACGCGCGGTCGGCGACGGCAGCCGCGGGCGCGCACATCTCCAAGGCCCAGGAACTCGTGATCACCAACCACTCGCTCGCCTTCGGGTTCGGGCGCGGATACCTGGTGGCGGCCGGGATCGCCCTGCTCGCCCTGGTCATCGCGGTGGTGTTCATCCGGGTCACGAAGAAGGACCTGGAGGGCATCGACCCGATGGCGGCGCCCACCGCCTGAGGCCACCAGCCGCAGGACCGGGTTAACGGACGCGGGACAGCTCAGCGCCTATTCGGCAGGCGCTGGCTGTCCCGCGTTCCGCCGTCTGCGCCTACGATCGTGGGCATGGCTGACGATCTGCTTCTCGTTCTCTCCGCCCCCGGCCCCGTGGACCTCGGTGAGTTCACCGACTGGTACGACAACGAGCACGTGCCCGCCCGGCTGGCGACGCCCGGCTTCGGCGCGGTCACCCGGTTCCACGCCCTGGACGGGGCCAAGCCGGACTGGCTGGCCACCTACGAGGTCAAGCCGGGCACGCTGGAGTCGCCCGCCTACCTGGCGCTCGCCCCCGGCGCGTCCGAGCGGGAAAAGCGGATCCTGGCCGGCGCCGAGGCGGTGGACCGCCGGGTGTACTCGCTGCTCGGCGACTCCTGGGCCGAGGGTCACTCCGAGGCGTCCGGCCCCGCCCCGGTGGTCATGCTGGTGTCCATGTCGGTGCCGCCCGAGGTCGAGCCCGACCTGGCCGCCTACTACGAGCAGGAGCACTTCCCGCTGCTGCTCCAGGTGCCCGGCTGGCGGCGTGCCCGCCGCTACGTGCTGACCTCGGGCAGCGGGCCCAAGTACCTGTCGCTGCACGAGATCGACTCCCGCGCGTCGCTCGACCACCCCGGCTACGCGGCCGCGACCTCCACCCCGTGGCGCAACCGGATCGTCGGCGCGGCCATCGGCCGGGAGAAGCGGGTGTTCGGCCTGCACAAGGCGTTCCGCTGAGCCCGGGCCCGCGCGGCCGGCGGGCCTGATCGCACCGCTGGTGCCGCCGCGGCGGTACCAGCGGTTCTTTTTTGTGAAAGCCATTCATGCTGATCAACGGGCGCGGGCTGCGCCTGGTCCGCCCCGCCGATCCGGAACGGCGCGGCCGGCCAGGAGGAAGCCGCCCCCCGTTATTCCGGCTGATTTTTGTGCCTCTGCCGGCGGCTGCGGGCAGGGCCGGGCTGGGCCGGCCCGACAACGAGCGACGGCGCGCGGCGGACCCGCGCGCCGGTTTAGCGATATGCCGCGAGATGGGGTAGCTGTGTGACATGCGTTCTGGCGATGATGTCCCTGTGGCGGGCAGCGGGCCGGGGGCGAAGCCGGACGACGCGGAGGGAAAGCTGCGCGCCTGGCTGCGCCGCCCCTGGGTGCGCCGGCTGATCAGACCCACCCGGATCGGCGTCGTGCTGCTCATCATCGCACTGGTCGTCGAGTACCTGGTCGTCCCGGAGCTGGTAGGGGCGAGCAGGGACCTGTACCTGCTCGGGCGGGTCAGCGCCTTCTGGGTGACCGCGGGCGTGGTGCTCGAGGGGCTGTCGCTGTTCACGTACGCGGTGCTGGCCAAGGTGCTGCTGCCGCCGGGCCCCAAGCCGAGCCTGTGGCGCCTGTTCCTCATCGACCTGTCGGCCGCCGCGGTCGCGCACGTCATCCCGGCCGGGACGCTGGGCACCGCCGCGCTCGGGTACAAGCTCTTCACCAGCGAGGGCATCTCCGGCAAGGACGCCACGGTGATGATGGCGGCCAAGGGCATCGGCTCGACCGTGGTGCTGAACGTGCTGCTGTGGCTGTCCCTGGTGATCTCGATCCCGCTGGCCGGGTTCCAGCCCATCTACGGGACCGTCGCGATCATCGGGACGATCGTGCTGCTGCTGGTGGCCGCCCTGGTTGTCGGCATCATCAAGGGAGCCGGGTTCGCCTCCCGGATCCTGCGCACCGTGGGAGACAAGCTCCCGTTCGTCAACGGCGAGCGGATCGAGGCGGCGGTCATGGAGGCGAGCCGCTCGTTCGCGCTGCTGGCCAAGGACAAGCGGGTGATGGCGTGGGCGCTGCTGTGGGCGTCGCTCAACTGGATCCTCGACGCGGCGTCCCTGTGGTGCTTCGTCGCCGCCTTCGGCCACTACACCAACCCGATCGAGCTGTTCGCCGCCTACGGGATCGCCAACGTGGCCGGGGCGCTGCCGCTGACGCCGGGCGGGCTCGGCGTGGTGGACTCGATCGCGCCACTGCTCCTGGTCGGCTTCGGCGTCACGCGCAGCGTGGCCACGCTGGGGGTGCTCGGCTGGCGGGTGGTCAACTTCTGGCTGCCGATCCCGACCGGGGCCCTCGCGTTCGCGCTGCTGAAGGTGACGCCGCTGCCGGAGGGGTCCGGCCTGCGCGCGATGTTCCGCAGCCTGCTGGCGACCGGTGAGGCGCGGGTGCCGGAGGAGGAACTGGTCGCGGAGGGGCTGCGGGAGGAGGAGCCGGGCGCAGCGGAACCCGGGAAGGACTCGCCGAGGCCCCAGGACGGATCGCCGGACCCCGGGAACGGCTCGCCGGAACCCCGGAAGGAAGAACCGCACGAGGAAGAGCGCTAGGGCGCCCCGTTGCGGCAGCGAGCTGACTTGGTAAATGCTCACGCCGCCCACCGAGGTCGGCTGCATGCCCGATCCGGGAGAAGATGGTCATCCACGGCTCGGCCCAGGCCTGGTCGACGAGGATGGCGCCCACCTTGGCCTTGTGCACGTAGGCGGCGAAGCCGCGTTCCCGGGCCTTGGTCGGGTGACTGAGCAGCGAGACCGGCAGCGGCAGGCGCCGCGCCGACCACGGTCATGTCGGCGAAGGCCTCATTGAACGTGTAGAACTCCAAGGTCATGACCAAAGCCGTCCAGGCCACGAACCCGGTCCGGCCCAGCGACCCGTCCCACCAGCGCAGCTCCAGGTACACCAGCAGCGGCAGCAGGGCGATCATCGTGAGGTTCGGCTGGCCCTGCAGGCTGTGCTGCAGCTCGAACGGGCTGAAGCCGAAAACCGCACCGGCCAGCAGCGCCGCCCAGAACCGGCCGGTCAGCCGGGCGCGCCATGACGAAGGCGGACACGGCACAGGCCGGCGGAACGAGCAGCAGCGTCAGGTTGAACGCCGCCACCGGGCCGAACGCCGACGTGACCGGCCACATCAGCAGGCTCACCGACGGGGTGGTGGTGGCCCAGGCCAGGTTGTACCCGGTGGGCGCGCCGATCTGGCTGGAGAACAGCGGGTTGAGGCCGTGCTCCAGCGCGTAAGGCCACCAGCGCAGCGCCCAGGTGTAGAAGTTCGGGTCGGTCCAGTACTGCCTGACCTCCGGTTGTCCCAGGTGGCCGAGCAATGGCCGGGCGAACACGGACAGGAAGACCACCAGGTAGGCCGCGAAGGCGAGCAGTGCCTGCAGCGCCGGGTGCGGCGCGCGGGTCAGGGCCAGCCGCGACGGGAGCGGCCAGGCCGGGCTGGCGTCCACCTTGTCTTGTTCCCCCGCGACTCTCGACCGACGTGCTGACCGCATACCGCCGTGCGACAACGCACTGGCCAGTTTCTTGGGCAAATGACGGCGACCCCGCCCGCAAGGCCGAAGAGCCGAACTCCAGCGAACTTTAACCAGGGCCTCAGCGACTTCGCCCGCGCATTGACAACAATTTAGTAAGCGCGGCCGGAAAACACGGACGCTAATCCGTGAGCACCCTGACCCGCCACCACAGCCCGCCCATGCCGTAGTCAACGCACGGCACCGCTGCCCCGCCTCACGCGCCGCCGTCTTGTGCCGCATTGCCCTGATGGACCCCCGCAGAGCGAACAGCTAGAGCAGCAAGGCGGCCACGAAACGGGGCAGGAAAAACCGGAAACCGGCAAAAGCGCTCAAATGCAAAAACCCCGACCCTGTTACAGAGCCGAGGGTGCCGAAGAAATGCCCGAGATCCTGTTGGCGCCGGCTAAAGGCGGCGAACGCTGGCGAAAACGCGGAACTTCGGGCTAAGCAGCAGCAGAGAATGGTTGTTCATTCGCTGTCACTCTTGCTGCGTCGCTAGACCCGCACTTGCTGGCTCTGGGGGTGAGACTCGAACTCACAACCGTTCGGTTAACAGCCGAATGCTCTGCCGATTGAGCTACCCCAGACCGATGTCATGCTTCGACCTGACAGCACGACGGACCTTCGTCCTGGCCCGTTGGTGTGCCGTGCATAAGAGTAGCGCACGATCGGGTGTGCCGGTCGGCACCCGGGTGACCGGCGGCCCTCCCCCGGGCCGCCGCTGCCCCGGGGGATAACCCGGCGCCGGGCGGGTAGCTTCCGGCAACGAGAGACAGTTAGCCTGGAGCGGCCAGCGCGCAGCGGCGCTGGCTAGCCGAAACGCATGAGGCGTCGGGACGGCGGCGGCTAGCCGCCGCCGTCGCCGCGCACTGGAAAAGGGGACCAGATGCGGTACAAGGCAATTTTCATAGCCGGCTTCGCCGCCGGCTTCCTGGCTGGCGCACGGTCCGGCCGCGGCACCTACGACAAGATCGTGGGCATGAGCCAGAAGGTCGCGAGCAACCCGAAGGTCCGCCAGGCCACGGACGCCGCGCAGGCCAAGGCCACCGACCTGGCCAAGACCGCGGCGGCGAAGGCGCCGGAGGCGGCCAAGAGCGCGGCGAAGACGGCGCAGGCCCAGGTGTCGCAGGTACCGAAGTACGTTTCCTCGGCCAAGGAGGCGGCCGCGAGCAAGATGCCGCCCCGGTTCGGCGGCTCGGGCGGCGACCCGGCCCAGGACGGCACGGTGACCGCCCGCGCCGCGGGCCACGTGGACCCGGACGGCAACCTGGTCTACCCGGCGGAGGGTTCCCCGTCGGTCAACGGCACGCTGCGCCACTACAACCCGGACGCGTCCTAACTGCCGCCCGGCAGGCGACAGGCCGGTCCGCGACGTCATCGTCGTGGCCGGCCTGCCTGGTTTACCGGGGGTGGTCAGTCCAGGTACTCCCGCAGCATCAGGGCGCGGGACGGGTGACGCAGCTTGGCCAGCGTCTTGGACTCGATCTGCCGGATCCGCTCCCGGGTCACGCCGAACTCCCGGCCGACCTCTTCCAGCGTCCGCGGGTGGCCGTCGGACAGGCCGAAGCGGAGCTGGATGATCCGCTGCTCGCGCTCGGACAGCGTCGCACAGCACCTTGTCCAGCTGGTCCTGCAGCATGATGAACGCCGCCGCCTCGATCGGCACCACGGCGTCCGCGTCCTCGATGAAGTCGCCGAGGTCGGACTCCTCCTCGCCGATCGGCGACTGCAGCGAGACCGGCTCCTGGGCGATCCGCTGGATCTCGGCGACCCGGTCCGGGCGATGCCCATCTCGGCGGCGAGCTCGTCGACGGTCGCCTCGCGGCCGAGCTCCTGGTGGAGCTGGCGCTGCACGCGGGCGAGCTTGTTGATCGTCTCGACCATGTGCACCGGGACGCGGATGGTCCGCGCCTGGTCGGCGATCGCCCTGGTGATCGCCTGGCGGATCCACCACGTGGCGTACGTGGAGAACTTGTAGCCCGGGTGTAGTCGAACTTCTCGACCGCGCGGATCAGCCCGAGGTTCCCCTCCTGGATCAGGTCCAGGAAGACCAGGCCCCGGCCGATGTACCGCTTGGCGATCGACACGACGAGCCGCAGGTTGGCCTCGATCAGCCGCTGCTTGCCGCGCACGCCGTCGGCCGCCAGCCACTCCAGGTCGGCCCGGTCGCCGGTGGAGAGGGTGAACCCGCTGTTCAGCTTCTCCTCGGCGTACAGGCCGGCCTCGATCGACTTGGCCAGCTCGACCTCGCTCCTCGGCGGTGAGCAGTGGCACCCGGCCGATCTCCCGCAGGTAGATCCGCACCAGGTCGCTTGTCCCGGCCCGGCGCGCGCTTTCGGCGTCGATGTCGGGCAGCTTGGTATCTGTCTCCTCCTCGGCCGGCGCGCTCGAGCACCTCGATGCCCTCGTCGGAGAGCACGCGCACTACCCCGTCCAGTGCGTCAGCGGTTAGCTCGGCCCGGTCGATTGCCGTGGTGACGTCCCCCATCGTCACGAAGCCCCGTGTCGCGCCCGAGCGCCACGAGGTCCGTCAATTGCGCTGATAGCGATGGTCCGCTCGTTACTACGGTGAGGGTCACCCGACCAGTGTGCGGCACGCACCCCCCGCTTCGGGGGACCCAATTTTAATGTTCTGACCAGAGGTTTAACCTGCGCGCAATCTGTGTAAGAACACCCGGTAATGTCGCTGCGGTTGGATGTCGGCCCCTCGGCCGGGTGCTCGTCAGAGGATGGTGGAGGCCCGACCAAGCAGCATCTTCTTCCGCTGCTCGAGCGCCACCAGCTCGCCGAACATCCGGCCGTACCCGGCCTGGTCCTCTTCCGGGTTCATCCGCTGCATCCGGGCCTTGATCTGCGGCGATCTGCCGGCCGAGCGGCCAGTTCGCCGACCCGGGCCAGCACGCCGTCCGCGTACTTCTCGTCCGGCTCCCCCGCCACCTGAAGCAGGGCCTCCACCGCCAGCTCGGTGACGAACGCCCGGGCCCGGTCGTCCGGCGCCGCCTCCAGCAGCGCCGCGGCCCAGTCCCTGGCCGCCCCGGCGGCGGCGCCTACCCCGCCGCACGCGATGATCAGGTCGAACACGGCGGCGTGTGCGGGCACGGTGAACGCGGCCGCGCCGAGCGCGTCGAACTCGGGCCCGGTGCATCCCCGGCCACTGCACGGCGAGCTTGAGCGCCTCGCGCTCGACCAGGAGCACCGGGTCGTTGCGGTCGTAGGGCCGCCCCGCCTGCCCCTGGCCGGGGTTGGCGCGCCGCTCGCCGTTACCGCCCGCCCTCTCTTCCTGGGCAGGGGAACGAGTGGTGGCTCCGCGCGTCCCCGATCCCCGCGACGCGCCCGCCGCCTGACGGACCCGGTCCAGGATGTACCGTTCGTCGCTGAAGCCCGATCCACGGTCGAGGTCGACGGCGTACCGCTTCCACTTGGACCGGTCCTTGATCCGCACGATGATCGGCGCGGCCTCGTCGATGGCGGCGAACTGGCCCTCCCGCGTTTCCAGGTCGTGCCGGGACAGCACCGACTTGATGGCGAACTCGAAGAGCGGCACCCGCCGCGCCACCAGGTCGCGGACGGCGGCCTCGCCGCGGGAGAGTCGCAGGTCGCAGGGGTCGAGGCCGTCCGGCTGCACGGCCACGAAGGTCTGCGTGACGAACTTCTCCTCCAGGGTGAAGGCGCGCAGCGCCGCCTTCTGGCCGGCCGCGTCGCCGTCGAAGGTGAAGATGATCTCGCCGGACGACCCGTCGGTGTCCATGATCAGCCTTCGCAGGACCTTGACGTGGTCCTCGCCGAAGGAGGTGCCGCAGGTGGCCACCGCGGTCGGCACGCCGGACAGGTGGCAGGCCATCACGTCGGTGTAGCCCTCGACGATCACCGCCTGGCGCCGCTTGGCGATCTCCCGCTTGGCCAGGTCGGCGCCGTACAGCACCTGGCTCTTCTTGAAGATCGGCGTTTCCGGGGTGTTCAGGTACTTCGGGCCGTCGTCGTTCGGGTCGAGCTTGCGCGCGCCGAAGGCGATCGTCTCCCCGGTCAGTGTCCCTGATCGGCCACAGCAGCCGGCCGCGGAACATGTCGATGAGGGTGCCGCGGCTGGACCGCCGGGCCAGGCCCGCCTTGGTCAGCTCGTCGTCGGTGAAGCCGCGGGCCCGCAGGTGCCTGGTCAGCTCGTCCCAGTCGGCCGGCGCGGACCCCGACGCCGAAGTGGTCGGCGTCGGAGAGCTCGAAGCCCCGCTCGGCCAGGAAGGCGCGGGCCGCCCCGGCGGACGGGTGGCGCAGCCGCTCGGACGTAGAACTCCTGCGGCCTGCCGGTGGGCCTCGATCAGCCGGCGGCGCTGGCCGGTCTCCTGGCCGGGGACGTAACCGCCCGCCTCGTAGCGCAGCTCGATGCCCGCCCGGGCGGCCAGCCGCTCGATCGCCTCGCTGAACTGCAGGCTCTCGATCTTCATCAGGAACTTGATGACGTCGCCGCCCTCGCCGCAGGAGAAGCAGTGGTACAGCTCCTTGCCCGGCGTCACGTTGAACGAGGGCGTCCGCTCGTCGTGGAAGGGGCACAGGCCCTTGAGGTGGCCGCCGCCGGCCGGGCGCAGCTGGAGGTACTCGCCGACCACGTCCGCGATCGGCGAGCGCTCGCGCACGGCGGCGATGTCTTCATGGCGAATGCGACCCGGCATGACTGCGAGTGTAATGAGCTAGCCCGGCCCGCGCGGTCGGTGCCCGCACGACGTTGCCGCCGCCGCGGCCCGCGGCCCGTCGGCGCGAGCGCCGGTGTCCAGGTGGCGAATCAATCGCGAAGCGGTCGGTACCAGCCAGTCCGCCGCCCGCGGTGACCCGACTGCGCGGGCCTGGGCGGACTGGTGGCTTAGCGGGTGGTGGATGCGGGTATTCCCGAAGGTGTTTTTTCTGGACGGTTTCAGGTGCATACCTGGCTGATCCAGGGTGTTTTTCGCCGCGCTTTTCTAGGCTTTTCCAGGTGTTTGGCCCGCGCTACTCGCGCGCTCGGATCGGGGGGCTCTGGCATGGATGAGGACGTCCTGGTGCTCTGGGACATCGACGGCACGCTACTCAACGCGGGCGGGGTCGGGCGGGAACTCTACGACGAGGTGTTCGCCCAGCTCTTCGGGCGGTCGCTGGAGGCCTGCGCGCCGATGGCGGGCCGGACCGACCGGGCCATCATCCTCGAGACGCTGACGCTGGCCGGGGTGGACGAGCCGCGCCGGCACGTCGACCCGTTCATCGCGGTCCTCGGCGCGCACGCCCCAGCGGTGCGCACGGCGGTGACGGAGCGCGGGAAGGTGCTGCCCGGCGCGGCGGAGGTGCTGGCCGCACTGTCCGCCACCGGCACCACCGTGCGCGTGTCCGTGCCCACCCAGGCCGTGAAGGCGTCCGCCGCCCCGTCCGCGCCCAGCGCGGCCGCCGCCGGCGCGGGAACCACGGGCACCGTCATGGCCGTCCCCGGCGGCACCGGGACGGGACCCGCCGTCACGGCTCCCCCGGCCGGCGCCGCCGCCGCGGGGCTCCCGGTGGCAGGCGTTCCCGCCCCGGGCGCGGCCGCCGCGACCACCCCGGCACCGTCCGCGGTCGCCCCCGGCGCGGTCATCCCGGGCGCGCCCGCACCGGGCGCTATCGCGCCGAAGCCGGCCAGCACGGGCGCGTTCGCCATCGAGCCGACCGCCACGGGCGCGGCCGCCTCGGGCATGGCCGCCCCCGCCGCCGGGACCGCCGGAGCCGACCGCGGGCCGCAGGTGCACCAGTCGGTGCTGACCGGGAACATCCGGCTGCTCGCCGAGGTGAAGCTCACCGCACTCGGCCTGCGCACCGGGCTTGACCTGTGCATCGGGGCCTACGGCGACGATCACGAGGACCGGACCGAACTCGTCCAGGTGGCCCGGCGGCGCGCGGCGGCGGTACACGGCCGCTCCCCGGCCGCGTTCGCCGGCCCGTCGACGGTCGTCATCGGGGACACGCCGCTCGACGTGACCGCCGCCCTCGCCGCCGGCGCCCGCGCCGTAGCCGTGGCCACCGGCTCCCACTCCGCCGCGGACCTCCGCGAAGCCGGAGCCCACGCGGTACTCCCCGACCTCACCGACACCGCCGCCGTCCTGGCAGCCCTCTTCGGCTAGCACCACCGACGCCGCCGCCCGCCGCGCACCAGCACCGCTGCCGCCGGCGGGCGGCTCGCTTTTCCCGCCGCGCAGCGCATCCGCGCGATGGCCATCACGCTCGCCCCGGTGGGCGCCCGCCGCGTACGGCTGGCTCGTTCTTCCCGGACGCGCCGGCGGCGGACACGTCATGAGCGACGGCGGCGAAGGGCCTCCCGACCGGCGCGCTCAGCGCCGCGCACGTGCCAGAACAAGGCCTGAGCGGCCCGGGGTAACCGCGCTCGCGCAGCGCTCCGTGCACCTGAGCGGCGGTCCGGCACGGGGTCCGGGTGACGTCACCCCAGTCGTAGCGGAGCGTGGCGCCGGCCGCCGCGGTGACGTCATTGTCCCGGCGCCGGTCATCATCGAGGCGGGTCATGCCGTGGTAACGCCTGCCGTCGAGTTCCACCGCCAGGCCGTACTTCTCGTACCAGCGGTCACGGAAGCCCCGGCTGCCGTCGGGCTTGGTGAATGCAACCTGCTTGCCCGCTGGCGGCAGGCCGTGGGCGCGCTCGACGTCCCGGTCGTACCGGTATTCAAGCGGCGAGTGCGTGCCGTCGGCGGCCAGGGCGATGACCTCGTCCAGCCGGTCACGCCAGCGTAGCTTCGCGCGCTGGGCCAGCACCGATCTCAGCCGTCCCTCGCTCACCCGGTTTCGCTGGAATCCCCTGGTGACCCAGGCGACCGCGTCATCGACATTCACGGCGGCGGCCACGAGGTCGGTGATCGTTTCCTCGAACCAGGTATGCGGGGGCACGCCGCGTGCGAATCGCCATCCCGTTTCCAGATAGGACGAGCGGTGCACGGCCATTCCCGCCACCGGGCGGACGCGGCGCTCGGCGGGAATCGTCAGGTGGATGAGCGGGCACGGGTCGCTGGTGAGCTGGAGGACCTCCGCCGCGGTCTCGTGGCTGAGCTGCGCACCGGACCCGGCGTAGAGTACGGCGGCCCACAGGCGGGCCTCGCGGGTAACCGGCCCGGTGAAGGTGGCGTAGACACCGGGGTAGACGGGCCGCCACCGGCCCGCCTCGATCTTCGACGCGATGGCGCTGCTGGACAGGCCGGCGCCCAGTGCCTGCCGCCGGCCAACCACGCCCGCCTGGAGGCGCGCCGCCTCGGCCAGGGCCCTGGGGATCTCGGTCGCCATACCGCCGAGCATGACCGGGCGCACCGACATTCCGCCGCGGCCCCGAGTCGGCGAACCCGGTCGGCCCGGTCGGCGAACCCGGTCGGCGCCGAGTCGGCGGCCTAGATGACACGCCCGGCCGTTCCACCAGCCGTCTTCGCTGGTCATGATCACGGAAACGAATTTTTCAGCGGAAACTTTTTAGGCTTATAGCGGTATTTATTACCGCCAGGATAAGAGTTTCCGTGATCATGCCGGACTGCCTGGGGTGGCTGTTGTCGCACGGTTCTCAGGTGCCGGCGGGGTTTGCCGGGCGCGGGCGCACGGGGGTGCCGGCGGGGTTTGCCGGGCTCGGGCGCACGGGGGTGCCGGCGGGGCTTGCCGGGCGCGGGCGGACGTGGGTGCTGGGTGGGCTTGCCGGGCGCGGGCGCACGGGGGTGCCCGCGGGGCCTGCCGGGCGCGGGCGGACGTGGGTGCGGGTGGGCTTGCCGGGCGCGGGCGCACGGGGGTGCCGGCGGGGCTTGCCGGGCTCGGGCGGACGTGGGTGCGGGTGGGTTTGCCGGGCGTGGGGTCGGGCGTGCAGGGGGGTGGGTTTGTGGGCACGGTCAACGGGGCGCCCCACCTAGCGGGCGGGGTCGGCGCCGGCCGCGACGCGTGAGGGATTAGACGTCGGCTAGGGGGATGGCGGGGTCGGCCAGGCGGGCGGGGTCGAGCTGCCGGCCGGAGCGGATGAGGGACTGGATTTCGGAGGTGACGTCCCAGATGTTGACGTTCATGCCCGCGACCAGGCGGCGGTCGTTCAGCCAGAAGGCGATGAACTCCAGGGTCTCGCTGTCACCCCGGTAGACGACCTGGTCGTAGGCGCCGGGGGACGGCAGGCCCGAGCACTCCATGCCGAGGTCGTACTGGTCGCTGTAGAAGTAAGGCACCCGGTCGTAGGTGACCTGCTGGCCGAGCATCGACTTGGCGGCGGCCTTACCGCCGTTGAGCGCGTTCGACCAGTGCTCCACGCGGACGTGGCGGCCGAGCAGCGGCAGGTAGGAGCTGGCCACGTCGCCGACGGCGAAGATGTCGGGGTCGGAGGTACGCAGGGCCGAGTCGGTGACCACGCCGTTGTCGATGTCGAGGCCGGCCGACTTGGCCAGGCCGTCGTTGGGGACCGCGCCGATGCCGACGACGACCAGGTCGGCGGGGATTTCCGCGCCGGACGTGGTGACGACCGAGCCGACGCGCGCCGAGCCGGGCCGGCGGCGAGGAACTCGGCGGCCGACTCGCCGAACCGGAACTCCACGCCGTGCGCGCGGTGCAGCGCGGCGAACTTGCCGCCCAGCTCCGGGCCCGAGCGCCGCGTGCAGGGCGGTGGGCTGCGGGTCGAGGATGGTGACGGCGGAGCCAGCGGTCCGCGCGGCGGCGGCCGCCTCCAGGCCGATCCAGCCGGCCCCGACGATCACCACCCGGGCGTCCGGGGTGAACGCGGCCCGCAGCGCCTCGGACTCGGGCAAGGTGCGCAGGTAGCGGACGTTGTCCAGGCCCGCGCCCGGGATGTCGATGCGGCGGGCGTGCGCGCCGGTCGCCAGCAGCAGCTTGTCGTAGCCGATCGTGCCGCCGTCGAACGTGGCCAGGTGCGCGGCCGGGTCGATCATCGCGACGGTGACGCCGCTGCGCAGCTCCACCCGGTGCTCGGCGTACCAGTCCTCCGGGTGGACGAACACCGACTCGCGGTTGTCCTTGCCGAGCAGGTAGCCCTTGGCCAGCGGCGGCCGCTCGTAGGGGCGCTCCGGCTCGCTGCCGAAGAGCACCACGTCGCCGTCGAAGCCCTCGACTCGCAGCGTCTCGGCCGCCTTCGCGCCGGCCAGCCCGCCACCCACGATTACGTACGTCGTCATTGCCGCCTCCAGGTCGCTAGCGCTACTTGATCAACGTACCCAAACGCCGGCGGCGCGGGCAGTCCCTGGCGCGCGTGGCGCCGCGCGGAAGCCGGCGGCGGGAAGCCGGCAGCGGGCAGCAGGCGGCCGAGGCGAAGGCGGCGGGAAGCCGGCAGCGGGAGGCAGGCGGCCGGGGCAAGGGAGGCAGGCGGCCAGGGCGAGGCGGCGGCAGGCGGCCGAGGCGAGGGCGGCAGGCGGCCGAGGCGAGGGCGGCAGGCGGCGTGGGCGAGGCAGGCGGCCGGGGTGAGGGCGGCCCAGGAAAGCCGGCCAGGCGGCAGCCGGCTCAGGCGAGCCGTGCGTGCCAGGCGAGGGCAGAGGTGTCGGTGAGGGAGGCGAGCTGGTCGATGACGACGCGGTGCCGCTCGGCGTCGTCGGCGGCGCCGTCCCAGGCCGGCTGGAACACCGGGTCGAGGGTGGCGGGGGCGCCGCGCTCGATGGCCAGCGCCAGCTCGGTGATCACGTCCCGCTCGCGGGCCTGCTCGGCCACCGCGCGCGGCTGGCTCATCACGTAGTGCGCGGCGACCGCCTTGAGCAGCGCGCATTCCAGCAGCTGGCGGCGCGGCACCGCCAGGTCGGCGTCGTAACGGGACAGCGGCGCGGCACCCGCTGCGCCCCGGGTGCCGTCCTGGGCGGCCTGGCAGAGGCGGCCGACAAGCTCGCTGGTCAGGTTCTTGGCGGCGGCCAGCGCCGCGGGCCCGCCGTCGAAGCTGAACTGCCAGCAGTCCAGGCGCATGAACTCGGCGAAGACCGTCTCCAGCTCGGCCGCCGTGACGCCCCACCCCGGCGGGCAGTAATAGGCGAGGGCGACGGCGCAGACCCGCGCCCGTTCTGAATGGTCATTGAGGCTCTTCATCGACACGAGGCCGGCCTGCAGGCCGTCTTCCACGTCATGCACCGAATAGGCCACGTCGTCGGCCCAGTCCATCACCTGGGCCTCCAGGCAGCGGCGGTGGCCGGGCACCCCGCCGCGCACCCAGTCGAAGACGGCGCGGTCGGACTGGTAGGCGCCGTACTTGGCCGGCGCGTGCAGTCCCGGGTTCTCGCCGGGCAGGTCCTCGCCCGGGGCAGCGGGCACGTCCCCCGCCCGGCCGGGAGCCGGGGCGAGCCACGGGTACTTGAGCGCGGCGTCGAGCGTGGCCCGGGTGAGGTTGAGGCCGGCGCCGGGCACCTTCGGCTCCAGGCGGGTCAGCAGGCGCAGCGACTGGGCGTTGCCCTCGAAGCCGCCGCAGGCCAGCAGGCCGCCGGGATCGGCCAGCGCGGCCAGCGCGGACTCGCCGTTGTGGCCGAACGGCGGATGGCCGAGGTCGTGGGCCAGGCAGGCGGCGTCGACCAGGTCGGGGTCGCAGCCGAGGGCCGCGCCGAGCTCGCGGCCGATCTGCGCGCATTCGAGCGTGTGGGTCAGCCGGGTGCGCGGGAAGTCGCCCGACCCGGCCCGGACCACCTGCGTCTTCGCGGCCAGCCTGCGCAGCGCGGAGCTGTGCAGGACACGGGCCCGGTCCCGCTGGAACTCGGTGCGCCCGGCCCGTTTGGGCGGCTCGGCCGCCCACCGCTCGGTATCACCCGGACTGTAGGTCACCTGTCCAGTGTTACCCATGGACCCGACATTCCCGCCCGGCCCCGCCATCCGTTTACCCGGCCGACCGTAAGTCTTGGCCCCGGCCGGGGTTCCGGGGCGGCGGCGGGGAGACACCCCCCGTGTGCCGCTGGACGAAAGGCCGGGCAGGCTGGAGGCATGAGCCAGCCCGACCCGGATGAGCGGCTGTACGCGGCGGGCCGGCCGGGCATCGCCCGCTGCCTCGGCCACGGTTAACCCGGATCCGGTCATCATCCTCGGCTTTGGCCGGGGCGCGCGCCCGGTACTCACCGGGCGCGCGCGAACCGGCATCGGGGGTCGCTCCCCGGGGGAACTAGCGGGTGTCGCTGCCGCCGCTTGAGACGGCGGCCCGGCCCGCTTCCAGGCGAGCGACCGGCACGCGGAACGGCGAGCAGGACACGTAGTCCAGGCCCGCGTCGTGGAAGAACCAGACCGACGCCGGGTCGCCGCCGTGCTCGCCGCAGATGCCGAGTTTGAGACCGGGCCGGGTGGCGCGGCCTTCCTCCACGGCGATCTTGATCAGGCGGCCGACGCCTGCCGGGTCGATGGTCTCGAACGGCGACACGCCGAAGATGCCCTTGGTCGATGTACGGGGAGAAGAACGCCCCTTCCACGTCGTCACGGGAGAACGCCCAGGTCATCTGGGTCAGGTCGTTGGTGCCGAAGGAGAAGAACTCGGCCGACCTGGCGATGTCGCCGGCGGTGACGGCGGCCCGCGGCACCTCGATCATCGTGCCGATGAGCGCCTGGACGTCGCTGCCGGTCTCCGCCTTGACCTCGGCGAGCACCTGCTCGGCCGCGTCCCTGGTGATCTCCAGCTCCTGCACGGTGGCGACCAGCGGGATCATGATCTCCGGCCGCGGGTCGCCGCCCGCCTTGACCCGGTCGGCGGCCGCGTAGCGCGATCGCGCGGACCTGCATGTCGAACAGGCCGGGGATGACCAGGCCGAGCCGGACGCCGCGCAGGCCGAGCATCGGGTTCTGCTCGTGCAGCCGGCGGACCGCCTCAAGCAGCCGCAGGTCCTGCTCGCTCGGCGTTGTCGCCCGCCAGGGCGACCTTGACCGACAGCTCGGTGTAGTCGGGCAGGAACTCGTGCAGCGGCGGGTCGATCAGCCGGATCGTCACCGGCAGGCCGTCCATCGCCTCCAGGATCTCGACGAAGTCGCCGCGCTGCAGCGGCTCCAGCGCGTCCAGCGCCGCCTGCGCGCTCGGTGTCCGTGGCCGCCAGGATCAGGTCCTCGACCAGCTGGCGGCGCTCGCCGAGGAACATGTGCTCGGTCCGGCACCAGGCCGACGCCGCCGGCGCCGAACCGGCGGGCCCGGGCGCAGTCCGGGCCGTTGTCGGCGTTGGCGCGCACGCCGAGGCGGCGGGCCTGCGTCGGCGTGGGTCATGATCGTGTGCACGGCGGCGACCAGCTCGTCGGCGTCGGGGGCCAGCTCGCCCTCGAAGTACTGCACCACGTTGGACGGCGACCACCGGGACCTCGCCCAGGTACACCGCGCCGGAGGTGCCGTCGATCGAGATCACGTCGCCCTCGCTGACGATGAGGCCGCCCGGCGGCGGTGAACTTCCTGGCCGCGGTGTCGACCTCGAGCTCCTCGGCGCCGCAGACGCAGGTCTTGCCCATGCCCCGGGCGACCACGGCCGCGTGGCTGGTCTTGCCGCCCCGGCTGGTCAGCACGCCCTCGGCGGCGATCATGCCGTGCAGGTCGTCGGGGTTGGTCTCGCGGCGGACCAGGATGACCTGGCTCGCCCGGCCGCGGCCCGGGCGACGGCGGTCGCCGAGTCGAAGACGACCTTGCCGACGGCCGCGCCCGGCGAGGCGGAGATGCGCCTTGGTGATCAGCGTGACGTCGCCGCTCGGTGTCGAAGCGCGGGAACATCAGCCGGGCGAGCTCGTCGCCGGTCACCCGGGTCAGCGCCTCGTCCAGGTCGATCATGCCCTGGTCGACCAGCTGGGTGGCGATGCGGAAGGCGGCCCCGGCGGTCCGCTTGCCCACCCGGGTCTGCAGCATCCACAGCTTGCCGCGCTCGATGGTGAACTCGATGTCGCACAGGTCGCGGTAGTGGTTCTCCAGCGTCTGCATGATCGACATGAGCTGGTCGTAGGAGGACTTGTCGATCCGCTCCAGGTCCTGCAGCGGCACGGTGTTGCGGATGCCGGCCACGACGTCCTCGCCCTGCGCGTTCTGCAGGTAGTCGCCGTAGACGCCCTGCGCGCCGGTGCCCGGGTCCCGGGTGAACGCCACGCCGGTGCCGGAGTCGTCGCCGAGGTTGCCGAAGACCATCGCCACCACGTTGACCGCCGTCCCGAGGTCGGCGGGGATGCGCTCCTGGCGGCGGTAGAGCACCGCCCGGTCGGAGTTCCACGAGTCGAACACCGCGTTCACCGCGAGGTCCATCTGCTCGCGCGGGTCCTGCGGGAAGTCGCGGCCGGCGTGCTTGGCCACCAGTCCCTTGTAGGCCGCGGTCAGGGCCTTCAGGTCCTCGGCGTTCAGCTCGGGTGTCGCTGGTGACGCCCTTGGCCCGCTTGGCCGCTTCGAGGGCCTGCTCGAAGTGCTCGCCGTCGATCCCGAGCACCGTCTTGCCGAACATCTGGATCAGCCGCCGGTAGGCGTCCCAGGCGAACCGCTCATTGCCGGACTGCTTGGCCAGGCCCGGCAACCGACTCGTCCGACAGGCCGATGTTCAAGACGGTGTCCATCATGCCGGGCATGGAGAACTTGGCACCGGACCGGACGCTGACCAGAAGCGGGTCGGCATGGTCGCCGAGCTTGCGGCCCATGGCCTGCTTCCAGCGCCGCCAGGTGACTGGAGACCTCGCCGTCCAGGCCGTCGGGCGTGCCGCCGCGTGGTTAGGTAGTAACGGCAGGCGTCGGTCGTGATGGTGAACCCGGGGGGCACGGGCAGGCCGAGATTGGTCATCTCGGCGAGGTTGGCACCCTTCCCGCCCAGCAGGTCCTTGAGATCCTTGTTACCTTCGGTGAAGTCATAGACAAACTTCGGCACTGAACACTCCTCGCGCCGGCCCCCTCCGTTGTACGGACTCTACCGGCTCAGATCTGGTCTAAGAAATACGACGCTACACAAATGGATTGAACCGGACAACCATCGCTATAGTGTGGGGTTAAACACGGTCAGGCCGTGGTTTTGCCCGGTCTGACCAGTGGTTTAGACCTCCGGGGACAATTGGTGTAGACCGCCGGTTTAGACCTGATCAATGGGTTAGTGCCCTGACAACGGACATTCCACCTCTCATATTGAGAAAACCGGGCAGCAGCCCAACTTGACGGCCCCTTTACTAATTCCCGCCCTTGCGTGGCAGCCACCCCGGTCACCGTGCGTACACGCGGCGTGCTGGCCGTAGCGGGGCAAACGGGAGCGGCCGCGCCTTGACGCACCCGCACGGCCGGCTACCCCAGGGTGACCACGAGGGCCGTGTACGGCGCCATGGGCAGGGTGCAGGTGCCGGACGTGCAGTTCACGCTGGTCGCCTTGCCCGGGGTGAGGGTGCCGTTGGCGGCCACCTCCGCCCCCTGGATCTTGACGCCTGAGGTGGCCAGCGGCGAGCCGCCGGTCATCTGCAGCAGGCTGGCGTGCCCGTGGTAACCGGAGGCCTTGAGCGCGGTGATGGTGGCGTGGGAGCTCATGTTCTCCACCATCACCGTGACCGGGCCCGGCGCTGGCCGGCTTGAGGGCGAAGGCCGCGATGTGGTCCGACGTGGGCGACGTGGTCACCGTCGCCGGCAGGAACTTGCCGGTGCCGAGCAGCCGGGTGAGCAGCATCCCGTAGTAGATCGGCTGCGGCCGGTAGGTGTTGGTGCCGATCGAGCACAGCACCGTGTACGCGCTGCAGAGGGTGTTGAGCCCGCCGTGGAAGTTCATCCCGGCGACGCCGCGCTGGGCGCCGGTGAGCAGGTAGTCGGCGACCCACAGGGCCGAGGCGTAGGCGTTGCTCACGCCGGTTGCGCCGCCGTGGCAGGCGCTGTTGGTCTCGGTGATCCGCAGCGGCACCTTGGCGGCCTTCCCGGCGTTCAGGTAACCGGTGAACCGGCTGGCCTCCGAGGCGGCCAGCGAGGCCGACAGCAGGGTGGCGGCGGCCGTGGACGGCGGGGGGCTCGCCTTCGGGCAGCCGAGCGGGTAGTAGTGCGCGGCCAGCGTTCTGACGGTGCCGGCGTCCTTGGCGGCGTAGGCCGACAGCCACGGCGTCATCCAGGAGATGTCGGGCCCGACGAGCGGGGCGCCCTTGTACCCGGTCTGGACCGCCTTGTAGCACGAGTTCACCGCGCTCAGGTACTGGCTGCTGCTGTAGCTGGACGGCCGGAGGTGGTTGGCGGCGTACTGGTCCGGCTCGTTGCCGCAGGCAAATCCGAACAGGTGGGCGCCGCCGACGGTGTTCCCCGACCTGCTTGGCGTGCGCGGCGACCTGGCTGGCGTTGAAGTGGACCAGGTCCTCGCTGTACAGGACCGACCACCCGGTGGCCTTGGTCAGCCGGGACAGCGCGTCGTACTGCTGCTGGTTGGGCTGGGTGTAGACCGTGTCGGCGGTGTTACCGCCGAACCGGATGACACCGGGGCCCAGGTTCTTCAGCAACTGGGTAAGGTTGCCCACCGCGTCGTAGCGGTAGCCGTTGTTCAGCGTGCTTGACTCGAAGGACAGCCCCATGAAGTGGTCGCCGATCTGCCCGGTGGGCTTCCCCGAGGTGTTCACGGTGACCGTCGCCTTGCCGGCGGCGCGCGCCGGCTCTCCCTGGATGGTGGCGACCAGCACGGCGACCAGCACGGCGAGCAGCGCCGCGCCGAGCGCGGCGACCGCCGGCCAGCGCCGGATGGCGGGCCGTTGTCCGGATTCGCGTGTCATCGTCGTTCCCCCCGACGCCGCACCCGCCGCCCTGCGGGCAGCACTGAACGCCTATTCGCTCCGAATTTGTTACATAGAGTGACTTGAAAACTACTATCAGCAACTACAGTCGAATACCATGAATCGTCCGGGGCAAACCCTGAGGCGTCCGCCGTCTTCCGTCCGGCTGCGGGCGGCGGCCTCGGAGGCCGGGGACGACGGCCGCCGCGACCGGTCACCCGATCAGGTACCAGTTGTGCGGCGGTTGCGCCCCGGGTCCGCGACCTGTCCGGGCGAACCTGCACAATAGTGGCGAATGCCGCCAAACGCGCTGGAGGGCTCATGGCGACCGTCGGGCTACTGCACCCCGGGGAGATGGGGGCCGCCGTGGGCGGCTGCCTGGTCTCGGTCGGCCACGAAGTGCTCTGGGACCCGGCCGGCCGGTCCCGCGCGTCGACCGGGCGCGCGCTGGCGGCCGAACTGACCGGGGTGGGCTTCGGCCGGCTCATCGCGCGGGCCGAGGTGATTTTCTCGATCTGCCCGCCGCACGCCGCGCTCGACGTCGCACGGCACGTCGCGGAGGCGGGCTACGCCGGGCTGTACGTCGATGCCAACGCCATCTCGGCCGGCACCGCCGGGCAGGTCTCCGCCGTGGTCACGGCGGCCGGCGCCACCTACGTGGACGGCGGCATCATCGGGCTGCCGCCGGAAGAGGCCGGCCGCACCCGGCTCTACCTGTCCGGGCCGCAGGCCGGCCGGGTCCGCCCGCTATTCAACCGCTCGCGGCTCGACGCCCGGATCGCCGACGGCCCGCCCTACGCGGCCTCCGCGGTGAAGATGGCCTTCGCGGCCTGGACCAAGGGCAGCTCGGCGCTGCTGCTCGCGGCCCGGGCGCTGGCCCGGGCCGGGGGCGTCGAGGAGACCCTGCTGGCCGAGTGGTCGCTGTCGCAGCCGGCGCTCGGCCAGCAGTCCGAGCGGGCCGCCACGGGGGCCGCGGCCAAGGGCTGGCGCTGGGTCGGAGAAATGGAGGAGATCGCCGCCTCCATGGACGCGGCGGGCCTGCCCACCGGGTTCCACCAGGCCGCAGCCGAGCTTTTCGAGCGCACCTCCCAGGCCAGGACCCCGGGCGGGCGCCATCAGTCGTCCGCCGAAGCGCCGTCAGCCCTCGACACGGTGATGTCCGCCCTGATGTAGGCCCGTGCTCGCCCGGCGCCTCGGAGGGGCACGATGCGCGGCCAGGCCCGGTTACCCGGGCCCGTTAACTGGACCGGGGGCGCGGAGCACCCGCCCGTGATGAGGCCGTCTGGTGCTGATCTTCGGAACGGGCCGCCCGGTCGCGGCGGGAGCCCGGCATGATGGCGCTTTCCGCCATCCGGCCCGTAGGCCGCAGCGGGGCCCCACCGGGGTGGGCAGAGCCTGATGGAGGGTGAACCCGCCAGGCAAGCGAAAAGCCGCACGTCGCAGCACGCCGCCTAGTCGCGGCGGAGGGCCCGATATGATGGCGAACTTTGCCATCGGGCCCGGAGCCGCGACATCGGGGGTCCGGGGCCAGGGGGATACGGGGGGCGGGAGCCCCCCGTGCCGGAAGACTGCCCCCGGGCTAATAGAGCGGCAGGCGGTCAGCCAGGTAGCCGGTGAGGGCGTCGATGCCGACGCGCTCCTGGCTCATGGTGTCGCGGTCGCGCACCGTCACCGCCTGGTCTTCCAGGGTGTCGAAGTCGACCGTGACGCAGAACGGGGTGCCGATCTCGTCCTGGCGGCGGTAGCGGCGGCCGATCGCCTGCGCGTCGTCGAAGTCGGTGTTCCAGCGCTTGCGCAGCAGCGCGGCGATGTCCTTGCGCCTTCGGCGACAGGTCGGCGTTGCGGGACAGCGGCAGGACCGCCACCTTGACCGGGGCCAGGCGCGGGTCGAGGCGGAGCACGGTGCGCTTCTCCAGCTTGCCCTTGGCGTCCGGCGCCTCGTCCTCGTGGAAGGCGTCGAGCAGGAAGACCAGCGTGCCGCGGTCGACGCCGGCGGCCGGCTCGATCACGTACGGGGTGAACCGGTCGCCCGACTCCTGGTCCAGGTAGGTCAGGTCCACGCCGGAGGCCTTCTGGTGGCTGCTCAGGTCGTAGTCGGTGCGGTTGGCGATGCCCTCAAGCTCGCCCCACTCCGAGCCGACGAAGTTGAAGCGGTACTCGATGTCGACGGTCCGCTTGGAGTAGTGGGAGAGCTTCTCCTTCGGGTGCTCGTAGAGCCGCAGGTTGTCCTTCTTCACGCCGAGGTCGGTCCACCAGGCGAAGCGGTGGTCGATCCAGTACTGGTGCCACTCCTCGTCGGTGCCCGGCTTGACGAAGAACTCCATCTCCATCTGCTCGAACTCGCGGGTGCGGAAGATGAAGTTGCCCGGGGTGATCTCGTTGCGGAACGACTTGCCGCTGCTGGCCGATGCCGAACGGGACCTTCTTGCGGCTGGTGGTCAGCACGTTCTTGTAGTTGATGAAGATGCCCTGCGCGGTCTCCGGGCGCAGGAACGCCAGGCCGCTCTCGTCCTCGACCGGGCCGATGTAGGTGCGGAGCATGCCGTTGAAGTTCTTGGGCTCGGTGAACTGGCCCTTGACCCCGCAGTTCGGGCAGTTGACGTCGGCCAGGCCGCCCGCCGGCGGCGTGGCCGTGCTTCTCCTCGTAGGCCTCGAGGAGGTGGTCGGCGCGGAAGCGCTTGTGGCAGTTGAGGCACTCGGTCAGCGGGTCGGTGAACGTGGCGACGTGGCCGCTGGCCTCCCACACCTCGCGGGCCAGGATGACCGAGGAGTCCAGGCCGACGATGTCGTCGCGCTCCTGGACCATGTACCGCCACCACTGGCGCTTGACGTTGTTCTTCAGCTCCACGCCGAGTGGACCGTAGTCCCAAGCGGCCCGCAAACCGCCGTAGATCTCGCTGGACGGGTAGACGAATCCGCGTCGCTTGCTCAGGTTGACGATGGCGTCAAGGCGGTCACTGCGTAGGGCCATGCCGTGAGCTTATGAGTCCGGGACCGTTCACGCGAACCGGTATCCCCTTTTGACCGGCGCTCGCCGTTCGGGCACCGTTCGGCCGGACACGCCGGGAAAGCCGGGGCCCGGAACCGCGGGTTAGCGAGCCACCGGGCCGCCCACCAGGTCGCGGTCGATGTTCAGCGTGACCCCGCCGATGGTCTGGTTGGCCGGGCCGCCGTACTGCTTGCTCCGGCGGGCCGCTGGCCAGGTGCCGACGTCGCCGTCGGTGAGCCGGGCGGCGTTGTCCCACCGCGCGTACCAGACCGCGTTGGGCGCGGTGAAGCCGGCCGTCTTGGCCGCGGCCGCCGCGTTGACGTCGGTGATGCCGGACAGCTGGCTGGAGTACACGCCGGTCACGTAGCCCGCGGCGTTCATCTGGCGGTCCCAGGCGCCGAGGAACGCTCAGCACCGCGTTCTTGCAGCTGGTGCCGGCGCCGTAGGCCTCCATGTCGTAGTAGACCGGCGACCCGGCGGGCAGCTTGAAGAACTTCGCGTCGCTGATCGCGTCCTTGGCGGCGGCCGTGCCCTGCGACGCGGCCTTCGACGCGTTGATCAGCGCGCCGTGGAAGCCCCAGCACGGGGCCTGCGGCCCGACGTAGGTCGGCAGCATCCCGTATCCCATGGCGGCCGAGGCCTGGACCCAGCTCGCCGACAGGTTGCCGTAGGCACAGGCGGAGTTGGCCCCGCCGATGTAGATGCCGACCGCGGAGTACTTGCTCTTCCAGGCCTTCATCGCCGCCTGGGACGGCGCGGTGCAGGTGTCGAAGCCGCTGACCTGGTGGCCGACCGTCCGGGGCGGCGGGCTCTTCACCGGCGGCGGCGGCGGCGTGGGCGGCGGCGTGGGCGTCGGCGTGGGCTTCGGCGTGGGCTTCGGCTTTGGCGGCGGCTGGATGACCTCGACCGGGAAGCCGGCCGGCACGCCGTGCCAGTTGGTGTACGTCGCGGACGGGTTGGGCGACGACGCGGCGGCCGGCGCCTTCTTGCCCGGCGCCTGCTCCGGGGCGGCCTTCCTTGCGACGCTTCCTTGGTGCCCTTCTTGGACGTCGCCGCGGTCAGCGCCGCGACGGACCGCGGCGAGCCGGGCTGCTGCGGCAGCTTCGCCGACTGCGGCGTCGTCGCCGCGCCGGCCTGCGCGGGCCGCAGCGTGCCGAGCACCTGCCTTGATCGCCGCCGGGTCGCTGCCGTAGGTCCCCGTCAGCGTCGCGCCGGCCCCGCCCGGGCCCAGCGCGACCTGCAGCTCCTGGTGCGACGCGTTCTGCGTGATCGTGGCGTCGACCGCGGTGAGCTTCCGCACCGCGGTGCCGCCTGCCCCCTGCGGCTGGCTGGCGCTGCCGGCACCGGAGCCGACCGCGACGTTGCTGCCCGGGACGAAGCTCACCGCCTGGGTGCGGCCGATGAGCCCGGCGGGACACTTCATGTCCGCGCCAGGTGCCCCCAGGTAAACCGCGTGAACGTCGTAGCGGACGCAGGTCTGCGGGTGCTCGTCCAGCCGGTACACCGGCCAGCTGGCCGGGACCTGGAACTCGTAGCCCTGGTAGACCACGGTCTTCACCGTCGCGGCGGCCGTCTTGGCCTCGGCCGGCTTCTTCGCCTTCTTGATGGCCTTGTTCGCCGATTTGCCCGCGGGCGGCTTCGCGGCAGCGGCTGTGCGCGCCCCGTCATTCGCCTTGCCCGCCGCCTGCGCGGTGGCGAAGGCCGGCGTGGCCAGTGCCCCCCCGAGCACCAGCCCGCTCGTGACTGCGGCTGCGATCGCGCGACGCATCTAATCCCCCCGATTTGCGTAGCGTCGTTCTGATGAGCCCGTCTCACCCCGCCATAGCGCGCGGTAGCCGTACGGCCCCCGCGCGACCGGGATGAAAAAAGGTTCATTTCGTTGTGCAGCGCTGCCTATTTATGGCCATAAGGGGGCTGGCACCGTGTCAGCTCGGAATTAGCGCACCATCCCAGCACATCCCGATGATCATCGTTCCCAGTAACCGACCCATTACTCACAGTGAACGTTTTTTAATCATGTCCTTAGCCCTGAGCCGTGACGAACCACAGGGATACCGGTTAAAAAGGCCCAGCGATGGCAATGCGGTGCCGAACGGGCAGGCAAGCGGGGGCTGACGGGGCGTCGGCGCTAACCAGCGGCGGGGCGGTGACCACGCGGCGCCGCAGGCGGCCACGCTCACCAGGCCATCCGGGCAGGGGCCGAGCGGGGCTAACGCCGGCGCCAGCCTCCTTGACGGGCAGCGCTTTACCGCGCCCCGCCGCCGACCACTCCGGCCACGGAGTTGGGGATGGCGCCGCCGAACCGGCGGTCACGGGAGGCGTAGATCTCGCAGGCGTGCCACAGGTGCCGCCGGTCGAAATCGGGCCAGAGCGTGTCGAGAAAGACAAGCTCGGCATAGGCCGACTGCCAGAGCAGGAAATTGGACAGCCGCTGCTCGCCGGAAGAACGGATCCACAGGTCAACGTCCGGAACATCCGGCTCGTCGAGATACTGGTGGAACAGTTCCTCGGTGATCTTGTCGGCGCGGACTTTCCCGGCCGCCACGTCGCGGGCGATCGCCGCCGTGGCGTCGATGATCTCGGCCCGGCCGCCGTAGTTGCAGCAGAACTGCAGGGTCAGGACGGTGTTTTCCTCGCTGAGCTGCTCGGCGTCCTCAAGCTCCCGGATGACCGAGCGCCACAGCCGCGGCCGGCGCCCCGCCCACTGGATGCGCACCCCGGCCGCGGCCAGCTCCTCCCGGCGGCGGTGGATCACGTCCCGGTTGAAGCTCATCAGGAAGGCGACCTCTTCCGGGTGCCTGCGCCAGTTCTCGGTGGAGAACGCGTAGGCGGAGATGTACCTGACCCCTAGCTCGATGGCGCCCATCAGCACGTCCATCAGGGCGGCCTCGCCGACCTTGTGGCCCTCGGTGCGGGGCAGCCCGCGCTCCTTCGCCCACCGGCCGTCGCCGTCCATCACGATCGCCACGTGCCGGGGGACTAGCTCCCGGGGGATCTCCGGCGGGCGGATGCCGCTGGGGTGCGGGTAAGGCGGCTGCACCGGGCGGGATTCCCGCGACCGGGGGGTCTTGCTCAAGCACGCTCCACATGACGCAACGACCGGATCGGAATGCTCCAAGTGCCACTGCAGGTACGCGGCCACCAGGCCACTGCACTCTACCCGGTGCCTCCGCTCGCTCCGCATCGCCTTGTCCCACTCGCCCCGGAGCAGCGCGACCATCAGCGCCACCGTCTGCGACGCGGGCGACGCCGCCCCCGGCGGCCGGCAGCCGGCGCAGACCATGCCGCCCGCCCCGACGGCGAACGCCACCAGGGGCTTGGCTTCGATCTCGCCGGCCGCCGCGCCGTCCGCGGACCGGACGGTGCCGGACGCGGCGGCGCCCGGGGCCGGGGCCCCGCAGCGGGCGCACTCCTCCAGGGCGGGCGCGTAGCCGGCGAAGGTCAGCGAGCGGAGGAAGTAAGCGTCGAGGACCATGCGGGGATCGCGCCGGACCACACCGGGTCCGGCTTCGGCGGACGCCGCTCCCCCGCCGTCTGGGTCGCCGGGAGCGGGCTCGTCCAGTCCCGGGTTACCCGGGTTGGGGTTTCCCGGGGCCAGGTTTCCCGGGTCGGGGTTACCCGGGCCGGAGTTACCCAGATCGGGGTTACCGGGGCCGGGGTTACCCGGATCGGGATCGCCTGGGCCGGGGTCGCTCCGGGTCGGCGTCGCCGGGTTCGACGGCGTCACCGAGGGCGCGCAGGCCGCCGACCAGCAGGAGGAACTGGCGGAGGGCCGGCTCCTTCTCCACCGGGGTGAACCGCTCGGCGGTCTCCAGCATCGCCGTGCCCGCCGTGTACTTGGGGTAGTCGCTGCCCAGCGGCCTGCCGTAGGCCCTGATCACCTCGGCCTGGGTGATGTGATCCAGCGTGCGCCCGTGGTGGACCATCACGTCGACGTGCGTGAACGGCTCCAGCCGGCCGCCGAACTTGGACTTGGTGCGCCTGATCCCCCTGGCCACCGCCCTGACCCGCCCGTTGTGGCGGGTGAGCAGGGTGATGATGCGGTCCGCCTCGCCCAGCTTCTGCGTCCGCAGCACGATCCCGTCGTCCCGGTACCCCTGCACGCGTCCATTGTCCCGCACGCCGCCGACAGCGCGGGTCAAGAAGGCGGGGCCGGAAACGCGGAGGATCCGGTCCCCGATAAGGGACCGGACCCTCCGTGATAACCAGATCGTCCCTGGCTCAGGCGCCGGTCCGGCGGCTGGGAGCGACGAGTGCCATGGGACGCGACCGCGGGGTGACCGCGCAGCGCCCCGCGTGGCCCCGCCTTCCCTGGTCATGTTGCGAGGGGAAGGCGGGGGCACGCTGTCGTTCTGCTGACTGGTTGGCGGTTGACCTTCGCCGAACAGGGTCCGCCCTACGCGCGGCGGGCGCGGTTGACGGCGCTGAGGATCGCGCGCATCGAGGCGGTGGCCGTGTTCGTGTCGATGCCGACGCCCCACAGGGCCCGGCCGTCGATCTCGACCTCGACGTACGAGGCGGCCTGCGCGTCGGTGCCCTCGGTGAGCGCGTGCTCGGCGTAGTCGAGAACGCGGACGTCGGTGCCGACCGAGGCCAGGGCGGCGCAGAATGCGGAGATCGGGCCGTTGCCCGTCCCCTCCACCCGCTGCGGGCTGCCGGAGACCGACAGCTCGGCGGCCAGCGTGTGCTTGCCGTCCACCACCGAGGACGCCTGGTGACCGATCAGCTCGACGTCGCCCGCGGCCAGGTACTCCCGGTTGAACGAGTCCCAGATCTGGGCCGGGGTGACCTCGCCGCCCTGCTCGTCGGTGAGGACCTGGATCACCCGGGAGAACTCGATCTGCAGGCGGCGCGGCAGGTCGAGCGAGTGGCCGGTCTTCATGACGTAGGCGATGCCGCCCTTGCCCGACTGGCTGTTGACCCGGATGACGGCCTCGTAGGAGCGGCCCACGTCATGCGGGTCGATCGCCAGGTACGGCACGTTCCACGGGTACTCGCCGAACGGGATGCCCGCCGCCTCGGCCTCGGCCTCCAGGGCCTCGAAGCCCTTCTTGATCGCGTCCTGGTGCGAGCCGGAGAACGCGGTGTAGACCAGTTCGCCCGCGTACGGGTGGCGCGGGTGGACCGGCAGCTGGTTGACGTACTCGGTGGTGCGCCTGATCTCGTCGATGTCGCTGAAGTCGATCATCGGGTCGATGCCCTGGCAGAGCAGGTTCAGGCCCAGGGTGACCAGGCACACGTTGCCGGTGCGCTCGCCGTTGCCGAACAGGCAGCCCTCGACCCGGTCCGCGCCGGCCAGCACGGCCAGCTCGGCGTCGGCCACGGCGGTGCCGCGGTCGTTGTGCGTGTGCACGGACACGCAGACGTGCTCGCGTCGCGACAGGTTCCTGCTCATCCACTCGATCTGGTCCGCGTACACGTTCGGCGTGGAGCGCTCCACGGTGCACGGCAGGTTGAGGATGATCTCGCGGCCCGGGCCCGGCTGCCAGACGTCCATGACCGCCTCGCAGGTCTCCAGGGCGAAGTCCAGCTCGGTGTCCATGAAGATCTCGGGCGAGTACTCGTAGCCGAAGTCGGTGGCGTCGCCGAGGATCTGCTCCGCGTACTTCATGACGTGGCGGGTGCCCTCGACCGCCAGGGCCTTGGTCTCCTCCCGGCTGTTGCGGAAGACCACCTTGCGGAAGGCCGGCGCGGTCGCGTTGTACAGGTGGACCGTGGCCCGCTGCGCGCCTTCCAGGGACTGGATGGTCCGCTCGATCAGGTCCTCGCGGGCCTGGGTCAGCACCGAGATGCGCACGTCCTGCGGGATCTTGTCGCCCTCGATGAGCTCACGGACGAAGTCGAAGTCGGTCTGGCTCGCGCTAGGGAAGCCGACCTCGATCTCCTTGTAGCCCATCGTGACCAGGAGGTCGAACATCGCCCGCTTGCGGGTCGGCGACATCGGGTCGATCAGCGCCTGGTTGCCGTCGCGCAGGTCGGTGGACAGCCAGCGCGGCGCCCTGGTCATGACCTTGCCGGGCCAGGTGCGGTCGGGGAGGTCGACTTGCTTGAACGGCGTGTAGCGGTGGCAGGGCATGCCACTGGGCTGCTGGATAACGGGCGCTACGGAAGGATAAGAACGGTCCCGCACGTCCGACACACTCGCCCCTTCACCGGGCGTGTTTCGGGGGGTGCGGGGGGTCGTCTCCCCGGAAGTTGACTGCGTCATCGCTGCTGAGTCCTTCAATGGTCGCGAGGTGTCCGGTTAGGCGGCCAGCGGACATGACTAGCACCCGCGACGAGGGAGCCAGCCTTATAGGCCCCCGCCGCGGCCGCTAAGGAGGAGCAGCTCGTGCGACATACCACGTAGAGCATACCAGGGATCGCCCGTCACAGCCGACAGGCCCCGCCTGGACGCCGTGAGGACCCGGACCAGGAGAAACCCGCAGGCTCTTGCCGCAGCGGGCGGCCCTGATACCCCCCATGCGGAAAGCTGTCCCCCCTGGAGACAACCGCGCTACAGTCCGGCGTTCTGCTCGGTGAGGGCGATGACGCCGATGGCCTGGGCCTTGGTCATGCCGAGCGCGGCGGCCAGGTGCTCGGCGGCGGCACGCTCGGCGCCGGTCAGCGGCCCGTCGGCCATGGCAATCGTGATCGCCTCGGCCAGGCACCACTCACGCGCCTCGACCTGGAGCTGGCTGCCGAGCACGGCGATCTTCGGCCGGCCGGCGTCGGCGGACTCGGCCAGGTCCTGGGCCAGCGCGTCGTCCTCGTAGCCGGCGTCGCCGGCGCCGGTCACCGCTTCCACGGCGCGGCGCCGGGACACCGGGCTCGACGGGTCGCCTGCCCGGAGGATGACCGCGACCACCGCGCGCATCCCGGCGGCCAGGGCCAGCTGCATCTCGACCGTGGTCGGCAGCTTGAGTACCTCGGTGACGTACCGGGTCCGGCAGGTCAGGCACTGCACGTGCTCACCGGTTTTGGTCAGCGGGATCAGCGGGATGAAGAAGACGGTCATGAAGCGGCGGCCCGCCCGGTGCCGGAACTCACGGTCACCGCCGCACCGGCGGCAGAAGAACACGCCCCGGCCGAGCGTCCGGTAGACGACGCACAGGCCCCAGATAATGAGCATGTTCGTCCCTTCGGTCAGTTGTGCCCGGCGGCTTAGCGTACCGCGCCTGGGCCGTCCGCGGATTAGATCGTTATGAATCTGTCGATTCCGGGCTGGAGATGCGGGGATGTCCACCGGTCCGGGCGGGTCAAAAACCATTCGCGCGCGGGTGAGGAGTGGGGTTGGCTGAGATGATGCGCATCGAACAGTGGGATCCCGCTGACGAGCGGGCCTTTCAGGGGTGTAACGCGGTCATGCGGGCGGCGACCCTGGTCGACGAGCCGGTCGAGCCGCCCATGTCGGCCGCGGTCTTCCGGGTCTACCTCACCGAGGGGTTCGACCACGACCCGGGCGAGGTCTGGCTCGGTTACGGCGACGACGGCGCGGTCGCCGGGTACTACCGGCTGAACCTGCCCGACCTCGAAAACCGGGACCGGGCCGACCTCGGGCTGACGGTCCACCCGGACGCCCGCCGCCGCGGGCTGGGCCTCGCCCTGCTGCGGCACGGCGCCGGGCGGGCGGCCGCCAACGGCCGGGCCATCATGGAGGCGGTCACGGCCGAGGACGGGGCCGGCGACGCGTTCGCACGGGCGGTGGGGGCCACGTTCACCATCGCCGAGGTCCGGCGGATCCAGCACCTGGGCAAGATCGCGCCGGGCACTGTCGCCGGGCTGCGCGCCGAGGCGGAGCGGGCATCGGCCGGCTACTCGCTGGTGGAGTGGGCCGGCCCGATCCCGCGGGAGCTGCAGGCGGGCGCGGCCGCCGTGGCCAACGCGTTCAACGACGCGCCGCACCCGGACGGCGTCGAGGACGCGCAGTGGGACGCCGACCGGATCGCGGAGCGCACCGGCACCTTGCAGCGGCGCGGGGTGGTCGCGCGGTCACGGCGTGGCAGCGGTCAGCGACGCGTCCGGCGAGATGGCCGGCTACACCGAGGTGCTGATCGACCCCGAGTTGCCCCAGTGGGGGCTGCAGCAGCTCACCGCCGTGGTCAGGAGCCACCGGGGGCACCGGCTCGGGCTGCTGCTCAAGGCCGCGATGCTGGAGCGGCTGGCCCAGGCCGAGCCGCAGCTGGAGTGGATCGCGACCGGTAACGCGGCCGCGAACGCGCACATGATCGCGGTCAACGAGACCCTCGGCTACGAGGTCGTCAAGCCGGGCTGGCGGTTCTACGAGATGCCCGTGGCCGACGCGGCGGGCTGAGGCCAGGGTCGCGCGGCGCCGCCCTGGTCAGTCGTAGAAGCCGAGGCGGCGCAGGTACTTGGGGTTGCGCTGCCAGTCCTTGGCGATCCTGACGTGCAGGTCCAGGTAGACGCGGCTGCCGAGCAGCCCCTCGATCTGCTGGCGGGCCTGGGTGCCGACTTCCTTCAGCCGGGCGCCCTTGGCGCCGATGACGATCGCCTTCTGGCTCGGGCGCTCGACGTACAGCTCGGCGTGCACGTCGACCAGGTCCGGCTGGCCGGGCCGGGGAATCATCTCCTCGACGAGCACGGCGATCGAGTGCGGCAGCTCGTCGCGCACCCCTTCGAGCGCGGCCTCGCGGATCAGCTCGGCCACCATGATCTGCTCGGGCTCGTCGGTCAGCTCGCCGTCCGGGTACAGGGCCGGCCCCTCGGGCAGGTAGCTGACCAGGACGTCCTTAAGCACGTCGAGCTGGTAGCCGCCGACGGCGGAGACGGGGACCACGTCGGCCCACTCCCCCAGCTGGCTGACCGCGAGCAGCTGGGCGCCGACCGCGTCCTTCGGCACCTCGTCGGTCTTGGTGACCACCGCGACGACCGGGGTGCCCTTCAGCTCGGCAAGCTCCCGGGCCAGGTACTTGTCGCCCGGCCCGATCGGGTCCGCCGCCGGGATGCAGAAGCCGATCACGTCCACCTCGGTCAGCGTGGACCTGACCAGGGAGTCGAGCCGCTCGCCGAGCAGCGTCCGCGGCCGGTGCAGTCCAGGGGTGTCCACGATGACCAGCTGCGCGTCCGGCCGGTGCACCACGCCGCGGATCACCCGCCGCGTGGTCTGCGGGCGGTTGCTGGTGATCGCCACCTTGGCCCCGACGAGGGCGTTGGTCAGCGTGGACTTGCCGACGTTGGGTCGGCCGACCAGGCAGGCGAATCCGGAACGGAAAACGGGCGCCGCCCGCTCGGGACCGGCGGGCGCGCCCGCGCGCTGCTGGCCCCCCGCCCGCCCGCCGGCCTTCTTGTCGGTCAATCGCGGCTGGTTCACGCCTTAATTGTCGGTCATCGGGGTCACAGCTTGGGCGCGGATCATTTTCTTGTCTCCGGGAAACCAGCCCTTCGTGATCGCCAGCGGTCCGCGCCGGGGCTCGGCCTGCTCGCTGGATATGGGAGATGAACGGGGGCGTTGTTCCACCGGGCCAGGCCCTGGCCGGGGGCCTGGCGGGCCGGGGCGGCGCTGGCAGGCGGGAGCCCTGCCCGGGCCGGGGCGGCGCTGACAGGCGGGGCGGCGCTGACAGGCGGGAGCCCGGGCAGGGCCAGCGCGCCGCCAGGCGGCCCGGACCGGGTGGCAGCACGACACGCCGGCCGCGCCACAGGGGCAGCCCGAGCCGGGAGCAGCACCGCGGGGGTACGACGGTGCGGGAGGCCCGCCGCCGGGCGGCGCCGGGGTGAGTAACGTCTGCTTCATGAACCCGACCCCCCTATGGCGGCCGACCGCGCGCATCCTGCTGGCCGATCCGGAGGGGCGGGTCCTGCTGTTCAGCGCGCGGGAGCCGGACGGCGAGCGCTGGTGGTTCACGCCCGGCGGCGGCGTGCACCGGGGAGAGACCGTGCGGGCCGCCGCGGTGCGGGAACTCCTGGAGGAGACCGGGTACGCCTGCGCCGAGGCCGACCTCGGCCCGGCCGTGGCGACCTCGTCGAGCCACTGGCTGGCCCGCGAGGAGGGCAAGCTGTTCCTCGGCGCCCACACGTTCTTCTTCCTGCGGGTGCCGGACACGTCGCTCAACACCGACGGGCAGGAAGACCTGGAACGGGCCATGATCACCGGGCATCAGTGGTGGAGCGTGGCGCAGCTGCGGGCGGCGACCGAGCGGATCGCGCCGCTCGGCCTGGGCGACCTGGTCGACCGGCTGCTGCGCGGCGACATCCCGGACCCGCCGGTCCGGCTGCCCCGGCGGGACTGAGCCGCCCACTTATCGGGTCGATGGCGCCAACGGCTCCGATAGAAGCAGGCGATGGCGCCAACGACCCACAACGACGAAGGCCGGCCGGAGCGGCCTGGGCGGTGCAACGCGACAGGAGGCACCGCCCAGGCCGGAAAGAGCGACGACTGCGGAGCCGGCGGCGGGATCAGGGGAGGATGGTCGCGCGCAGCGTGCCGTCGGGCGTCGCGTGGAACACCGGGGCGTCGGGGCCGAGGTCGCGGACCGCGGCCAGGTCGCCCGGGTCCGGATCGGAGTCGCTGACCAGGGCGGCGGCCTCCAGGGACTCCGCGCCGCTTGACACGGCCATCGCGACCGCGAGGCGCAGTGCGGACAGGCGCAGCGAGGGCAGGGCCACCGCGGCGGCGGTGTAGGTGCGGCCGGTCTCGTCACGGACCGCCGCGCCCTCGGACGCGGCCACCCGGGCGCGGGTCGACCGGGCCAGGGTAATGATCTTCTCGTCCTCGGGGTCGAGACCGTCCCCAGTAGTCGCATTGCTCACGGGCAGCAGTCTAGTGAGCCGAGGTCCGCTGGTACGTGCCAAGTCCGCCTCCCGGTCCCGGCAGCCCGGCGGGCGCTCAGCGGCCCGGGCGCGGGGCGCTTCTTGCTGTTATCATCTAGGCGTGGCCGATGGCGCGCCTACCGGGGTGACGCAGGCGGGGCGCCGGGAGGGCCCTTTTTACACTTTTTCCCGGTCGGCCTGGGTGACGCGCTCGACCAGGACCGTGCCGAGCTTGTTGCGGCGGCCCGCCAGGTTCTCGGCGGTGAGGCGCAGGCCGGCCACGGTGGCGGCCGAGCCGGCGATCGGGACCCGGCCCAGGCCGTGGGCGAGCAGGCCGCCGACGGTCTCCACATCCTCCGCGTCCACCGTGACGCCGAACAATTCCTCAAGGTCGGCGACGGGGAGGCGGGCGGTGACCCGGGCCGTGCCGGGCGCGAGCCATTCGACCGGCGGGCGCTCGGTGTCATACTCGTCGGCGATCTCGCCGACGATCTCCTCCAGGATGTCCTCGATGGTGACCAGGCCCGCCGTGCCGCCGTACTCGTCAATCACGATCGCCACGTGGGTGCGCTGCTGCTGCATCTGGCGCAGCAGCTCGTCCACCGCCTTGGAGTCTGGCACGTAGGTCGCCGGGCGCATCACCGTGTCCACGTGCTCAGACGACGCGCTACCCGGGTTGGCGTGGCTCCAGGCGACGACGTCCTTGAGGTAGGCGATGCCGACCACGTCGTCGGTAGACTCACCGCTCACCGGGATGCGGGAAAACCCGCTGCGCAGCGCCAGCGACAGCGCCTGCTCCAGCGACTTGCCCCGCTCGACGAACACCATGTCCGTGCGGGGCACCATGACCTCGCGGACGATCGTGTCGCCCAGCTCGACCACGGAGCGGACCATGGCCCGCTCGCCCGGCTCGATCTCGTCCTGCGACTCGATGTAGTCGACCAGGTCTTCGACCCCGGGCCTGCCGTTCAGGTCCGGGTCGCCGCCATGGCCACCGAACGGCAGCGTGTCGAGCGCCCGCGCCGCCGGGCCGAGCGCGGCATGCAGCGGGTGGAGCAGGCCGCGGGCGCGGCGGGCGACGCGCTCGGCGCGATCCTTGCCCATCGCCCGCGGCCCGACGCCGATGAGCACGTACCTGGCGACCAGCAGCAGCCCGGTCGCGGGAAGGAACACCTGCCAGCCGCCGTGCAGCCAGTGCGCGAAGGCCAGGGTGACCAGCACCGCCCCCACCACCTCGGCGAGGACCCTGAGCAGGGTCAGCAGGCTGCCGTAGCGGTCAAGCCCGTCGGCGTCGGCCCTGGCCATGGCCCGCTGAGCGCCCACGCACCAGCCCGCCGCACCCAGTGCGGCGATCGCGGCTAGCAGCAGCCACCCCTCGGGTGACATCAGTGCTGCCCTTCCCGCCCTTCGCCCGCGCCCGGCGGGCCGCCTGCCAGCTGATCTCGCCAGTCGTGCAGCAGCTCGGTCTGCAGGCCGAACATCTCGGCCTCCTCTTCCGGGTCGGCGTGGTCGTAACCGAGCAGGTGCAGCACGCCGTGCACGGTGAGCAGCTCAAGCTCGGCCTGGGTGGAGTGGCCGTGCTGCTTGGCCTGGGCCGCCGCGACCTGCGGGCAGAGCACCACGTCGCCGAGCAGGACCGGCTCGCTGTCGTCCTCGTCGCGGCCCCGGGTGCGGTGCGGGCCGGCGATCGAGTGCGGCCGCAGCTCATCCATGGGGAACGACAGCACGTCCGTCGGGCCCGGCTCCTCCATCCACTTCTCGTGGAGGTTGGTCATGTGCTCCTCGTCGACCAGCAGCATCGACAGGTCTGCCAGCGGATGGACCTCCATCTGGCCGATCACGTACTGCGCGAGCTCGCGGATCGCGGGGGTTTCGACCGCGATCCCCGACTCGTTGTTGATATCGACGCTCACCCTCGTGTTCCCCGTCTTGTGTCCGCGCCGCGCTGGCGGGCGGGCCGCTGCCCCTTGGCGTCGTAACGCTCGTAGGCGTCGACGATCTTCCCGACCAGCTTGTGCCGGACCACGTCTTGGCTGGTCAGACGGGCAAAGTGAATGTCAGGTATGCCTTCGAGTATGTCCTGCACCATCCGCAGCCCGCTCACCTGGCCGTCCGGCAGGTCGACCTGGGTCACGTCGCCGGTCACCACGATCCTGGAGCCGAACCCGAGGCGGGTGAGGAACATCTTCATCTGCTCGGCGGTGGTGTTCTGCGCCTCGTCGAGAATGATGAAGGAGTCGTTGAGGCTGCGGCCGCGCATGAAGGCCAGCGGGGCGATCTCGATCGTGCCCGCCGCCGTCAGCTTCGGTATCGACTCCGGGTCGACCATGTCGTGCAGGGCGTCGTACAGCGGGCGCAGGTACGGGTCGATCTTCTCGTACAGGGTGCCGGGCAGGAAGCCGAGCCGCTCGCCCGCCTCGACGGCCGGCCGGGTCAAGATGATCCGGTTGACCTCCTTGGCCTGCAGCGCCTTCACCGCCTTGGCCATCGCCAGGTAGGTCTTACCGGTGCCGGCCGGGCCGATCGCGAACACGATCGTGTGCTTGTCGATCGAGTCGGCGTACGTCTTCTGGTTCAGCGTCTTCGGGCGGATGGTGCGCCCGCGGGAGGACAAGATGCCCTGGGTCAGCACGTCGGCCGGGCGCATCCCGGCCTCGCCGCCCTCGCCGCGCAGCATGGACAGCGTGCGCTCGACCGCGTCCGGCGAGAGCTCGGCGCCCTTGCGCTGCAATTCGAGCAGTTCGCTGAAGAGCCTGCCGACGAGTTCGGTTTCCTCGGCCGCGCCCGACACGGTGATCTCGTTTCCACGGACGTGAATGTCCGCGGAAAACTCCCGCTCGACCACGTTCAGCAGCTCGTCCCCGGTTCCGAGCAGGCCGACCATGGAATGGCCATCCGGAATAACGATGCGGATCGTAGAACCTGGGCTGTCACGACGAGTATCTGTCAATTCACTGCTCTCGGAGGCCCGGGGAGCGCCCCGCGGGCGGATGTGTGCTGGTCACGGCCGGTCATGAGTGCCACGCCGCGCTGGCGTCAGCCGGGCGGCCAGGTCATCGGGCGCCCCCCGAGCACGTGCGCGTGCACGTGACCGACGGTCTGCCCGCCGTCCTGGCCGGTGTTGAATACGAGTCGGTAGCCGGACGCCTCGACGCCCTCGGCCTGCGCCACCTCGCGCGCAGTGCCCACGACCTCGTCGAGGAGGCCGTCGCCCGCCGCGGCGAGCGCCGCTACGTCAGGGAAGTGATCCCTGGGGATCACCAGCACGTGCATGGGCGCCTGAGGGTTGAGGTCACGGAAGGCGATGGTCCGCTTCGCGTCCACCACGACCGTGGCCGGGATCCGTCCGGCAGCGATCCCGCAGAACAAGCAGTCTGGCACACCTCGATCATAGTGCGCGCTGGTTGCGCACGGTGCCGGGCCGGCGCGGGGCGGCGGAACGGCCGGGCCGGCCGGCGATTCACGCGCCAACGCCGGGCGCTGGTCCGGGCAAGCGGGCCGGCGCCGGCACCCGCCGGGACGCTAATCGATCTTGACGGATAGGCGGTTTCGATTATCCGGAATTTCTCCACAGTCACTTTAATTACCCCGCCGTTGCCAGAACGTGACCGCCAGACCGCAGATCAGCTCCCGTCAGGGTCTGCCCATTACCGGGCATCGCGGTTATTCTGTTGTTTCCCGCAATCCTCCGACGGTTACTGGGGTGGAGTACCGAATGTGGGTTGGGCATTGTGACACTGTGGCACAACGTCGAAAATCGTTGTGTTTTGTGGCTAAGAATCGATCTGAGCGTGGGTGGTAAGCCGACAGTCACCGTCGTAGGCAGCCAGGCCGTGGGCACGATCTCCAGTGATCGTGTCGCGGCTTCGATGCTGTGCCAGCGGCGGTGGGCTTCCTCAGCGCGCCGACTACAGACCCGGCGGGCGACGCCGTGGCCGACGCCGTCGCCGGGATCACGGCGCACGGCGCGGCGGCCATGGACGAGGTCACCGATATCGACGGGGCCGCGCTCCATGCCGGGGAGACCGGCCGGACGACCATGCGGCCCGAGCCGGGCACGACGCCCTGGCCGACGACACGTGCCCTGGACGAGGGCCTGATCCTGGACCGGGAGGGGCCCTGGCGGCGCCGGCCCGGCGACGGCGCCGTGCCGCGGCCCGCGCCGCCGGTCGCCGACCGGGTACCGGGCCGGGCTCAACGCACCGAGCAGGTCGGCAGCCACCGGCCAAGGCGGCGGCACGGCCGGGGCGGCACCGCTGCAGGCGGGCGCCGCGGCCGCGGCCGGGCCTGGGACGCGACCGACGCCGTCACCGAGATCTACGCCGCCCACTACAACCAGCTGGTCCGGCTGGCCCTGCTGCTCGTGCACGACGTGCAGACGGCCGAGGAGGTGGTGCAGGACGCGTTCGAGGCGATGCACCTGGCCTGGCGGCGGCTGCGCGAGGAGGAGAAGGCGCTGTCCTACCTCCGGCAGACGGTCGTCAACCGGTCGCGGTCGGTGCTGCGCCACCGCAAGGTGGTTGACCTGCACGCGCCCAGGCCCGCCCCGGACGAGCCGAGCGCCGAGCACTCCGCCCTGGCGCTGCTTCGAGCGCTCGGCGGTCGCCTCGGCGCTGCGCACGCTGCCGGCCCGGCAGCGCGAGGCCATCGTGCTGCGCTACTACGCCGACCTGTCCGAGGCGGGCATCGCCCAGGCGATGGGGATCAGCCGGGGCGCGGTGAAGAGCCACACGGCCCGGGCGATGGCCTCGCTCAAGTCGGTACTCGCCCAGGACACGCCGTGACCCGCCGGGCCAGGCAGGCGGGTGAGCCGTGACCGAGCCGTCAGACAGCATGGAGGACGCGCTGCGGCGCGCCCTGGCCGACGCGGCGGAAGCGGCCAAGGCGGCCGGTGCGCCGTGGCCTGGCGGCGGCCGGCGCGGCCGAACCGGGCGCGGACGGGCCTCGACGCCATCCGGGCCCGGATCGGCGGCCGCACGCCGCGTCCGTGGCTGCTCAGCGTCGCCTTCCATGCCGTCGAGCGGCTGCGGTCGTGGACCTGGCGCGGTCACTGGGCCTGGCCCACCGCCCTGCGCCGGGCCGCCCTGCGCCCGGCCGCCCTGCGCCCGGCGGCAGTACCAGCGGCACTTCTCTCAGCGGCAGTACTCTCAGCGGCACGGCTCCCGGCGGACGGCGCGGGCCTGCCCCGCCCGGCCTGGGGCAGCGCGGGCCGCGCACCGGTGTCGCACGTGCGGTTGGCGGCCGTGCTCGGCGCCGTCGCGGTCATCGTCGGCATCTCGATCGGTGTTCAGCCCGTCCGCCAGCTGATCATCCAGGCCAGCACCTCCGTGCTGAACGGCGGCACCGCGCCCCGGGCCAGCGCCGCATCCGCGGGCAGCGGCACGCTGGCGGCGGAGCAAACCGCTGGCCGGCGCGTCGCCCGTCGGCCCGCTAGCCGGGCCAGGGCGGCACATCCCGGGCGCCACCGGGTCACCGGCGGCACCGGGTCACCGGCGGCACGCGGCGCCCGGCCGGTCATCGCCAGGCGGGTGCGTCATCCCCACGGGCCGCCCCGAGCGGCACGGCCCCGCCAGCCACGCCGACCCGGGCCTCGCCGAACCCGGTGACCTCGAGCGTCCGCGACGCCGCCGACCGCATCCGACGGCGTCCCGTCGGCACCGGGCAGCCGACGGCCTCGCCCCGTCGCCCCCGACCTGGGTTGCCCCGGTCCCGACGGGCCGACGCCCAGCACGGTGTGGACCGTCGGCGACGGCCGTGTTGACCTGCCCGGTGACCCCGCCGACCGAGACGCCCGCACCCCCGCGCCCGACCGGCGGCGCGACCAGCGTGCCGCCGGCGTACCGGCGGGGAGCACCGTCGCCCGCCGCCCGCGGACACGCCGACCGCGCCGCCGGCGGCGCCGACGACGACGCCGGCGCCGGGGCTGCTGGGCGGCAACGGCCGGCCCGGACCCGACGCCCCGGGTCTTCGCAGCCGGCCGCCCTCGGCAGGCCGCCTCGAACCGGCGCCCCATCGGAGCAGGCCGGCCCATCGGCCGGCCACCGCCCTCGGATCCGGCGGCCCAACCGCCGCGTCGGTCCCGCCGGGCCGATGGCCAGCGGCAGGCCGCCGGCCCGGGCACCACGGCGCGGCAGGCACCGCGGCACCGCGACGCCCCCCGCCGCCACGAGCTGCCCGCCCGCGCCGGCCAAGGCCGCCCCGCATCCACCCGGGCCGATGGCGCCAACCGCCCGCGCCGGCCGCGTACCACCGGCACACCGCTAACCTGGCGGCCATGGAATCGCGCAGGACGGCCGCGGGCCCCCCGGTGTTCCTGGTCGAAGCCGGCGGCCTCGGCGGCCGGGGTCATCACGCTGGACGGCCCGGAGGGCCACCACGCGGCCGCGGTCCGGCGGCTGCGCCCCGGCGAGCGTGCCGACGTCAGCGACGGGGCGGGGACCCTAGCCGAGTGCGCGGTCCGCGCCGTGGCCAAGGACTCGGTGACGCTCGACGTCCGCGCGACCCACACCGTCCCCGCGCCCACGCCGCGGCTGGTGGTCGCCCAGGCGCTGCCCAAGGGCGACCGGGGTGAGCTGGCGGTCGAGCTGATGACCGAGGTCGGCGTGGACGCGGTGATCCCGTGGACCGCGGAGCGGTCCATCACCCGCTGGCAGGGCGAGCGCGGCGCGAAGGCGCTGGCCCGGTGGCGCGCCACCGGGCGCGAGGCGGCCAAGCAGTCCCGCCGCGCCTGGCTGCCCGAGATCACCGGCCCGGCCGGCACGGCCGCGCTGGCCGCGCGGGCCGCCACCGCGGCCCTGCGCGATCGTGCTTGAGGCCGACGCGCCCGCCCGGCTGGCCGGGCTGGCGCTGCCGGACGAGGGCGAGGTCCTGCTGCTCGTCGGCCCCGAGGGCGGCACGAGCCCGGCCGAGCGGTCGGCGTTGCGGGAGGCGGGCGCCGTCGAGGCCCGGCTCGGCCCGACGGTGCTGCGCACCTCCACGGCGGGCGCCGCCGCGGCGGTCGTCCTGCTCAGCCGCACGGCCCGCTGGTAGCTTGCTCCGCTGGCCCGCGCGCCCGCTGGCAGTGCCAGCGGGTGCGCGCAACCAGCCCGCGTTACCCGCGCCCGGCCGCGTGTCACTGCGGCCAGGCCCTGGGTTAATCGCGGCTAGGCGTGTCCGTTGAACGCGTCGCGGAGCCTAGAAAAAAAACCCTGCTGCCCGGGCTGGAACTTCCCGGGCGGCTGCTCCTCTCCCCGGAGCTTGGCCAGGTCGCGCAGCAGCTTCTCCTGCTCGGCGTCGAGCCGGGTCGGGGTCTCCACCGTGACGTGGATCACCAGGTCGCCGCGGCCGCTGCCGTTGAGGTGCTTGACGCCCGAGCCCGTACAGCGGGATCGACCTGGCCCGGACTGGGTGCCGGGCCGGATGTCCACGTCGTTCGGCCCGTCCAGCGACTCCACCGACACGGTGGCGCCGAGCGCGGCGGCCACCATCGGGATCGTCAGCGTGCAGTGCAGGTCGTCGCCCTGCCGCTCGAAGATCGGGTGCGGCCGCTGCACCACCTCAAGGAACAGGTCGCCGGGCGGGCCGCCGCCCGGGCCGGTCTCGCCCTCGCCGGCCAGCTGGATGTGCGTGCCGTCCTCGACCCCCGCCGGGATCCGGACCTTCATCGTCCGCCGGGTGCGGACCCGGCCGTCGCCGTCGCACTCCGGGCAGGGGCGGGGCAGCACGGTGCCGTAGCCGCCGCAGTTCGGGCAGGCCTGGGTGGTCACCACCTGGCCGAGGAACGACTTGCGCACCTGGCTGATCTCGCCGCGCCCGGCGCAGACCTGGCAGGTCTCCGGGTGGGTGCCCGGCGCGGTGCCCTCGCCCGAGCAGGTCGGGCAGACCACGGCGGTGTCCACGGTCAGCTCGCGGGTGGCGCCGAACGCGCACTCCGACAGGTCGAGCTCGATCCGGATCGTCGCGTTCCGGCCGCGCCGGGCCCGCGAGCGGGGGCCGCGGGTAGCGCCCGCGCCCGCCGCGCCGAACACCGCGTCCACGAACTCGCTGAACGGGAAGCCGGCCGCGGTGCCGAACCCGCCGAACCCGCCGCGCCCGCGCCCGCGGCGGCGAACGGGTCGCCGCCCAGGTCGTACATCTGGCGCTTCTCCGGGTCCTGCAGGACCTCGTAGGCCTGGTTGATCTCCTTGAACTTCTCCTGCGTCTCCGGGTCGGGGTTGACGTCCGGGTGAAGTTCCCTGGCCAGCCGCCGGTAGGCGCGCTTGATCTCGTCCTGCGAGGCGTCCTTGCGCACGCCGAGCAGCCCGTAATAGTCGTCAGCCACTGTCATGACTCCCCGAGTATCTGCCCGACGTACCGTGCCACCGCGCGCACCGCACCCATGGTGCCCGGGTAGTCCATCCTGGTCGGCCCGAGCACGCCGAGCTTGGCCACCACCTCGCCGCCGGCGCCGTAGGCCGCCGAGACCACGGAGGTCCCCTGGATCCCCGTCTCGGCACCGATCCTGACGGTCAGGGCCGACGGGCTCGCGGCCTCACCGAGGAGCCGCATCAGTACCACTTGTTCCTCCAGTGCTTCGAGCACGTCTCGCATTCCCTTGCCGAAGTCGGGGGCGGCCAGGTTGGCGGCACCGCCGAAAACCACGCGCTCCTCGTGCCGTTCGGCGAGGCTGTCGAGCAGCACGGAGAACACCGCCCCCGCGTTCGGCCGCTCGGCACGGGGATGCGGTCGGCCAGGCCGGACACGGTCGCGGCCGCGTCGGCCAGCCTATGCCCGTCCAGGCACGCGTTGAGCACCGCGCGCAGGTGCGCGATCGACTCGGGCTCGGCGACGTCGGGCAGGTCGACCAGCGGCCTGCTCCACCCGCCCGGTGTCGGTGATCAGCACCAGCAGCACCCGCTGCGGCGTCAGCGAGACCAGCTCGATGTGCCGCACCGAGGAGCGGGACAGCGACGGGTACTGCACCACCGCCACCTGCCTGGTGAGCTGGGCCAGCAGCCGCACCGTGCGGGCGACCACCTCGTCGAGGCTGTACGCGCCGGCCAGGAACGTCTCGATCGCCCGCCGCTCCGCGGCCGACATCGGCTTGACCGACGACAGCCGGTCCACGAACAGCCGGTACCCCTTGTCGGTCGGTATCCGCCCGGCGCTGGTGTGCGGCTGGGCGATGTACCCCTGCTCCTCCAAGACCGCCATGTCGTTGCGGATCGTGGCCGGCGACACGTCGAGGCCGTGCCGGTCCACCAGCGACTTCGACCCCACCGGCTCGGTGGTGGACACGTAGTCCTCGACAATCGCGCGGAGAACGGCAAGCTTCCGCTCGTCAAGCACCGGTCCACCTCCTTGGCACTCCGCATCCCTGAGTGCCAATTCTATTAACTCCCGAGAGCTTCCGGACGGCAAGCGCCCGGTTGTACGCCAGATTGGTCGGTTACGCTTCCGTCAGCGAGCCGGCGCCGGCGCCGGCCGGACACGGGCGGGCGCGATGCCAAGGAGGCGTGACAGTTGCGCGGTCGGCAGTACAACCGGGACATCCTGGCACCGGAAAACCGCAAGCCGAAGCCGGGCCGGGGCCCGGTGCCGCAGGTCGAGGCCGAGCGGGACCTCGTGGTCGAGGACTTCGAGGGGCGGTTCTGCGGCGCGGTCGTCGCCACCGAGCCCGGCTCGGTGACGCTGGAGGACCGGTTCGGCAAGCGCCGGGTGTTCCCGCTGCCCGGCACGTTCCTGATCGACGGCAAGCGGGTCACGCTGGTGCGCCCGTCGCCCAAGCCGGGCAGCGCGGGCAGCGTGGGCGCGGCGCACCGCGTCCGGGTCCGTCGCCGCGCCGCAGCAGCGGGCCAAGGTCGCCCGGGCCAGCCGGATCTACGTCGAGGGCAAGCACGACGCCGAGCTGGTCGAGCAGATCTGGGGCGACGACCTGCGCGACGTCGGGGTGGTCGTGGAGTACCTGGAGGGCGTGGACGACCTGGCCGCCATCGTCGCCGACTTCGAGCCCGGGCCCGGGGCGGCGGCTCGGCGTGCTGGTCGACCACCTGGTCGCCGGGTCCAAGGAGAGCCGGATCGCCGCCTCCGTCGCCGGCAACCCGCACGTGCTGGTGGTCGGGCACCCGTTCATCGACATCTGGGCGGCGGTCAAGCCGGAGCGGCTCGGCCTGGCCGCCTGGCCCGACGTGCCGCGCGGCCTGTCGTGGAAGGAGGGCGTGCTGGCCCGGATCGGCTGGCGGCACGAGACCCCGCAGGACGTCGCCGCCGGCCTGGCGGCGCATCCGGGGCGCGGTGACCAGCTACGCCGACCTGGAGCCCGAGCTGCTCGGCCGGGTCGAGGAGCTCATCGACTTCGTCACCGCTGTCGAAGGCGACTGACTGGCTACCCGGTAGCAGCCGACGAGACCGCGGTCGGGGACCTGGCAAGATCGATTGTCGGCGCTTCCCGCTAGGGTGGGGGTCCCCCTGGGTGGGTGGGCCGGGAGTTAGGTGAGGTCGCGGACCACCGCGTCGGCGAGCAGGCGGCCGCGCAGCGTCAGCACGAGTCGCCCGGCGGAGTGCGCGGAGCGATCGATGAGGCCGTCAGCCACCATTCGTTCCTCCTTGGCTTGGGCGTCCCCAGTGAGCACGGACAGCGGCAGGCCCTCGGCCAGCCGGGCGCGGAGCATGATGTCCTCCATCCGCCGCATCGGGGCGGTCAGCAGCTCGCGGGCCGCCGCCGGCGACGCGGCCCTCCGCCAGCCGCCCGGCGTAGGCGGACGGGTGCTTGACGTTCCACCAGCGGACGCCGCCCACGTGGCTGTGCGCGCCGGGACCGAAGCCCCACCAGTTGCCGCCGGTCCAGTACAGCAGGTTGTGGCGGCAGCGGGCCGCGTCGCTGGTGGCCCAGTTGGACAGCTCGTACCAGGTGAAGCCGGCCGCGCCGAGCAACTCGTCGGCGATCAGGTAGCGGTCGGCCATGGCGTCGTCGTCGGGCGGCTCGATCTCGCCCCGGCGGACCTTGGCCGCCAGCCGGGTGCCGTCCTCCACGATCAGCGCGTAGGCGGAGACATGGTCGGGCCCGGCCTCGATCGCCGCGGTCAGCGACCGCCGCCAGTCGTCGTCGCTCTCCCCCGGCGTCCCGTAGATCAGGTCCACGCTCACGTGCTCGAAGCCGGCCGCGCGCGCCCAGCGCACGCAGTCGAGCGGCCGCCCGGGCTGGTGCTCCCGGTCGAGCACCCGCAGCACGTGGGGCACCGCGCTCTGCATACCGAACGACAGCCTGGTGACTCCGGCCGCGCGCAATTGCTCGAGTTCGGCCGGGCCGACCGTTTCCGGGTTGGCCTCGACCGTGACCTCGGCGCCCGGCGCCAGGCCGAAGGTCTCGTCGATTTTGCTGATAATGCCGCCGAGCCGCGCCGGGGCGAGCAGCGTGGGGGTTCCGCCGCCGAAAAACACCGCGCTCACCGGGGCGGCCGCCCGCCGGGAGCACCTTGACCGCGAGGTCGACTTCCTGTTCGACTAGGGCCGGGTAGGCGGCCTGGCTGGCGCCGCCGCCCAGCTCGGTGGCGGTGTAGGTATTAAAATCACAATAACCGCAGCGGGTGCGGCAGAAAGGCACGTGTACGTAGGCGCCGAACGGGGTATCGGCGAATCCCTGGGCCGCGCTGCCCGGCAAGGATCCGTCCTCGGGGACTGATTCACCCTCCGGCAGCGTTCCTGGCATAGAGCCGAGGATATGATGTAATCGGAACATCGGCGGCGGGAGGTACTGGTGACCACAGATCCGGAGCCCGGCTCGAATGGATTTCCGCTGCCCCCATCTTCGACCCCGCCGCCCGGCGGGCCGCCCGCCGCGTACGGGCCGCCCACTTACGGCCACCCTGCGCCCTACGGCCACCCGCCGTACGGCCGCCAGCGCCGTACCAGCAGCAGAACCTTCCCGGCCAGTACCACCAGCCGGGGATGCTGGCCGCCGCGGCGGACCGCGAGCGGACGATGGACGTGCTCAAGGCCGCCTTCATGGAGGGACGGCTGAACAAGGCCGAGTTCGACGACCGGTCGGTCGCGGGTGCTGACCGCCCGGACCTACGGCGACCTCAACGGCCTGGTGGCCGACCTGCCCTCCGGGCCGGGCGGCCCGGCGATGCCGATGCCGTACCCCGGGGCGTACTACTCGCCGCAGCTGGCCCCGCGCACCAACGGGTTCGCGGTCGGCTCGCTGATCTGCGGGTTCATCCCGTTCATCTTCGTCGGCATCCCGGCGGTCATCCTCGGGCACGTCGCCCGGGCGCAGATCCGGCAGACCGGGGAACGCGGCGACGGGATGGCCGTCGCCGGGCTGTCCTCGGCTACCTGTGGCTGTCGCTGTGGGCGCTGATCGTCATCATCGGCGTCGCCCACGGCGGCTGACGCCTCCGCCCGGGGGGACGCCCCCCCGGGCAGCCCGGCCGGGGCTACTTCGGCTTGTCGGTCTGCGGTGGACAGGGCGGCCACGAACGCCTCCTGGGGGACCTCCACCCGGCCGATGGTCTTCATCTTCTTCTTGCCTTCCTTCTGCTTCTCCAGCAGCTTGCGCTTGCGGCTGATGTCACCGCCGTAGCACTTGGCCAGCACGTCCTTGCGCAGGGCGCGGATGTTCTCCCGGGCGATGACCCGGCTGCCCACGGCGGCCTGGATCGGCACCTCGAACTGCTGGCGGGGGATGAGCTCCTTGAGCTTGGCGGTCATCGACAGGCCGTACTCGCGGGCGTTGTCGGAGTGCACGATCTGGCTGAACGCGTCCACCGGCTGCGCCCTGCAGCAGGATGTCCACCTTGACCAGGTTGGCGACCTGCTCGCCGTCGAGCTCGTAATCGAGGCTGGCGTAGCCCCGGGTACGGGACTTGAGCTGGTCGAAGAAGTCGAAGATGATCTCCGCCATGGGGAGGGTGTAGCGGATCTCCACCCGGTCGGTGGACAGGTAGTCCATGCCCTGGAGGATGCCGCGGCGGCCCTGGCACAGCTCCATGATCGTGCCGATGTAGTCGGACGGCGAGATGATGGTGGCCCGGGTGACCGGCTCGTAGACTTCCTTGATCTTGCCGCCGGTGTGGCCCTTGGGGCCGCGCCTGCGGGGCGCTGAAGCCGTCGATGCCGCCGGGGAAGTCGCTCGGGTTGGTCACCGTGAGCTCCCGGCCGCTCTCCATCACCACCCGGTAGACAACGTTGGGCGCGGTCGAGATGAGGCTCAGGTCGAACTCGCGCTCCAGCCGCTCGCGGACGATCTCCATGTGCAGCAGGCCGAGGAAGCCGCAGCGGAAACCGAAGCCGAGCGCGGTGGACGTCTCCGGCTCGTAGACCAGGGCCGCGTCGTTGAGCTGCAGCTTGTCCAGGGCGTCGCGCAGCTCCGGGTACTGGTCGCCGTCGACCGGGTAGAGGCCGGAGAAGACCATCGGCTTGGGGTGCTCGTAGCCGGCCAGCGGCTCCTTCGCCTGGCCGGTCGAGGTGGTGATGGTGTCGCCGACGCGGGCCTGGCGGACGTCCTTCACCCCGGAGATGACGTAGCCGACCTCGCCCGCGCCGAGGCCGTCGGACTGGATGGGCTCCGGGGAGATGACACCGAGTTCCAGGGTCTCGTGGACGCTCTGGGTGGACATCATCAGCATGCGCTCGCGCTTGGTGAACGTGCCGTCCACCACCCGGACGTAGGTGACCACGCCCCGGTAGGTGTCGTAGACCGAGTCGAAGATGAGCGCCCGGGCCGGGGCGTCCGGGTCGCCGTGCGGCGGCGGGACCAGGTCGACGATCGCGTTGAGCAGTTCCTCGACGCCGACGCCGGTCTTGGCCGAGACCTTCAGCACCTCGCCCGGGTCGCAGCCGATGATCGCGGCCAGCTCCTGCGCGTAGCGCTCGGGCTGGGCCGCGGGCAGGTCGATCTTGTTCAGCACCGGGATGATCGTGAGGCCCGCGTTGATGGCCAGGTACAGGTTGGCCAGCGTCTGCGCCTCGATGCCCTGCGCGGCGTCCACCAGCAGCACCGCGCCCTCGCACGCCTCCAGGCTGCGGCGAGACCTCGTAGGTGAAGTCCACGTGGCCCGGCGTGTCGATCATGTTCAGGACGTAGTCGAGCGCCGGCCTTCTGCCACGGCAGCCGGACCGCCTGGCTCTTGATCGTGATGCCGCGCTCGCGCTCGATGTCCATCCGGTCCAGGTACTGCGCGCGCATCTGCCGCGCGTCCACGATGCCGGTCAGCTGCAGCATCCGGTCGGCCAGGGTGGACTTGCCGTGGTCGATGTGCGCGATGATGCAGAAGTTGCGGATCACGGCCTGGTCCGTGCTGGCCGGTGCCGGGGCCTTGCCCTTACCCTGGCTGGGCCCTGGGCAGCCTTGGCCGGGTCGCTCATTGCCACCATGCTTCCATGAACGTGCGAGTGCGCACTGTGGTGCGCGGGTCGTCTCGGTGCGCGGGTTCCCTGGACTTCGCGGCGGCCCGTTCGGCCGGTACCCGGCCTGCCGCTCCGCGCGTCCCTCCGATCAGGGTATCGTGCGCGCAAGGCCGGCCTCGCGCCGCCGATCCGCTTGGCGGATATGCTGGCGGAGCGGGGATTGGTTCCGTACCGGAGTCCGCATTGGTTTGAGGAAGCGGCGGCGGTTCGGCTATCCTTCGTTCTTCGCGCCCCCTCGTACGCTGCCGCTCCGGGCGGGCAGGCCGTTCCACCTGGGCGGGCCAAGCCGACTTAACCCAACGAAGGACGTATTCGCGTGGCGAACATCAAGTCGCAGATCAAGCGCATCAAGCAGAACGAGAAGGCGCACCAGCGCAACAAGGCGGTCAAGTCCGAGCTCCGCACCCACGTGCGCAAGTTCCGCGAGGCCGTCGAGGGTGGCAACGTCGAGGAGGCGACCACCGCGCTCCGCGTCGCGACCCGCAAGCTCGACAAGGCCGTGGCCAAGGGCGTCATCCACAAGAACCAGGCCGCGAACCGCAAGTCGGCGATCGCCAAGCGGCTCGCCGAGCTGCAGGCGGCCTAGGCTTCTCGCTTTTTCTCGCCGCGCCGGGCACCAGGTGGTGTCCCGGCGTTTTGGCGTTCCCGGGGCCTTGGAATGGCGGGCCGCGCGGCCTAGCCGACGGTGGCGGGCCTAGCGGGCGGCGCGGTAGGCGACGATCTGGCGGATGGCGCGCTCCAGGGCATACTCGGGGCTGGCTCCCCCGCCCTTCACCTGGGCGTCGGCCTCAGCCACCGCCTGCAGGGCGCTGGCCACGCCGTCCGGGTGCCAGCCGCGCAGCTGCTGGCGGACCCGGTCGATCTTCCACGGCGGCGCGCCGACCTCGGCCGCGAGGGCGTTGGCATTGGCGTTGCGCGAGGCGGCGCCGACCCGCCCGAGCAGCCGGACCCCGGTGGCCAGGGCGCTGGTGATCAGCACCGGGGCGGTGCCGGTCGCTAGGGCCCAGCGCAGCTGCTCCAGGGCCTCGTTCAGCCGCCCCTCGACGGCGTGGTCGGCCACGCTGAAGCCGGTCGCCTCGGCCCGGCCCCGGTAGTACCGGGCCACGGTGGCCGCGCCGATCCGGCCGGTGGTGTCTGAGGCGAGCTGGTCCACCGCGCTGGCCAGCTCGCGCAGGTCGCCGCCGATCGCGTCGAGCAGCGCCCGGACCGCCTCTGAGTCGGCCTGCCGCCCCACCCGGCGGAACTCGGCCCGGACGAAGTCGGTCCGCTCGCTGGCCCGGGTCAGCTTCGGGCAGTCAACCTTGCGCGCGCCGACCTTGGCCAGGTCGGCGACCAGCGCCTTGTTCCTGGCGCCGCCCGCGTGGGTGATGACCACGGCGGCGTCCGGCGCCGGGTGGGTCGCGTACCTGGTCAGCTCGGCCACGATGTCCTTGCCCGCGTTCTGCGCGTTCCTGACGACCACCACCGCGCCGCCGCCGAACAGGCTAGGCGAGGTGAGCGAGGCCAGCTCGCCCTGAGCCAGCGCGGCCGCCTCCAGGTCGTGCAGGTCCCCGCCGCTGTCACCCCCGCCGGCCTCCGCGAGCGCGGCCCGGGCCTGCGCCAGCGCTTCCCGCACCGCCCGGTCCACGAGGAACTCCTCCTCGCCCACGATCAGCGTGACGGGCACCAGGTTCGCCATGCAGGCAAGCATGCCACGCCCCCGCCCCTCCCGCGCCCCGGCGCTCCACCCCCGGCCGCGTCCCCGCCCCCACCGCCTCGTCCCGACGCCGCCACCCTCCCCCACATCCCGACGTCGCCGCGTTCCCGCCCCCGCCGCGTCCCGACGTCGCCGCGCCCCGCCCCTGCCGCGTCCCGACGTCGCCGCGTCCCGACGTCGCCGCGCCCCGCCCCCGCCGCGTCCCGATGTCGCTGCGTGCCCGACGCTGCCCCGGACACCGCCCCCGCCGCGTCCCGACGTCGCCGCGCCCCGACGTCGCCGCGTCCCCACACTGCCGCGCATCCTGCCGGGGCTGGGGACCGCCACGTCCGCGCCGGGCCGAGACCGCGCCCCGCGCGGGGCGCGGTGGGCGCTTCCAGCGCCGCAGCGCTCCGTGCCACTTGCTGTTATCACCGCAGCCCCCAGCGCCCGCCCTCAGCGGCCGAGTCCGCGCTCCGCGCCGCTTGCTGTTCACCGGAAACCCCGGCGCGCCCATGCCAGCGCTCCGCGCTTTTTGTTGTTATGCCGCCAACCCGAGCGTCCGAGTCAGCGCCCCGGACTTTGTGCTGTTATTCTCGGCGAACCCGCCGGGCTGGTTAGCGCTTGGCGCTTCTTGCTGTTATCTCGGGTGCGGCCTCGCGGTCGGGCTTAATCACGGAAACATTTATCCTGGTGGAAATAAATCACGCTATACACGTAAAAAGTTTCCGCCGAGAAAATAGTTTCCGCCGAAACGCGCACGGGAGGCGCGGGCGCGGTTAGGGGGTGACGGGCTCGCCGCCGCGCCAGACGCGGCGGGGGTTGAGGCCGTAGTTCCAGGCGAAGGCGCCCTCGTGGTCGGCGTCCCACAAGACGATGTCGGCCAGGCGGCCGCGGACCATCGCGCCGCGGTCCGGTGCCCGCAGCGCGTAGGCGCCGCCCAGGGTGGCGGCCCGCAGCGCCTCGGTCACCGACAGGCCGAAGTAGGACACGGCCAGCGCGATGACCAGCGGCATCGAAGTGATGCCCACGCCGCCCGGGGTGTGGTCCGAGCCAAGGGCGACAACCACGCCCTTATCGAGCAGCGAGCGGACCGGCGGCCTGGCACCCCCTTGCACGGCTGAGCCCGGGGTGACCACCGCGGCGACGCCGCCACGGGACAGTGCGGCAACGTCCTCGTCGGTGGCGCCGTGCAGCAGGTCGGCCGACGCGCAGCCCAGCTCGGCGGCCACCCGGGTAGCACCGCCGCGGGTACTGCCGGACGCGTGCAGCCGGGGCAGCAGCCCGGCCCGGCGGCCCGCATTGAGTATCCAGCGGGCCTCTTCCTCGCTGAACCGGCCGTCCTCGCAGTTGACGTCCACGCTGTCCGCGCCCACGGCGGCCGCGTCCGCGCACCAGGACGAGACCGCGTCGATGTAGTCGCTGCGGCGGCCAAAGAACTCCGGCGGCACCATCTGGGCCGCGTAGAACGTCACGTGAACCCGGGGCATGCCGGGCTCGCTCTCCAGCGAGCGCAGCATCCGCACGTCGGCCAGCTCGCCGTCCCTGGTCAGGTGGTAGCCGGTCTTCGCCTCGATCGTGGTGGTCCCCGACTGCAGCCAGCAGGCGAGCCGCTCGCGGACGTGGTTGCACAGGGTCCAGGGATCGGTGCCCCTGGTCACGGTGATGGTGGACGAGATGCCTCCGCCAGCCGCGGTGATCTCCGAGTCCGACAGGCCGGTCGACCGCATGGCCAGCTCCGCGTAGCGGTTGCCCGCATACACCGGGTGGGTGTGCGCGTCGATCAGGCCGGGGGTGACCAGGCCGCCGCCCAGGTTCTCCACCATGTCCACGTCGACGATGTCATCGACGACGCCGGGGACGCTGCGGGGCAGCTCGGACGACGGGCCAACCCAGGCGATCCGGTCATCGCTGATGAGGATGGCGGCGTTGCTGATGATCTCTGACCCGGTCCACAGCCTGCCGATGCTGGTGAGCAGCCGGGCGGTCATGGAGTCACCCCGGCGTGCCGGGAACCTCGCGGGTCGGTTCCAGCCATCATGAGCGGCCACCTGCCATGCATCTAGACGTCGGCGCTGACCGTGCTTCCTGACGATACGGGCGGCAACGCAACTCAGGTACCGTTTGGCACCATATTGCGCGATCCGTCCTACATATCGGTTCCGTCACGGTATTGCACCGGGGGGCTTCCTTACAAGCCCCCTGGCAAAGCGTTGTTACCTTCCCGGAGCAAAGCGGTTAGCGGCCGCCGGGCGGCACCTCCGTCCTCCCAGCGCGACCGCGATCCACCCGGCCGATGAGCATTTATCCGGCTTTTCCGCCCAGGGCTAGCCGGCGACGGCCTGGCCTGGCGAAACGCACTGGCCGGCAGCCCTGAGGCCAGCCGGGACTGGTGGCGCCGGGCGCCCGCTGGCCGCCCGGCCCGGTTGGAGCCCGCCGAGGCCAGGACGCAGCGGCTCGCCCCGACGGCCCACCGGAAGCGCCCAACCCGCGTTCGACGCCAACCCGGCGCCGCCGCGGGCCGCCCGCCGCCCGCCCGCCGCCGGATGCCGGATGCCGGCCGCCCGCTGGCGCCTGGGCCGTCCGGCGCCCCGCCAGGCCCCTGCCGTCCGTACCCGTTCGGCTCGATTGCGCAAAAGGCACTGGTGCCCTAGGGGACGCCGTGATGGAGGTGAAAATTTCGCGGGCTGCGGGCTGGCGGCTGGCTGGGGTGCTAGCGCTGGGTGACCGCTCCTGGGAATTGTGGGGTTTGCGGCCTCGCGGGGCGGGGCGGGCGCGAGTGGAGGATGCGGTGAGAGGCCGGGGACGAGCCGCTGTTCTGCGAGCGGGCCGCCAAATCGACATCGGCGGCGACGCGCAGCACGCACGACGACGCGCAGCACGCACGACGACGCGCAGCACGCACGACGACGCGGGTGCCTACGCCGACGCGCAGCACGCAAGGCAGCGCGGAGCGCTTCTTGTTGTTATCAGCGGGGGCGCATGAACGGGGAAGGAAGGGGCCTCATGGGACCCCTTCCACACCGGCGGCGGGGGTCGGCGTGGGCGATCGCCCCGCCGAGGGTCGCCAGTGCCCGCACCCGGGGATGCCAGCCGGCAGGGGGACCGTCGCGGTCCCCGCTGCCGGCTGGCGTGGCTGGTCGTTCGGGGCGCCGAGGGCGGCGCACCGGGCGGCGTTAGGCGACCGCGAAGGGACGCAGCTCGGCCGCCAGCTCCGGGGGGACACGGGCCTCGAGGAAGGTGCCGTCCGGGCCGTGCTCGGTGCGGGTCACCTCGCCCGCGGCGTGCGCCCTGGCGACCAGGTCCCCGCGGCTGTACGGGACGCTAACCCGGACCGCGCGGTCGCGGTCGGGCAGCCCGTCCTCGATGACCGCGCTCAGGGCGGCCAGGCCCTCGCCGGTCTTGGCCGAGACCGCCACGGCTCCGCGCTCGCGCAGCTGGAGCGCCTTGAGCGTCACCGGGTCGGCCTGGTCGACCTTGTTGATCACCACGAGCTCGGGCACGTCCTGGGCCCCGATCTCGGCCAGCACCGCGCGCACGGCGGCCAGCTGCGCCTGGGGGTCGGCGTCTGAGCCGTCCACCACGTGCAGGATCAGGTCCGCGTCCTTCGCCTCCTCCAGGGTGGAACGGAACGCGTCCACCAGCTGGTGCGGCAGGTGCCGGACGAACCCGACGGTGTCGGTCAGCGTGTACGGCCGGCCGCTGGGGGTCCTCGCCCTGCGCACCGACGGGTCCAGGGTGGCGAACAGCGCGTCCTCCACCAGGACGCCGGCCCCGGTCAGCGCGTTGAGCAGGCTGGACTTGCCGGCGTTGGTGTAACCCGCGATGACCACCGACGGGACGGCGTGGCGCCGCCGCTCGCCGCGCTGCACCTCGCGGCCGATCTTGAAGCCCGAGATCTCGCCGCGCAGCTTGGAGATCTTGGTCCTGATCCGCCGCCGGTCGGTCTCGATCTTGGTCTCACCGGGGCCGCGGGTACCGATGCCGCCACCGCCGGCTACCCGGCCGCCGGCCTGCCGGGACAGCGACTCGCCCCAGCCGCGCAGCCGCGGCAGCATGTACTGCAGCTGTGCCAGCTCGACCTGTGCCTTGCCCTCGCGGCTCTTGGCGTGCTGCGCGAAGATGTCCAGGATCAGCGCGGTCCGGTCAATCACCTTGACCTTGACCACGCCCTCCAGGCGGCGCAGCTGGCTAGGGCTCAGCTCACCGTCGCAGATCACCGTGTCGGCGCCGGTCGCCGTCACGATCCCGGCCAGCTCGGTCGCCTTGCCCGCCCCCACGTAGGTGGCCGGATCGACCCGCGCCCTCCGCTGGATCAGCCCGTCGAGAACCAGCGATCCGGCGGTCTCGGCCAGGCGGCTCAGCTCGAGCAGCGAGTTCTCCGCGCTCTGCTGCGTGCCTTCGGTCCATACCCCGATCAGCACCACGCGCTCCAGGCGCAGTGACCGGTACTCGACCTCGGTGACGTCGGTGAGCTCCGTGGAGAGCCCGGCCACGCGGCGCAGCGCGTGGCGGTCTTCAAGGTCCAGTTCCCCCGTCGCGGCGTCCAGCTCAGCACGCTCGCCGTAAGCAGTTGTCATCGTCCTCCAGACTCAGCATGTTCCCTCGATGGTGCCACCACCTCAGGAACTCGTCACCTAGATAAACACCGGGAAACCTTCGAATGTGCCCGGGCCGCCGGCCGGGCACCCCGGCGGCCGCCGGGTAACGGCGCGCCCGGCGCCAAGATCGGCCGCGGGCCGGCGGCCCAGGAGATTTTCCCAGACGGGACGCCGCACCCCAAAACGTGCGTTATTCTTCCGTGACACAGGCCCCCACCGGCGACGATGCGGTCGCAAGGCGGAATGCCATACTGTATTCAGTCATCCTCCCCGGCAGAAGGAGCTGGCATGGAGCGTGCCGACTGGCTCAACGAGCGGCTCGACGCGGACGACGCGCGGTTCCTCATGGTGACCGCCATTACCCACCACTCGTTCAGCGCCCCGATCTGGGGCGCCCGTGAGGTACGCAAGCTCCACGCTGAGCTGGCCGACATCGCCAGGCACGCCGCCGAGATCCTGCGCGAGCACCAGGCGAGCATCGCCAAGCCCCAGCCCAAGCCCAAGCCCCGCGGCCCCCGGTACCGGGGCGTCTTCGGCGCCCCGGCGTAAGCGGCTAAGCGGCCCGACCGGCGTTTGCCGCCGACAGGCAGCCGCCCGGCTGTCGGCTATACCACGTCGACTGCCCGCTGACTGGGCTGATCGCCGCGATGGCCACGGCCAAGCGGCGGTCAGACCTCAACCACGACCGGGATGATCATCGGGCGGCGGCGGTAGTTGTCGCTGACAAACTTGCCGATGACCCGGCGGGAGAGCTGGCGCAGCGCGTGGGTGTCGGTCACGCCCTCGATGGCCGCCTTCTCCAGGGCGTCCGTCAGCTTGGGCAGGACATCGGTGGAGAACCGCCCGTCGTCGATGCCCGCGCCGCGGGTGTGGATCTCCGGGCCGCCGACGATCTTGCCGCTGGAGGAGTCCAGCACCATGATCACCGAGATGAAGCCCTCGTCGCCGAGTATGCGCCGGTCCTTGAGCTGCGACTCGGTCACCTCGCCCACGGTAAGCCCGTCCACGTAGACGTAGCCGCAGGCCACCGCGCCGGAAATGGCCGCCTTGCCGTCGACCAGGTCAACGACCACGCCGTCCTCGGCGATCACGATCCGGTCGTCCGGCACCCCGGTCAGCTTGGCCAGCCGGGCGTGAGCCCGCAGGTGGCGCCACTCGCCGTGCACCGGCATGAAGTTGCGCGGCTTAACCAGGTTGAGCAGGTAGAGCAGTTCGCCCGCCGGGGCGTGCCCGCTCACGTGCACCAGCGACGACTCCTTGTGCACCACCCGCGCGCCTAGCCTGGTCAGGCCGTTGATCACCCGGTAGACGGCCGTCTCGTTGCCGGGGATGAGCGACGAGGCCAGGATGACCGTGTCGCCCGCGGCGATGCGGATCGGGTGGTCGCGGCCGGCCATGCGCGACAGCGCGGACATAGGCTCGCCCTGTGACCCGGTGGAGATCAGCACGACGTCGCCTGGCGGCATCTCCTCGGCGTCGCGCAGGTCGATGAGCAGGCCGCCGGGCACCCGCAGGTAGCCGAGGTCGCGGGCGACTCCCATGTTGCGGACCATGGACCGGCCGACGAAGGCGACCTTCCGGCGGTGCTTGGCCGCCGTGTCGAGTACCTGCTGCACCCGGTGCACGTGCGAGGCGAAGCAGGCCACGATGATCCGCTGGTCGGCGTTGGCGAACACGTCGTCGAGCACCGGCGCGATGTCCCGCTCGGACCGCACGATGCCGGGGACCTCGGCGTTGGTCGAGTCGGACAGCAGCAGGTCCACGCCCTCGCCGCCGAGCCGGGCGAAGCCGGCCAGGTCGGTGAGCCGCCCGTCCAGCGGCAGCTGGTCCATCTTGAAGTCGCCGGTGTGCAGCACGACGCCGGCCGGGGTCTTGATGGCGACCGCCATCGCGTCTGGTATCGAGTGGTTGACGGCAAAGAATTCGAGGTCGAAGGGCCCGAACGAATGGTGGGTTCCCTCCTTGACCTCCGTTACCTCTGGTGTCAGGCGGTGCTCGTGGAGCTTGGACTTCACCAGGGCCAGCGTCAGCCTGGACCCGACCAGCGGGATGTCGCGGCGGTTGCGCAGCAGGTACGGCACCGCGCCGATGTGGTCCTCGTGGGCGTGGGTGAGGACCAGCGCCTCGACGTCGTCCAGCCGGTCCTCGATGTACCGGAAGTCCGGCAGGATCAGGTCGACGCCGGGCTGGTCCGGCTCGGGGAACAGCACGCCGCAGTCGACGATCAGCAGCCGGCCGAGGTACTCGAAGACGGTCATGTTCCGGCCGATCTCGCCCAGGCCGCCGAGCGCGACGACGCGCAGGCCCTGGCTCGGCAGATCGGCAGGCGGAGTCAGGTCGGGGTGCGGAAAGCTCACAGTGCGGCTCCGTTAGCGAAGTTCTCGGGGAGCTTGACGCCGCCCGACGTCAGGTCCTCGATGAGCTTGCGTCTTTCCGCGTCGTTGGCGGGCAGCAGCGGGGCGCGGACCACGCCGCCGGGCTGGCCGACCAGCTCGAGCGCCGCCTTGGTCATGACCGCCGCCTGGTTGCGGAACAGCCCCACGTTGACCGGCAGCATGGACCGGTGCAGGCTGGCCGCCTCGGCGTTCCTTCCCTGGGTGAAGGCCGCGAGCATCGCCGCGATGCGGTCTCCGACGACGTGCCCGGTGACGCTGACGCAGCCGACCCCGCCGACCGACCACAAGGGCAGGTTCATCGGGTCGTCCCCGGAGTAGTACGCCAGGCCGGAGCGCTCGATGACCGCCGATGAGGCGGCCAGGTCGCCCTTGGCGTCCTTGACGGCGACGATCCGCGGGTGCTCCGAGAGCTTCAGCAGGGTCTCGGTCGCGATGGCGGTGGCGGTCCGGCCGGGGATGTCGTAGACCATCGACGGGATCCCGGTCGCGTCGGCGATCGCGGTGAAGTGCGCGAGCAGGGCGTCCTGCGCGGGCTTGCTGTAGTACGGGGTGACGATGAGCACGCCGTCCGCGCCGGCCTTCTCGGCCTGCCTGGCCAGCTCCACGCTGTGCGCGGTGACGTTGGTGCCGACCCCGGTGACAACCGACGCCCGGTCGCCCACCGCCTCTCGTACCACCGTGACCAGGCGCGCTTTCTCCTCGTCGGTGGTCGTCGGCGCCTCCCCTGTGGTGCCGTTGAGGACAAGGCCCTCGTTGCGCATGTCGTCCACGAGGTAGGCGGCCAGCGCAGCCGCCCCGTCGTAGTCGACCGCGCCGTCGGGGGCCATCGGAGTGATCATGGCCGTCATCAGACGGCCGAATGGCGCCGCGGTGGTCGAACTCATACCTGAACGTTACCGCGATCGGCGTCTAAGTGCTCGCTGGCACCCGGGCCCTGGCCGGCGGCGCCGAGGGCGCCACGCGCGTCCCCTCCGGCGGCGGCACCCGGCTTTTGGGGCGCCGGAGCTCTCCCGGTACAGATGGGGGATTGCCGTCGGCCCCGGTGGCGTGTCGGATAGAGGCGACCCCCGCAGCCCGGGGGCAGGTCCGATCGAGAGGCAGGCAGCAGCAGTGGGTTTGCAGATTCTGGCGCTCCCGCAGGGGCAGGTACCGCAGGCACACGAGCCGGCGGTGACCTACCAGCGCGGCTGGGGCAAGCACCGGCGCCTCCCGATGATCATGTTCGTGATCATCGGCGGCGAGTACCCGATCGTGGTCGACTCCGGCACCCCCGAGCAAGACTTCGTCAGGGATTACTTCACGTACACGAGCTTCGAGAAGTCCGAGGCCGAGGCGCCGCTCACCGTGCTGGAGAAGGCGGGCATCGACCCGGCCAGCGTCCGCCAGGTGGCCTTCACCCACCTGCACTGGGACCACTGCAGCAACCTGGAGCTGTTCCCCCATGCCACCTTCACCGTGCAGGACACCGAGCTGCGCTACGCGGTCAAGCCGATCCCGCTGCACAACCGGGCCTACCAGCACCTGCCCGGCACCCAGCCGCCGTGGACCGCGGTGCTCAACCGGGTGCGCACGGTGCACGGCGCCGCGGAGATCGCCCCCGGCGTGTCCACCGTGCCGCTGCCCGGGCACACGCCCGGCTCCCAGGGCGTGCTGGTCGAGACGGAGAAGGGCCGGTACCTGATCGCGGGAGACTGCCTGGACAGCTACGACAACTGGAACGGCGACGCGGGCGCCGACCACATCCCGTCCGGCTCGTTCTCCAACCTGATCGAGTACACCGAGAGCTTCCGGCGGATCGAGTCGCTGGACTGCGAGCCGATCCCCAGCCACGACCAGCGGGTGCTGGACACGGCGGTCTTCGGATGAGCCCATCGGGCGCGCGGGGCGTCCTCGACGACGTGCTGGCCGCGATCGGCGAGGCGCCGGCCGACGAAGGGCCTGCCGGCGTCCGGGTGACACTGCGCGGCGCCGACCCGGTCTTCCCGACGCCCGGCGCACCGGGGGCCGGACCGGCCGCTACCTGGCGAACCTGCCGCGCACCACGGCTGGGGAACGGGCCGGGCGGGCGGCCGAGCTGCCACCGGACCGGCTGGCCGAGCTGCTGACCGAGACCGACACGCCGTTCGGCCGGCTGCGCCACCTGGCCCCCGCCGCCGTCATGTCCCGCACCCCGCCGCGCTGGGACCGCCCGACCGTTCCGATGGACCACGACTCGGCCGTCTGGGAGTGACAACTGATGAGTAGCACGAGGGCCGCAGGAGGACTGGCCAGCCGGGCGGGCCGGCCCCGCTGGCGACGGCGGACGCGTGGCCAGCCCAGGGTGTAACACGCCCCCGTTCTTGATCGACAATGGTTTACACCGCAAGCGAGAGGTGGATGTAGTGGGCCTGCAGATCCTGGCGCTGCCGTCGGGCTTGGTGCCCGCGGCGCAAGAGGCCGCCGTGACCTACCAGCGCGGCTACGGCAAGCAGCGGCCGCTCCCGATGATCATGTTCGTGATCACCGGCGGCGACCGGCCGATCATGGTCGACACCGGCACGCCGGACGCGCCGTTCGTCCGTGAGCACTTCGGCTACACCTTCGAGCGGCCGGAAGAGGAGGACACGCTCCGCCAGCTCAACGGGGCCGGGATCGACCCGGCGGACGTGCGGGACGTCGTGTTCACTCACCTGCACTGGGACCACTGCAGCAACGTGGAGCTGTTCCCGAACGCCCGGTTCAGCGTGCAGGACGAGGAGCTGAAGTACGCGGTCAACCCGATCCCGCTGCACCGGCGGGCGTTCCAGCACCTGCCGGGCACCCAGCCGCCGTGGCTGCCGGTGCTCAGCCGGCTCAACGTGATCAGCGGGGCTGTCGAGATCGCGCCGGGCGTGTCCACCGTGCCGCTGCCCGGGCACACGCCCGGCTCCCAGGGCGTGCTGGTCGAGACCGAGAAGGGGCCGTACCTGATCGCGGGCGACTGCCTGGACAGCTACGACAACTGGAACTGGACCGGCGAGGAGGGCGTGCCGCACGTGCCGTCGTGGTCGTTCACCGACGTGCTGCAGATAGACGAGAGCTTCCGCCGCATCGAGTCGCTCGGCTGCGAGCCCATCCCCAGCCACGACGTCAAGGTGCTGGAAACCCGCGTCTTCGGCTGAGCGCGGGCCGTCACCCGGCCGTCAGCAGAGCGGAGCTCAGCGCGGCCCGAGCGTCCTGACCAGTCAGTCAGGCCAGGGCCAGCGGCGCGCGCCGCCGGCGTCGGTGCGTTCGTTACCATCGACTGGTGATGGCGGCACGCCTCGGGCCGGGGCCGGGAACCAATGGCGGTGACGGAACATGGTAAATCAGGGCGGGGAATTCGAGCGCAACCGCCGCCAGTACGCGCCGCTGGCCGCCGAGCTGCGAGACAAGCTGGCGCTCGCCCGCCTCGGCGGGCCGGAACGGGCCAGGGCGCGGCACGTCGCCCGGGGCAAGCTGCTGCCCAGAGACCGGGTGGACGCGCTGCTCGACCCCGGGTCGCCGTTCCTCGAACTGTCGCCGCTGGCCGCCGACGGCCTGTACGGCGGCGACGCGCCCGCCGCGGGCATCATCACCGGCATCGGCCGGGTCGCCGGGCGCGAGTGCGTCATCGTCGCCAACGACGCCACCGTCAAGGGCGGCACCTACTACCCGATGACGGTCAAGAAGCACCTGCGCGCCCAGGAGGTCGCGCTGCACAACAACCTGCCGTGCGTGTACCTGGTCGACTCGGGCGGCGCGTTCCTGCCCCGGCAAGACGAGGTGTTCCCCGACCGCGAGCACTTCGGCCGGATCTTCTTCAACCAGGCGACGATGTCCGCCCGCGGCATCCCGCAGATCGCCGCGGTGCTCGGGTCGTGCACGGCCGGCGGGGCGTACGTGCCGGCGATGAGCGACGAGTCCGTGATCGTCCGGGACCAGGGGACCATTTTCCTTGGCGGCCCGCCGCTGGTGAAGGCGGCCACCGGCGAGGTCGTCTCGGCCGAGGACCTCGGCGGCGGTGACCTGCACGCCCGGGTCTCCGGGGTGACCGACCACCTGGCCGCCGACGACCACGAGGCCCTGACCATGGTGCGGTCGATCATCGGCACGCTGGCGCCCCGGCAAGCCTGCCCCTGGGACGTCGCCCCGGCCGAGGAGCCGCTGCATGCGGCCGACTCGCTGTACGGGGTGCTGCCCCCCGACCCGCGCACCCCGTTCGACGTGCGGGAGGTCATCGCCCGGCTGGTGGACGGGTCGCGGTTCGAGCCGTTCAAGGCCGAGTACGGCCCGACGCTGGTCACCGGCTTCGCCCGGATCCACGGGCACCCGGTCGGCATCGTGGCCAACAACGGGATCCTGTTCAGCGAGTCGGCGCTCAAGGGCGCCCACTTCATCGAGCTGTGCGACCAGCGCCAGGTGCCGCTGCTGTTCCTGCAGAACATCACCGGCTTCATGGTCGGCAGCCAGTACGAGGCCGGGCGGGATCGCCAAGCACGGGGCCAAGATGGTCACCGCCGTCGCCTGCGCCCGGGTGCCCAAGCTGACCGTGGTCATCGGCGGGTCGTTCGGCGCCGGGAACTACGCCATGTGCGGCCGGGCCTACTCGCCGCGCTTCCTGTTCATGTGGCCAAGCGCGCGGATCTCGGTGATGGGCGGCGAGCAGGCGGCCAGCGTGCTGGCCACCGTGCGCGGCGACCAGCTCGCCTCCTCGGGCAGCCCGTGGTCGCCGGCCGACGAGGAGTCGTTCAAGGCGCCGATCAGGGAGCAGTATGAGTCGCAGGGTAACCCGTACTACTCCACCGCGCGGCTGTGGGACGACGGGGTGATCGACCCGGCCGACACCCGGCGGGTGCTCGGGCTGGCGCTGTCCGCCGCGGCCAACGCTCCGCTGGCCCCGGCCGGCTACGGCGTCTTCCGGATGTGAGGGGCGTAATGTTCACCAAGGTACTGGTGGCCAACCGGGGCGAGATCGCCGTCCGCGTGATCGCGACGCTGCGCGCGCTCGGCATCGCCAGCGTGGCGGTCTACAGCGACGCCGACGCGGCCGCCGCCCACGTGCTCGCCGCCGACGAGGCGGTGCGGCTCGGCCCGGCGCCGGCCGCCGAGAGCTACCTGAACATCGACCGGGTCGTGGCCGCCGCCCTGGCCACCGGGGCTGAGGCGGTACACCCGGGCTACGGGTTCCTGGCCGAGAACCCGAGGTTCGCCCGGGCCTGCCTGGACGCCGGGCTGGTGTTCGTCGGGCCGTCGCCGGAGGCGATCGAGGCGATGGGCGACAAGATCGCCGCCAAGGCCACCGTGTCGGCCGCCGGCGTACCGGTGGTGCCCGGCAGCGGGCTTGCCGGGGATGACGGACGACGAGCTGGCCTCGGCCGTGGACGAGCGCTGGTACCCGGTACTGATCAAGCCGTCGGCCGGCGGCGGCGGCAAGGGCATGCGGGTCGTGGACTCCCCTGGGGAGCTGCCCGGGGCGCTGGCCGCGGCCCGGCGCACCGCGATCGCCGCGTTCGGCGACGGCACGCTGCTGGTGGAGCGGTACGTGCCCGCGCCCAGGCACATCGAGATCCAGGTGCTCGGCGACGTCTACGGGCAGGTGGTGCACCTGGGCGAGCGCGAGTGCTCGCTGCAGCGGCGGCACCAGAAGGTCATCGAGGAGGCGCCGTCGCCGCTGCTGTCGGCCGCGCAGCGGGCCGCCATGGGCGCCGCCGCCGTGTCCGCCGCCCGGTCGGTCGGCTACGTGGGCGCGGGAACGGTGGAGTTCATCGTGGCCGGCGAGGCGCCAGACGACTTCTTCTTCATGGAGATGAACACGCGGCTGCAGGTCGAGCACCCGGTCACCGAACTGGTCTACGGACTTGACCTGGTCGAATGGCAGCTACGGGTGGCGGCGGGCGAGCACCTGCCGTTCGGGTCGGCGGAGACGGACGGCGACGGCGAGGGCGTTGGCGCTGGCAGAGACGGCGGGCTCGGCGGCCTGGTGCGGCGCGGGCACGCGGTGGAGGCCCGGGTGTACGCCGAGGACCCGGCCCGCGCCTTCCTGCCCACCGGCGGCACCGTCCTGTCCGTGCGCGTCCCGTCCGGCCCGGGGATCCGGGTCGACTCCGGCCTGGCCCCCGGCACCGAGGTCACCAGCGACTACGACCCGATGCTTGCCAAGATCGCGGCCTGGGGCCCGGACCGGCCCACGGCGCTGCGCCGGCTGGACGCCGCGCTCGGCGCCACGGCCGTCCTCGGCGTGCGGACCAACGTGGCCTTCCTCCGCGACTTGCTGCGCGACCCGGACGTGCGTGCCGGACGGCTGGACACCGGCCTGGTCGAGCGGATCGTCGCCGCCCAGCGCCCGGCCGACTCCCCCGGTGGTCCGGGCAGCCCCGCCGGCAGCGCGGGCAGCGGGGCCGGCCAACCGGTTTCCCCCGGGCAACGACCAGACATCGATAAGGAACGGAGCGTGGGTGAAGCGCGCCCCGCCCCGGGCGGCACCGCCGCACCGGATGAGGTACTTGCCGCTGCCGCGCTGGCCCGGCTGCTCGCCAGGGAGCCGCCGGCCCGGTGACCGACCCGTGGGACATCCCCGACGGCTGGCGCCCCGGCGACCGGGCCTGGACGACGTTCCGGCTGTCGCCCGCGCCCGGCACGGTGGCCGAGGTCCGGGTACGCGGCCTGCCCTCGGCGGGCGCGGAAGCCGCCGTCGGCGGCGCCGAACCGGTCACGGCCCGCGCCGAGTTCCGACCGGCGCCGGCGGCTGGCCAGGCCAGGACGGCGAACGCACGCGTGATGGCTGCCCCGGCGGCGTCGAGTGCGGGCGCGCTGGCGGGGCCGGCGCCCCTGAGCGCCGACGACGTGGCCGGCACCGACCTGGTCCTGACCTACGCGGGCCGGACCGCGCGCTACGCCTACGCCGCCGACGGCACGGTCACCTGGCTGGCCCGCGACGGCCAGGCGTGGGCCATCGCCGAGGCACCGCCGGCCCCGCTGCGCGGCGCCCGCACGGCCGCCGCCGACGGCACGGTCCGCTCCCCCATGCCTGGCACGGTTCTCACCGTGCACGTGACCCAGGGCCAGGCCGTCACGGCCGGCCAGCCGGTCCTGGTGGTCGAGGCGATGAAGATGGAGCACACCGTCACCGCCCCGATCGACGGCACCCTCACCGAGCTGACCGCCAAGCCCGGCCAGCAGGTCCGCATGGACGAGCCCCTGGCCGTCATCGCCCCGGCATGACGCCCCCCGCCGGACGGCCCCCGCCGGGCCACCGGCGAAGCTACGCGGGCCGGAGGCTAAACGGGCCGGGGGCCGGAGGCTAAACGGGCCGGAGGCTAAACGGGACCGGGGGCCGGAGGCTAAGCGGGCCGGAGGCTAAACGGGACCGGGGGCCGGAGGCTAAGCGGGCCGGAGGCTAAACGGGACCGGGGGCCGGAGGCTAAGCGGGCCGTTGGCGCCAAAGGCCCCGCTCCGAACGGGTCGTTGGCGCCAAAGGGTGCGATAGAAGCAGCCGATGGCGCCAACGAGCCGGTGGGCTGGCCGGGGGCGGCCGGGGGCGGCCGGGGGCGGAGGGGCGGAGGGGGCGCGGGGGGCGCACCACGTGAGCGCCCCTTGCCCGGATCGCCCGCGTGACCCAGCGGGGCGGGTAGGTGGGGGCGTCGCTGACGATGCAGACTTGGACGAGGCGTACCAGGCAGACGAAGGAGTTGGGCCCGTGATGCTGAGCCACAAGCTTGACGAAGAGCACGAGGAGCTGCGCAAGAGCGTCGAGGAGTTCGCGCGCGACGTGGTGGCGCCGGTGATCGGTGACCTGTACGAGCGCGAGGAGTTCCCCTACGAGATCGTGGCCCGGATGGGGCGGATGGGGCTGTTCGGGCTGCCGGTGGCCGAGGAGTACGGCGGCATGGGCGGCGACTACCTGGCGCTGTGCCTCGCGCTTGAGGAACTGGCCCGGGTGGACTCCTCGGTCGCGATCACGCTGGAGGCCGGGGTCGCGCTCGGGGTCATGCCGATCTACCGCTACGGCACCGAGGAGCAGAAGCGGGAGTGGCTGCCGGCCCTGTGCGCGGGCGAGACGGCTGGGCGCGTTCGGGCTGACCGAGCCGGGCGGCGGCACCGACGTGGCCGGGGCGATGAAGACCCGGGCCCGGCTGGAAGCGGGCGAGTGGGTGATCGACGGGTCGAAGTCGTTCATCACCAACTCGGGGACGTCGATCACCGCGGTGACCGGCGTGGCCGCGGTGACCGGCACGCGGCCGGACGGCAAGCCGGAGATCTCCACGATCCTGGTGCCGTCGGGCACGCCCGGGTTCACCGTCGCGCCCAAGTACTCCAAGGTCGGCTGGGCATGCTCGGACACGCACGAGCTGTCATTCAGTGGCTGCCGGGTACCGGAGGCCAACCTGCTCGGCGAGCGCGGGCGGGGCTACGCCCAGTTCCTGCGGACGCTGGACGAGGGGCGGATCGCGATCGCCGCGATCGGCACCGGGCTGGCCCAGGGGTGCGTGGACGAGTCGCTGGCCTACGTCAGGGAGCGGACCGCCTTCGGCGGGCCGATCGGCCGCTTCCAGGCGCTCCAGTTCAAGATCGCCGACATGGAGGCCCGGGCGCACACCGCCCGGCTGGCCTGGTACCACGCGGCGGCGAAGATGATGGCCGGCGAGCCGTTCAAGAAGGAGGCGGCGATCGCCAAGCTGGTCTCGTCCAACGCGGCCATGGACAACGCGCGGGACGCCACCCAGGTGTTCGGCGGGTACGGGTTCATGAACGAGTTCGCCGTCGGCCGGTTCTACCGGGACGCGAAGATCCTGGAGATCGGCGAGGGGACCTCGGAGGTCCAGCGGATGCTGATCGCCCGCGAGCTCGGCCTGGACGCCTGAGGCGCGTGAGACCCGCGAGGATCCTGGGGCGCACGGGGAATAAAGCCGCGCACCGTCGGCGCTGTCGAAGCCCGGAAATCGGATTACGCGGCGCCACGGCGCCCAAGGGGGTCGCCCCTGGTGCCGCGGGGCCGTACGATGACCTCAAACATCAACCACGGGCGTGGAATTGCCGCATACTGACGCGGCGTGCGCCCCCGCTGCCCTAGGGTTACCCGGTGATCGACAACGCGCAAGCGCTCCCGCTGTACCATCAGGTCGCGGGCATTCTCCGGCAGCGCATCGAGGACGGGATCTACCCCGTCGGCGGACGGCTGCTGGCCGAGGATGAGCTGGCCGCTGAGTTCGAGGTTAGCCGCGCCACCATCCGGCAGGCCGTCGGCGAGCTGGTCATGGAGGGACTCGTCGTGCGCCGCCAGGGACGCGGCACGTTCGTCGAGGGACGCGAGCGTGGCGTGCTGCAGCAGCGCTTCCGCGGCTCGCTCGGCGACCTCATCCACGAGTCGCACCGGGCCAAGACCAGGAACGTGGAGCTGGCGCACAACGCCACGATCCCGCTGCACATCGCCGAGGCGCTGCAGCTGGAAGAGCCGCTCGGCACGGTGGTCAAGCGGACGCGGACGATGGACGGGCAGCCGTTCGCCCTCACGATCACGTACCTGCCCGGCGACATCGGCAAGATGATCACCAACGCCGGGCTGCGCAAGAAAGCCCTGATGGAGCTGCTGATCGACGGTGGCGTGGTGCTGAGCAACGCCACGCAGGCTATCCGGGCGCAGCTGGCCGACCTCGACGTGTGCTCGCAGATCGACGTCGAGCTTGGCGCGGCCGTGCTGTTCGTCGAGCGGATCGTGCACGGCGCCGACGGCCGCCCGGTGGAGTACGTCCGCTCCTGGTACCGGGGCGACCGCTACGAGTACGCGGTAACCCTCGACCTGGCCCCGGGCACCGAGGGCGACCCCTACCTCAAGCTCGCGTAACCCCCCGCCCCGGGCAGCCCCCGCCGCCGCGTCCCGCCTCCCCCGCCGCCGCGTCCCGACCGGGTCGAATGCGCAAAAGGCCCCGATAGAAGCAGGCGAAAGCGCTTTCCACCCGGTTCCAGGCCCGGGTCTTCGGGGTAACGGGGCTGTGAGCGGGTAGTCATCTCTACCGGTGAAGAGGTGGTTTCGCGCGCCTTTCCCGCTTTATCCCGCGCTGCTATCCTAAGGTTGATCGGTCTACCGTACGACCTCCTATCCGGGTGAGCGAAGGGAAGCACGTGGTCAGGACCAGTGAGGCCGGGTCGGCGCTGACCCGGCGGCTCCACGACGTGTTCTGGGGCGCCGTCAGCGGGTCGGGGGCTGGCGGCCCGAGGTCGCCCTGGACGGCGGCGGGGTTTTGCCGGCGCTGTTCGCGGTGGCCCACGTGGGGGCGGCGTCCTTTGCCACCGCCGGGTCGGCGATCGCCGACCTGGTGTCGCTGGTGTCGGCCGCGCCGCCGGAAGTCTGGGTGGACCGCAGTCTCGCCGCCGCCTGGCTGCGGCAGTGGGCCGAGCCGGTGGGCGGCTGGGACCGCGGCTCCCCCTGGCACGGCGTGTCCACCGACTACCCCACCGCGGACGGGCGGTGGATCCGGCTGCAGGCCAACTACCCGCACCTGCGCCAGGCGGTACTCGACACGCTGGGCGTGCCGGAGGAGCGGGACGCGATCGCCCGGGTGATCGGCGCGATGCCCGCCGACGAGGCCGAGCAGGCCCTGGTCGACGGCGGTGGCGCCGCCGCGGCCAGCCGGACCCTGGCCGAGTGGGCGGCCCATCCGCAGGGCCGGGCGGTGGCGGCCGAGCCGCTCATCGACACCACCTGGGCCGACGAGAAGGCCAGCGACCTGGCCAGGGACTGGGCACCGACACCGCAGCGGCCGCTGGCCGGCATCCGGGTGCTCGACGTGACCCGGGTCCTCGCGGGCCCGGTCGCCACCCGGTTCCTGGCCGGCTACGGCGCCGAGGTGCTGCGCATCGACCCGCCCGGGTACGCCGAGCCCGGCGGCTCGAGCGGCGGCGACCTGATGCTCGGCAAGCGGTGCGCCCACCTCGACCTGCGCACGGCCCCCGGGCGGGACACGTTCCTGCAACTGCTGGCCGGGGCGGACGTGCTGCTGCACGGGCTGCGCCGGGGCGCGATGGACCGCCTCGGGCTCGGTGCCGAGGCCCGGCGGGCCGCGGGGCCCGGCCACGTCGAGGTCACGCTCAACGCCTACGGCTGGACCGGGCCGTGGACCGAGCGGCGCGGGTTCGACACGCTGGTGCAGACCTCGGCCGGGATGTCCACCGAGATCATGCTGCGCGACAAGCTAGCCGCGCCCAAGCTGCTGCCCGCCCAGGTGCTCGACTTCGCCACCGGCTACCTGGCCGCCGCGGCCGCCATCCGCGGCCTGGCCGAGCGGGCCCGGCAGGGCCGCGGCTCGTCCTGGCGGCTCGCGCTCGCGCGCACCGGGGCGGTGCTGGCCCACGCCGGGCAGCCGCCCGCGGAGCCCGAGATTACCCTGCCGCTCAACGGCCCCTACGAGGACAGGGTTTACACCTTCCCCCGCGGGCCGGTGCGCCGCCTGGAGTTCCCGGTCCAGGTCGAGGGGGCGCCGTTGTTCTGGGAACGGCCGGGCGACCCCTACGGCACCGCCACCCCGGTGTGGGCCACCGCGCCGACGGCGGGCCGGAGGTCACGGTGAGGATCGGCATCGGCGGGAGTGGCGCATGAGCGAGCAGACGCCGGCGGCGATCCTCGATGACCTGCTGAAACTGGCCGACGTGCCGACCGGCGACCAGCGGGTCACGTTCAGCGGCGCCGATCCGGTGCTGCCGACGCCATTCCGCATCGGCGACCTGGGCGCCGCGGTCATCGCCGCCGCCACGGCACAGGCCGCCCGGCTGATGGCGCTGCGGACCGGCCTGGAGCAGTCCGTCCACGTGGACGTGGACGCGGCGGCGGCGGCCATGCGCGCCTCGCGCTACCTCACCGTGGTCCCGCCGCTCCCGCCATCCGGGCGGCGCCCGGTCGGCTTCTTCGCCACCGCGGACGGGCGGTACATCTTCCTGCAGCGGCTGTTCCGGCACCACTTCGAGCGGCAGATCGAAGTGCTCGGGCTGCCGCCGGGCGCCGACGACGACGCGATCAGCGCGGCGGTGCGCGGCTGGAACGGCTTCGAGCTGGAAGAGGCGATCGTGGCCGGCGGCGCCTGCGGGGCGCTGGTGCGCACCCCGCAGGAGTGGGCCGCGCACGAGCAGGCCAAGACCCTCGCAGCGCTGCCCCTGTTCACCATCACCAAGACCGGCGACAGCCCGCCCGAGCCCGCCGCGCCCGGCGACGCCCGCCCGGCCGACGGGCTGCGGGTACTCGACCTGACCCGGGTGCTGGCCGGGCCGATCTGCGCCCGCACCCTGGCCGAGCACGGCGCCCAGGTGCTCCGGGTCGGCACCGCGGCGCAGCCGGACAACCCCCAGATGATGCGGGACACCGGGCACGGCAAGCGCAGCTGCGACCTGGACCTGAAGACCGCGGACGGCGCCGCGGCGCTGCGCCGCCTGGTCGAAGGGGCCGGCGTGTTCTGCCAGGGCTACCGGCCGGGCGCGCTGGACCGGCTCGGCTTCTCCCCCGCCGAGCTGGCCGAGATACGGCCCGGCATCATCAGCGTGTCGCTGTCGGCCTACGGCCACTCCGGGCCGTGGCGCGAGCGGCGCGGCTTCGACAGCGTGGTCCAGTCGGCCAGCGGCATCGCGCACGAGCTGGCCGCCGACGACGGCGTGCCCCGCTCGCTGCCGGCCAACCCGCTCGACTACACCACCGGCTACCTGGCCGCGTTCCTGGTCCTGGTCGCACTGGAGCGGCGGGCCCGCGAGGGCGGCAGCTACCACATCGAGCTGTCGCTGGCCCAGACCGGCCGCTACCTGGCCGGGCTGTCCCGGGCCGATGCCGCCCTGGTCGCCGCGCGCCAGCCGGAGCTGCCGCGCGAGCGCCTGGACGAGCTGATGATCACCCGGCGCACCCCGTACGGCGACCTGCGTTACTTCGCGCCGGTCGCGCGGATGCCAGGGACACCGCCGCGCTGGGACCTGCCCTCGGTGCCGCTGGACCACGACCGCCCGGACTGGCTCTAAGGCGCGCGGATGGTCGATAACGCACTGGCGTTGCCGCTGTACCACCAGGTGGCGGACATCCTCCGGCAGCGGATGGACGACGGCGTCTACCCGGCGGGCGGCCGCCTGCTGTCGGAGGACGAGCTGGCGGCCGAGTTCGAGGTGAGCCGGGCGACGATCCGGCAGGCCATCGGCCAGCTGGTGATCGAGCGCCGGGTGGTGAGGCGCCAGGGCCGCGGCACCTACGTGGAAGAACGGGACGCCAGCGTGCTGCAGCAGCGGTACCGCGGGTCGCTCGGCGACCTTATCCGCGAGTCGAACCGGGCCAGGACCCGCAACCTCGACGTCACGCACGACACCGAGCTGCCGGCCGCCGCCGCGTCAGCGCTGCAGCTGACCGACCCGGTCGGGACGGTCGTGCGGCGGACCCGGGTGATGGACGACGAGCCCTTCGCCTACACCGTCACCTACCTGCCGCCCGACCTGGGCCGCCGGGTCAGCGTGGCCGGGCTGCGCAAGAAGGCGCTGATGGAGCTGCTGGTCGACGGGGGCGTGGTGCTGGCCAGCGCCACCCAGGCCATCCGGGCGCAGCTGGCCGACGTCCAGGTCTGCGCGCAGATCGACGTGGAGCTGGGCGCCCCGGTGCTGTCGGTGGAGCGCATCGTGCACGGCTCCGACGGCCGCCCGGTGGAGTACGTGCTCACCTGGTACCGGGGCGACCGCTACGAGTACGCGGTCAACCTGGACGTCGGCCCGGACACCGACCCGTACACCCGGCTGGCTTGACCGGGCCCTCCCGCAGGCGCCGGGTCGATGGCGCCAACGGCCCCGCTCCCACCGGGTCGATGGCGCCAACGGCCACGTTAGAAGCAGCCAATGGCGCCAACGACCCCGAAGAGGGGGCCCGCCGCGCACACCCCGGAACAACTCGGCCGCACCACCAACCCCACCCCAGCCGGACCCGAATCCGGGCCCCGGCTGACGAGCGGCTGCCGCCCCCTCCCGCCCCTGGGGCGGGTGGCTGGGGTGCCGGGCCCGGGAACGCCTGGGCCGGACGAAAACCTGCCAAGAGGAACGGGGGCGTGGCTGCGCGTAGCCACCGCCCGTGATGCTCGCTGTGAAGTTTTTAGCGGGCTACCGCTTGAGGAAGCGCTCCACGGACTCGTGGTGCTCGTCGGTGGTGTAGCTGATCGCCTGGGCGCCGCGGCCCTGGGCGGTGATCAGCTCGAACGGAGTCTCGAACGTCCGGCTGACGATGGACTTCATCAGGGCGATGGCCGGCCGGGAGTTCTCGGTGAACTGCGCGGCGAAGGCGTGCGCCTCGGCCAGCAGGTTGCCCGGCTCGGCGAGCCGGTCGGCCAGCCGGATGCGCAGCGCCTCCTGCGCGTCCACGGTGCGGCCCGAGTAGATCAGCTCCTTGGTGAGCTGCAGTCCGATGCGGCGGGGCAGGAAGTACATGCTGCCGCCGTCCGGGATGAGCCCGCGCTTGACGAACGACGCGGCGAACTGCGCCTCCGGCGCCGCGATGATGAAGTCGCAGGCCAGCGCGATGTCCATGCCCAGGCCCATGGCCGGGCCGTTGACCGCCGCGATGGTGATCTGGTCGGCGCCGGCCAGCGTGGACACCAGGGCGGCGGTGCGGTGCTGGCGGTGCCAGCCGCGCACCGCGACCTGGCCTGGCGGCTGCTCCAGCCGCTGCCGCATGCCCTTGATGTCGCCGCCGGAGCAGAAGGCGCTGCCGGCGCCGGTGAGGATGATCACCCGGACGTCGGTGTCGGCGGCCAAGTCCTCCAGCTCGCCGCGCAGCGTCTCGCGCATCGCGTCGTTGAGCGCGTTGCGCGCTCTCGCGCGGTTCAGCGTGAGCACCGCGACCGGGCCGGTCACGGCGCGCAGGATCAGCGGCTCCTGCTTGTCCTGCTGGTCATCGGTGTGCGCTTGCGTCATGGCCTACGCCTGCGCGCTGCGCTGCTCGCCGGCGCGCGGGTTGGCGCCGCGGCTGAGGCCGGCCAGGTTGATGTACTTGAGCTCCAGCCAGTCGTCGATGCCGTACTTCGAGCCCTCGCGGCCCAGGCCCGACTCCTTGATGCCGCCGAACGGCGCCTGCTCGTTCGATACCCGGCCGGTGTTGACCGCGACCATGCCGGTCTCGATCGCCTCCGAGACGCGGAACACCCGGCCGAGGTCGTGCGTGTAGACGTAGGACAGCAGCCCGTAGCTGGTGTCGTTGGCCCGCGTGATGGCCTCGTCCTCGTCGTCGAAGACCGTCACCGAGGCGACCGGGCCGAACGTCTCCTCCCGCCAGGCCACCGTCTCCTCATTGATCCCAGTGATCACGGTGGGCTGGTAGAACGTGCGGCCCAGCTCGTGCCTGGCCCCGCCGGTCAGCACCTTGGCGCCGTGGTCGACCAGGTCGGCGACGTGCCGCTCGACCTTCTCCAGGCCCTGGTCGTCGATGAGCGGGCCCATCTCGGAGCCGGCGTCGAAGCCGTGCCCGACGCTGACCCGCTCGGCCCGCCGGCGCAGCAGGTCGGTGAACTCATCGGCGATGCCGCGCTGCAGCAGGATGCGGTTGGCCGCGGTGCAGATCTGGCCGGCGTTGCGGAACTTCGCCGAGACGATCCCGGACACCGCCTCTTCCAGGTTGGCGTCGTCGAAGATGATGAACGGCGAGTTGCCGCCCAGCTCAAGGGACACCTTCTGGATGTGGCCTGCCGCCTGCCGCATGAGCAGCCGGCCGACCTCGGTCGAACCGGTGAAGCTGAGCTTGCGCACGACCGGGTTGGTGGTCAGCTCCTGCCCGACGGCGGGCGCGTCCTCGCCGGCCACGGTGACGAGGTTGAGCACCCCGGCGGGCAGCCCGGCCCGCTGGGCCAGGACGCCCATCGCCAGGGCGGTCAGCGGCGTCTGCTCGGCCGGCTTGAGCACCATGGTGTTGCCCGCGGCCAGCGCCGGGGCGGCCTTGCGGGTGACCATCGCGGCCGGCAGGTTCCACGGGGTGATGCCCGCGGTGACGCCGACCGGCTGCTTCAGCACCAGGATGCGGGCGTCCTGCGAGTGCGACGGGATGATGTCGCCGTAGGCGCGACGGCCCTCCTCGGCGAACCAGTCGAGGAAGCTAGCGCTGTAGACCACCTCGCCCTTGGCCTCGTCCACCGGCTTGCCCTGCTCAGCGGTGAGGATCGTGGCGATGTCGTCGGCGTTTTCCCTGATCAGGTCGGCCCAGCGGCGCAGCACCCAGGAGCGGTCCACGGCGGACTTGGCCCGCCAGGCGGGCAGCGCCTGCCGGGCGGCCTCGATGGCCTGCGCGGTCTCGGCCGCGCCCTGCCTGGGCAGCTCGACGAGCGTCTCGCCGGTGGCGGGGTCGGTCACCGGGAACGTCGCGCCGGGCGCGCCGGTCCACTCGCCACCGACAAACGCCGCCGACCGCAGCAGCGTCACGGTCGGCGAGCCGGTCGGCCAGGGGGATATCGGAGTTACTCATTCGCGTGCCACCTCACTCGGTTCGACTGGCTACCGGATGGATCGCCCGCCGCGGCGAGGGCCGCCAGGCCCCGTGCGGCCCTCGCCGCGCTGGTGTACCAGGGGACGCCCAGCTCCTGCAGGATCTGGACGCACGACGGTGCGGGCTTGGTGTAGGAGAAGACGAAGATCGGGATCTCGGACCGGGCGACCAGCGTCAGCCAGCGCGCCGGAGTCGCGCTCCAGGCGGCCGGCCGACGACAGCGAGGTGACCAGGATGATCGCGTCCACCTCACCCGACGCGCGCAGCGTCTCCAGGGCCGGCACGACGGTGCCGCCCGCGGTGAGCTGCGCGGTCAGGTCGACCGGGTTGAGCGGCGAGCCGAAGGGCGGCATGTGCCGCCTTGAGCGCGTCCTGCAGCGGCGCGGACAGCACCGGGACGTCGAGGCCGCGGGCCGCGCACGCGTCGGCGAGCCACACCCCGGCGCCGCCGGAGGTGGTGACGATGCCGACCCGGCCGCCGGGCGCAGCGGGCGGGTGCCGAGCCGCCGCACCTTGGCGATCGCCTGCACCACGTCGATCAGCTCTTCGGAGTCCCCGGCCTCGAGCACGCCGTAGCGCCGTGAACAGCCGGGCGTACGCAGCGGCGTCGCCGGCGACGTGCCGGGTGTGCGCGTAGGCGCCGCGCGCGCCCGGCTCGGTCTTGCCGAGCTTGGCCACCACCAGGCGCTTGCCGGCCGCGCGGAACCGCTCGCAGACGCGCGGTGAACTCGTCCGGAGTCGCGGAAGCTCTCGATGAGCATGATGACGATGTCGGTGTCCGGGCTGTCCACCAGGTGGCCGGCCAGCTCCAGCGAGTCGAGGTCGAACTCGTTGCCGGTGCTGATGATGTAGGAGAAGTCCAGGCCGACCTCGGTCCCCCACTGGGCGACCGCGAAGCCGAGCCCGCCGCTCTGCGACAGGACCGCGATGTTGCCGGGCGGAGCCTCGTGCCGGAGGCGGCGATGTCGAGCACCGGGCTGAACGTCATCGGCGCGTCGGCGGGCAGGCTGGCCAGCCCCTCGCAGTTCGGGCCCGAGCACCCGCATCCCGGTGCGCGGCCAGCTCGGGCGCGACTGCCTCGAGGATCCCCGCGCCCTCGCCCATGCCCTCGCCGAACCCCGAGCTGACCACGACCGCGACCCGCACGCCCGCGGCGGCGCAGTCCCGCAGCACCCCGGCGACCAGCTCGGCCCGGACCATGACCAGCGCCAGGTCGACGGGCTCCGGCACGTCGTGGATGGAGGCATACGCCGGCAGCCCCTGCACCTCCGGGGCGCTGGGGTTGACCGGGTAGACCTTGCCCGCGAAGCCGTAGCTGGCCAGGAACCCGAGCGGACGGCCGCCGAGCGCCTTGGGGTTGCGCGACGCGCCGATCATCGCCACGCTGCGCGGGCGCAGCAACGCGTCGATCACCGACGGTTCACTCAGCTCTCCGACTGCCGGGACTGTGCTCGTCATGTCAGGGAATCTCCTCGTCGGTCTCAAATCAAAAGTGAACGGCCGTGCCGAGGCCGCCGGTGAGGGCAAGCACCTCGCCGGTGAGGGCGACCGAACGGGGCGAGGCGAGGAAGGCGACGAAGTCGGCGATCTCCTCGGCCGTCACCAGGCGCCCGAGCGAGGTGCGCGCGGAGATCTTCGCCAGGTGCTCCTCGGGCGTGGAGTGGTTCCGCTCCGCCATCCGCTCCAGGCGGGGCCCGAGGTTCTCGGTCATGGTGGTGAACGGGTGGACCGCGTTGACCGTGATGCCGTCCCGGCCCAGTTCCCTCGCGAGGGCCTTGGTCAGGTTGACCACGGCGGAGTTGCGCGCGCCCGCCGAGATGGAGCCGGCCTCGCGGGAGGTGCTCCCGGCCAGGTTGATGATCCGGCCGAACCCCTGGGCGCGCATCAGCGGCACCGTGGACCGGCAGGCCCGCAGGATGCCGACGAACTTGTCCTCGAAGGAGGAGAGCACCAGCTCGTCGGTGATGTGCGCGAAGTCCTCCGGCACGTTGCCGCTCACCTCGGAACCGGAGTTGACCAGGATGTCCACCCCGCCGAACGCGGCCGCGACCGAGTCGACCATGGCCGCGACGGACGCCGGGTCCTTCAGCTCGACCTCGGCGGGGAGCAGCAGCTCCGCCGCGTTTGGCACGTCGAGGGAGTCGACCGCGTCGGCCGCTCGCTGCATGCTGCGGCTGCACACGGCGGTGCGCACGCCCTCGCGGGCGAGCTGCCGCACGATCGCGATGCCGAGTCCGCCAGTGCCCCCGGTGACGATGGCGCGCTTGCCGGCCAGCGCAAGATCCATAGGCCGCGTACCTCCCGAATGTATGAATGATGCCAGCGAAGCGTATCATGCGATCATCCGTACATCCATACGTCTGGCTGGCCAGACTTTTCAGTTTCCTCGTATCGTACGGAGGTATTAATCTCCGTACAAGCAGGGGATTTGCCACGGCCGCGAGCGTCGCGGTGCCGAGCCGCCGACGGCCACTCAGGGCTCGTCAGCGGGGCGACCACCAGGGATTATCCGGCCGCCGACCCCGTGGGCCACGGCCTCGCGGCTCGCCGGCACTGTCGGCGCGCGGCGCGGCGCGGGCCCGCCCCGGCCGCCTCCAGGCCAGGGCGCCCGCCCTTCCCCTGGGCGCCGTCGTCACCCCGCGCGGTGCGTCCTCTTGCTGTTATCAGGCGAAGGGCGGGGGCGGGGGCGGTAGCGTCGCTCCCGGCCCGCCCGGCCGTGTCCTGCGGGGCGGGCGGTCGCGTCGCCCGGCGGGGCGGCGGTCGCGTCGCTGATCGCGCGGGTCAGCTGCCGCTTGTTCTTCGCGCCGAACAGCTTCTTCACCGGCTGCCCGTCGCGGAACACGATGAGCGTCGGCAGGCTGGTGACGCCGAACCGCTCGCCGATCGCCGGGAAGTCGGCCACGTCCACCGTGGCGATGAGGGCGCCGGCGGCGGGTCGTCGACCCCGTCCTCTTTCCACCAGGCGTTGAACAGCTGCCGGGTCTCGTCCAGCCGGGCTAGCACGTCTTCCCGGGTCCGCACCGAGTCCGGCTTCGAGTAGAAGCTGGCGTCGTGCTTGTCGTCGTTGTACGCGGCCAGGAACGAGCGCATGACCGACGCGACCTGGTTGGCGACGTCGAACATCGGCCGCTTCCGGTTCGGCATGGTGTGGGCCAGCATCTCGTCGGTCATCTGCCCGATGATGGCCCGGGCCGCGTCGAGGTTGAGGTTGTAGCGGTCGGCCAGCTCCTGCGGCGGCAGGATGACCGGCGCCTCGTAGGGCACCCCGAGCAGGTCCGCCACCGCGGCCAGGTCGACGCCGTTCACCCAGCGGTCCCCCACCCGGGCGACCGGCAGGACAAGGCCGTTGGCCGTCAGCTCGGCCTGGGCCTCGGCATCCTCCTCGGCGTTGATCGCCACCCACTCGCGCCCGGACTTAGCGATGAACTCCTTCATCCGCAGGCAGCTGCTGCACCCCGGCATCCAGTACGCCCGTACGACCTCTGTCAGCGCCATGCGCGCCACCTCGCAATTTCAGTGGTCTCGTAGTTGCGCCCGGTCATCACATCGTACGGCGGACCGGCTGGCTTTAATAGACCGTGCTGAATGCGCCAGGACCGCGAGGCGGACGGCCCACGCGATGGCCGCTGCGGCGAAGCCGGATGAATGTGCCACCGGTCGCCTGGGCGACAGCCATGGCACATTCATGCCGGCGCGCGTGATTTGGCCGACGCCGGCCGTCCTAGCGCAGGGTGCCGAGGAAGGCGCTCCAAGCCGCAGCGGGCACGCTGAGGGTGAAGCCGTCCCGGTCGGTGGTGTCGCGGATCAGCACAGCGTCAGCCGCCGCCACTTCCACGCACGCCTCCCCGTTGCCCGAGTAGCTGGCCTTGCGCCAGTTCATGCCGTCCATGTCTTTGCCGCCTCCGCAATGATTTCCCTGCTGCCGTCGATGCTCGCGGCGCGCCCGCGAACACGTTCAAAAGTACCGCTGGCCGCCCTGACCAGTTTTGCGTCGGTTGTCACCACGTCTTCCAGCATCGACCCCGTGAGCACAACGTCCGGCTCACTAGTGACCGACGCCAGCGACACGGGACCGCCGAGACCGGGTGACGCCCCCAGCGACGACGGCAATACGTGAATCAGGACCGAGGGGTGCTCGGAAAGTTCCAGTAGCCTCGCGCACTGCTCGGCCATCACCTCGGCTGTCCCTATCAGGCGGTGCAGTACCAGCTCATCGAGCACGATCACGACCGTGGGGCCGTCCTCACCATTCACGATGGCCTGCCGCGCCAGGCGCGCCTTAGTGTCCTCGAGCGCGCGCTCGTGGCCGCGTCCCGTCGCCCGGTACACCTCATACGCGTACCGTTCGACCTGGATCAGGCCAGGGACGAGCAGGGGCTGCCAGAACCGCAGGGTGTGCGCGCGGGCTTCCGTGGCGTACCAGGGTACGAGTTGCGCTTGCGCCGGGTCTTCCACGTTCCTGGCCAGCTTCCAGATGCCACGTAGCGCCGCCTCTGACAGGCCGGTAACGCTGCACTCGCTGAGCCACGCACCCAGCGTGGCGAGGGTCGGCACGCGCTCGCCTGACTCCGCTCGCACGACCCCCGTCTTTTCCAGGTCGATGGCACGGGCAAGAGCCTCACCGCTCTTGCCCGCCGTGTTGCGCGCCTCCCGAAGCAGCTTGCCCAGCAGACCTCTCGGGTCGTTGTCGGGATCTAGTGCGGCCATGTGCGCCTACCTATATGAATAGTGCCTGGTGATGCTCTCTTCTGCTTTCTGCTTACCGCATTGGCATTGCATTCCGCGCATGATGCACGCTACCCCTATCGCCCCGATGCGGCAACGGCACCTACGCCACTTGTCACCAGGGCGCTCCAAGATCACAATTCCCTCGTGCAAAGGAAAGGGTCATGAGTGACAGCAATGACGAATTCAGCGAGCTAGACGACGTCGCGTTCCTGGATGAGCGGCGGCGGGTGCGTGAGGCGCTTGAGCACGTGCCTGAGCACGAGCAGGACCCGGAGATGGTCGCCCGGTTCGAGCGACTGAACGAGGAGTTCATCATCCGGGGCCGCGCCGCCTGGCAGAAAGCGAGCAACCAGTGAGCACCGTCGCAAGCGACGTCAAGGACCTGCCGCCGAAGGCGGCCCGCATGGTCGCGGTGGAAATCCTGCTGGCCGAGCCGGAGGCGCTGGGCGACGACGTCCTCGAATCCTGCCTGTACGTGCTGTGGGAAAAGCTCCGGACGTCGTCGTAACATCCGCCCCAGCCGCGCGGAACTCGCGGTCATGAATGTGCCATCGGTGTCGCTATGCGCCAGCGATGGCACATTCATGCGGGCCGAGGCGGCTGGCACGGCCCGTAGGCCTCATTACCCGTCATGGCCCCGTCTCCGGGTGGCCCGTCGGCGGGTAGGCGTAATGATCGCGCCGGCCGCCTTTGCATACTGGAGCGTCTTTGCTTACCGGACGGCGCCACACAACGGGCATAACGGACGTGATCATGGGCGGCTCGCACACAAAGTTGAATGATCATGGTCCGGGTGTGCAAAGAGCGGGGGCGGGCTCGAAAGACCTCGGGGCGGCCGGCCCACCGCTCCGCATGTCATACGGAGGTGTTGATCTCCATACAAATGTGGGTTTAACTGGCGATTGACCTCCCCCGCGGATGACAGGAGGAACAATCGTGCGGATAGGAATCAGCATGCCGTTCAAGGACGGGGACGGCCAGCCGCTCCACGTCGAGGCCGGCGGCGCGGCCGAGGCGGAAGGGGCCGCGCTGTGAGCACCCCCTCCACTGCCGGAACGCCCGCCGGGACGCCCGCCACCGGCGGCGGGGAACTCGACGGCTCGGTGGCCCTGGTCACCGGCGGCGCCATCGGCATCGGCCGGGCCATCTGCACCACGCTCGCGGCGGCCGGGGCCCGGGTCCTCGTCACCGACCTGGCCGACCCCGTCGCCACCGTCGCCGAGATCGAGAAAGACGGCGGCACCGCGCTCGGCCTGACCGCCGACGTCACCTCGGAGAGCGACCTCGCCGCCGCGGTGCGGGCCGGGACCGACGCGTTCGGCGGCGTCGACATCCTGGTCAACAACGCCGGACTGTTCGCCAACCTCACGCCCGGGCCGTTCGACCAGCTCACCGCGGACGACTGGCGCACGGTGCTGGAGGTGAACGTGATCGGCAGCTTCCTGGCGGCCAAGGCCGTGGCCGGCCCGATGCGGCAGCGCGGCGGCGGCCGGATCATCAACATCGCGTCCACCACCGCGTTCAAGGGCACCGCCTACCTGCTGCACTACACCAGCAGCAAGGGCGCCGTGCTGGCCATGACCAAGGCCCTGGCCCGCGAGCTGGGCGACGACAAGATCCTGGTCAACGCGGTCGCACCCGGCTTCACCGTCTCCGACGGCGTGGAACGCAACGCCGACCACACCGGGGCGATGCGGAGCAATGCCCCGGGCAGCCGCATCCTGCGCCGGGAGATGGTGCCCGGCGACATCACCGGGGCGGTGCGCTTCCTGGCCGGGCCGCTTTCCGGCTTCATGACCGGCCAGACCCTCGTGGTGGACGGCGGCGCCTACCTGCACTGACGCGGGCACCGCGCCCACCGGGTCGCATCAGGCCACGGGTGGAGAGACGGTGGAAACCCGTGAGCAGCCAGCTGCGCCGCAAGCAGCTGACGGCCAAGACCCGGCTCGGGCTCATCCTGGCCGCCGTCGGGCTGTACGAGACCTGGAACTTCACCAACCACACCCACGTGACCGGCACGGACATCGCGCTCACCGGGTAAGCATCGCGATCGGCCTCGGGCTCGCCACGGCAGCAGGGGACCTGGGTCACCGAGGTGATCCTGGGCCGGGCCAGCCGGGTCAGGGGCGCAGCAGCCGGCTGAGGAGTGCCTCGACGGCGGCGCGCCCCTCGTCTGCCGCCGCCACCGGGTCCGGGGCCCGGGCGACGACCAGGGCGAACTCGTCCAGGGCGGCCAGGATCATGTGGGCGAACGGGCCCACCAGGGCGGCCGGGAGGTTGCCGGCGTCGCTGACCGCCTGGAGCATGGCCCGCATCGCGCCGAGCGTGCTGCCGTCGTCCATGGCGCGCCACCGGTCCCAGCCGAGCACCGAGGGCGCGTCCACCAGCACGATGCGCTGCACGACCGGGTCGCGGGCCAGGTCGATCCAGGCGACGGCGGCGGTGCGCAGCGCGTCCACCGGGTCGGTGACGGCGCCGATCGTCTCCTGCAGCTCGGCCGTGGCGCGCTCGGTGACCGCCGAGATGACCGCCTCGAACAGGGCTTCCTTGCCGGCGAAGTGGTGGTAGAGGGCGCCCCGGCTGACCCCGGCGGCAACCAGCACCGCCTCGATCGAGGTGCCCTCGTAGCCGTGCTCGGCGAACAGCGGGGTGGCCACCTCGATGAGCTGGCCGCGCGTGGCGCGTCCCTGCGCCGCCCGCTTGCCCGCGCCGGCTGGCTGCTGCTGCGTCATAGAACTCATTTGTACCTGCTGTCACCCGCCGTGCGACCCGGCTGGCCCAGCGCGCCGCGCCCGGGTGTTTGACAGACCGATAGTCGGTATGCTTCTAATAGACCGACAGTCGGTCTGTTAGATGGAGGATCTCATGGACGTACGCACGTTCACCGCGCAGCGCCGCGCGCTCGACACGCCGGCGGGCGAGATCGCCTACACCGAGTTCGGCTCCGGCCCGGTGGCGCTGTTCGTACACGGGCTCGGCACCAGCGGCCTGCTCTGGCGGCACGTCGTGCAGGAACTGCGCGACACCAGCCGGTGCATCGCGATCGACCTGCCCGCCCACGGCGGCACCCCGGCCCGCGACGACATGTCGCCCGGCGGGCTCGCCCTGGTGGTCGCCGACCTGTGCGACGGGCTCGGCCTGGACCAGGTGGACCTGGTCGGCAACGACACCGGGGGCGCGATCGCGCAGATCTTCGCCGGCCGCCACCCGGGGCGGCTGCGGACGCTCACCCTGACCAACTGCGAGTGCGAGGGCAACTTCCCGCCGGCCGAGTTCGCCCCCGTGGTCGAGCAGGCACGGCAGCGGTCGTGCTGGCGCCCGGGCTGGCCGCGCTCGCCGCCGACCCGGCGACCTGGGCCGCCAACCCGCTCACCGCCGGCTACGAGCACCCGGAGCGGGTCCCGAACGAGGTCTGGGCGGCCTACCTGAGCGCGGCCGCCGGGACCATCGAGCGAGCCCGGGACTTCGAGCGGCTGGTCGCCGCGCTGGACCCGGCCGACCTGGACGCGGTCAGCGGCGCCCTGCACGCCCTGGAGGTGCCCACGCTGGTGGTCTGGGGCACCGGCGACGACGCGTTCGAACTGAAGTGGGCCTACTACCTGCGGGACATGATCCCGGGGGCGCGGGACGTGGTCGAGGTCGACGGGGCGAAGCTCCTCTTCCCCGACGAGCGGCCGGGCGACCTGGTCCCGCACCTGCGCCGGCTCTGGGGGCGCTAACGTCCAGGCGACGCGAAACGGCCCGCGGGTCCAGGCGGACCAGCGGGCCGTTCGCGTTTTTCCTGCCCGGCTACTGGCCGACGGCCGCCGCGGCGGCGGTCATGCACCGGCAGGTAGCCGTCCTTCTGGCCGGCGGCGGTCGGGTGGTAGGAGGCGTCGATGGGCAGGGTGACGGAGTTCAGCCAGCCAGAGCCGTCGCACAGCTCGTGCCCGGAGAACTGGCCGCGTACGTCGGCGAACGTGTCGCCGTTGGCGGCCGCGGCGGTCTTCAGCGCGGCGTCCAGCTGGTCGGCGGCGCCGTCGAGCGCCTGGTGGTCGGCGCTGGACAGGCCGATGCAGAACGAGGCGCTCAGGTCATAGAAGTCGGGATAGCCGACCACCACGACCTTGGCGTTGGGCGCGTGGGCGCGGATGTCGGACAGGGTGGTGTTGAGGCGGCCGGGCAGCGTCTGCGCGATGATCTGCTCGCCGGCCGAGACCGCGCTCTGGCACGAGCTGGTGGAGTCGAGCACGCAGGTTTCCATGGTCGAGGAGAAGCCCGCGTCGTTGCCGCCGATGGTGATGGTGACCAGCGTGGTCGACGCGCTGAGCGGCGACAGCTGGCTGTTGATGACGTCGGTGGTGGTCGCGCCGGAACAGGCGGCGAACTGGAACGACGCCGGCGAGTTGGCCTTCGCCCACAGCGGTCCGTAAGCGTTGGGGCTCTGGTCGCAGGAACCGCTGGTGTCGCCGGAACCGAGTCCCGAGGCGTAGGAGTCGCCGAGGGCGACGTAGTTGACGGAGGCGGCGGCGTGGGCGGGGGCGCCCAGGCCGAGGAATGCCGCGGTAAGGCCCAGGGTGAGCACGGGCATGCCGACAGCGAGCACGCGAGGGGTACGCACTATTTACTCCGGGTGTTTAGTACTCGACAGTATGTGAGTGCACCGTTTTTATATCACCGCGTGTCGATGGGCGGAAGACATGGACCCGCCCGGGTTCCCCGTTCAAGCGCGGCGGCCCCGTCGCGGCCGCCGCCCGGTTACTGCCCGGCGGCGGCCCGGGCCAGCAGCGGGGTGACCCGGTAGCTGACCAGTTCCCGCATCACCAGCGCGGTGCTGGTGCGCTCCACGCCCGGGATGGCCAGGACCTGGCCCGCGACGCGGTACAGGTCATCGCCGTCGGCCGCGACCACGTGGACGAGCAGGTCGATCTCCCCGCTGATCCCGTGCACCTGGAGCACCTCGGGGATCTCGGCCAGCGTGGCCGCCACCTCGTCGAGGCGGCGCTGGGTCACCCGGGTGGTGACGAACGCGGTGAGCGGGTAGCCGAGCAGGGCGGGCGGTATCTGCCGTTCAACTGAGTCGAGCACGCCCTGGCGCTCCAGTTTCGCGATCCGCGCCTGCACGGTGTTGCGGGACAGCCCGGTCTGCCCGGTCAGCGCGACCGCCGGCGCCCTCGGCTGCCCGACCAGGGCGAGCAGCAGCCGGGCGTCGGTCTGGTCGATGCGGTCCGCGTTGCGCATGATGCCCACCTTCCGTGTGGCCTTCACGCTGCCGGTTGGGCAGATTGCTTAATATCAATTGGCCACGTTGTGCAATCCTGCCCAGCGTGCTGTGATTTTAGCCGAGATCGCCCAAACTTTGTGACCATGGTGGTGAGCACATGACAGACCTCGGCGTGCTGCGAGAGATCGAGCGGCGGGTGCTGTGGCTGTCGACCGCGATCATCCACGAGGCCAACCTGGTCCGGCCCAACCCGTCCGGGCTGAAGGTGGGCGGCCACCAGACGTCGAGCGCCTCGATGGTGTCGATCATGACCTCGCTGTGGTTCTCGCACCTGCGCCCGCAGGACCGGGTCTCGGTCAAGCCGCACGCCTCCCCGGTGCTGCACGCGATCAACTACCTGACCGGCGAGCTGGACGAGCGGCACCTGCCCCGGCTGCGCGCGCTCGGCGGCCTGCAGAGCTACCCGAGCCGGTCCAAGGACCCGGACCCGGTCGACTACTCGACCGGGTCGGTCGGCATCGGCGCCACCGCGCCCATCTGGGGCGCGCTCGCCCGCCGGTACACCGAGGGGGCGTTCGGCGGCGCCGGCACCGGACGGCAGTACTCGCTGCTCGGCGACGCCGAGCTGGACGAGGGCGCCGTCTGGGAGGCCGTCGCCGACCCCGGCATCGCCGAGCTGGGCGAGATCGTCTGGGTGGTGGACCTCAACCGGCAGTCGCTGGACCGGGTGGTGCCGAACATCGCCGCCGGGCGGCTGCAGGGCATGTTCGCCAGCGCCGGCTGGCAGGTGCTCACGGTCAAGTACGGGCAGCTGCTTGAGGAGCTGTTCACCCGGCCGGGCGGCGCCGAGCTGCGCGCCCGCATCGACGCGATGCCGAACCAGGAGTACCAGCGGCTGCTGCGCTGCGACGCCGCCCAGCTGCGAGAGCGGCTGCCCGGCGACAGCCCGGCGGTCGCCGCGCTCGTCGCCACCCTGGACGACGGCACGCTGACCGCGGCGGTCCGCAACCTGGGCGGCCACGACCTGGCGGCGCTCGACCAGGCGTACGGCGCCATCGACGACACCCGGCCCACCGTCATCTTCGCCTACACGATCAAGGGGCACGGGCTGCCCACCGAGGGGCATCCGCAGAACCACTCCGCGCTGCTCACCCGCGAGCAGTTCGCCGAGCTCGCGGCCCGGCTCGGCACCGACCCGGCCCACCCGTGGCTGCCCTTCGACTCCGGCAGCGACGCGGGCCGGCGCTGCGCCGAGGCCGGCCGGCGGCTGCGGCGGCCCGCCGTCGAGGCACACCCGGCGCCCGGCATCCCGGCCGACATCGGCCGGACCCCGTCGGGCACCGCCAGCACCCAGGCCGCGCTCGGCCGCGCGCTGCTCGACCTGACCCGGCAGGCGCCGGAGGCGGCCCGGCGCATCGTGACGGTCAGCCCCGACGTCAGCTCAAGCACCAACCTCGGCGGCTGGATCAACAAGGTGGGCGTGTGGTCGGCCAGCGAGCGCGTCGACTGGTTCGCCGACGACGCCGAGACGCTGCTGCACTGGCGGGAGAAGCCGACCGGGCAGCACATCGAGCTGGGCATCGCCGAGACCAACCTGGTCGGGCTGCTCGGCGAGCTCGGCGCCACGTGGAGCCGCTGGGGGCAGCCGCTGCTGCCCATCGGCGTGATGTACGACCCGTTCGTGGAGCGGGCCCTGGAGCCGTGGTCGTTCGGCATCTACGCGGGCGGCCAGTCGATCCTGGTCGGCACGCCGTCCGGGGTCACCCTCGCCCCGGAAGGCGGCGCGCACCAGTCGGTCACCACGCCGTCCATCGGCATCGAGCAGCCGGGCTGCGTCAGCTACGAGCCCGCCTTCGCCATCGACACCGAGTGGGTGCTGCTCGCCTGCCTGGCCCGCCTGGGCAGGCCGGACGGCAGCTCGGCCTACCTGCGGCTGTCCACCCGCCCGGTCAACCAGGCCCTCGCCGCGGTGCCCGCCGACCCGGCCGCCCGCGAACGACGCCGCCGCCAGGCGGTCGCCGGCGCCTACCGGCTCGTGGCCGCCTCGTCGCCGCCACGGGTCACCATCGTCGCGATGGGCGCGATGGTCCCCGAGGCGGTCGCCGCCGCCGCGCGCCTGCGCGACGCCGGCACCCCCGCCGACGTGGTCTGCGTGACCAGCCCCGGCCTGCTCTTCCAGGCCCTGCTGGCCCGCCAGGGCCGGGCGGACGCGCCCACCTGGATCCTGGACCAGGTGTTCCCCGCCGCCCGCGCCACCCCGCTGGTCACCGTGCTCGACGGGCACCCGCACACGCTCGCGTTCCTGTCCACGGTCAACCGCGTGCCCGGCCGTCAACCTCGGCGTCACCAGCTTCGGCCAGTCCGGCTCCCTGGACGAGGTCTACGCCTGCCACGGCATCGACACCGACAGCATCGTCCGCGCCGCCCTCGACGTCCAGGGCGCGTAACGGGACGGCCACCTGGCCTGATTGTTGTACAAGTTTTGGGTACACTAAAAGTGTGGCTAGCCCTGCGGTGATTCGAGTACACCCGCTGTCAGAGGTACGGGCGCGGCTGTCGGGGATCCTCGCCCGGTTCCGGCGCGAAGGCGCGGGAGCGGAGCCGGTCGCCTTCGGGTCGCACCGCAAGCCCGAGGCGATCCTCATTCCGTACGAGGCCTACGAACGCTATGAGGCCCTGGCCCGCGAGCGCGCTCGCCTCGACGACGTCCTGTCAGCGGCACAGTCGGTGCAGGTCGAAGTGCCCGCCCCCGTCAGCCCGGAACATGACCGGGAAGTGGCGGCCTACGTGGACGGGGAGATAAGCGCTGCGGAACTCTACCGCAGGACCGTCGCCCGCTACCGGCAGCCGTAGGTGCCCGGCGACCCGTACGCCGACCCGGCAACGGGAATCCTGCGCAACAAATTCGGCCTGACCACGAGTGACGAGCTGGCCGCCGCGGAGCGGGAGATTACCCACGCGGCGCTCATCTACCTCAAGGAAGCGCAGGTCCGCTCCAGCTACGACCTATCGCACCTGTGCGCCATCCACCACCGCATCTTCGGCGACATCTACGACTGGGCCGGGCGCGTCCGGACCGTCGCCATCGGCAAGGGTGCCACCTTCTGCCTGCCGCAGTTCATCGAGTCCGCGGCAGCCGAGACCTTCCGCGCCCTGCACCAGGATGACCTGCTGCGCCGCCTGCCCCGGGACGCGTTCATTGAGGGGCTGACCTACTACCTGGGCGAGGTCAACGCCATCCACCCGTTCCGCGAGGGCAACGGCAGAGCCCAACGCGCCTTCTTCGAGCAGCTCGCCGGCGACGCCGGCCATCGCCTTGACTGGCAGCACCTCGACGCCGACCGCAACGTCGCGGCGTCCGCCGCGATCATGCGCGGTGACCCAAGCCTTTTGCGCGAGACGCTCAACGAACTCGTCCGCGAGCGCTGAGGTTCACACCGTGGGGCTGGCGGACGCGTTTTTTTCGTACCGGGCTCGGGCGCGTTATTCGCCTAGATGTCCAGGACAGGGCGGGTTGCGACGGTTGCACGGCCTGATCGGCGGAGGAATTGTACGCACATCTTTTTTGTGCGAGCGAACATGGGTGATGTAAAGTTCAGACCCATGGACGCAACAGCACGGATCAACCTGCTCGTCGAGGCACTGCGAGTGCATGGCCGGGTCGACGTGGCGACGGCGGCTGCTGAGTTCGGTACCGCCGAGATGACGGTTCGGCGAGACCTTGATGTCCTGGTCGAGCGCGGAGTCGCACGACGGGTACGCGGCGGTGCGGTCAACCTGATGATGCGCGGCGAGGAGTTGCCGTTCGCCATGAGGGAGCTCGACGCCCTCGACACGAAGAAGCGCATCGCCAGCGATGTCGCGGGCCTGATTGCTGATGGCGAGGCGGTCGGGCTGGACAGCGGCACCACCGTCATGGAAGTCGCCCGCCTGCTGGCCGACCGGCGGCTTACGGCCATGCCGCTGTCACTGCATGCCGCGATGGCGCTGGCTGGCTCGGGCTCTGTCCGCCTGATGATGCCGGGCGGCGAAACCCGCCCGGGCGAGCTGGCGATGGTCGGCCCGCTCGCCCTGGCCAGCATCGCGACACTGCGGTTCGACACGGTAGTGCTTGGCTGCTGCGGAATCTCCGCCGACGGGCACGTCATGGCTCACGATGTTGGCGATGCCGCGGTGAAGCAGGCGCTGTTCGCGGCGGGCGGGCGAAGGATCCTCGTCGCAGACGCTGCGAAGTTCGGGCGATCGGCCCTGGCGGTGGCCGGCACGCTGTCAGCGTTCGACATCCTGGTGACCGACTCGTCCGCCCCGAGCGAGCCGCTAGCGGAGCTCGAGGCCGCCGGGGTGGAGGTTCGGCGTGTCTAGTCCCACGCTGGTGATCGAGCCCCGCGCCCGGCCGGCCCGAATCCGATCGCCGCGCATCGCGGTAACGGCCGTGTTCGTGGCGCACGGACTATTGTTCGCCTCGTGGACGGCGCATATCCCGCATGTCATGCGGAACCTCGGGCTGACTGACGGAACACTGGGCGTCGCGCTGCTCGGGGCGCCGGTCGGATCGGTCGCCGCGATGCTGCTGGCGTCGTACCTGATTCCGAAGCTAGGCAGTCGCCGGGTTGTCCAGGTCGCCCTCGTTGGCTACTGCGCGACCGGGCCGCTGGTCGGTCTCACGGGCAGCCTGGCCGCCCTGTTCGGCGCACTGTTCATCTGGGGCGCGTTCCAGGGGACGCTTGACGTGGCCATGAACACCCAGGCGATCGCGGTGGAGCGAGCCGGCCGACGCCCACTGATGTCGGGCCTGCATGGAAGCTGGAGCATCGGCTCATTTGCCGGCGCCGGGATCGGCGCGCTGGCCGTGGGCGCCGGGCTGACCCTGACCCCGCAGCTCCTCATCCTCGGCACGATCGCCTTGCTCGGGGCTGGCCTGCTCACATCGCGAATGCTCCCTGATGCGATCGAGCCTCCGGGCGCTGACGAGCAGCCGAAGACCGACACGCTGTCTGCCTCCCGCTGGTCCGGCGGAATGATTTTGCTCGGGGCGATCGCGTTCGCTGGGATGCTCTGCGAGGGGGCCAGCGCCGACTGGGCGTCGGTCTACCTTTCTGGACCGCTGCACGCCACTGGCGTTGTGCCGGGCCTGGGCTATGCTGCCTTCGCGCTCGCCATGGTCACCGTGCGGCTGTCGGGCAACCGGCTGCTCGGGCGCTTCCAGCCGTCACGCCTTCTTCCGGCGCTGGCAGCCGTGGCGACGGCCGGATTTGCGGCCGGACTCGCGATCGGCCGTCCGGCTGCCGCGATCGTGGGCTTCGTCTTCCTCGGAATTGGCCTGGCCTCAGTGATACCCACCGTGTTCAGCGCTGCGGGCCGCATTGCGGGACTGCACCCCGGCACGGCCGTCGCGACCGTGTCGGCCTGCGGCTGGACCGGTTTCGTGTGCGGTCCACCCTTGATCGGTCACCTTGCGTCACTCGCCTCCCTGCCTCTGGCACTCGGTCTCCTGCCCTTCCTGACCGCGTTCGTGGCCGTCGGCACCCTTCTGTCCCGTGCGTTGCGTAACGCCCCGCAAGGACCGGCTTCTCCCGCAGGATCTGGCGGCACGCCATGACGCGCTGGATCCTGGCTGACTACGGCGAGGTGATCTCGGGCCCCCTGTCTGCTGAGACCATCCTGGAACTGGCGGAATTCGCCGGAATGCAGCCGGATGAGTTTCGCGATCGGTACTGGAAATTCCGCCCGGCCTATGACCTCGGCCAGTCCGACTGTGCTTACTGGTCAGCTGTCCTTGGCCAGGAACTCCAGGCTGAGCCGCAACTAGTAGAGGCGATGGTCCGGGTGGACGTCGCCGGGTGGATGACGCTCAACCCTCGGACGCTTCCCGCGCTGATCAAGTTCGGGACTCACGCAGGCGTGCGGCTCGCCTTGCTCTCGAATGCCCCGGAAACGCTCGCCACCGAAATCGACCGTAGCAAATGGTCTCCCAGGTTCGATCGTCGCTTCTATAGCTGCTGGCTAGGTCGGGCCAAGCCCGACCCTGCGGTATACCAAGCCGTGCTCGATGGCCTAGGCGCAACGCCCCAGTCCGTACTGTTTATCGACGACCGCGCCGAGAACGTGCTAGCGGCCACGGCGCTGGGGCTGCAGGCAGTGAGGTTCACGTCGGCGGAGGAGCTGCCGGGACAGCTCGAAGAGTGGGAAGCAAGTACGCGGACCACTGTCTGCGCTCATTCACGGGGTGGTGGCACGACACGCCATTGCCGACGGCACTAGCTCCAGGCGGCGACGGCTGGCGAGGGCGGTCATTGCGGCGATCAGACCGGAGCGGGAACCTGGCCTGGGCTGGTGTCAAGGTCGGCGACGGGGATACCCGCCCAGCGAGCCGCTTCGGCCATGGCGCCGTCGAACAACTGCAGGTCGTGCAGCGCGAGCTGGAGGCGGCTCGGGAGACCGTCGTCGGGCAGCGTGTCCGCCACCTTCGCGAACAAGGAAGCCGAGCGGACGTACTGCCCGCCCGTGCCGTCTGGAGCACCTCCCGGGTGCAGGGCCGCGGTAATAACGGCGGCTGAGTCATCCAGTCGGCGGCGGGCGGTATCCAGGTCAGCCGTGGCGGACGGGAACAGGACGGGGTAGCGCGTGCTTGAGTCGAGGATCAGGTTGCGGGCATAGTGCCTGGCAGCGGCGGCGGTTGCCATGAAGCCGGCCGTCCGGGTGGCCACCCGGCCGAACATCGGAGTCCGCGAGGACCTTACGGTCGCGACCATTGCCTGGTAGGCCAGGTCTACGCGCCGCGCGGCGGACCGCAGCTGCAGGTCTGAGCCAGTGTCGCTGGCAGGATCGGCGAGCCGGTCCACGCAGCGGCGGCTCAGGTCGGCGAGCGCCTCGACCTGGTGCCGTGCCGCGACACGGGCCACCCGGTTGAAATGCAGCGGCAGCACGAGCAGCACGGTCGCTATCGCCACCCCCGCACCGAGCGCGGTCTCCTCCAGCCGGAGCTCCAGCAGGCTGTTGGAGAACTCACCCAGCTCCACGAACAGCTGCGAGACCATCACCGTGACGCCGATGGTCATGAACATGTAGTTCACCCGCATCAAGTACAGCCCGAAGAACAACGCCGCCAGCACGACGACGATCTGCACGCCCAGCCGATCGCCTACCAAGTGCGCCAGGGCAGACCCGATGACCACGCCGACGAGCGTGCCCGCGACCCGGAACAGGCTCTTGCGCAGTTGCTCTCCTGCCGTGTTGGCGCCGTTGAAGGTGATGAACGCGGCGATCAGCGCCCAGTAGAACCGTTGCCCGGACAGGGCATCGCCCGCGATGATCGCGACGCTGACGGCGACGCATATCTGAATGGTTATCCGTACGTGGGGCGCGAGCACGACCCGGACGCGCACTCCCCCGCCACCCCGTTCCTTAGACGCCGCCCCCGCGACGAACGCCGAGCCCGGCAGCCACCCGCCCGGTGACGCGACTTGGACCCGGAACCCAGCGTCCGCCTCGTCATCCGGTGCCGGGCCGGCCGGGTACCGCCGGAACGCTTCTGTCGCGGCGGCGAAGTCCATGGCCGACGTCGCGAATCGATGAAGAAGCACACGGTCCGCCGAAGTCACCGCGAGCCGTTCTGAATCAATGATGTCCATCAGCGCCCGGATCGCGGCCACGCTGTCCCGCACGCCAGCCAGGTCCGCATCACGGGCGGTTGCCAGGACGCTGGCCGCCTGCGCGCTGAGAGGCGCCGGGAATCGCCGCCTGGCGATCGCGAGGGCGAACCGCGCCAGGTTGCCGAGCGCCGCTTCCGAGTCGAACAAGCGCTGGTGCAGCGTGGCCGCGCTCCACCCCGCAGGGACGGCCGCCGGGCTATCCAGCTGCGCGTCGATGAGCAGCGCGGTCTCGTTCAGGCGCAGCAGGTGACGCTGCAGCTTCTTCTCGGCGCGACCGTGGCGAGAAGAATCACGCGAGCCAGCCACCGCCGCGAACAGGTCAGCGACGTCGCTCACCAGGTCGTGGGCGCGCGCCGCATACGAACGCTGCATGCGCCGTAGCGCTGCGGCCGGACGCGGGCGGAACAACGTGAAGTGGACGGCGATCGTCACCGCCACGCCGAGCCCGATTTCGGCGGCAAGCCAGCCCAGCTCAGCGACGGTCACGAGACTCTGCAAAAAGAAGCCGAGGAACGCGCCCAGGAAAGCCTGCAGTCCGCCGGTGAACCCACGCGGTCCGAAGCGGCGGCAGTACGTGCCCGCCGTCAGCAGCACGACCAACAGCACCAGGGACGCCGCCCGGGAGTGCAGGCTCAGGCCAAGAGCGAGCGTGGCGACGAACGGGACCTGCAGGAAAAGACCAGTGACGAGCTGGCTCCGCGCTCCCACGTCCGTGGTCATGCCGAGAACGCTGAGCATCGCCGTGAGCGCACCAAGCAGCACCGCGATCACCGTCAGCGCGTGATTCGCGGACGCCAGTTCCGCGGCGAGGGCCGCTGGGGCCCCGGCGGGCACTGGCTGGAGCAAGGCACCGGTAGCCCGCACGAAGCCCCACTCCGCCGCGAGAACGACCCCGATGGTGAACACGATCTCGGTGGCCAGGCGCAGCCGCATGAGCCCCGGGTCCGTGCCCGCCAGCCAGTCCAGCCAGGGCGCCCGGCGCTTGCGTACGGGAGACCTGAAACCAACACCTGTATGCCTGCCAGAGTGACGCCTAACGGGCTGAGCCACCATAAACGCACGCACTCCCCGGTGTTCATGGCTAATTAGTTTACGTTATGCAACGATTTGTCCAGGAGGCGCCCCCCGGCCTCAGCCCCGCGCACGTGGGGCTAGCTCGGAGCTGGTCGGCGCTAGAGGCCGAGGCCGCGCACCAGGATGCGGATCGGGTTGCGGCTGGCGAACCGCGCCGTATCCTGCGCCGTCGCACCCGGTAGCTGCACGTAGGCGTAGGACGCGTTGGCCGGGTTCGTTCAGTGATCGATCCACAGCGTGATGAACCGACGGGTGTAGGTCGTGTCGTCCTCGTAGACCCCGCGCAAGTCCATGTCGGTCCATTTCCCCCAGCGGTCCTCGCGGAGCACGGTCACCGGACCCCGGCCGGGAAACACGTAGCCGCACACGCCGTCGACGGCGGCCCAGGCCGGTGTGAAGGTCTGCGGCGTCGAACTGGTGGTCGTCAGGTCGGTTCCGTCCAGCGTCAGCGGCAGCGTGCCGTTCTGGCCGATGCTGCGGTTCTCGACTACCGTCTCTACGTCGTGGCCGTCAGTGCTGGTGATTCCGGCCCCGAGGCAGATGATCGCGTCGTCGGCGCAGAACCAGGACTTGCTGGCGCGCAGCGTCTGTCCGCTTGGGGCAAGGCCCATCCCGAGAGCCAGTCGCCCGTCGAGTGCCGCACCTCCGGCCCAGGTGCTGGTCGAGGACCGGGACTGGCCGAGCTTGTAGGTGCGGGTGTCGCGCGTGACCCCGGGTATCCGGTACTTGTCGGCCGTCGGCCAGTACATGTCGCCCCATGCCCGACCTGTGCGGGCACGTACACGTACACCGCGCCTTCACCGGTGTACCAGCCCTGCTGATTCTCCAGGTTGGCGGCCTCGTACGGATGGATCGTCGCTCGCTGCAGGTCTTCGCCCAGATCGACGTGCTGACGCAGGGCGGCCCGGGCCTGTCTACCACTGTCCTCGTCTACTACCTGTACCAGCAGGCGTTCCAGTTCCATCAGTTCGGCTACGGCGCGACCCTCGCCGTGCTGCTGTTCGCCGCCGTGCTCATCCTGACGGTCATCCAGTGGCAGCTGAGGAAGAAGTGGGTGTTCTATGAGCAGTGAGACCATTGGCCGCAACCGTCGGAGCCGGTGCCTGGCGGGCTGGTGGCGCCAGGGCCGCGCGGCAGCGCCGGCTGTCCGCACGTGCACTCCTCTACCTGCTGCTGACCGTGATGGCCGTCCCCTTTGTGTTTCCGATCTGGTGGATGGTGACCTCATCGTTCAAGACGGTCAACGACATCCTGGCGTTCCCGCCATCGCTGGTGCCCCTGCACCCGACGCTGCAGGGCTACTCGCAGGCATTCACCTTCCAGCCGTTCGCCGAGCAGTACTTCAACAGCATCTACATCTCGGTGATCGTCACCGTCATCACTGTGGTGATCTCCGCGATGGCCGGCTACGGGTTCGCGCGGATCCGGTTCCCCGGGCAGAACCTGCTCTTCCTGGTCGTCCTGGCGGGCCTCCTCGTGCCCTCCGAGGTGTCGATCGTCCCGCTGTTCCAGATGTTCAACAAGTGGGGCATGATCGACACCTCCTGGCCGCTGCTGCTCGGCACCAGCTTCGGCTCCTACAGCGTCATGGGCACGTTCATCATGCGCCAGTTCTTCATCACGCTGCCGAAGGAACTGGAAGAGGCCGCCAGCCTCGACGGCCTCGGCCGCTTCGGCACCTGGTGGCGGATCGCAATGCCACTGGCCCGCCCCGCCATCGCCGCGGTCTCGATCTTTGCCTTCCTCAACGTGTGGAACCTGTACCTAGAGCCAACGGTCTACCTCTCCTCGCCCAGCCGCTACACCCTCCCCGAAGCGATAACCCACTTCGTGGACACGTATGGCACGCCGATGTGGAACACCCAGCTCGCGGGCGCCACAATGACCGCCATCCCAGTCCTTATCGTCTTCCTGTTCGCCCAGCGCCAGTTCGTAGAAGGCCTGGCCCGTACCGGCCTCAAGGGCTGAGGCCGTCGTGACCCCACCGCGGCGTGGGGCCAGTTGAGGGAGCGGCTCAGGTAGCTGGCGTCCGCCCGAGCTGTGCGGCGAGCCGGTCGATGGTTGGGGCCTCGTCCGGTACTGGTTGCGCGTCCTTGAAGCGTCGCAGCTCCGGCGGTAGCTTCGGGCCCAGCGCGTTTGCGAAATCGATCGCCCGGGTCACCACGGCCTCGTCGAACGACGGCCTGACGCCCAGGGCCCGGGCCAGGTCCCAGCCGTGGGCGAGGTGCTCGGTGATCAGGATGTTCACGGCCGTAAGCCCGGAGATCTCCCCGAGCCGGTCCGGGATGGTGCGCTCTAGCGCACCATCTTCTCGGTAGGCGCTCACCAGCGCTGCCGCGCTGTCGCGGTAACTGGACGCTGGAGGGGAAGGCTTCCCCGTCGCGTTGGCCAGGAAGGTCCGCTGAAGGTCAAGCATGTGATCGACCAGGGCCCGGACGTCCCAGTCATCACAGGGGGTAGGGGCAGACCATCCTTGCTCTGGCACTGACTCGATCAGGCGTCCCACTTCAGCAAGAACGCCTGCCAGGTCGGTGACTGGGTCCACGGGTGCTCTCCGTTCTTCGGGGCGGATTCACTACAGTGCGGGCTCGCTGGTCGATTTCAGCGGACCGCTTGCGTGCTAGCCGGCGAGGGACCAGGCGGCGTCCACGCGTGTCTGCGCGCTGGCCGGGACCGCGCGTCACTGCGCAGCGGCTGCCCGGACCTCGCTGAGGACCTGCCGGGCGAGCGGGGCGAAGTCCACGGTGTTGGCCGCGGCGATCCAGCGGTCGAAGGCGATCTTCAGCGTGAGCGTGCCCAGCTGGGCAGTCACGGACGAGGTCAGGTCGGGGACGCCGCGCCGCCGGAGCGCGTCGGTCATCGCCGCGGTGAGGGCGATGCTTTTCAGCGCCTCGCGCTCCTGCAGTTCCGGGTTGGCGTCGATCACCGACTGCCGCAAGGCTAGGATCTCACGCCTGGCCGGGGTGAACGCCTGCGCTCCGGCCGCGTCCAGGGCGGCGGCGACCGCCTCGATCGAAGACGCCCCGGCCGGCGCCGCGGCTATCTCGCCGTCCACGTCGACCAGCGCGTCCGCGCCGAACAGGACCTCGCGCTTGTCGCGGAAGTACCGGAAGAACGTGGTCTTCCCCAGGCCGGCGCGCTCCGCGATGTTGACCACGGTGGTGTTCTCGTAGCCGCGCTCGGCGAAGAGGCTGAGGGCGGCCCGGGTGAGCTGCTCGCGTGCGTTCGGCTGCCATCGGGGCATGGAGACAGTGTAGGGCACTCAGTTCCATCGACCTCCCAAACGTACGGAACTTAGTTTTGTAAACCTTGGAACTTGGTTCTGTCGGAATGTATAGTAAGTGACAGAACTAAGTTCTATCAACCTGGTTAGGGGCATGCGCATGAGCCAAGCTGTCATCTACGAGACCTACGGCGGTCCCGAGGTACTGGAGGTGCGGGAGGTCCCTGAGCCGCACGCCGGACCGGGCGAAGTCCGCGTCCGGGTACGGGCGGCGGGCCTGAACGCGATGGACGGGATGTTCTCCGCCAATCCCGCGATGGCGCAGCAGTTCGGCCTGTCGCTACCGTCCGGCTTCGGCTATGACTTCGCCGGCGTTATCGACGAGGCCGGCGCGAACGCCGACGGGTTCGCCGTAGGCGAGCGGGTCTACGGAGGCGCGATGGGGCAGGCCGTCGCCGACTTCGTCGTGGTCAAGACGTCCGCCAGTGCGCTGTGGCGCACGCCCGACGGCATCGGCGACGACGTGGCGAGCCTCATCCCGGTCGCCGGCCGCGCCGCCGCCGCCGCCCTGACGGCGGCCGGCCTGCGGTCCGGCGACACCGTGCTGGTCGGCGGCGCCGCCGGCGGCACCGGGGTGTTCGCGGTGCAACTCGCGCGGCTGGCCGGCGCGAGCGTGATCGGGACCGCTTCCCCGGGCACCTTCGAGTTCGTGCGGCGACTGGGCGCCTCGCCCGTGGCGTACGGGCCGGGACTGGCCGACCGGATCCGGGTCCTGGCCCCCGCCGGCGTGACCGCGGCAGTGGACCTGTTCGGCACCGAGGCCGCCGAGGCCGCGCTCGCGCTCGGCGTGCCGCCCGAGCGGATCGCGACGATCGCCGCTGGCCCCAACCCGCCCGGCGGCGTCCGCCCGGCGTTCGGCGGCGCGGCTACGACGGCCGATATGGAGCGGATCACCGGCGCGATCCTGGCCGGCCAGCTCACGGTGCCGATCGCCGCGGCCTTCCCGATCGAGAAGATCCGCGACGCCGTCGCACTGCAGAACGGCCGGCACGTGCACGGCAAGATCGTGATCACGCTGTAGGGCAGACGGGACCGGCCAGCCGGCTGCCAAGCAGGAGTCTTGGCTGGGTGGTTCACGCCCAGAGCTGGGAGGCGGATGACTCAAGCGCAACGCCGTCAGCCGGGAAAGGCCCTCACCGCGGCGCAGGCGCGGGGGAGAGACTGCCCGGCAGGTCCCTCCACTACCCGACACGGGCTCGCCGCCTGCCGCCGGATCTAACATCCTGCCCAACAACCTGTTAGAAGTTGATGCACAGGCTTCGTAAAGTGCCAGGTCAGTCCTATAGGCCCAGGCCGCGGGCGATGATTTCCTTCTGGATCTCGGTGGTGCCGCCGAAAATCCATACTTCGCGAAGTAGGGGTACTCTGGAATTATGAAGTGGCAGGTGGAGAGCGACTTTCTGTTAGTCGGTGGAGTCTGTTGCAGTCCACTGTCGGAGGGTCTGGCTAACATTTCATCTAACAAAGCCGCTGCCAAACCGGAGGTCCGACATGGCGTACGTGATCGAACGAGACAGTCGGTCTGGCAAACGGTATATCGGCGTCTACCAGGCGGCCGACGGGACGCGCAAGTCAGCGGGCACCTATGACTCGCATGAACGGGCCTATGAGATAGCCATGGAGGAAGAGCGTCACGCGCGCGGATTCCTCCAGGAGACGAGCCCGGCCGACAAGGCCAAGAAGACGATCTCGGACTTCTGCGATCAGCGCTTCCTTCGTCACCACGCGATGAGTCACAAACATCGCCAGGAGTATGCCTACGTTGTTAAGAACCACATGGTCCCGTACATCGGTCACCTGCGGATCGGTGAGGTCAACCGGGAGACCTTCTTCAACCTCCTGGTCAAGGTACTCCCAGCCGAGGAAGCATCACAGGTCACAATACGCGCGACACGCAAGGTCCTATCCGCGATATGCCAGATGGCCTTCGACGAGGGATACAGCTCGAGGCTGAACGTCACCACCTGGGCGCGGCCCTGCGAGATGATCGGCTTCCGCCCCTGCGACTTCGACTTCGGGCAGCAGATGTTGAATGCAACGCGTTCGGGCGTGAATACCAGCGCAAACGGCGTCGCCAGCAGACCGAACAGCGAGCCGAAACCGGTCAGCTCAGCAAGATCAACACTTGGCGCCGCGATGGCACCGAATTCCTCACGGCAGACGTATGGACGCGCTTCTGGAACGCGGCGAGGGATAGCACCGGGCTACCCGATGCATTCACCCCTTACAAGGCCCGTCACACTGGGATCAGCTGGGCCATCGATAAGGGGGTAGACCTGCAAAAGGTCCGTCAGCGCGCAGGGCACGGCAGCCTTGAGGTCACCTCCCGGTATGCCGCGATCCTCGATGAGCGCGACACCACGCTCGCAGATGCCCTTGAAGAGATCTTTGACCTCTCCACTTCTGCCGTAGGCCCTGAGTTGGCTCAAATTAGTGCGCAAGTCAGCCGGTGTAGTTGATGGCGTCGAGGGCTTGGCGTAGGTCGTCGGGGAGCGGGTCGGCGGCGGTGATGACGTGCTGCGGCCTGGATCTTGATGGTGCGGTAGCAGCGGGCCGTCTTGACGAATTTTCCGGATGGACCAGCCGGTTTGAGCTTCGATCCAGCGGCCGACGGCGAGGCTGCGAAACGATCGTCAGGTGGGCTTTGATGGAGTCGCGCTTGCGGTGGTAGAGGGTGTGCGACACATTCGTAGGGGTCCCACATCTTCGCTGGTTATGATGGAAATCTGGTTGTGACTGTCACAACCAGATGAGGGGTGCCCATGTCCGAGCCGTCGCTGCCGGAGCTGGAGGCCGAGCGGGACCGGCTGTTCGCGCTGCTGGCGTCGCTGGGCGATTTCCGGCGGGGGTCGGTGAGCGAGAACTACCGCAAGTGCGGGAAGCCGAACTGCGCGTGCGCCGCCCCGGATCATCCTGGGCACGGGCCACGGTTCCTGTGGACGAGGTCGGCGGGCAGGCGCAAGACGGTCGGCCGCCAGCTCGCCGCTGGCGAGGTTGCGAAGGTGCGCGGGGAGGTGGCCCGGCACGGGGAGTTCGCATCGACGGTCGGAGCAGGTCATCGAGGTGAACGAGAAGATCTGCGAGGCGAGCCGCCGAGCGGCACGGCCTGGATGCGCTCTCCGCGCCGGAGGGCGAAAAAGGGGGCTCTCCGCCGCGCTCGCGACGGAGAAGTCCGCCGAGATAGGGCGGCTTGCGGCGGAGGCGGCCCGGTCGCTGGGCTGCGGCGATGCCAGCCTGGGGACGGCAGAGGCGGTGATCCGGGCCGGGATGCTGGCCGCGGGCTGCGGCATGCTCGGGCAGCTGCTGGCCTCCGACTCCGGCTACCGCGGCCCGCGGGTCCCGTGCGGCCAGGGTCACGAGGCCGTGTTCACCGCCTACCGGGACAAGGTCATCGACACCGTGCTCGGCCCGGTCACCCTCAGCGCGCGCCTGGTACCACTGCGCGGAATGCGGGCACGGCCTGGCCCCGAGGGACGCCGAGCTCGGCGTCGCCGGCGCGTCGATGTCGCCCGGCCTGGCCGCGATGAACGACCTGGCCGCTGCCGCCGGGCCGTTCGCGGGAGCCGCCCGCCTGCTGGAGGAACTTGCCGGCGTCCGGCTCGACGCCAGGCGGGTCGGGCGGGCCGCCGAGGCCAGCGGCGCCGCCGTCGCCGCAGCAGGCCGCGGCCGCGCCGCGCTCATCGCCTCCCGCAAGCTGGTCCCTCTGCCGCCGTCGCCGCTGCCCGACAAGCTCTACGCGGTCATCGACGGCACCGGCGTCCCCATGACCGCGAGGGAGACCGCCGGGCGGGAGGGCAAGGGCGAGGACGGCCGCGCCCGCACCCGGGAAGTCAAGCTCGCCGTCTTCTTCACCCAGGACAAGCTCGACAAGGACGGCTACCCGGTCCGCGACCGGGACTCCACCAGCGTCATCGCCACCTTCGAGCCCGCCGCCACCTTCGGGAACCTGGTGAGGGCCGAGGGCATCCGCCGCGGCGCGGACCACGTCCGCCAGCTCACCATCCTCGGCGACGGCGCCGCCTGGATCTGGGGCATCGCCACCGCCAAGTTCCCCGAGGCCACCCAGGTCGTCGACCTCTACCACGCCCGCGAGCACCTGCACTCCCTCACCCGCTCCCTGGAGTTCATGCTGGGCGACCGCAAAGACGAGTGGCTCGCCGCCCGCCTGGAGGACCTCGACTACGGCGACATCGACGGCATCGAGGCCGCCGTCCGCGAATACCCCCTCGAAGGCGTGAAGAAAGACGAGGCGGAGAAGGAGCTCGGCTACTTCCTGAACAACGCCCCCCGCATGCGCTACCACTGGTTCCGATCCCGCGGCCTGTTCGTCGGCTCCGGCGTCGTGGAAGCCAGCTGCAAGACAGTCGTCGGGCAAAGACTCAAGCAAGCCGGCATGCACTGGACCGTCGCCGGAGCCGACGCCATCATCGCCCTGCGCTGCCGCGAGGCCAGCAGCACCTGGGAAGCCGTCTGTCACCACCGTCACAACCAGACGGGAGCCGCCTGACCTGCCCGCGCCCGAAGATGATCTTGGTTACCTACAAATCTGTCGCACACCCGGTGGTAGAGGGTGTGCGACACATTCGTAGGGGTCCCACATCTTCGCTGGTTATGATGGAAATCTGGTTGTGACTGTCACAACCAGATGAGGGGTGCCCATGTCCGAGCCGTCGCTGCCGGAGCTGGAGGCCGAGCGGGACCGGCTGTTCGCGCTGCTGGCGTCGCTGGGCGATTTCCGGCGGGGGTCGGTGAGCGAGAACTACCGCAAGTGCGGGAAGCCGAACTGCGCGTGCGCCGCCCCGGATCATCCTGGGCACGGGCCACGGTTCCTGTGGACGAGGTCGGCGAGGCGCAAGACGGTCGGCCGCCAGCTCGCCGCTGGCGAGGTTGCGAAGGTGCGCGGGGAGGTGGCCCGGCACGGGGAGTTCGCATCGACGGTGGAGCAGGTCATCGAGGTGAACGAGAAGATCTGCGAGGCGAGGCCAGCGGCCGGCCTGGATGCGCTCTCCGCGCCGGAGGGCGAAAAAGGGGGCTCTCCGCCGCGCTCGCGACGGAGAAGTCCGCCGAGATAGGGCGGCTTGCGGCGGAGGCGGCCCGGTCGCTGGGCTGCGGCGATGCCAGCCTGGGAACGGCAGAGGCGGTGATCCGGGCCGGGATGCTGGCCGCGGGCTGCGGCATGCTCGGGCAGCTGCTGGCCTCCGACTCCGGCTACCGCGGCCCCCGGGTCCCGTGCGGCCAGGGTCACGAGGCCGTGTTCACCGCCTACCGGGACAAGGTCATCGACACCGTGCTCGGCCCGGTCACCCTCAGCCGCGCCTGGTACCACTGCGCGGAATGCGGGCACGGCCTGGCCCCCAGGGACGCCGAGCTCGGCGTCGCCGGCGCGTCGATGTCGCCCGGCCTGGCCGCGATGAACGACCTGGCCGCTGCCGCCGGGCCGTTCGCGGGAGCCGCCCGCCTGCTGGAGGAACTGGCCGGCGTCCGGCTCGACGCCAGGCGGGTCGGGCGGGCCGCCGAGGCCAGCGGCGCCGCCGTCGCGGCAGCAGGCCGCGGCCGCGCCGCGCTCATCGCCTCCCGCAAGCTGGTCCCTCTCCCGCCGTCCCCGCTGCCCGACAAGCTCTACGCCGTCATCGACGGCACCGGCGTCCCGATGACCGCGAGGGAGACCGCCGGGCGGGACGGCAAGGGCGAGGACGGCCGCGCCCGCACCCGGGAAGTCAAGCTCGGCGTCTTCTTCACCCAGGACAAGCTCGACAAAGACGGCTACCCGGTCCGCGACCGGGCCTCCACCAGCATCATCGCCACCTTCGAGCCCGCCGCCACGTTCGGGAACCTGGTGCGGGCCGAGGGCATCCGCCGCGGCGCGGACCACGTCCGCCAGCTCACCATCCTCGGCGACGGCGCCGCCTGGATCTGGGGAATCGCCACCGCCAAGTTCCCCGAGGCCACCCAGGTCGTCGACCTCTACCACGCCCGCGAGCACCTGCACTCCCTCACCAGGTCCCTGGAGTTCATGCTGGGCGACCGCAAAGAAGAGTGGCTCGCCGCCCGCCTCGAGGACCTCGACTACGGCGACATCGACGGCATCGAGGCCGCCGTCCGCGAATACCCCCTCGAAGGCGTGAAGAAAGACGAAGTGGAGAAGGCAGCCTCGGCTACTTCCTCAACAACGCCCCCCGCATGCGCCACCACTGGTTCCGATCCGCGGCCTGTTCGTCGGCTCCGGCGTCGTGGAAGCGAGCTGCAAGACAGTCGTCGGGCAAAGGCTCAAGCAAGCCGGCATGCACTGGACCGTCGCAGGAGCCGACGCCATCATCGCCCTCCGCTGCCGCGAGGCCAGCAGCACCTGGGAAGCCGTCTGTCACCACCGTCACAACCAGACGGGAGCCGCCTGACCTGCCCGCGCCCGAAGATGATCTTGGTTACCTACAAATCTGTCGCACACCCGGTGGTAGATCGGCCTGGCCTGAATGTCAGACCCCGCAATGTAGGCTCCGCGGCATGCGCGCACTCATCGACGGCCTGGTCCAGTCTGCCCAGAACAACGGTATGGAGCTCTACGGCGTGCATGCTACCGCCGGGGAGAGGAGCCGGTCGAGAGGCGGCTCCGCTCAGACGACAGGGAGAACCTGCGGTCGGTGTCGAAGACGTTCGTGTCCGTCGCGCTCGGCATCGCCGAAGCCGAGGGCCGCCTCGCCCTCGACGACCCCGCGCTCAAGTACTACCCGGAGCTGAAGGGAACCGCCGCCCCGGGCCTGGAACAGGTCACGCTCCGCCATCTGTTGACGATGACATCAGGGAGCCCGCATTACTGGTCCGCCGACGAGCCGGTCGTGGTCCCCGACCTGGCGGCGGACTTCTTCGCGACCCCCCTCGCGCATGAGCCTGGCAGCTACTTCAGCTACACCGGCACCGGCCCGTACGTGGCGGCCCGCGCGCTGCGCGCCGCGACCGGCGCCAGCGTCCGCGACTACCTGATGCCCCGGGTCTTCGGCCCGCTCGCCATCCACAATCCCCAGTGGCACACCTGCCCCCTCGGCCACCCGGTGGCGGAGAGCGACCTCTTCCTGCGTACGTCCGAGCTGGCCCGCTTCGGCAGGCTGCTGCTGGACGATGGCCATCACGAGGGCCGCCAGCTGGTCCCCGCCGAGTACTGCGCGCGGATCGCCACCGAAAGCGTCGCGACGGCGGTCAACGACCCCGAGGACCAGGGGTTCCGCCTGGCGCCCCGCTACGGCCTCGGCGCCTGGTGCGGCCACGGCGACGGCACGTTCAGCATGGCGGGCCGCTACGGCCAGCTCTGCATCGTCTCCCCGCCCCGTGAGGCGGTGGTCACGATCACTGCCCACGTAGAGGCGGGCTCCGCCCGCACCTCGATCACGACCCTGGTCACCGAGGAGCTACTCAACCGCTTGTAGAACTAGCGCCACCGCGGATCTCGCGGGCGATGCTGCACCGCCACCAGGCGAAACAGGCCGCCGTCACGAGCCTCGCCTGCCGAGCGCGTTAGTGCGCAAATTCCCCACACAAAAACCGCGAAACTGCAGGTCAAAACCATGCAACCCCGGCGATCACGCGAACGTCAGCCAAGTCAGGTCATAGTGCGGATCCGGGGGGACGGTAAGGACGGCACCCTTGCCGAACGTGAGGTTGCGAGTGCCGTCCGAGCCGGCCGAAGCCGTGGTCAGCTCGTCTGGCCACAGGGCAAGGGAAGGGCCGAGACCGCCTCGTTCTCCCGGGTCAAGCGCGTACTCGGTCCCCTCGGCCCTCAGCGTGAACGGCGACTCGATGACGATCTCCACTTCACCCACTTGAAGGCGTGCCAGGAAATCTACGGCGCGGAAGTGTCGATGCAGACCATAACCGCGATCACCGGCACGGGTAATGGACGGGATGGCGGAATGGCAGTCCCGGCCGCTCGACCCGGCTTACGCGGTCGTGTTCGCGGACGCGATCCACGTCAAGATCCGCGAGGGCCAGGTCGCGAACCGGCCGGTTTACCTGGCCCTGGGGGTCACCGTGGACGGGGAGCGGGACATCCTAGGCCTGTGGGCCGTGGAGCACGGCGACGGCGACGGCGCCAAGTTCTGGCTCCGGGTTGCGACGGGTTCAAGGGTCTTCCCCGCCGCGACGCCCCCCGGCTCCGCCGCGTGATCGAAGCCGCCGACGACGAATGGTGAGCACAGCGGCAGATGCTGCGGAGCGGCTGGGTGGTGGTTCTCACCGGTCTCGCCCGGCACGGCCATGGCCCGGGCCCCCTCGACGGGAGCCCGGGCCATGGCACTGTTGCCGGTGCTAAGCCGCTGAGGCTAGCTCCCGACGGTGTAGGAGTAGGAGAAATCGTGGAAATCGGAGCTGGACGTCGGGAGCCTGTGGGCAGGCTCGGTGGCTCCGAAGTCCGTCGAGTCGACAACGCTGAGGGTGCCGGTAACCGCGGTGCCCGCGGCTGCCTTCGGCGACAGCGTTGCCGTCAGCGTCCCGGTGGCTCCGGGCTTCAGCTCTAGGGGCGTGGTTACATTGCCTCCAGTGATGTCGGTGCCCGGCCGCAGTTCGAACAGGCCGACGTGGTTGGTCGTGTTCTTGACCTTGACCGAGACGGGGACGCTGGCGCCGGTGGCGATGGTCGTCGACGCCGACGTCGGAAGGCCGGTCTCCGTGACGGGCGCGAGCTGGTTGTAGGCCAGCGCGCCGGTGACGGTGTTGGTGAACACTGTCCCGCTGGTCGTGGCACCCTGCATCACGTCGATCTCCCACAGTCCTGGCTGGGGATCGGCGGCGATGAGCGAGGTGAGGCCGGTGGGGTTGGCGGGTGTTGGTGTGGTGTCGGTGGCTGTGACCTTAACGTTCCTTGACGAAGTCACGGCAAGCGCGAGGTCGGCAGGCGAGAAGAGGTAGAAGTAAACCGGGTCGTTGGCGGCGTGGTCCGGCGTGAGGAACGACACGTCGAGGTCACGCTTCCCGGCGGGCACGTTCACGTAGAAGGTCTTGATCTGGCCGGGACCGCGGGATACCGAGCTGGTCAGCGTGGTGCTGAACTTGCCGCCTTGCGAGGGGATCAGGGTGCGCCGGGCGATCGGCACCGAGCTCTGGAGCCCGTTGGATCCCGTGAACTGCACGGACTCGGGGGCGTCGCCGGGAGTGTGCGGAAGGTTGATGGCGAGGGGCACGTTCACCGAGCTGTGCGGCGCGATGGTGACGGGCGCCGACGCCGGGGACGTGGTGAAGTTCTGGCCGCTGGCCTGGAAAGTCACGGTTCCGGTGAATGGCCCGGGGATGTTCGGCGCGGTCTGCACGTGGCCGCGGCCATCGGCCCACACGATCTGGGCCGTCCAGGTTCCGGCCATCGGGTGCTCGACCGTGGCGTGCTGGATGTTAGGGCTGGCGTTGTTGCCGTTGGCGGCACCGAAGTCATAGGAGAACTGTGCGAGCTTCCCGGCCGGGTCGGTCAGGATGAAGCTCAGGATGTTGTTGTCGCTGTTGGTCGGGTCCGGCCAGCGCATGTCGGCGTCGAGCACGCTGACGCCCTTCGGCACGCTGAATTTGACCGGTGCCGCTGCGGTCGCCCCCTGCTCGGGAAGCTCGGCGCCGGCCGCCGGGGCGCTGACGTTCTCGGTGACGGGCTTGTCCAGCAGCTTCTCGTTTCCGAGCGCCCGGTAGGTGCCGGCCACCTTTTCGGTGCTTGAGGAGGCGTTGTACAGCGCGACCGACGAGTGGACCGTCGAGCCGCCCTGGCCCTGCACGTCAAGCTGGGTGGGGGTGTTCACCAGCTCGGGGGTGGCGGAGCTGGGCTCCGTCGTGCCCGGCATCTGGCGGGCCGCCTCAACGGCCGCGAACACGTTCAGGAGCCCGGCGCCCTGCTGGTCTGCCTCGGCGCCGATGTCGGTTGCCGTGCCGGTGAGGATCTCCTTCACCTGGGCCGGCGTCGGGGTGCTGCCGCCGTGGGTGTCACGGTAGGCCTGGATCACGTCGGCTGCGGCGCCGGAGATGAAGGGGGCCGACTGGCTGGTACCGCCGAAGGCCTCGGTCGGGAGCGGCGGGACCTGGCCGGCGCTGGCAGCGGCGAGGGCCAGGTAGCCGGGGGCGACGAGGTCCACCACGGCGCCGTTGGGAGCGGTGCCGCCTGACGACAGGGTCGTCATGTTGTCGTCTTCCCAGCCCTTGGTGAAGCCGTCAGCCTGGGCGCTGAGCCGAAGGTCGTTCGTCCCGCCGGCGTCAATGACGCCGGGGTTATCGGCGGGGGCCTCGACCGTGCCGGACGAACCGCTGTCGCCCGCGCTCTCGACGACGACAACGCCCGCGGCAATGATGGCCTGGTTCGTCGGGGCGAGCAGGTCGTCGTTGGCACCGGGCAGGGCGCCGAAGCCGTAGGACTCCGACACGACGTTGACGCCGTTGTTCACGGCCGTCTGCAGCCCGGCGATGACCTGCGACTCGGGAGCCACGACCTGACCGGACGCGTTGGTGTCGTTGAACTGGCCGGTGGTGAGGATGGAGGCGCCGGTGGCGTCACCCACGATCTTGAAGGTGCAGCCCGCGGGGAGATTCGAGAAGGGCAGCTGTGACGCGTAGGTGTAGGTGACCGTGCCCTGCGCGCCCATGGTGGAGACGTCGCCGTTGAACTCGTCGTTAAAGACGTTCTCGCTCGGGTTCGCGGCGTCGATGATGACGTGCTGCCCGTCAGGCCGGATCATGTTGGGGTTCCCGGCCAGCGAGTCGGCGTCTACGTTCCCGATGACGACGCCCGTGCCCGTAGCGATCGAAGACGCCTGGCCTGGCGCGTCGTGGATGCTGGTGAGGGCCTCGGGCTCCACCAGCGGCGTGCTGGGGTTCGCGTTGCACAGCTGCTGTCCGCCGGGCGCCGTGTTCGGGGGGGCCGCCGGCTTCTTCACCTGGGAGGCGGAAGCCGTCGGCGTGGTCGACGTGGCGTCCCCGATGGTGATGGTGCCGTCAGGGACGACCTCCTTGACGCCCGCGGTGCGGCTGAGCGCCTGGGCCTCGGACGCGGGCATCGTCGCCGAGACAGCGTTGAGGAGCGAGAGATTCGTGATCCCCGTGGCCCCAACCTGCTTCAGCTGGGCTACCAGCGGAGCCTGCATGGACATTGCCGCTGCTTGCCGGGCCTGCCGGTGGGCTTTGGTCGCGGGCGTGCTGGTGAGCTGGTTATCGAAGACGACGACCATGGGCTCTTGCTTGCCGGACGAGAGGGATTTGGCCTGGCTCGTGCTCAGCTTGGTAAAGCTGGGGTTCACCGAGCTGGCCGTCGTGCCGGCCGCGGGTGCGCTGGTTGCTCCCAGCGCGGTCCCGGCCGCCACCGCCGTCCAAGATATCGCCAGCCCAGTGGCCCCGATCAGGGCCCACAATCGGGCAGTTCTCATGCTGTCCCTTCCTCTACACACAGTGATATGCCGCTCATGAGCGGCACGAACCGGACCTTAGCGGGAGTGATCATCAAACACAATGGGACAGACTGCGCGGCCATCCTTGCCATCGCGACAGCTATCGCCCAGCAATCGTGAGCTGCTTTATTTCCGCACATAAACAGGTTATTAACGCACATAAGAATGCATGTCGCGACGGCGGACGATCTGGATCGAAGAAACGAGCTGGCACCATGCCGCCACCTGCAGAGTCCTCAGATGGACGGCGCTGAGCCGGCGCATCCGCGCCGCGCCAGGACAGCGGAATCGCCAAAGTCCTTTGAGATGTGCGCCACACTGCGGTAGGTAGTCCTGGGTTCCGCAGTTGATGTAGCGCGATAGGCATGAATCTGGCCGTTGACGTGCGGAAACACGGTCGGCTGGTGAGACGGCGTGTATCTAGTACGGCAGTCGCCAGTTGGTTTCGCCAAGGGCTGCTTCGGCCTGGACCAGTGCCAGGCCCGCCTCTACACCGCAGTCCTGCGGCACCTGGTGCTGGTCATGGCTGCCCTCGCGGTCTGCGCGGTCACCGCCGCCCACCTGCGGGAGTGGACCAGTCCCCTTAGTCAACTCTTTGCGGGCAGTCGAGCACGTCGGGTTCGCGGAGGCGACTGACGCCGCGGTAATGCGGTTCACGCAGGAGTACGGGCTCGAGCCGCCCACTTTCCCGGCCCTTAACCCGGAGTTCGAGAACCCGCTGTACCTCAAGCTCACCTGCGAAGCGCTGCACACACTAGGCGCAACCCGGTTCCGGTTCGGCGCTGCCGGTCTGACCACCGTCACCAGTGCGTTCATCGAGGCAGTCAACCAGCGTCTGTCAGAGCCCGGCCGCTGCAATTACGACAAGCGGAGCGACCTTGCCGCCGCCAGCGTCCGCCAGCTCGCCGAGCTGGGAATTGGCCCGTGGGAACGCGCCGAAGTGCGCCGCATCACCGACGAACTAGTTCCCGGACGGGAGTGGAGCAGGTCGCTAAGCTCCGATCAAGGATGGGACCAGCTGACTCGTCGAGGTGTTTCAGCAGCCCCGCCGACACCCTATTGAGCCGACCAGCGGAACGGCCAACAGGGGCCAACGGCTCCTCGGACGACCGTCAGAGCAACGGCAAATACCGGCAGAAGCAGCTTGCGCGCCGCTACTCCCGACGCGACTGCACACACCACCACTCCCCGGCACGGGCACGCCCCAGGCGCGCGGCGGCTAACATTTGATCCAACATTGTGTTAGCGGCCGGCAGCACTGACTTCGAAAAGGAGCAGGTCAGGGCTACAGTCCGAGGCCGCGGGCGATGATTTCCTTCTGGATCTCGGTGGTGCCGCCGAAGATGGACTGGACGCGACTGTCGGCCCAGGCCCGGGCGACCGGGTACTCGCGCATGTAGCCGTAGCCGCCGTGCAGCTGGACGCAGCGGTCGGTGACGCGGTTGCACAGCTCGGTGTTCCACCACTTGACCATGCTGGCTTCCTGCGTGGTCAACTGGTCGGCGACGTGGGCGGCGATGGCCTTGTCGGTGAACGCGCGGGCCACGGCCAGCTCGGTGGCCATCTCGGCGAGCAGGAACTTGCTGTGCTGGAATGAGCCGATCGGCTGGCCGAAGGCGGTGCGCTCCTTGACGTACCGCAGCGTGTCCTCGATACGCCTGCTCGGCGGTGGCCAGGGCGTAGACGCCGATGGTGACCCGCTCCCTGGGCAGGTTCTGCATCAGGGCGACGAAACCGCCGCCTTCCTCGCCGAGCAAGTTGGCCGCGGGCACGCGGACGTCGTTGAAGAACAGCTCCGAAGTGTCCTGGGCGTGCATGCCGATCTTGTCCAGGTTGCGGCCGCGCTCGAAGCCGGGCATGTCCCGCTCGACCACCAGCAGGCTGATGCCCTTGTGCCTCTCTTCCGGGTCGGTGCGGGCGACGACGACCACCAGGTCGGCCAGCTGGCCGTTGGTGATGAAGGTCTTCTGCCCGTTGAGCACGTAGCTGCCGTCGGGCTGGCGGGCCGCCGTGGTGCGGATGCCCTGCAGGTCGCTGCCGGCGCCCGGCTCGGTCATCGCGATCGCGGTGATGAGGTCCCCGCTGCAGTAGCCGGGCAGCCAGCGGTCCCGCTGCTCCGGCGTGCACAGGCGCAGCAGGTACTGGCCGACCATGTCGTTGTGCACGAAGAAGCCGAGGCCGGTCGCGCCCGCCCGGCCGGTCTCCTCGTCCATGATGGCGTAGTAGCGGTAGTCGGTGTTGCCGCCGCCGCCGTACTTCTCGTCGACGTCGATGCCGAGCAGCCCGGCCTTCCCCGCCTGCTGCCAGACGCTGCGCGGTACGAGCTTGTCCTGTTCCCACTGCGCGTGGAACGGCGTCACCTCGCGGGTGAGGAACTCACGGACCAGGTCGCGGAAGGCCTCGTGCTCGTCGGTGAAGATGTCGCGTCGCATGCTCCCACGGTAGGTGCTGCGAACCCGCCCCGTGTAGTAGGGCGCGGCGCTGGTCCCTCGGGTGCGCCCGTCGGCCGCCGCCCCTCGCTGGTTTCAGAAGGGTCCGCGGACGGACCCGCTTGGGCCGGGAGCATCCCCAGTGCGACCTGCGGGAATGCCGGGACAGCCACAGCAGGTTCCAGTCGACTGGAACTTGATCTGCCATATATTCCGTTATCGCGCCCAACTGGATTACGCTTTGAGTGGCCGGGCTAGCTGGCCGCGACTGCGCCCCGTGGCCGCCAGCCCGGTTCCACAAACCCGCCGCCGTGGCCGCGGGCCCAACCGCGCGGCACCGGCCGGCCGGCGCCTGGCCGTCGCCGACGCCGGAAGCTGGGATGACGGAGAGGTACTGAGCGTGAAGATCGATGTCCACGGGCATGTCACGGCCCCCGACAGCCTGTACCTGTACAAGGCTGGCCTGGTCTCGCACCGCGGCGCGCACGGCCGCGGCAACGCGGGCCTGACGCTGGAGGCGGCGACGCGGCGCTCGACGCGCCGAGCCGGAGCTTCGGCAACCTGTCGCACCGGCAGCACCTGGACCACGCGGGCGTCGACTACCAGCTCATCTCGCCGCGGCCGTACCAGATGATGCACAGCGAGTCGCCCGTCCCGGCTGGTGCAGTGGTTCGCCGAGGAGGTGAACCAGGCGATCGCGCTGTCCTGCCAGGCCGAGCCGCGCTTCAAGGGCGTGGCCGGGCTGCCGCAGACCATGGAGACGTCGCCGGCGGACTGGATGGACGAGCTGCGCCGCTGCGTCAGCGAGTACGGCTTCGTCGGCGCGATGATCAACCCCGACCCGTACGAGGGGCTGCAGCAGCCGCCCGCGCTCGGCGACCGCTTCTGGTACCCGGTCTGGGAGGTGCTGTGCGAGCTGGACATCCCCGGGCTGATCCACTCGGCGGGCTGCCGTCCGCCGGCCCGCGAGTCGTACTCGCTGCACTTCATCCAGGAGGAGACCCTCGCGGTCACCGGGCTGCTGCAGTCCAGCGTGTTCAAGGACTTCCCCAGCCTCAAGCTCATCGTGTCGCACGGCGGCGGCGCCATCCCCTACCAGCGCGGCCGCTTCTACCCCGGCGCGTTCCGGCAGGGCACCACCTACCGCGAGGTGCTGCGCAACCTGTACTACGACACCTGCCTGTACACCCAGGACTCGATCGAGCTGCTGATCAAGGCGGTCGGCGCCGACCACTGCCTGTTCGGCACGGAAAAGCCGGGCACCGGCTCGGTCAAGGACCCGGCCACCGGCCGCTGGGTGGACGACATCCACCTGCTCATCGAGGACATCGAGTGGCTGGACGACACCGAGCGTGACCAGGTATTCGGCGACAATGCCCAGCAGCTGTTCAAGCTGTGACCTAGTCATGGCTACCCGTTTCGCTCATCGCCGCAGCTTGGCCATATGATTCCACTGTGGAGAACGATTCCGGTCAGCCGCAGTATTACATCGCGTCTATCGATCACGCACTGCGACTGCTGCTCATGCTCAAGGGGCAGCCGCGCATCCGGGTCGCGGACGCGGCGGACGCGCTCGGCGTCGCCCGTTCGACCGCCCACCGGGTGCTCGGCATGCTCGTGTTCCGCGGCTTCGCGGTGCAGGATCCGGGCAGCCGGGCCTACCGGGCCGGGCCGGTGCTGGTCGAGGTGGGCATGGGCGCGCTCGCCCAGCTCGACGTGCGCCAGCGGGCCCGGCCGTACCTGGAACGGGTCGCCGTGTCCACCGGGGAGACCACCAGCCTGCAGATACTCGACGGCACACTGGCCCGTTTCGTCGACTCGGTCGAGTCGGTCAGCGCGGTGCGCGTCGGCTCGCGGGTCGGGGTGTCCCTGCCAGCGCACGTCGCCTCGGGCGGCAAGGCGATGCTGGCCTGCATGTCCGATCAGGCGCTGCAGATCCTGTACCCGTCGGACGACCTCGGGCCCGCGCTCACCCCGGCCACGGTCACCAGCCGCAGCGCGCTGCTTGAAGAGCTGGCCACCGTCCGCGAGCAGGGCTACGCGGTCAACCACGGCCAGAGCGCTACCGGCCTGATCGCGATCGGCGCGGCGATCCGCGGCAGCGACGGCGTGCCGGTGGCCGCGGTGACGACGGCGGCGCCGGTCACCCGGGTGAGCCCGGCCAAGGTGGTGCAGATCGCGCAGGCGCTGCGGGACGCCGCCCGGGAGATCGAGCAGCAGCTGTCCCGGCCGGCGACCTCCAGGGCCTGAGCCCGCCGGTCACTGACCGCCCCAGGTCGCGAAGGCCATCGCGCAGCCGGTGCCGGCCTCGGAGCGGTAGCAGGGCTGGTAGTCGATCAGCTCGCCGGCCAGGCCCGCCTGCCGGGCGGCCGTGCCGGCCACGATCCAGCTGCGCAGCTCGGACGTGCCGGAGCGGAGCACCTGCTCGGGCAGCGAGGCCAGGAACGCCCGGTCCCCGTCGATCAGCGCGGACAGGAACCGGCGGTCGAGTTCCTCGTCCACCACGAAGTGGCTCAGGCCGCCGGAGGCGACCACGCCGACCCGCAGGTCCTCCGGGAAGGACGCGACCGCCGCGCCAAGCGCGAGACCGAAGTCGTAGCACCGGGCGGCCGACGGCGGGTTGGGCTCCCAGAACGTGTTGACGAACACCGGGACGACCGGGATCTCGTAGTCGCCGCCGAGAACCTGCTGGTAGATGAAGCCCCAGCCGTGCGGGATGCTGGAGTTGGCGTACCGGCCCGGCGGCAGCCGCAGCGACGCCCCCGGGTCGAAGCCCGCGTTGCCGGTCTCCTTGAGCAGGTGCCGGGCCAGCGCCGGGTGGCAGGCGCGGACCGTGCTCACCGCCGGCTGGTTCGCCACCTCGGCGATGGCCAGGCCGGGCGGCATCGCGTCCAGCTGCTCCTGCGTGTAGGGCTCGTGGGCCACCGAGTCGCCCCAGAAGAAAGCGAACGCCGGCATCAGCTCGTCGTCGAACAGCTCCTTATGGTCGCTGCTCACGATGACGAGCACGTCGAGCGCGGCGGCCTTCACCCGGCGGCCGAGCTCCTCGATGGCCGCGCGGCACGCCGCGTGCCTGGCGTGGCGCACCTCCAGGGCGCACTCGTCGCTGAAGTCACGGCCGCGGGCCGCCCGCAGCCCGGCGAAGTCGTAGCTGTCGCCCCGGAATACCAGCTCCCTGCTGCGCCGGTCGGCGCCCGCCCGCTGGTCCCACTCGGCCGGCGGCGTGTTGAGCAGCGGGCCGTGCGAGGTGCCGAACCCCATCGCTAGCTGTGCCATCGGTTCACCCTCCTGTGTCGGGTCTGCTGGCTCGTCGCTGGTGCGTGGTGCCTGGGGGGCATGGGTTAGGAGGGCCAGGTGGTGCGGGCCAGGGTGGCGACCAGTTCCAGCTTGCCTAGCTGCTGGTCGGGGGTGATCGGGTTGCCGACGGCGACCGAGGCGAAGCCGCACTGGGTGCTGACGGCGAGTTCGTCGAGGGGCTTGAGGGTGGCCGCCTCGGCGATCCGCGCCCGCACCGCGGCGGGGTCTTCCAGCTCTCCGGACTTGGTGGTCAGCAGGCCGAGCACGGCGATGACGCCGGACGGCACGTCGGCCAGCGGGCCGAACGCCCCGGCCCGCTCGGTGTCGTACTCCAGCAGCAGCCGGTCCACGGCCAGCCGGGGGAACAGCCGGGCGGAGATGGCCCCGTAGCCGCCGGCCGAGTGCCAGCGGCCGCCGGGGGCGTTGCCCCGGCAGACGTGCACGGCCCGGGTGACGCCGGACAGGCCGTCGAACAGCGAGCTGTCGAGCGCGGCGTCGAAGTCGATCATCGCGTCCACGTCAACGCCGTCGGCCGCCAGCCTGGACCGGTTGTCCGGGTCGCACAGCGAGCCGTAGTTCGGCGCGTCCAGCTGGATGTAGCCGCAGCCGAGCGCGACGACCTGGTCGACCACCTCACGCAGCGCGTCCCTGATCTCGGTGAGGTACTCCTCGGCGCTGCCGTAGACCGCGCCGGACACCTCAGGCCACCAGTAACGGCGGTGGTAGCTGGGGGCAGGCAGGGTGAACTTGGTCGGCATGCCGGCGTGCCCGGCGAGGAAGGCGTACTGCGCCGACCGGTCCCCCAGCCGCCTGGCCGTGGCGACCCGGCGGGCGACGGTGTCGTAAGCGGCGGCGTGGCCGCCGGCCGGGCCGTTCGCGCCGCCGCGCCAGCGCAGGCCGCCGGTGTTGCCGGCGATCTTGTCGAAGCAGTCGAGGAAGTCCGGGGTGTCCGCCCAGTTGGAGCGGCGCAGCTCGCCGTCGGTGATGACGTCAACGCCCGCGGCCTGCTGCAGCTTGACGGCGTCGAGCACGGCGGCGTCGAGCACCGGATCACCGAGCCCGTGGGCGTCGCCCGGGGCGCGGGACGCGGCGGCCCGCAGGGCCTCCGGCGAGCGCAGCAGGCTGCCGACGGTCTCGGCGCGGATCTGGGAATCGCGTGGGCTCATGGTTTCCTCCGTGGTGGGCGGTGGAGCGGCGACGACCTCGCCGCCGTCGGCGGTGAACTCCGTGTCGTGCAGCGCCCGGCTCTCCGGGGGCGGCGCGAGGTACAGGGCCTCCCACGCGTTGCGCGGCGTGCCCGGCAGGTCGTTGACCCGGCGCAGGTAGGCAAGGAACTCGGCGAACCTCGGGTCGCCCGGCGGGATGACCTCGGCTTCCAGGCGCAGGTCGAGCCAGCAGGGGATGACCGCGACCCGGCTGACCCCGCCGGGGCCGAGGGTGAGCTTGGCGACCATCGTCAGCTGCGCGTCGACCCGGCCGCCCTCGGTGAGCGGCTGGCCCGCGTCGCCCCGGGGCAGCAGGGTCACGTTGCCGAGGCTGTGGAAGACCGGCTTGCCCCGGTAGAACTCGACCGCCTTGATGACGTGCCCGTGGTGGCCGAGTACCACGTCGGCGCCCGCGTCGATCGCGGCGTGCGCCGCCTGGTACTGGTAGCCGGCGATCGTGCCCGGCTCGAAGTGGATGCCCCAGTGCACCGACACCACCACCACGTCGGCCCGCTCACGCAGCGCCCGCACGTCGTCGGTGAGCGCGGCCAGGTCGGCCTCATCGGCCAGGGTGACGATGCGCGGCGGGGTGCCGGCCTGCCAGTCCACCTGCTCGTAGAACGTCCGCGCGCGCAGCGGGGCCACGCCGGGCCGCGCCGGGGTGGCCTCGTAGCCCCGGGGCAGCACCGAGCAGTAGGCCAGGAAGCCGACCCGCAGGCCGCCAGCGGTCACGATGGCCGGCTCGCGGGCGGCGGCCAGGTGCTCCCCCGCGCCGACGAGCGCGATGCCGCGGGCCTCGCGCGGCGGTCACGGTGGCCAGCATCGCCGGCGCGCTGCGGTCCATCGTGTGATTGCCGGCGAAGGACATCACGGTGAACCCGGCGTCGGCGAGCACCCCGGCGCCGGCGTCCGGGTCGCGGTCCACGTCACCGCTCGCGCCGCGGAACCCGGGGAACAGCTGCCTGGTGCCCTCGTTGGTCAGCGGCGTCTCCAGCTGGCCGAAGGCGATGTCGGCCGCCCGCAGGGCCGGGCGCGATGCCGGCCAGCTGGGTTTCCGGCCGCGCGACGCGCAGCGCGACGTCGCCCACGGCGGCCAGGGTGACCGCCATCAGGCTTCCCGGCCGCGTGTGGCGGCCGGCTGCCGCGTCCCGTGGTGGCGGCTGCCCGCTGGGCCCGCACCTGGCTCATCGCCCACTCCAGGCTGGCGCCCGCGTACGGCCCGCCGTGCGCCCATCAGCCGCCCGGGCCGCCCGCATGTCGGCCACCCGCAGGTCGGCGCGGGGCACCGCGTTCGGCAGGTCGGCCCGGGAGTGCAGCGACTTGTACCGCTTGAGCTCGTACACGGTGCCGAGCCGGGCCAGGCCGCGCAGGTGCCGCCACAGCGCCAGCGCCGTCGGCGTCGGACGGCAGCCGCCGCAGCACCGGCCCGAAGACCACGTCCGCCCCGCCGTCGCGGGCCCGTCGCCATCGTTCGCAAGGGATCCGCCCGCGCCGTCGCGGTCGCAGCGTCGCCGAAGATCAGCGTGGGCACGCCGAAGACCCGCAGCCGCCGCGCCCAGCGGCGGTGCTCGGCCAGCACGGCGGCCCAGCTCTCCGGGTCGGCGAGCACCTGGCCGGCGTAGCCGGCGATCGATGCCGATGTCGGCCAGGGCCAGCCTGGTCAGCTCGGGCACGTTCGGCAGCGGCTCGCCGTCCGGCGCCGGGGTTTCCCACATGCGGGTGCCGAACGCGGCGTAGAAGTCGCCGATGGCCTGCTCGCCGTGCTCCGCGCGCAGCGCCAGCGCGACCCGCAGCGCGGGCCCGAACTCGGCGTCGTAGGCCGGCGGGGTCCTCATCGGCGTGCAGGTTGACCACTTCCAGGGAGAACACGCCCCAGCCGCAGCGTCACCTGGCCGAGCGCCGCCAGGCGGCGCAGCCAGCGGGACGTCTGGTAGCACCACGGGCTGCGCACGTCGAACAGCACCGTGACCGTCTCGGGCCCTGAGTTCGCACCGTCGCCCGCGGGGTCGGGGTTTCCGCGCTGTTTGTGGTGCCCGTTGCCCGGGGGCGGTCGTGCGCCCGCCGGGGTGATGGCGTCTGCTGGGGCGGTGGCGCTGCCACGCGCTGCCGGGGTGGTGGGGTCTCCGGGCGCTCAGCGCGCCGCGGTCCGCGTGGCCGGTGCCGCCAGCGAGATGGCCGGCATTGCTGAGCGCCAGCGCGGCCGGCCGGCCGACGGTGTACGGGCCCATGGCGTCGTCCTCACTCACTAGGCGGCCTGCGGGTGGTCGAGCGGGAAGTGGCAGGCCACGGTGTGGCCGTCGCCAGCCGGGCGCAGCTGGGGCGTCTCGGCCGCGCAGCGGTCCTGGGCCCGGGGGCACCGGGTGCGGAACCGGCAGCCGCTGGGCGGGGCGAGCGGTGACGGCACCTCGCCGGCGATCGGCGCGCGGGGCGCGCGGCGGCCGGGTACCGGGCTGGGCACCGAGGCCAGCAGGGCCTGGGTGTACGGGTGCCGGGGCGCGGCGTACAGCTCCGCCGCCGGGCCGACCTCGCACAGGCGGCCCAGGTACATGACCGCGACCCGGTCGCTGACCTGCTTGACCACGGCCAGGTCGTGGGCGACGAACAGGTAGGCCAGGCCCAGTTCGGTGCGCAGCCGCTCGAACAGGACCAGCACCTGGGACTGGCTGAGCACGTCGAGCGACGAGACCGCCTCGTCCAGCACCAGCAGCCGGGGCCCCAGGGCCAGCGCGCGGGCGATGGCCACCCGCTGGCACTGGCCGCCGGACAGCTGCGCGGGCTTGCGCTGCCCGTGTACCGCCGGGTCGAGGCCGACCATCTCCAGCAGCTCGGCGGCGCGGGCCCGGCGGCTGCGCGCGTCGCCGACGCCGTAGCCGACCAGCGGCTCGGCGATGATGTCGAGGGCCTTCCAGCGCGGTTCGAGCGAGCCGAACGGGTCCTGGTACACGGTCTGCACGTAGCGGCGGGCGGCCAGCAGGTCCCGGCCGCGCAGCCTGGTCAGGTCGGTGCCCTGGAACAGCACCTGGCCGGACCGCGGCGGTGGCGCCTGCAGGATCGAGCGGACCAGGGTCGACTTGCCCGATCCCGACTCTCCGACGACGCCGAGCGCCTCACCCTCGCGCACGTCGAGCGACACGCCCGAGCAGGCGTGCACGATGCCCCGGCCGGGCAGCTGGAACTCCTGCACGACATCGCGGACCCGCAGCAGCGGCGCCGCGCCGGCCCCTCCTCCGGCCCGCCTGCCGGCCCCTCACCTGTCACCACCGCGGTCACTGACGCACCTCCCGCACCGCCTGCGCAGGCACCGTCGCGCCGGGCGGGCTCGTCGGGCACCGGTTCCGCCGCCCCGGCCTGGTCGCCCGGCTCCCCCGCTTCCGTCGTCCCGGCCTGGCCAGCCGCGGCCGGTGGCTGCTCGGGGTGGAAGCAGGCCCAGAAGTGCTGGTCCTCGTGCTCCAGCAGCGTCCGGGGCCTGCCGGGTGCAGTCGTCGGCGCGGCGCGGGCAGCGGGGCGCGAACGGGCAGCCGGGCGGGGGGTTGACCAGGTCTGGCGCGCGCAGCGATACCACGGGCAGCGGCGAGTGCGGCGGCAGCTCAAGGCGGGGCACCGCGTCGAGCAGCACCTTGGTGTACGGCATCCGGACGCCGGTGAACAGGGTGGCCACCGGGGCCCGCTCGACGGCCTGCCCGGCGTACATCACCATCACGGTCTGCGCGTAGCTGGCCGCCAGGCCCATGTCGTGGCTGATCAGGATCAGGCCCATCCGGTACCGCTCCTGCAGGTCGAGCAGCAGGTCCATGATCTGGGCCTGCGTGGTGACGTCCAGGGCGGTGGTCGCCTCGTCGGCGATGAGCAGCCGGGGGCTGCCGGCCAGCGCGATCGCGATCATCACCCGCTGGCGCATGCCGCCGGACAGCTGGTGCGGGTACTCGTGGTAGCGCCGCTGCGGTGACGGCAGCGCCGACCTGGCGCAGCAACTCGACCGCCCGCTGCCGCGCCTCCCGCCGGGCCGTCCGCGCCTGGAGCCGGATGGCCTCGGTGACCTGCTCGCCGATCTTCATGGTCGGGTTCAGCGACCGCGTCGGGATCCTGGAACACCATGGCCACGTCCCGGCCACGGTGTCGCCGCAGCTCCCGGTCGGGCAGCCCGGCTAGCTCCCGGCCGTCGAGCCGGACCGAGCCGCTGACCCGGGCGGTCGGCGGCAGCAGGCCGAGCACGGCCCGGGCCGACACGCTCTTGCCGGAGCCGGACTCCCCGATGATGGCCAGGGTCTCGGCGTGGCCGACCGAGTAGGACAGGCCGCGCACGGCCCGCACCTCGCCCCGCTCGGCGGCGAACGAGACGCTCAGGTCGCGCACCTCAAGCAGCGCGGCCCCGCCGCCGGCGGCCGCGGCCGCGGCGCCGTCACCCGTCACCTGTCCCGGCCTGGTCACGCTGCCTTCCCCGGTCACGCTGCCTTCCCCGGTCACGCGGGCCTCCCGTAGCGGGCGCGCAGGCCGTCGCCGAGCAGGTTGAGGCAGGCCACGGTGACGAACAGGAACGCGCTCGGCACCAGGACCAGCGCCGGGCTGGTGGACAGGTAGGTCTGGCCGGTGGCGATCATCGTCCCCCAGCTGGCCTGCGACGGGCCGACGCCGGCGCCGAGGAAGCTCAGCGTGGCCTCGATCATCACCACGATGCCGACCTGGAGCAGGCTGTAGGTGGCCAGCTGCGGCAGCACGTTGGGCGCGATGTGCCGCAGCAGGATCGCCCGGTCGCTGCGCCCGGACATCCGCGCGGCGTCGATGTACACCCGCTCGCGCAGCTTGAGGGTGACGGCCCGGGCCAGCCGCGCGTAGGCGGGGACGGAGAAGAACGAGATGGCCCAGATGACGTTCAGCTCGCTGGGGCCGAGGTAGGTCGCGACCACGATCGTCAAGATCAGTGCGGGGAAGGCCAGCATCACGTCGAGCACCCGCATGACCAGCGAGTCGACCAGGCCGCGGCGGAAGCCGGTGATCATGCCGATGAGCCCGCCGACCGCCATGCCGAGGAGGTTGACGCTGAGGCCGACCTCGATCGAGGTGCGGCCGCCGTACAGCACGCGGGACAGCACGTCCCGGCCGATCGGGTCGGTGCCGAGCAGGTGGCCGGGGGCTGAACGGCGGGCGCATGGTCGCGGTCAGGTCGCCCGCCATCGGGCTGGGCAGCACGCCGGCCAGCGGCAGGATGAAGCACCCGACGAGCAGGGCGCCGAGCACCGCGCCGGGTATCCACAGGTCGAGGTCGCGCCGCCGCAGCCAGGCCCGCAGCCGGGAGCGCGGCCGCCGCGCCCCGGCGGCGGCTGGCGGGAGCGGCGCCGGCTGGGCCGGCTGCTCAGGAGCTTGCACTGTCATTGCGGATCCTCGGGTCGAGCACGGCGTACAGCACGTCGGCCACCAGGTTGGCCAGCACGGTGATGGTGGCGATGACGGTGACGATGCCCTCCACCACCGGGACGTCCTCGTTCTGGATGGCCGACAGGAGCTGCTGGCCGACGCCGGGCACCGAGAAGATCTGCTCGACGACGACGGTGGTGCCGAGCAGCACGCCGACCTGCAGGCCGGCCACGGTCAGCAGGCCGAACAGCGAGTTGCGCAGCGCGTGCCGCAGCAGCACGCGCCACGGCGACGCGCCCTTGGCCCGGGCGGTGGTGACGTAGTCCTCGGTCCGCACCTGGTCGAGCAGGTCGGCTCGGAGCATCCGGTTGAACACGGCGAAGATGCCGAGCGCGAGGGAGACGGCGGGCAGGATCAGCGTGCGCAGGTTCCAGCCGAGGTTGGTGCCGATCGGCACGAAGCCGAGCGGCGGCACCAGCTTCAGCTTGACCGCGAACACCAGCACCAGCACCAGGGAGACCACGAACGGCGGCACCGACAGGCCGGCCGTGCTCGAGCGTCACGCTGACCCAGTCGGCGACGCCGCCCGGGCGCCGCGCCGCCAGGGTGGCCACCACGACGGCGGCCACCAGCGCGATGAGGAAGGCCAGCGCGATCAGCTCGGCGGACACCGCCAGGCGGTGGAAGACCAGGCCGGTGACCGACTGGCCGCTGGCCAGCGAGGTGCCCAGGTTGCCGCGCAGCGCGTTGCCGAGCCAGTCCAGGTAGCGGGCGAGGAACGGCTGGTCCAGGCCGAGCTTGTGGTTGAGCAGCGCCACCTCCTGCGGGGTGGCGCTGTCGCCGAGCAGCGCGGTGGCGGCCGTCCCCGGCAGCAGGTTCATCAGGCAGAACGTCAGCAGCGTGGTGCCCCAGATCACCGGGATCACCAGCAGCAGCCGCCGGCCGATCATCCGGGCCGCGGGCGACCGGCCCAGCCAGGGCAGCCGGCCGGGCGCGGGCGGCTCGCCCGCGTCCGGCGGCCGGCGCTCGCGGTCATGGTGGCCATGGCCGCCCCTACGCCTGCGGCAGCCGCAGCGGGACGCCGTCGGCCGGGACGTGCGCGTCCGGCACCGGGGGCATCCACGGGCCGGGAGCCGAACGTCAGCTTCGACGCCGGGACCTTCCAGCCGGGCAGGTCGGGCTGGTGGGTGCGGTACCGCTTGAGCTCGTAGAAGTTGTCGTAGCGTGGCCAGCCAGCTGACGTGCTCCCAGATGGCCAGGACCTCGTCGTCGCCGGGCAGGTGGCTGAGCACCGGGCCGAAGATCTCCGCGCCGGCCCCGCCGTCCAGCACGATCGACGGGACGCCGATGCCGTGCCGTCCCTCCTGCAGCCAGTAGTGCTGGCGCATGACCTCTTCCCAGGTACGCGGGTCGGCCATCGCCTTGATCGAGCAGCTCGGCGTCGAAGCCCGCCGCCACGGCCGACTCGCGCACGGCCTGCTCGCGGTCGGCGGCGGGCTCGGAGGTGAGCCACACCCGGTCGCCGAGCGCCTTATAGAACGCGCCGACGCCATCGGATGAGCCGGTGTCCAGGGCGATGGCGGCGGCGGTGCGCAGCGCGGTCGCCGACCGGGCGGTCGTCCCCAGCGGCACCGGGTCCTGGCCCTCTTTGAGGTTGGCGATCTCCAGGCAGTACAGCGACCAGGTCGGCCGGATGACACCCAGCTCCGCCAGGCGGCGGATCCAGCGGCTGGCCTGGAAGCACCACGGGCAGCGCGGGTCGAAGTGAAACTGCACGGGCTCCACGGTGACTCCTTCCGGGAGACGCGACTACTTGTCTGCGACCTGGCCCCAGTCGATCCAGCGCGGCGGGGTCGGCCCGACGCCGCTGACGCCGGGGACGGAGACGTTGAATGACGGGTTCTCGAACAGGAAGTCGCCGTAGGTCTTGGCCCACATCAGCTGGTAGGCCGACTTGTAGGCCGTGGCCCTCGCCGCCGGGTCGAGCGCGGTGGCGCCCTTGCTGCAGCAGCGCGTCGAGCGCGGGGTCGGCGACGCCGGAGTCCGGCCCGTGGCTGCCGAAGAAGAACTGCAGGCCGAGGCCGAGCGCCGGGTCGGACGCACCGGAGAAGCCGACGTCGACCTGCCAGTTGCGGCTGGTGAAGTTGGCGGTCAGCTGGGGCAGCGCCAGCTGGCTGATCTTGCTGACCTTGATGCCCGCCATGGCCCACATGGACTGCAGCGCCTGCATCAGCTCACCGCCGGCGCCGGCCGGGCTGCCTTGCATCGACACGGTCAAGCCGCCGATCTGCTTGACCAGGGCCTTGGCCTTGGCCAGGTCGTAGCCCTTGTAGCCGGGTACCGTGGCCTCGTAGAACGAGGCGTCGGAGGCGACCGGGATCTGGTCCAGCTTGTACTGCCCGCCGAACAGCCCGCTGTCCAGTGCCTGGGCGTCGGTGGCGTAGGCCAGCGCCTCCCGGGCGAGGGGGTTGTTCAGCGGCGGCGCCAGGGTGTTGTACGTGGTCTGGTAGACCGAGGTGACCGGCAGGGGCGTCACGCTGAACGACGACTTGGCCTGGGTGAGCAGCTGCTGGGTGGTGATCCCCTCGACCAGCTGCGCGGTGCCCGACTGCAGGGCGGCGTAGGCGCTCTGGTCGTTGCCGACCGACTGGAACGTGAGCTGGCTGAGGTACGGCTCGCCCTTGAGGTAGTAGCCGGGGTTGGCCGCCAGGACCAGCTTCTGGCTCGGGTCGTCGCTGGTGACCGTGAACGGGCCGGCGCCGACCGGGTCGGTGCCGAAGTTCTTGCCCTCCTTGGCCAGCGCGGCGGGCGAGGCGATCCAGTTCAGCGCGCTGTCCACCACGGCGGCCGAGAAGGCGGGCATGGGGGCGCTCAGGCTGAGCACCACGGTGTCGTCGCCGGAGGCCTTGACGCTCGTGACGCCGCGGAAGGTGCCGAGGCACTGGCAGGCGTTAGCCGGGTCGAGGTCCCGCTTGTAGTTGGCGACGACCGCGGCGGCGTCCAGCGGGGTGCCGTCGGAGAACTTGACCCCCGGGCGCAGCGTGATCGTGATGGTGGTGCCGTCGGCCGAGGTGGTGATGCCCTGGGCCAGGGCGGGCACCACCGAGGCGTCGGCGTTCTGGTGGAACAGCTCACCGAAGATCGCATTGCGGTAGTCCGCGTTCGCGGTGCCGGAGGCGAGCGGGTCGAGGTTGGGCCAGGTGGACAGGCCGCCCGCGACGACAAGGACGGTCAGCGAGCCGCCCTTGGCGGGGGCCGCGGCGCTGCTCGCGCCGCCACCGCCCAGCGGCCGCGCTGCCGCTGACGGCGGCGGGGATCGTGGCCCCGCCGCCGCAGGCGGCCAGGCCAAGCGCCAGCGCGAGCGCCGGCGCGCCGGTCAGGGCTCGTCTCAGTCGTTTCACCGTTGTGCTCCTGTGCGTTTCGCATGGCGATCCACTGGCGCCTGTCAGGCCTGGCGTCACTGACCCGGGGCGGCCAGGTATAGGACGTCAGGTTGTACTGACGTCATGTCGTTCTGTTGTCGAGTTGTTCCGAAGTTACCTACTTGTTGCGCCTCGGGCAAGACCTTGCCCGTTAGATTCCTGTCTGTGGAACAGGTTCACCCCGATACCGGACGTCGCGCCCCCTATCCGGCCCGCGGTTCCGCACTACACGCAGTCACGAACCTTGAATCTCGCCATGCGGAACGATATGACTGGCGTGTCCCCGTCCCCCGCCGGAAGGACCGTGATCGCCGTGCCGCTGACCCTGCTGGCCGTCGGCGACGTCGCGCCGCAGCACGCCGACGGAGGGCGGAACCTCGCCGCCGTCCGCGACCTGCTGCGCGGCGGCGACATCACCGTCGGGCAGCTGGAGGAGCCGCTGTCCAACCGGGGAGAACGTCAGCTGTTCGCTGGCCTCGGCGGGCCGCTGTGGGACGGGCCGCCGCTCGACGCCGGCGCCGCCGCCCGGCTGCTGCGCGACCACGGGTTCGACGTCATGTCGTTCGCGGGCAACCACACCATGGACCGCAGCGAGGAGTCGCTGTCCGACACGATCGAGGCGGCGCGGACGGCCGGCCTCGCCCTGGTCGGCGCGGGCGCCGACATCGGCGCCGCCCGCGCCCCGGCGATCCGCGAGGTGCACGGGACCAGGGTCGGCTTCCTCGGCTACGCCTCCGTGCTGCCCGGCGGCTACGCGGCCGGCCCGGGCAAGCCCGGTGTCGCGCCGCTGCGCGCCGCCACGTTCTACCAGCAGACCGACTGGCAGCCGGGGACGGCGCCACGGGTCGTCACCGTGCCCGAGGCCGCCGACGCCGACGCGCTCGCCGCCGACATCGCGGCGCTGCGCCCCCGGGTGGACGTGCTGGTCGTCTCGGTGCACTGGGGCGTCCACTTCGAGCCGGCCACGATCGCCGACTACCAGTACGCCTACGCCCGCACCGCGGTCGACGCGGGCGCGGACGCGGTGATCGGCCACCACGCGCACATCCTCAAGGGCATCGAGGTGTACCGGGGCAAGCCGGTCATCTACAGCCTGAACAACTTCCTGCTCCGCCCGCGTGGCGACGACGGCGGCTGGCTCTCGCCCGCCAGCACCCCGTCCGACCAGCAGAAGTCGATCATGGCCAGGTTCACCATCGACCACGGCCGGATCACCCGGCTCGCCATCGTGCCGATCTGGCTCGACCACCGGCCGCGGCCGGAGGCGCCGGCCCCGGGCGACCCGCGCGCCGCCTCGGTGCTCGACTACCTGCGCTGGTGCAACGACCAGCAGGGGCTGGACACGCGGATCACCGACAGTGGCGGCGAGTACACCGTCGAACTCGGCGCTCGGCTGACCGCCACCCCGCCGACCCGAGGGCACAAGCTTAAGCACTTCGATGAACGGGCGGTTGCTCCGCGTGGCACCCGCCGCCCCTCCCCGGGCAGGCTCGAAAGCGCCAACGGCCCCGATTCAACCGGGTCGATGGCGCCAACGGCCACGATAGAACGAGCCGATGGCGCCAACGACCCGCACGGATGACCGGCCAGGGGCGGGCGCGAGGTCACGTGGGCAGCGCCGGCAGGCGGGTGCCGCCGGGCGGCTGCCGGGGGTTGGGGGCCTGGGGTTGGGGGCCTGGGGTTGGGGGTTGGGGGTTGGGGGTTGCCGCGCCGGGCGGGGCGCCGGGTGGGTCAGGACCAGGGGGTGCGCGGGTCGCGCTCGATCAGCGAGCGGATCAGCGGGAGTTCCTCGTCGGCGTAGTCGGACTCGTAGATCGACAAGGTGCGGCCGGCCTCGGGCCGGCCGTGCAGGACCCGCGAGCGGGCGTGGTCGGTCTTGACCAGCAGGACGTCGTCGAAGCCAAGCTCGGCCACGCGGTGCAGCCGGTCGGCGGCCTCCTTGGGGTCGCAGCGCAGGTGGAACGGGTCGTCCTCTCCCATCGGGGTGGTCGGGCGCGGACAGGTCGATCATGCAGCTGGAGATGATCGCCCGCTTGCCGCCGAGGTCGCGGTACCGCTTGATCGCCTCCCGCATGGTGCGCAGGTTCGTCCGGCCGGCCGAGCACATCCAGCCGTCGTACTGCTCCACGGCGCGCTTCAGCCAGATGCCGCTGTGCCACGCGCCGACGACGATGGGCGGCCCCGGCACGGCGGTCGGCCACGGGTTGAGGAACGCCTCGCCGACCCGCTCGCCGCGGCACAGCGCCCTGATCATCTCCAGGTCCGACTTGAGCTGCCGGAACCGGGCGTCGAAGTCCCGGCCGAGCGCGGCGTAGTTGCTGGCGGTGGAACCCGAGCCGACGCCGACCGTGAACCGGCCCCCGGTGAGCTGCTGCAGCGTAAGCAGGCGCTGGGCCAGCTCAACCGGGTCGCGCAGCGGGACGATGAGGATCGAGGTGCCCACCTCGATCCTGGTGGTGGCGGCGGCCGCGACCAGCAGCCACATGAGCGGGTCGGGCCGGGTCATGCCGGGCGAGAAGCTGTCGCCCAGCCAGATACCGTCGAACCCCTCCCGCTCCATGAGCCGGGCGCGTCGCTGGATGCCGTCGGCGTCGAGCGCCGCGCCGTCGCGGTCGAGCAGCGGCATGTTCAGTGCCAGGCGCATGTGATCTGACCTCTCTCCTTGGCCGGGGTTGCGGGATTGGCTCAGCGGCGGGGGGACGGACGGCGCGGGCTAGCCAGGCCCGCGGACGACCCCGGCCGTGGCCGGGCCAGCGGCCGGCTCGACCGTGGTGCCGAAGGCGGCGGACAGCCGGGCGAACCGGTCGATGACCGCGGCGGCGGCCTCGCCGCCTGCCAGCAGCGGCCGGCCGGCCCGGCGCCGCTGCGGGGTGCCGAGGCCCAGGTCGAGCGGGTGCAGCCGAATCTCGGCCAGGCGGCCGCCGCGGAAGTCGACCTCGGCCACGGCGCTGCGCAGGCCGGCCGGGTCCTGGGCCAGGCCGCCCGGCGAGCGGGCCTGCCTGGCCTGGTAGGCGTCACCGGTCGTGACGGTGGGCGGCAGGCCGAGGCGCTGGGTGAAGTCCCACGGCTGCTGCGGAATGGTCTCGTTCTGGATGATGAAGTTGCCCAGCGCGTACAGGATCGGCTTGCCCCGGTACACCTCGATGCCCCGGTCGGCGTGCGGGCCGTGCCCGAACACCACGTCGCAGCCGGCGTCCACCGCCCGGTGGGCGAACTCGACGGCGAAGTCCGGCGGCTCGTCGCGGGTGGCGCCGGACTCGTGGCAGTGCGCCGAGACGACCACCCAGTCCGCCAGCTGGCGCGCCTCGGCGATCCAGCGCAGGTTCAGCTCCAGGTCGAACGGGTCGATCGTCGTGACGGTCCGGTAGGCGGCGCCGCGGGCGAAGGTGCGGCCGAGGAAGGTCACCCGGTCGCCGTCGCCGACGTCGCGGCGGAAGTGACGGCCGAGGCCGGGGCCAAGGCCGGCCCCCAGGTCGAGGAGCGCCTGGAACGCCTCCGGCGGCACCTCGTGCGTGACGCTGTGCCGCAGCACGTTCGCGCCCGGACGGGCCTTGACCGCGCCACGCGCCTCGCCCGCCCGGTGGTCGCCAGGCGGCATGGTCAGGGTGACGGCCACCAGCGCCACCGTGCCGCGCGGCGTGGGCAGGTAGCGCGGGCGGGCCGCCTCGGTCAGCGACCGGCCGGTCCCCGCGTAGGGCAGGCCGCGGGCATCGAGGTTGGCGATGTTGGCGAGCAGCCCGGCCTCGCCGTAGTCCGCGCAGTGGTTGTTGGCGGTGGCCACCAGGTCCAGGCCGAGCCAGCGCAGGTCGTCGATGACGTCCGGGTGGGTGGCGACGTACGTGCCGTACGGGCCGGCGTCGGCCACCGGGTAGCCCTCGAACTGGTGGTAGAGCGTCTCGGAGTTGGCGATGCTCACGTCCGCGCCGCGCAGCAGCGCGGCGACGGCGAGGAACTCCGGCTCGGCGTGCACATTGATCCGCCGGGTGGGCATCGCGTCGCCGGCGAAGGCGAACGTGATGTCGCCGCTGTCTTCCGCGAAGGCCACCCTCATCCGCCTCTCGCCACGTCGCTTTCCCCGGGTTACTGTTCCGCTAGGAGGAATTTACGGCTTTCATCTTGCGCTATCCGCAACATTCGCAGATCATAACGTTCGGATATCAGGATGACAAGTGAGGCTGATACCCAAACAACACGGTGAGGCGGGACCAGACCTTCGTCAAGCCCGCTGCTGCCCGGACATGCGACAAGGGAGCCAGCATGCGACTGCACCGGAACCTCAGGAGCCGAAGAGCCCGCCTCGCGTCCCTCGGCCTGCCCCTCGGCCTCGCGGCGGCCCTCGCGCTCAGCGCCTGCGGCGGCTCGGGCGGCCCGGGCTCAGGCGGCGGCTCGTCGAGCGGCGCCGCGGCCGGCGGCTCCGGAAACGCGGCCCAGTCCGCGACGATCGGCGGCTTCGACTTCAACACGCTCGACCCGGGGGCCACGGTCGGCTTCCTCGGCCCCGAGCTGCCCATGCTGCAGCCGCTGTACGGCGCGCTCTTCGACCCGCCGGCCACCCCGGGCGGCGCCTACGTCCCCGACCTGGCCACCGGCTACACCTACGCCAAGGACCTCAAGAGCGTCACCATCACGCTGCGCGCGGGCCAGAAGTTCCAAGACGGCACCCCGTTCGACGCCGCCGCCATCGCGGCGAACATCACCCGCTACGCGGGCGCGGTGTCACCCAACAAGCAGTGGTACGCCGACATCGCCGGGGTCACGGCCACCGGGGCCGACACCCTCAAGGTCAGCTTCACCCACCCGGACGCCACGTTCATCAGCATGCTCGCCTACACCTCGGGCGGGCTGTTCTCCTCGCCGACCGCGCTCAAGTCGGCCGGCCCGGCCAAGTACGGACTGCACGCCGTGGGCGCCGGGCCGTTCAAGCTGTCGTCCTTCACCCCGGGGCAGACGCTGTCGCTCGTCCCGTACCCCGGGTACTGGAACGCGGCCAAGGTCAAGCTGACCAGCCTGAAGTACGTCAACACCCCAGTTGACGCCTCGGTCACCTACCAGGACCTGGTCAGCGGGTCCATCGACAGCGTCACGCTCGGCGGCACCAGCGCCCCGGCCAACGTGCTGCAGCAGGCCAAGGCCAACAGCAGCATCACGATGGCCCCGGGCCCGGACACCACGTACCTGTTCATGGCGCTGAACTCGGCCAGCAAGCCGTTCAGCAACCCGGTCGCCCGCCAGGCGGTCGCCTACTGCACCGACCGGAACGCCCTGGCCACCGCCATCTCCCCCGGCTTCCTCAAGCCCGCGTTCATCGCCGGAGGCACGGGCACCCAGTACTACCCGTTCGGCGGGGCCAGCGGCGCCGCCGCGGCCTACCCGTACCCGTACAACGTGGCCAAGGCCAAGGCCCTGGTCCAGCAGCTCGGCGGGCTGAGCTTCAACTTCATCAACTTCGGCGGCATCTACGACACGATCTCCAACGCGCTGGCCCAGTCGTGGAAGGACTGCGGGATCAACGCCCAGGTCTCCACGGTAACCGGCCCGGCGCTGGAGCAGGCCTTCGCCACCGGCGGCTTCCAGATGGCGTTCACCGTCGAGGGCGGCCTGGCCAACCCGATCTTCTACCGCTCGTTCCAGCAGCAGGGCACGCCGCAGGGCGCGTACACCACCGTCCCGCTGCACTCGGCGATCCCCGGCATCGTCAGCCAGCTGTACCAGACGACCAGCCCCGGCCAGCTGAAGACCCTGTTCACCAGCCTGTACACCGACATCAACACCGAGGCCGCCACGATCCCGGTGGTCAGCGGCCCGAACTACTCGATCAGCAGCAAGTGCCTGACGGGCGTCAACCTGAACGGCTTCGGCGCCAACTTCGCCTTCGCCAGCAAGACCTGCTGACCAGGGCGAAGCCGCGGCCGTCCGCGCCGCCGTCCCCGGGCGGGTTTCCCGGGGGCGGCGACCAGCGCCCGTTCATCACACCTGCCCCTGCCCCCCAGACTCGGTGAGGAAGACTCATGGCTCGGTGGATCGTCGACCGGCTGCTGCAGATGGTCGTGGTGCTGATCTGCGCGACCATCCTCGGCTTCCTGCTCGTACGGCTACTCAAGGGCAACGAGCTGTTCGCCCTGCTCGGCGACAACTACACCAAGGCGGCCGCGGCGCAGCTCAGCCAGCAGCTCGGCCTGAACAAACCGCTGCCGCTCCAGTACCTGTCCTGGGTCGGCGGCGCGCTGCACGGCGACTTCGGCACGTCGGTCACCACGCACGAGTCGGTCGCGCACTCCCTGTCCGCCGCGCTCGGGCCCACGGTCGAGCTGCTGATCGGCGCGCAAGCCGTCGCGCTGGCGCTGACCCTGCTGGTCACCGTCGTCTCGGTGCGCTGGCGGTGGACCGACCGCCTCGTGACCGGGTTCGCGCTGCTGTGCAGCTCCGTCCCGCCGTTCGTGGTGGGCCTGCTGATGATCATCCTGTTCGCTTCGGTGCTGCACCTGCTGCCCGCCATCGCCTGGACCGCCCCGTCGGCGGGCGGCTGGGGCAAGAACCTGACCGGGATGATCATGCCCTGGCTGGCGCTGGGCTTCTCGGTCTTCCCCGGCTACATGCGGGTGCTGCGCGGCCAGGTGTACGACCAGCTCGACAACGAGGAGTACGTGACGCTGGCCCGGATGAAGGGCCTGTCCGGGCCCCGGGTAATCGGCAGGCACGTGGTACCCAACTCGCTGTCCGGGCTGGTCACCCTGGTCGCGCTGACCACCGGCTTCCTCATCTCCGGCGTGGTCATCGTGGAGCAGGTGTTCGGCATCCCCGGCGAGGGCTCGCTCGTCTACCAGGCGATCACCAACCGGGACGCGAACACGCTGGAGGGGGCGATCGTGATGATCGCAGTGGCCGTCGTCGTGCTCAACCTCATCGGCGACCTCATCCAGATGCGGCTCGACCCCCGGGTCAGGACCCGGTGAAAACCGCGAGGAGGCAGAACCCATGGCGCGCGTAGCACCGACCGTCCGCTCACCCGCCGGAGACTTCGGCGACATCACGCTGTCCGACGCCGACCTGGCCTGGGCCGCCGGCACCAAGGGCCGCCGGCTGCGCAGGGGCCTGCGCGCCGCGCGAGGCGCGCTGCTCACCCCGGGCGCCGCCCTGCCCGGGCTGGTCTTCATACTGATCGCGGCGGCCTGCTTCCTCGGGCCGCAAGTGTTCGGCCTGCCCTCGCCCAACGCCGGCAGCCTGCGCACCACCATGCTGCCGCTGGGCGCGCCCGGGCACCTGCTCGGCACCAATGCGCTCGGCAACGACGAACTGTCCCGGCTGCTGTACGGCGGGCGGGTCTCCATCCTGGTCGGGCTGGGCGCCACCGCCCTCAGCCTGACCGCGGGCGCGCTGCTCGGGATGAGCGCCTGCTACTTCGGCGGGTTCTACGAGAAGGTCATCATGCGGCTGTTCGACACGCTGCTCGCCTTCCCGTCGCTGATCCTGGCCATGGCCATCGCCGACTACCTGGGACCGAGCCTGGGCAACACGATCCTGGCGATCAGCCTGTTCGGCATCTCCCAGTTCGGCCGCCTGGCCTGGTCGCAGACGCTGCGCGTCCGCAACCGCGACTTCGTCGCCGCGCCGCGCGCGGACGGCGCCCGGGGGCGGCGGATCATCGTCGGGCACATCCTGCCGAACGTGCTGCCGCCGCTGCTCGGCCTGGCGCTGTTCTCGGTCGGCACCGCCATGATGCTCGAGGCCGGCCTGAGCTACCTCGGCCTCGGCATCAAGCAGCCCGACCCGAGCTGGGGCAACATGATCGCCGACGGCCAGCAGTACCTGTACTCCTCGCCGCGGCTGGTGATCGCGCCATGCGTCGCGCTGGTACTCACCGTGGTCTCGCTCAACCTGGCGGCCGACGCGGTGCAGCGCAGGCACGGGCGGGGCCATGGATGAGCGGCTCATGAGCGGCGTTACCGACGGGCCGGCCGTCCGGGTGGACAACCTCAGCGTCCGGGTGCGCGGCCGGTCCGGCTGGATCCCCCTGGTCCGCGACCTCAGCTACGCGGTGGACCCCGGCGGCTGCCTGGCCATCGTGGGCGAGTCCGGCGCGGGCAAGTCGCTCACCGTCCGGGCCACGCTCGGCCTGCTCGACGAGCGGCTCTTCCAGGTCAGCGGCCGCATCTGGCTGGGCGGCACCGACCTGGCCGCGCTGCGCCCGGCGCAGCGGCGCGCGCTGGTCACCCGGCAGGCGTCCCTGGTGTTCCAGGACCCCTCCCGGTCACTCAACCCGATCATGCGGGTCGGGCCGCAGATCACCGAGACGCTCCTGGCGGGTTCTGGCCGGCGGGAACGGCTGTCGCGGGGGCAGGCCAGGGAACGGGCCATCGAGCTGATGCGGGCCGTCGGGCTCGGCGCGGCCGAAGACCGCTACCACTCCTACCCGCACGAGCTGTCCGGCGGGATGAAGCAACGGGTGGTCATCGCCATCGCCCTGGCCTGCGGCTCGCGGGTGATGCTCTGCGACGAGCCCACCTCCGCCCTCGACGTCACCACCCAGGCGCAGATCATGGACCTGCTCGACGACCTGCGCCGCTCGCACGGCATCGCCACCGTCGTCATCACCCACGACCTCGCCCTGGCCGCGTCGCGGGCCGACGAGGTGCTGGTCATGTACGCGGGGCAGGCGGTCGAGTCGCTGGCCGCCGCGGACCTCGCCGCCAACGCAGCCATGCCGTACACCGAGGCGCTGATCTACGCCGTCCCCGACCCGGACGCCGACGGCGGGCTGCCCCGGCCCATCGGCGGCCGGCCACCGGACCCGCGTTCCCCCCAGCCTGGCTGCTCCTTCCAGCCCCGGTGCGGCTACGCCGAGCAGGACTGCGCCGAGCAGGCACCGGAGCTGACCACCGTCGCCGACGGCCACCGGCTGCGCTGCTGGCACCCGCTGGCCGCGGGCCAGACACCGGCGGAGGTGCGGCGATGACCAGGCGAATCACCGCAGCCACCGAGACCGCCAGCCCGGAAGGGGCCGCCGGGCCTGCCGGGGCCACGGGGCCTGCCGAGCTGCTGCGGGTCACCGACCTGGTGCAGGAATTCACCGTCAAGGGCAGCAGGCCGTTCCGGCGGGCGCGGGTGTCGGCGGTGGCCGGCGTCAGCTTCAGCATCGGCCACGGTGAGACGTTCGCGCTGGTCGGCGAGACAGGCTCGGGCAAGACCACCATCGCCCGCGCGCTGCTCGCCTCGCCGCCCGCCGTGGGCGGCAGCATCATCCTGGGCGGCCGGCCGCTGCCGGTCGGCAGGCGCGCCAAGCCCGCCGCCGTCGCGGGCGGCTCCGGCGTGCAGATGGTGTTCCAGGACCCGTTCGGTGCGCTCGACCCGCGCTGGACGATCGCCAGGTCTATCGCCGAGCCGCTGGTCACCGCGGGCGTCACCGACCAGGCGGAGCGGCGGCGGCGCGTCGCCGAGATCATGGCCCTGGTCGGACTGGACGCCAGCCGGTTCGCCGAACGGCGCCCCCGCGAGCTGTCCGGCGGCCAGGCGCAGCGGGCGGCGATCGCCAGGGCCCTGGCGGCCCAGCCGGACCTGCTGATCCTGGACGAGCCGGTCACCGCGCTCGACGTCTCGGTGCAGGCGCAGATCCTGGCGCTGCTGTTCGAGCTGCGGCAGCGGCTGTCGCTGACCAGCCTGCTGATCGCACACGACCTCGCGGTCGTGCGGGCGCTGGCGGACCGCACCGCGATCATGTACCTGGGGCGGGTGTGCGAGTCGGCGCCGACGCCGGAGCTGTTCCGCTCGCCCGCGCACCCGTACACCGCGGCCCTGCTGTCGGCGATACCGCCTGGCCTGCGCGGCGGCACCCGGCGCGAGCGGGTGCGGATCACCGGCCGCCAGCCGTCGCCGCTGAACCCGCCGTCGGGCTGCCGGTTCCGCACCCGCTGCCCGTTCGCGCAGCAGGCCTGCGCCGAGGCCGTGCCGCCGCTGCGCGAGATCGCCCCCGGCCACGAGGTGGCCTGCCACTTCCCGCTGGCCGGCGCCGCGGCGGCGACGGCGGCCGGGTGAGCCCTGCCCCACGGTCCCGGTCAACCGACGAGGAGTCCTGCCCATGACGAGCACAGCCCCGGCTGTCGGCGAGCGACGCGCGCCGTCACTGATCGACGCCCTGCTGCGGCCGCGCGGCGTCGCGCTGATCGGAGCGTCCCGCGACCCCCGGGCGCTCGGCGGCCGGCCGCTCGGCTTCCTGGCCCGGTACGGCTACCGTGGCCGGGTGTACCCGGTGAACGGCCGGGGCGGCGAGGTGCAGGGCCTGACCGCGTACGCCTCGGTGCTCGACCTGCCCGGGCCGGTTGACCTGGCCCTGGTGATGGTCCGAGCGGAGCTGGTCGCCGCGGTGCTGCGCGAGTGCGCCGCCGCCAAGGTGGCTGTCGCGGTCGTCGTCAGCTCCGGGTTCGGCGAGGGCATGGGCGCGGGCGAGGGGCTTCTCCAGGCGACGCGCTCCGAGCTTCTCGGCCCCGCCGAGGCCGGCAGCGGCATGCGGATACTCGGGCCGAACTGCGAGGGCCTGGCCAGCCTGCCCGCCAGCGCGCCGCTCACGTTCAGCCCGGTGCTCGACATCGACGCGTCCGGCACCCGGCTGCGCCCGGGGAACGTCGCCGTGCTCTCGCAGAGCGGCGGCATGGGGTTCGCAGTCGCCCAGTGGGGCACGGCGGCCGGCCTCAGCTTCAGCTACATCATCAGCACCGGCAACGAGTACGACCTGGACTGCCTGGAACTGGCCGGGCATCTGGTCGACACGCCGGAGACCGAGGTCGTGGCCATGCTCATCGAAGGGGTCAGCGACCTGGGCGCGCTGGCGGCGGTCGGGATGCGCTTCCGCCAGGCGGGTAAGCACCTGGTGGTCGCCAAGCTGGGCAAGACGGCCCCGGGCGCCCGTGGCGCCTATGCGCACACCCGACACGTCGCGGGCGACACCGAGGAGTGCCGCCGCGTCTTCGCCGCCTGCGGCATCGTCGAGGCCGCCGACGCGGACGAACTGGTGGACGTGGTACAGGCGATCGCCAAGACGCGGGCGCTCGGCGCGGCGGCGCTACCGCCGGGCGCGCGGATCGGCATCGCCACCACCTCAGGCGGCGCCGGGGTGTGGTTCGCCGACGCCTGCGCGGCCCGCGGCCTGACCGTCCCGCCGCTGTCGGCCGCCCTGCAGGACACCATGAAGGGGTACATGCCGACGTTCGGCTCGCCGGTTAACCCGGTGGACCTGACCGCGCAGCTCACCGCGGGCGGGTCGGTGGTGCCGCCGCTGGCCGCGCTGGCCGGGTCGGGTGAGGTGGACGCGGTCACCCTGGTCACGTCGCTGTCCTCGGCGGGCCGGCTCGAACGCGACGCCGAGGCGCTGGCCGGCCTGGTCCGCCGGTCCGCCGTGCCGGTCTTCGTGTTCAGCTACACCAGGCCCGCCCCGTCCTGCGTGGCGATCCTCCAGGACATCGGCGTCCCCTGGTACACCAGCGCCGACCGCACCGCCCGGGGACTGGCGGCCCTGGTCACCGCCCCGGCGCCGGGCCAGCCCGCGGCGGGCTAGCGGGCCCGGCACGGCCTACGCGGCGGTGGTGCGCAGGTAGGCCTCCCACTGCGGGTCGCCGTCGAACTGCGCGCCGATCAGCCGCCAGTGAGCCCCCTTGGGCACGGCGGGGGCGACGGGCAGCGTCCAGCCCAGCTCGGACAGCAGCCGGTCGGCCTTGCGGTGGTTGCACATCTGGCAGGCAGCGACGCAGTTCTCCCAGGTGTGCTGGCCGCCCCGGCTGCGCGGGAGCACGTGGTCGATGGTCTCGCCGTGGCGGCCACAGTAGGCGCACCGGTAATTGTCCCGGCGCATGAGCGCCGCCCTGGTCAGCGGGACGCGGTTGCGCACCGGGATGCGCACGTAACGGCGCAGCCTGATCACGGAGGGAGTGACCACCTGCACCGTAGCGGCGTGCAGCAGCCGCCCGCTGGCGTCCTTATGGACGATTTCCGCCTTGTCGCCGAGGACGAGGCAGACGGCCCGCCGGAGACCGACGGTGGTCAATGGCTCATAGGTGACGTTGAGCAGCAGCACGCGTCGCACAGGCACCTCCGCAGGTACCGTTGTGAGGCGCCGCTCACACCGCCAGGACTGGATGTCCAGGCGTGGCCAAAGAGCCACGTGCCTCCTCCAACACATCTAATGTACAAGGCGGTCCGTGGACAGTTGGTTAATGGCTGGTAACGACCTGCCGTTAAGGTGCGGTTATGGCTTCGATTCCTGGCGGCTACCCCGCCGCGCGCCGGATGAACCTCGTGGAAGAAATCCATGGATACCGGGTTGCCGACCCCTACCGCTGGCTGGAAGACGCCGGCTCCGCCGCGACGCGGGAATGGCTCGCAGCCGAGGAAAAGCTGTGGGCCGGCTACCGCGACGGCCTGCCCCGCCGGCAGGAATTCGCGGACCGGGTGCGCTCGCTGCTGCGGGTCGGCTCGGTCGGGCTGCCGGCCTGGCGCGGCACCACGCGGTTCGCCACCCGGCGTGGCCCGGACCAGGAACACGCTGTGTTGTATGTCACACAAGACGCCGGGGACGAGCCAGGCAGCGGGGCGGAGCGCCCGCTGATCGACCCGGTGGCCATCGACCCGGCCGGCCGGACCACGCTGGACGCCTGGCAGCCGGACAAGGAAGGGCGGCTGCTCGCCTACCAGCTGTCGAGCGGTGGTGACGAGGAGTCGCTGCTGCGGGTGCTGGACGTGGCAACCGGGGAGGTGGTGGACGGGCCGATCGACCGCTGCCGGTACTCCGGGGTGGCCTGGCTGCCGGGTGGCAAGGCGTTCTACTACACCAGGCGGCTGCCGCCCGAGGCGGTGCCCGAGGGCGAATCGCAGTACCACCGGCGGGTGTACCTGCACGTCGTCGGGACGGCACCGGAGGCGGACACCGAGGTGTTCGGCACCGGGCGCGACAAGACCACCTACTACGGCGTCAGCGTCAGCCGCGACGGCAACTGGCTGATCATCTCGGCGTCGGTCGGCACCGCGCCGCGCGAGGACATCTGGATCGCCGACCTGAGCGCGGGCGACCCGGCCGCCCCGGCCCTGGTCCCGCTCATGGTGGGGCTGGACGCGATGGGCTCGCCCCGCATCGGGCTGGACGGGAAGCTGTACGTGCTCACCGACCTGAACGCGCCGCGTGGCCGGATCTGCGTCACCGACCCAGCCTCGCCCGGACCCGACGGCTGGCGCGACCTGGTGGGCGAGGACCCGTCGGCCGTGCTGCGCAGCTACGCGATACTCGACGGCGGCGAACTGGACCGGCCGGTGCTCGTCGCCTCGCGGACCAGGCACGCGGTCAGCGAGGTCAGCGTGCACGACCTGGCCACCGGCGAGCTGATCTCGGTGCTCGGCCTGCCCGGCATCGGGACGGTCGGCGGGATCGGCGAGCGGCCGGAGGGCGGCCACGAGGCCTGGTTCGGCTACACCGACTACACCACTCCCCCGGTGGTGCTCCGCTACGACGCCCGGGCGGGCGTGCTCAGCACCTGGGCGACGCCGCCGGGCGCGGCGGACCGCCCGCCCGCGGTCACCGCCACGCAGGTGTCGTACCGCTCCGCCGACGGCACCCCGGTCCGGATGGTGATCATCCAGCCGGCCACCGCGCCGGCGGCGGGCTGGGATCGGCGGCCGTGCATCCTGTACGGCTACGGCGGTTTCGACATCAGCCAGGCGCCCGGCTACTCGGCGAACATCCTCACCTGGGTCGAGGCCGGCGGTGTGTACGCGGTCGCCGGGCTGCGGGGCGGCAGCGAGGAAGGCCAGGAGTGGCACCGCGCCGGGATGCTCGACCGCAAGCAGAACGTTTTCGACGACTTCCACGCGGCCGCCGAGTACCTGGTCTCGTCCGGGGTCACCACCCGGGAACGGCTCGCGGTCTGGGGCGGGTCCAACGGCGGGCTGCTGGTGGGGGCGGCGGTCACCCAGCGCCCCGACCTGTTCCGCGCGGCCGTGTGCTCGGCGCCGCTGCTCGACATGGTGCGTTACGAGCGCTTCAAGATCGGCGAGACCTGGAACGTCGAGTACGGGTCGGCCGCCAGGGCGGAGGAACTCGGCTGGCTGCTCGGCTACTCGCCCTATCACCGGGTGCGGGACGGCGCAGACTACCCGTCGGTGCTGTTCACCGTGTTCACCAACGACACCCGGGTCGACCCGCTGCACGGCTACAAGATGTGCGCCGCGCTGCAGCATGCGACGGCGTCGGACCGGCCCGTGCTGCTGAGGGCCGAGGGCCAGGTCGGCCACGGCCAGCGCGCGGTCTCGCTCACTGCCGCCCTGGCGGGCGACTGCCTTGCCTTCGTGGCTAAGGAGACCGGGCTGGAGTAAGCGAGCCCACCAGGCCCCAGCGACCTGAGTGACTCCCCCCATCTGTCCCTGTTGTCGGGCGTCCGGGGGTCACCGGGCGCGATAAGCACCTAGCCTTGGTCGCGCGGGAGGCCCCTGCCGCTACCAGGGTCGCCCACCGGAGGCGAGGGAGGGACAGGGCATGGACGAGCTTGGGCGGTTGTCGGCACTCGGTGCGGACCACGGGCCGGACACCCTGGTCGGGAGCTGTAACAGCAGTAGCCCGGGCATCGCCTGCCGGCTGGTGTGGGACGTGTCGCACAACGGCCGGGCGGCCTCGCTCACCAACGCGTTCCTGGCCGGGCCGGTGCACCTGCTGCTGCGGGTGCTGTTTACCATCGTGCTCGCGCTGATCATCCAGGCGATCGCGCACCGGCTGATCAAGCGGCTGACCGAGCGGGCCACGCTGTCCCTGCTGCCGCAGCTGCGGGGCGGCATGGCCAGCCCCCGGACCGCCGGGCGGATCGCCGCCCGTCGCCTGGGCCGGCGGCGGCGCAGCCCCACCGACGACCCCATCGCGCAGGACGCGGTGGCGGCGCAGGCCGCCGCGGCCGGCTTCTCGGTGGACGACGTCCGGGTCGATGACGTCGCCGGGGCCGGGACGCCGCCGGGCACCCCCGGGGCCGCCGGGCAGGGGGCGATCAACGGCGCCGCGGCCCAGGCGGAGGTGGCGCTGGTCGATGAGCGGCGCAAGCAGCGGGTGCGGGCGCTCGGCGCCATCTTGCGCAGCGCCGCGTCGGTGACGATCTTCTCCATCGCCGGGTTCGTGGTGCTCGGTGACCTCGGCATCAACCTGGCTCCGCTGCTCGCCAGCGCGGGCGTGGTCGGCGTGGCCGTCGGCTTCGGCGCGCAGAACCTGGTACGCGACTACCTGTCCGGCGTCTTCATGCTGGTCGAGGACCAGTACGGGGTCGGCGACGTGATCACGGTCGGCGACGCCACCGGGACGGTGGAAAATGTCACCCTGCGCATCACCCGGGTTCGGGACGTGAACGGCATCGTGTGGCATATCCGCAACGGCGCGATCGAGACGGTGGGCAACGAGTCGCAGGGCTGGGCGCGGGCGGTAATCGACTTCCCGGTGCCGTTCGCGGCCGACCTGGCGGCGATCAGGGGCCTGCTGACGCGGACCGGCGACGCGATGTGGAACGACCCGACCTGGCGGTCGGTCATGCTGGAAGCCCCCGAGGTATGGGGCGCGCAGGAGATCTCCAGCTCCGAGGTGACCATGCGGATCGTGGCGAAGACCGCTCCGCTGCGCCAGTGGGAGGTCGAGCGGGAGATGCGCGCCCGGGTGAAGGACGCGCTGGCCGAAGCGCACATCATGCCGCCCCCGGCCCAGCAGCCAACGCTGGCGGTTAGGCTGACAGCTGACGAGTGAGGGGTTAATGAGCACCGAAGACGAGCGGCCGGTCACCTTCTACGAGGCGGTCGGCGGCGAGGAGACGTTCACCCGGCTAACGCGCCGGTTCTACGAGGAGGTCGCGGCCGACCCGGTGCTGCTGGCGACGTACCCGACGCCGCAGGACCTGCGGGCCGGCGAGGAGCACCTGCGCCTGTTCCTCATCCAGTACTGGGGCGGCCCGGCGACCTACAACGAGCTGCGCGGGCACCCCCGGCTGCGGATGCGGCACGTGCGGTTCCACATCACCGTGACCGAGCGGGACCTGTGGCTCAAGCACATGCGGACCGCGCTTGACGAGCTCGAGCTGCCCGCGCCGCTCGACGACCAGCTCTGGCAGTACCTGGTGATGGCCGCGAACTCGCTGGTCAACGCGGCGCCCGAGGACGTTCCCGGCCCCTCCGGGCGCGGCGACCTCGGCATCTCCCCGGCCTAGCAACACCCGCCCAGCGGGTCAGCTCCAGCCTGCCCAGCGACCGGCTGCACCGGCACCACGAGGGCGACACCTACAACCCGGTCGAGCCCGCCGCGTTCCTCACCCGGTTGCAGACGATCGGCTTCGGGCCGGTCATGCTGGACGTCGGGGACCGGTTGATGTTCCGAGCCCGCAAGCCGCGGCCGGAGTAGGCTCCGGCCGCGGACGGGCCGGCTTAGCCTCGGGTGAGCTTGCGGTAGGTGACGCGGTGCGGCCGGGCGGCCTCGGCGCCGAGCCGCTCGACCTTGTTCTTCTCGTAGGCTTCGAAGTTGCCCTCGTACCAGAACCAGTTCGCGCCGCCCTCCCAGGCCAGGATGTGGGTCGCGATCCGGTCAAGGAACCAGCGGTCGTGGGACGTGATCACGGCGCAGCCGGGGAACTCGAGCAGCGCGTCCTCCAGGCTGGCCAGGGTCTCCACGTCCAGGTCGTTGGTGGGCTCGTCGAGCAGCAGCAGGTTGCCGCCCTGCTTGAGGGTGAGCGCGAGGTTCATCCGGTTGCGCTCACCGCCGGACATCACGCCGGACGGCTTCTGCTGGTCGGACCCCTTGAAGCCGAACGCAGCCATGTAGGCGCGGCTGGGGATCTCCACGTTGCCGACGTGGATGAACGTCTCCCCGTCGGAGATCGCCTCCCAGACGTTCTTCTTCGGGTCGAGGCCCGAGCGGTTCTGGTCGGAGTAGGAGATCTTCACCGTGTCGCCGACGCGGATATTGCCGGTGTCCGGCTTCTCCTCGCCGATGATCATCTTGAACAGCGTGGTCTTCCCGACGCCGTTCGGGCCGATGACGCCGACGATGCCGTTGCGCGGCAGCGAGAAGGACAGGTCGTCGTAGAGCACCCGGTCGTCGAAGCCCTTGGTGAGGTGCTCGACCTCGACCACCATGTTGCCGAGGCGCGGGCCCGGCGGGATCTGGATCTCCTCGAAGTCGAGCTTGCGGTTCTTGTCCGCCTCGGCGGCCATCTCCTCGTAGCGGTCCAGGCGGGCCCGGGACTTGGTCTGGCGGGCCCGGGCGCTCGACCTGACCCAGTCGAGCTCGCCCTCCAGGCGCTTGCGCATCTTGGCGTCCTTGGCCCCCTCGACCTTGAGGCGGCCCGCCTTCGTCTCCAGGTACGTGGTGTAGTTGCCCTCGTACGGGAAGGCGTGGCCGCGGTCGAGTTCGAGGATCCACTGCGCGACGTTGTCCAGGAAGTACCGGTCGTGGGTGATCGCGATCACCGTGCCCGCGTACTTCTCCAGGTACTGCTCCAGCCACATGACCGACTCGGCGTCCAGGTGGTTGGTGGGCTCGTCGAGCAGCAGCAGGTCGGGCTGCTGCAGCAGCAGCTTGCACAGCGCGACGCGGCGGCGCTCGCCACCGGACAGGGTGTTCACGTCGGCGTCCGGCGGCGGGCAGCGCAGGGCGTCCATCGCCTGCTCCAGCTGGCTGTCCAGGTCCCAGGCGTCCTTGTGGTCGATCTGCTCCTGGAGCTTGCTCATCTGCTCCATGAGCTCCTCGGAGTAGTCGGTCGCCATCTTCTCGGCGATCTCGTTGTACTCATCGAGCAGCTTCTTGGTCTCGGCGACGCCCTCCTCGACGTTGCCGAGGACGTTCTTGTCCTCGTTGAGCTGCGGCTCCTGCGCCAGGATGCCGACGGTGAAGCCGGGCATCAGCCGGGCCTCGCCGTTGGAGACCTGCTCCATCGCCGGCCATGATCTTCAGCAGGGTGGACTTGCCGGTGCCGTTCGGGCCCACGACACCGATCTTCGCCCCGGGGAGGAAGCTCAGCGTGACGTTGTCGAGCACGACCTTGTCACCATGCGCCTTGCGAACGGCGCGCAGGCTGTAAATGAACTCGGGCATATGTAACTTAACCTACCTCGTGGCGCAGGTGTCCTACCTGCGACCTTGTCTCCGTCAGGGCAAAGTCAGGAAAGGCAAGCAGCGCGGCACTCGCGGTCTAACCGAACCGGCGCGACCCTCGGGAAGTGCGACAACTCTAACCACCGTCCAGGCTCGGTGAGGCGGTGCGCTGCTTGCACCTGCCAGCATACGTCCCCGGCCAGCACCAGCGAGAAAGGTTCGCGCGCGGACCCTGCGTTACCTGGCCGGCGGCGGACAGCCGCCCGCTGCCGGGGCGGCCGCGAGACACGGACGTCAGCCGTTGGTGGCCCAGAGGTCGCCGGGGACCGGGTCGTCCGGGGCTGACAGCCGCACCCGGTCGCGGCCCAGGTGCTTGGCCCGGTACAGCGCCCGGTCGGCGGCGTCGAGCAGTTCGGTGAGGTCGTTGCCGTGGATGCCGAGGACAGCGACGCCGATGGACACGGTGACGCCGACGATCGTGTCCTTGGTGAGCACCTTGACCACGCCGGCGCCGCGGCGGATCCGGTCGGCCACCCGGAACGCCTCCTCGGCCGTGGTGCCGCCGAGGAGGATCGCGAACTCCTCGCCGCCGAAGCGTCCGACGAGGTCGGACTCGCGTACCTGCTGGCGCATCTCCGAGGCCAGCGTGCGCAGCACCGCGTCGCCGATGAGGTGCCCGTGCGTGTCGTTGACCAGCTTGAAGTGATCGACGTCGGCCAGCAGCACGGCGAGCGGCTCCCGCCGGCGCCTGGCCCGGTCTACCTCCAGGTCGGCCTCGCCCTGCCAGGCGCCGGCGTTCAGCACCCCGGTCTTCGGGTCGGTGCGGGCCTGGGTCTTGAGCTGCGAGTGCAGCAGGCTGCGCTGCAGCAGGATGACCGGGGGCAGCGCGACCGCGAGCAGCAGCGCGGACAGCGAGCAGGAGATCGTGACCAGGATGCCGACGCACGTCTCGGTCAGGTCGAGCATCATCCGCTCGCGGTCCCAGAGCATGTCGGCCATGCGGGCGTCGGGGTCGACGAGCCAGGCGGCCACCGCGACCAGGCAGGCGTTGACCACGGCGAAGACGACCGCGCAGGCGATGGCGACCGCGGCCTGCTCCGGGCGCATCAGCCAGGCGTTCGGCCCCGGGTAGGTGAGCAACTCCATGGCCCTGGCCGCCGGCGCCGCCGGGGTGACCAGGCGGAACAGCTCCGACGCGCACGCGCCGGCCAGGCCGAGCGCGGCGCTGCTGAACATCTTGCGGTACACCGCGCCGCGGCGCACCCGGACGTAGCTGAGCAGGCCGAGCAGGGCCGGCGCGGCCAGCGCGTACAGCGGCGGCAGCAGCAGCGCCACCGGCAGCCACCAGGCGGAGAGCAGGTCGCGCCAGACCCCGATGGGCTGTCCCAGCCGCCGGGTCGCCTCCACGCAGATGGCGCCGCAGCCCATGAGCGCGGCGAACAGGGTGATGTCACCGCCGGTGAGCTGGGTCCGCACGACCTCCCAGCCGAGCAGCGCCAGGTAGCAGCCGAGGACGCCGGTCACGTAGCCGATCAGCGGTCCCGGCTGGTCGAACAGCGCGAACTGCCATGGCCAGGTGAAGCCGGCGCGGGCCTCCCGCTGCGGCTGTCTCGTCGCGTCCTGGACTGCTGACATGCCCGTTGCCTGTCGCCTTCCTTAGACTGCCCCGACCGGTCTGGCCTCGCTTGTAAGTAACTCTAGGTAACACGATAGATGCATTCTGTTTCTCGGGTGCACCGAATTCTCAGGTTGTCCGCCGTCTCGCCGGTCGCCGCACGGCCGCCGATTGATCACTATGCGTGATATTCGGGCGAACCGTGCGGCAACCGGTTTTGGCGTTACGGCTGGTCAGCGGCTGACAGCCACCGCGAGCAGTTCCACGTCATCCGACAGGTCGTCGGCCTCTGCCGCCGGGCCGAGCCCGGACAGGTTTTCTTCGCCGTCGGCGAGTCGGCCCGCACTGCCGCCTTCGCGGCCTTCGTAGCCCTCGACGCCTTCGCGGCTTTCACCGTCTCCGCCGCCTTCGCCGGTTCCGAGCGGGCTTGACTGCCCGGCCCCGCCGTGACCGGGCCCGCCGTCCGCGCCGGGCACGACCGCCGCCTGGTCAAAGCCCTGGCCCCCGGGGTACTCATCCCCGTCGTCGGCCTGACCCGGCCGGCTCCTGGCCCTGCCGGGCCAGCTCGCCCGCGTCGCCGCCCGCCTGCGCCGCGATCAGCTGCCGGGCGCCGCGCATGAAGTGCGACCAGCCGTAGGCCAGGTCGTGCCCGAGCGAGTCCGCCTCGATCTCCAGCGTCGTGCGCTGCCGCTGCTGGCTGTCCACCCACGCGCGCATGTAGAACTTGCCCCGCACCACCACCTGGTCGCCCTTGTGCAGCGAGCCCACCGCGTTGATGGCCAGCCGCCGCCAGCACTTGACCTGGTAGTAGGACGTCGGCTGCTCCACCCACTCCCCGGTCTCGCGGTTCAGTCGCCGCGGTGTGGAGCCCACCCGGAACTCGGTGACCGGCGTCCCCGTCTGGGTGGTCTGCCGGTACCTCGGCTCCGCGGTCAGGAATCCGCGCAGCGTGATCTGGTTGTCCTGGCTCATGACTGGCCAGCCCCTTCCGTGCATCCCGGCCTTCGGCCGCCCGGCGGCGTTCCCGCCGGCGCACCTCTACGGTGCCCCGGCAGGCGGTGGCCGCGCCCGGGTGATCCGCCGCCTGTGGATATCGCGGCCGAAAGGCGGCCCCTGTGGACAAAGAGTTGCGATCTAGCCGCCGAGCGGGCACACTGCCCGGCCGCGCGCCGGCCAGCGCGCGGAAACCGGGGCGGCGAAAACTGGTTGCCTGCCTGGCCCGCCGCCGTGCTATGGTCCGCGTTCGTGCGACGCGTCTCCGTGGTCGGTAACTCCGGGTCCGGTAAGTCGACGCTGGCCCGGCGGCTGGCCGCCACCCTGGGCGTGCCGTACGTCGAGCTGGACAGCCTCTTTCACCAGCCCGGCTGGCAGCCGCTGCCCAGGCCGGAGTTCCAGCGGCTGGTCACCGCGCGGGCCCGCGAAGACGGCTGGGTCATCGACGGGAACTACAGCGCGGTGCGGCCGATCGTCTGGGCCCGCGCGGACACCGTGGTCTGGTTCGACCTGCCCCGGGCGACCGTGATGCGGCGGATCGTCTGGCGGACCGTGCGGCGGTCGGTGACCAGGGAGGTGCTGTGGAACGGCAACCGCGAGCCGCTGGCCAACTTCCTGCCCTGGGCCCCGGAGGACTCCATCATCGCCTGGGCCTGGCACAACCATGCCAAGTACCGCGCCCGGTACGGCGCCGCGGCCGCCGACCCGGCCAACGCCCGCCTGGCCTTCATCCGGCTCGGCAGCCAGCGTGACGTGGACCGCTTCCTGGCCGACCCGCGCGGCTACGCCGGCTCGCCGCCCGCCTGACCGGCGCGCCTCAACCCGCGCCCGTGAACCAGCGCCCGCCTACGCGCGGGGCGCCCGGCTACGTCTGCGGCGTCCGGCTACGTGTGCGCGGGCTCGGCCGGCTCGGCGATCACGTCGACGAGCGCGCCGTTGCGCATGACGGTGACCGGGAGCGGGCGGCCGATCGCCTCGGCGAACATCAGCCGCTGCAGGTCCTGCGCGGCCGCCACCTCGCGGCCGCCGGCGGTGAGCAGCAGGTCGCCCGCGCGGAGCCCGGCCCGGTCGGCCGGGCCGCCGGGCACCACCGACGCGACCCGCAGCCCGCTGGCCCGGCCGCCGAGCTTCGGCCGCCACACCGGCGCCACCGGGGCGGGCACGACGACCACCCCGAGGTAGGCGCGGCGCACCCGCCCGTCCCGCATCAGCGCCGTCACGATCCGCCTGGTCGTGTCGTTGACCGGCACGGCGAGCCCGACCCCGATCCCGGCCACCGCCGTGTTGATGCCGACCACCCGGGCGCCGGCGTCGGCGAGCGCCCCGCCGGAATTACCCGGGTTGAGCGCCGCGTCGGTCTGGATGACATCCTCGATCACGCCGCGCTGCCCGGCGGGCAGCGACCGGCCGAGCGCGCTGACCACGCCCGCGGTCACCGATCCGGCCAGCCCGAGCGGGTTGCCGACCGCCACGACCAGCTGGCCCACCCGCAGCTCGTCGGCCTCGCCAAGCTCGGCGGGCTCGGGCGTGGCGCCGGACGCGCGCAGCACCGCCAGGTCCGACAGCGGGTCGGCCCCCACCACCTGGAACGCGGCCGTGCTGCCGTCAGAGAACGCCGCCGTCCCGCCGGCCGCGTCCCCGACGACGTGCGCGTTCGTGAGCAGGAAACCGTCGGCGGTGAACACCACCGCCGATCCCAGGCTCTCCCCCTGGCCGCGTCCGCCCGCCCGGGACCTCGGCACCCGCAGGCTGGCCACCTTGGGCGTCAGCCCCTCGGCCACCCGGACCACGATCGCCGAGTACGTGTCCAGTGGCTCACTGCTCCCCATACTGTGATTACATCATTACAGAGCAACAAATCCAAAATGGGAAGAGAACGGGAGCGGTCTTCCCGTGGCCCGCCCCTGCTACGCCCCCGGCGGCCGGGCGGGCACGGCACCCATGCCCCATTCCGCGCCCCGCACCGCGACCGGCCACCGGGGAGGCACCCGGAGCCTGCGCCGGGCGACCGCCGGTTGGCGGGTGGTTGGCGCCATCACCTGCTTCTATCGCACCCGCTGGCGCCAACCACCCGGCCGGAACCACGCCGCTGGCGCCAACGACCCGCCCGGAACGACGCCGCTGGCGCCAACAACCCGGGCGGAACGACGCCGCTGGCGCCAACGACCCGCGACGCGACTGCCGGGTGCCTCCCCGGATCCCGTGCCGGGTGACGGCCGGTTGGCGGGTGGTTGGCGCCATCACCTGCTTCTATCGCACCCGTTGGCGCCAACAACCCGGGCGGAACGACGCCGCTGGCGCCAACGACCCGCGACGCGACTGCCGGCAGTGCGTCCAGGTACGCCCGCTTTCGCATCATCGCTACCCGGGGCGGGGATCACGGACGTGCCGGGGTGGCGCGACCGGGCGCCGGCGGTGACTCGCCTGTACCTCCTCGGAAAAGGCGGCTGCGCAGCCGGGACGGGGGCGGCGGCTAGCGGCTCGCGGCGGCGCGCGTTGCCAGAGTGGGGCGCGGAGGGTTGGATACTTGGCCTATGCGCCCCGTCGCCCACCTCGCTAACCTCGACCTGAACCTGCTCGTGGCGCTGCGCGAGCTCGTCAGGGAGCGCAGCGTGACCCGGGCCGCGCAGCGGCTCGGCGTGACCCAGCCCGCGGCGAGCGCGTCCCTGTCCCGGCTGCGCCGCCACTTCGGCGATGACCTGCTGGTCCGCGAGCACGGCGAGTACGTGCTCACCCCGCTGGGCGAGCAGCTTGCCCAGCAGGTCGAGGCGGTCTGCGCGGCCGCCGAGCGGCTGTTCGCCGCGTCGACCGATTTCGACCCGGCCACCTCGGAGCGCGAGTTCACGCTGGTCATGGCGGACTACGTGATCATGGTGATGGGCGAGGCGCTGTCCCGCGCGGTGCAGCGCGACGCCCCGGGGGCCCGGCTGCACATCCGGCTGGTGCGCGAGTCGCTGGCCGCCGAGTACTCCGACGGTATCCGCTTCGTGGACGGCATGGTCGCGCCGCCGACGAACGGGTTCGCGCTGCCGGACACCCGGTCGGCGGAGCTGTTCCGCGACCGCTGGGTGTGCGTGCTCGACAAGCAGAACCCGGTGCTCGACAACGGCGGCGCGCTGCGGGTACGCGACCTGGCCGAGATGTCGTGGGTCGCTCCTTACTACCGGTCGGGCGCGCGCGGGGTGGCGCCGGTGCCGGTGATGCGGCAGCTGGCCCTGCTCGACCTGCAGCCGAAGATCTCGGTCCGGGTCGAGAGCTACCTCTCGGTGCCCTACTTCGTCACCGGGACCAACCGGGTCGCGCTGATGCAGGAGCGGCTGGCGACCAAGCTCGCCGCCTTCGCCAACCTGCGGGTAGTGGACTGCCCGGGCGAGGTCGAGCCGGTCACCGAGTCGCTGTGGTGGCACCGGCACTACGAGGACGACCCGGCACACGCCTGGCTACGTCGAGTCATCACGGACACCGCGCGACAGCTGTGACGCTTGTGACAGTGCGGCGGGGCCCGGCGCGGGCATACTAGGCAAATCACCCTGATGGCACGAGCCAGCGACCGTGCATAAATCTGATTTATGCACAGTAGCAGCAACTTTTTCTTGTTAAGCACGTTGCTCGGATTTAACGTCCGAGACATGCCGCATGAACTTACTGAGCTTCGGCTGGACGCGGTCACCCGTCCGGCTACCGGGTCCGTCCAGGAGATTACCGCCGACGTCTGCGTCGTCGGTGCCGGCATCGCGGGGTCGTCCGCCGCGATCGAGGCGGCCCGCCTTGGCCAGTCGGTCGTGCTGGTGGACTCGCTGCCGCTGATCGGCGGGCAGATGGCCCACTCGCTGATCGGGTTGTTCGCCGGGGTGTTCGGCAACGCACCCGACTACACCCAGTTGACCCACGGCATCTTCGATGACATTTTTGCTGACCTTGGCCAGACAGGCGCCCTGTACTTCAACCGCAGCCACACCCAGACGGTGTTCTACGACGAGGTCGCGATGGGCCGGTGGCTGGAGAAGACCGTGCACGGCCTGGGAATCGGTGTGATCACGGGCGCCAACCTTGGCCACGTGGAGACGCGAGACGGGTTCGTCACCTCCATTGACCTGTCGACCCGGTACGGCGACGTCCGGGTGCGGGCGGCCGGGTTCGTGGACGCGTCCGGCGACGCCGCGCTGACCTATCAGGCCGGGCTGCCGTGCTGGGAGCCATCGCGGCCGATCTACGGCAGCCAGCAGGTCGTCGTGGAGAACCTAGACGAGGCGCACAAGCCGGAGCCGGGTGAGATCGACGCACTGTTCGCCCGGCGGGGCGAGGAGATGGGGCTGCTACGCCGCGGCGGGCTGGCCTTCTTCTTCCCCGGGCGCGGCACCGCGGTGCTGAACGTGACGCACATCGACGCGCCGCTCGACCCGGTCGGGGCGTCGCGGGCGATGTTCGAGGGGCGCGACCAGGCGGACAAGGCGATCGAGCTGCTGAGGTCGGAGTTCCCCAAGGCGTTCGGCGAGGCGAAGGTCCGGGCCTACGGCTTCCCCGGCCGGCGGCAGACCCGCTGGATCCAGGGGGCGCACCAGCTCAGCGTGGACGAGGTGCGCGACGGCACCCGGTTCGACGACGCGGTGGCGCGGACCGCCTGGCCGGTGGAGCTGCACGACCGCTCCAGCGGCTACGTGTGGGAGATGTTCCCCGCCGACCACCTGCACTACGTGCCGCTGCGTTCGATGCTGCCCCCCGGCGCGCACAACCTGGTCGCCGCGGGTCGGTGCATCGACGGAGACGCCGCCGCGCTGTCCAGCGTGCGGGTGATGGGACCGTGCTCGGCGATGGGCTACGCCGCCGCCCACGCGCTGTCCCTGGCCAGCGCGAAGCGGTCGGACGCACCAGGCACAATCGACTACGACTCGCTCACCAGCGTGCACGACATCGACACGGCGCAGCTGCGGTCGCGGATCGCCGCGAACGTCGGGCCGACCAATTGATCACGGCAGGCGAGCAGCCCGGTGGAGGCAACTGAATGTTCCTGACCGACGAAGAGAAGGCAATGCGCGACGGCGCCGAGGGCGACGCCGTCGCGGCCGCGATGGACCTGCTGCTCCGGTACAGCTACGCGATCGGCGCCGAGCGGCTGTGCGACATCCGTAACGTGGCGGGCACGATGACCCAGCCGACGCCGGTCAAGGCCAAGATCGTCAAGGAGAGCGGCTGGGACAAGGCGTTCGCGGTCATCAACCTGGACAGCGACGCCGACCTGAAGACCATCCCGCAACATGAAGGTGCCGACCTGCCAGCTGCAGCACGGGTTCGGCCCCGACTCGGTCGACATCGTGCCCTACCCGAAGGCCAACGTCGAGCTGCAGAACGACGCCGAGTCCTACTACGGACGGCACGGGGTGAACATCCTGGCCACCTGCACGCCGTACCAGGTGGGGAACCTGCCGCTGCGCGGCGAGCACTGCGCGTGGATGGAGTCCTCGGCGGTCATCTACGCCAACTCCGTGCTCGGCGCCCGGACCAACTGCGAGGGCATCGCCTCCACCGGAGCGGCCTCGCTGACCGGCAAGATCCCCTGCGTGGGCAACCACCTCGACGTCAACCGCTACGGGACGCACCTGGTCTCCGTGGAGGGGACGACGGTCACGTCGTTCCAGGACTGGGGGATGCTCGGCTACTTCGCCGGCGGCGTCTCCGGCGAGGACCACCCGGTGGTCATCGGGGACCTGGCCCAGCCCGACCTGACCGAGCTGAAGCACTTCGGCGCGGCCGCGGCGACGTCCGGCGGCGTCGAGCTGTACCACATCCCCGGGCATCACGCCCGAGGCGCCGACCGTCGAGGCCGCGTTCGGCGGCTCGCCGGGTGCCGGAGACGGTGCGTCTACGGGCCGGCCGAGCGGCGTGCGATCTACGAGACCCTCAACGAGATCGGGACGTCCACCGACGTCGACTTCATCCTGCTCGGCTGCCCGCACGCGTCGGTCGACCAGATCAGGCTGGCCGCCACGCTGCTCGACGGCAAGAAGCTGCGCGTCCGGGACCGAGCTGTGGATCATGGCGCCGCGGGCGCTCAAGGTGATGGCCGACCGCTCCGGCTACACCGCAGATCATCGAGAAGGCCGGCGGCCGGGTGCTCGCCGACTCCTGCCCGGCGATGTCGCGGGCCGCGCCGGCCGGCACGAAGGTGTTCGCCACCGACTCGGCCAAGCAGGCCCACTACCTGCCCGCCATCCTCGGCATCGAGGCGTGGTTCGGCACCACCGCCGAATGCGTGAACGCGGCGATCACCGGCCGCTGGAGGGGAGAGCTGCGACTGACCCCGGAGACGAGGGCCGCGACGACGCGCGCCGTGGTCCTGCACGGCGCGCACCGTCGTCCCCGGCATCGTCGAGGGCGAGGCCCTGGTCTCGCACGAGCCGATCTCCGGGTGGGGCGGCATCGACCCGATGCGCGGCGTCGATCGTCGAGCGGCGTCACGAGCTGTACGGCGTGTGCTTCACCGGCAAGATCCTGGTCATGCCCAGCGCCAAGGGCTCATCCGGCTGGTCCGGCTTCTTCCAGACCACGCGGCTGGCCGGGACGGCGCCGATCGGCTTTGTCTTCGCCCGCATCTCAGCCAAGTCGGCCCTCGGCGCGGTGGTGACCCGGGTACCCGCGGTCACCGACCTGGACGCCGACCCCTGCGAGGCCATCGCCACCGGGGACTGGCTGATTATCGACAACACGACCGTGGAGGTCACCAAACGATGACGTTGCGCTCTAACTACGAGCCGGGGACCTCCCGGTGGGCGGTTCGCCGGGCGATGTGGCTCGCCCTCGGCCTGTCCGACGCGGACATGGTCAAGCCGAAGATCGCCATCGTGAACACGTCCTCGCAGCTCGCGATCTGCTTCAGCCACCTCGACGAGATCGCCCGGCGCACCAAGCGGGCGATCGAGGCGGCCGGCGGCATCGGCTTCGAGGTGCGCACCGCGGCCCCGAGCGACTTCATCCACAGCGCGGGGCACCGCGGCGGGTACATCCTGTCCGCCCGCGACCTGATCGCCAACGACATCGAGATGCAGGTCGAGGGCGCGCAGCTCGACGGGATGATCTGCCTGGCGTCCTGCGACAAGACCGGTCCGGGCAGCTCATGGCGGCGGCCCGGCTGAACATCCCGACGATCATGGTCGCCTGCGGGTACCAGGCGAGCGGTTCCTTCCGGGGCAAGCACTGCGACATCGAGGACGTGTTCCTCGCGGCCGGCCACGTGGCCAGCGGGTCGCTCAGCGCCGAGGACCTGACCGAGATGAGCGGCTGCGCCGTGCTCAGCCCGGGCGTGTGCGCCGGGTTCGGCACCGCGAACACCATGCACCTGGCCTGCGAGGCGCTGGGCATGGCGCTGCCCGGGTCCACCCCGGTCCGCGCGAACAGCGAGCCGATGTGGCGAGCCGTCGACGAGGCGGGCAAGCGCATCGTCGAGATGGTGGCCGAGGACCTCAAGCCGCGCGACGTCATGACGCCCGCCGCGTTCCGCAACGCGGTCACCTCGATCTTGTCGATCAGCGGGTCGATCAACTCGGTCAAGCACCTGCAGGCGGTCGCGGCAGAGACCGAGAACGGCACCGACGTCTACGGGCTGTTCGAGACGCTCGCCGACGGCGTGCCGCTGCTGTCCGAGATCCGGCCCAACGGCGAGACGCCGATCGAGGAGTTCGAGGACGCCGGCGGCACGCTGGCGCTGATGAAGCAGCTCGAGCCGCAGCTCGACGGCTCGGTGCCCACGGTGTCCGGCAAGACCCTGGCCGAGAACCTGGCCGACGCGACGGTGACCGATCCCGAGACGATCAGGCCGCGGGAGCGGGCGCTCGGCCACCGGCCGACGATCGTGCTGATCCGCGGCAGCCTCTGCCCCGATGGCGGCATCGTCAAGCTGGCCGTCGCCGACGACCGGCGGCTCGACTTCGCCGGGCCGGCCAAGGTCTTCGAGAACGCCCAGGAATCGCTCGACGGGCTCAAGGCCGGCCTGGTCAAGCCCGGCCAGGTCGTGGTGCTTCGCGGCCTCGGCGTCACCGGCTCACCCGGCATGGGCATGGCCTCGGCGCTGGTCTTCGCGCTGGACGGCCTGGACCTCACCGGCCAGGTCGCCGTGGTCACCGACGGGCAGCTGTCCGGCCTGGTGAACAAGGGCATCGTGGTCGGCGAGGTGTCACCGGAGGCGGCGGCGGGCGGCCCGCTCGGCCTGGTCCGCGACGGCGACATGATCCGCATCGACGTCCTGGCCCGCACCGCCGACCTGGACGTCCCGGCCGAGGAGCTGGCCGCGCGCAAGGCGGAACTCGACGCCAACCCGCCGGCCAGGGCCCGCGAGGTCGGCTGGCTGTCGGTCTACCAGCGGACGGTCCGGCCGCTGCCGGAGGGCGCGGTCCTGCGGCCGAAGGCGTAACGGCGCAGGTCACGGATCCCGGACGGGCGGCGGAAGGCGGCGCCCGTCCGGGATCTTTTACGTCTGCCGGAATGTTCGCCGACCCGGGCGCCGCCGTCTCGACGACGGTCCCCACGGTCGCGCGCGACGGTGGCCTTCGGTCAAGCGCGACGGTGGCCTGCGGTCAAGCGCGCGCCGGTGGCCCGCCGCCACCGCCAGTTCCTGCCGGAACCGCTCGTACTGCGCGATCTCGCGGCCCGTCGCCAGCAGCACCAGGTCGCAGGTGACCTTGGCCACCCGGTCGAGCATGGCCCGCTGCGCGGTCTCCCGCTCACGGTCGCCGGCGGTGACGGCCAGGTTGCGGCAGCTCACCGCCGTGACGTAGCCGAGGACCAGCATCGCGACCGCCATGATCAGTAGCCACGGGACCAGCGAGACCTCGCCGATCCAGCCCAGGTGGCGGCCGAGGGCCCGGGCCACGCCGATCACCGCCGCCAGCGCGACGCCGGCCACGGCGAGCACGGTCAGCAGCCACTGCCAGGCGGTGATCAGCCGCCACCAGCCGGGCGGACCCGACCGCAGGGCGGCCGCGCCGCGCACCGCCTCGGCCAGCGCCTGCGGCACCAGCCCCGCATTGCCGCGCGCCGCCTCGCGCAGGCTGCCCGACCAGGGCTCGATGAGCGGCCCGCCGACCGCGTCGGCGAACGCGGTGATCGCGTTGTCCACCTCGGACTGCTGGGCCTGGCCGATCGCGGCGTCGATGGCCTGGCGGGCCCCGGCCGACGAGGGCAGCAGCCGCCGCGCCGGCCAGCCGGTGAACCGCTCCGCCTGTGCCTCGCGCGCGCCCGCCAGGGCCTGCGCGACCGCGGCCAGGCCGGCCGCGCGGGCGAACGCCTCGGTGAGCCGCTGCGCGGGCTCGGCCGGCACGCAGGCGAGCGGGTCGGGGCCGTCGTCGGCCGCGTCGCCGTCCAGGGTGGCGTCCTCCCAGGGCGGCCTGGCGGGCGCCGGGATCGCCTCGCCCCGGCCGTCGTCGTCGAGCTCCCACGGCGGCCGGGACGGCAGCACGACCTGCCCCGCGTCCACCTCGCCGAGCGGGGCGCTCAGCGGCGCGGGCTGCGCCGCCGCCAGGGCCGCGTCCGGCGCCACCTGCCCGCCGCTGTAGACGGCGAAGCCGCCGATCATCGCGTCGATGTCGGCGGCGATACGGTCGCCGGCCGCGCGGCTGCGGGTCACCGTCTCGATCAGCAGCGCGCGCAGGTCGTCCAGGCCGGCCCCGGTGCGGGCCGAGACCGGCAGCAGCGGCGCGTCGTGCAGGTCCTCGGCGTCGAGTAGGCGGCGCAGGTCCTCCTCGCAGTCCCTGGCCTGCTGCGGCGGCAGCACGTCCACCTGGTTGAGCACCACGGTGAACACCGCGGCGTGGCCGGCCAGCGGGATGAGGTAGCGGTTGTGCACGGCGGCGTCGGCGTACTTCTGCGGGTCGAGCACCCAGATGACCATGTCGGCCAGCTTGGACAGCCGGTCCACCGACGCCATCGACGCCGTGACCACGGAGTCGTGGTCGGGCAGGTCGAGCAGGATCAGGCCGTCCAGGTCGGCCTCGCCCGAGTCGAGCACACTGGCCCGGGCGTACCGGTGCCGGCGCTGTATCCCCAGCCAGTCGAGCATCGGGGCGGCGCCCTGCATCCCCCACACGCACGCGTGCACGTGCCTGGTGGTCGGCCTGGTCACCCCGGGCGGGGAGAACGACGCCCCGGACAGGGCGTTGAACAGCGTGGACTTCCCGCTACCTGTGCCGCCGGCCAGGGCGACGACCGTGTGGGCGCTGGACAGCCGCAGGCGCTCGCCCGCCCGCCTCAGCACGGCTTCGGCGTCGTCGAGCAGCGCGCCGCTGAAGCCGTGGCCCTCGTCCTGCCCCGGCACGGCCCGGTCCACCAGCGCGGGCCGCACGGCCGGTGCCTGGCGGTCGCGGCCGATCCGCACCAGCTCGGCCAGCGCGTCGAGCCGCGCCGACAGGTCCTGCTCGGCCAGCTCCAGCGGGCCGACCGAGGGCAGCATGCTCATCGGGCCGCCTCAAGCGAGTACTCGGCCTGGTAGAGACGGACCGCGGCGACCGCGTCCACCTGGCCGCCGCCGTCGAGGACCGCGCAGAAGCGCAGCAGTTCCTCGTCGAGCAGCAGCTCGATCCGCTGCCTCAGGTCCTGCCGGGCCCGGGCGAGCAGCGACTCGGTCTCGAACTTGCCGACGACCGAGGCCAGCACGTCCCCGGGCACCGCGCCGACGTCCGTCTCGCCTGCCTCGCCGCTGGCCGGGCCCCCGATGGCCGGGCCACCGCCGGGCCGGCTTGGCGCCGCGAGCAGGGCGACCAGCGTCACCACGCTGACCGGGGCGATATCGTGAACCGTCCCACCGCTCTGCCGCCGGGCTACCTCCGACTGCATCAGCCGCATGAGCTGATCTTGCCACGCGCTGACCGCCCGCGAGACCCGCAGCGGCAAGTCGGGCGAAGAGCGGTCAAAAGCACCTTTCTTGTCGGCATTCTCGCCGGTCCCGGCGCCCGGCTCGCCCTCGCCTTCGGTACCGAAGACCGACTCGAACTCGGCGATGGCGCGCTCGTCCCGGATTCGGCTGGCCTCAGCCGAGGCCAGCAGGGCGGCGCCGCCCGGGTTGTCCCGCCAGACCCTGGCCACCTGCTCGGCGGCCCGGTCCGCGACCGAGACGACCAGCGCCTGCAGCGCGACGCGCAGCGACGTCTCCAGCGCCACGTACCGGCTGGTGGTCGCCTCGGTGCGGGCCCGCCTGCCGCGCCGCAGGCCAGGGCCGCGCTTGCCGCGCAGCGCCGCGCCGAGGTCGCCGCTGGCCGCGTAGTCCTGCCAGCGGGCGAGCACCTCGCCGGCCAGCAGACGGCCGTCGCTACTGCCCTCCTCGAACTCGCCCAGGGCGCCCGCGTAGGCCACCTCGGCCTCCCGGCGCAGCCGCGCGGCCAGCACGACCTGGGCGTCAACGTGCGCGGCGAGCCGCGGCACCCGCGTCTTGAACGTGTCGAGCATCCCGGACATCGTCTGGCCGAGCACCGCGACCCGGCGGTCGGCGTGCTGCGCGGTCTCGTTCAGCCAGTCCCTGATCGGCTGGAAGATGTCGTCGGGCAGGAAGCCGTCCACGATGCCGGTCTCCGGGATGACGAAGCGGTGGTCCGCCTGGACGCCGTTGGCGTCGAGCATCGCGCTGAAGTGGGCGACCAGCTCGCTGCGGTGGCTGGACGGCACCCGGGACAAGACCACGCCGAGCGCCGCGCCGCGGTCCCTGGCGTGCTGCAGCAGCTCCCATACCGGGGCGTCGGCGTAGCGGCTCGCGCTGGTCATGAACAGCCACAGGTCGGAGGCGTCGAGGAACTGGTAGGCGAAGTCGTAGTGCGCGCGCACCACGGAGTCGATGTCCGGGGTGTCGAGCAGGGCGATCCCCCGGGTCATGTCCTCGCTGGCGGCCAGCACCAGCAGCCCGTCCCGGCCCGGCCGCGCCAGCCCCTCCTGGCGCACCCGGGGCAGCGTCGGGAGGAACATGTTCTCGGCGAACCAGTGCATGTCGTCGGGGTGGCAGGCAAGCACCGGGGAGTTGGTGGTGGGCCGCCGCACGCCGGTCAGGCTGACCTGGGTGCCGACGATGCTGTTGACCAGCGTCGACTTGCCCGCCCCGGTCGAGCCGACCAGGGCCACCAGCAGCGGCGCGGCCGACTGCCTGACCCGGGGCAGCAGGTAGTCGTCGATCTGGCTGAGCAGCTTGGCCCGCTCCGCGGTGATCTCGTCGGTGCCGGGGATGTCGAGCACCAGCGGGATGGCGGCGATCCGCTTGTGCAGGTTCAGCAGGGTGGCCTCGAGCAGACGGGCGTCCACCCGGACGCGTGGCTGCTGCCACAGCGTCGCGTTTCCCTCTGGCGCGTCCGACGGCGTCGACATGCCCCGTTCTTTCCCGGGCAACGAGGAATTGGCACCACTGCCGGATACCAATTCCCCACCGTTCGCTTGCGCCTCGCGCTGTCCCTTCTCCTCGCCCTGCGCACCGTTTCCGCTGGGCCACGGCGATTGTTCCGCCGTCACGCCCTTACCTTCCATGGTCCCGCCTGGTTTTATGTTCGTTTAATTGTCCTTCGCCAGTGGGGGTACCGGCGAAGGTGGCGTACCGGGGGCCATCGTGGCCGCGTGGCCAGACCTCGCCCTAGCCGCCCAGCTCCCGCGCGAGCGCGGCCAGCTCCGCCGCGATGGTCACCACGTCGCCGATAACCACCACGGCGGGCGGCCGGACGCCTTCGTCCGCTAGTCGCCTCTCGACGTCATCTAGCGTTGAATAAATTGTGCGTTGTGTGGGCATGGTACCGTCCGCGATTACCGAAACAGGGCAGTTCCCCGGTCGTCCGAGTTTCACCAGGGTTCTCGCGACCGCCCCAATGCGCTCCAGCGACATCAGCAGCACCAGCGTCCCGGTGGACCGGGCGAGCGCGGGCCAGTCCACCGTGGAGCGCTCGTCGCCCGGCGGCACGTGCACCGAGATCACGTGGAAGTCCTGCGCCGTCCCCCGGTGGGTCACCGGCAGGCCGGCCGCGGTCGGGCACGCCGACCGCGCTGCTGACGCCGGGAACCACCGTTACCGGAACCCCGGCGCGCAGGCAGGCCAGCATCTCCTCACCGCCGCGGCCGAAGACGAACGGGTCGCCGCCCTTGAGCCTGACCACGAACTTCCCGCTGGTCGCGTGGGCCACCAGGGCCTCGTTGATCTCCTCCTGGGACATCTGCCGCCGGTAGGGCACCTTGCCCGCGTCGATCACCGTGACGTCGGGCGGCAGCTCGGCCAGCAGCTCGCGCGGGCCGAGCCGGTCGGCGATCACCACGTCCGCCTCGGCCAGCAGCTGCCGGCCGCGGACGGTGATCAGCCCGGGGTCGCCCGGGCCGCCGCCGACCAGGGCCACGCCGGCGGGCCGGCGCCGGTGATGACGGGCGGCGATCGCCCCGGACCGCAGCCCCGCGGTGATCACGTCGCGGATCGCGGCGCTGTGCCGCGGGTCGCCGGACAGCACGCCGACGCTGGTGCCCTCGGCCGCGCCCGAGGCGGGCGTCCAGGCCGTCGCCGCGCCCGCGGCGTCGGCGCGCACGCACCAGGTGCGGTTCGCCTCGGCCTCCGCCGCGACCGCGGCGTTGACCTCCGGCCGGTCCGTCGCCGCGATGACCAGCCAGGCGCCGGCGCAGTCCCCGGCGGCGTAGCCGCGGTCCAGCCAGTCCAGCCGGCCGCGGGCGGCCAGCTCCTCCAGGGCCGGGGTGACCGACGGGGAGACCAGCGCCACGTCCGCACCCGCCCCGAGGAGCCGCGGCACCCGGCGGGCCGCCACCACGCCGCCGCCGACCACCAGCACCCGACGGCCACGCAGCCGCAAGCCGAGCAGGTAAGCCTCCTGCTGGTCAGCCGTCTCCCGCTGCTCGCCCGGCTCCGGCGTGGCGGCTGCCCGCGCCTGCCCGTCCTGTGCTCCAGTCACGGCGGCAGGCTACCTCCTGGCGCGATCGCGTCCGTGCCTGGCCTGGACCTTAGCCGCATTCAGGGCTTTACACCGAACGGCGGGCAGAAGGTACGGTCGACCCAATCGGCAATTTCCCGTCATTTGTTACTTTTTTGTTCGAATCATCTTTGTGTGCTGCATCAATAACAAGCTTCCCGGGGATGTCGCCGTTACACTAACGGGCACGCGCCCGCTGCGGGCCGCTGCCTGGCAGGCCCCGGCGCCGGCCCTGGGCCCGCCCCGGCGGGAGGCGGCCGGACGCGGGCGACCTTGAGACGTGCGGGGGCAGCCAGCGTGACCCATTCGATGCGTGCCTACCACCGGTCCGACGCGACCGCCGACGCCGAGGCGCTGCGGCTGCTCGCCGACGCGTACGGAGAACGAGCGGCCAGGCTTCCGCCGGTCGCGCTGGTGATCGCCGCCTACAACGAGGAAGGCGCCGTCGGCCCGGTCGTCGCGGCACTGCCGCGCACGGTCTGCGGGCTGGCGGCCGAGGTGATCGTCGTCGCCGACGGCTGCGTGGACGCTACCGCCAAGGAGGCGGGCGAGGCCGGGGCGATCGTCGCCGACGTCCCGGTCAACCGCGGGCAGGGCGCCGCGCTGCGGCTCGGCTACCGCATCGCCCGCGAGGGCGGCGCGCGGTACATCGTCACCACCGACGCGGACGGCCAGTACAACCCGCTGGAGATCGAGTCGCTGCTGGCGCCGGTGGTGGCCGGCCGGGCCGACTTCGTCACCGGCTCGCGCCGGATGGGCAGCGAGGAGACCAGGGACCCGATCCGCCGGGCGGGCGTGCGCTTCTTCGCCCTGCTGGTCAGCGCGCTGACCGGGCAGCGGATCAGCGACACGACCTTCGGCCTGCGGGCGATGCGGGCCGAGGTGACCGGCGCCGTGCGGCTGGAGCAGCCGCAGTACCAGGCGTCGGAGCTGCTGATCGGCGTGATCGCGCACGGCTACCGGGTGCTGGAGGTGCCGGCGACGATCCACAAGCGGCAGGTCGGCGAGAGCAAGAAGGGCCAGAACCCCTTCTACCACCTGAACATCGCGGCGCTGAACAACCTCTTCTACGGCAGCCGGTTCACCCGCGTGGTGCTGCGCACCTGGTGGCGCGAGCGCCGCCGGCGCGGGCCGCTAGCGGTCAGCCGATCCAGGGCGGGGTACCGCGCGACTCCGCCTCGCCGGGCACGGAGGCGACCGCGTCTCCCTGGCCGCAGACGACCAGCCTGGCACCGCCCTCCGTCCTTACCTGGCGCTCGGCGCCGGCGGGCAGCACGGCGGTGTCGCCCTGGCCGAGCACTAGCGGGGCGCCGTCCACGGTGATCTCCGCCTCGCCGTCGAGCAGGTGCCAGACCTGCTCACTGTCGAAGACGTGCGGCGGCCCCTGCTGCCCGGCCCGCATCTCGACCAGCCACAGGCTGAGTCGCGCGGTCGGCCCTTGCGACGGGGACGCCAGCGTGGTCATCAGGGCGTTGGGCGTCTCGGTCCGGCGGGCCCGGGCGGCGGGCACCATGCTCACGGTCATCTTCGGTCCCTCGATCCAGTAGACAACTTGGTTGTCTATATGGTGAACCTGGTTGTCCTTCCTGTCAACCCGGGCATAATGCAGGGGTGTCACGTCCGGGCTTTGCGCTGCCGCTGCTGCTGGCGGGCGCCTTCCGCGAGCTGATCGACAGCCTGCACGCCGAGCTGGCCACGCGCGGCCACGACCAGGCGCGGCCCGTCCACGGGTTCGCCCTGCAGGCCATCGGGCCCGACGGCGCCACCGTCAGCGAACTGGGGCGCCGCCTCGGCGTCACCAAGCAGGCCGCGGCCAAGACCGCCGCCGGGCTCGAGGAGATCGGCTACGTCGCCCGCCATCCGAGCGAGCGCGACGCCCGGGCCACGGTGCTCACCGTGACAGCGCGCGGGCGGGAGATGCTCGAGCTCAGCGCCGAGATCTTCGACCGGCTGCGCGGCGACTGGGAGCGCCGCCTCGGAGCGGAGCGGGTGGCCAGGCGATCGAGGACGGGCTGGCGGAAATCACCGGCCGGCCCCGGCGGGGCCAAGATCGGCGACCTGCCCGGCTGGCTCCGCTGAGGCGCCCGGCCCGCCCGAGGCGGCCGACCCGCCTGGCCGACCGGGAGCGCGAAGCCACGCGCCCGTTCCCGCGGTAGGACTTGAATTCTCCTGGCTGCTACTCCGGGACCCGGCGGCCCGGGCCCCGGGTCGCGGGCCGACGGACCGCGGTCGGCGAACAGCACGTAGTGGAAGATCGCGAAGCGGAGCATGAACGTGCCGAAGTTGGCCAGCAGCCAGACGAAGTCCACCCACAGCACGTGCCGCACGCCGGTCAGGTGCAGCCAGCGCGGCCGAGCGGTAGCCGAGCTTGTTGGCCAGCGTGAGCAGCACGATCACCGCCACGGAGATCAGCCAGAACGGGATCGTCTCCCGCAGCACGTCCGGCCGGCCGGTGCGGTTCCACGCCCAGCGGCTGAGCGCGTAGCTGACCACGGCGCCGGCGAACCAGCTGGCCAGCGCGGCCGGCGTCGCGGTCAGGTGGAAGACCCCGTTGCAGATGGTGAGCGCGATCTCGGTGGCGGTTAGCGCCGCGACCGCGGCCCCGGCGAACCGGGCGAAGCGGACGCCCAGCACGCCGCGCAGCCCCCGCCGGCGCACCGTCCCATCCCCTGTCACACGCACAACAGTAAGTTACTAGATGACTACTGATAGCTGTTAAGCGGTTCCGCCACAGGATCGCGGCCCCGCCCTTTCCCCGGACCGCCGGTCCAGGCTACGGTTCAAGCGGCAGGGAGCGGCTCTGGACCGGACGGCCGCCGGTAGTGCTAGCCCCCCTGTCGATTCGTGTGCTAGCCCCGCTGCGCTGTGCCATCTATTTCGGCCAGCCTGGAGCCGACCAGTTCACCGAAATGACGGGATCAGCACGCCGATGACCGAGAGCTCACGCACGCAGGGAACCATCGGCGCGACAGCGGCCACGGACTATGCGCCGCCGGGCGAGCCGAGTGGCGGGCCCGGGGGTGTTCGAGGACGGGTTCGCCGCGCTGCGGACGGAGATACGCGCTGCTGGCCTGTTGCGGCCACGGCCGGGGTGGTACGCGCGCAGCATCGCCGGGACCCTGCTGGCAGTCGGCGGGGCTCGGGACGGTCATGGTGCTGCTTGGCCCGTCGTGGTGGCAACTGGCGGCCGCGGTGGCCGCGGCCGCGCTCAGCGGCCGGTGCGGGTTCATGGGGCATGATGCCGGCCACCAGCAGGTCGCCCGGTCGCGGCGGGTCAACCGGTGGACCGGCCTGGTGCACGGCAACCTGCTGACCGGCATGAGTTACGACTGGTGGACCGGCAAGCACAACAAGCATCACGCCCACCCGAACGACGTAGACCGAGATCCCGACGTCGGCCCGGGTGTCATCGTGTGGACCGCGGGACAAGCCGCGACCAGGCGGCGGCCGGTGACCCGATGGCTGACCCGGCATCAGGCCGTGTTGTTCTTCCCCCTGTTGCTGCTGGAGGGGCTCAACCTGAATGTGTCGAGCGTTCGGCACATGCGCGGGAACCGCGCCCCGCTGGTCGAAAAGGTGCTACTCGGTTTGCACTATGCCGGCTACCTGGGGTTGGTGTTCGCAGTGATGCCGCCGTGGCACGCGGTCGCGTTCATCGCCGTGCACCAGGCGCTGTTTGGCCTGTACCTGGGTAGTGCGTTCGCTCCGAACCACAAGGGCATGCCGATGCCGCCGCCGGGCGTCAGCTGGGGACATATGCGTCAGCAGGTGCTCACGTCCCGCAATGTCACCGGCGCGCCGTTTACCGACTGGGCGCTGGGCGGGCTGAACTACCAGATCGAGCATCACCTGTTCCCGAGCATGCCGCGACCCAACCTGCGGGCCGCGCAGCCGGTCGTCCGCCGCCACTGCGAGGGCCTGGGCCTGTCCTATAGCGAGCAGTCCGCCCTGCGCTCCTATCAGCTTTCCCTGCGGCATCTCGCTGAGGCGGGCCGTTAGCCCCTCAGTCGGGGGTGGCGGTGCTGCCGGGGCTGGCATGCCAGAGGGTGCGGGGCGGGTGCTTGAGGTTGCCGCCGGGGGCGCCGGTCTCGGCGTACGGGGACAGGACGAAGCCGTTGCCGAAGACGACACGGCGGGCGGGGTCGCCGTCGGTGCCGGCGCCGCCCTCATCTTCGGTGGCCGGGTCGCCGGGGGCGGGCTGGGTCGCGGGCGCGTTGGGGTCCTCGCTTGCGGGGTCGGTCCGGGTTTCCAGCGCGGTCCAGGTTTCCGGGTCGGTCCAGTCGGCGGGGGCGTGCGGGTCGGCAGGGTCGGCAGGGTCGGGGCTGGTGGCGGGGCGGGCGGTGCCCGTGCCCGGGAGTACGTCGCCCGCGGCCATCGCGGCGCGGACGGCGTCCAGGCCGGCGGCGAGGCGGAGCTCTTCGAGGGCGGGGATGTCCCAGCACTCGGTCGCGTTGACCGTTACCGCCATCGGGCCTGCGCCCGCGCGGCGGACCCGGCCGCGGACAACAAGCAGCCAGGAACCGAAGAGCCTGGCCGCGCAGCGGTCCTGCACCGACTCGAAAAAGGCCAGGTCCACGAGGCCGGCCGCGTCGTCGAGCGAGGCGAAGATGATCCGCTGGCCGGAGCGGATCGCCGGCGTCTGCGTCGCCACCTTGGCCCCCGCGACCAGGATCATCTCACCGTTCTCCCGGTCCGCCAGGTCCGCCGAGCGAACCACGCCGAGCCCGGCGAGCAGGTCGGCGTAGAAGCTCAGGACGTGCGCGCTGACGTCGAAGCCGAGGACCTCAAGCTCGGCGCCGACCCGTTCGGCCAGGTCAAGCTCGCGGAGCTGGCCAGCGGGCACGAGGTTCGCCATGCCGTCGGCCGCCTCGGCGCCCGCGTCGGCGAACAAGTCGACCGCCGGCGGCAGTCCCTGGCGGGTGACCGGGGACTGGCGGGCCAGCACACCCACCCTGGCCAGCAGGTCCCGCCGGGTCGGGCGCGGCCCGGGCACCACGCGGCAGGTTGGCCGCGGCGCCGCCAGCCACGTCGCTCGTCGGCGGGGGCGGGGGCGTAGAGGGAGTCGAAGGCACCAATGAGGACCAGGCGCTCCGCGACCGGGCGGGAGACCCGGGCGCGGTCCCAGAAGTCACGCAGGCTGGTGTAGGGCTGGCCGGAGACGATGCGGGCGATCTCGGCGTCGCTGATGCCCTTGACCTCGCGGAGGGAGCAGCGGATGGCCGGCGCTGGCACGGGCGCAGGCCGGGGTTCGGCTTTCCAGTCCGCGGAGGAGGCGTTCACGTCCACGGGAAGCACCTGGACGCCGGTCAGGCGGGCGTCGGCGATGATGACGCGCTTGGGGTACATGCCGGGGTCGTGGGTGAGGACGCCGGCGTAGAAGGCGGCCGGGTGGTGCCGCCTGAGCCAGGCCGACTGGTAGACCGGGATGGCGAACGCGGCGGCGTGCGCCTTGCAGAAGCCGAAGCCGCCGAACGCGGCGACCACCGCCCAGACCCGCTCGACCGTCGCCGGGTCGAAGCCGCGGGCCAGGGCCCGGGCGCGGAACCACGGGGCGGTGCGCTCCGGGCCGCCCTCGGCGGACAGGTGGCGGCGGACCAGGTCGGCCTCGGGCAGGCCGCAGCCGGTCATGATGTGGACGATGCGCAGCACCTGCTCGTGGAAGACCACCACTCCCCCGGTCTCCCGCAGCACGCCGGCGAGTTTCTCGTGCGGGAAGCGCGGCTCGGCCAGGCCGTGCCTGGCGCGCAGGAACGGTCCGATCATGTCGGAGTTGACCGGGCCGGGGCGGAACAGGGAGATGTCCACGATCAGGTCGGCGACGTCGCGCGGCGCCAGCTTCTTCACCAGCTCGCGCTGGCCGGGTGACTCGATCTGGAAGCAGCCCATCGTCTGCGACCGGCCGATCATCGCGTAGGTGGCCTCGTCGTCGCGGGGGATCGCGTCGATGTCCACCGCCTGGCCGGTGGTGCGGCCGATCTCGGCCAGCGCATGGGCCATCGCCGACTGCATGCGGACGCCGAGCACGTCCAGCTTGATCACCCCGGCGGTCTCCGCGTCGTCCTTGTCGAGCTGGCTGAGCGGGAAGCCCTCGGCGCTGCGCTGCACCGCGGTCCGGTTCAGCAGGTTCCGGTCGGAGAGCAGCACGCCGCACGGGTGCATGGCGACGTGCCGCGGCAGGCCGTCGAGCTGCTGGGCGATGCCGAAGAGCGTTTCCAGCTGGGCGCCGCTCAGCCGGGACCGGCGCAGCTCGGGCAGCTCGGCCAGGGCGGCCGTGATGTGCTTCGCGCGGATGTGCGGGAAGGCCTTCGCGATCGCGCCGGCCTCGTCCGGCGACAGGGACATCGCCGCGGCGACGTCCCTGATCGCGCTGCGCGCCCGGTAGGTCTCCATCATGGAGACGCAGGCGGTGCGCTCGGCGCCGTAGGCGTCGAAGATGATCCGGTACGCGTCCAGGCGGCGGGCCGACTCCACGTCCAGGTCGATGTCGGGGAGCGTGTTCCTGATCGGGGACAGGAACCGCTCCATGAGCAGGTCGTGCTCGATCGGGTCGATCGCGCTGATGCCGAGCAGGTGGTTGACGAAGCTGCCCGCGCCGGAGCCCCTGATCGCGCAGCGGATGCCGGCCGCCTGACCCGGCTGGCCACGTCGGCCACGGTGAGGAAGTAGGCGGCCATCCCGGTCTGCGCGATGATGTCCAGCTCGTGGTCGAGGCGCGCCCGGGCGTCCGCCGCGGCCCGCGAGCGGCTGACACCGCGCGGGCGGGCCACGTCAGCCGTCCGGTAGCGGCCGCTGCCCGATCGCCTGCTCGCAGCGCGTCCGCAGCTCGGTGTACTGGTCGTACGCGGTGCCGTCGGTCTCGGGCAGGTGATGGCGGCCGACGCCCAGGTCGGCGGCCGGGTCGAGGGCGCACCGGCGGGCGAGTTCCTCGGTCTCGCCGAGCAGCGCGGTGGCGGCGCCCGGCCCGGCACCGCCCCGGGTGGGCCCGGTCATCGCCGCGGCGACCCGCGCCGCCGTGACGGCCATGTCCTGCTGGCTGGCCAGGTAGGCCCGGCCGTTGTGCGGCGCGAGCCGGGGCGAGCCGAGCGGGACGAGGTGGCGGGCGGCGTCGAGCACCTGGGCGGCCATGCTGTCGGCCGGGTCCAGGTAGCGGACCGCGTTGGTGAGCACGGCCGGGGTCCCGGTGTCCCTGGCCAGCTCGGCCAGCCGGGCGGCGCGGAACGTGGACTTCGGGTCCAGGTGATCGACGATCTCGACGGCGACGTCCGCGGCCAGATGGCGCCAGCGGCGCAGCGCGCGCCTGGCCAGGTCCGGGCGGCGGGCGGCGACCGCCGCCCCGAGGTCGCTGGCCGGGCCGAGCAGCACGACCAGGCCGGCCGCGTGCTCCGCGATCAGGTCGGGGGTGACCGCCGGGACGTCGTCGTCGGCCGCCCGGGCGCCCGGCGCCTCCTGCGCCGCGGCCGCGTGGGCGGCGGTCACCAGGCGGCACAGCGAGGCCCACCCCTGGCGCCCGGTGGCGAGCAGCGTCACCCGACCGCTTGGGCCCACCTGGGTTGAGCTACCAAGCCAGGCAGCGCCACCTACCGTCCCGCGGGGGGTACGGGGCCGGGGGCTATGGGGGGCGGGGAGCCCCCCATTCCGGAAAGCGTCCCCCCGGGAGATAGCAGCGCCAGGTCGACACCGAGCAGCGGCTTGATCCCGGCGGCGGCGCACGCCTCGACGTGCTTGAACGCGCCGTAGAGGCCGTCGCGGTCGGTCAGCGCGAGCGCGGGCATGCCGAGGCTGGCCGCCCGGGCGGCCAGCGCCGCCGGGGTCGCGGTCCCGTAGCGCAGCGAGTACGAGGACGCGACGTGCAGGTGCGTAAACTCCGCGCGAGCTCCAAGCGTCGCCGGCATCAGTCGGCCACCCGCCGCAGCGTCCAGCGTACCGGCGGCGAAGTCCCGGCGCAGCTCGTAGCTGCCCGCCGACCGGCCGCCGGATGCCTCGACCCGCCAGTACTGCAGCTCGGGGCGGGCGGGAACCGGGCGAGGACTCCCGCCACCAGTCCCGGTTGACCAGCCAGTACTCCTCACCGCGATGACCGTGTAGCGCCGGCCCCGCCAGGTGAACCTGGCCGGCTGGCCGCCGCGCCCGGTCCGGACCTCGACTGGTTCGCCGTACACCCTGCCCATTGCCGTCCTGCACTTCCCGCACGCCAGGCCGACCGGCACCGCGTGGCGTGACTCGCGCGGGGCCGGCCCGCCCGGGGGAAGACGGGCGTAACTGCCAATTCGCCCGACCCGGCGAAACTTGCTGATGATCGAATATAAGTTCACTCGAACACACAGTCAAATACTGGCGTCACACCGGTCACTTTAACCATCCGCACTTGCAGGGCCTGAGGAGGGCGGGATGGCCGCTCGCGCGGCTCGATGGCGCCAAAGGCCCCCGGCCAAGCGGGTCGATGGCGCCAAAGGGTGCGATAGAAGCAGCCGATGGCGCCATCGACCCGGTAGGGCACCGCGGCGAGAACGGCCGCCGGAGGCGCGGGCGTAGCCGGACGGGACGGGCGCGGGACGCGGCGGCAGCGGGTCCGTTCCCCTCGCCCAAAAGAAGCGGCCGTGGCACCTCGGGAGGTGCCACGGCCACCGAAAGCACTGGCCACGGTCGGCCCGGACGGCCTCCGGTCGGCCAGGTCGGCCAGGTCGGCATCTGGAAGGGCTAGCTGGACCGACTGACCGGACGGGCTAGTCGGCGGCCCAGCCGGGGATCGGGTAGGCGGTGAGCAGGGAGCGGACCTCGCCCGCGATGCGGTCGAGCGCGGCGTCGTCGTCCTTGGCCGCGGCGGTGATCGCCTCGTCCATCCAGGCCGCGAGCGGCACCATGTGCTCCTCGGTCAGCCCGCGGGTGGTGAGCGCCGGGGTGCCGAGCCGGATGCCGGACGGGTCGAACGGCTTGCGCTGGTCGAACGGGACCGAGTTGAAGTTCAGCTCTATGCCCGCCCGGTCCAGGGCCTTGGCCGCCGGGCTTGCCCGGCGATCCCCTTCGAGGACAGGTCCACCAGCAGCAGGTGGTTGTCGGTGCCGCCGGAGACCAGGTCGTAGCCACGGGCCACCAGCGCCTCGGCTAGGGCCTTCGCGTTCGCGACCACCTGCGCCGCGTAGCTGCGGAAGGACGGCTGCGACGCCTCGCGCAGCGCGACCGCGATGCCCGCCGTGGTGTGGTTGTGCGGGCCGCCTTGCAGGCCGGGGAACACGGCCTTGTCGATCGCCGACGCGTGCGCGGCGTCGGTGAGGATCATCGCGCCGCGCGGGCCGCGCAGCGTCTTGTGCGTGGTCGTGGTGATCACCGGGACGTGGCCGACCGGGGACGGGTGCGCGCCGCCCGCGATCAGGCCGGCGATGTGCGCCATGTCGGCGACCAGCACCGCGCCGACCTCCTCGGCGATCGCCGCGAAGGCCGGGTAGTCGATCGTGCGCGGGATCGCGGTGCCGCCGCAGATGATGATCTTCGGCCGCTCCTTCAACGCCAGCTCGCGGACGTCGTTCATGTCGACCCGGCCGGTCTCCTTGCGGACCCCGTACTGCACCGGCCCGGAACCACTTGCCGGTGATCGACGCGGGCGAGCCGTGGGTGAGGTGACCGCCCGCCGAGCAGCGACATCCCCATGATCGTGTCGCCGGGCTTGGCGAAGGCCAGGTAGACGGCCAGGTTCGCGGGCGACCCCGAGTACGGCTGGACGTTGGCGTGGTCCGCGCCGAACAGCGCCTGCGCCCGCTCGACGGCGATCGTCTCGAGCGGGTCGATGAGCTGCTGACCCTCGTAGTACCGGCGGCCAGGGTAACCCTCGGAGTACTTGTTCGTCAGCACCGTGCCGCAGGCCTCGAGCACCGCGAGCGATACGTAGTTCTCCGACGGGATCAGCCGGAACTTGTCGGCCTGGCGACGGGCCTCGTCGTGGATAAGCCCGGCGATCTCCGGGTCTTCCGCGTCGATCTGCGGGATGGGCGGCTGGTGCATCTGAGATGGACCTCCTCGTCTGCAAGAGGCTATCAACCAGCGGGGCGACGACGGGTACGTGGCGCGCCACGCCGGACGGCCAACCTGGCAGGATCTTGGCCATGAGCACCACGATCATCCTCGACTGCGATCCCGGCATCGACGACGCCCTCGCGATCGCCTTCGCCACCGCGTCCCCCGAGATCGAGCTGGCCGGCCTCACCACCGTGGCCGGCAACGTCGCGCTGGCCAAGACCGACGGCCAACGCGCTCGCCGTCGCGTCGTTCGTCGGAGCCGGCGACGTGCCGGTGACGGCGGGCGCCGCCGCGCCGCTGCTGCGCCCGGCGCTGCACGCCGGGCACGTGCACGGCGACTCGGGCCTCGGCGGCGCGGTGCTGCCGCCGCCAGCGCGGGCCGCCGCCGGCGGGCACGCCATCGACTTCATCATCGACCGGCTGGCCGCCGCGCCCGGGGAGATCACCCTGGTCGCGACCGGGCCGCTGACCAACATCGCGCTGGCGCTGAGCCGCGAGCCCGGCTGGCCGGCTGGGTCAAGGAGTTCGTGATCATGGGCGGCTCGGCGTCGCGCGGCAACGTCAACCACGCCGCCGAGTTCAACATCTGGGCCGACCCCGAGGCGGCGGCGATCGTCTTCGCGCGCCGGGTGGACGGTGCGGATGATCGGGCTCGACGTCACCCTGCTCGCCCGGGCCACGCTGGCCGTGCGGCAGCGGATGGGCGCGCTCGGCCAGCTCGGGTCGCGGCTGCTGCTCCCGGCGATCGCGCAGTACCACGACTCGCAGGACACGACCGGCGAGCCCCCGGTGCACGACGTGTGCGCGATCGCGGCGATCGCCGACCCGGCGGCGTTCGGCTACACGCCGGCGCTGGTGCAGGTGGAGACGCAGGGGCGGTTCACGTCCGGCATGACGGTGACCGACTTCACCGCGGCGGACGGGCCGCAACGCCCTGGTCGCGACCTCGATCGACGTCGACCGCTTCTGGGCGACCGTGCTCGGCGCCTACGCCCGGCTGCCGGCGGCCGGGGCTGACAGGACCCGGTCCTGGTCGCGCCGGCCGAGGCGACGGCGTGGCCGCGGTCGCGGCCAGCATGCTCGTGCGCGGCGACGGCCTGCTCGCCCACCTCGACCAGGTCGCAGAGCTCCACTGCTGGGCGGCGACGCCGGGTGCACGCAGCCAGGCGGCGGAGGCCCGGCACCAGACGGTCAGGCCGTTGGCGATCGACAGCACCGCCATGTCGGCGGCCTGGTCGTCGGCGCGCACCATCCGGCCGGTGAAGCCCCGGGCACCGAGGTCATTCTCGAGCCGGTTCATCGCGTCCGCCGCCGAGGCGGGGCGCGGCCGCGGACCGTGATCGCCGGCGACGGGCGCGGGCAGCGCGAACCAGACCGCCTTGCCCCCGACCCCGGCGCCGGACAGCCGGGACCTGCTGAGGTGGTGCCCCCAGCGCCCGTCGGACAGCTCGTGCACGACCTCGAGGCCGCGGCCGCTCATCGCGTCAGCGGGCGCCCGGCTGACGGTGCGGCCGGGGACGTTGCCGCGCGCCCAGCCGGGGAGGGTGTCGAAGATCTTGCCGACCAGCTCGGCCTGCGGGCCGACCCCGCGCAGGTAGAGCCAGAGCTCGGAGTTGACCGGGCGCAGCTGCCGCTGGCTCGCATGCAGGGTGTTCGCGGCCAGCTCGCTGACCATCGTCACTCCGTCGTCGATGGCTTCCCTGTCGAGGCTGAGCTCGCTCGCCACCCGCCGGAACAGACGTCGGGCCACGCCGGCACAGGTGGGGTCGTTCGGCAGTACCCATACCCCACATGCGCGCGTCTGCACCATCCGCAACCCGTCATCCATTTTGGTTTGCCTCCGGCCGAAGCGACCGTCCTGCCGTCAGAACCCCGTCGGCCAGGCCGCCGGCCCCGCGTCCGGTCTCTGAATCCGAATCTGTGAAGCACATGTTCTGAGTCATGTGCTTCACTTCACACTACCCGTAGCCCCCCCGATAAGGAAGTGAAACCGCCGTTACCACGGCGACCGACCCACTCCCCAATAGGGGCAAAATGCGACAAGCGGCACAGCCAAAAAATAGTACGGTAGAACTACCTACAACCTCTAATGCGTTACCTACGGTTGCAGGCCAGGCCACGCGCCACCAGGCCCCATCCGGATCGCCTAATTCGCGGCCCGCCGACGCAACCGTATTGATTATATCCCCGCAGGTCACACAGTTAACAGCACCCACACGAGTGGCCAATTGCGCCATTTTGCCGCGTTTTCCAGGCCCCGGCCTGGGCAGCCGCCTGGGCGCGAGTAGATCTCTCGCGTGATGACAGGGACCGTCCCGACGGCGACTGCCATCCGGGCTCATTGAGACAGGGCTCACGCAAAAACACGAGGGTCCCCTGGGATGCACCCCAGGGGACCCTCGTGCCGTGCGTTACGACAGCTGGCTCACGTGCCTAGATGTCGTAGCGCCCCCCCTGCACGTCTACCAGGAACCTGGCGAACGCGGCCCGGTCCACGACATGCGCGCCCCCCTCCGGGCGCTTGCTGTCACGCACCGCGGTGACACCGGGCAGGTTGCCCGCGACCTCGACGCAGCCGCCGTTGTAAGCACTCAGGCTGGCCTTGATCCAGTTGGCTTGAGACAGGTCGATCACTAGGTAGTTACTCCATTCTCTTGGCGAGTCTTTCGAGGTACACCGTGGTGTCCTCGGGTTCGAGCGCCGTGTCGCACGCACGCTCGAACGTCTGGATGTAACCGTGAACGGCCGCGGGCTCAGCGACCTCGTCGACGAAGTAGTCCGTCTCCACGAACACGATGGACGGCTCGTCGTCCCGGAAGCCGAGGATGTTGACCATCGACAGGCCGGTCGGCGGCCCGTCATCGAACCGCTGGACCCGCAGCTCGATGTTGCGCCGCTTGCTCATCTGCGCCAGGTGCTCGATCTGCTCCCGGCGGTCGCTCGTGCATCCCCCACCGGTAGCTCAGCGAGGCCTCGGTAATCACGATCGAGAGCCGCGGCGCGGTGCCGTCGGCGCGGTCGAGGATCTCCTGCCTGCGCAGCCGGGCCTTGCCCGCCTTGCGGCGCCAGGCTGGCGGGCGCGCGCACACCTTGAACTGCGCCTCCATGTAGGCCGGCGTCTGCAGCAGGCCGGGCATGACCAGCGGCATGTAGGCCTGGATGGTGGCCGCGTCGTTCTCGTAACCGGGAAACTCGTTGTCGAAGATCTCGCCGTGCTCCCGCCACCAGGGGCGGACCCGGGAGCGCACCGCGAGGTCCTCGATCTCGTCCCGCTCCGCGCCCTCGACCTGGTAAATCCGAATGAGGTCGCGAATATCGCTCATCTCCGGCCGCTTCCACTGGTTGGCCTCGAACCGGCCCACCTTGCCGCGGCCCCAGTTAAGAATGTCGCAGACGTGATTCGCGGTATAACCGGTTTCGCCGCGCAGTTCCGCCAGCCGCCGGGACAGGCGCCGTTTCGCGACGGTGGCGCCATACGCGTCATCACTCATCGGTGCCTCCCTTCCGAAATGCTCGACATTGGCGTCCTGCCGGTATTCGACCCGCAGTGAGGCTCGTGACGACGACCCAGCAAACTTGCGGATGCATACATGAGCCTAACCAAAATGCGAATCACAAATCAAGGGTTTTCTCTCGGATCGTCAAGGATCTTTCCGCATCAAACGGTCAAAATGGGCGCGAAGCACCGCCTAATGCGCCGGCGACGTGGTGCCTAGCGCGGGGCGCAGGCCGCGGCGTCACGCCGGCCGCGAGGCTCCATGGCCAGCCGGGCCGCGTGATCGAACTCCCCGTTCCTGCACCCCGTCGAGAAAGCAGACCCACTCGTTCCGGTCGAAGACCAGGACCCGCCGGTCCTGGTCGCCGACCACGCGCATCAGCACCCAGTCGCCGCGCGTCCAGCCGGCGCTGAGCGGGAAGGCGATCTCGATCGACCCGTCGCCGTCACCGGACCGCTCCCAGGCGAGCAGGCCGAGGTCGATGCCGAGCTCGGCCGGGCGTCGGCTTGCCGCGCCCTCCCCGGTGGGCGTGCCGGTCACGCGGCCCCGGTGCGCCGGCCGCGGTCCCGGTCGCCGTGGCCGCCGGCGGGGGCCGGGTGCGGCGACTGCGCGGTCACGGGATGCTCGCCACCGCGCAGTACAGCCAGCGGGAGCCGTCGCTGTCGGCGAGCTGCACGTCCTCGGCTCCCCACAGCCCGCTGTAGGTGAGGTCCGCGGCCGCGCCCGGGTACGGCGGCACCACCTCGAGGCCGTCGAAGAACCGGGCCACCTGCTCCCTCGACCGGAAGTGCAGCTGCTCGGTCGCGTGATCGAACACGCGGCGGAACCCGTCCACCGCCACCGGCGGCTTGGCGTCGTCGGTGAGGTGCGACAGCGTCAGGTAGCTGCCCGGACCGCATCGCCGCCACGTAGCGCCGCGACCAGGCCCCACGGGTCGGACGCGTCGGCGACGAACATCAGGACCGCGGTCATCAGCAGGCCGGTCGGCTCCGCCGGGTCGATCAGCTCGCGCACCGCCGGGTGGCCGAGGATGGAGTCCGGGTCGCGCAGGTCGGCGCAGACCACGCTGACCTTGCCGGACGAGTCGAGGATGCCCTCGCTGTGCAGGGCCACCATGGGGTCGTTGTCCACGTAGACCACCCGCGCGTCCGGGTCGACCTTCTGCACCACGTCGTGCGTGTTCCCGACGGTGGGCAGCCCCGAGCCGATGTCGAGGAACTGCCTGACCCCCTGCCGCGCGATCCAGGCCGCCGCCCGCTGGTGGAAGCCGCGGTTGGACCAGGCGCAGTCCCTGATCTCCGGCACCACGGTCAGGATGCGCTGCGCGGCCGCCTCGTCGGACTCGAAGTGATGGCTCCCGCTGAGCATGTAATCGTAGATCCGCGCCGGGGACGGCCTCGTGACGTCGAGGCCCTCCGGTTGGCGCAGGGCCTTAGTCATCAACGACCTCCGGGAGTTACCTGACTGTGCGTGTCGAGTCTGACACGCAGCGTCAAGCGCCAGGAACCGCGCGCGGAAAAGATCGGCAGTTCTACCTAGCGCGACCCTGTGCGGCGCAATTGCGCAGTGCGGTTCGATCGTCCGATCATCACCAGGTCGCTGTCAGCGCCTCAGCGCCCGCTGTGAATCGCCTGGTCATCCCGCTCAGGGGCCTCCGGGGTCAGCGAAACCGGGCACAATGGACCGCAGGCCCTCATCCGCGACCCCTTGGCAGTAACGACCCATGGCAGACGGCGTCCCGAACCCGAAGGTGCTCGTCATCGACGACGAGCCGAACATCCGCGAGCTCGTCGCGGTCGCGCTGAACTTCCACGGCTGCGCCGTGAGCACCGGCGCGACCGGGGCCGACGCGCTGCAGCTCGCTGACGCCTTCGATCCCTGACCTGATCGTGCTCGACGTGCTGCTGCCCGACATCGACGGCTTCGAGGTGTGCCGCCGGCTGCGGTCGGTGGCCAACGACGTGCCGGTCATCTTCCTCACCGCCAGGGACGCCACCGCCGATACCGTCACCGGGCTGACGATCGGCGGCGATGACTACATCACCAAGCCGTTCTCGGTCGAGGCCCTGGTCGCGCGGGTGCGCGCGGTGCTGCGCCGCACCGAGCGGCGCGGCGCCGTCGGCCAGGGCGACGGCCAGGCCGGCCACGCTGCGCGTCGCCGACCTGGAACTGGACGAGGACCACTGGGTGGTGCGCCGGGGCGGCATCCCGGTTGAGCTGTCCCCCACCGAGTTCCGCCTGCTCGCCTACCTGATGCGCAACCAGGGCCTGATGCTCACCCGCAAGCAGCTGCTCGAGAACGTCTGGGGCTGGGAGTACGCGGGGCAGTCGCAGGTGCTGGAGACGTACGTGAGTTACCTGCGCCGGAAGCTGGACCCGCTCGGCCCGCCGCTGATCCACACCCAGCGCGGTGTCGGCTACAGCCTCCGGTCGCCGTGAACCGCCCGCCGGTGCCACCGGCCGCTGGCCGCCGGCGGCCGGCTACGGGCCGCGCCCGGACAGTGCGCCGGGCGGTGTCGCTGCGCGCCCGGCTGCTCTTCGGCCTGATCGCGCTGACCGCGGTGTTCCTCGTGGTGATGGGCGTGGTGACCGCCGTGGTGCTCGGCACGCTGGAGCGCAACCAGCTCAACGCCGAGGTCAGGCTGGCGTCGCGGCAGTCGGTGCTGTCGATGCAGGCGGGCACCGACGGGTTCTCGGCCGTCTACCTGTCGCTGGACAGCGGCAAGACCGGGACCCTGACGGCCGCCTCGCCCACCGACGCCACGCTGCTCGCCATGGTCCGCGGCCTGTCCGGCCTGCCGTGGTCGCAGGCCTACCCGAAGCTCAAGCAGCTGGGGCCGCCCGGGCAGCCGTTCGGCCTGCAGGTCGCCGGGGCGCCCACGGTCCGCGCCGCCTGGCGCGCCGTCCCGCCCGGCGCCACCGTGCCGGACGGCTCCCGGCTGCCGCCGGGCCCGGCGGTCCTCGTCGTCGGCCGCGCGGTGAGCGCGGCGTCCAGCAACCTGCGCGGCCTGGTGCTCGCCGAGCTGATCACCGGGTGCGCGCTCCTCGGGCTGCTCGCGGTGTGCGGCAGCTGGCTGATCGACCGCGGGCTGGCCCCGCTGCGCCGGATGGCGTCCACCGCCGACCTGATCACCCGCAGCGGCGACTTCGCCGCGCGGATGCCGGACGGCGACCAGCAGGAGACCGGGCGGCTGGCCGCCGCGATCAACACGATGCTCGACCGGATACAGCAGTCGTTCGCCGCCCGGCTGCGGTCGGAGCAGAAGGTGCGGCAGTTCGCGGCGGACGCCTCGCACGAGCTGCGCACGCCGCTGACCACCATCCGCGGGTACGCGGAGCTTTACCGGGCCAGCGCCCTGGGCCCCGATGAGCTGCCGAACGCGATGCGGCGCATCGAGCAGGAGGCCGAGCGGATGTCGATGCTGGTCGCCGAGCTGCTCGAACTGGCCCGGCTTGACCGCCCGTCGTCGCTCGACCTGTCAGAGACCGACCTGACCGTCCTGGCCAGGGACGCGGCCGCCGACGCGCGGGCGGTGGAACCGGACCGCGAGGTGCGCACCACGCTGCCGGGCAGCCTGCTGGTCACCGCCGACGAGCCGCGGATCAGGCAGGTGCTCGCGAACCTGCTCAGCAACGTCCGGGCGCACACGCCACCGGGGACGCCTGCCGCCCTCCGGGTGTACGCCGACGGGCGGCGACGCGGTCATCGAGGTCAGCGACTCCGGGCCGGGCATGTCCGACCGCGACGCCATCCTGGCCTTCGACCGCTTCCACCGGGGCGAGGGCGCACTGGCCGCGGCCACCGCCGGCCGGCCACGGCCGGACGGGCACGACGGCACCGAGATGGCCAGCAGCGGCCTCGGGTTGTCCATCGTCGCGGCCATCGCCACCGCGCACGGCGGCCACGCCGAGCTCACCGCCGCGCCCGGCACAGGGCACCACCGTCCGGCTCCGCATCCCGATAAGAAACCAGTGACCGGGTCAATGGCGCCCGGCCACGTTAGAAGCAGGCGAAAGCGCAAACGACCCGGTGGGGAGGCGCACCCGGCAGCCGGAGAGCGGCGCAGGGCGAAGGACCGGGCGGTGCGGCTTACAGGACCCGCAGCTCGACCGAGATGTTGCCGCGGGTGGCCCGTGAGTAGGGGCAGACCTGGTGGGCCGCCTCAGCGTACTCGCGCACGCTGTCCCGTTCCATCCCGGGAACGTGGATGACCAGCGTGACGACCAGGCCGAACGCGTCGCCGTCCGGGCCGATGCCCACCTGCGCGGTGACGGTCGAGTCGCCGATGCCGGCCTGGCCGCGGCCCGCGACCTGGCGCAGCGCACTGTGGAAGCAGGCGGCGTAGCCGGCCGCGAACAGCTGCTCGGGGTTGGCACCCGCGCCGGTGCCGCCGAGCTCGGGAGGAAAGGCCAGGTCCAGGTCGATCCGGCCATCGGAAGAGACGACATGACCGTTGCGGCCGTCGCCGGTCGAGGTCGCCTCGGCCGTGTACAGCACCTTGTCGGGCATACCCGTAACGATATCGTGATACGGCCCTTTTCGTGACGCCTCACCGCACCGCCCGGCCCGCGCCGGCGCCCCCGCCGTCCGGCAGTACCCGCGCCTGCGGCGCGGCCACGGGTAGCGACAGACGGCTGCGGGGTGCAGGCAGGCGACGGTCACGGCATGGCGGCTGCCTGAACGGCACATTCATGCGGGCGGTGGCTGTGACGGTGCCTTTCAGGGGCGGATGGCCGCTTCCGCGGTGGGGCGCAGCGGGGGCAGGTGCACCAGCGTGACTGGCCGCGCTAACCGGCCAGGACGGGGTAGCCTGGCATGGCGGAGCCAGCGCGGCGAACGCGGTTCACCGCGATCGCCAAGAAAGTCACAATTTGTAACGGTGCGCTGGTCACGCCGCCTGCGGTAGGTATATTGATTCCGATCACACCCCTCGCGGACTGCGACCCCAGTGTGGCCGACGCGTGATCTTCTCCGTGCACAATGGTCACCGAGCGCCAGTAGCTCAGTCGGATAGAGCGGCTGCCTTCTAAGCAGCGGGTCGCGGGTTCGAATCCTGCCTGGCGCACTTCACGTCCCTGACCTGGGAAAACTCGCTCCTCTGCGGCGAGGGCCGGGCTGCTGTGGTTAAGCATCTCGGCGCTAGAGACGTTACCTTGCTGCCTGGTATCTCTGTAGCGCTCCCCCACGGCAGAGGGAGTGACAGCATGTCCCGCCCGGTTTCGAGCACCCAGAAGCCCGCTTCCAAGCCCGTCCTGAAGAACCCACTGCGGGCCTCGACCATGTCCGTGCTCGCCCCCAGCACGGCTCCTGAAGGGGCCGTCGGCCCTGGCCTGGAGCCGGCGGCGGAGATCACGGCCCAGCAACTGCGCACGATGCAGGTCAGCGAGTTCACTGCCTGGCTGAGTACGCAGACCAACAAGCACAAGCGGCCGTTTCAGGAGGAGACCATCCGCGGTTACGCGGAGACCGCCCGCGCGCTCAGCCTGTGGATGGGTGCGGAAGGCATCGACGGTGACTTCACCGCCTGTGACGTGGCCGTGCTCAACGCCTTTTTCTCGGCGTACCGGAACTCGCACAGCCAGGGCGGAACCAACACCCGCCAGCGGAACCTGCACCACCTGTTCAAGTGGCTGGCGCTCCGGTACGACCACCCGGACCCGTGGTCCGGCGACCTGGTGCGGTACGGGCCGGTCAAGTCACGCCCGTCCACCCTGGCCGAGGAATTCATCCGCGACCTGCTCCTGGTGACGGGCGGCGGCCGGGCCACCTCTTTTGTTGACCTCCGCGACCACGCGATGATCCGGATGCTGACGGAGGGCGTGCGCCGGGAAGAGCTCGCGCAGCTGCAGGTCACTGACCTGTCTGAGAACCTGATCGCCCGTCCGTTTGTCCGGGTGGTGCCACTCAAGGGCGCCCGCGACTACTCCGAGGGGCGACTGGTGCCGCTCATGATGAACTCGGCGCAGGCACTGACGGACTACCTCCGGGCCCGCCGGTCCCACAAGATGGCCAAGCTGCCCGCACTCTGGCTAGGCAGCCGAAACCGGGGGCCCATGACCGGCTCCGGTGCCTACCAGATGCTCGACCGCAGGGCCGAGGAGGCGGGCTACGACCCGGCGGCCGTCCACCCGCACATGTTCCGGCACACGTTCGCCAACGACTGGCTGGCGGGCGGCGGATCCGAAGGCGACCTGATGCGGCTGATGGGATGGCAAGACCGGTCAATGGTCGACCGCTACGCCGCCGACATGCAAGACCAGCGCGCCTTCGACGCCAAGCGGCGGCGCGGCGACATGTACTGACGCCGACGAACACCAGGCAAGTTTCACGGCCTGCGCCGCGCATGTAACCGCCGGTCTGCGCGGGCGTACATGAGGAGCCTCTTGCACAGATACGTCGCTATGCGCTCATCCCGCTCGCCGTACATTCGTATCGACCCTGCCTTTGCGAACCGCAGGGCGCGGAACCCGTAGCTGCGGCGCCTACGCTGCATCACCACGCCCGGCGTCAGGACTCGTACACATAGAGCCTTCCGCCACCGCCTACTACACGCGTCCCGTAGGCGGCGACTCCGATCTTGACGACGCTTGCGATTCGACGCACGCTCGGTAGGCGGAGGTCGAGAGGGGCGCCCCGACGCCGCGACACGGAGCGGTAGCCGATTAGGGCCGGTCGGTTGAGCCCCCAAACAATCGGAAGGATACCTACTCCCTCTTGGGAGATGGAGAGCACTATAGATCAAGACGGATCGTAGCCCGCGCCAGGCGACCCATTCATGCCCTGACGTGAATCGGCCTGAACCGCCTGCTCGCAGCCGAACTGCTCGGCCAATGCGATGGCCGACGCCGTCATTGCCTCGAACTCGCAGCCAGGCTCGCACCTCTTCGTCGCCGCGACGTCCATCCTTCCGGGGTATGCCTGGTAGTGCTGCGGGCCGATGCCGGAGACGCGACTGCTCGCCGCGATCATGCCGACGAGATGGAGCACCTCGTGGGCGGCGACCGCCAGGCTAAAGGGGAAGACGTTGCGGCGGCTGTACCGCTCGCGCTCGCTGGGGGGCAGGTTTGCGATGTAATCGGGATCGTCCAGGAGGCCGTCGCGGTCCAGCCCGACGTCACTGCGGAGGAGGGCGCCGAGACAGACCAGACAGGCGCGGCCGGGCCCGACAGTGTGGATCCGCCAATCGATGTGAAGCGGCCGGCCGGCGGGCGTGACCGCAGCGAAGATGCCGCCGTCGACGACAGGGACCAGGTGCGCGTAGGCAAGGCCGTTCAGGACCCATCGCGGCCACGGTCGGTCCACGCAGGAGATGAGAACGTCACAGTCGAGCGCGGCCAAGACCCCGGCCTCGCTCAGGAGGGTCTCCGGAATCTGCTGCACTGTCATATCGGCCGCCGTGTGGCTGTCGGCGATCGCGCGGGCGGCGACGTTGACTTTCTTGGTCTCCGAGAGCGCGTCATCGCGCGTGGCGTGCATGGTCCGGTCCAGGTTGCGGATCTTGATGTGGTCGAAGTCGAGCAGCACGACGTAGCTGAATCCGACGCGGGAGAGGGCCTCCGCGACGATGCTGCCGACGCTACCGAGACCGATGATCCCGACCCGCGTGCGGGCGATGTCCTTCTGGGCTCGCTCGCCCCACACGCTGACCGTGGCCTCCTGGGCTGGAACCGGTGCCGGTGCCGGCCGCTCCTGCGGATGGAAGCTCATCGCCAGCCCGTCCGGCCCGGCGACACGGACGACGGGGATCTCGACACGGTCATATACGAACGGCGCGGACCGGCCCCAGGCGCGGGCGCTCCAGGTGCCGTCGGTTCCCCACGTCATACCGAGGAGCGGCAGTTCGGTCCTGCCGGAGACGGCGCCGGCCAGACGGTCGCGTTCGGCGATGACGTCGTCCCAGCTCATATCCTGCCAGCCCGGACCGAGGTGGGAATGGATGAGGCCGAGCCCTTCGCCGGGCACGACCTCGCCCAGTGCGCGGGTCAGGTACTCCGAGGTGAAGGAGACGTTCCCGTCGAGGATGCGCTCGTCGTCTGCCGGGAGGATCGCGCGCTGCAACACCATCGTCGAGCGCGTCGCCCCGTGGCTCCAGCGCCAGTTGACGAAGGTGAGGTCCTCCTGCCGGTCCTGATGGGCGAAATGCTGTCGGAGCAGCCCATCGAGGTCGCCTGTCATGGCGACTGACAGCTCGCGCGACTGTATCGAGTCAAGGTGATGGGTGATCATGCGGCCACCTGCCCGAAGATCGTCAGCACATGCGCCCAGATCGTCTGCGGAGTCGGCGGGCGATCGAATCGACGTGACCAGTACTGCCACTCGGACCCGAGCGGACTGCCCTGGGTCGCCAACGGCGGTCCGGGTGCCATCGGTACGAGCGCCGGTCGCGTGTGGATCGCCGGCGGCACGACGTACGGCACGGTGCCACAGCGGGCGATTGCGACGTCGCACGTGCGACTGGCGAGAGGCCCGGTCGGGATCGTGAAGTTCCGCACGACGATGTAAGTGTTTTTCCCGGAGTCCTGCGCGGCCTCGACGGTGAGGTCGAGCCCGCGCAGGTACTCCTCCAGGTCGGCGTCCGTCATGTCAGGACGTCAGGGTCGGCCCGAGGTAGGTCGCGGTGAACCGCTCCCTCTCGTGCAGCGGGACTTCTTCGTCGTAGTTCGTGTAGACGTGGTGACCCTCGTCTCGCTCCAGCTTGTACTGCTCGACCGGATCGAATCCGGCGTCCGCGAGGATCACCCGGACGATCAGCTTGTGCTGGCTGGTCACCTGCTTCTCGCCGTTGACGAAGTAGGTCAGCTCCTTGCCGTCGTGCACTTCTTCACTCATCGTCATCTCCAGAGTCGGCGGGTGCTCAGCCACCCAGTTCGCACTTTGGTGTGCGGCGTCTACTATGGTGCACACATCCCAGAGTTCCGTCAACTCCAGTGAATTTCAGCTACGATAGTGCGCATGACCGACGCAAAGAAGCTAGGCGAGACCCTCCGGGCGGTCCGTGAACTCGCTGGCAAGTCGCTCAAGGCGGTTGCCGACCCGGCGGAGATCTCGCCGGCCTATCTACTGAAGTTGGAGAAGGGGCAGGTGACGGCTCCGTCCCCCCACGTGCTGCACCGGCTGGCCGACCAGCTCGGTGTTGACTACCTCGACCTGATGCGGCTGGCCGGGTACGTGGTGCCGGAGACGACCGGCGTCGGGGTGATCTCGCAGGCCCTCAGCTCGCAGGGTCTCACCGAGGAAGAGGAGCGGGCAGTCGCCGCGTACCTCAAGATCTATCGCAGCCAGCGCGGAAGTGTGTGATCGACTATGCCCGGACCGTTGGAGTCAGCCGACGAGATCAAGAGGATCGCCGATCAGCTCTTGAAGTCTGCCGGCGCCTACGGCCGGTTTCCGACGCCCGTTGACGATATCGTCGCCGCGGCCAAGCTCAGCCAGGCTCCCGACTACGTGCTCGACGACAAGCTGATCAACAAGGCGCCGCTCTACTTGCAGAAGATCCTGCGGAGCGCGCAGCGCAAGATCCAGGGCCTCGTCGACCGTCGCGAACGAGTCGTGCACGTGTCCCCCGAGATCGAGCACGAGGGAAAGCGCCGGTTCGTGCTCCTGCACGAGACGATCCATGCAGCGACGCCACATCAACAGGACCTTCTGTACGCGGACGACAAGGAAACACTCTCCCGCTCGACGAAACAACTGTTTGAGCGTGAGGCCAACTTCGGTTCGGCCGAGCTCCTCTTCCAGCGCGAACTTTTCGCGAAGGACGCGAAGGACCTGGAGATCTCGACCGCAACGATCTGCTTCCTGGCCCAGAGGTACGGGGCCTTGTTTCATGCCGCAATTCGCCGGTTTGCCGAGACGCACCCTGCGCCGGTAGCCGCGATCGTCATGGGTCGAACACCGACGCCCGGCAACCCCCCGACGTGGGAGCGACAGGAAGTCATGGCCACGACCTCGTGGACCGAGCAGTTCGGCGCTCCGCGGTGGCCGCGGTCGATGTCCGCGCTGGCCTATCCGTTCCTCACGGCCCTGGAACACGCCGGGCTAGACGCGATCGCGCTTCCAAGCATGCGCGGCGAGTCCATCGAGGTGCGCGTGGACACGTTCCAGACGCCGTACAACAGCTTCGTCTTGCTGTGGGTGCCGCAGAAGTCGCGCCTGCGCAAGCCGCTGCGGGTGCGCGTTGCCTCGCAGCGTCGCGTAGTCGACCACAATCCACGTGCGCTCTACGTGCAAGGCGGTTGTGCGTTCGGTCGGACGGGCAGGCGACCTAGTCGCGAGGTGGCGCGCATAACGACGCGACCCTGAGCCGCATTCGCGCGTCCGCGGTACTCGATAGTCGGCGATCTGCGCCCCCTCCTCTGTCGGCCGAGGGGACTCCTCAGGTCGGCGGCGACCACGAATGAGTCGATCCACGCCCGCTAGACCATCCGCTTGAGACGCTCTAGACCGTCCGCTTGTTAGCAACACGGAGGGGCTAGAACCGTTGATCAGCAGAGACTTCGCTGACTAGCATCTCGGAGTTGACGCTTACAAGAAGGCCGGTAGTTAAGGGCCTTCCACGGGGCTCCTACTGCTGAAAGCCTGCCTGAACTGGGCAAACTTCGCCAGTGACACGACATCGCCATGTTACCAGCCGTGCCACCGCGTGCCGGGAAATACCGTTTCGTCCGTGCTGGAACTGTGTTAGCGGGCCGCCTGGCAACGGGGTTGTGTTGCTCTTGTGTTGACGGAATCGTCTCAGTGACTCCTTCGGCGAGGGACATCCCAGCCACTCGCCAGCCGTCCGCGACATCTCGGTCCTGGCCGAGGGCGGGTGCCTGGTACTCAACAGGACCATGCCGCTGCTCGGGGCGGACAGGGTGACGATGACCGAGGGCCGGAACCGGCCGACCGATGGGTGCGATGCGGGGATCGCCGACAAGCTCGGTATCCCGACCGCCTACCTGCGGAGGACACGGGATTCCCATCCGGCGCTGTTCGACGCGAACGTGAACGGGTGGCTAGGCGGGACGACCCAAGGCTCTTCATCCCGGCCCCGCGGGACCTGCAGCGGAACCGGCCGACCCCGGTCTGCACCGTCTTGACGATGCTCCCGTTCCGGGCGTTGCCCCCGGCCCCGCCGCCCCGCTCGCTCTTGCCGTAGCCCAGGTGCGCCGTGAGCTCCGCCTCCAGGGCCCGCTCCAGCACGACCTTGACCAGCCCCCACAGCAGCGACCCCTCCCCGGTCAGCCGCAGCCCGCCCGCCTGGTCCCGGGACCGCTCGATCAGCGCGTCCAGCAACCGGTCGTCCATCAGCTCCCGAAGCGGCCGTCGCACCGCCTCCGCCACCGCCGCGCTTCCGACCAGAACCGACCCATCGTCGCCAGCAACGCTGGTTACCGCGTTCTCCCTTTTCACGGGCTTGTTCATCGGTCTCCCCCCGAATCGGCAGGTTCCCCCGCCAACATTTGATTACCTTACGTAACTCATTTACACACCTAGAGTGATGCTTCCCAACGACTCATGTCAGGCGGCTCGGAGGGCGACCTGATGCGCCTCAACGGCTAGAAGTCCCACCAGATGCCGACCCCTACGCCGACGATGTGGCCGACCAACCGTCGCTGGCAGCCAAGCACAAGCGGTGCGACATGTACTCACTGCGGCCCGGCCTCGGGCACTGGGCGTCCTGCGCGTTCTCCCGGCACGGTCATGGTGCGCCGCCCGGTCGGTCACGCAACCGGCAAGGGCGGCCGGTGTGCGCTTCCTCCCTCCGTGGCGGCGCCTTCACCAGACCGCCGGGAGGCGCTCTGCCCCCGGACGCGGGCGTGCCCCGCGTGCGCGATCTGGAAAGGGAGAAGCTGATGACCGATAACTCGGGCGAACTGGCGCTGACAACAAGGAACGCACCGGTCGAGGACCTGGTGGCGCTGCTGCGCGGGCAGCAGGCCCGCAAGGTGGACGTGGTAGCGCCCGCCTCGGCGATCCGGGCCACGGACGGGCTGCCTGGTGCTGGACGGCACCGTCCCGCAGCTGACCGAAGACGGGGTGACGATGACGGCCGGGGCTTACCGGCCGACGGACGTGTGCGATCAGGGGATCGCCGACAAGCTCGGTATCCCAGCAGCCTACCTGCGGCGGACGCGGACGTCACCCGGCGCTTGTTCGACGCGAACGTGAACGGCTGGCTGGCCGGAGATGACCGCTCGTTCTTCGTCCGCTGCCTGCGCGGGAACGACGGTCAGGCCGGGGTTGCGCGGGCATGGCTGTCGGACGGGTACAAGCCGATCGACCACCTCGACACCCTCATGGCCGTGTTCGACGGGATCCGGGCCGCCGGGCACCCCGTGCCGATCGACTCCTGCGACCTGACCGAGCGGCGGATGTACGTCCGGGTCCGGTGCGAGGCGGTGCAGGTGCTCGCGCCGGCGCTGCTATCCGGCTACCGCTCGCCGTTCAGCGGAGCACCGCGGCGCGGACAACCCGGTGGTGTTCGCCGGGTTCGTGGTGGCCAACTCCGAGACCGGCTGCGGCGCGTGCCACCGTCACCCCGCGACTGGTCGCCGAGGTGTGCTCCAACGGGATGACGATCACCCGAGACGCCATGCGCGCCGTCCACCTCGGCGAGCGGATGGACGAGGGCGTCCGCTGGTCCGGCGACACCCAGGACCGGCAGCTCGCCCTGGTCACCGCCAAGGCCCGCGACGCGGTCACGGCGTTCCTCGACCCCGGCTACGTCGAGCGCGCCGTGCGCGACCTGGAAAGCACGCCGGGCGCCCGGTCACCGACGCGGCCAGGACCATCGAGGTGGTCAGCGGCCGGCTGCGCTACAGCGAAGCGCAGCAGGCGCAGATCCTCGACCACTTCATCAAGGGCGGTCGACCTGACAGCGGGCGGCGTCATGCACGCGGTCACCTCTGCCGCCCAGGTCCAGCAAGACGGCGACGCCGCCTGGGAGCTGGAGAACAGCGCGCTAGACGCACTGAGCCTCGCCGCGGCCCTCTAACCCCGACGGGCCGGCCCCGCCCCGGTCGCGGCGGGGCCGGGCCGTCCCCTGCCATTGACCGAGCATGAGAAGGAATTTACTCATGACCGACGAGTTCGCACCCGTCATGCCGATCCGACCGGGCCCGACTGCCCTTACGGCGACGCGCAGGCGATGAACGACATCCACGCTCTCCTCACGAGCCAGGACGGCCCGCACGGGGACGAGGTGCCGGCGCTGGTCGCCGAGATCGCCGCCCGCACCAGGCGCTCCCTGGCCCGCGCCCAGGTCATCACCGCCAAGGTCGTCCAAGGCGCCTACGGGCTGCCCGTCGCGCTGGTGGACGCTGACGGGACCGCAGTGTCGGTTGGCCAGCAGATAGGCGGGGCGGGAGTGCTGATCCAGGTCACCACCAATAACGCCGACGAGGCCGGTCGGTTGATCGTCAGCGTCAACGGACTGGTCCAGAGGCCTGCTGGCCGACCCGGCGCCTGCCGCGCCCAGGCGCCCTCGCCCCCGCACCCGCACCCGTCCGGTGACGCGAAAGCTGCCGGAACCTGACCCAGCAAGAAAGGATCGGTGACGTGCCGTGACTACCAGCAGCGAAGTGGCTTACGACAGCCTGGCCATGCTGCGGTCCGCGCTCGTGCTGGCCGCCCGGGGCTGGCGGGTGTTCCCCTGCGCGCCCGGCGAGAAGCGGCCCGCCCTACGCGGTAACTGGCAGCAGCAGGCAACGACTGACGGCACCCAGCTACGCGCCTGGTGGGCGCGGGCACCCTACAACATCGGCATCGACTGCGGCACCAGCCTGGTCGTCATCGACCTGGACGTCGCCTCCCCAGGTTCCGCTGCTCACATGCCAGTCCGCCTCGCGGAGGCATCCGGCGCTCGCGCGCTCGCGGCGCTCTGCCAGCAGCATAGCCAGCCCTACCCGGTGCCGACCTTCGCAGTCGATACCCCGTCGGGCGGCCGCCACCTCTACTACCAAGCTGACCCCGGCGCCCGGGTCAAGAACTCGGCAGGGCGGCTCGGCCCGCTGATCGACATCCGCGCCGACGGCGGCTACGTGCTCGGCGCGGGCAGCCGCATCGCCGACCGCGTCTACACCGCCCGGGACCGACGGCCGCCCGCGCCGCTGCCCCGGTGGCTCGCGGCCCTGCTCAGCAACGCCCGGCCTCCTGCCACCGCCGGGGCGCCCTACACGCTTCCGCAAGGCGAGCGGGGGACGGCGTACGCGATGGCCGCGCTAGGCGAGGAAACGCGCCTGGTCGCTGCCGCGCAACCGGGGACGCGCAATGACGTCCTCAACCGGGCTGCGTTCAGCCTGGGACAGCTCGTCGCGGCCGGGCTCATCCCCTCGCACGCCGTAAGCACCGCACTCTCGGACGCCGCCAGGCAGGTCGGCCTGCCGGACGACGAAGCACGCCGGACCATCAGTTCGGGAATGACCGCCGGAGGCAGGAAACCACGCGCGCGGTAATCCCCCAGTACCGCACCAGGCTGCGTCCATCATGAGCACACGGTGCTTCGACAGCAAGCAGCCCCGGGGCAGCACGGTCGACGGTCGTGGCTTCATCCGGGGAGCCGACGCGGCCTGTAGCCGTGGCGTCTCCGAGGCGATTACTTGGTGTGACAGCAGTCCATCGTCGAAGCGCGCGAGATCCGCCGATCTGAGCGCATTGGCTGATGGGAGCCAGCGGCGCCGCGGCCGAACATAACTGGACGATCTGCGCACAGTCGTTGAGCGGTACCGGAACCAGGCCGACCGGGCCCATTCGGCGGCCTGGGAACGCGAGCCCTCGACGGAGCGGTAACGCTCTGTTGCCAGCCTGTGTTGCCACTCGGACGCCAGAACCGCCGTTATACGGGTGATGCTCGTCTAGCGGGCGGTTGGCAAAAGGTCTCGCAGGGACGCTCGCGCACCCACCTCTAGGCCGAAGTCGGGCTGACCCCAGGCGGCGGCGCGCACGATCACGCTACGACCGTCCTGCGCAATCAATCGCAGTGCGTTGATGACCCGCGGGGGGAAGAAGTCCGGCCGTGATCTCTGCCTCCGAAAAGGCGGATACATGCGCGGCCGGCTTGATGGTCAGCGCGCCGATTCTGCGCTCCATCCATCTTGGAGGCAGCTCACGCCGGACGAAAAGCGCATCGATATCGCTCCAGTCCGCTTCCACGACCCGTTGGACAAGCTTCCCGTAGCGGCAAGCAGCAATGTGGACCCGTCCACCAGATGCTCCGCCACCTCGACGAGCGTTGCCTGCGCATAAAACGGAGCAAAGGCCACATAAACTGGCATAAAGCTAGTTTACATACTAATAGGTACCTGAGACGGGCAAGTTGGTCAGTCGCCTGCAAAATTGGCTCTTCACACTCACAGTGAGCGAATTCATCAGCGTCCTGTCGGTGGTGACAACTAGGGTCTAATCATGCTGCGCCGACTCGATCTCAAGGACCCTTGGCGGTCTCTGGACAAGGGCTTCTGGCCCGACGACCTCCCGCTGGGATGCCGCACGATCGTTGTACGGCCACAACGGCAGCGGCAAGTCGACACTGTCCGAGCTTCTCCTCAGCCTCGCCGAGGGCGTCTGCGCCACTGACGTCGTCTGGGAGGACGAGGACAAGCAGCGCACCAACGTCGGCGCGGGCGGAGTCAGCCCCGTCGACGTCCATGGCGGTCTTCACGCGCAAGTGGGTCGAGAGCCAACCTGTCCGACTTCCTCGACGGCGCTAGCGCCTCGGCCATCGTCACGTTGGGCGAAGGAGGCCATCGACGCCAAGGACGAGGAAGCACGGCTCGTCAAGGAGATCGACAAGCTGCGCGGCGAGGCGAAGGACGCGACCAAGCAGCAGCAAGGCCGCCGCACGACAAGGTCGACAAGCTGGCCCGCGATGTCCAAGACCGGATCGTCTCCGAACTCAAGGAGTTCGACTACAACCACTTCACGAAGAATCGCTACTCCGTCCCCAAGGTCCAGGAAGACCTGCGCAACTACAAGGGCGAATTCCCGGACAGCAACGCTCACGCCGAAGCCCTGAAGCGCCTGGGTGAGGGCGCACCGATCGCCCGTGCGAGACGTTGCCTGCGCCGCCCGCTGGCGTCGCCAGTAGCCTGACTGATCTGGCGGAGCTGCTCGCCGAGACGCCCACCCGCGTCGCCATTCAGGCGCTGGAAGGCAACCCGACAGCTCAGACATGGGTCGAGCAGGGCTTCGCGCTGCACGAAGGGCTCGACCACTGTCTCTTCTGCGCGGGAGAGATCAGACACGCCCGGCGCGACCAGTTGGCTCGGCACTTCGACGAGAGCTGGCTCCAGATCCGCAGCAAGGCAAAGACGCTACTGGCCGCCGTCACGGGTGAGAAGCAGGCGCTCGTCGCTTGGCATGCTGGCCCTGCCGGCCACGACGAGTCTGGCGAGCGAACTGCAGTCGGTCTACGAGGACGCCGTGAAGCGAGCCAAGACCGAGGTCGACGACCGTGTCGCCGCGCTCGCGGCCGTCGAGAGCGGCGCTCGACGCCAAGGTCGCTGACCCCAGTGCCACGCCCGACGCGCCGGACTGGTCAGTGCTTGGCACCAGCTCCGTCCACCACGGTGCTCGCTCAGGCCGTCACCGAGCACAACGACCAGGTCGCGTCGTCACGCGGAGGTCACCGACCGAGCGGAAGCAGACCGTCCTTGACCACCTGGTCGGGTTCGCAGAGTGAGACCTTCCGAGGGCTCGAGGAACAGGCCAAAGAACTGGCTGCCAAGAGTGAGACGGCCAAGAAGGCCGCGGACTTGGCGGAGCGACGGCTCGACGAAGTGCGTCAGGCGCAGTTCACCACCAAGGACATGGCCGACACCCTGACCCGCGATCTCGCCCGCGTCTACGGCAAGGACCACCTCAGCGTGGCCGTCACGCCGGACGGCAAGTCGTACGCCTGCCGCCGCGGGGACAAGCCAGGCACCGACCTCAGCGACGGCGAGCGGACCACGCTGTCGCTGCTCTACTTCCTGCGGAAGCTGGAGGACGAGCAGGTGCCCGGTGGCGATCCATCGCAGCGGATCGTGGTGATCGACGACCCGTCGAGCTCGCTCGATCGGGAAGCGCTCTTCGCCACCCACCAGTGGCTGATCGACACGCTCAAGGACTTCGGCCAGTACATCATCCTGACCCACGACTTCAGCCTGCTGCGGCTGTTCATCAAGTCCCACAAGAACGCCTGGGGCAAGTCGATGAGCGAGATCAAGAAGGGCGACGCCGACGAGATCCGCTTCCCGAAGGTCTCGTTCCTGGAGATGTACGCGGCGTCCGTGGACGGCGAGCGTCGCTCCAAGGTCGGCAAGCTCCCACGTGTCCTGCTCAACAACACGTCGGAGTACGCCTACCTCTTCTCGATGGTCATGGCCGGGATCGCCGACTCCGAGGATCACGAGCGCCTCTTCCTCCTGCCGAACGCTGCCCGCCGTGTCCTTGAGGTCTTCGCCAGCTACAAGGCACCCCACCGCACCGACTTCCTGCAGCAGCTCGAAGTCCTCGTCGAAACTCAGGAGGGCGAGCCGTTCCGCGACGTCTACGACTTCTGCAACCGGTTCTCGCACGGCGAGGGCAGCGAGAGCGATCGACGTACTCGATGCACGTGCTGTCCATGGGCAGATCCGGCGGTGCATGGAGTTCCTGCGCGCGGTCGACAGCTGAGCACTTCGAGCGCATGTGTACGGCGACGGACATCGACCCGGCCGCGCTCTACTAGCGTCGAAGGAGTCAATCAGCCGAAAGGGTGGCGCACCACAGGTCCAAGTCTTCGAGGGTGTGGACTTAAGGAGAAGCCCAACGCCGACCAGATAGCCGGAGCGGTGCCGGAATGGTCGTTCTGTGCTCAGCTGCTACTCGCGACCTCGCGAGAGTCAGCCGGTCGTAATCGGCGTTCGGGGCAACGCGGCCGTGCATCTATCAGCGAATCCGGTCACGCTCTGTATGACACAAAGGTCTTCCTCGTGGCCGCCAGCGGGCAGATCCGGGATGGCCGCCAACACCAGGTGTCGCCGGCGATCACAAGAGCTACGGCACCTGAGACTCCCCGGTCTGCTGTGCCAAGCCCGGGCAGGAACCGTTTACCGGAATCGGAGAGCTGCTGGTTGCTGGGCTCTTCCCTGCCCGGCGAGCTTGCACCGCGCGGGCGCGGGCGCAACCCGGGCGGAAGTCCCCCGGCTTTACTGATCTTCTGCTTTCCTGCGGCCGTGGCGTGCCGGCTTCGCCCGCGCTGTGCTGGCTTGCCCCGGGCCGCAGGCAGAAGATCCGACGGCCGGGCCGTCCGGGTGTGCGCCCGCCGGGCCCGGCTGCGGTGCCTTGCGCCTGGCGCCCGGGAAGGCCGCGGCAACCACCGACGCGGTGATTTCCTCTTCCCGGCGCTCAACGCCCACTCCGGAAGGGACCAACGCGATGACCGCGACCACCGAAAACACTTCCGACGGCACGCAGGCGCATGCGACGCCGATGATCGCCGTCGAGCTGCTGACCGCCCACCCGTCCAACGTCCGCCGCGATGTGAGCCTGGACCAGGAGTTCCTCGACTCGATCACCGCGGAGGGCATCCGGACGCCGCTGCAGATCACCCTCGACAGCGCCGGGGGCTACCGGGTGATCGAGGGCCACCGGCGGCTGGCCGCCGCCGAGAAGCTCGGGCTTACCCAGGTGCCCTGCACCCTGGCCGCCGACCGGCAGCACGACGAGGCCGGCCAGTTCCTCGACATGTACGTCACCAACCACCACCGCAGGTCACTCACCCGGCTGGAGGAAGCCGACGCGCTGTTCGCCGCCAGCGCGCAGGGTGCCACCAAGACCCGGATCCGCAAGGCGACCGGGCTGGGCAGGGAAGACGTCGCGGCGGCGCTGAAGGCCGGGGGGATTACCGGGTTCGCGCGGGAGGCCGCCGCCGGCTTCGGGGACGACATCACCCTGGAGCAACTCGCCCTGCTGGCGGAGTTCGAGGGTGACGACGAAGCGGTCAGCCGGATCATGAACGAGATCAGCGCCGGGCACTCCGGGCAGCACACCGCCGAGAGGATCCGCCAGGAACGCGCCGAGGCCGCCGAGCACGAACGGCTCGTCGCGGAACTCACCGCTAACGGGTATGCCGTCACTGGGGAGGCTCCCCCGAACGCGCAGATGCTCAGCTGGCTGCTGCACGACGGCGAGGTACTCACCCCCGAGGCGCACGCGGCCTGCCCCGGCCGGGGCGTCTACTTCAGCTTCTACCAGCCGCTCGACCCCCACCACTACTGCACCGACCCGGAAGCCAACGGCCACGCGCCCCGCTACCAGGCCACCCCGCTGCCCGACCTTCGCGGCGCCGCCGGCACCGGAGACGAGGCCGCAATCACGCAAGAAGGTTCAGGCGGGGACGCTGCTGCGCCCGGCCGGCAGCGCAAGCTCGTCATCGAGGGCAACCTGGCCTGGGTCGCGGCCCGCACCGTGCGCAAGCGCTGGCTGGCTGAAAACCTGTTCGCCCGGCGCACCGCGCCGAAGGAGACGCCGGCGTTCATCACCGCCCAGCTCCTGAGCATGCCACGGGTGCTGCGCGACGCGATTACCCGCGCACCGGGCTCGCAGCTGTTCGAGCAGGTCACCGGCGGAGCCGTTAAGCCCGACGCGGTCGGGGCCTGGGCCGTTGCGCGCCTCCCCCTGGCCCAGCTGGCCGTGATCGCGACCGCCTACGAGGACCGGATGGACGGCGACGCCGGGCGGGCGACCTGGCGGACCGACCAGCCCTACGCCCAGTGCAGCCGGCAGGAAGCCGGGGGTTACCTGCGGTTCCTCGCCAGCGTCGGCTACGACCTGTCGCCCGTTGAGCAGGCAGTCGCCGACGAGCTGGAATACGCCGGCGACCAGCCTGGTGACGAGCTCTCCGGAGCAGAGCAGGACGAGTCCCGCGCCGAGCAGGACGATCCGCCCGCAGAGCCGGCCGCGGCCTGACAGCGGGAACCCCGGCGGGCGCCGACGCAGCCGCGCCGGCGCCCGCTGCCCTGCCCGGTTGAGGAAACGCCACCATGAGCAACCGGAAAAACGGCCGCCGGCGCGCGGGGCGCGCGGTTCAGCGCCCCCATGCCGGCCCTGCCGACCCTGTCCGGGTACGACGTGATCCTGGTCAACGCGACGCGACCTGCGCTGTATCGAGCCGGCATCTTCTCCAGCCTGAGGTCCGGTACACGGTTGCCCCGGGATGCCACTGCCGGCTACGCGCTGTGGGGCCTGGTGCTGTGGCTGGCCGACGATGACCCGGCGCGCACGCTGGCGCTGCTGGTCAACCTACGAACAGGACACACGTTCAACCAGGCAAGGCACGACCGGGCCACGGTGGGAGAACTGCGCCGCCAGGTGAACAAGACGACCCGCACGACGTACGACCGGACGACAGGATAAGACCCCGGCAGCATCGGAGGGTGGCCGAGCTACCGGGGCCGGTCTGTCAGCGGGGTGGCTACAGGGACTTGATGAACCTGCCCCATGCGTCGGCTGACACGCTGAGCGTGAGCCGGTTGGGGTCGCTGGCTTGGGTAGTGTCCCGAATCAGGATCGCACCCGCCTGGCCGACTTCGACGCACGACCCTCCGTCTGAGCCTGAGTAGGAAGATTTGCGGAAAGCTCGGTCCACGTTTGGCGCATCCTCTCGACCATTGCCAGGGACTCGCTGCCCCGGTAGCACTCACTGGCCAGCGTAGCGAACAGTCTCCCTAGCCTGGCAACCATTTCCGGGCTGCTGTACGTCCCGCCCCCGGTCAGCGACTCCGTGTAGACGGCCTCACCGGTGAGGATCATCTCCGATCCCGTGCACGGGTTTTCGACGGCTGGCGCGACTTGTAGCCGCACGTGAGCAAGGTCGGCCAGGTCCCGCAGGAAAGCGCACTGCTCAGCCATGATGGCGGCTGACCCCACCCGGACGTACAACGCGGCTTCGGCCACGATCACGTGCGTTTCCGGGGGGTTGTGCTCTCGGAGCAAGATCCGCTGCTGCCTGGCCATGCGGGCGCGCAGGCGGGCATCGACCACGGCATCTTCCACCCCGGGGTAGACCGACAGCATGACTCGCGCGTAATCCTCGGTCTGGGTGAGCCCGTGCACGGTGACCGGATGCCATATCCGCAGGGTCGCGGCCTTGTCTTCATACTCAGCCCAGCTCCGGAAACCGGCTGGCACCCATGACTTGCTCTCTTCGTAGTAAGACACGAAAAACTCAGACTCAAACGCCTTGTCACAACCCCGCGCGACTTTCTCTGTCGGCGGCATCTTGCCCGTCTCAACTCGGCTGGCCTGAGCGATGTCAATACCGCTCCGCTCGGAAAACTCCCGGAGCGACCAGGCGCGCGCCAGCCGTTCCCTCCGCATTGCCCGGCCGAAGTACGTTGTTGGGCTGGCCGCTTTGTTGTTTGGCATAGCAGTTATGTTGTCACGTCGCTTGCCCCGGTGGAATCACTCTCGGCAATCTAACAACCACGGTCGGGCTGATGCTCTTAGCCGGCCACGGTGCGCTCACCATCAGCCCGGCCGACCAGACGACTTCGGAGGAGGGGATGACATGAGTGATCAGACGTTGCTGACTCCGGAGGCCGCACGCGCTAAGGGGGGAGTTGGGGAAGAGCTAGCCGCGCTGCTGGAGGAGGTAGGCCGGTTCGTTCGCAACCACCCGGAGGTGCGGATCACGCCACCGTGGAAGACGACCGGCGGTTGCCTGTGGGAAGTGAACGTTTCTGGCACGACCGCAGGCTACGACGATCCGGAATTCATGCTCAGCCAGCTCTGCGAACGCTTCGGCTTCCGCGATGACTAGGCCGGTCAGGCTCGGAGTGCTTTTCCCGGGCCTAGGTTCCCGGCTGGCGGTCTTCCGCGATGGCCTGACGGCCGCGCGGGACCGCATGTGAACGGGCTACTCCAGGCCATCGGCCTGTTCGTGGTGATCGGCGGCGCTGGCGTGGTCTGCCTGTGGCTGGCTGACTGCTGACTTTAAAGACTCCCGGCTAGCAGAGGGGTTAGCCGGGCGGCCCCGGTGATCCTTACTTTGCCGCCAGGGCCAGCGAACGCCCGTCATGATGCACCATGGCGGGCGTTCGTCATGTCCGGGGTTCCGTGGGTGGCGTGCTCCGCCCGGCTGCCCGGGGTTCCTGCCCGGGGGAGTCCCCGCCAGGGAACCTCGTGCCTGCTTGCCGTAGTGCCGGCTGCCTCCGCTGCGGCGGTCACGGTACGCCGCTCGCTTGGTCCGCAACCGGACGGCAAGGCCCCGGGCGCGCAGCGAATCAGTGCCCGGCACGGCCATTAGATCGCCCGATCGAGATGCCCCGCGCCCGGGCCGCCCGGTGTGACGTTCCCGGCGCTGCGCGGCGCCCTTGTGATGACCGCCGGGAGGCAGTCCCGCCCCTGGCGTCATCCGACAGGAGGACACCGCATGAACGACTCTCCCGCCTCGCCCGCGGACGCAACCGAGCGGGCCGCCGACGTGATCGAGGCAGCGAGGCTGCAGGTGCTCGACCGGAACTGGGACTCCGGTGAGCACCACCTGGACCTGGTCGCCAGCCCCGGCTCGGACATCCTCGCCGCCGTCGAGGTCAAGACCGTCACGCCCGGTACGCCGCCCGGCGCTTGCCTGACCACGGTCACCGAGACCCGCTTCTTGCAGGCCGCAGCCGCCGCCCGGGCATGGATAGCCGAGCGCGGCGGCGGCTTCTACACCGACCTGTGGGTCATCGTCGTGACCCTGGACCCGGCCAGCGGGCTACAGGTCGTCACCGGGAACGCGGCGGAGGTGGCCTGAGATGGAGGCTCACATGCTGGCCGCCGGGCCGTGCGATGAAGGGTGGCGGGTGCTGGACGTGACCGCCTCCACTGAGCCGGGGCTGCCCGGGCTCGTGCAGCGCGGGATGCCCGGACTGGACCTGGTGCAGCGCGCGGAGCGTATCTGGGCCGCGGTCACCGCCAGCGGCCTGTCCTGGCCGGCGTCGAAGGTTACCGTTACCGTAACCCCGGACGCGCTGCCCGTGCACGACAGCACCGTCGACCTGGCCACGGCGGTCGCGGTACTGGCCGCCAGCGCCACGGTCGACGCGGATGCGGCCGCTGGGGTGATGTACTACGCCGGGCTGGCCGCCGACGGGTCGCTGCAGCCGCTTCCCGGTGCCCTGCCCGCGGCCGTCAAGGCGGCCAAGGCCGACTGCCGCGCGATTGTGGTCGCGGCGGACAACGCGGGCGAGGCATCCCCGGTCAAGGGCCTACAGGTGGTCGGCGCGTCCCGCCTCGCCGAGGTCGTCTCATGGCTGCGCGGCGGCCCTGCGCCCGGGGCAGGGCGCCCGCCGGTGGAAGTCCCTGCGGCTGACCTGCTCGACGAGGAGCATATCGACCGCGCGCTCCTCACCTGGGTCACCGAACCAGGTGAGGAGCTGGCCGGGGCACTGATCCGGTCCGCCGGCCCGGCCCGGGCGCTGGACATGATCAGGTCCGGCGACCTCACCGCGATCACGTGCCTGCCAGAGCCCACGGAACGGCCTGGCTGGTCGCCCGGGCGCGCCCTGGGACGCATGCGGGACCGACTCGGGCAAGTGCCGTCACGCGATGAGGTCCGCCGGACGCTAGACGGCAGCTGCCGGCTCGTCTGCCCCGGCGACCGCGAGTGGCCAGACGGGCTCGACCGGCTCGGCAACGCCGCCCCGGTCGCCCTGTGGGTCACCGGGGCAGCGGACCTCCGCTTCGCTTGCGGGCGGTCGGTCGCGGTCACCGGATCGCGGGCGGCAACCGCTTACGGCTGCCTACCTCGCCGCCGAGATCAGCAGTTCCCTGGCCGCCCGGGGACTGGCCGTAGTCGCTGGCGGGTCGTTCGGTACCGAGGCCGCCGCCCACCGGGGCGCACTCGGCAGTGACGGCGTCACGATCGCGGTCACCGCCGGGGGGCTCGACCTGCCTCACCCGGCCGCGCACGCCGACCTGTTCAGCGCCATCGCCGCGCAGGGCGCCGTCGTCAGCGAGGCACCACCCGGAACGCTGACCAGCAGGCTGCGGTTCCAGGCCCGGGCCCGGGTCATCGCCGCGCTAGCAGCCGGGACGGTCATCGTCGAGGCCGGCACCCGCAGCGGGGCCCTGGCCGTCGCCAGGCACGCGCAGGATCTGGGCCGGCCGCTCATGGCAGTTCCGGGCCCGGTCACCTCGGAGCTGTCCGCAGCTTGCAACGAGCTGATCCGGTCAGGCCGTGCGGTCCTCGTCACCAGCGCGGACGACGTCATCGGCTCACTCACCGCGACCACCTGCCCGGCTGGCTAGCCCACCCGGTTCACCTCCGCGCAGCAGCCCCGGGGCCATCGGGCCCCGGGGCTGCTGGTGTTCTCCAGGAGCATTCGATGAGCCACGAATCGCCTGCGCCCGATACAGGCAGTCACCCGCGAACGCTGGAGACTCGCTCCGCCGGCCCGCCCCTGCCGAGGCGCACACCGCGCCAGAAGCCGAGCGAGAGACGATCGCCCCGCCGCCACCACAGACGCGGCCTGGCGTCAAGCCGTCGTTGACATCGCGGCCGCGCGCGAAGGTCATCGAGAACGACGAGTACGCCGCGTTCGCGTGCCGCGTGCTGCGAGCGTGGGCCCGACGGGTCGCGGCCGGAGACATAGACGCCATCACCGCCATGGCCGCCGCAGCGCACGAGCTTGACGACGCGATCCGCGACGCGGTGGCCGGGCTTCGCCGTAAGGGCTACAGCTGGGCCGAGATCGCCGCCCGGCTCGGTGTCACCCGCCAGGCCGCCCAGCAGCGATGGAGGGGGCGCGAACGTGCGGGCAACCAGGTCACTCAAGAAACAGGCGACCGGTAGCAAACGCGACCGCAGAGCACCGGGCGGGTGCCGTCGCGGCCTAGACCGCGGGCACGATCACCTCCCGGACCTGCCGTGCTGCCTTTCCCGCCGGCGGTCAGGGTACGCCGGCGGGGCATCCGCTCAACCGGGCAAGGCACTCCCGGGTGCCGCGCCCCGCCGCCGGTATGCGCTCCCGCCTATCGCCGGCGTCCCTCGGTGACCGCCGGGAGGCAGCCCCGCCACCCGGCCTTCACCAAGAGGAGATGCCGAAATGCACGTGAGGGAAGCACTCGCCGAGGCCGCCGGGAAGTCCGCGGCCCGCTACCTGGAAAGCCGCGGGTTCCGCGTCCTGGACCGGAACTGGCGGCACGGCGACGAAATGCTCAGCATCGTCGCCGCACACCGGCGTGCACTTGTCGTGATCGACCTGCGCGTTAGTGCGGGCACCCGGCGCAGCGGGCCGGCCGACGTGATCAGCCCAGCCAGGAAGCAACTGCTACGCCGGCTGGCTGGCCACTGGCTGACCGAGCACGGCCAGCGGGCCGACCAGGTGTTAGACGGCGCTGAGGATTCCGACAGCGGGAGGCTTTAGCGGCATTGGGGATGCCGATGCGGGTGTGGCGGGCGGGCGGCTCGTGGTGTTTTCGTTGGCGGCGGCACCTTGCCGATGATGCTGGGGTGCGCGGGCGTGCGGGGGCTGGGCGCCGGGGGCCTGGCTGGCTGAGATAGCGGTGCGGCGGCGGGTTCGCGTCGCTGGTGTTGCGGACGCGGCGGGGGCGGCCTTGAGGGGTTGCCCTTTTGGGTGTGCGCCGACACTGTGAGCGGGTCGGATAAGGCGCGGCCCTCCCCGTGATCTTTGGCGAGGCCTCGGGGAGGGCCGCTGGGTTGACGCGCGGAGGCGTCGTGCTCACGGTAAACGGTGACCGGGCTGTGGTCGAACGGCAGCTGGCGGACGGGGAGCTGGCGTGCCCGTCGTGCGGCGGGGTGCTGGGCGGGTGGGGGAACGCGCGGCTGCGGCGGGTGCGGGTGCCTGGCGGCCGGGATGTTGAGCTGGTTCCGCGGCGGGCGCGGTGCCGGGGGTGCGGGGCGACGCATGTGCTGTTGCCGGCGTGGTGCCTGTCGCGGCGGGCAGATGCTGGCGCGGTCATCGGGGCGGCGCTGGAAGTGGCCGCGGCCGGCGGCGGGCACCGGGTGATCGCGCGGCTGCTGGGGCGGGCGCCCTCGACGGTGCGGGGGTGGCTGCGCCGGTTCGCGGGGCGGGCGGAGCCGGTGCGGGTGTTCTTCACGGTGCTGCTGGCCCGGACGGCTCCGGATCCGGTGATGCCGGCCGGGGCGGCGGGCCCGGTCGCGGCGGCGGTGGCGGCGATCGCGGGCGCTGCGGTTGCGGTGGCAGCGCGGTGGCCGCAGCTGGGTGAGGTGCCGGTGTGGGCAGCGGCGTCGGCGGCCAGCGGCGGGCGGCTGCTGGCGCCGGGCTGGCCGGGGCCGGCAACACGAGCTGACCCGTTACGCCGCGCCGGGCTGGCCTGGGAGCGTGTTCCGGTCATTTCCGTTATGACCGGAGGAGGTGCCCCTGGTGGGCATGAGCAAGGCTGAAGAAGATGAGCAGGCGCGGCGCGAGCGGGCCCGGGCGATCGGGTTGTTCCGGTACATGCTGATCCGGGAGGCGGCCGACCCGGCGCTGTCATCACGTCAGCGCGGGGTCATGGTGCGGGAGATCGCCGCACGCGAGCACGCCGGCCCGTCCGGGGAGCCGGTGCGGGTGACCCGGTGGACGCTGGACGTGTGGATCCGCGCGTGGCGCCACGGCGGGTTCGACGCGCTGGTCCCGGCGCCGCGCCAGTCCCAGCCGCGGACGCCGCCGGAGGTAATGGCGCTGGCGGCGGCGCTGAAGAAGGAGAACCCGGCGCGGACCGCGGCGCAGGTGCAGCGGATCCTGCGGGCCCAGTCCGGGTGGGCGCCCGATGAGCGGACGATCCAGCGGATGTTCAACCGGACCGGGCTGAGGGCGCTGGTCACCCCCGAGGCCGCACCGGTGTTCGGCCGGTTCGAGGCATCACGGCCGAACGAGATCTGGACCGGCGACGCGCTGCACGCGATCCGCCTGGACGGCCGGAAAACGTACCTTTTCTGCTTCATCGACGATCATTCACGGGCGGTGATGGCCGCCCGGTTCGGTTTCGCCGAGGACACCATCCGGCTAGCCGCCGCGCTGCGCCCCGCGCTGGCCTCCCGCGGCATCCCTGAGCACGTCTACGTGGATTATGCCGAACCGCCGGTTATGCCGGCCGGAGCACTGGAACCGGCTCTCTGCAGCGGTTTCCGGTCACGGGTGTCAGCATAATTTCTGGATGTTCCGGATAGCGACTTCCCGGTTCCTTCTTGTGACCATCGTGAGTGCCGGGTTCTCCCGGGGCGGTGGGGACTGCCCTGCCGTGCGGAAGTTCCTCACGTGGACGGGGTCATCATCATGGGGAAGCCGAAGAGCAAGGTCGTGAACGCGATCGTGCCGGGGCCGCTGGAGCAGTACGCGCCCGGGTTCCGGTCGTGGCTGCTGGACAATGGGTATGCGCCGTTGACGACGGTGCCGCAGCTGCAGCTGATGGCGCACGTCAGCAGGTGGCTAGAGCGGGAAGGGCTGGTAGCCGGCGAGCTGACCGGGTCTGAGGCAGGTCGTTTCCTGGTCGCTCATCAGGCGGCCGGGTACCGGCAGCCGAAGTCGGCCGCGGGCCTGCGCCCGCTGCTGGGCTACCTGGGCGGGCTCGGGATCCTTCCGCCGGAATCGCCGGAACCGCCGCGGGACGCGGCGACCGCGCTGATAGCGGAATTCACGGAGTACCTGCGCTCCGAGCGGGGCCTGGCGCCGATGACCGTCGGTGCGTACTCGTCGCGGGCCGCCCGGTTCCTCGCCCGCTATGCCCCGGGCGGTGATCCCGCCGTGATCACGCCGGGAGATGTCTCGGCAGCGGTCGTGGCGGAGGCGTCCAGCCTGTCGGCCAGCGCCGGCCAGTACTTCGCCTGCTCGCTGCGCGCGTTCCTGCGGTACTGCCACGTCCGGGGACTGATCGACGCGGACGTGTCCGCCGCGGCCCTGGGCGTGACCGGCCGGCGGACCACGATGCTGCCCCGGGGCCTGGAGCCCGGGCAGGTCGAGGCGCTGCTGGACGCCTGCGACCGGGGCGAGCCGATCGGCCGGCGGGACTACGCGGCCATCTTGCTGCTGGCCCGGCTCGGGCTGCGGGCCGGGGAAGCCGCCCGGCTGCGGCTGGATGACATCAGCTGGCGGGCCGGGGAGGCCGGGATCCGCGGCAAAGGCGGCCAGTACGACGTCCTGCCGCTCCCAGCCGACGTCGGCGCCGCGATCGCGGACTGGCTGCGGGACGGCCGCCCGGTCGCCTCCTTCCGCGAGGTGTTCACCACGGTGCTCGCGCCGACCCGGCCGCTGACCCGCGAGTCCGTCGGCTGGATCGTCCGCCGCGCTGCCGTCCGGGCGGGCATGCCCGCGTTCGGCGCGCACCGGCTGCGCCACTCCGCGGCCTGCGCCATGATCGGCGCGAAGGTGCCGATGGCGGGAATCGCGCAGGCCCTGCGGCACCGCAGTCACGTCGTGACCGCGATCTACGCCCGCGCCGGGATCGACCGGCTCCGGCCCCTCGCCCGGCCCTGGCCCGGCACTCCGGCCCTACGGGAGGAGGGGGAAGCGTCATGACGACCCTGCTGCACGAGCGGGCGGAGGAGTACCTTCGGCTGCGGCGGGCGCTCGGCTTCCGGCTGGAGCACGAGGGCCGTCTCCTCCCGCAGTTCGCCGGCTACCTTGAACAGCACGCCGCCGCCGTCATCACCGCGGAGCACGCGATCACGTGGGCGCAGCTGCCGCAAGGAGTCACCCCGGTGACCTGGACCCAGCGGCTCACCGCTGTCCGCGGGTTCGCGGCCTGGCTGCGCACCATCGATCCCGCGACGGAGATCCCGCCCAGGGGCGTGTTCCCCGGGCAGGGCAGGCGGCCCGCCCCGTTCATCTTCTCCGACATCGACATCGCCCGGATGCACGCCGCCTGCGGCAGCCTCCGCCCGTGGTTCCGGGCCGCGACCTATACCGCCCTGTTCGGGCTCGTCGCGGTCACCGGCGCCCGGATCGGGGAGGCCCTCGCGATCCCGTCCGGCGGCATCGACCTGGACGCGGGGCTGCTGCCGGTCAGCCCTGCCAAGTCTCGCTGCGAGCGGATCCTTCCCCTGCATGCCACCACCGTCGCGGCGCTCGCCGAATACGAGGAGCTCCGCGCCCGCAAGCACCCTTCGGCCGCGACGTTCTTCGTGTCCATCCGGGGAACCAGGCTCTGCCACGGCCCTGTCCTGAACGCCTTCCGGGAGGCCTGCGCCCTCGCCGGCATCCCCGGCCGGCCCCGCATCCACGACCTGAGGCACAGCCTGGCCGTCGCGACCCTGCTGAGCTGGTACCGGTCCGGCGAGGACATCAGCGCCCAGATGCCGGCCCTGCAGGGATACCTCGGCCACGTCAATCCCGCGGGCACCTACTGGTACATCTCCGCCGTCCCGGAGCTGATGCAGCTCGCCGCCGAGCGAGCTGCCGGGAAGGAACAGCGATGAGCGACCTCGCCCCCGTCCTGCAGGAGTTCTTCACCCGCCGGCTGGTCAGCCAGCGCGACGCCAGTCCTGCCACCATCGCCGCCTACCGCGACACGTTCCGGCTGCTGCTCAGCTTCGCCTCCGCCCGGGCCGGCAAGGTCCCGAGCGCGCTGAGCCTCGCCGACCTCGACGCCGCGATGATTACCGCGTTCCTGGAGCACCTGCAGACCGCCAGGGGAAACAGCGCCCGGACCCGCAACGCCCGCCTGGCGGCGGTCCACTCCCTGTTCTCCTACGCCGCCCTGAGGCATCCCGAGCACGGCGCGCTGATCCAGCGGGTCCTGGCCATTCCCGGCAAGCGCCGGGACCGCACCGCCGTCACCTACCTCACCCCAGGCGAAACCGACGCGTTCCTGGCCGCCTGCGACCAGTCCACCAGAACCGGCCGCCGCGACCACGCCATGCTCGCACTTGCCGTCCAGGCCGGCCTGAGGGTCTCCGAGCTAACGGGCCTGACCTGCTCCGACATCCTGATCCAGGCCGGGCCGCACGTCCACTGCACAGGCAAGGGACGGAAGGAACGAGACACGCCCCTGCTGCCCGCGGCCGTCCGGATCCTCAAATCCTGGCTCGCCGAACGAGACAGCCGGCCCGGCGACCCGCTGTTCCCCGGGCCAGCCGGGCAGCGGCTGTCCCGCGACGCCGTCGAACGGCGCGTCAAGCTCTACCACGGGAGAGCAGCCGCCGGCTGCCCGTCCCTGGCCGCCAAGCACGTCACCGTTCACACGCTCCGTCATTCAGCAGCCATGCGGCTCTTGCTCGCAGGGGTCGACGTCACCGTCATCGCCCTCTGGCTGGGCCACGAGTCCCTCACCAGCACTCAGGCCTACCTCCACGCCGACATGCAGCAGAAGCAGGAAGCCATCGCGAAGACCGCCCCGCCCGGCAGCAGGCAGAAACGCTACCAGCCCCCGGACCCGCTCCTGGAATTCCTTGAGAACCTCTGATTCCCCGCCCTGAATTATGTCGGCGGCAAAGTCCCTGGGTCACTCGTGACCAGGGACTTTGCTTTTGGATCGGCATAACCGGCGGTTCGGCATAATCGACGTTATGCAGATGTCTGCATAACGTGGATAACGGGTCGGCGTTCGTCGATGCGTGGCTGCTTCGGGCCTGCGCCCAGCTGGGCATCAAGCTGGTGCACAGCCAGCCGGGACGGCCGGAAGGCCGGGGGAAAATAGAACGGTTCTTCCGGACTGTCCGAGGCCAGTTCCTGGCCGAGCTGACCGAGGCCCGCGCCGCGCAGATCCCGGATCTGGCCGAGCTGAACCGGCTGTTCACCGCCTGGGCAGAGACGGTCTACCACGTCCGGGAGCATTCCGAGACCGGGTGCCCGCCGCTGGCCCGGTGGGAAGCCGGCGGGCCGTTCCCCGTCCCCGCGCCCGCCGCCCTGGCCGATGCGTTCCGCTGGTCCGAATGGCGCACGGTGGCCAAGACAGCGACGGTATCCATGCACGGAAACCGCTACCAGGTCGACCCGGGCCTGGCCGGGCGCCGCGTCGAGCTGATCTTCGACCCGTTCGACCTGACCATCCTGTGGGTGCGATCCGGCGGGCAGGACGCCGGGACCGCCACCCCGCACCACATCACCCGCCACGCCCACCCCAAGGCCCGCCCGGAACCCCTGCCCGGCGATAACGCCCCCCGCGCTACCGGCATCGACTACCTGTCCCTGCTCGGCGAGCAGCACGCCAGGCAGGCCGGCGGCCGGGTCAACTACGCCGCGCTGATCCCCGGCAGCGAAGGAGACACCCGTGGATGACTTCCGCCAGGTGATCAACTACGACGAGCTGACCAGCCAGGACACCGTCACCTTGGCCCGCACCGCCGCCGAGGCCATCCGCGGCCTGAACTGGGTCACCCGGTGCGACGCCGGGCTGGACCAGCCAGCCGTCGCCTACGACATCATCGGCGCCCTGTCCCTGGCCGCGAGCAGGCTCGGGCAGCTGCTCACCCAGATCACCAGCTACCTCGACCGCGCCCTGGCAGCCGGGCGGCTCGGCCACGACCTCGGCGAGGACCCCGCCCCGGACGTCAACGGCGCCGGCGTCTTCCTCGGCGACGCCCGCCTGTCCGCCGCAGCCCTGGCCGGCGACCTCAGCCACGCCCGGGAAATGCTCGCCGCCGTCAACGGCGAACCCGCCCGCCGCACCCGCAAGGACCAGCCATGATCGACAAACTGCAAGCCCACTACGGATTCACCCGCATGCCGTTCGGCCGCGACCTGGCCCCCGGCATGCTGCACCGCCACGCCGCCCACAACGAAGCTGTCGCCCGCATCACCTGGTGCATCACCGAACGCGCGATCGGCATCATCACCGGCGAAGTCGGCGCCGGCAAGACCGCCTCCGTCCGCACCGTCCTGGCCGGCCTGGACGCCTCCCGGCACACCATCATCTACCTCCCCAACCCCATGATCGGCGTCCGCGGCCTGCACGAGATGATCGTCGCGACCTTCGGCGGGCAGCCCGACCGGTCCGGCTCACGGCTGACCGCCCAGGCCTCCGCCATCCTGGCCGCCGAGCGCGACGAACGCGGCAAAACCCCCGTCCTGGTCATCGACGAAGCCCACCTGCTGCGCTACGAGCAACTCGAGACCATCCGCATGCTCACCAACCACAACCTCGACGCCGACTCACCCCTCGCCTGCCTGCTCATCGGCCAGCCCACCCTGCGCCGCACCATGAAACTCGCCGTCCTGGCCGCACTCGAGCAGCGCGTCGCCCTCCGCTACACCATGCCCCCCATGACCCCCCAGGAGACCGCCAGCTACATCACCCACCACCTCAAGCTCGCCGGCCGCGCCGACACCCTCTTCAGCGACGACGCCACCACCCTCATCCACACCACCGCCCGCGGCTACCCCCGCGCCGTCAACAACCTCGCCCTCCAGGCCCTCGTCGCCACCTACGCCGCCGGCAAAGCCATCGTCGACGAGCAAGCCGCCCGCGCCGCCGTCACCGAAGTCACCGACACCTGACACCGGCACCTCACCCACGACCACCGGCACCACCACCATCAAGGCCCCGCAGCCACCCCGGCTGCGGGGCCTAAATGCACCCCCACATCGGTACCGCCAACGCCGCCTTCATCGGAATTTTCAGTGACGCGCAACAGCGGACCACGTAGACGTCCCTGTCAGCGACCGGCTCTCGCAGCGCTCCAAGCCTGGTCCCGGTCTGGCCGGCGATGAAATCCACGCACGCCTGGTCGCTCGCGCTGCTCAGGCCACGGCCGGCCAGGAAGGCCGCGAACCGGTCCAGCACAGCCTGGTAGCGCCGGATCGTGGCCTCGGATCTCTCGGCCTCGCTCAATGCCGCCATGACATCGTGCGCGGCGCCCCTGAGATCTGCCTCTCCCATGACAATCACCCTGTTCGGAGAAGGAATGAACAAGATGATTCTTCGCCGGAGCGGTCAACGCGCCCAGGCGCTGACCGTCCCTGCTCGACTCGCTCGGGCGCTGAGCCAGCCCGGGAGGATTATGCGGACCGCAACACGAGCTCCGTCGCCCCCAGCAGCGGAAACGCCACGGCAGGGCACATAACCCAGCCGTCCGCATAATGGCGCCGGTCGTGGATGCTCGGCTACTGCTCGGCGGTGGTGGCGCGGATCCGGGCGGCCGAGGAGGCAGCGGTCGCGTCGGCGGCGCCCGATGCGGGCGACGGGGCGGCGGCCGCCGGGCAGTCGGCCGCATTGGTGCTCGCCGACCGCTCGCTCACGGTCCGGCTGCAGGTCACGTCGGCCTACCCGCGGCTGAAGAAGAGACGCGTCACCTACTCGGGCAGCGGCTACGGGGCCGGCTACCGCGAGGGCCAGAAAGCCGACATCGGCGGGGCGAAGATCAGGCCGCGTTCGGCTGGGACGCTCGGCCGCTGACCCGCCACCGCGGGACCGTCTCAAGGTCTGTCCCGAACGGACCGTAGAGACTCCCCCGCCCCGCCCGTCCTCAAGGCGGGGCGGGCACCCTCAGCCGTCTGGCAGACGCCTCGCTCGTCACATCCACGGGAGCATCGGACCCGCCTGCATAACCACCCGCCGGCCCCAGGCGCTCCGTCTCCCGTCCGGCGGTCATGGTCCGCCGCTCGCTTGGTCCGCAACCGGGCGGCAAGGCACCGGGTCCCCCGAGAGCGACCCATCGCCAGGCACCCGAATTTCTCGCAGCACGGAAAGTTCGAGGACCCGGGCCGCCCGGTGTGGCGTTCCTGGCACTGCGCGGCGCCCTTCGGTGACCGCCGGGAGGCAGCCCCGCCCCCGGCGTCATCGGCAGGAAGGACAACTCGTGAACGTCTCCTTCTCACACCGCAAGGGCGGTGCCCCGCAGTGACTAGTGACCTTGTCCCGGTGCAGTTCCGGCTCGCAGGCGCGCTGCTGCGGCATCACCGCGAAGCGGCCCGGTGGACCCTGGAAGAGGCCGCCGGCGAACTGGGGTGCGACACGTCGAAGATCTCCAGGATCGAGACCGGGCACAGAAGGCCGAAGCCCGGTGAAATGCACGTGCTGCTCGCGGCCTACGGCGTGACCGACCGGGAACGGCAGGCCATCGCGGCGCTCACCGAGACTGCCCGGGCGGGCTGGTGGGGTGAGTACCGCGGTCTCCTCCCGGGCGCGATGGTGGACCACGCCATGCTGGAATCGATCGCCGACGACGTCATGATCTACGAGCCGCAGGCGCTGCCGGCGTTCCTGCAGGCCGGCCGTTACGCGGCGGCCGTCACGGCAGCCGACCCGTCGCTGCAGACCGAGGAGGAACGGCGGCTCGCGGTCCTGCTGGCGGCCAGGCGCGCGGCGAGCGTCCGGGACCAGGAGCACGCCGCGTTCACTGTCGTCATCGGTGAGGCAGTGCTCAGGCAGCAAGTAGGCGGCGAGGCGATGCTCAGCCAGCTCAGCCAGCTCAGCCAGCTCGCCGGTGAAGCTGGGGGACTCTCCGCGCCGGTGGCGCTCCAGGTGATCCCGTTCACCGCCGGGGCGCACCCTGCCATCGGCGCGGGGCCGGTATCCATCATGCGGTTCCGGCACGTGACCGGCATCGGCGCCATCTACCAGGGCTGGAGCGCCGACGCGATCTCGGTGGTCCGGCAGGCGGAGCTCACGGGCGCGGTCCGGCGATTCGAGACGCTCCGGGACGCCGCGCTCTCCCCTGAGGGGTCGCTGCAGCTCATCCGCGAGGTGATCACGGCCTGGCGGTAGTGCCGCCAGGTCACTGCTTCCGGTCCCGGCGGGCACTCGGCTCACCGGGACCGGAATGGGCCGCCTACAGTCGCTGTGCCAGGGCGGGACCGGGATCCGGCTGCGGCCGGGGCTGCTGCAGCGGCGGCCCTGCCGCAAGGGTTTCCCCCTGGCGGAGGTCTCCCCTCGCGACTGCTGCCGGCGCGTGTCCAAGCGCCGCTGACTGAGCCGGCCGCGCGCGGTAGTGCGCGTCTTCCTGGACGAGGATCGACGCCGTGGCGGCCGCCGCCTCGCTGGTGACCTCTGTGCTGGCCAGTCGGGCCAGGTAGGCGCGCGCGAACAGGCCGGTGGCTCCCCCGTAGCCGGCGAGGGCGTACGGGGGGACTGCTGCCATCCGGGTGCCCAGCTCGGCCGCCAGTTGCCCGGGGGTGTAGTAGCCGCCACGGCCGGCGAGGGTCACGATCGCCTGGTACAGGTCATAGCGGACGTCGGTGGTGAAGGTGCCGGGCGTGAGCCCTGCCGTGAGCTGCGGGGCCTCGCGCGGGCTGGTGACGAGGCGAGCCAGCACCTGGTCCTCTTCCCACGCGCGGCAATCGGGCCCCGCAGGCGGGGCAGTAAGCGGCCCGCTTGCGGTCGAGCCGCGGGACGCGACCCAGTCGGCCATCGCGTCGAAGCCTGGGCCAGTCGGTGATGAGCTCCGCCGTGCCCCGGCCGGTGATGACGAGGACCGGCTCGTGCTTACCGCCGATCGTGAGGGCGCCGGGCTCGTATGCGGCGCCGTCGACGCCCAGGTAGGGGCCGGCCGGGTCGAAGTCGATGATCCCCGCCTGGCGCATCGCGTCGATCATCTCCCCGGCGGGCGCTGGACGGGCGCGCGTCGTAGCGGCTGTTCCACTCTGCCCTGGCGGCGGCGATCAGCGTGTCAGTGGCTGCGATGCGGCGTAGCAGCGCGGCGTCGTCTGTCCGTCCCATCCGCTCGTAGTCCGCGGCGGCGCGGGCGTAGTCCTCGCCGGACGGCCACGGGAGGAGCCCGCGCACCTCGCGGTCCAGGCCGCGGCGGGCGGCGATATACCCCGCGGGGCTGCCGTCGCCGTCTTCGACGGCCTGGCGGGCGAACGTCAAGATCATGGCGTCCGAGCGGAGCATGGCTGTCACCACGTGCTCGGCCTCGCCGGGGACGCCGTCATGGCCGCCGGCGTCCGGCCCGGGTGCTGCCTGGGTGCCGTTCACGGCTGCTCCGCTTCCGGTCGTGCGGCCTGTCCTGGGTTTCCGGCGTCCGGCTGGCGGTCCTGGTGGCCGGCCAGCATGCCGCGGACGGCAGTAGCGGTCAGGCCGCAAAGCTGCGCGGTCTCCGGGATCCCGCCGAGGAGGTCCCGCAGACGGCTGACCGCCTGGGCGGCGGCTGCGTCCTGCGGCTCGGCGGTGCGCTCGGCTTCGGCGAGCAGTTCCCCGCACCTGCGGCGCGCGGTGTCGCGGATCCGCTCGGCGAGGGCGGCCGCGTGGTAGTAGTCGGCGAGGGCGCTCTCGATCAGCGCCTCGCGGTGCTGGCGGGCGGCGTCGCGGGCCGCCTTGGCCTCGTGGGCACGGCGGATCGCGTCCGCCCGGGCTGATCCTCGTCTCGGCATGATGCTCTCCTAATCTCGCCTGCGGCGGGGTCTGCGGTTGCCCGGGGACGGCCTTCGCGCCGCCGCCGGCGGGTCATGGGCGGGCCGGTCGCAGCACGCTTTTCGTTCGGGCTGGCCCGGGAGTGAAATGGGCGGACGGCAGTAAGCCGCGTCCCTTCGGGATGACCTAAGAGGCGCGGCGCGGGTGACCCGCGGCCGGGGACCAGCGCGGGCGGCTGCTGCAGTAGCCGCCGTTCTCCCGGGGCCTGTGTGGTGGCGGCCGCGCGCTGCACCGACGGGGCGGCGGCTATCTGCTGGCGTGCCTGGCTGGCGGCGGTGTCGGCGGCGGCCAGCAGGCGCGCGGCGACGGTGGCCTGGGATTCGGTGACCGGCGTGACGACGAGGCGGTCCAGGTAGGCCATGGCCCGGGTCGCGTTCGGCCAGCCGATGTCCCCGGCCGCGTCGGCCGGGGCGCGCAGCAGACGGCGGCCGTAGGCCTCGGCGATGACCGAGTAGCCGGGCACCCCGCCGACGGCGGTGGCCCACCGCAGCGCAGCGAACAGTTCGGCGCGCAGGTGCGTCGTGAAGGTGGCCGGTCCTGCCATCCCGGCCAGCCCAGTGCCCCGGCCAGGTTCGCGTACGAGGAAGGCCAGCAGTTCTTCCTCGCGGGCCGTCCTGCTGGAGGGGCCGGTTGCGCTGGTAGGCAGCGGCCCGGTGATCCCCGCCGAGCGCGCGGCGAGCCAGCCGGCCGCGTCCTGCGTGTTGGCGAAATTGACGATTTCCTCGGTCATCGCGCTGGTGGTGATCACGATCGCGGGCATGCCCGAGCGCGGGTAGTACGCGCGGGAGTAGTGCGCGCCGTCGATGCCCGGACCTGCATGGCCGCTCTCCACCACGTCCCCGTTGCGGATCTGGCCCGCGGCGATCCGCTCGGGCTGGGTCTGCGGCCGGGTGGCGTACCGGCTGTGCCACGCGGACGCGACGGTCTGCAGCTCCCAGCTCACAGAAGCGAGGGCCTCCATCGCCGCGCCGAGCTGGGTCTTGCCCCTGCCATCCAGCAGGCTCGCGGCCCGCTGGTAGTCGGCTCCGGTGAGCGGGCTCCCCCGGCCGGAGCCGAGGGACTGCTCGAGGAACTGGCGGGCGTGCAGGCAGGAGTCGTTGCTACGGCCCCCGGCCGCGATCAGCCGCATCGCGGTCGCTGCCTGGGCCTCGCGGCCCGTCACCCAGGAGGCCAGCCACTCGCCGGGGCTCATCGTCGTGGAGTCCGGGGCGGGCGCGGGCTGATGCATGGTCATGGGCGTGCTCCCTTCCGGCCCTCGCCCGGCGTGCCGGGAAGGCCAGACAGCCGGGCCGCCCGGCCGCCCGTGAAGGCAGCCGTCTGGCCCGAGGGGGAGCATCCTCGTGTCAGTTGATCCTGACGCGACTTTTTTTACTCGTGTTAATGTACTGGTGTCAAGCGGCCCTGCTCCCCAGGCCAGAAGGTCCGCGACAAGACACCTCTTGCACTTGAGTGACCATGGTCGGCCGCGTGCCGCGGCCGGGGAGCCGGCGCGTACCGCGCCGGGGACAAGGCAGGCGTGGCGCATGGTGATGACGATCGCGAAGATCACCGCCGGGGACGGGTACACGTACCTCACGCGGCACGTCGCGCACGGGGACGCGGGGGTTGACAGTGTCCGCGACGCGGCCGCCTATTACACGGCTCAGGGGAACCCGCCCGGGGTGTGGACCGGGCGGGGCGCGCCCGTGCTCGGCCTGGCCGGGCGCGAGGTCACCGAGGAGCAGATGCGGGCGCTGTTCGGGCTCGGCCAGCACCCCGACTGCGAGGCGATTGCCGCCGCGTACCTCAAGGCCCGCGTCCGCGCCGGGATGAGCGACAGGCAGCTCGCGAGGGTACGGGACGAGGCGCTCGCCGCCGCGCGGCTGGGGCGGGCGTTTCCCGCCTACCGGCCGCTGGAAAGGTTCGACGCGCGCGTGGCGGAGCGGCTGGTGGTCATCCGCGAGGAGGCCGGCCGGGAGCCGGCGGCAGCAGAAGTCAAGAAGGTCAAGGCCGAAGAAGCGCGCCGGCAGCGGGCGGCTGTCGCCGGCTTCGACCTGGTGTTCTCGCCGGTCAAGTCGGCGGCGCTGCTCTGGGCCCTCGACTCCCGGCCCTGGGTGCGGGACGCGATCCGCACCGCGCATGAAGGGTCGCTTCGCGAGGCCCTCGACCTGGTCGAGGAGCACGCGGCGTTCACCAGGGCCGGCGCAGGCGGCATCGCCCAGGTCGAGACCAACGGGCTGACCGCCGCCGCGTTCGAACACTGGGACTCGCGCGCTGGCGACCCCAACCTGCATACCCACGTCGCCGTGTCGTCCAAGGTCCAGGGCACTGACGGGAAGTGGCGGGCGCTGGACGCCCGCGCCCTGCACGCCATGGCAGTGGCGGCGTCGGAGGCGTACAACACCGCCTTCGAGATACGGCTCTCGGCGTCGCTCGGCGTCACCTTCACCGCCCGCCCGGACACCGCCGGCGGCCGCGAGCCGGTCCGCGAGATCACCGGCGTTCCGCCCTCAGTGATCGAGTTCTTCTCCCGGCGGCGGGCCGCGATCGAAGCCCGCTACACCTCGCTGCTGCGCGAGTACCGCGACGCCCACGGCCGTGACCCCGGCCCGGCGGCGGCCTACCAGCTCGCCCGGCAGGCCAACCTCGACACCCGCCAAGGCAAGAAGCCGCCCTGCTCCCTGGCCGGCAAGCGCGCGACGTGGCGCCAGGAACTGAGCGAGGCTTTCGGCCCGGGCGCGGTCAGCCGGCTCATGCGGGCAGTCCCCTCCGGTCCTGCGGCTGATGCTAATTCAGGGACCTTGGCTCCCTCTGTCATTACTGAGCTGGCAGAACGAACGGTGCGTGCCGTGTCGGAGTCCCGTTCCACCTGGACGGCGTGGAACCTCCGCGCCGAGGCCGAGCGCCAGATACGCTCCGCCGTTGCCTTCCTGGCACCGGACCAGCACCGCGCCGCCGCCGACCAGGTCACCGCGCTCGCCGCCTCGCCCGCCTGGTCCATCTCCGTGGAGGCCCCCGCGCTGCTCGACGAGCCGACCGAGCTGCGGCGCTCCAATGGGGAGTCGGTGTTCACCGTCCACGCCGCCGACCGCTACACAAGTCAAGCCGTCCTTGACGCCGAAACGCGCCTGGTGAACGCCACCAGGACACCGGCCGCTGCCAGGCTGCCCGGGCTGTCGCCCGCCGCCGGGCTCGACGGGTTCGAGGCCGTGGCCGGCACTGTCCTCGACGCGGGGCAGCGCGGCCTGGTGACCGCGTTCGCCTGCGACACGCGGCTGCTGCTGGCCGGGATCGGCCCCGCCGGGTCAGGGAAGACGACCGCGATGCGCGCCCTGGAGTACGTGCTGCGCGCCGGCGGGCGCCGGCTCGTGCCCCTGGCCACGTCCGCCGCGTCTGCTGACGTCCTCGGGCGTGAACTCGGTGTGCGGGCGGAGAACCTGCACAAGTTCATGCACGAGTGGACCGACGGGCCGTTCGCCGCCGGCCTGCGCTCGGGCGCTGCGGTGCCCGAGCCCGCCCGCTCGTTCCGCCTCAACCCTGGCGACGTGGTGCTCGTCGACGAAGCCGGGATAGCGGGAACGTTCATACTCGACCGGCTTGTTCAGCTCGCCGCCGGCCGGGGCGCGGTGGTCCGGCTGCTCGGCGACGACCGGCAGCTGCCCGCGGTCGAAGGCGGCGGCGCGCTGCGCCTCGTGGCATCCCAGCCGGGCGCCCCGCACCTGTCGGTGCTCTACCGCTTCCGGGACCCGGCCGAAGCCATCGTGACCCTCCAGCTCCGCGACGGCGACGCCGCCGCGATCGACTGGTACGCCGCCGCCGGACGGGTACGGTCGGGTTCACGCGAGGCCATGACACAGGCGGCCTACGCCGCCTGGAAAACAGACATGACCGCCGGGAAGGTCACCTTGATGGCGGCGGCCAGTACCGCGGACGTCACCGAGCTGGCCGCACGGGCCCGGGCGGACCGGGTTCTCGCCGGGCAGGTCGAAGCCGACGGGGTGTTCCTGCGAGACGGCAACCTCGCCGGGCGCGGCGACTGGATCGTCACCCGGCACAACCAGCGGCGACTCGATGTCTTCGGCGGACGGGACTGGGTCAAGAACGGAGACGCCTGGAAGGTCACCCGGCGGTTCACCGACGGGTCACTTGCGGTGCGCCACCTGGGCCACGGCGGGCAGGTAACCCTTCCCGCCAGCTACGTACGAATCCACGTGCAGCTGCTCTACGCCACGACCGCGCACCGCGCCCAGGGCGCCACCGTGGACACCGCCCACCCGCTCGTCACCGCCGGGATGACCCGTGAAGCACTGTACGTACTGGCCAGCCGGGCACGGGAAAAGACCATCTTCTACGTCGCCACCCACGAGCTGCCCTACGACGACGACCCGAAGGTAAACACCGTCCGCCTTGACCCTCGCCAGTACGCCGCCCGCGAGATCCTCCTCAACATCCTCGCGACCGAGGGCGCGCCGCTGCCGGCGACCGAGACGATCACGGTCGCTCAGGAGGAAGCCGGGTCGCTGTCCACGCTCGTACCGCGCTACCTGCACGCCGCGCACGAGGACGCCGCCGCCCGGTACCACGCGGCGGCCGTCACGGCGCTTGGCGCGGGGGGCGGGCACCAGCTCGCCACTGACCCGGCGTGGGGCGCGGTCGTCCGCCGCCTGTTCGACGCCGAGGGCGATGGGTGGAACCCCGCGCGCCTGCTCGCCACCGTCGCGGCAAAGCGCGAACTCGAGTCCGCCGACAGCATCGCCGAGGTAATCGCGTGGCGCATTGACGCGTTCCTCGAGGGCAACCCCGGGCCTCCACAGCCTGCGGATATCTCGCCCGCAGCGACCGCGCTGACCGACGCCCCGATACCCGCTCGGGCATGCCCGGCCTACGAAAGCGCCGATGACGCGCGCGAGCGCCTGACAGCGCTCACCGTCGCTACCCTGGGTCGCGAGCTCGCTGAAAGCGCCCAGGCCGAGGTCGCATGGCCTGCGCTTATTGCGGCTCTGCGGCGTGCCGGGAACGCCGGGTTTGACCCCGTCGACGCGCTAACCCGGACCGCGACCGCGCGGGAGTTGCGCACCGCCCGCAGCATCAGCGAAGTCCTCGCCTGGCGCATCAACCGCCACCTCGCCGCACACCCTGCCACCCCGGCCAGCGCGGGCACAACACCGGACAACAACACTGCCACGGCGAACTCCCCGCTCACGACCGCGGACAACGCCGTGCCCACTGACGGGCACGATCACACGCCGGCCAGCCACACCGCGACCACCGGTTCCCTCACCGCTCCCCTGCTGCCCTGGGTTCCGGGGCCGCGCCAGGACCGGGCAGACGCCCTGGCAGCGCCGCTGACCGCCTACCTCGGCGACGCCGCCGCCCTCATCACCGCACGCGTCACCGACCTGGCCGACACTGCCATCGGGTTCTGCCAGCCCTGGACGAGCGCACTCGGCCAGCAGCCAGCCGACCCCGGCCGCGCCCACCAGTGGCGCCGCCACATCGGCGTGATCGCCGCCTACCGCGACCAGCACAAGATCACCAGCGACGACCCCCGGCAGATCCTCGGCCCCTACGCCGAGACCGGCCGCGCCGGTCACAAGGCCTACTGGCACGCCGCCGAATCCGTCCTCGCCGCCCGCCGACTCGCCGGCCTCGACCCCGCGAACGCCACATCGGCAGACGACCGGGCACGCGCGCAGACTGCCGCGGACATCTACTGCAGCCTCCCCGATCACAAGCGGGCTGACATCGCGGCAGCAGTCGCCGCCGCACCCGGCACCCTCTGGCTCGGCGACCCCACCGGGCCCGACGAGCACGCCGCCACGCAGCCTGGCTACGCGCCGCAACTGATCGCGATGCTCACCAGGGACAGGAACCTCACGGCGGCCAGCGCCCCTTTCCCGCAGTCCCAGCCGGTCCCCGGCGGCGAGCCGTGGGAATCCGAACTCGCCCGGCGCGGACGCCCAGGGCGGCGCAGGCCCGGGCGCCCGAACGCCACCAGTCCGGAACCCGCAGCACGATCCGAGCGCGCGACACTCCAGCAGGTTCCGCCCCGGAACATCTCACCGGCCAACGGGCAGACTCCGCTGCGCTAGCGTGCCAGCGGTGCTCTGCCCTGGCCGCCGAGACCGCCAAGACCGTCATCTGGCGTCGCCGAACCAGCGGGCCAGCAGGACGGCCCACTGGCCGGCCAAAGTGAGAAACCTAATCCGGGTTAGTGGAACAAACCACTGAGCTAACCCGACCTCACATCGCCGCGGCACGGGAACGCCCCCACCAGGTGACCTGGCGGGGGCGTTAACGCGTTGGCACACGTACCGCTGATGTGAGCGACTCGGCGCGGTTTTCGCGGCGGGCACGATCAGGCGATCGCCCGATCAGCCGCCTCAATCCCCGCGACCTCGGCATCATTCCGGCGACCGTGGCCTGTAGTGCGTCCCACGGGAAAAGGTCACGGCTGGCTTCCCCGAGGTTGGAGGTCGGCAGGGGGTACTTTTCGGGGTCGAAGAGCACGTTGACGCCGCTGTCACGCAGGAACGCCACGCTGCGCGCGAACGCCGGATGGCGGGCGAGCACGACGTTGGGGTTCGGGACGGCGGTGATCGGCGCTCCGCTGCACAGTGCCTCGTTGAGCAGCCCGAGCGCGAGCGTGTCGCTGATCCCGGCGGCCCACTTGTTGGCGGTGTTGAACGTGCAGGGGGCGACGGCGAACGCGTCCGCCGGGGGGAGGGCGTCCGGGTCTTCAGGGCGCTTGTAGTCCGACCTGACGGGATGGCCGGTCAGCTCTGCGAGCCTGGCGGCGTCCGCGAACCGCAGCGCCGCGGGCGTGACGACGACGCACGTGTCCCAGCCCTGGGCTACCGTCCAGGTGACGAACCCCGGCAGGTCGGCGGCGGGGCGGGCGCCGCACGCTATGACGTACAGGACTGGCCTGGCGGTCATGCGGCGGCGCCCAGCCGGCTGGCCATCCCCCGCAGTTCTGCGGACGGGTGCGCCTGGGCGGACAGCAGTTCCGTGAGCAGGCCTCGCGCTGGGCTGCTGTAGCGCACTTCGAAGGGCGCGACGCGCTCGGCCTCGATCAGAGACAGCCGCTCCGGCCGGGCGAGGTATCCAGGCCGCCAGCCCGCCTCGGCAACCTCCATGGTGACCTGGACAGCGTCCTCCGGCCACCGTCATGGCGGAACAGCTCCGCTACCTAGCTGCGCTAACTCGCGGTGACCCTGGCGCCGGCGCCGAGCGTGCCGTCGATGAGGCGCGCCAGGTTGGGGGGACAGCGCCGCTGGCCGCTGACGATCTTGCTCAGGCCGCCGCCGTCGTAGTAGACCTGCGCGGCGAGTCCGCGCAGGGAGTTACCGTCCCGACCGAGACCAGCTACCTGGCCCTGCTGACCAACCCCGCCCGCCTCGCCGCCGCAGATCGGCTGCTCCAGTCTCGCCCTCGCCCCGGTCCTGGCCGCTGTCCTCACCGGGCGCAGCGCCACCGCCCTTGTCGTTCGAGGGCAGATTGCATTAACACGCAAATTCTGCGCTGAACATGATTATTCAGCCGTTTTATACATTGACCCGAATGAGCGGATGTCCTGCACGATGGCGGTGCGAAGCGTCCCGGCCGGTAACGGGCGGCCTGCGGTAGCAGGCGGATTGCCCGCAATGCCGTGAACCGGGACGGCTGTTTCTCCGGAAGGATAAATCCCGATGCGCAAAAGCGTCAGGCAGGTTTTGCCTGTTTACCTGCTGACGGCCGCAGTGCCGCTGATACCTGTCCTGGCCTTTCTCGCAGGGCCTCGTCCGCCGGCGTCCGGCTGCGCTCCGGTCGACTGCCGCGCTTTCGCGGTGAGCGCTAGTTCATTTCACGCTCCGGCCCCCGGCCCGGTTCTCCGCGCGGGATTCACCTCGCGCGGCACCGCCAGCCTGACCAGCCCCGTGACGGGGGGCGCGGCTGCGCCCGCCGTCCGGACCCCGCGCCCGGCTGTCCCCTCCAATGCCATGACACGAGAAGGAACCCGATGACCCGCGCCGCGTTTCCCGCTGCCGCCGCCTACCAGCTGTTTCCATCCCCGAGGAGCGTCCTGTCTGAGATGCCGCTGCCGCCGGCGGCGACGGCCGGCGTGGCGCGCGGCCGCGAGGAGGTCCGCGCCGTTCTGAACGGGACGGACGACCGGCTGCTCGTGATTGCCGGCCCGTGCTCGGTCCACGACCCGGAGGCCGCCCTGGAGTACGCGGAGCGGCTGGCTGGCGCTGGCGCCGGCCTGGCCGGCGACCTGCTGGTTGTGATGCGGGCCTACTTCGAGAAGCCGCGGACGGTGACCGGGTGGACGGGGCTGCTGTGCGACCCGGGTATGGACGGCAGTTTTGACGTGCACCGGGGGCTGCGGGAGGCGCGGCGGCTGCTGGCCGACATCGCGATGCTGGGCTTGCCGACGGCGTGCGAGTTCCTCAACCCGGTGACCCCGTACTACCTCGCCGACGCGGTGACCTGGGCGGCGGTCGGCGCCCGCACGACCGAGAGCCAGGTCCACCGCCAGCTCGCCTCGTCCCTGCCGATGCCGGCGGGCTTCAAGAACGCCTCCGACGGCGACGTCCGGGTCGCCGCCGAGGCATGCCTGGCCGCAGCGGCCCCGCACACCTACCTCGGGATCACCGAGGCCGGCATGATCGGGATAGTCAGCAGCCGGGGCAATCCCGACTGCCATGTGGTGCTGCGCGGCGGCCGGGGCGGGCCTAACTACTTTCCGGCCGCCGTGGCCAGCGCACTGGATGTGGTCGAGGCCGCCGGGCTGCCGCGCCGGGTCATGATCGACGCGAGCCACGGCAACAGCGTCAGGGATCACCGGCGGCAGGAAGCCGTCGCCATCGCGGTTGCCGGGCAGATCGCCGCCGGGGAACGCGGGATTGCCGGGGTGATGCTGGAAAGCAACCTGGTGGCAGGCAGGCAGGAGCCGGGCCCGCGGTCCGCCCTGGTCTACGGGCAGAGCGTCACCGACCCGTGCATGGACGTCTCCGCCACCATGTCGGTGCTGGAGGCTCTCGCCGCCGCCGTGCGGGCGCGCCGTGCCACGGCGGGAGTCTCCGGTGAATGACATCGCCGCGCTGACGGCGTGGCTGCTGGAGGCGCCGGGCGGCTGCCCGGTCGAGGACTGCGGCGCCACTGCCGTGGTTGCCGCCATCTCCGGTGCAGAGGTCACCGCCGTCATGGACTCGCGCGGCCCGCGGGAGCTGACCCAGCGCGAGCACCAGTAGTTGCACGCCCCGGGGGCCACGGCCGGCCACGAGCGGCGCGGGACCCTGTGCGCGGGCGGAGTGCCCGCCGCGGCGATCACCGCGGTCCTGCTGCCGCACCGGGTTCCCGCCGCCGCCCTGCGGGCGCTCGGCACCGACGAGCATGGGGCCGAGGCAGGCGGCGGCGGGGTGCCGCTGGGGCGGGCGCTGGCGGGCCTCGGGGTCCGCCGCGAGCCGCTGACGGTCCTGGCGACCCCGGGCCAGCGCGACGCCGGCGGGCGGGAGCAGGTCCTCTGGTCGGCCGCCAGGCTGTGGCTGGGCTCCCCGGTCGCGCTTGTCACCGAGTGCTTCTACCGGGAGTTCCTCGACGCCTACCCCGGTCCGTGGACGGGACCGTGTACCCGGCGGCGGGCGGCGCCGTGACGGCAGCCCCGGCCCCCGCCGCCGGCCTCGGGCGGGCCGCCCGTCCCGGGATCGTGCTGGCCGTGTGCAGCCTGAGCGTGTTCCTGGGCGGCCTGGACAGCACGATCGTCACGATCGGGCTGCCGCAGATCGGCCGGTCCCTGCACGCCGGGGTCAGCGGCCTGCAGTGGGCGGCCGACGCCTACACCGTCACGCTCGCCTCGCTGCTGATGTTCTCCGGCGCCGCCGCCGACCGGTACGGCCGCCGGGCGGTCCTCCAGGCCGGCCTGGCGCTGTTCGTCCTCGGCTCCTGGCTGTGCTCACTCGCCCCGAGCCTCGGCTGCCTGATCGCCTTCCGGGTCCTGCAGGGGGCGGGAGCCTCCGCCATGAACCCGGCTGCCCTCGGGATCGTCACCAACGTTTACCCTCACCCGGCCCGCCGGGCCAGGGCACTCGGCGCGTGGGACGCGGCCTACGGCCTTTCCATGGTCACCGGGCCGGTGGCCGGCGGGATCCTGGTCAGCGTGGCCGGCTGGCGGTCGGTGTTCTGGGCCAGCATCCCGGCCGGCCTGGCCGCCCTCGCCCTGACCGGGCTGCTGGTGCCCGACTCGCGGTCGCCGTCCGCGCGGCGCGCCGACCCCGCGGGCCAGGTCCTGGTCTGCGTCGCGCTCGCCGCACTGGCCGCCGCCATTATCCAGGCACCCGGCTGGGGATGGCTGTCGTGGCGCACCGCGGCGCTGCTCGCCGCCGCGGCCGGGGCACTCGCCGGCCTGGGCCGCCTGGAGCCGCGGCGGGCCGACCCGCTGATCCAGCTCGGCTTGTTCCGCAGCGCCCGGTTCACCGCGGCCGTCGCCTCCGGCCTCTGCGGCATCGCCGCGCTGGCCGGGTTCGGGTTCCTGTCGACCCTGTACTTGCAGGACGTGCGGGGCATGTCCGCGCTGGGCGCCGGGCTGACCATCGGGCCGATGGCGGCGGAGATGGCGGTGTGCGCCCCGCTGGCCGGGCGGCTGATCGCCCGGCACGGCGCGCGGATCCCGGCCGTGACCGCCGGGGCGGCACTGGCGGCCAGCAGCGCCGCCCTCACCCAGCTGACCGGCGTGTCATCCGAGGCGTTCCTCATCGTGACCTACAGCCTGTTCGGCGTCGGCGCGGGCCTGCTCAGCCCCGCCGTCACCTACGGCGTGATGAGCTCGGTGCCCGACGGGCAAGCCGGCATAGCGAGCGGAATGAACTCCTCCAGCCGACAGCTCGGCCAGTGCCTCGGCGTCGCCGTCGCCGGCACCATCCTGGACGGCTCCCTCCACGGGCCGATGCAGACCGGGTTCCCCGCCGCCGCGCGGGGAAGCTGGCTGGTCATGGCCGGCTGCGGGCTGCTCGTCCTCACGGCCGGCGTGGCTGGCAACCCGCGCCGCGCCCCCCGCCCGGCGGGACGCACGCCTGCCCGGCCCCGCCCCCCAGCCGGGTAATGCTGCTCGCCGCCGCCGGCTTCGCAGCCGCGGCGCGGCTCTCCCACATCCGGCCTGCCCCGCGCCCGGCAGGCCCTCCGCCGCGCCACGTCCGCCCCGCCAGCTGGCGCAGCCCGCCGGGCCGGCCCCGGCCCCTGGAACCGGCGGACAGTGCCCGGCTGCCGCCTGCCAGCTGAAGGACTAGACATGCCCAAGCGTGTTAGGCGACGCTCGACACGAACATGCTTGCGACACCTATCGTGAGCACGGTCCTGACGGTTCCCTCCCACCTGGAAACGCCCGCCAGCGGACACAATCTTGAGCATGTGACGTGGCGGGAGTAGCTGCCAAGACCCCGCGACTGGCCGCCTATTGCCACGGTGGGTGACCGCGTCGGGATGTCACGGACCGAACAGGAGCGCGACGAGCCGATTCCGGGCGCCCTTGCTGAGTCGCCGGTCCGCAGCTGCCCGCGCACAGACTAGCCATTCCGGCGCCTCACCCATTCGGGCACTGTTGAACTTCTCTTTACCATGGAAGATCCCATCCATGCCCTCAGCAGGCACAACATCGGGTGGCACCTGGTTTTCGGCACGTATTCGGCACCGCCGCGCCGGCATCGGGTCTTCTCGCTCAGGATCGGAGTCTCGGAGGGGAATTGCCGCATACAGCGCGACTAGGACAGAGAGCATGGCGATCTGGTCAGCGTCAATGATGTCCGGAACGAACTGGACCAAGGATGCCGCCACCGCCAGGAACCCGCCGAGGGGATCATCTTCGCGATATCAGCGCGGTCAGGCAGGCGGTCGGCGATGCCGGCCAGGATCTTCTGTTTTTCGGGATCAGCGGCGGTCTCCACGGCCATTCGCTCGACCTCTTCGACCTCCTCCGTCGTCTTCGGCATGAGGCCGAGCGCAGCCGCTTCGAGTCGGCGGAAGCTACTCCCCTAAAATCCGGGAGTAAGGCCGGATGCTCAGCTCTCGCTTAGACCGGGAACAGCGTCAGGGGCTCGAAGCTCGACTGGATTCTCTGCATCGCGTCCGCCTGGCCCCGCAGGGTCGGCCCGACCGCGTTGTCTGCGGCGATGTTCCGGATCGTCGCCGTGGTTCTAGCCGAGGCCTCGTGGGCCATCGCCGCTAGCAGGTGGATCACCGGGCGGGACGGACTCGTGACCCAGTTGTCCAGCCTAGTAGCCCGACTCATCGGAGTGGCGGCCATCGGCTAGTTGCGCTGCGTTTAGCGTGAGGGCGCCGCAGGCCACGACTAAGGTTGGTGTGTGGAATCGGGCACTCAGTCTTGGGCGTCATCGGCCCGTGCGCGCAACGTCATGCGGGGGAATCGGTCCCGCGACACGCGGCCGGAGCTTGCCGTACGCTCGGCAGTCCATCGCCGCGGGCTTCGCTACCGGGTCGCGGCCAAGCCCATCCCCGGTGTGCGCCGCTCCGCCGACCTCGTGTTCGCTTCCGCCAGGGTGGCTGTGTTCGTAAACGGGTGCTTCTGGCACGGTTGTCCCCAGCACTACATGCCCTCGCGATCCAATCAGGAGTACTGGACGGAGAAGATCGCCGGGAACCTGGCCCGGGACGCCGATACCGATGCCAAGTTCCTAGCTCACGGGTGGCTGCCCCTGCGCGTATGGGCTCACGTTGCCCCGGAGGAAGCGGCGGACCTGATCGCCGAAGCGGTGCGGGATCGGCTGGCTTCAAGCGCGACCGTGATGACAGCTAATCCGGTTGTGCGGTCTTCTTTTTGCGTACCCGACTGTCCTTAGGCAGGGTCTTGGTATCGATGCCGTAGTGGACTGCTGCCTCTACCAGGGCGAGCGTAAGCAGCGTGTCGTTCCGGGGCTGGACCTCAGCCTCGCTTTTCACCGGCGAAAGGTTCATAGCGCAGACGATTTGACGAGCGATCGCTTCGGCCAGGAGAGGCGGAACGGAGTTGCCTATTTGCTGGAAGCCGTGCCACTTCGTCGCATGGAATCGGAACCAGTCCGGGAAGGAATGCAGACGTGCCGCCTCCCTGACCGTGATGACCCTGGGATAGCGGTGATGAATGGGTCGGGCGGAAGTGAAGCTACCGTGGTCGCGTCCCGTGCCCGCCCGCAACGTCGGCGCGAGCCCGTCCGCGCGAAGCCTCTGGAGCCTGCTAACCAGCTCTTCGGCCCCCTGCTGCGTCCCGCGGAACCGCTTACGGACCTCTTCCCGGTGAACCGTGCGGCCAGCCGAAGTCACGACGGCTCGATCCCAGGGCCTCCTGTAACCGAGCCCATAGGAGCCATGGTCTTGGTCTGGCCCACTTCGCAGCGACCTGACGTAGGCGCTCGCGGAACCCTCCACCTTCGCAAGGGCCGCTGGCGACAACTCAACTGAGTCAATGGATGAGAGCGACTTGTAAAGTTCGAGGTACCGCAGGTCATCGAGCGCTTCCGCCACGGTTACCTTCGTCGCCGTGGGAGTCGGCGAGCTGACTGGAGGCACGTCTTTCCGGCTTCCCACCACGAACACCCGTCGCCTGGTCTGGGGAACGCCGAAGTCACCCGCGCTCAGGATGAACGGCCGATCCTCTGTAAACGAGTAGCCCGCGTCGCTGAATATCTTCAGCGTTTCGGCCCGAATTGGATCGTTGACCGGGGCGAGCAGGCCCGGGACGTTCTCCATGACGAAGTATCTGGGCCTTATCGCCGCTACCAGGCGAGCGAACGCGCTAAGCAGGTTATTCCGCTCGTCCTGCGGGTTGCGGCGCCCGATCTCGGAAAATCCCTGGCAGCTCGGGCCACCGAAGATGCAGTCGATCTCTCCTAGCCATGGCTCTTCTGGATGCCGGACCGTCCACTGGTCTTTCGCTACAGTGAGAACGTCCTCCGCCGACAAAGCCTCGATATCCGCGCATAGCGCTCTAGTCAGCGGGAAGTTCCATTCGTGGGTCGCGACATGGATCGGGTTGTTGTCGACCGCGACTAGTGTGTCAAACCCTGCCGCCTCGAAACCGAGCGACGCCGCAAGAAACTGGAGGGCACGTGAACATCACGGTAGACGATGCAAAGGTCGAGTCCGAGGCAGCTTCTTATGTGGAGAGCCCGGGCGACGAGGGCCCGCTGCAACGGCACCGATTCGGCAACTCATCCTTCGTCGGCGGTGTCGAGTACGCCAGCTTCAACCACGTGACTAACCACATCCTCGGCGCCTACTGCTGCAGTCCCTTCGCCTCGCGTGGCGAGGACGCACTCGCCCTAGTGTGGGACGGCGGAATCGTTGCACGACTCTACCAGGTTCGGGCTGCCACCCGCGAGGTGACGCTGGTGTCTGCCCTTCTGCCCATCACAGGCAATAGCTTCGCGGACTTCTGCGCACAGTTCGGGCCGTTCTCAGCTGATACTAGCGGGTTCTCATCGGATCAGGCGATACGTCATAACCTGTCGATTGCCGGGAAGGCGATGGCCTACGCGGCGCTGGGAAACGCCGAGCCGGACGCATTCTCCGTCCTTGACGAGATCATCTCCGGCTTCACCGGCATCGATCCGGAGAACGCCCGCGAACTGGGTGCGAAGGTCGCTTCGAACCGGGACGAACTGATGCCGGGCATGTCCGACGCGGACATCATCGCCACGTTCCAGGACTACCTCGGCCAGCGGCTACTCGATCGGCTCGCCGCGGTCGTGAGGCGCAGATTCCCGGGACTGTCGCGCCAACCTGGTACTCGGTGGCGGCTGCGCGCTCAACATCAAGTGGAACACGTTGATCCGCTCCAGCGGGTCTCTTCCAGGACGTGTTCGTACCGCCGTTCCCGAACGACGCTGGAGCGGCCATCGGCACAGCGGTGTGTGAGTCGTTCCATCGCGGGAACCTCGCACTGGAGTGGGACGTCTACAGCGGACCAGCGCTGAGTCGCCGCGCCCGGTCCCCGAAGGATGGCGGGCTCAGTCCTGCGACGAGCGGCGGCTCGCACAGTTGCTTCACACCGAAGGTGAGCCGGTGGTCGTACTCTCGGGCCGTGCCGAACTGGGCCCGCGGGCCCTGGGAAACCGGAGCATCCTGGCCCCCGCAACCGATCCCGGGATGAAGGTGCGGCTCAACGCGATAAAGAATCGGACCAACTACCGGCCGGTGGCTCCGATCTGCCTGGAAGCCCGCGCACCCGAGGTGTTCACCCCCGGCACGTCGGACCCTTACACGCTGTTCGAGCACCGCATGCGATCCGGGTGGGCCGAGCGCGTCCCGGCCGTCGTCCACCTGGACGGCACCGCCCGACTGCGACCATCCGAGCGCAATCACTCCGCCGCCGCCCGCATCCTGGCCGCCTACACGGAGATCAGCGGCGTGCCCGTACTGTGCAACACCAGCGCGAACTTCGAGGGACGAGGCTTCTTCCCCGACGTAGCGTCAGCCGCCCGCTGGGGAGGAACGCGCTACATCTGGTCGGAAGGAGCGGCTATCACCAATCCCGACGCACGTGACAGCCGCTTGGACCACCCAAAGGGAGGCGCTGCCGATGTGCGGCGTGCGCCACAACAGAAAGGCAGAGTGAAACCGCATGGATCGCACAGCGTCGACGGGCGGCAGCGAGCCGCCGATGCCGGCCACGTCGAAGGAAGGTCCCGAGCGCCGCGGCGCCGCAGACGGATACCCCGACGGACTCCCGCCGGTACGGGTCGGAGGTCGGCCGGGGTCCCCTTCCCCGACGGCGATCCGGCGGTTCAGTCCCCAGCTTCGGCTCGAGAGCTGCTCTCGCGGGTGTTGCGCCGCAATGCCCGCGCAGTGGCGGCTTCCTTCATCCTGCTCTCGGTGTGGCAACTGTCCGAGGCCATGGTCTCCGTCGTCGTCGGCGAACTCATCGATCACGCCGTCGTATCGGGCAACGTCGGTGCTCTGATCAAGTGGGGGGCGCTGTTGGCCCTGGTGTTCGCCTCACTGATGTTCGTCTACCGCCACGGAGCGCTCATCGCATACCGGATCGACCAGGTCGAGGCCAACAGACTCCGGGCCGAGATCGCCCGGCACGTTCTTCGCCCACTCGGTGCGCGTACCGGCACGCTTCCCGGCGCGACCCTCTCCTTGGCCACGGCTGACGCCGACGGCGTCGGCACACTGGCCCAGTCGGCCGGGAACACGTTCGCTACGGCGGTGGCCGTGGCGGTGAGCGCCGTCGTGCTCCTGCGGATCGACGTGGTCATCGGTCTGACCGTGCTGCTCGGCGTGCCGCTCGTCGTGTTCATCACCCAGCTGATCACGCCGGTGATCTCCCGTCGCAGCCGTGACCAGCGAAGCCGGATCGCCGCCACCAGCGCAGCGGCCGCGGACCTGGTGCGCGGCCTGCGCGTCCTCAAGGGCATCGGAGCCGAGGACGAAGCCGCCGCGCGCTATCGGGAGCGGAGCCAAATCGCCAAAGTCGCGGGCATCCGAGTGGCCGGATCCCAGGCGCTCATGAACGGCAGTAACCACCGGACTCAGCGGGCTTTTCCTGGCCGGTGTCACCCTGCTCGCCGGAAAACGGGCGCTGGAACACTCCATCACGATCGGCCAGCTGATCGCGATCGTCGGCCTCACCCAGTTCCTCGCGGTACCCATTCAGACCCTCGGCCAGGTCGGCGCCCTGGTAGCGGACGGCCACGCCTCGGCGGCTCGGATCGTCGAATTCCTGCGCACGCCACCGCTGCTGACCGCCGGAACCGCGCGGCCGCCACTCACGGTCCCCGAGCTCTCGCTGGACAAGGTGACCGTCGGCGCGCTGCACGACTTCTCCCTCACCTCGCGGCCCGGCGAGCTGCTCTGCCTCGCGATCGACGATCCGGCCGCCACCAGAACCCTGGTTCAGCTGCTGGCCTGTGAGATCCCCACCGAGGACGCCGCCGGCGAGGTCCGTCTCGACGGGACGGCGATCGGCGATCTGAGCGTTCCGGCGCGCCGCGAGCGCCTGCTGGTCAATCCCCGTCAGACCGACCTGCTTCACGGAACGCTGCGCAGCAACCTCGACCCGGACGGCCTACGCGAGGACACCGATATCGCACGGGTCCTCGACGCCGCGGCGGCGCACGACATCGTGCGCCTCCACGAAAGCGGCCTCGACCAGCCGGTGACGGCGAAGGGCGGCACCTACTCCGGCGGGCAGCGGCAACGGATCGCGCTCGCCCGGGCGCTGGCGACCGACTCCTCGATTCTCGTGCTGGACAACCCCACCACCGCGGTGGACGCGGTGACCGAACAGCGGATCGCCCTTGGCATCAGGGCATTGCGACACCGGTCGGGCTCGCGCACGACCTGGGTCGTCACCACCAGCCCCGCGCTGCTTGCCCAGGCTGACCGGGTGGTGCACGTCGAAGGCGGGCGGGTGGTAGGTACCGGGACCCATCGAGAGCTGCTCGGCCGGCCGAAGTACGAGGAGTTGGTGCTGCGATGAGCCGGGACTCGGAACTCCTGCCGGTCGCCACCCTCCGGCAGACGTACTCCGTCGTGCGGTCCATGCTGGCCGCCGACCGCCGGGCGAGCGCGATCATGGCCCTGATGTTCGTCCTGGCGGGCGGCGCCGGTCTCGTCGCCCCCTGGATCCTCGGCGCGATCGCCGATGACGTCGGAGTCGACCGGAACACCATCGTGTCCTCCGCGCTGTTCATCGCCGGTGCCGCTCTGGCAGGCGCCCTGTTCGGCGGCGTGGCCGTGGTCATGTTGGCGCGTGTGGGCGAGCCCGCCCTGGCCGAACTGCGGGAGCAGGTGCTCAGCCGGGCCCTGCACCTGCCCGCCGACCGGATCGAACGGTCCACTACCGGTGATCTGCTCTCCCGGCTCTCCGACGACGTACGGACGGTGTCCGACGGGCTGAAGGGCATCGTGCCGGTGATCGCGAACGCGGCTGTCGCGGTCGTGTTCACGATCGCCGGCGTGCTGACCCTCGACTGGCGCCTCGGACTGGCCATGCTCTCGGCGGCGCCGGTCTACGTCCTGAGTCTGCGCTGGTACCTGCCCCGCTCGCGACCGCTCTACCGCGAGCAGCGAATCGCCCAGGGAGAACGCGCCGAGGCACTGCTCACGGGTGTCAACAGCGCGCCCACGGCTCGGGCGTTCGGGATCGGTCCCTCGCTGCTACGGCAGATCGACGAGACCTCGCAACGGTCCGCGGACGTGTCCATATCCGTCTACCGGCTCACCCTCCGGTTCCTCAACCGCAATCAACCTGGCCGAATTCACCGGGCTCGCCATGGTTCTGTGCGTGGGGTTCCTGGTTATGCGGGACAACGCCACGACGGTCGGTGCCGTCACCGCCGCCGCGCTGTACTTCCTCCGGCTGTTCGGTCCGATCGGCGGGCTCCTGTTCACCTTCGACCGCTTCCAGTCGATGGGCGCGGCCCTGTCCCGGCTCGTCGGCATCGCCTCGCTGGCGCCTTCGGCCGCGCCGAACGCGAACACCGTCGTCAAGGAGGGCGAGATCGCTTTCCTCGGAGTCGGTCACGAGTACGTGGCGGGCAAGCCGGTCCTGCACGACGTCAACCTGCGGATCGCCGCCGGAGAGCGGATAGCCCTGGTCGGCGCGACCGGGGCCGGCAAGACGACTGTCGGCGCGATCGCCGCCGGGACGCTCCGGCCGACCGCGGGCACGGTGCTCGTCGACGGCACGCCGTGCGACCCCGCTCTGTCCGCGGCGAACTCCCGCATGTTCCTGGTCACCCAGGATGCCCACGCCTTCGCCGGAACCATCCGGGACTTCCTGACTCTCGTGAAGCCCGGGGCCACCGACGAGGTCGTCCACCGGGCGCTGACCGCCACCTTCGCGGACCGGTGGGTCGCCGCGCTGCCCGACGGACTGAACACGGTCATCGGAGACGCTGGGCACCAGCTGACACCGGATCAGGTACAGCACCTCGCTCTGGCGCGGATCGTCATCGGTGATCCGTGGTTCGTCGTGATGGACGAGGCCACGGCGGAAGCCGGCTCGACAGGCGCCCGCGTCCTCGAGCGAGCCGCCGAGGAGGCGATGCGCGGCCGCACCGCCCTCGTGGTGGCCCACCGGCTGACCCAGGCACGCCTGGCCGACCGGATCCTCGTCATGCACGACGGAGGAATCATCGAAGAGGGCACCCATGACCAACTGCTGGCCCTGGACGGTCGCTACGCCGAACTCTGGCGGGCGTGGAGCGGGAGCCACAGGTGACGACACGTCTGACAGCCCACCGCTACGAACGGTTCAAGGCCGGATAGGCGTCATTCTGGACCGCACACGCGGTCTCACGAAAGCGACGTCCGAAACCCGACGTCCCACACCACCGGGACGCAACGCGCAGGAGAAAATGGTGCCGTCGGCAATATTCGATAACTCGACAAGGCTCAAAGGCGTCATATCGACGCTGGGCCCCAGCAGGACCGACTCGGCCCACGAGGCGAGGAAGCACTGCTCGAGTGTCGTACTGTTCCCCTCGTTCCCCGCTGCCGTCAAACACGCTCATGAGACCGGCGGGTATGCGCTCATTCCCGCCGGATACCTCGACTTCCAGGATGGCAAACTGGCCGACACCTGGGTGGACATGCACTTCCGGCTCCTCGGTCAGATGCGCATCGTGGATGTCTGGCAGAGTCCCACCAAGGTGATGTGCCTGGCGATCAACCGCGAGCGGGTCGCGGACCGCGGCTCCATACGGTCGATCGCGTTGCACCCGGCCACGGCCGTGTTCGCGCGGCAAGCCTGCGCCGACGCCGAGATCACCTACTTCAATTCCAAGCCGTTGGCCGTCGGGGCGGCGGTGAGCGGCCAGGTCGATGCCTGCATCGGCTCGGTCGATGTGGTTGCCGATTCCCCGCTCAAGCCGGTCGACTACTTCCATCCGACGATGGTGTGGACCCTCTACCAATCTGTCAGGGGTGCGCGAACCGAAGCGCCTCTTACTGACTCGGTGTCCGCCTCATCCCAGTCTTGAGACAGAAGGAGCCTTGGGGATGTACCCAGAGTGGGTCAAGAAGCTTCCGCAGGTCAGCACTCCGTTTCCGGGCGCTGTCGGCTGGTTGATGTCCAGCCCCCACGGACAGGTCGTGCTCTGGGAGTTCCCCAACGGAGCCGAGGTTCAACCACATCGGCACGGGCCGCAGCTGGGATTCGTCCTCGGCGGCCGCACCGTCATGACGATCGAGGGCGAGACCAAAGGGTGGCTGGCCGGTGAAACCTTCGCCATCGGGGACCAAGAAGAGCACTCGGCGGTGGTGGATCCCGGCACTTATATCGTCGAGATCTTCCAAGAATCCGATCGCCACAAGGCGCAATCGTGAGCCGGGCATCCGGACCGCGACGGTCAGCGGCGACGCGAGAGGACTCGAACTTTCCAGATGAGGATCGATCATGGATCTGGGGCTGACAGATCGCGTCTACCTCGTCAGTGGCGGCACCCGCGGCCTGGGATTCGCCGTCGCGCGTGCGCTGACGGCCGAGGGCGCGCGCGTGGTGGTGTCAGGGCGGGACGCCGAATCTCTCGACGCTGCGGTCAAGGCGCTCGGCGGGTCGCAAGCAACTGGAGTCGTGACCGACAACGCGGACCCGACCAGCCCGGACCGTCGCGTGGCGACCGCGCTCGATCGCTGGGAGCGCCTAGACGGGGCGCTCATCAACGGCGGCGGGCCACCCTCGGGGAGCGCGCTGGAGATCCCCGACGACACGTGGCGGCACTCGTTCGAATCGGTCTTCCTCGGAGCCGTGCGAGCGGCCCGGGTGATCGCCGAGAATCTCGCAGAGGGCGGCTCGATGGCCTTTATTTTGTCTACCACTGTGCATGCCCCGATACCGGGACTCGATATTTCGAACGGCCTGCGGCCTGGTCTCGCCATGCTGACGAGGACCTTGGCAACTCAGCTCGGCTGTCGCGGCATCAGGGTCAACGCCTTGCTGCCGGGGCGCATCATCACGGAGCGCTCCAGCTACATCGATGCGAGCACCGCCGCATCCAAGACTGCGACGATCCCGCTGGGGCGCCCCGGCGAGCCGAGCGAGTTCGGGCGCGTCGCAGCCTTTGTGCTATCGCCGGCCGCGTCCTATTTGAGTGGTGCGATGATCCCCGTAGATGGAGGGGCATCCGCGTGACCGCCGCACCGTACTTCCTGAATATCCCGTTCAAGGGAACACGATCGGGAGCCTTCCCGCTCACCTGGGGTCAGCACTGGGTGTGGACTTCCGTCGTGGCGCGGGCTCCGCATTACGCCGACTTGAGCGGCAGCTACATCGTCGCGGTGCCTGACGGATGCGGCATGTCCGCAGTAGCCGACGCTCTCACAGCGGTGCTCAATCGCTACGAGACCTTCAGATCCAGGTACTTCATGACCCCCGACGGAGCGCCGCAGCAGATGGTCCTCGCCGACGGCCACCTTCGGGTTGACGTGCGGGATGTTGACGCGACCGCCGCGGAGGAAGCGGCGGCCAGCTGCGAAGAGACGTTCAATAACCTACCGTTCACCCTTCCCGAACTGTCTCTGCGAGCAACCGTGATCGCCTCGGAAGGCGTTCCGAGGTTCATCGTGCTGTGCGCCTTCCACATGGCCATGGACTGCCACGGCATGGTGTCCGTTCTAGACGATTTCCGGGCCTTCATGAATGGCCAGCCCGCCGACTCGACCGACTCCGTGCCCAACGACACGACTCACCCAGCGGACCGTGCGCTCAGGGAACAAGACGCCGAGGGCGTGCAGCGTTCGGCCCGCGGCGTCCGGCACTGCAAGCTGGAACTCGCGAAGTTCCCGGAGGACCCACTGCCCTATACCGGTCGCCGCCCCGAAAACCCGCGTTACCAGGAATTCGCGCTGCACTCTGCTGTGGTGCGCGTCGCATCACTGGAACTCGCCGAGGGACTCAGGGTAAGCATCTCATCCGTCATCCTCGCCATGGCCGCGTCGCTGCTCGCCCGGAGGAGCGGAAGCCAGATGTGCGGCATCGTCCTGGCGGCGACCCACCGATACGACCCCGAATCCATGCGGTACCCAGGCACCCTCGTCCAAGGGGTGCCGGCCGCACTCGATGTCTCCGGGAATTCGCCGCAGAAGCTTATCTCCCGGTGCCACCGAGCGGGAATGCTCGCGGCCCTGGCCGGGCACTGCCATCCCAACGACCTGGCCGAGATGCTTACCCAGTCTTATGCTGCACGGAGGCGGCCCAGGCGAAGCTGGCATGCGTGGCGAACCTAAACCTTCCCTCTACCACGGACCCGACGCAAGCAGCCGGCACCGGGGTCACACGGGGCCAGGCGGATGCCTGCTGGCGAAATCCCGGTACGAGCACACCGGAGGCACTCCCATCGAAACGAGAAGGCTCTACCTCGCCGCACACGGAGACCCAACCGATTTCTTCATTACCCTGCGAGTCGACACCGCGGCACTCACATCCGCCGAGGCGGTCGAAGTTCCTGCGCAGCCTGGAACGCTCGCTCCTCAACTGCCTGCCCAATACCGCTGGGGCCTGACCGATTGACGTTCCGCCAGCCCGACTCCTACTCAAAGGTCAAGGCCTCATTGAAGGAGCACCATGACAGAGCCCGGCTCCCGCCTCGACGAGTCTCCGCCGCCCGTTCTAGGCCGCGACTGTCACGATCTCAACGAAGAGTACGTCGCGCCCCGCACCGAGGTCGAACAGCTACTCGCCGACGTGTGGGCCGACATCCTCGAACGTGACCGAGTAGGGGTGTACGACGATTTCTTCGAGCTCGGAGGTCGATCCCTGCAGGTCGGCGAGAGTCATCAACGAGATCCACCTGCTCACCGGGGTCGAGCTGGACCTGAGGGCGTTCTTCGCGACGCCCACAGTTGTCGGCCTAGGGGACCATCTCGTCGAACAGTTCGCAGCGCTCGGGGAATCCCAGGGACGCAGCAACGATGACGAACCGTAAAGAACCATCCGGAGGTGCACGCGAAAATTTATCCCATATCAGGTATCTGCGTCACAGCCATACGACAGAGGAGCGGCGTATGAACAGGTCGGACATCGAGGCTCGACTGCTGGCCCGAGTGCAGGAACGGCGGGGCCATGGAACGATCCCGGGAAGTGACGAGTCGGCGGACGCCGCGAGCCCCCCGATGATTCGCCGCTGGCTTGAGCGTCCTGAGCGTGTTCCGTTGTCGTTCGCCCAGCGGCGGTTGTGGTTTCTTGCTCAGTTCGAGGGACCGAGTGCGACATACAACGTGCCGCTCGTGCTGCGGCTTACGGGTGCCTTGGACCGGGGAGCGCTGCAGGGTGCGCTGAGTGATGTGGCGGGCAGGCACGAGAGCCTGCGCACCTTGTTTCCGGCGCTGGATGGCGAGCCGTTCCAGCAGGTACTGTCTCCGGGCGAGGCCGCGCTGAGGGTGACATGGAACGAGGCTGACGCAGCTGAGTTGCCGCAGCGGATCGCGCAGGCCTGCGGGTATGCCTTCAACTTGGCTGACGAGATTCCTGTGCGTGCCGATGTGTTCTCAACCAGTCCGGATGAGCACGTCCTGGTCCTAGCGATGCACCACATTGCATGCGATGGCTGGTCTGCGGGGCCGCTAGGCCAGGATCTGGCGGCGGCATATGCCGCTCGCCTGGCTGGGGGAGCGCCGATGTGGGACGAGCTTCCGGTCCAGTACGCCGATTACACCCTGTGGCAGCGCAAGCTGCTGGGGACTGAGGATGATCCGGAGAGCATCGGCAGCCGACAACTCGCCTACTGGAAGGATGCCCTGACGGGCTCGCCCGAAGAGTTGCCCCTGCCTGTCGACAGGCCACGTCCCGCAGTCGCCAGCCATAGCGGTGGGACGACGGGTTTTTCCGTCGATGCCGAGGTTCACGCACGGCTGCTGCAGTTGGCTCGCCGGACAGGCGTGACACCGTTTATGGTGGTGCAGGCGGGTCTGAGCTGTACTGCTTACGCGGCTAGGAGCGGGCACAGACATCCCGCTAGGCGTTCCTGTGGCCGGACGAGCCGATCGGGCACTGGATGATCTGGTCGGTTTCTTCGTCAACACCTTGGTGATGCGCACGGACACGTCGGGAGATCCTACCTTCTGTGAACTGCTGACCAGGGTCCGTAAGACAGATCTGTCTGCGTTCCAGCATCAAGATCTGCCTTTCGAACGGCTGCGTGGAGATGCTCAATCCCGCTCGCTCCGCAGCCCGCCATCCGTTGTTTCAGGTAATGCTCGCCGAAAGCCCCCGGAAGCCGCCTATGACATGCCCGGGCTGTGCATCCAGGAACTAGCAGGCAGCACGGGTACTGCGAAGTTCGATCTGTCCTTCATCGTGTGGGCGCAGTCCACAGGCGGGTGCCTCCGGCCCGGATTGGTGGCATGCTCTTGAGTCTCAACAGACCTGTTCGACCACGAGACCGCTACGCTTCTGGCACAGCGGTTCGTGCGTGTGCTGGAGGTGCTGACCACCGACGCTAACACGCGGGTTAGCCAGGTTGAGCTCTTGAATGCCAACGAGCGGAACCTGATTGTGCAGGGCTGGAATGACAACGCGACGGAAATCCCTGCGATGTGCCTGCCAGAAATATTTGAGCAGCAGTCCGCCGCTACCCCTGAGGCGGTCGCCGGTTGTCCCGCGACTGCGAGCTGACCTATCGGGAGCTGAACATCCGGGCAAACTGGCTGGCGTCCGAATTGCTGGCAAGGGGCATCGGAGCCGAGGCGCGGGTGGCGGTGATGCTGCCACGCTCAGTGGACTCGGTCGTTGCCCTGCTGGCAATCTTCAAAGCGGGCGCGGTTTACATGCCAGTCGACATGTCAGCGCCGACGAACCGGATCGCGTTCATGCTCGCTGACGCAGCTCCCGCCCTAGCCATCACCACGACCAGCACAGCGATCCCGGTGCCCTGTCGCCCAGCTGATGCTCGATGATGACATCGCTGCGACAGGATCGGCCGGCGCGTGCCGGACAACATTAGTTGCCAAGACGACACCGCCATCCTGCCCCGGCACGCGGCTTACATCATCTACACCTCAGGATCCACGGGAACACCCAAAGCGCGTGGTGATAGAACACGGAAGCCTGGCGACCTCGAGCGCACCACTACCGGGTGACGATCTATGCAGAACACACGTGCGTACAGGTAAGCCGCGCGCACGAGTGGCTAGCACCGACCACTGTCCTCGATGCCTGCGGGCACCCCTGCTGGCCATGCTCGCCGGCCACGAGCTACATCTCCTTGATGAGGGAAACCCGCAGAACCCGGCCGCCTTCGTCTCCTACCTGCGGCGCAGCAACGTGGACCTGCTCGACACCGCTCCCGGCTATGCCGCCGAGCTTATCGAGTATGGTCTGCAAGACGACGACCCCGTCACCCGGAGCCCGCCCCTGTCCACACTGATTGTCGGTGGCGACGCTG